>NZ_AOIU01000012.1 GCF_000337455.1 Halosimplex carlsbadense 2-9-1 | reverse complement strand
AGATGTGTATAAGAGACAGCCTGAGGCCAGTTCGTGTACAGCAGCGACCGGACGGCCTCGGGGGTGACGTTCCGGGGCCCGTAGGAGATGAAGAAGACGTAGCAGACCAGTCCGAGCGCGTAGTTGACCGCGTAGGCGACCAGCAGCGTCCGCACCGGGCGGTCGTCCTCGCAGGCCAGATAGGCGACGACCGGGAAAGTGACGAGGAAGGCGTAGCCGAAGACGTAGACGGCGCTGAAGTAGGCCGTCAGCGGCGGGGCGGCGAACGACTGGAGGCGGGCGACGAACCCCCCTTCCAGCGCGTGGATGGCGCCGGTGACGTTGACGCCGATGAGCCACGAGAGCTCGACGCCCACGTCGCGGACGACCCCGTTGACGGCGAGGACGACGACGAGCAGGCCGAGCGTCGGCGCGACGCGCCGGAGGTTCGCCCGCACTCGACTCGGGGCGCCGGCCAGCCGGTCGCGGCCGACGACCGTCGCCAGCCCGAGGAGGTGGAGCGCGACGACGACGGCGGCCAGCTGCGCGAGGACGGTCGCGAGCCCCATCAGTCGCGCCCCACGAGGGTCCCGTCGTCGTACTCGTAGCCGGCCTCGCGGAACGCCGCCCGCGCCGCGGCGGCGTCGATGGTGCCGTCCGAGCCGAGGAAAGGTGTCACGGGGTGGCCGTCCTCGAACCTGAGGTCCGAGGAGACCGAGCCGGTCCCGGCCAGCGGGCTCGCCGCGGGCCAGGCGTAGCCGTCGAACACGTCCTCGACCAGCGCCCGGCGGTCGACGAGGTGGCCGAGCGTGTTCCGGAACCGGGGGTTCGTCAGCGGCGGCCGGCGAGTGTTGTAGCCGAGGACGTACGGCGACGCCGACCGACCGACGACCAGGTCGACCCCTTCCGCGCGGCCGATCCGCGGGATGGTCTCGGCGCCGACCGCGGTGCCGGTCACGTCCGCGTCGCCGTTCGCGACCATCGAGACGGCCGTCTCGTCGGCGCCGACGACGGTCACGTCGATCCGTTCGTACGATGGCAGCCCGTCCGCCTCGCCCGGCAGATCTGTGGGCGCGGCGTCGGCGAGGAAGTGGTCGTCGTCGCGTTCGAGCACGAGGCGGTCGCCGGGGACGTTGCGCTCGAAAGTGAACGGGCCGCTGCCCACGGGCGGGACGTTGTTGCTCACGAGGACCTCCGAGGCCGCGCCGAAGTCGACGCCACCGACCGAGGCCGGTCCCGTCCGCTCGCGCCAGACGTGTTCGGGGAGGACGGGGACCGCGAGCGCGCGGGTCGCGACTTCGGCGGTACAGTCGACGAACCGTATCTCGACCGTCCGCCGGTCGAGCGCCTCGGCGTCGGCGACGAGGCTGCTCCGACCGCGGAAGCGGGGGGCGGCCACGGCCGCCTCGCTCTCGGTCGGCGTCGCCGCCGACTCGTCGGTCCGGCCGAGCGTCACGTCCGAGAACAGCGCGTAGGTGAACGCCACGTCGGCCGCGGTCACCGGCTCGTCGTCGTGCCAGACGAGGTCGTCGCGGAGGCGGACCCGCGCCCGCGGGCGACCGTCGACGGTCTCGAACTCCCAGCCGTCGGCCAGCCACGGCTCGACCCGCCCGTCCCCCGTCTCGCGGCCCAGTCGGTCGTACAGCAACCCCGTGAGGGCGGTGCTCCACCTGAACTCCGCGGCCAGGGGGTTGAGGTTCTCCGTCGGTCGCCGGTCGGTGATGACGACGCGAAGCGTCGCCGGGTCGGTCGGGGTGGTCGCCCGGTCGTCCGCGGCGGTCGCTCGCTCGGTCGGGGTGCCCGCCGGTCCGTCGGGGGCCGTTCGGGCGGTCGCGGCCGCGTCGGCCGGCCGGTCCGGCGCCGCGTCGAGCGCGAGATACCCCAGCGGCGACCGGTAGTCGCGGCGAGTCCACCCGGCGAAGCGGTCGCCGCGGACGGCCCTGACGGCGTCGGGAAACGCGACCAGCGCGAACGGCTGGGTCCGGGCGATACTGTGCTGGGCGGCGGCGAGCGCCTTCGTTCGGGCCTCGCCGGTCGCGGACCGCGCTTCGGTCAGCCGCTCGTCGACGTCGAGGTTCGCGTAGCCGAAGGGGTTCTGCCAGCCCGGTTCGGAGCCAAAGCGCGAGTGCAACAGCGCGTAGAGCCCGTCGGGCTCGCGGAGGCGAGCGGGGACGCGGCCGACGAAGGCGTCGAAGTCGTTGCGGATGAGCACCCGGCGGTACAGCTCCTCGGGAGCGACCGGCGTGACGGCCACCCGCAGTCCCGCCGCGCGGAACCACCGGGCGACGGACTGGGCGACCCGCAACGCGTAGGGATCGGCGTCCGCCGGGAGGGCCACGATCTCGACCGACACCGGCGACACCGACTCCCAGCCCGAAGCCGCGCGCAGCCGGCGCATGCACCCGACGGTCGTCAGGCTCCCCCCGACGGCCAGCGACCGGAGCAGGGTACGGCGTCGGCTCGACGTCGGTTCGGATGACTCCCCCATCTCTCCCGCCGGTTGGGGGGCGACGGTCAAGTTCCTTCGGCCTGCGAGCGACGAGTCCACCGGACCCGGCGACGGGCGGCAGGGCCCGACCACGGTATCGCCGGGGATCGCTCTTAGTGGGTCGGCCCCGTCTCCCCGGGCATGCTCGACCGCCGGACTGTCCGAGTGTCGCTGGCGCTCGTCGTCGCCCTCGCGAGCGGGATCGTCGCGGTCGGGTACGTCGAGGCCGAGCGGTCGAGCGACCGCGTGATCGGCGACCCCTCGGTCGAGCAGGCGCTGCGCACGGGCGACCTGTCGCCGGTCGTCGACCCGCGGGACGGCCGGACCGTGGTCGCCACCGACTCCAACGCCTTCGTCGCCGACGAGAACGACGGCCCGCGTGCGCAAGCCGAGCTGGTCGCCTTCGCCGCCGACGGGGGGATCTACTACCACGAGAACGACCACACCCGCTACTGGGACGTCGACCCCGTCGCCGGGACGAATTCGACCGTCGAGTTCGTCTACGCGGACCACCTCACGCCCGAGGCCTGCGACGGCTCGGTCTGCACCCGCAACGGCGTCGAGCGCGTCAACCTCACCACCGGCGAGTCGACCGACGTGTTCAGCCGCGTCACGCCCGGCAAGCACTCCACCCGGTGGCACGACGTCGACCGGATCGACGACCACCGCCTGCTCGTCGCCGACATCGACCGCGACCGCGTCTTCGTCGTCAACACGACCACCGACCTGATCACCTGGGAGTGGAGCGCTCAGGCCGCCTTCGACGTTCACAGCGGCGGTCCCTTCCCCGCCGACTGGACGCACCTCAACGACGTGGAACACGTCGAGGTCGACGGCCGCGACGCCGCGATGGTCAGCCTCCGCAACCACGACCAGGTCGCCTTCATCGACTTCGAGCGGGGCCTCCTGGAGAACTGGACGCTCGGGACGGACGGCGACCACGACACCCTCTACGAGCAGCACAACCCCGACTACGTCCCGCCCGAACGGGGCGGCCCCGCCCTGCTCGTGGCCGACTCCGAGAACGGCCGGGTCGTCGAGTACCAGCGCGAGGGCGAGAGCTGGAACCGGTCGTGGACCTGGAGCGACGCTCGGCTGGGCTGGCCGCGGGACGCCGACCGACTGCCGAACGGCCACACGCTTATCACCGACTCGAACGGCGACCGGGTGCTGGAGGTCGACCGCTCGGGCGAAGTGGTGTGGAGCGCCACGGTCGGGTTCCCCTACGAGGCCGAACGGCTGGGGACCGGCGAGGAGAGCGCGGGCGGCGAGAGCGCGGCCGCGCTCGGTCTGCCGGACCGCGACCCGACCGCGGCCAACCAGTCGGTCTCGGGGAGCGTGCTGGCGGCGCTCCCGCCGTCGATCGAGAACGGCATCGCCTACGCCTTCCCGCGCTGGGTCGGCCCCCTCGAAACGGCCGCCATCGTCGCGCTCCTTATCGCCGTCCCCGTGTGGGGTCGGCTGGAGTACCGCTGGTCGGGCGTGTCCCTCGGGATCCGGAACCCGCTCCGGGTCGAGCGAGAATGACCGCGACCGACGCCGTCGCCCGCGACCGATCGCTCTCGCTGGCCGCCCGACTGCGCCGCGCGGCGCCGCTGGACGGGCGCGACGCGGGCTGGCTCGGCCTGGCGCTCGTCCCGGGGGTCGTCGCCGTCGGCGTCTATCTGGCGACGAACCCCTATCCGGCCTACGGCGGCGGGCTGTACGCGCAGATCGCCACCGCGATCGCAGCGAACGGCTACGTCCCGCCCGCGACGGTCGACGGCTACGCCGTCACCGTCCCGTTCGCGTACCCACCGCTGCAGTTCTACGTCTTCGCGGCCCTGCTCGACCTGGGGTTCGACCCCGTGACTGTCACACGACTCCTGCCCTCCGTCGCCGTCGTCGCCGGGCTGGTCCCGGCGTACCTGCTCGGGCGGGACTACACCGGCTCGCGCCCGGCCGGGAGCGCGACGGCCGCGATGGTCGCGCTGAACCCGCAGGTCCTGGAGTGGCACGTCTCCGCGGGCGGCGTCGTCCGCGGGTTCGCGTTCCTGTACGCGCTGACCGCGGTCTACGCCGGCTATCACGTCTTCACCGACGGCGGTCGGCGAGCATTGGTTGGGGGCGCCGTCGCGGTCGCGCTGACGGGGCTGACGCACCCGACCTACGCGCTGTTCGTCGTCGCGAGCTACCTCGTGCTCTGGGGCGGGCTAGACCGGTCGGTCCGGGGACTCGCGCGCGGGCTGGCCGTCGGCGGCGGCGCGCTCGCGCTGGCGAGCCCCTGGCTCGGCTGGGTGGTCGCGACCCACGGCCCCGACGTGTTCACCGCGGCCGCCGGGACCCACGGCGGGCTCGGCGGCGGGCTCGACGCCCTGCTCGCCGGCCCCTCGTGGGTCAGGCTCGTCCCGCTGGCGGTCGCCGCCGCGGCGCTGGCGCTCGGCCGCGACGGGACGGTCGCGGCCTGGGTCGTCGTCGCGACGCTACTCTTTTTCCAGTCCCGGTTCGCCTACGCCGTCGGCGCCCTGGCGGCGGCGGTCGCGGGCGTCGGCGTCGCCGCCCGCCTCGCCCGGCGGGAGGGAAGCGCGTTCGCCTCGCCGGACCGCCGCGCAGCGGCCGCCGTCGCCCTCGTCCTCCTCGCGACCGTCGCCGGCGGTGCGTCCCTCGCCGCCGAGACGACGTCGACGACCGACCCGACCACGCCCTCGTTCCTCGACGACGAGTCGGTCGCGGCCACCGAGTGGGCGGCCGCCGAGACGCCCGCGGACGCTCGATTCCTCGTCCTCGGGGACGCAGCGGAGTGGTTCCCCGCGCTGTCGGGGCGGTCGATCGCCGTCGGCCCCTGGGGCGTCGAGTGGGCGAACGCGACCGCCTACGACCGACAGTTAGCCGCGTTCAGGGCCGCCTCGACCTGTTCGAACGCCGACTGCGTGGAGTCGGTGGCCGCGGCCGTCGGCGCCGACCCGGACTACGTCGTCGTCCAGACGGGGCGCTACACCGTCCGCGGGGGCACCGTCGTCGGGTTCGGCACGCTCGACCGCTCGTTCGCGGCCGCGGACGGCTGGACGCGCGTCCACGAGAACGGCGGCGTGGCGGTCTATCGGGCGGTCGGCGGCGCCGGCGGGTGAGGAATACGCGACGACCGGTCGTCCCGTCGGCGTTCGTCCAACGAAAAGACACTTACATCGGCCCCGTGTTCTCGGCGGACGAGTACGACAGATGCCCTCCATCCAGACGAACGGACTGACGAAGACCTTCGGGGAGAGCGTGGTCGCCGTCGACTCCCTCGATCTCACCATCGAGGACGGCGAGATCTTCGGCTTCCTCGGCCCCAACGGCGCGGGGAAGTCGACGACGATCAACATGCTGCTCGACTTCATCCGGCCGACCGACGGGTCGGCGCAGGTGTTCGGCATGGACGCTCAGGACGAGTGCGCCGCTATCCGCGAGCGCATCGGCGTCCTCCCCGAAGGGTACGGCTTCGACGACTACCTCACCGGCCGCGAGTACATGGAGTGGGCCGTCGAGACCAAAGGGGCCGACGACGACCCCGAACAACTGCTCGACCTGGTCGGCATCCGCGAGGACGCGGGCCGGGTCGCTTCGGGCTACTCCAAGGGGATGCAACAGCGGCTCGCCTTCGGCATGGCGCTGGCCGACGACCCCGACCTGTTGATCCTCGACGAGCCCTCGACCGGGCTGGACCCCAACGGTATCCAGCACATGCGGTCGGTCATCCGCGACCGCGCCGCCGACGGCACGACCGTCTTCTTCTCCAGTCACATCCTCTCGGAGGTCGAGGCGGTCTGCGACCGCGTCGGCGTGATGAACGAGGGCGAACTGGTCGCCATCGACTCCATCGAGGGGCTGCGCGAGAGCGCCACCGGCCAGGCCACCATCGAACTGGAGTGCGCCAGCGCGCCGCCCGCCGAGGACGTCGCGTACATCGACGGCGTCACCTCGGTCGACGTGGCCGACACGACGCTCACCGCCGAGTGTTCGGACCCGAGCGCGAAAGTCGACGTGGTCAAGCGGGTCGACAGTCAGGTCGAGGTCGTCGACATCCTCGCGGACAACACCTCCCTGGAGGAGCTGTTCAACCAGTTCACCGGCGGCGGCCGCGACGGCGACGGGGCCGTCGGCGAAGGGGCCGAACTCGAAGCGTCCCAGGAGGCCTCGGTATGAGCACGGTCACGGTCGCGAAGAAGGATTTCAAGGCCGCGCGCCGGTCGAAGCTGCTGTGGGCGGCGGCGATCGTCCTCGGACTCATCGCGGCGTTCGTCGGCTACGTCTCGGGCGGGGCGTCCGGGACTGACACCGAGCAGGTGCGAGCGCTCTTCCGCGTGCTGACGCTGCTGCTCGCCGTCCTCCTCCCCATCGTCGCGCTGGTGGCGAGCTACCTCGCCATCGCCGGCGAGCGCGAGGGCGGCGGCATCAAGTTCCTGCTCTCGCTGCCCAACACTCGCCGGAGCGTCTTCGTCGGGAAACTGCTGAGCCGTAACGGCATCGTCGCCGGCGGCATCGCGTTCATGTACGTCGCGGCGATCAGCGTCGCGCTGACCCGCCACGGCGCGTTCCCGGCGGCCGTCGTCTTCGGAACGCTGCTGATCACGCTCGTCTACGGGTCGACGTTCGTCAGCATCGCGCTGGCGATGTCGTCGGCCGCCGCCTCCCGCAGCCGCGCCATCGCGGGCGCCTTCGGGACGTACTTCGTGCTGGTCATCCTGTACGTCTTCCCGGTGGTGTCGTTCGGCGACATCGCCCGCTGGCTCCACACGACCCTGCTCGGCGCCGGTCCGAACCCCGACCTCTACAACGCGGTCCAGTACACGAGCCCCTACCTGGCCTATCGGAAGGCCGTCAACCTCGTGATGCCGGCCGAGATGCGCCAGATCGTCTTCTACTCGAGCCTGCCCGAGGACGTCAGCTACGGCTCGCCGGCGGCCAACGAGGTACTACCGCTGTATCTGCAGGACCAGTTCTCGGTGGTCGTCCTGGCGTTCTGGCTCGTCGTCCCGCTCGCTATCGGCTACGCGCTGTTCGAGAGGGCTGATCTGGAATGAACCGACGCAGCCAACTCGGAACCGGCCTGGCGGTCCTGGCGGTCGTCCTGTTCGCCGTCCCCGCCTTCTTCCCGGTCCAGCCGATGCTGACCCACGACACTGGCGACACCGCACCGGCCCCGCCGGCGGAGCTGCGACAGCAGGGCTACGAGATCGTCGCCTACGAGAACCTCTCCGAGCGCGGGCAGGAACTCTACGTGACCACCCTGGAGAACGACGGCGAGTACCGCGTCTCGGTCGGCGAGGGCGCCGACGACTTCGGCTACCCGACCGACGGGGAGGTCCGCGCGATGTACGACAACGGCACCGAGCCGGGCGTCGTCATCGAACGCCCCGAGGACGCGGAGTCGCTCCCGCCCTCGGACGAGCGGTTCTACGGCTACCCGAGCGAGGAGGAGGGGCTGAACGAGTCCCAGGCCGAACAGCGCAGACAGACCATCGAGCGCTACGACGCGATGAGCACCCGGACCGCCCAGCCGCCGCTGGGCGCGACCCCGCAGCTCATCCGGCTCGTCTCGGTGCTGCTGGCGGTGCTGTCGCTGGGCGTCGGCGGCTACCTGCTCTCTTCGAAGTAGCGGCGCGGGCCGTCCCGCCCGTCTTCGGGTCCGCTCGGGGGAACCCGGACGCGGTCGACCACAAGGGACTTGCCGGACGGAAGCGAGTCGCGTCACGACCCGAGATGTCCGACGAACGGAACGAATACGCCCGGCGGAACTCGCTGATACTGCTCGCGATCTACATCGTCCTGTGCGGGGAGCTGGTCTTCGGCGACGAGTGGCACGTCGTCTACTCACTGCTGGTCGTCTCGGTGAGTCTAGTGCCGCTCGTCTCGGCGTTTTTCGACTGAACCGGTATCGGCGCGACGGGCGAGCGGGCGCGAAGAAGTGACGGAGTGCGAGACGTGTGCCCGGCGACCTATATCGCGCCGCTGCCGCCTTCGAGGCGGTCGATGACCTCGCGGATGTCGGCGTCCTCTTCGATGTTCTCCTTGGCGTTCTCGCGGCGGCGAACCTCCTTGGCGGTGGCGTCGTACGCGCGGACGTACTCCGCGCGGCTGTGCTCGTCGAAGGCGTGGCGGATCGCGAAGTAGCCGTCCGGGAGGACGGTCCCGCAGACCTTGCACTCGATGCGTTCGTGTGCTGTCGACTGGTGGACGATCAGGTCTTCGACCCGCTCGAACTGCTCGTCGTCGCCGTCGATCGCACACTCCCAGGAGGCCATGATACCCGTGTGATGCCCGCCGCTCAGTAAAAGCGTTCCCCTCCCCTTCGAGTGTCGCCTCGGACGACTGTTGTCTCGACCGCAGTCGTCGGTGGATGCTGGACGCCCCCGACCCCATCGCTAGCAGTAGTCCCCACCGCAGCAGACAGCAGACGTTGAAAGCCCTCGACCCGCTCGCGGTCGCTGGGCGACATATCCGCGCTCTCCGCACCGCCCGCGCGGATAGTGGTCGCTCAGACGACTACACAAGCGCGAGCGGGCCTCGCCCTTTCAGTCCACCAGGACCGCATAGCGCCGCGACCGCAACAGCAGACCGCCCCGCACAGCGACCGCAACCGGCCACGACCCTCCCCAGCCGATTCGCTCCTGTCGTCGCTCATCCACTGTCAGAGCACGCTCTGACAAGCCCTCGCTCACACGGTTCGCGAGGACCTCNTCCCCAGCCGATTCGCTCCTGTCGTCGCTCATCCACTGTCAGAGCACGCTCTGACAAGCCCTCGCTCACACGGTTCGCGAGGACCTCGCGCGGCAGCGCGCGCCGACCGCACCACTACCGCACCACACGTCCCAGACAGCGCACCACTACCGCATCACACCGCTACCGCTCTCTCGTTCGTATCGAACACGACGGTCGACGAGCCGAGAGCGGGTCAGAACGGCAGCGTGACGCCCTCGGGGAGGTAGGCGGGGAGGACGTGGACGAGGCCGGCGGCGACGACGAGTTCGAAGGCGGTGATGACGAGCATCATCGCGTCGCTGTAGTCGCTGCTGACGGGGACGCCGACGGGGGCGCCGAACTCCTCGTCCCAGAATGGGTAAAAGAGGGCGAGCCCGCGGGTCGTCCCGAGCGCGTCGAGGACGTAGTGGGTGAGCACGCCCAGCCAGACCCAGTGGAGGTTGCCGAAGTAGATGGGGTAGGCGGCGACGATGGCGAGCACCGGGAGGTTGTGCAGCGTCTTGCGGTGTTTGCCGAAGTGGGTGTCCACGTCCGGGAACAGGGCACCGAGCACGAGCGGGACGAACACCGCGGCGATGGTCCGGAACGTCGCCGCGTCGCCCGCCGGTTCGAGGATGAACCCGAGACCGACGGCGAGAAAGACCGCGTTCAACACGTGTCCGCGCTTGTCCATGGGGCGATTCGATGGACCCGCAGGGCACAAGTGTTGCCTTTCGGTGGGCGACGGGTCGATTCAGCGACCGGTCGGCACGGTGATTGGACGGGGAGGGCGGGAGACCGTCAGTCGGTCCGGTCGCGGACGGCGGTCTCTAGGTCCCGGAGCGCGCGGCGGGCCAGGCGCTCGCGGACGGCGGTCCGGTCGCCGTCGAACTGGTAGCGGGAGACGCTGGCGGTCGAGTCGCCCGACTCCCAGGGCGCGGCGTAGGCGACGCCGACGAAGCCGGTGCCGACCGGCTTGTCTTCGGTGCCGCCGCCGGGGCCGGCGACGCCGGCGGTGGCGACGCCCCAGGTGGCGTCGGCGGTGTCGCGGGCCGCCCGCGCGAGGGCGCGGGTGGTGGGTTCGCTGACGGCGCCGTGTTCGTCGAGCGTCTCGCGGGGGACCGCCAGCGTCGTCCGGAGCGCGTCGTAGTCGTAGGGGACGACGACGCGGTCGAGGTAGTCGCTCGCGCCGGGAACGCTCGTCAACAGCGCCCCGACCAGTCCCCCGGTGGCCGTCTCGGCGACGGCCAGCGTCTCGGCGCGTTCGGCCAGCAGGTCGCCGACCCGCTGCTCGACGGGCGGGTCCTCGGCGAAGTCGCGCATACCGACACGACGGGCGGCCCCCGGAAAAGCGCAGGGGACGGGTCGACTCGCGGGGCGGTCGCCAGCACTGACCGGAGCGGAGACGGGCCGTCCACCGGGTTGACGACCGAGCGCGGGCGGCGACGTGACACCCAGGTTCTTGGGGCGGCGGGTCCCAGTCCGGTGTAGATGGCACCGCGACTCGTCGTGCAATGCGGGCTGCCGGGGGTCGGGAAGTCGACCGTGGCGAAGGCGATCGCCGAACGACTCGACGGCGAGCGGGTCCGCAGCGACGCCGTCCGCAGGGAACTGGTCGACGACCCGACCTACAGCCGCGCCGAGAAAGACCGCGTCTACGGGGCGATGCTGGAGCGGGCGCGCGAGGCGCTCGCCGACGGTCGCCCCGTCGTCCTCGACGCCACCTTCGAGCGCCGCGCTCGCCGCGACGACGCGGTCGCGCTGGCCGAGACGGTCGGCGCCGACCTGACCCTCGTCCGCGTGGTCTGTGCGGACGAGGTGGCCCGCCGACGGATCCGCGACCGGGAGGACGACCCGAGCGAGGCGGACGTGTCCGTCTACGAGAACGCCCGCGACCGGTTCGAGCCGCCCGAGCGCGACCACGTCACCGTCGACAACTCCGGCGACCTGGAGACGACGCGCAAGCAGGTCGACGTGCTGTTCTGAGCGGGAGCGCGACGCGTGTCGAGCGGCGCCACCGCCGTCACCGAGCGCCAGGGTTTACCCCCGGGCCGGCCAACGGGCGGATATCCGATGGACTACGAGACGCCCCAGTTCTTCCGGGTGATGCAGTACGCGGCCGACGCCGACCGCGACGTGGTGGACATGGTCAGTGGCAACCCCGACTGGGAGCCGCCAGAAGCGCTCCGCGAGGGACTGGTCGACTACGCCGACGGCGACGTGAGCGAGTTCCAGTACCCGCCGAGCGTCGGGCTCACCGAGCTACGGACGGAGATCGCCGAGCGTCGCGGGGTCGACCGCTCGCGCGTGCTCGTCACCAACGGCGCCGGCGAGGCCAACCACCTCGCGACGACGGGCGCGCTGGAACGGTGCGACGGGTCGGAGCTGATCATGACCGACCCGGTCTACCCCTACTACGCCGGCCGTGCGAACCTGCTGGACGCCGAATCGACCTTCACGCCCGTCGACGAGACCGGCCAGCTCGACCCGGCCGACGTGCGCGCGGCCGCGAGCGACGAGACGGCCGCCGTCGTCGTCAACTCGCCGAACAACCCCACGGGCGCGGTGTACCCGCCGGAGACGATCGAGGCCCTCGTCGCGGTCGCCGAGGACCACGACGCCGTGCTCGTCGCCGACGAGGTGTACGACCACTACGACTTCACCGGCGCCTTCGAGAGCGCGCTCGCGGCCGACTCCGACCACGTCGTCGCCACCAACTCCTTCTCGAAGACGCTCGCGATCACGGGCCTGCGGGTCGGTTACGCCGTCTTCCCGCCGGAGGACGGCCCGCTCGGCGACCTGGTCGAGCGCGCTCGCACCAGACACATGATCCAGAACGTGGCCGGGAGCCGACCGGCCCAGGCGGCGGTGCTGCGGGCGTTGCGGGAGACGCCCCCCGAGTACTACGAACGCAACCGCGAGCGGCTCCGCGACCGCGTCGACCGGTTCACCGAGGCGCTCGACGCGGCGGGCGCCGAGTACACCACGCCCGGCGGCTCGTTCTACGTGATGGCCCGCTTCGACGGCTTCCCGGGGACGATGGCCAACGTCGAGCGGCTGATCGACGAGGCGGGCGTCGCGGGGATGCCCGGGGAGGCGTTCGGCGAGTCCCGCGCCGACTGGATCCGGTTCGCGCTGGTCACCCCGCGGGTCGAGGCGGCCGCCGAGCGGCTGGCCGACTACCTGGGATAGGCGGCCGGCCGCTCTCGGGGCTCGTCACTCGACTGTCACGGGCTCGCCCCGCTCGGCCGACTCGTAGATCGCCTCGACGATCGCGACGGCCTTCCGGGCCTCGGGGCCGTCGAGCATGAACGGCTCGCCGCTCGCGCGGGCGTCCAGGAACTCGCGGACGTTCGGAAGTTCGAGCGGGGTCGGCTCGTCCGCGCCGGCGTCGGGCCCCGAGAAGCGCTCGCGAGTCGCCGGGTCTCCCTCTCGCTCCTCGCGGAACGCCCACGCGGTCAGCTCCTCGCCGCGGATCTCGGCGGTGCCGTCCCGACCGCCGAGCTCGTACCGTATCTCGCCGCCGGGGTAGGTCGCCGTCGTCGCGAGCAGTTGCCCGAGCGTCCCGTCGCGATACCGCAACGTCGCGACGGCAGCGTCCTCCACGTCGAGGGCGTCGTGACCGCGAACGCCGGTGACCGCCGACACCTCGGCGACGGGGTTCTCCCCCGGATCGAGGTCCATTCCGGCGCCGGCGATCCACTGGATCGCGTCGACGCTGTGGATGGCCTGACTCATGACCGCGCCGCCGCCCGCGACCTCGGGGTCGGCCTGCCAGGTCCCGTCGTAGTAGCCGTCGTCGCGCCACCACGGGAGCGCCGCGTTCGCGACCGCCAGCGACCCGAACCGCCCCTCAACGACCGCCTCGCGGACGGCCCGGATCACCGGTTTGTACCGCCGCTGGAACACCCCGCCGAGCCGGATCCCCGCCGCGTCGGCCGCGTCGATCATCCGGTCGATCCGCTCGGTCGTGATCTCCAGGGGCTTCTCGCAGAACACGTCGACGCCGCGGTCGGCCGCCGAAAGCGCCGGGTCGAGGTGCGCGCCGTTGGGCGTGCAGATGTCCAGTACGTCCGGCTCGACGGCGTCGAGCATCTCGGTCACGTCGAGGTACGGGTCGCAGTCGTGCTCGTCGGCGAACGACCGGGTGCGTTCGTCGTCGCGGCTCGCGGTGTGACCGCTCGCTCCGTTCGAGGACTCGCCTCGCTCGTCGTCGCGGCCGACGCAGGCGACGACCGCGGCGTCGTCTAGCTGCTCGTAGGCGCGCATGTGGGTCTCGGCGGCGCCGCCGACGCCGACGACGGCGATCCGGTGGGTGGGCATGGGCGGAGTGACGCCGAACGGCGGTAAAAAGACACGGGGCGCCGGGGCCGAGGCGGACGGCGGTCGGCCGCGAGCGGATCAGCTCAGGTCGTCGGCGTCGCCGGCGTCGAGGCGGACGGTGACGGTCGTTCCGTCGTCGCCGGTGTCGAAGTCGAGGTCGCCGCCGGACCGGTCGACGACCCACGAGACGAGCCAGAGGCCGACGCCGGTGCCGTGTTTGAGCGGCGTCTCCTCGCGGTCGGCGAGCACGTCGAGTTCCGACTGGGAGATGCCGGGGCCGTCGTCGGTGATCCGCAGTTCGACGGTCCCCTCGCCGTCGGCGGCCGCGGTGATCGTCACCGACGGCGTGTCGTCGCCGTGAGAGACCGCGTCCTGCTGAGCGTTCGAAGCAGGGCTCGTGCAACTGTGTTTCACGGCGTTTTCGACGAGGTTCTCGACGGCGTAGGGGAGCGCCCGGTGGGCCCGGACCGGCACCTGCTCGGTGATCTGCACGTCGTACTCGGCGTCGCCGTGGACGGCGGCGACGTTGGCGACGCTGCGGTTGACCACGGACCTGAGATCGAGCGTGACACGCCCTTCGTCGCTGTCGATGACCCGCTCGATGGCGCGTGCCTTCTCGGTGGTCTCGACGAGCTGTTCGCTGCGGTCGACGATGGTCTCGGCCATCCCCCGCTGCTCGCCGTCCGTGCGCTCGGCCAGCACCTCCGCCTGCCCGCGGACGACAGTCAGCCCCGTTCGCACGTCGTGTCTGAGCACCCGCGTCAGCACCTGTTTGAGCAGGTCCAGTTCGCTCTCGCGGCGCTCGCGTGCGGTCACCTCGTGGAAGATTCCGACCGACCCGTCGGCGTCGTCGGCCGGACCGAGGCCCGCGACGGTCGCCTCGAACTGGCGGACCTCGCCGGTCGCGGTCGGGATGTCGAACCCGTCGGTGGCGCTCTCGTCGGCCGTACCCGCTCGGTCGAGCGCCTCGTCGATGCGCTCGGCGGCCGCCTGGGGGAGCAGTTCGGACAGGGCCGTCCCCTCGACCGACTCGCGGTCGCCCTCGAACAGCTCGACCAGCGCGTCGTTGCAGATCTCGACGCGGCCGTCGTCGTCGAGGACGTACATCGGGTCGCCGGCGCTCTCGACGAGCCGGCGGTACTGTTCGAGGGTCCGCTCGCGGTCGCGGCGCTCGGTCACGTCCCGGGCGACGTTGACCAGCCCCTCGTAGCCGTCCTCGTCGTCGCGAACCGAGAAGTGGACCGCCAGCGTCCGCTCCTCGCCGTCGGCGGTCTCGAAGGTCATGTCGATGACGGCGCTGTCGCGGTCGTCCGTCCGCAGCTGCTGGAGCGTCCGCTGGCCCGACTGGAGTTCGCCCTCGGCCATGTAGGCCGCCGTGTGCTCGCCGACCATGTCGTCGTAACCCAGCAGACCGGCGAACGACTCGTTGTGGTACTCGACGCGGCCGTTGGCGTCGACGACGCTGATCCCGTCCTGGACGTGCTGGTCGAGCAGGTCCAGCAGTTCCAGCCGGGCGCTCGACCGGGCCGACCACGTCACGTCCTCGACGATGACCAGCCGGAGCGGGCCGACCGTGTCGGGGAACTCGTGTTCGGTGTAGCGAAAGCGCGCCCGCCCCTCGTCGGTCGGCACGGAGAACTCCGTCGGCTCGGCGGGCACGTCGGGGCCGCGGATCGTCCGGATCGCGTCGGGGTCGTGCGAGAGCGCGGCGGTGAGCTGCCGGTAAAAGTTCGGCGTCTCCGGAACCGCCGCGGTGACGCCGCGGCGGTCGAAGTACCCGTCGAGAGGGGTCGACTCCCAGATGACGGTGCCGTCCTCGTAGACGAGCGAGGAACACGACGACTGGGTGTCCGGGTCGACCCGGTCGAACGCGCGGGCGAACCGCGAGGCGGTCTCGTGCGTGCGGGCCGCCCGCAGCAGTTTCTCGACGACGAAGTCCAGCCCCTCCTCGGCCGTCCACTTCTCGACGAGCGTGTCGGCCGCGTCGAGCACCGCCGGGTCCACGTCCCCGGGGTCGACGCGCGTGTAGAGGGCGACCGCCGCCCCGGCCGCCCCGGCGTCCTCGACCAGCGCCGCCACGTCCGCCGGCGCGTCCGGCTCGACCACGAACACGTCCACGTCGGCCGCGTCGCTCCGCTCGCGGACGCGGTCGGGGTCGCTCGTCCCCTCGTAGTCGATCCCCTCTGAGTCAGCGGTCGCCGCCGTCAGCCGCGATATCACCGTCTCGTCGGGGTCGAGGTGCAGGATTCGGACACCCGGTTCGTCAGCCTCGTCGCGCGGTCCCGTCGAATCGCCCGCCGGGTCGCCGTCGTCCGCGTCTCCGGCGGGTCGACCGCCGGAACCGTCACCGCCCGCCGGGTCGCCGTCCCCGGGGTCGTCGTCGGAAGCCGTCATCTCTCCGTCACCCGCGGACCGCCTCGTCGAGATACCCTGCCAACGTGTGTCATCGACCGTCAGTGCCGGACGTGCTGGCTCCACCAACTTAAGTCTCCCGCGAAGGCGGGCGAGTGACCGCCGGAGGGCGGGCGGAAGCGCCGGGAGAACGGGCCGGACCGGCTCGCGTCGAGGGTCGCATCCGTGCGTTCATACGCGAGGACGACACAGAGATCCACGATGGCCGACGACCGGGCCGCGAGCGAGAACGAGGCGAGCGAGGTCGGGACGGCGAGCGCCGACGCCGCCGGCGGGTCCCCCGGGAGCGACGGACAGTCCGGGGCCGGCGACGACGCGGGTCCCGAGGGGTGGTCGAGCGGCGACCCCGCCGAGGCCTGGCGCGACGTGTTCGGGTTCGACGAGCCCTACGAGAGCCAGACCGACGCGATCGAGACGGCGGTCGAGGTGGGTCAGCGCGGCGGCTACTTCGCGATGGAGGGGCCCTGTGGCACCGGCAAGACGATGGCCGCGCTCACCGCGGGCGCGACGCTCGTCCGGACGACCCGCAAGTACGACCGCGTGATGGTCGTCACGCCGGTCAAACAGCAACGCAACCAGTTCGTCGAGGACCTGCGGGCGATGAACGCCCGGCTGGCGAGCGAGCCCGACAGCCCGGAACCGCTCGACGGCGTCGCCCTGGTCGGGAAACGGGACCTCTGTCCGTACGGCCGCGAGGGAGCGTTCCCCGACGACGCCTCGACCCACGACCGCTGTGAGGACCTGCGCGAGAACACCGCGAACCTCGTCGAGGCCGACCGCCGGTCGGGCGAGGAACCCGCCGCCGACGCGGCGCTCGCCAGCGACCCCGAGGATATCTGGTGGGACCCGAGCCTCGCGAGCGACCTCGTCCGGGAGGCGCGCATGGACGCCGACACCTACCGCACCTTCGACAGCGCACTCGAAACCGGGGGCGCCGAATCGCCCTATCCGCGGAGCCAGCCCAGCGCCCCCGAGTCGATGACCGCCGGCGACGACGACCCGCTGTACTGCCCCTTCGAGGCCGACTGGTTCGCCCGCAACAAGGGCTCGCCCGTCGACTTCTCGGTGGGAGAGTCCCGCGTCGTCACCGCCGACGACTACCTGCCCGAAAGCGTCGAGCGGGGGACCTGCCCCCACCGCGCGATGGGCGTCATGCTCGAACACGCCGACGTGATCATCGGCAACTACAACCACGTCTTCGACCCCGGGTCGCGCCCGCTCGTCGCGGCCGCGCTCGACTCCTCGACCTTCCTCGTCGTCGACGAGGCCCACCGACTGGAGGAACGGGTCCGGGACCTGCTCTCCGACCGCGTGGGTCGCTCGACGATCAAGCGCGCCCGCAACGACTGCAATCACCTCCTCTCGCGGGCGCGGGAGAGTCGGGACAAGAAACAGCAGGTCCGCGACCGCCTCGCGAGCCACGACGTGCCCCTCTCGGCGCTCGACCAAGCTCGGGCGTTCTACGACGACCTGCTCGGGTGGCTCGACGAGCGGGTCGAGCGCTACCTCGACGAGGAGGTCGAACGCGACTGGCGCGTGGGCGACCCCGCCGAGAGTGTCCCCGAGCGGGACGTGGAGGTCCCGCTTCGAGACCCCGACGAGCCGGAGCCGGACGAACTCACCAGGTGGGCCGAACGGCAGGGCTACGACGGGGAACTCTGGCGGACGCTCGCGACCGTCGGCGCCGCTGTCGAGGACGCCATCGACGGCCTCGGGCTGACCCGGCAACCGGTCTGTGCCGCCGTCGGCGCCGTGATGGGCCACTGGTGGGAACGCGGTCACGATCGGTATCTCCGGGAGATCGAACTGGAGTACGCGCCCAAGACGGGCCAGGCCGCCGACGCCGTCGACGAGGACTACCTCCGGGTCTACACCCCTGGCCTCGTCCTGTTCGACTGCATGCCCGCCGAGTCGCTGAAGGAGATCTTCGACGCGCTGGGCGGCGGCGTGTTGATGAGCGCCACCCTGTCGCCGCTGGACGTGTTCACCGAGGTGTCGGGGCTGGAGTCGCTGCGGGAGGGCGACCCGGACCCCGGTCCCACGCCCGACGAGGGCGACCACGGTCGGCCCGTCGAGGCGACGAGCTACCCGTTGCGGTTCCCCGAGGACAACCGCGCGAGCTGGACGATCGACGCCGAACCGTTCACCGCGCGGAATCGGGGCGACCCCTCGGAGATGGACCCGCTGGGCGACGGCTGGAACCGCACGCGCGACGAGTACGCCCACGTCCTCCGGTCGGTCGCGCGCTCACCGGGGAACGTCCTCGTCGCGATGCCCAACTACCGCGAGGCCGAGTGGGCCGGCGCCTACCTCGACGGCGCCGTCGAGAAGCCGGTCCTCGTCGACGAGAGTTCGAGCAACGAGACCACCGAACAGTTGAAGACCGACTTCTTCCGCGGCGGCGGGAAAGTCCTCGTCACCAGCACCCGGGGCACGCTCACCGAGGGCGTCGACTACGACGGCGAGAAGCTGGCCGCCGCGCTGGTGATCGGCGTTCCCCTCGTGAACGTCGGGTCGCCGCGCGTGCAGGCGGTCCGGCGAGCGTACGCCGACGAGTTCGGCGAGGACAACGCCTTCGCCTACGCGCTGACCGTCCCGGCGGTCCGCCGGGCGCGCCAGGCCATCGGCCGCGTCATCCGCGGCACCGACGAAGTGGGCGTCCGCGTGTTCGCCGACCGCCGCTACACGGCCGGCGCACCCCGGTCGGTCCACGAGTACCTCTCGCCCGCCGAGCGCGAGGAGTTCGTCCGCATGACCGCCGAGTTCCTCGACGGCCAGCTCGACCGGTTCTGGACCGACCGGTCGCAGTGACCCGGGAACCCCCAGTCCGGGCGGTGAGAGTCGGAGATACCACCCCTCACGACCTGCAGGGTCCGTTCGTCGCCGATCCGGCCCCGATCCGAAGCGATATCTCCCGATTCGTCTGGAACCTGTCGGCGCGCCGTCGTGCGATCCGCCGTTCGTATCAGGACGGTTACTGGTAGTGCGGTGGTACCGGGCGGAAGCGGGCTCCTGTCGGGTCGAGAGGGGGTGTTAATCGGTCTATACCGCCGTCCACGGCCGGAAAGCATATGCCGGAGGATTACAGTTACTCAAGGGATGCCAGAGTGTCAGAACTGTGGGTCGTTCGTGACAGAGGCGTACGTACGCGTATTCACGCCCGACGGTCACACCGGCCCCCGCGTCTGTCCGTTCTGCGAAGACAAACTCCGCGACGGTGCCGAGGTGCGCGAGGCTCGGTCGTCGCGGTCATAGGCATCTCGCCTATCCATCGCTCGTGCCGGCCGTCCGGGGGGACGGTCGATCGTGCTGTTTCGGTGGGTGCGGACTCCGCTCGCCAGCCGCCGCACTCGCCGGCGCGGAGTTGAAACGCCCGGCGCTCGAACGACGGCTATGGGCCGAGACTGGGGAGCGGTCTTCGGCGTCGCCGACGAAGCGGACCTCTTCGAGCACTTCGAGTGCGGGACCTATCGCGGCCGGGAGTACCGCTATCTGCCCGCCGCGCGCCACGGCGTCGAACGAGGGACGGCCGTCCTCGGTGACACCGTCGTCCGCGGGTTCCCCTCGATCCCCCGCGTCCTCGTCCTCGACCCCGGACTCGTCGATTTCTTCGACGGCCCCGTCACCGTCGAGGAGAAACTGAACGGTTACAACGTCCGCGTCGCGGAGGTGCCCGGGAGCGGGCGAACCGGCGCGACGGCGGACCGCGACGGCGACGACGGCGAGTGGGCCGACGCGGGTCCGCTGGCGTTCACTCGGAGCGGTCGCGTCTGCCGCTACACGACGGCGGTCGTCCGCGAGCAGTGCGACCTGGCGGCGTTCTTCGCCGACCACCCGACCCTCCAGGTCTGTGGCGAACTCGTCGGCCCGGAGAACCCCTACACCGCCCACGACTACGACGAGGTGGACTCGGTGGCCTTCCGGGCCTTCGACCTCCGGGAGCGCGCGACCGGCGACCCGCTTCCGGTCGACGAGCGCCGCGCGCTCTGCGAGGCGTACGGCTTCGAACAGGTCCGTTCGTTCGGAACGTACGAACCCGCCGCCGCCGTCGACGCCGTCGCCGACGCCATCGAGGAACTCGACGAGCGCGGACGCGAGGGCGTCGTCCTCACGTCCGCCGACGGCGAGCGCCGACTCAAGTACACCACGTCGGCCATCCACCGCTCGGATCTGGCACACGCCTTCGCCCTCCCGTTCGACTACGGCCGTGACTTCGTCTTCTCGCGGGTGATCCGCGAGGTGTTCCAGGCGGTCGAGCGCGACGAGTCGCCAGCGGCGACCCGCGAGCGCGCCAGGCGGCTCGGCGAGTCGATCCTCCTGCCGGCCGTCCGGACGGTCCGCGCGGTCGACCGCGGCGAGGTCGTCGGCGAGGACCATCGCGTCCGCGGTGACCCCGCCGTACTCGACGCGCTGCTCGCGCAGTTCCGCGACCAGGGCCTCGACGTGCGCGTCCGTGCGGACCGCCGCGAGGGCGACGAGCGCGTCGTCGAGTTCGTCAAACGCGCCAGCGCCACCCGCGACAAGACCGCCCACTACCTCGACGGCGGGACCGTCGACGAGTGAGGCGGTCGCGGCGCCGTTCCGAATACTTGCGCCGACGACAAAACACTCCCCGGTCCCCGGAGTGGCCGAGGTATGGACGACGCCCTCCGGCTGCGAGTGAACGCGATACTCGGGCTCTCGGTCGTGGCGGTGAGTCTGCTCTTCGGGCTCGTGCTCGGGCGAACTCAACGGGAAGTACTGTTCTTCGCGGCGGGGGCGCTCGTCGCACACCTCTCGGTCGCACTCGTGTTCGCACTGGCGCGGTCGGGCCCGGCCGGGAAACCAGACGGGCGGTGAACGAGGACCGTCGAGCGAGGTGGGAGAAGCGCGGTCAGTCGGCGGCGACGGCGTCGCCGAGTTCCTGCGCGTTGGCGAGCACGTCGTCGATGGAGTCGCCGGTCGGCTCGTTGTTCAGCAGTACGTCGATGGGCAGCGTGGGCGCGCCGTCGACGAGGTTCTCCATGATGACCAGTCGCTCGCGGGCGCGGGACATCCCGACGTAGAAGACGCGCCGTTCGTTGTCGGTGAGCGTCGGGACCGGCGAGGTGCGCTTGGTGAACTCCTCGTCGCCCGGAACGTCGCGGTCGGACTGGTCGACGGTCGCGGCCATCTGCTCGACGACCTTCTCCGTGAGGTCGGTCGCGACGAAGACGTGGTCGGCCTCGCGACCCTTCGCGCTGTGGATGGTGCCCAGGCGGACGCGGTCGGTCTCCATGCCCTCGTACTGGCCGGAGAAGTACGCCTCGACGCTGCGCTCCTGGAAGCTAGTGACCTTCCGGAGCATGTCGGCGGCGGCCCGCGGGTCGGGAGCGAACGGCGCGTAGTCGCGGACCGTCTCCGGTTCGACCGACAGCTCTTCGAGGTCCTCGACGTCGGCGGCCTCCTCCATCTCGTCGAGTTCGTCGAACAGGTCGTCGCGCTCGCTGGTGCCGAACGCGGAGTCGGCGAGCATGTCGGCGAGTCGACGGGCCTCCAGCCCGGTGACGGGCTCGTCCTCGTCGAGCTTCTCGATGGCGCGGACGTACTGGGTGAGCCGGTCGGTCCACATCCGCTGGTCGGTCAGACAGGTGAAGGGGATCCCCTCGCCGATGAACTCGTCGATGAACTGGAACATCTGGTAGCGCGCGCGGAAGAGGACCATCGCCGTCCCGTCCTCGTCCTGCTCGATCGTCGTCCGGACGTTGCGCACGAGGTCGATCATCGTGGGGTTCTTGACGCCCTCGACGCGGCCGCCCTCCTTGCGCGGGTTGAGGTCTTTCTCCTGGCGCTTCTCGATGTGGCTGACCTCCCGGTTGACGACGTTGAGGATGCGCGAGGGGAGCCGGTAGGAGTTGGGCAGGATATTGTCGTCGGTGACCTGCTCTTCGAGCAGCAGGTCGGGGTCAGCGCCCTGCCAGGCGTAGACGACCTGGTCGTCGTCGCCGGCGATCAGCACCGTCTCCATGTGGGGGCGCCACTCGCGGTAGACGTCGTACTGCAGGGTCGTGATGTCCTGGAACTCGTCGATGACGAGGTAGTCGACGTTCGGCATGAGCGAGCGCTGGGCGACGCGTTCGAGCATGTCGGCGAAGCCGACCACGTCGTTCTCGCCCTTGTACTGGCGCCAGCCGCGGATCGTCTCGGGGACGCTGATGCGGTCGTCGTCGGACGGCCACGTCGGCGTGTACTTGTTACCGGTCTGGGCGTTGTCGTCGATGTCCGGCGGAAGCCGGACGACCTCGTCGTCCCATTTGAACGGTACGTCGTACCAGTCGGCCACGTCGCGGCGGGTGCGCTGGAGCCACTGGCTCGTGGCGATGATCTTGTTGCCGATCGTGGTCGAGCGAGCGGTGCGGCGTCGCGACCCCTCGTACTCGTCCTCGTACTCGACGCCGAACTCGTCGCAGAAGTCCTCCTTGTCGGACTCGCCGACCACGTCCCCCCGCGAGAGGTTGAGAAGTTCGTAGGCCTTCGCGTGCATCGTGCAGACGTTCCCCTTGAGCGCCCGCGGGGACTCGCCGAGCCGCTCGGCGAGGCGTTCGCGGATCTCGGCCGCGGCCGCCCGGGTGTAGGACACCACCAGCACGTCGCGAAACTCCACGTCGTCGTTCTCTTCGAGCAAGGTCTCGACCCTGTCGAGCAGTGCCGTCGTCTTCCCGCTCCCGGGACCACCAAACAGGCGCGTCACCTGGGTGGACGGTTCAGTCATTGGACCACTAGTGGTGCCCGTGGGTCATAAACGGCGTGGCTTCGACTCGCCGTCGCGTCCGGACGCGAGCGAGCCCGCTCGGCCGACCGTCGCGCGACCCGACCGGTCGGTCAGTCCCGGTACAGCGAGATGTACAGCATCGTGAACCCGATGATGAAGGGGATGGACTCGGTCATCCGGAAGAACAGCTGGACGACTTCGGTCGCCTCGCGGACGCCGATCTGGGCGATAACGGTACTTGCGACGCCCATACTGATGAAGGCGAAGCCCATGAAGGCGTACTGCAGGCGCTCTGACGGCCGTTGCCGATACGCCTGGAAACTGATCAACGTGATCCCGAGCGAGAGCCCGAACACCGCCATCCGCATCAGCGCCAGGACCCCCCGCATGACCGCAGCGACTTCTACCATAGCGTCGTCTGTCCGACAGCACGTTCCGATATATAATTTCGCCGGTCCGGCGTGCGGAATCGATCGAGCGGACGCTGGACCGGCGTCGTCGCGGGCGAGGCCGCTCCCCGTCGCGGGCGTTACTCCGGATTGAGGTCGTCCCAGAGCTGGCTGAACCGGTCGGGGAGGTTCTCCTCGCGGTAGATTCGCACCTTGTACTCGTCGTCCTCCAGCGAGATGACCGTCGACTCGAAGTTCGACTCGTAGACCTTGTAGTGGTTCCCGTCGTCGGCCACCAGCGTCTGGTCTTTGACGAGGTCGTACTGAGTGAGCATCTCGATTCGGCGGTAGACGGTCGGCAGCGACAGGTCGCACTCCTCGCTCAGGTCCTTCGCCGACCGCGGCTCGCGACTGATCGCCGCGAGTACGCGCCGGGCGTGTTCGTCTCCGATGGTATCGAGGACCTCCTCGATGGCCCGTTCGTCGTCCACTACCAGTGTGATCTATTGAGGTGTTACAAAGACCTTTCGAGCGGACGGCTCTTTCAAGCTCAGAAAACGCGCCTACCCCATTATACGAATCCCCCCACAACGCTGAGATGCGGACCAAGTGCGAGCCCCGACGGCCCATCGCACCGTGCGCATCCGTGTGTGCCTGTGGTGGGGTGTGGGTTCGACCGACCCGCGGCGGGAGCCCGACTGCGCCATCCGGCGCCCGGCGCTCCCTCGCGGGTCGGACAGGGCCGTCCGGGCCCGCATGCGGTCCTCGCCGGCACGAGCGCGCTGCCGGAGGTCGTTCCCGGTGCACTCCCCCCCAACGCGTCTCCCCCGACGCGGCCCGGGAACGAACGGGTCTTCCGACCCGCCGGCTCTCCCCCCTGCCGGCCTCCGTTGCCCGCCTTCCGGTGGACTTCCCCCTACTTTCCCCCCAACTTTCCCCCTTTCCAGACCGGGCAGCGCCGCGAGCGACGGTTCGACCGGCGACGGGCGGTGTTCGCGTGCCTCCCGAGTGACCGATCCGAGCGAGCCCGCCGGCTGCCTGCGGTCGCAAGGGACGAACACAGGTGTCCGACACCGATATATCGGGCCGCTATGGCGACTGATACCGAAATCAACGACTCTGACGAGGGCAAGAAAGTAATCGGCGCGGACGGCGACGAGATCGGTCGCGTCGTCGAGGTGAGCCACGGCACGGCCCACGTCGAGCCCGACCCGGACATCTCGGACACGATCATGACCAAGCTCGGCTGGGGGAGCCGGGGCGAAGACACGTATCCGCTCCAGGAGGAGAAGATCGACTCGGTCACAGACGACGAAATTCGACTCGGCGGCCTCTGAACGAGGTCGCGCGCCACCGGTCCGCCGGTCAGGACCCCGAGACGACGTACAGCGCCGCCGCACCGTCTAGCAGGACGGCGAACACGTAGCTGACCAGCCGGTAGCCGATGGCGATGGAGAGCTTGCTCGTGACTGTAGATCACCCTCTAATACTGCTTTATCAAGTCAAACCGACCGTGATGGTACTATCGTTGCTTTTGATCGCATAAGCTCCGCAACCGATCGTATCCCCTCCTCAGAGTGGTGCGATACTGCATAAATACAACTATGCCGAGCGGTATGATTTAAATCAATGACAATACCTCGGAGAGATCTTGTTCGAAGCGTGTGTGTAGCTACGATCTGTCTCTCTGGTTGCGGATTCGGGTCAGATGGGTCACAGGATCCGGCTCAGTCCGACGAAGACTCCGCTGAACTACGAACCCCGACGATTCGTTCGGACTCACCAGACCAGAACAGTGACTATACCGAAAAACAGCCGTCTTCTCCGATCTACTTCTCCGAGATACTGCCAAACCCTGAGGGAAACGATGCAGATAACTTAGATTCCGAGTATTACATTATCGAGGTTAACACGGACACTACCGTCGATCTTTCTGGATACGAAATAAACTACGGTGAGCAGCTGTCGTTTTCACTTCCCGCTACGCTCACAGACGTAGAACCACACACGTCGATCCGAGTTGTCACCGGGAAACCGAACGACGGCACGACTACACCACAAAACCGAACTCGAACGATCTTCTCAGAGAGGGATAGCCCGGTCTTGTCAAACTCGGGGATGAAGCTCAAATTACGTAACAGAGATGGGGAACTCGTCGACAAAGTAGAGTACGGGGAACTCAGAGAAGGGGTGCTGTATGTGAGGCCTGAATAAGCCCGCCCCCTACGGGACGCGTCTTGATTTCAGAGCGCGAACTGCTGCTTGCCGCGTCGATCCCACAAGTTCGCTGGCGATTCGGCTTCGAGGAAGTCGTCATCGGCGATTTTCGATCACATCGACGGCTGGACGTGCTTCGAACGCGTTCGAGCCTTCCAGCCGAGTGCATCGCACCCCGTAGAAACTCCGATTACGACCGCGAGACGACGTACAGCGCGGCGACGCCGCCGGTCAGGACGGCGAAGACGTAGCTCGCCAGTCGGTAGACGATGGCGATGGAGAGCCCCGTCGCGAACGAGAACCCGCCCAGCGTCCCGAGCAGGCCGGCGAGCGCCGCCTCTACGCCTGCGAGGCCGCCGGGCGAGGGAGTCAGCCCGGCGAGCGTGCTCGCGGGGACGATGAAGAACACGAGGAAGATGGATATCTCCCGACCGACGGCCTCGACGGCGGCGTACAGCGGCAGGGCGAAAAAGAGCCAGCCGACGAAGGAGTAGACGAGCGCGTGGGCCAGCGCACGGCGGTCGGCGGCGATGCGTTCGAAGGCAGTGTTCAACTCGCGCAGTCGCTCGCGCAGGTCCTCGACGCTGAGAAAGCGGACCCGCCGGACGACCGGCGCGGCGACGCGCAGAACGAACGAACCCAGGCGGCGGCGCGAGCGCCAGCCGACGACCGCGACGACCGGTACCCCGATGGCGAAGACGACCAGGATGCCCGCGACGCCGCGGACCTGCTGTGACAGCGTCGTCCGCACGACGAGGACGACCGTCCCGATGGCGGCGAAGGTGAAGAAGGGGAGGAGGTTCAACAGGTCCGCCGTCACCACGGAGGCCAGCGAGTCCTCGTAGCTCGCTTCGGTGTCCCTGGAGAGGACGTAGGCGATGAAGGGTTCGCCGCCGGCCTGGCCAAGCGGGGTGACGTAGTTGGCGAACGTCGCGGCGTAGTAGGTGACGACGAGCTTGCGGAACGGGACGCGGTAGCCGACCACCCGGAGTACGACCTGCCAGGCCTTCGCCCAGGCGACGAGTCCGACGGCCGTCGAGAGACAGCCCGCCGCGAGCCACCGCGGGTCCGCGCGGGCGAGTTCGCGCTGGATCTTATCGAGACCGATACCGTAGGCGATCAGCCCGAGGACGACGAAGGCGATGGCGAAGCCGCCGACGATCTTCAGGGCCGTCCGGCGGTCGACGAAGTCGAACAGATCCCGTCCGGTTTCGCTCACGGTTACTCGATGTATCCCAGGTCCGACAGGCGGTCTTTCGCCTCGTCGCCCATGTCGTCGAGCACGTCCTCGTCGGTCACGTCCGCCCACTCGCCGTCCATCTCCGACTCGAACGTGACGAGCGCGCCCTCCGTCGCGGCGATCACCTCGTCGTCACCGCCGGCCAGGTCCGCCAGTTCGTCCGGGTCGGTGTCGAGCCGGTAGGCCTCGTCGGCGATCCGCTCGTTGCGGATGTACTTCCCGTCCGTTCGGCGGCCGGCGCGCATCCGCGAGTAGAACCGGGAGTCCTGGTCGAGGTCGATGCCGGCCGCGCTGGCCTTGCTCTCCAGCTGGTTGAGTTCGACGACGGGGCGGTGGTAGTCGACGAAGGCGTAGTCGTCGAGTTCGCCCTCGTCGTGGGCCGAGAAGCGGGACTCGGCACCGCGGGGCGCGTCGACGCTCGCGAACTCGCGGTAGTCGGCGTCGAGCAGCGAGCGGGCGCGGTCGAACGGCTCGCCGCCCGCGCCGGCTTCGACGCCCGCGTGGTCCAGTACCGTGTGATAGAGGTCCTGCAACTCGACCTGGGTCTCGGTGTCGCGTTCGGCCTCGACGTCGGGGTGTTTGACCATGAGCGGGACGTTGACCAGCGGGTCGTAGATACCGAACTCGTGGCCGTACAGACCGTGTTCCCCGAACAGCTCGCCGTGGTCGGCGCAGACGACGACGAGGGTGTCCTCCCAGCGGTCGGTCTCCCGCAGCCAGTCGAACAGCCGGCCGAGGTGGTGGTCGATGTGGGCGATCTCGGCGTCGTAGAGCCCCTCGATGTCCTCCCACTCGTCGTCGTCGATGTCGCGGGCGCCGGAGTTGTACTCCTTGGAGTTCTGGCAGACGGCGGTGGAGTCGACGCCGGGGGCGAACTCGTCGGCGAACTCCTCCGGTGGGTGATACGGCAGGTGGGCGTCCATCAGGTTGACGAAGGAGAACCACTCGTCGCCGTTCTCCTCGCTGTCTTCGACGAACTCCTGGACGCGGTCGACGATCTCGGGGGTCTTGGTGTCGCCGCCGCCGCTCTCGGCGAAGTACTCGTGGGCGGTGTTGCCGAGTTCGACGAGCCGGTCGGCGACCGACCGGAGCGTGTCGTTGTCGTTCATCGTCTTCCAGATCTTCGAGAGCGGGCCCGACAGCAGGTCGCCGGGCATGACCTGGAAGAAGTTGTCCTGGTCGTCGAAGCCGTCGGCGAGGTTGGTGTAGGGGGTGATCCAGGCGTTCGAGGAGTAACAGGCGGTGGCGTAGCCGGCGGCCGACAGCGACTCGGCGAGGGTGGTGGCGCCCTCCAGGTAGGGGTTCTCCTGGGTGGCGCCGTGCTGGGTGGGGTAGAGCCCGGTAAACAGCGAGGCGTGGACGGGCAGGGTCCAGGGCGCCGGCGCGACGGCCTCCTCGAAGACGCGCGCGTCGTCGGCGAAGTCCTCCAGGTTCGGCGTCGTCGGCCGGTCGTAGCCGTACACCGAGAGGTGGCTCTGGCGGACCGTGTCCATGACGACGAAGAGGACGTTCCCCGGACCGTCTGTCTCGCTCATGGATAGGGGGGCGCCTCGCACGGAATTAAACTCCGTGATTCGGCGTCCGCTCCGCGCCCACCCCCGCACCCGCCCGCAGGCCGCCGCCCCCGACGGCGAGTCCGGGAGGTATTTGCCGGCGGTGGCCCTCGGACCCGACTATGCAACGAACGCCGTCGTCGGTGGTGTCGACGACTCGGCTCGGCGCGGGGACCGAGCCATGAGCGAGCGTGCCGCCGACGCCGCGGACGACAGCGTCGCCGACACCGACGCGGCCGAGTCGGCGACCCCCGTTCCCTCCGGCACCTACGCCTACGCCGGGATCGTCGCGTGCTACGCCGCGACCATCCTGCTGGGCCTCGCGCTGACCGACGAGATCGCCGCGATGGGGCTGGCCATGTTCCAGGACCCCGGAAGCGTCGGGAACGTCGGCGTCTTCGCCGCGATGTTGCTGGTCGCGACGGCCGGCATGGTCGCCGCGTTCCGCTACGGCTACGGCGAGACGCTCGTCCGCGTGTTCCTGCTGGGCTCGGCGAGCACGCTCACCGCCGTGGCGTTCGTGGCCCTGACCGGGACCG
This sequence comes from Halosimplex carlsbadense 2-9-1, assembly GCF_000337455.1. Lineage (GTDB taxonomy): Archaea > Halobacteriota > Halobacteria > Halobacteriales > Haloarculaceae > Halosimplex > Halosimplex carlsbadense. The sequence goes on along the minus strand of NZ_AOIU01000012.1, from coordinate 8,412 downwards.
GGTCGATCGCCGCCGGCGGGAGCGCCGCGATGGGGCTGCCGAACAGCCCCGCCTCGATAGCGGTCACGCTCGTCACCTTCGCCGTCCTCTGGGGCTACCCCGAGTGGTACGTCAACGACATCGCGGCGGTGGTCTTCGGCGCCGCGGCGATCCCGATGCTCGGACTCGGCTTCGGGCCGCTCCCGGTCGTCGTCCTCCTGGTCGCCTGGGCCGGCTACGACGCCTACGCCGTCTACGTCTCCGGCCACATGCAGGAACTCGCCGCGGGCCTGGGCGACCTGAACGCGCCCATCGTCTTCGTCGTCCCCCACTCGCTCGACTTCTCGATGCGCGACCCCGAGTTCGACCTGATCGGTGGGGACGAGAGCGGGGACGAAGCCACCGGCGAACCGCCGGCGGACGACGCCGAGGCCCCGACACGCTCGGAGATCGCCCTCCTCGGACTCGGCGACGCGATCATTCCGGGGATGCTCGCGGTCAGCGCCGGCCACTTCCTCGACGCGCCAGCGGTCGTCCCGGCGCTCAACGCCAACGCGCCCGCCCTCGGCGCTCTCGTCGGCGGGCTCGTCGGCATGGGCGGCCTGCTGTATCTCGTCCACCGCGTCGAGGGCGCCCACGCCGGCCTCCCGCCGCTGAACGCCGGGGTGCTGGGCGGCTACCTCCTCGGCGCCGTCGCCGCCGGGGTCCCGGTCACGACGGCGCTCGGCCTGTAGGCGCTTCTCGCGGCCGGTACGTTCGGCTCCCGTTCGACTGCCAGCGCCGCGGCTAGTCGGTGTGAAAAACGTGAGAAGATGAACCGAGGGCGCGGCCTCAGAACGGCGCTTCGGGGCCTTCGTCGTCGTCGCCGCCGATCTCGCCGCCGCGGGAGTCGCCGGGCATCGAGGGCCCGGTGTCGCCGCCCATCATGCCTTCGCCGCCGCCGCCCATGCCGCCGCCCGTGCGGGCGTTGACCGTCTCGATCTCGGGGATCTCCTTGGTCATGCGGGTCTTGATGGCCTGGATCGTCATCGGGGAGATGCCACAGCCCGAACACGCGCCGCCCAGCTGGATCGTCACGGTGCCGCTCTCGCGGTTGATCTCCTCGATGGCCGCGCTGCCCCCGTGCATCTGGATCTGCGGGAAGTTCCGCCGCAGGAAGTTCGAGATGCGCTCGCGCAGGTCGTCGCCGTCCTCGGTTTCGGTGCTCATAGTGATCCGTAGTTGGCGACGACGGTGCTTAGACCTTTGGACTCAGGTGTTCGCCGTGGGGCGCGCGACGCGTCGTCCGCGCCTACGACTCAGTCCATCCAGTCGGGGTTCGCCCGCGGCGGCGCGAACACGTCGATGCCGTCCAGCGACTCGTCGCCCGTCGCCTCGACGCTGTGGGGTTCCTCGCTCCCGAGGTGGTAGGCGTCGCCCGAACTCACCGGGAACTCCTCGCCGTCGACCACGAACACGCCCGACCCGCTCGTGATGTAGCCGACCTGCTCGTGTTCGTGGCTGTGTTCCGGGACGACCGCCCCCGGCTCGATGTGGACGTGTTGCATGCTCATCCGGTCGCCGACCGCCAGCTGTGTGAGGTGGACGCCGTCGGTGACTTCGACCGTCTCGTTCGCCGAATGTGCTTCGACCTGCATGGATCGGCTGTGGGTGTGCGCGCACCTAAGCGTGGGTGGTACTCGAAACGACGACGAACCGTTCGCGTTGCGAGTGTAGCAGTTGTTTCGAGTCGTGTCATCGTGGAAGAGATGGAGAGGATAGCGACCGCAGTCGACAACAAGCGGTGAAAGCCCTCGGTGCGCTCGCTGTCGCTGACCGGGATATCCGCGCTCTCCGCACCGCCCACGCGGATAGTGCCCGCTCAGGCGACTAAACTGGACGCGAGCGCACCTCGCCCTTTCAGTCCACCAGGAGAGCAAGCTCTCCTGAGCCTGCGCTCACACGGTTCGCGCAGACACCAGGGACCGCACAGCACCGCAAACAGCCACACACCTCCCCAACCGATTCGCTCGTTCGCTACGTTCACTCGCTCATCCCTCGCGCGGTGCTGTCGCGACACAAGACTCGCGACAGCGCGCGCCACCGCAATTGCTCACTTGGACACCTGTACCGAGCATCCGCGCGCCGCAGGCGCGCGGTTCACGCGAGCGGCGGCGCCGCTCGCGCTTTTTCACCCATGTTTTTGGCTCGGGGGTGCCCGCAGCGCCCTTCGGGCGCGAGGACACCCCCGAGCGAAAAAGATGGTCCCGACAGTTTAAATCGCGGAGCGCACTACCACGCCAGTAATGGACGTCGCGGACATCCCGGCCGTGCCCGAGTGGTTACCCGACCACCTGCGCGCGGACGGCATCGAATCGCTGTACCCGCCACAGGGCCAAGCGGTGGAGGCGGGCGTCACCGAGGGCGAGAACCTGGTCGCCAGCGTCCCCACGGCCAGCGGGAAGACCCTCGTCGCCACGCTCGCCATGCTCGCCTCCGTCGAGCGCGGCGGGAAGGCGCTCTACATCGTTCCCCTCCGCGCCCTGGCGAGCGAGAAGCGCGAGGAGTTCGAACAGTTCGAGCAGTACGGCCTCGACGTGGGGGTCTCGACGGGCAACTACGAGTCCGAGGGCGGCTGGCTCGCCACGAAGGACATCGTCGTCGCCACCAGCGAGAAGGTCGACTCGCTGGTCAGGAACGACGCCCCGTGGCTGGACGACCTGACCTGCGTCGTGAGCGACGAGGTCCACCTCGTCGACGACGGCCAGCGCGGCCCGACCCTCGAAGTGACGCTGGCGAAGCTGCGCCAGCTCAACCCCGACCTGCAGACGGTGGCGCTCTCGGCGACGATCGGCAACGCCGAGGCGCTGGCCGAGTGGCTCGACGCCGCCCTCGTCGATTCCGACTGGCGACCGATCGACCTGAAGAAGGGGGTCCACTACGGGCAGGCGCTGCATCTGGAGGACGGCTCACAGAGCGAACTTCCGGTCAGGAACTCGGAGAAACCCACCGCGGCGATCGTCCGCGACACCCTGGAGGACGAGGGGTCGACGCTGGTGTTCGTCAACTCCCGGCGCAACGCCGAGGCCGCCGCCGGCCGGCTGGCCTCGACGGTCGAGCCCCACCTCACGGCCGACGAGCGCGACCAGCTGGCCGAGGTCGCCGACGAGATCCGGGAGGTGAGCGACACGGACACGAGCGACGACCTGGCCGAGGCCGTCGAGGGCGGCGCCGCCTTCCACCACGCGGGACTGGCGAGCGGACACCGCTCGCTCGTCGAGGAGGCCTTCCGCGACAGGCTCGTCAAGGTGGTCTCGGCGACGCCGACGCTGGCGGCGGGGGTCAACACCCCCTCGCGGCGCGTGGTCGTCCGCGACTGGCGCCGCTACGACGGCACCGCCGGCGGGATGCAGCCGCTGTCGGTGCTGGAGGTCCACCAGATGATGGGGCGTGCCGGCCGCCCGGGGCTGGACCCCTACGGTGAAGCGCTGCTCATCGCCAACAGCCACGACGAGCTGGACGAGCTGTTCGAGCGGTACGTCTGGGCCGACCCCGAGCCCGTCGAGTCGAAACTCGCCGCCGAGCCCGCGCTGCGGACCCACATCCTCGCCACCGTCGCCTCCGGGTTCGCCAACTCCCGCGAGGGGTTGCTGGAGTTTCTCGAAGGGACGCTGTACGCCTCCCAGACGACCGAGCGCGGCCGTCTGGAGCGCGTGATGGACGACATGATCGAGTACCTCGAACGCAACGAGTTCATGGAGCGCGACGGCGGCGACCTGGCCGCGACCTCGCTGGGCCACACCGTCTCGCGGCTCTACCTCGACCCGATGAGCGCGGCGGAGATCATCGACGGGCTGCGCGCCTGGCAGCGCGGCGACGGGCGCGCCCGCGCAGACGACGGGGCGAGCGCGGCCGACCGCCCGGCCGCCGACGCGCCCGCCGAGGGCGAGGAGCCGCCGGGGTTCACGACCGCGAGCGATCTGGCCGCCGACGCCGAGGACGACGAGGAGACCGAACGGCCGGACCCCACCGCGATGGGTCTGTACCACCTCGTCGCTCGCACGCCGGACATGTACGAGCTCTACCTGCGCTCGGGCGACGAGGAGGAGTACCAGATGCTCGCCTTCGAGCGCGAGGCGGAGTTCCTCGGGTCGATGCCAAGCGAGTTCGACCCCGCCTTCGAGGACTGGCTGTCGGCGCTGAAGACCGCCCGCATGCTCGAAGACTGGGCCAGCGAGGTCGACGAAGAGGTCGTTACCGACCGCTACGGCGTGGGCCCCGGCGACGTGCGCGGCAAGGTCGAGACCGCCCAGTGGCTGCTCGGCGCGGCGGAGTCGCTGGCGGGCGAGCTGGGCCTCGGGCTCGCCCCGGCGATCCGCGAGGCGCGGGTCCGGGCCGAACACGGCGTCCGCGAGGAGCTGACCGACCTCGCGGGCGTCCGGAGCGTCGGCCGCAAGCGCGCCCGGCGGCTGTTCGACGCGGGCATCGAGGACCGCGCCGATCTCCGGGAGGCCGACAAGTCCGTCGTGCTTGGGGCGCTCCGGGGGCGCGAGCGCACCGCCGAGACGGTGCTGGAAAACGCCGGCCACCGCGACCCCTCGATGGACGGCGTGGACCCCGACGAGAGCGCCCGCCCGGACGAGAGCGACGGGGGCGCGAGCGGGAGCGGCGGCGGGTCCGCTGGCGCCGACCCGGACGACGAGGAGGACCAGTCGAGCCTGGGTGACTTCTGATGGAGCCGGTCGAGGGGGTCGCGACCGTCGAGGACCTCGACGCGTTCGTCGCTCGCCTGGGCGCGATCGGCGACGAGCACGGCGTGACGGTCCAGGCGTTCGACGCGCGCTGCGTCGTCGACCGCGCGCACCTCCGTCGGGCGGTCGAGTTGGCCGACCGGTCGCTCGCCCGCGGCGAGAACGTCGCCCGCGACCGTGCGGTCGAGATACTGCTGTACGCCGCCGGTACCCGCCAGATCGACCGCGCGCTCGAACTCGGCGTCAGTGAGGGCGAGTGCCCGGCGGTCGTCCTCGTCGACGCCGGTGACGCCGGTGAGAGGGGCCCCGACGCCGAACCCGAGACCGAATCGGCGCCGAGCGACGGCGCCACGGCGGCCGAGCGACGAGCGGTGGAGGCCGTCCGCGGGATGGACGGCCCCGGTCGGCTCGAACCGGCAGAGACGCTCGGGGAGTACGACCCGGATCGGGTCCGCGAGTACTTCGAGGTGAGCGACGCCGAACTGGACGCGGTCGAGGGGACGCTGGCCGACGCAGTCCGCGAGCGGGTCGCGCTGCTGGACGTGGAGAAGTGAGTTCGCCGGGGGCCGGGATCGAGGCCGCGGGGCGGGACGGGTCGTCACCAGTTTATATCTCGGCGTCGAACGCTCGTATATGTACGAGGACATCCTCGTTCCGACGGACGGGAGCGCGGGCGCGAGCGCGGCGCTCGAAGAGGCTATCGAGTTGGCCGCGCAGTTCGACGCGACGGTCCACTCGCTGTACGTCGTCGACGTGGCGTCGGTGGGTGCCGAGGCCGGGACCGTCGACCTGGTCGAATCGTTCGAGCAGATGGGCGAGAACGCGACTGAGACCGCCGCGACGCGAGTGCGCGACGCGGACGTCGAGGCGACCGGATCGGTCGCGACGGGAAGCCCCCACCGGGCGATCCTCGACTACGTCGACGATCAGGGGATCGACCTGATCGTCATGGGCACCCACGGCCGCACCGGACTGGAGCGGTACCTCCTCGGCAGCGTCACCGAGAAGGTGGTCCGCACCGCTGACGTACCGGTGCTGACGGTCCGATCGGACGACGGGGACGAATCGGAGGGCGCAGACTAACGCCGGCGGCGAACCGGCGTAGGCAGCGCGCGGGCTCGAACCGCCGCCGGGAGAAAGGCTCAGGACGGTTCGTGCCGTACGTTCACGTATGCGATTCGCAGTAGCGATCGACGGTTCGAGCGAGAGCGACCGGGCGCTCGACCACGCCGTCGAGATGGCGACCGCGGCGGGCGCCGAGCTGGCCGCCGTCCACTCGGTCGACCCCGACGTGTACGACACCGGCGGCGCCGAGCCGCCGACCGACCGCGCCGAGTACGACGACCGGCTCGTCGTCGAGAGCGTCGACGACGCCGAGCGCCGGGGCGAGCGCCTGCTGGACGACGCGGTCGAGCGTGCGGCCGACGCGGGACTGGACATCGACGGGGAGGTGCTGTACGGCGACCCCGTGCGGACGATCCCCGACTTCGCGACCAGGGAGGGGTACGACGGCGTCTTCGTCGGCCACCGCGGTCTCTCGGAGGCCCAGGAGCGCGTCCTCGGGAGCGTCGCGAAGGGGATCGTCGAGCGGTCGTCGCTGCCGGTGACCGTCGTCCGCTGAGCGCTCAGGCGTCCATCGCGTCGTCCCCGGAGCCGTCGCCGGAGGCCTCGTCGGTCGGCGACTGCTCGCCCGCGGATAGCTCGCCGTGTTCGTCGATCTCGCCGGCGACCAGCCGCGTCGAGGAGATCCGCTCGCCGTCGTCGGCGCGGACGAACGGGACGACGAACCCCTCCATCGGGGCGAGGTTCCGGCGGACGCGCTCGGCGTTGATGTCGGCGATCTCGTGTGCCGTCTCGGGCGAGACGACGAGCGCGTCGAGGGCCGGCTCCGTCGACGCGATGCCGTGTTCGTCGTGCAACTCGCGGATCTCCACGTCGCGATCCCACTCGTCGAGCGCGTCGATCTCTTCGCGGAGCCGCTCGCGTCTGTCGGTGAAGTCGGGAACCGGGCGCTCGCGCTTGCCGCGGGCGAACTCGTCGGTGGTCAGCGCGACGAGAACTCCCTCCTCACCGCGTTCGAGCGCTTTCCGGAAGAGCGCGCGGTGTCCGTCGTGGATCGGTCCGAACGTGCCGGCGACTGCGACGCGCATACCCTCGTCTGGCGCGCGGACGAGAAGTGTCTCACGGATGGATACGCAACCCGACCCGCTGCCGGCGACGAGCGAACCCGGCGCGGACGGTCACCGTCCGACGAGTGTCCCCGGGGCGACGACGGTACCTGCGACTCGTTCGAGTTCCCGATGGACGCGACCCGGGCGGCGGCCGGCGAGGACGACCGCGTCGGCGTCGATCTCGACCGCGTAGGCGGGCAGTTCCTCGTTGGGTCGCCCGTGGCAACAGCGCGTGAGGACGGTGACGCCCCGCTCGCGGCCGCGCCGGTCGACCGCCGCCAGCAGGTCGTGTCCCTCGTCCTCGACGCCGTCGACGACCAGTTCCGCGCTCGACAGCGCCGGCTCGCCGTAGCGGCCCGTGTCGACGACGTACAGCGCGTGGACGGTCCCACCGCGGCGCGTCGCCAGGTCGAGCGCCCCGTCGATCGCGCGGTCGGTCTCCTCGGTCCGGTCCCCCTCGGCCGCGCTCCCGTCCAGCGAGAGCAGGATCCGCTCGGTCATCGATCGGAGGAAGTCGGATCGGCGGTAAATAACTGCGAGACGGTTCGTCCGTCGGCGGACCGGTAGCCGTCGCCATCCGCCGGGAGTAAGCTTAACCTGCGGACTCGGCTAGTTCGGGTATGGCGACGCTCGACGACCCCGTCTCGATCGGCGGGGTCTCGGTCCCGAACCGCCTCTACCGCGCGCCGCTGCTGGAGTGCGCCGGCAACGGCCCCGACGCCGTCGACACCCTCCTCGACGAACTCGAACCCACGGCCGCCTCGGGCGTGGGTCTGATCTTCCAAGGCGCCAGCATCGTCACCGCCGAGAGCGGCTGCGCCGCGCCCAACATGACCCGCTTTCACGACCCGGCGTTCGTCGACCGCTGTTCCCGACTCACCGAGGCCGTCCACGACCGCGGCGGCCGGATCTTCGTCCAACTGGGCCACGGCGGCCTGCGCAGCCTCGCCGTCTGGCACGCCGAACACCGCGCGCGCAACCCCGACCACGAGGAGCTGGCCGTCTCGCGGCCGCCCGCGCAGTTGCGGGCGCTCGACCGGCTCGGGCTCGTGGACTTCCAGCCCCGTGTGATGACGACGGCGGCGGTGTACGACCTGGCCGAGCGGTTCGGCGAGGCGGCGGGCTCCGCCGCCGACGCCGGCTACGACGGACTCCACCTCTCCGGGGCGAACATGGGGATCGTCCAGCAGTTCCTCTCGCCGTTCTACAACCGCCGGGACGACGAGTTCGGGACGCGTTCGGAGGAGCCGCCGGGCAGCGGCGGCGTCCGCTTCCTCGAAGCGGTCCACGACGCCGTCCGCGAGCACGCCGGCGATATCCCGCTCGTGACCAAGGTGCCCGCCGAGACCGCCGCGCCGCGGTTCGTCCGCCGCCGACTCTCGCGGGCGGACGCGATCGACATCTGCGAGCGCGTCGCCGAGATCGGCTACGACGCCGTGGCGCCCGTCGAGGTCTCGACGTTCTGGGACATGAGCGTCGTCCGCGGTGCCTACCCCGAGCGGGGCTGGGAGCACGCGGACCTGCAGTCGGGG
>NZ_AOIU01000011.1 GCF_000337455.1 Halosimplex carlsbadense 2-9-1 | reverse complement strand
CGACGTGCCCGTCCTCTGTGAAGGCGGGATCCGCGAGCGGGAGACGTGTGCGGCCCTGCTCGGCGGCGGTGCGGACGGCGAACCGGCCTGCGATCTGGTGGGGATGGGGCGGCCGTTCTACGCCGAGCCGCGGCTCGGCGCGCGGTTGCTTAGGACGGGCGACGAGCGCCACGGCGTGCGGGCGCTCTGCGAGAGCTGCAACAACTGCACCGTCCCGCAGGTGACCGGCGCACCCGGGATCTGCCGGACGCCGTCGGTGGTCCGCGAGCGCGCTCGGCTCGAAACGGAGGGCGTCTACCGGCGAGAGGCGGCGGATGGGGAGTAGCGACTGCGAGGGCGGCGGAGAGAGAGAAGAAGGCGGACGGGTCGCGGTTTACTCGTCGTCGGGCAGTTCGTCGACGAGGACGACGGCTTCGCCGTCGATGATGGTCTCGCCGTCGTCGACGACGCGGGTGGTCAGGCGGTACTGGTCGTCGCCCAGGTCCTCGACGATCTCGCAGACCGCGGTCAGGCGGTCGCCCAGGCGGACGGGATTGTGGAACTCCAGATCCTGCGAGAGGTAGATCGTGAGCCCGGGCAGGCGCGCGAGGCCGGCGGAGATGAGGCCGCCGACGAGTGTCCCGTGGGCGATGCGGCCCCGGAAGCGGGTCTTGCTCGCGAACTCGTCGTCCAGGTGGAGCGGGTTGGTGTCGCCGCTGGCGGCCGCGAACGACTGCACGTCGCGGTCGGAGATGGTCTTGGTGAACTCGACGCGGTCGCCGACGCCCAGCCGGTCGCGGTCGTGTTCCGTCAGCTCGACGTGCCACTCGGGCAGGTCCTCGTCGGCCTCGATGCGGTCGACGGCCTCGATCCCCTCGTCGTCGCCCGACGGTGTGACCCCGAAGGCCGCGAACGCCGCCCGGTTGGCCGCGACCACGCTGTTGAACATGTGCGAGGACGTCTCGGCCCACGTGTCAAGCAGCGCGTTTCGGTGCGGTTCAGAACTCATCGATACCCGCGTTTGGGTTTGATGCTATTAAAACGTAGTGGTACCGAGCTGGCGATATCGCGACAGAAGCGGCTTCTCGGCCCGCTACGGCGCATACGCGTCGCTTACTCGCGGCGGATTTCGCGGCGACCGAAACCGAGGTCATCCGGCCAGTCACCGCCCGGTCGATAACCGCGGGCTACCGCACCCACCCGCCACCCTTGCTCGTCCCACCCGGTTCGGCCGTCGGTCGGTCGACGCCCGCTCCGACCGGTTCGACGCCACCGGACCCGTCCGGTTCGAGGGGTTGATCCATCGAATGGTATCGAATGGTATGAAATGGTATTGAGCGCAATCCTTATGTAACTGAGGGGTGTACGTATCGTTGACCGATGACCGACGAGAACGACGGTCCGACGTGGCCGCCGATGTTCAGTGGGATGCAGGAGATGAGCGAGCAGGCGATGGAGACCCAACAGGAGATGCTGGGTCGGATGATGCAGGCGGGCGCAGGGGGGCTGGACATGAACCAGCTCGGCGCGATGAGTCAGATGGCGACCTTCAAGACGCGCGTCCAGTCGGGCGGCCGGATCTCTATTCCCGACGCCGAGCGCGAGGCGCTGGACATCGAAGAGGGCGACATCGTTCAGACCGTCGTCATCCCGGTCAAGCGGAACAGAGAGTGATACACATGGCATACACGACCCCCATCACCACGGCGTTCGAGATGCAGCGCGCGACGATCGAGCAGAGCCAGAAGGCCTTCGAGCAGACCCTGGAGATGCAGCAGACGATGAACGAGGCCGTCGTCGACAGCTTCGACAGCCAGGAGTCGGCACAGCGCCGCGGCGTCGAGCTGACCCAGACGATGGTCCACAGCTACCTCGACGTGATCGAGTCCTCGATGCCGGGCGCCGCCGGCACCGTCGACGAGATGCGCGCGGCCGTCGACGAGCAGTACGACTTCCTGCTGGAGAACCACGCGGAGGTCTTCGAGACCGTCGCCGACGAGTACGAGCAGGGCATCGACGCCTACGACGAGCTGACCCACGACTACGTCGAGGCGCTCGACGAGCAGGTCGCGATGCTCACCGAGGCCCACGAGGAGCTCGAGGCCCAGTCGGTCGACGTGGCCGAGCAGTGGGGCGATCAGATGGAGACGCTTCAACACCAGGTCGAGGACCTGCAGGACCAGGTCACCGACGTGCAGGAGCGCGCCGCCAACGCCGTCGACGCGTAGGAACACGGTTTTTTCTTTCAGGACACCGGAGACATACCCATGAGCAACACCAACGAGATGCAGGAGCAGTGGACAGAGATGGTCGAGGAGATGAACGACGCGGTCGCCGACTCCCTCGAACAGAACATGAAGGCCCAGGCCGCCTTCGTCGAGTCGTGGGCCGAGGCCGTCGAGGACTCGGTGCCCGAGGAGGACGCGATGGCCGAGGGCATGCAGGGCTACAACCGCGCCTACGAGGTGTGGATGGACGCCGCCGAGCAGATGTTCGAGCGGACCACCGACGCCGCCCAGGGCGAGGACGTCGAAATCGCGGAGTTCCGCGACATCTGGCTGCAGTCGGCCAACGAGGCGTTCAAGGAGGTCATGTCGACCAGCGCCTTCGCCGCCGCCAACGGCCAGCTCGTCGAGCGCATGATGGAGATGCGCCGCGAGGCCGACGACGTGAGCCAGGAGACCATCTCCCAGCTCGGCTTCCCCACCCGCGACGACATGGACGAGGTCGGCGAGCGCCTCGTCGAACTCGAACGGCGCCAGCACGAGGTCGAACAGAAACTCGACCGCATCCTCGACCACCTGGAGGAGTAACATGGCCAGCGAACGCGCCAACCCCTTCAACCCCTTCGCGCTCGCGCTCAACACCCAGCGCACCGCGCTGGAGTCGTTCACGCAGACGACCGAGAGCAACAGCGAACTCCCGGACGCGGTGGCGACCGTCGAGAACGTCGACGTGGGCCAGACCCCAAGCGAAGTCGTCTACGAGGAGAACAAGCTCGAACTGCTCCACTACCAGCCCGAGGAGGCCGGCATCGAGCCCGAGGAGACCCACGACGTGCCGATCCTCATCGTCTACGCGCTGATCAACAAGCCGTACATCCTCGACCTCCAGGAGGAGCGCTCCGTGGTGCGGCGCCTGCTCGAAGCGGGCCACGACGTCTACCTCATCGACTGGAACGAGCCCTCGCGGATGGACCAGCACCTGACGCTGGACGACTACGTCAACCGCTACATCGAGAACTGCGTCGACGTGGTTCGCGAGCGCTCGGGTCAGGACGCGATCAACGTCCTCGGCTACTGCATGGGCGGCACGATGTCGGCCATGTACGCGGCGCTCCACCCCGAGAAGGTCAACGCCCTGGGCCTGATGGCCGCGGGGCTGTGCTTCCAGGGAACCGGCGGCGTCCTCGAACAGTGGGGGTCGGCGGAGTACTACGACCCCGACGACGTCACCGAGACGTTCGGCAACGTCCCCGCGGAGTTCCTCGACGTGGGCTTCGCGCTGATGGACCCCGTCGACAACTACGTCTCGAAGTACGTCCGCTTCTACGAGAACCTCGAGAACGAGGACTTCGTCGAGAACTTCGGCCGCATGGAGCGGTGGCTCTCCGAGGGCATCGACGTGGCCGGCGAAGCCTACGACCAGTTCCTCACCGACCTCTACCAGGAGAACAAGCTCTACCACAACGAGATGGAGCTCGACGGGGTCCACGTCGACATCGAGGAGATCGACATGCCCGTCCTGCAGATCATGGGCGAGTACGACCACCTCATCCCCGCCGACGCCTCCAAGCCGTTCAACGAGGTCGTCGGCAGCGACGACGTGACCACCATCGAGTACGCCACCGGCCACATCGGCCTCTCGGTGTCCTCCTCCTCGCATGAGGAGGTCTGGCCCGAGGTCTGCGAGTGGTACGCCGACCGCTCGGCCGCCGCCGAGGATGACGCCCAGGCAGAGGTCGAGGCCATGGCGGACGAGGCCGCCGAGGCCGCCACCGACGCGGCCGAATCGGACGATGTGACCGCCGCGGACGACGCGGCCGCCGAGGACGAGCCGTCGAGTCCCGACGTGGACACCGTCGACGGCATCGGCCCGACCTACGCCGACCGCCTGCGCGACGCCGGCATCGCCACCGTCGCCGACATGCTCGATAGCGAGCCCGCTGACGTGGCGGAGATCACCGGCGCACCCGTCTCCCGCGTCGAAGACTGGTTCGAGCAGGTCGAGTAAGTCGTCGCTCTCGGTTCCGATTTTCGTCCGGGCCCGGATACGGACCCACACAGACGGGGACGACTTAGGTGGTTCCGCACGCCATTCGAAGCTATGCGAGTCAGCGTCATCGGCGGCGGACGGGTCACCGAAACGGAAGCCGCGACCGCGGAGGAACTCGGCCGGGAACTCGCCGAACGCGGTCACGAAGTCGTCTGCGGTGGTCTCGGCGGCGTGATGGAGGCCGTCTGTCGCGGCGCGAGCGAGGTCGGCGGCCACACCATCGGAATCCTGCCGACCGAGCGCCGCGCGGACGCCAACGAGCACGTCGAGACGGCGATCGCGACCGGGATGGGCAACGCCAGGAACGTCCTCGTCGTGCTGAACGGCGACGCCGCGGTCGCGGTCGACGGCGGCACCGGGACGCTCTCGGAACTCGGCCACGCGCTGGACTTCGGCAAACCGGTCGCGGGGCTCGGGACCCACAGCGTCGACGGCGTTGCGTCGCAGACGCAACGAGCAGACGGGCGCGACATAGGCGCGCCCGTCGACGGCGTCGAGGGTATCGACCACGTCGAGACCCCGGCGCAAGCGGTCGAGTCGATCGAACGGCGCGTCTGAGAGTGACGGGGCTACGCGGCGTCGAGCGCGGCCAGCGTCTCGTCGACGGCGTCGGGAGTCGCGCGGGCGAGGGCGGCGAACTCGACGTAGTATCTGGCCCGGTCGGTCACTGCGGCGTGCTGGAGGGTCGGCTGGTCCCACTCGCGGAGCGACGCGTCGGTGCTGGCAATCTGCGCGACCGGATACGCCAGCAGTTCCCGCGCCAGTCGCTCGTCGGCGCTGGTTTCGAGCGCGTCCCCGACGGCCGTGACGGCCTCGTCGCGGCGCTCGCGCAGATCCGCGGCGCCGTCGACATCGAGTTCGTCACCCTCGACTACGCGTTCGCGTAGCGACAGGAAGGCGCCGGCCATCGCGATCCCCTCGTAGCGCCCGAGCACGGCCGAAGCCGGGTCCGCCGTCGCGTCGCGGTCGGCGAGGTAGTGGGCGTCGCCGTGGAGCTGTCGGAGCGCGGATTCGACCGACCGGCCGATATCGCCCACCTCCGGCCCGACCAGTTCGGACGCGGTGTTCACGTCCGGGTCCGGGAGATCCGCGATATCCGATTCGAGCGTCGCCGTCAGCGACTCGCTGGCGTCAGCGAACGTCGACCCCATCGACGAAGCGTCGGTCAGCGATTCGGAGAACTGCTCGTCCACGTGGCGGGCGTCGGCCAGTCGCGCCCGACCCTCCGCGATCGTCCCGGCGCGCTCGCCGACCGCTCGCGCGTCGGGCAACTGTTCGGCCTCGGCGTCGGCGGCGGTCGGTGCGTCGGAGGAGGCGCGCTCGTAGTCGTCCCACTGGGGCGTGGCGTCGTCGCCCGCCTGCTCGGCCAACGACTCGACGATGGCGTTGGCGAGCAACGCTCGAACGGGGTCGGCGGGGTCGCCGACGAGGGCGCGGTCCTCGCGGAACTCCGCGACCTGGCGTTCGAGCGTCAGCGCCCGCGAGCGCACCGCCTCGCGGGAGAGTTCGTCGGTCGCGAACGCCCACGTGGCCGCGGCGCGCTCGGCCGAGAAGCGCGCGTCGCGGAGGTCATCGAGTCGTTCCCGGGCCGTTTCGGCGTTCCCCGCGGTCGAGAGGCTCTCGCGAGTGTACTCGACGCTACGCTCGACCATCGTCCGGGTCCCCTCGTCGGGCGGCCCCGTCGACGGGATCGGCTCGGGGAGAACGCCGAGCGTTGACCGGACCGCGCGCCGGGCGCCGGCGAAGTGCGACGGGGCGACGAGGACGGGAAACGGTTCGGTCACCGCCGGGAGCGACCCCGAGACGGCGGTCGCGACCGCCGTCGCGTCCAGCGGCGTCGGCTCCCCCTCCCCGCTCGTGCCGAGGCCGCCACAGCCACCGAGCGCCGCCGCTCCCGCGACCGCCAGCAGCCGTCGTCGCGTCAGTCCGTACATTGACACATCGGGCGAAGCGACGGTGCAATAAAGGTTTCGTGGTCCGGGACGGGTCGACGGGAGCGGCGACCGCCGATCACCGAGTCACTCGACCCCGAGCGCGGCTAGCGTCTCGTCGACGGCCGCCGGGACGGCGCCGGCGATCACTTCGATCTGGCGGTACAGCGCGATGTCGTCGGCGACCCGCTCGAGTTCGACCGAGTCGTCGCCGTAGAGGTCGAGGCTGTCCGCGGCGTAGTCGAACCAGCTCGCGAGGGTGGCGAGTTCCGTCCGCGCAAGCCGTTCGTCCGCGCTCTCGGCCAGCGCGTCCTCGACGGCCGCCGCGGCCGCCCGCCGCAGTTCTTCGACGTCGTCGGCGCTCTCGATCGTCCGGTGGTCGCCGGCGGCGATCCGGTCGCGCAGCGTCTCGAAGCCGCCGATCTGCGCCAGCGTCTCGACCTGCCACAGGATCCGCCCGGGGAGTTCGGCGGCCGGGACGAACTCCCCCTCGTAGGGGAGGTCGCCGTGTAACTCGCGGAGCGCCGCGCCGGCGACCGTCCCCTCCAGGTCGCCGCCGCCGTCGACGAGGTCCGGGAGTTCGGCGTGTTCGGCGGGCGTGTCGGTCATCCGCGAGTCGATCGTCTCGGCCAGCGAGTCGCGGGCATCGGTGAAGGTGGCCTCCAGCGACCGGGGCTCGGACAGCGACTCGGTGAACCGCTCGCCGACGTGGCGAGCGTCACCGAGCGTGGCGCGGGCCTGTTCGACCTCGTTGGCGCGCTCGCCGACGGTGATCGGGGTGACAGGCGAGGACTCGTCGGGTTCGTCCACGACGTGGCGGTCTGCGTCCCGGAGCCACGACCCGACGAGCGCGTGGACGATCACCGCGCGAACCGGGTCCCCGGGGTCACCCACGTACTCCCGTCCCTCGCGGAACCGGCGGAGATCCGCGCGGACCGACTCCCGGGCTGAGCGCACGTCGGCGGCGGTCAGGTCGCCCTCGACGGTCGCCCACGTGGCCTCGACCGCGCGGGCGGGACCGCGGGCGTGGGCGAGCAACTGGAGTCGCTCGCGAGTCCCGGTCGCCTTGACCGCCTCTGCGAGGTGTTCGCGGGCATGTTCGGCGCGGTCTGCGATCGCCTCGCGCATCGCGCCGTTGGGGAGGTCGTCGGTAGTCAGTGGGAGCGGCACCGTATCGAGCATGGCATGAGCGCGCTCCCGGGAGTCGGCGACGTGGGCGTCGGCCACCGCGACCGGGAGCGGGTGGTCGACCGACGGCCCGTCCCGGTCGGCGGTCCGGGTCAGGGCGGCTCCGTCGAGTTCTACTGGACCCGGCTTCAGGGGGTTGTTCAGGCCGCCGCAACCCGCCAGCAGCGTCGCACCGCCGAGCGCGAGCGCGCCCCGACGAGTGAAGCGGACGGCGTCGGACGCCGACGGATCGTCCGTCATCGGGACCCTCCATCGGTGGTCGCTGGCGCGGCCGCGTCGGTAGCGGTCGCCGGTCCGGTCTCTGTCACCGAGCGGGACCGGGCCGTCGGTCGAGCGCGCTCGCGCTCCATCGGGAAGCACTCGCCGCTGGCGACGCCGGACCCGCCCATCTCGAACTCCGTCGGGTCGAGGGGGGCGGGGAGACGAGCGATGGTGACGCGAGCGTCGCGCTCGCCGCTCTCGCAGGCCACGTCGGCGTCGCGGAGGAAGCGGCCGTAGCGGGTCTCGACCTCGCCGTCGTTCCAGACGACGTGACAGAGCACCAGCCGGTAACACGCTTCGACCGGGCGCCAGTCGACCAGTAGCGTCTCGCTGTCGAAGTCGGTCTCGGCGACGAACGAGCGGGCGGTCTCGGCGCCGGCGGAGACCTCGCTCTCGGTCACGCGGTCGGCGACGGCGAACGTCTCCGCGGTCGCCTCGTCGGCGACCAGGCCCTCTGTCTCGCGGGCCGTCGGCTCGACGGTCCCGCCGGCGGTCGGCCTGTCGGCGGGATCCGGGACGAACCACGCGAGCGGGTCGTCGTAATCGGCCTCTTCGGCGCGGAGCGTGACGTACTCGGGGTCGACGACGCGGCCGTCGCCGACGGTGGGGACCGGCTGTGTCGGCGACCCAACGGGGGTGCCGGCCGAACCGCGGCCGGCGTCGGTGTCGCCGTCGGGGCAGCCGGCGAGTCCGGCGGCCAGTCCGACCGCTGCCTGGAGGGCGCGGCGGCGCGTGAGTCGGGGCATCGACACAGATATCGCGGCGTCGGCGGTAAATATCTCGTGGCTCGATTCCCCGAGTGCCCCACGTTCAAGTACCGCGGCGGTCGAACGGGGTGGTATGTCCGGCTCCGAACTCGCGGCTCGCGTCCGGGAGGCACAGGCGGTCGACCGCGAGGCGTTCGACCGGCGGGCCGCCGAGGAGGCCGAGCGGCTCAAAACCGAGGTGCGCGACGGTACGTTCGACAATACGGAAGCCATCGTCGGCCTCGAACTCGAGCTGTACGCCGTCGACGCCCGCTCGGGGTCGCTCAAGCGGGTCCCACGCGGCCTGCTCGATCTCATCGGCTTCGAGAAGGAACTGGGGCTGCACAACGCCGAGATGCAGACCAGCCCCCAGCCGCTCAACGAGCACGGTCTCGTCGCACAGGAGCACGAACTCAAGGCGAACCTCACGCCGGCCCTGAAGCGAACCGGCCGCGACGACATCCGCCTGGTCAGCGACGGCATGTGGACCGTCCCGCCCACGGGCGAGACCGCGACCGACTACCTCTGTGACTCGGTCGAGCAGGACGGCGTCCGCATCGCGACCAACATGTCCGACGCCGCTCGCTACCACACGATGGCCAACACCGACTACCCGACGGGCATGCGCATCGAGGCACCCCACGTCTCGCTGTCGGCCGACACCGTCATGCCCGAGAGCCTCATCACCTCCATCCAGCCGCACTACCAGATCCCCCACGCCCCCGACTTGCCCGAGTACTTCCGCTACGCTCTACGGGTGGCGGGGCCGCTGCTTGCCCTGGGCGTCAACGCCCCCTTCTTTCCGCCCGATCTGTACGACGACGCCGACGACACCGAGATCGTCGAGGACGCCTGGCTGGAGAACCGCATCACCGTCTTCGAGGACGTACTCAACCCGGCGGACGACGACGACGCCGACAAGGTCCGGTTCCCGCCCGATTTCGACAGCGTCGAGGACGCCATCGACGACGTCGTCGCCGACGAGACGATCGTCCCGGTGGACGTGGAGGCTGGGGGGCGCTTCGACGACGCGTTCGTCCACTTCCGACACAAACACGGCAGCTACTGGCGGTGGATCCGCCCCGTCTTCGACGGACCCACCGAGCCCCAGGCCAACGCCCGCATCGAGTTCCGCCCGCTGCCCGGCCAGCCCACCGTCCGCGACGCCGTGAGCTTCCAGGCGGTGTTCGCCGGCCTGCTCACCACGCTCACCAGCATCGAACACCCCGTCCGGGCGATGGACTGGGAGCGTGCCCGCGAGAACTTCTACGCCGCCAGCCGCGAGGGGCTGGGCGCCGACCTCACCTGGATCACCACCGACGGCGAGGAGACGACCGACCTCGACCACATCTACGGCGAGCTGTTCGAGGCCGCCCGGCAGGGTCTCGAGACCCAGGGGCTCTCCACGGACGCCGCCCGCCGCTACGTCCGCCCGCTCCGCGAGCGGGCCGACCGCCGGATCACCCCCGCCCGCTGGAAACACGACCACGTCGCCGCCGCCGTCGACCGGAACGTCCCCCTCGCCGAAGCCATCTGGGGGATGCAGTCGACATACGTCGACCATCAGGAGGAGACGCTGCTGGAGGGCACCTTCGTCGACTGGCTGTGAGACGGGACCTCGCTCGCCGTTCCTAGGGGTGTCGCACGACGGTTCCCGCACCACTCCTCTGTTCCCAGTCTTCGCTCAGTACAGAGGAACGATGCACTGATTTTTTCAGTGACACGACTGTTATCTGTCAGAAGCGTTGTACTGAATACAGGGCGCGTATCGGTCGTGAGAGTCGGGGTTCCGAGTGTCGCTGGACCGTACAACCATCAGGGGACTCTGTTGGCGAAAACGGGAGATCCCGACAGCTACCGGTCCTCCACGGACGGCCCGTGTCGCCCGTTTTCGCAGAAAGACTTTTATCAGAATATCGACGCTATTCCATACGATGATCCGGGCGATTACTGACGCCCTTGGAACGCTGTTCGACGGAGGTGTCCTGCTGTTCGGCGTGTTCGCCATCTATGTGGGTATAAAACGGGTTCGCCATCAGGTAGGCGTGTTCGACAGGTCGATCGTGGCTACCGGGAGCATTGCCGAGTCGGGGATGGTCGCCATCAACGCACGAATTGAGGGGCCAGTCACAGACGCTCTCCGCTCTCCCTTTAAGCGGGAGCGAGGGGTGCTCTCGAAGTGGCAGCTCAAGGAATTCGTCGGCCACGAGTTGGGGAGTGGCCATCACTGGTGGGGCCGGGGGGAGGGGTACAAGACCGTGTCATTCCTCGTTGACGACGGGTCCGGCCCGGTCCGTGTCGAGGTGTCGGGAGAGGAGGAGCTAAACGGACTGGAACTGGACCTCGCGGGCTTCCCTGGCGATCCTGTGTTGGAGGTGGCCGTCTCCGAGGCTCCTCCCGACCACGTTCGAGAGTTCACGGACGAACACGAACTCCGGGAGCGACAGCCCGAGGCCGACGTGCCGACGTGGGAAGACGAGCAGGGCGACCGCCGCTACTTCGAGGAGACGCTCGCGAGCGGAGACGAAGTCCACGTTATCGGCCACGCCGAACCCGTAGATAGCGACGACCCGCACGCGCCGGTTGCAAAGATCGTCCCCGCTGACGACGGGACGTTCTACCTCACCGATCGGCGCCGGAAGGGCGCGGTGAAACACCAACTCAAGCGGGCTACCGTCTACTTCTTCATCGGCGGCATTTGCCTCTGGTACGGGGTTGCCCAGTTCGTCCCGAGCATCGGATTCCCCTGAATCGGGCGGCCGAGATATTCTCTTCCGAACACTCTGCCTACACAGGGAGATCTGAATGATTGGTAGGCCGGTACCGATAGGTTCGTCCTCTGTATTCAGCACGGTCCTGTGAACACCAACGCTATCTGGTATAAGATTCGGTGGTACGTTGGCACGCCGAACTCATCAGGAGGTCCACCTCGACAGAACGGGATCGACATCACCGGGACGACATCGCGACGCGGACGCACCGACGCAGTTTCGAAATCGTCCATCCGGCTGACCCCCGCTACTCCTCGTCGAGTTGGGCCTCGACGCGGTCTCGCAACGCGTCGGCGTGTTCCTTGGCCGTCGCGGCGTGGGTCGAATCCTCCGCCTCGACGAGACTGTCGACCGCGTCCCGGAGCGCGACGAAGTGCTCGGGTTCGCTCTCGAAGAACTCCCCCAGTTGGTCGACGTGTTCCTGGGCCGCCGAGGCGTTGGTCTCGTTGTAGCCGACCTCCAGGCCGGCGAGACGGGCGTCTAAATCTTCCAGCGTCTCCAGCACCCGCTCGTACGGCCCCGGCGCCATGTACGGACTGTTCCTCCCCACGGGATAAAAACTACTGTGGTGCCCGCGGCCCGGAACCGCCCCACGCTATCGGGAGTCGTGCCATCGAGCCGACCGGTCCGTTCGCTCGGACCGACCGGCCGGCTCAGTCGACGCGCGCGTCGACGACGACGTGGGCCACGCCCTCGCTGTAGCCCTTGACGCGGCGCGTTTCGATGACGTCGACGGACCGGCCGCGCTCGGCGGCCGCGTCCCGGAGCCGCCCGACGGGGCGGTCGGGCACCAGCCCCTCCGGCGTCGCCTCGTGCATGTGGACGACGCCGCCGGGTTCGAGCGCCCCGAGCGCGCTGTCGAGGTACTCGTGGGAAGCGTCGGAGGGACTCCGACCGTCTTCCGAACGCGGCTCGGAAGCCTCGAAGTAGCCCATCACGATCCGGTCGGCACGCACGTCCGTCGCCGGGTCGACCTGTTCGAGGACATCGCGGCAGTCGGCCCGGTAGGGATGGACGCGGTCGGTGACGCCGTTGCGGCGGACGTTCTCCAGCAGGAACTCGAAGGAGGCGGGGTTGCGCTCGATGGCGGTCACCTCGGCGCCCGCGCGGGCCATCGGCAGCGTGAAGTAGCCGATCCCGGCGAACATGTCGACGACGCGCTCGCCTTCGTCTACTTCCTCACCCATCCGCGCTCGTTCTGCCTTGTTCCCCGGCGAGAACATCACCTCGGCCAGGTCCATCGCGTAGGTGGTGCCGTGCTCGCGGTGGACCGTCTCGGTGTCGCCCTCGCCGGCCAGCACGGTCACGTCGGGCTCGCGGTGAGCGCCGGTGATCGGCCCGCGGGCCAGCACGGTGTCGGCGGCGCCGTGCAGGGCCAGCAGCGCCTCACCGAGTTCCTCGGGGCGGGGCGCGTCGCCGGTGTCGACGAGGACGACCGTCCCCAGCACCGCCCACGACGACGGCGCCGACTCGATCTCCGCGTCGGTCCACCCGCGCTCGCGGAGGTGGTCGGCCAGATCCCGGAGCCGCGGCTCGCCGACCTGCCGGACGACCTCGCGGTAGTCGACGGCCTCGGGGACCGCCGTCACCGGGAGCGAGACGCTCCCCTCGTCGTACTCGCGGACCGATCGGTCGGGGTCGTAGACGCCCGCCCGCTCCAGTTCGTCGATGACCGCCTCGGCGCGGGGTTTGTCGACGACCACGGCCAGTCGCTCGTCGCGCTCGTCCATCTACTCGCCTCCAGACGGCCGACGGCCGAAACGGTTTCGAGTCGGAGCAGCGCCGGACCGCCGGACTGCCAGCCCGCCGTCGCAGTGAGGCGCGGGCGCGGCGTCGCTCAGGTCGACTCGGGCTCGCGGTCGCGGCCGGGCGCCGGCGAGCGGTCGTCCGGGCGCGACTGCCCGTGTGACTCCGCGCGGCCGTGCGATTCCGTGTGGTCGACCGGCGAGCCGGACGGGCCGTCGCTCGCGCCGTCCTCGGCGGCCAGCAGGGCGTCGAGACGGCGCTCGAACTCGGTCTGGTCGATCTCGCCGCGGGCGAACCGTTCGCGGAGCGTCTCGACCGGGTCGTCGCCGCCGGTTCGGTCGTCGCCCGACTCCCGCCCGTCCAGCATCGACGGGAGGTCGACGGTTCGCTCGCCGAGCGAATCCGGCAGATCCACCGGCGAGAGGTTCAAGACGACCCATACGAGCAGCGCCGCCACCGGCGTCGCCAACAGCCAGCCTGCGATCGCGACCTCGATCGCGGTCACGACGCCGCCGTTGAACAGCACCAGCAGGACGGTCGGCAGCGTCGCGACGGCGATCAGCACTGGAAGGAGCGCGACGAACCGCCGCGTCACGGTCCGTACCGAACGGAGGGCCTCGAACATGTGTCGACCAACCGGCCGAACGACGAAAAAAGTTGCCGCCGACCGGTCAGAAGCCGCCGGCGTTCCGGCAAGTGACGCTCTTCGTCAGTCCCCGGCGGTCCTCGTCAGTCCCCGGCGGCGTCGACGGCGTCCTCGGGGAGGACGTGCAGGCCCGCGCGACTCTTGATCACGGGTACCTCGTCGGCGTCGGTGTCGAAGTACTCCGGGCGGGGGATCGTCTCGGCCGCGTAGGTCTCGGGGTCTAACACCTGTACGGCGTTCTCGTCCTCGACGGCGACGACGGTCGTCTCGGCGGCGTCCTCGCGGGTGCCCAGGCGGCGCGCGTCGGGCGCGTCGCCGTCCTCGAAACTGGCCTCGTAGTCCTCGCCCGTGGCGAGTCGAGTCCCCTTGAGGTTGCCCCGGACGCTGCGGACGAGGACGGGGCCGTCGCCGTCCTCGGGGTCGATGACCTCTCCTGCCCTGTAGCGCGGCAGGCGGACGGCGAAGGTGACCCGGTAGACCTCGTTGCCGTCGCCGTCCTCCGTCACGAGCGTCTCGTAGTCCTCGAAGCCCCCGCCCAGGCGGTCGGTGATCCGCTTGGCGATCCCCTGGCCCATCTGGTTGGTGGAGATCTTCATGTTCAGCCCCTCGTCGACCTCCGTGACCTCGGTGATGAACGCGTTGCGGTCGCCGGTGGCCTCCCGCTCGGCGATGTACGCCTCGGCGACCTCCTGGGCCGTTTCCTCCTCCTCGGCGGTCGGGGTGCGCTCGTCGGCGCGGACCTGCACGATCGCGGCGTAGGACCCGCCCGCGATCCGACCGCAGCGGTCGCAGGTCTGGCGGGCGATCTTCACCGGCACGACCACCTCCTCGGAGACGAGCGTCCCCCGCACTACGCCGGAGAACTGGCAGTGCATCCTGATGTTGTTCTCGTCGACCTGTTCGGGGGCGACCTCCCAGCTCACGTCCGTGGCGTCGAGGTGGACGCCGAGCGCCTCCGAGACCTCCTCGACGGCGATGTCGGTGTAGTCCTCGGCGCCCACGTCGACCCAGCGGTTGCCCCGGTGGACCGCGCCGCACTGCGAGCAGACGCGCACGTCGATGCGGTCCGGCGCGTCGACCAGGTCGAACTCCTCGAAGTAGCAGTCGTCGCAGAGTACACTGTCGCCGTCGCGCGACCCCGCCCCGCCCGGCGCCGCCGGCCGGGCGTCGAGGTTCGCCTCGATCTCGTCCCCGCAACGGGGGCAGAACTCGCCGGAGCGACTCATTGCCCCGTGGTACTGGCCTCGCCCGGTTAAGCGTCGCGTTCCGGGCCGCGTCGTCTCGGCCGGCGAGCGAACTCACTGGTACACGTGCTCATCCGTTCGGCGGTCGCCTGACGCCGTCACGAGCGGTTCGACGAACGCGAGCGTCGTGTTCGATTCGATGTGCAAACTGAACAGTTAGATTCATGCGCATGCGACCGTTTCCCATCCGGACTCAGGGATAGTCTCAGATGAGAAAGGAGCACGGACAGCGAATTCCGCTGTCACGTAGTACCAGCCATGGGAGTTTGTGCTTCCTGCCAAGGTTGTGTCACCGCTTTCAGTCACGAAGTCAAGCCTCACTGTCGTCTTCACAATATAGCCAACATCCGTCCGCTGAGCGGTCTCGGTGGCAAACCCATCGAAGCCACTTACATTCGTGTCCTGCTCACCGGCGAGTTCTTCCCACCCATATGTTTTCTCAAATTCAAGGGCAAAATCCTTCGCACTCCGTTCAGTGATTTCGTCAGGCAAAGATGGATAGGTCCCATTAGGGAGCGGCTGTACCGTACAATTATCGTATGGCTTCGGGATATTTGGAAGGATTTCAGTGGTAGACGGTTTCGTTGCTGTCGGAGTGACAGTAAGTCCTGCTGTAGTCGTAACTGTCGAGTTGCCAGTGGAAGCAGGGCTAAGAGGTGTCTCGGATGATGTTGTTACCGGATTGTTCGACATGATACAACCAGCACTGATTACAAGTATAATCAAGAGCATGGAGAGCACGTAACGCATTGGAACCAGATTCAAATCGAATTAGAAACGCTAAGTATTTTGTCTGCATTGAGCATCCGGCGCCGAAGGCGCCGGTTCACCGAACTCGCGCAGAGCGCGAGTTCGGCCTTTTTCACCCATGTTTTTGCCGGAGGGGTTCCCGCAGCGAACAGAGTGAGCGAGGAAACCCCTCCGGGAAAAAGATGGTTGAGCAACCTTGATTGGGGCTCGCGCCGACGCCTCGGACATGAGCGACGATTGCATCTTCTGCTCGATCGTGGCCGGGGAGATCCCGAGTCGTACCGTCTACGAGACCGACGACGTGCTGGCGTTTCTCGACGCGAACCCGCTGGCACCGGGGCACACGCTGGTCATCCCGAAAGCGCACCACGAACACGTCCAGGACATGCCGAACGATCTGGCGGCGGACGTGTTCGCCGTGATGCAGCGACTCGTCGACCCGATCGAGTCGGCCGTCGACGCCGACGGGTCGACGGTCGCGTTTAACAACGGCGAGGTCGCGGGCCAGGAGGTGCCTCACACGCACGGCCACGTCGTCCCGCGGTTCGAGGACGACGGCGGGCGGCCGATCCACTCGATCTTCGGCGAGCGCCCCGAGTTGGACGACGACGAACTCGACGATATCGCGGCAGCCATCGCCGAGGACACCGACTGAGCGGCCCGAGCCGTCCCGGAGGCGACGACACGTAGGTTTTTCACCGAGTAGGTGACAACCCGACTACATGGACGGAACGAAGGGAGGCGGTGAGATCTACGCGGTGGTCGGGGGCGTCGGTGGCGCGGGGGCGACGCGGCTCTCGGTCGAGTTCGCGGCGACGCTGGCGCGGGACGGCCGGGACGTGGCGGTCGTCGATGCGTCGTTTTCGACCCAGGGGCTGGCGGCGTTCGTGCCCGAGCGGATCGAGCCCGACGTGACGCGCGTGTTGACCGAGGACCGGCCGCTGGCCGAGGCGGAGACGCGACTCGGGCTCGACCTGGCGGGGTCGGTGACCGTCGCGCCGGCGCGGACGCCGTTCGAGCGGCTGGCGCGCGCGAAGACCAGCGAGTGCGCCCGCAGGCTCGCCGAGCGGCTGTCGGCGGCGACCGAGCGCTACGACGCCGTCCTCGTGGACGTGCCGCCCGTGGGGGCCAACCAATCGGTCGCGGCCGTGACCGCCGCCGACGCCGTGGCGCTCGTGGTCCCCGACGCCGAGCGGGGGAGCGACGCCGTCCCCCGAATGTGCGACCGACTGGCCGACGTGGACGCCGCGGTCGACACCGTCGTCGCCAACGCCGCACGCGAGGACCGAGTCGTCGAAGCGGCCGACGCGGTCGTCCCGACGGGCGAGACGGAAGCGCTCTCGGCGGCACCGGCCGCCGTCGAACCGACCGAGTTCGCCGTCGCCGTCGCGTCGGCGGTCGAGACGCTCACCGGTGTCGACCTCGACCTCCCCGAGCCCGAGTCCTCGTCGATGACGGACTACCTCCCCGGATAACCCCCGTCCGACTCCCGCGACGCTTGGCCGTTTTCGCTCGGTCTGGACCGGCATCTCGTCCACCGGCGCCGTCACCGAGCCGATCGGGACCGCTCGTCGCCGGCAATAGCCGCTGGCGAACTGACCGTTCGTTTCGATCGTGTCGATATGTGTTTTAATACTCCAAGGGATAGTGTTTAGTGTAGCACGTATAGACTAGTGAACGACAGAATGCTTTGCGATCGTCTACATTGTAGCGGAAGATCGGGACAAACCGGTAGTCGAGGTCGGCCGGTGGTGGCCGAGCCATGAGCGACTGGGTGCCGACGACGTGCATGCGCTGTGCGGTCGGGTGCGGGCACCTCCAGCGGGGAGCCGACATCGGGAACGGGATCGACGTGGTGCGGGGCGACGCAGCGCACCCGGTCAACCAGGGGCTGGCTTGCCAGCGGGGCGTGCGCGAGACTTCCGACCCCGAGGGGGAGTGGCTGACCCGGCCGATGGTCCGTCGGGACGGCGAGCTGGTCTCGACCACCTGGGACGTGGCGCTGTCGGAGGCGCTGAGCGCCTTCCAGGGGATCGAGGACTACCCCGACGGTGAGGTCGCGGTCATGGGGAGCGGCCAGCAGACCAACGAAGCCGCCTACGCGCTGGGCAAGCTGGCTCGCGGGGGCTTCGGGACCCGCTACTACGACGCCAACACGACGCTGTGTATGGCCAGCGCCGTCACCGCCTACTACCAGGCGTTCGGGAGCGACGCGCCGCCCTGCAGCTACGACGACATCCCCGAAGCCGAGGCACACGTCGTCTGGGGCGCGAACCCGGCGGCGGCCCACCCCGTCATGTTCCGGTGGATCCGCCAGGCCGCGAACGAGGACGACGTCGAGCTGATCGCCGTCGACCCCGTCGAGACCGAGACGGCCGGCCACGCCGACGCTCACGTCGCGCCCGAACCCGGCCAGGACCTGGCGCTCGCGCGGGCGGTGCTGGCCCGGGTCGTCGAGACCGACCGCGTCGACGATGACTTCGTCGCCGAGGCGACCGAGGGGTTCGACGACCTGAAGACGGCGCTGCCCGACAGCGAGTCCGCGGCCGAACGGGCGGGCGTCTCGATGGACGACGTGGACCGCCTCGCGAACGCCTTCGCCCGGGACGCGCTGTGTTACTGGGGGATGGGCGTCAACCAGCACGTCCAGGGGACCGACATCTCCCGGGCGCTGATCGATATCTGTCTCGCGACGGGCAACCTCCGACCGGGCAGCGGCCCGTTCTCGCTGACCGGTCAGGCCAACTCGATGGGGACCCGCGTCTGCTCGTGCAAGGGGAGCTGGCCCGGCCAGCGCCCGTTCCAGGACCCCGACGAGCGCGCGTTCGTCGCCGACGAGTGGGGCGTCCCCGTCGACCGGCTCCCCGACGACGCCGGTCCCGGTCCCGTCGGGATGTTCGAGGCGTTCGACGACGAGATCTCGGTCGCCTACACCGTCGCCACCAACCCCGTCGCGGGGATGCCCGACGCGAGCGCGGCGAAGGCGGCGCTCGAAGACACGTTCCTCGTCGCCCAGGACGCCTTCCGGACCGAGACCACCGAACTCGCGGACGTGGTGTTGCCGGCGGCGACCTGGGGCGAGTGCGAGGGGACGGCGATGAACATGGAGCGCACCGTCTCGCGCGTGCGGGCCGCGACCGAGGCGCCCAGCGGCGTCTGGACCGACCTGCGGATCATCTCAACCATCGGCGCGCGCCTGTTCCCGGAACTGTTCGACGACCCCGACCCCGACCCCGAGACGCTGTTCGACGAGTTCGCGGGCCTCACGTCGGGCAGTCTCGCGGACATGTCGGGGATCACCTACGACCGGCTGGAGGACCTGAAAGCGCTGCGCTGGCCGGCGTCCGACGCCCAGACCGACGCCGGGTATCGCTACTACGACGGCGACGACGGCAACCGCGGCTACGTCCCCAGAGACGGCGACAACGGCGTCGAGCCGGAGCCGGACACCGGCGAGGAGTCGTGGTCGTTCCCGACGCCGAGCGGGAAGGCGGGCTTCTCGACGGCGCGCCAGGAGGGGCTGCCCGAGCCAGTCGACGACGACTACCCGCTGACGCTGACGACCGCCCGCGAGTCCGAGCAGTACAACACGGGCGTCCGCTCGCGCGACGTGGACGACCTCGACCCGGTGGTCGCGCGGGTCAACCCCGAAACCGTCGCCGCCAGCGACGCCGTCGAGGAGGGCACGGTCGTCGTCGAGACGCGCCGTGACGCCGTCCCCGCGACGGTCGACCCGGACCCGGCCGTGCCGGAGGGACTGGTCTGGCTCCCCATCCACCACCCGGCGACCAACCGCCTCACCGTCGATGCCCTGGACCCCCAGTCGAAGGAACCGAACTTCAAACAGTGCGCCGTGCGACTCGTCGCGCCCGCCGACCGGGCGACTGCCGCGGCCACCTCGCCCGCGCGCGCCGACGACTGACCGGGCGTCGGCCTCGTTCTCTCCGGATCGAGATTCGTATTTTGAACCGCCCAGCGACCCTTTACCGCGGGATGTCGCCATCCGACCGGCGCGCGCCGCGCTCGCACCGAGCCGTCGTGTCGACGAGACGACCATCTCCCGACGGGCGGCCGAAACTCGACACCTGTCCGGTTTTCGAACCGCGGAGTCGACGTATTACATCCTTATATCTTTAACATCTGTCCTAATATCTCCCGTTCGTCCACTCGCGGCCGCCGTCTGTTTATTTTCTAAACGGCTAGGGTTATATGTTACGAGCATCCAACTGATATCCGTGCAAAGGTGGACGTTCGAAATGGGATTCGATAAAATACTGGACGAACAAACGGAAATGATAGTTAATTATGGTTCGGCGGTCGTCGGTCCGGCCGCCGGTACGGGGGAGGTGTCGGCATGGGACTGATCAAGATGACCAAGTGGCGGACGCTGGTGCTCGCCACGGTCGGGTTCAACTTCTCGTTCCTGATCTGGTTCTCCTTTGCCCCGTTCACGGGGCCGATGGCCGATGAGTTCGGTCTCTCGCTGGCCGAGATCGGGATCCTGGCGAGCGCGGCCATCTGGCTCGCGCCGTTCGGTCGCATCCTGACGGGCTGGCTCTCGGACAAGTTCGGCGCGCCCGCCGTCTTCGCCATCGTGCTGACGTACGTCGGGGTGTTCTCGATAGCGAGCGCGTTCGCACAGAGCTACGCCGTGTTCTTCGTCGAGCGGCTCATCGTCGCGACGGCGGGGATCACGTTCGTCATCGGCATCCAGCACGTCTCCGAGTGGTTCGACGAGGAGAACCTCGGGACTGCGGAAGGGATCTACGCGGGCATCGGTAACGCCGGGGCGGCCGGCGGGGCGCTCATCCTCCCGCGCGTGTTCGGCTCGAACTGGAGCGGCCCGCTGTTCGAGACGAACTGGCGAGCGGCCTTCTTCTACACGGGCTGCGTGTCGATCGTCCTCGCGGTCGTCTACTACACGCTCGGCGAGGCGGCCAAGAGCGACGAGAAACGGCAGGCCACCGCGGACAACGCGAGCTTCAAGGGCTGGTTCTACACCGCCACCCGCTACGGGACGGTCGTCCTCGCGCTCGCCTACGTGATGACGTTCGGCCTCGAGCTGTCGATGAACGGCTGGCTCGCGACCTACTACCGCGAAGGGTTCAGCACGGACAACCTCGTGCTCGCCTCGACGTTCGCGGCCACGTTCTCGGTCGCGGCCGGGTTGCTCCGGCCCATCGGCGGCTACGTCAGCGACGTGCTGGCGCGCAAGGAGAAGAACATCATCCCGCTGTTCGAGGGCCGCTACCGCGAGCAGTGGACGTTCGTGACGCTGTCGTTCGTCGTCCTGTCGATGTTCGGCATGACGCTGGCCGGGCTATCGGGCCAGGTGCTCGTCGCCGTCGGCGCCGGCTTCATGGTCGGGATGGCCTGTGCCTTCGCCGAGGGCTCCATCTTCGCGCAGGTGCCGGCGATGTTCCCCAACAGCTCCGGTGCGGTCGCGGGCGTCGTCGGCGGTGTCGGCACGGTCGGCGGCATCGTTTACCCGCTGGTCTACTCGGCGCCGTTCCTGGCGAGCCTGCACATCGGCTACTCCATCGTCGCCGTCTCGATGATCCCGATCGTCCTGCTGGCCGCGTGGGTGTTCCAGCCCCACATCGCCGAGATCGCGACCGAGAGCGGCTTCATCAGCGCGGGCGGCGCCTCGGAGTCGGCCGCCCCGGGGGACGACTGAGATGCGCTCGGCACTCCTGCTGACCGGCATCGGGGACGCGTTCGACCCCTACGGCGAGACCACGCCGCTGCGGCGCGTCGCCGAAACCGTCGCACCCGCGGTCGACGAGGTCGTGGTCGCCTGTCCGGAGGACCACCGAGAGCCGGTTACGGACGCCCTCGATGACACTCCCCATCGGCTCGCGGTCGACCCGATCGCCGACGAGGGACCCGTCGCGGCCATCCGGACCGGAGTTCGCGTTGCGAACGGCGACGCGGTCGCCGTCGTCGCCGGCGACGTGCCGACCGTCGACACGTCGCTGCTCGACGACTGCTTCGACGCCTGCGGCGACACCGCGGCGGTGCCCCGCAGCGACGGGCGGCTCCACCCGCTCCACGCCGTCTACGATGCGGACGCCGCGCGCGTCGCCTGTGACCACACGCTCGCGGCCGGCTCCGGGCGGCTCTACGACGTGCTCTCGCGGCTCGACCCCGTCGTCGTCGATGCCGAGGCGCCCGACGTGGACGCCCATCCGCTCACCGCCGGCTCGCACGCGGACCTCGCGCCGGCCACCGACCGCCTCGGCACCTGACTGGCGACACCGGACCGCCGCTCGGCCCTACCCAAATGCGTTTAAGGTCATTGTATTTCGAGCGTTCGTCCGGATATCTCCGCAGTGGCTCGAATTGTTAAACGATTATGCTTATGTGTATCGCAGTCAGCTAGACAAAACGTAAATCACAAGACGAACGTTTAGGTATTTGCCGAAATTGCGGACAAACCCAAAACAGAGGGAAATCAATGCCACACAAGAAGGAATCCTGGAAAGACGAGATGTACGGCGACGAAGTGCGCGAGAAACTCGAGGAGTTCGCGGAGCAGGGGTGGGAGTCGATCCCCGAGGACGAACGCGACGAGTGGTTCTCCCGGTTCAAGTTCTGGGGGGTGTTCCACCACCGCGGCGGCCAGGAGTCGTATTTCATGATGCGCCTGACCAACTGCGGCGGCGTGCTCGAACCCGAGCAACTGCGCGCCATCGGCGAGGTCGCTCGCGACTACGCGAGAGGTCCCGTCGAGAACCCCGAGTTCGGCAACGGCTGGATCGACTTCACGACGCGCCAGTCGATCCAGCTCCACTGGCTCAAGCTGGAGGACATCCCCGAAATCTGGGAGAAACTGGAGGCGGTCGGCGTCTCCTCGCGCTCGGCCGGGGGCGACACCATGCGCAACATCTCCGGCTGTCCCGTCGCCGGCAAGGCCGAGGAGTACGTCGAGTCCCGGGAACTGCTGGACGAGATTCAGGCCGAGATTCGAGGGGACAACGAGCTGGCCAACATGCCCCGGAAGTTCAACATCTCGGTGACGGGCTGTCGCCAGGGCTGCGCCCAGGACTCCATCAACGACATCGGCCTCGAACCGGCCCACAAGTTCATCGACAGCGATGAGCAAAGCTCATCGGGCAATCGGAAATCTTCGATTTCCGATGACGGCGAGGAAGTCAAGGGGTTCAACGTCCGCGTCGGCGGCGGCCTCGGCGGCCGCGAGCCCCGCGAGGCCCGCCCCCTCGATCTCTTCGTCACGCGCGACCAGGCCAAGGAGACGGTGCGCGCGTTCGTCGAGTACTACCACGAGGCGGGCAACCGCGAGAACCGCTCGAAGAATCGCGCCCGCTTTTTCGTCGACGAACACGGCACCGACGCTATCCGCGAGGAGTTAGACGACCGACTGGACTTCGACCTCGAACGTGCGGGCACGGACTTCCGCGGCGACTACACCTACAACGCGGGCAAGCCGAGCGAACGGGGCGCCCACGACCACGTCGGCGTCTACGACCAGAGAGACGGGAACAACTACGTCGGCCTCTCGGCACCGGTCGGCCGGATGCCCGCCGAGGACGCCATCGAACTCGCCGACCTGGCCTCCGCGTACGGCTCCGGTGAGATCCGCCTCTCGCGGCGCCAGAACCCGCTGATCATGGACGTGCCGGACGGCAAACTGGCGAACCTCCTCAACGAGGACCTGCTTTCGACCTACCAGCCCGAGCCCAACCCCTTCGAGCAGGGCGCGATGGCTTGCACCGGCACGGAGTTCTGCTCGCTCGCGCTCACTGAGACGAAGGCGCGGATGGCCCGGATGCTCCAGTGGCTCGCCGCGGAGGTCGAACTGCCCGACGACGTGGACCGGATCAAGATGCACTACTCGGGCTGTACGGCCGACTGCGGCCAGGCGATGACGGCCGACATCGGCCTGCAAGGCATGCGCGCCCGCAAGGACGGCGAGATGGTCGAGGCGCTGGACGTGGGCGTCGGCGGCGGCATCGGCGAGGAGCCGACGTTCATCGAGTGGGTGCGCCAGCGCGTGCCCGCCGACGAGGTGCCGGGGATGATCGCCAACCTCGTCGAGGCCTACGCCGCCCTGCGCGAGGACGGCCAGACCTTCCGCGAGTGGGTCGACGCCACCGGCCACGAGACCATCGTCGAACTCGCCGAGCCCGAAGAGGTCGAGGGCTACACCGACCCCTGCCTCGCCGACGGCAAACAGTCGTGGTACCCCTTCGCCGACGGCGAGAGCCCGGCGCCGACCGACGCCGAGGGCCAGCCGCTCTCGGCGGACGACTGACGATGGTCGACGGACCCGCCGAGCGCGACACCGCCGCGGACCGTCCCGTCGACGGCGGGGCCGACGCGACGGCGGTCTCGGAGGCCGCCTTCGACGTGGCGCCGGAGCTGTTCGGCGCCGCGGACCGGGCCGCTCCCGACGGCCCGGGACGCCCCGACGACACCGCCCTGTAGAGTATCGTCCGTCGTCCGACTCCGTTCGTTCTCGCGTCGCTCTCCGCTCGTGAACGCCAGCTAGATGACCGGTTGCATCGCGAGCGCGACGACGAAGGTAGTGGCCAGCCGCCACAGCCCGGGCGTCGCGAACCGAGTCGCCCTTACCGCGACCGCGCCAACACCGGCCCATGACAGTGGTCAGCAACGGCGGGGTCGACCTCTACTACGAAGCCAGGGGCGACCCGCGCCCGCCGGAGGACGGCGACCGCGCGGCGGACACGGTCGCCTTCGTCGAGCCGGCGGGCTACGGCGCGTGGGTGTGGGGCTGGCAACACGCCGCGCTCGCGGAGGGCTTCGAGACGGTTACCTGGGACCTGCGCGGCACCGGCCGCTCGGACGCGCCCGACGGGCCCTACGACGTCCGGACGCTCGCGGGCGATCTGGAAGCCGTCCTCTCGGACCACGGTGTCCCCGACGCCCACGTCGTCGGCGCCGGCCTCGGCGGGATGGTCGCCCTGGAGTACGCCGACCGCTACTCGCGGGCGGCGTCGCTGACGCTCTTCGGTACCACTGCCGACGGCGACCGCGTCGACGCCGACGCGCTCGACTCGCTGTTCGCGCCCCGCGACGACCCCGGGGCGCTCCGGGCCTCGCTGCGCAACGCCTTCGGGGCCGACATCGACGCCCACGCCGACGTGATCGACGAGATCGTCGGCTGGCGCCGCGAGGAGGACGCCGACCGCGCCGGCTTCGAGGCCCAGGCCGCCGCCATGCGGTCGTTCGACCGCTCGGACTCGCTGTACGAGATCACGACGCCCGCTCGCGTCTACCACGGCGTCGACGACGCGGTCGTCCCGGTCGAGGGCGGGCGAGACTTGGCCGACGGACTGCCCCGCGGTGCGTTCACCGCGGTCGAAGGCGGTCACCTCTGTTTCGTCGAGGAGAGTGCGGCCGTCAACGATGCGCTGCTCGGTGACTTCGAGGACCCCGGGTGAACGGGGCCGAGACCCCGAACGCCGGTCGCCCGCCGGCGAGAAATCGCAGGCCGCCGGTAGTTTTACACGCCCGACAGTCGTCGTCGAGGGTATGTCGAACGACGAGCACGACGACCGGGACGACCCGGGTTCGGGCGACGCCGACCCCGGCGAGCCCGGCGAGGGACAGCCGCCGGACGACGGCGGGAGCGACGACAGCTGGGTGAGCGACAGCGTCGACGAGGACGGTGAGTCGACCGACGAGGACGCCGGCCCGGGCGACGACACAGGTGGCGCCGACCCGCACGACCACGACCGCGGGTCTACAGGCACGAACGGCGGCCGACAGAAGGGCCCCGGCGAGAAGTACTGCGCCGAGTGCGGCGCAGTCATCAACGAGAAGGCCGAGATCTGTCCGGAGTGCGGCGTCCGCCAGCCCGGGATGGATTCCGGCAACGACGAGCGGATCGTCGCGGCGCTGCTGGCCATCCTGCTCGGGAGCTTCGGCGCGCACAAGTTCTACCTCGGGAACAACAAGCTCGGTATCATCTATCTCTGTTTCTTCTGGACCGGGATCCCCGGCATCATCGGGATCATCGAGGGGGTCATCTACCTCACCAAGGACGACGACGAGTTTCGCCGCCAGTACATGGACGAGTGAGCCCGCGAACCCGGACGGAACGACTCCCTCGCCCGGCGTCCGCGCCCGCCGCATCGCCGACGAACTCCGCACCGGGCTCGCCCGAACCCGCCGGTATCTCCTCAGCCACCACGAACCCGAGGAGTACGACCGCTGTCACCGCCTGACTCTCAGCGGTCGGGCGGTCCACCTCTGCGCCCGCTGTAGCGGTGTCTATCCCGGTATCCTGGCGGGCGTCGCGCTCGTCGTGACCGGGACCGCACCGGCGGCGTGGCCGTGGCTGGTCGCCTGCGGGCCGGCACCGGCGCTGGCGGACTGGGCGGTGACGACGTTCACGCTGCGGCGGGGGTCGAACGCCGTCCGAACCGCCTCGGGCGCACTGCTGGGACTGGGCTACGGGGTCGCGGTCCCGTGGTTCCTGACCGAGCGGCCGCTCTGGCTGCTGGCGGTCGCGGCGGGCTACGGCGGGGTCGCCGCGGCGCTGCTGGTCCGCTCGCGGTCGGGCGGCGGCGAGGGTGGGAACGGTCGAAGCGACGACACCGGTGAAAACGCGGGCGAGAATCGATCACACGGCGCGTAGTACTGCCAGGGTGGACAGGCTTTTACTCGCCGAGCCGTTTGAATGGGACGATGACACGGCCGCGTATCGCCCTGTTGAACGCAGCCCACGAGGCCGAGGGCAACCGGCGCAACTTCCGCCGGGAACTCGACGCCGACCTGACGGAGTTTCACCTCCCGACGGGACAGTACCCGGAGACCTTCGAGTTCGACGGCGCGGTAGTCACCGGCTCCCGGGCCTCGGTCTACTGGGACGAGGAGTGGATCCCGCCGACCAAGGACTGGGTCGGCGAGGCGATCGACCGCGGGCTGCCGTTCCTGGGCGTGTGTTACGGCCACCAGCTGCTCGCGGACGTGCTCGGGGGGACCGTCGAGGACATGGGCGAGTACGAGATCGGTTACCGCACCGTCGAGCAGTCGACCGATTCGGTGCTGTTCGAGGGGATCGACGACGACTTCACCGTCTTCACCACCCACTCGGACTACGTCGCACAACTCCCGCCCGACGCCGAGCGGCTGGCCGCCAACGACTACGGCGTCCACGGCTTCCGCGAGGGACGGGTGTTCGGCGTCCAGTTCCACCCCGAGTACGACATGGACACCGCCGCCGAGGTGACCGTCGGCAAGGAGGGACAGCTCTCGGAGGACCGTATCCAGTCGGTCCTCGACGGGATCACGCCCGAGAACTTCGACGCCGCCTGTGAGGCCAAACAGGTGTTCGACAACTTCCTCGCGTTCGTTCGCGAGGTCGACGCCGGCGGCGCCGCGACCGGCGACGACGCCGTGGCCTCCGACGACTGACACCGGTCCCCGGTCGACTGGCCGCGGCCAGCGAGCGTTTTTCACGATTCGCGTCCAAGCACGGTCATGCTCGACTACGTCGATCTGGAGGGCGACCTCTCGGAGGAAGAGCGGCTCGTCCGCGACACGGCCCGCGAGTTCGTCGACGAGCGGGTCCGCCCCGACATCGGCGACCACTTCGAGGCCGGGACCTTCCCCGAGGACCTGATCGCGGAGATGGGGGAACTCGGCTTCTACGCGCCGAACCTCGACCACGAGGCGACGGCGAACCTCGGCGAGCGGGCGTACGGATTAGTCATGCAGGAACTCGAAGCCGGTGACTCGGGCGTCCGCTCGATGGCCTCCGTCCAGGGTGCGCTGGTGATGTACCCTATCCACGCCTTCGGCTCGGCGGCCCAGCGCGAGCGGTGGCTCCCGGACCTCGCGGCGGGGTCCGCCGTGGGCTGTTTCGGTCTGACCGAACCCGATCACGGGTCGAACCCGAGCGCGATGGAGACCCGCGCCGAACGAGCCGACGACGGCGAAGGCTACGTCCTGCACGGCTCGAAGACGTGGATCACGAACGCCCCCATCGCCGACGTGGCGCTCGTGTGGGCGAGGGATCGCTCGGCCGATGGGGATCCGGTTCGGGGCTTTCTCGTCGAGACCGACCGGGAGGGGATCACGACGAACCACATCGACGGCAAGCTCTCGATGCGCGCCTCGGTGACGGGCGAGATCGGCCTGAACGGCTGCTACGTCCCCGAGTCGGCGGTCCTCCCGGACGTATCGGGGATGAAAGGCCCCCTGTCGTGTCTCACGCAGGCCCGCTACGGCATCGCGTGGGGCGCCGTCGGGGCCGCGCGGGACTGCTTCGAGGCCGCCCGCGAGTACGCCACTGACCGCGAGCAGTTCGGCGGGCCCATCGCCCGCTTTCAGCTCCAGCAGGAGAAGATCGCAGAGATGGCCACGGAGATCACGACCGCGCAACTGCTGGCCTATCGGCTCGCCGACCTGAAAGAGCGGGGCGACCTGCGCCCCCAGCAGGTCTCGATGGCCAAGCGCAACAACGTCTCGACGTGGCGCGAGACGGCCCGAACCGCCCGGGAGATGCTGGGCGGCAACGGTATCACGACCGACTACTCGCCGATGCGCCACCTCGCGAACGTCGAGACGGTGTACACCTACGAGGGCACCCACGACATCCACACGCTGATCCTGGGAGAAGACCTGACCGGCATCGCGGCCTTCGAGTGACGGCCCCCGACTCCCCACGGGGTGGACCCCGGCACTTATGCCGAGCCGCGCCAACCACTCGGCGATGGAAGCCGGGTTCGTCGGGGCGATGGCGCTGTTGGTCTGCTTCGGGCTGGTCGTCGCGTCGCCGGTCGTCGCGCTCGCGGCGTGGGCGCTCTCGACGCGTAGCGACTACTTCGGGGACGCGCTGGGGACGGTCGTCGCGGGAGCGGTGGGCCTGTTCGCGGCGGCCGCGGTGGCGCTGGCAGTGTTCGTCGATCCGGCCGCGGGGCTGACCTTCGGCGTCGTCGCCGTCGGGGCGGCGCTGGTCCTCGCGGTCGTCCCGGTGCTGTTCGGCCGGCAACTGCTCGGCCGCTGGACGCTGCTGGACGCCGACGAGGCCCTGGCGTACGCCACGCTCGGATGGCCGGTCGCGATGGTCACGAGCGCCGCCCTGTTCGTCGCCCCCGGCGGTCTGGCCCGCTACAACGTCCTCTTCTTGGAGGGGGTGGCGGCCACCGTCGCCTGGATGACGCTCGTACTCGTCGTCACGCTCGGCCCGGCGCTGGCCGGGCTCGGCCTCTACAACGTCGTCGAACGGGTCGTCCGGCCGGGGAGCGGACTCAGGTGAACCGGCCGGTCTCGGCGCCGCAGTCCGTGCAGCGCGTCACGAGCGCCTCGCGGTCGTCGGCCATCTCGACGGTCCCTTCGGTGCGACCCTCGCAGTCGGGACACTCTCGGATCATCTCGGTCCGCCGGGCGTCTTTCGGGGCGCCCATCGCGAGTGCGACGCACCGCCCGTCACCGGCGTTGCGGCCCAGCTGCCACTCGCCGGGAGCGAAGCGGACGGCCTCGCCGGCGGAGACGGCCACCTCGCCGTCCTCGGTCTCGAAGGTCGCCGTCCCCTCGACGACGTAGAACACCTCCTCCTGGTCGGGGTGGCGGTGGTAGCCGAAGCCGAAACTGTCGCCGGGGTCGAGCTCGTAGTAATTGAGCGCCAGCTCGTCGGTGTCGAGGGCCGCAGCGAGCGCGCGCTCGTCCGCGGCCGGTCCCATCCGCCGCTCGACGTCCTCGCGGTCGATGTGGTCCATACCGGTGACTACGACGGCGAGTCAGTAAAGCCTCGTGGGGGCTATCGCGAAGCGCGCGCGGCGAAAGCGGACACGGTCGAAGGAGAGGCGGCGGATACGAACAGAGAGAGGACAGCGAGCGCGGCGGACGGCGGGCAGCCTACGGAGCGGTGGTGCGAGCGGCGCGGGGGGTCACTCGGCGCGGTCGATGTCGAGGTCCTCCTCGATCCCGTCGAGCCAGTCCGAGTCGGCGATCTCTTCCATCTGCTCGCGGAAGTGCGTCTTGCAGACCCCGACCTTGACGCCGTCTTTCTCGACGGCGATCTCGGCCTCGCGGTCGCAGTAGTGGCACTGCATACCCGTCCTTAGATCCGAGGGGCATTGAACCCTGCGGCCGCGGAGACGCTGTGTTCGATTGCCGTCGCTCCGTCGGAAGGCGGTACCTACGAGGGAATCGATGCCGATCAGAGCCCGGCGTCGAGCGCAGTGCGGAACCGCTCGTACTCGTCGGTCGACAGGCCGGTCTCGCCGAGCGAGCGGTCGTGGGCGTCGCTCCCTCCGGTGACGACCAGGTCGTGGCGCTCGGCGAGCGCGCGCACGTCGTCGACGGCCAGCTCGCCGTTCGCACCGGTGTGACCGCGGGCGCCGTAGGGGTACGCGACTTCGACGGCGTCGAGCCGAGGGGCCAGTTCCAGCGCCGCCGCTGGCTTCGGGTAGCGCAGCGGGTGGGCGAGGCTGACGAGCGCGCACGCGTCGGTCAGGAGTTCGCGGCCGCGTTCGAAGGAGGGGATGTCGCGGGCGACGTAGCACGGGTCGCCCTCGCCGATGAGGCCGTCGAAGACGTCGGGGATCGAGTCGTAGCCGTCGTCGCTCTCGATCACCGCCCGCGCGATGTCCGGCCGGCCCAGTCCCGGCTCGGGCTCGGCGGGGATCGCGTGACCGAGGCGTTGCTCGACGCGGTCGATGATCTCGCGGCCGCGCTCGACGCGGTCGCGCTGGAGGCGGTCGATCTCGTCGGCGAGCGCGTCCGTGGGACGGACCCCGTAGCCCAGTACGTCGACGCGCTGGCCGTCCGCCTCGACGCGGAGTTCGATGCCGTGGACCACGGTGACGTCGTCGCGCTCGACGACGGGCGCGCCCAGGTCGGGGTGGATGCGGTCGTGATCAGTGATCGCGACGGCGTCGAGCCCGGCCGCTCGCGCCGCGGGCGGGACCTCGGGGAGACGGAAGGTTCCGTCTGAGTTGTCGGTGTGAACGTGGAGATCCGCGGCGATCATATCCGTCAGTCACACCGTGCGCTCAAGCCGGTTGCGGTCGACGCGAACGGCAGGCCACCCATCGGACGGTCACGAGCCGCCGAGCGACCCGGGCCCGTCACGGACGGTCGGCGACGGCGGTCTACTTGTCGAGAAAGTCGGGGCGGTCGGTCGCATCGATCTCGTCGGGGTCGGGTTTCTCCAGGGCCTCGAACTTGTCGACGGCCTCGGGGAGCCCGTCGCGCCCGCCCGTCGGGAGGTCTCCCTCGTCGACGGAGACCGTCTCGCCCTCGACGAGCTCGTCCCACACCTGCTCCTCGTCTGCGTTCGCGGGGGCGGCCTCGCGGCCCTCGTTTTTCCCCTCGCGGAAGGCGAGCTCGACGATGCTCTTGGTGTAGGCGGTGTCCATCTCCTCGTGGACGGCCTCGAACTCCTCGCGGTCGTACTCGCCGAGCGACTCGGCGACCCCCAGCGCGTAGGCGCGTTCGGTCGCCTCGTCGCGGTTCAGGCTCGTCCACGACGTGCCGTACTTCTCGTCGTACAGTCCCATGGTCAGGCCTCGACTTTCTGCTCCGGACGCACCCGCAGTCCCCTGTCGGAAAAGTCGATCGCGCGGATGTCGCAGTCGATGGCGGTCCCGCGCATCTTGATCACCTGAACCCCGCGGGTCATCCCGCCCTGTTCCAGGTAGTTGTGGAAGAAGATCACGCCGTGAGCGAGGTAGTGTTCGTCGGCGTAGGAGGACGGGTCGGTCATCTCCGAGATGAGGACGACCGTCGTCCCCGTCTGTTTCAGCGCGGAGAGAAAGCCCGTGATCTCGTCGGACACGTCGTTGAAGAAGTGCTGCAACAGCATCGTCGAGTCGATGACGGCGCGGTCGATGTCCTGCTGTTCGAGGAAGGCGACGATGCGGTTGGTGAGCCCGCCTTCCGTGCCGAACTGGGTGATCGTCCGCTTGCCGCCCTCGGTCATGAGGTTGAGGAACTGGACCTTCCCGGAGGCCATCACCTGGTCGAAGCCGAAGTCGTAGCCCGACATGTCCTGGGCCAGCTCCTCTTTGGTCTCGTGCATCGTCACGTAGAGGCAGTTTTCCCCCGCCTTGGCGCCCTGCGTGATGAACTGCGAGGAGAAGGTCGTCTTCCCGCTCCCCGGAGGACCGCTCACCACGTAGAGCCTGTCTTTCAGGAGGCCGCCCTGGACCAGCTCGTCGAACCCAGGGACGCCGCTTGAAACGCGCATACAGTCGGATCGAGGCTTCCGATATAGACCTTTGCCCCTCGTTTTTCACCGCTGATAACGGCACCGCGGCGGCGTCGCGGCTCCTCGGTCGGTCGGCGGTCGGTCGTGGTCGGTGGGTCCGCTCAGCGCAGCCGGCCGAGACACGAGCGGCAGAAGACGACCGCCGGCTCGTCCGCGTTGGCCGCCCCGCAGTGTTCGCAGGCGACGGTGCGCTCGGACCCGGCGCGGTCGGCCTCCGAGTCGCGGCCGGCGCGTGCGCCGAGACCGCCCGCCTGGTCGGCCGCCCCGCTCTCGGTTTCGGCGTCGGGCGGGTCGCTCGCGCCGTCGACCCCCGCCGCCGTCGAGCGCTCCGGCGTGAAGTAGCGGAACAGGACGAACTCGAAACTGAGTACGACTCCGAGCGCGAGTGCCGCGAACGTCCAGCCCTCCATGCGCGGGGTTTTCGGCGGTCGTGACTTGAGGGTTCGGCCGCGAGTATCGAGGTTGATACCAACTCGGTGAGAACTCACCGGAGCTGCGCCAGGCACTCGCGGCAGAAGGTGTAGGCCCCTTCGTCGGCGTTTTCGGTCCCGCACTGGTGACAGCGGACGCCGTCGCCCTCGCTGGCCCCCTCGTGCGACCGGGCGTCACCGTCGCCGACCGACCGCCCGCGTTCCCCCGACTGCGGCGGTGAGGCCTCGTTGGACTCCAGCGAGACGCCCCCCAGCGACCGCTCGTCCGAGAAGTACCGAACCAGCAACAGCTGCAGGAGGGTGAACCCGGCGAGGTAGACCAGAATCCAGCCCCACGGTTCCATATCGTGCCATACGTTGTCACGGCACTTGGATGTTTGGCCGGAAGGCGAAACCCGTTCGGGGCCGGGTCGGGTCGGCGACCTCACCGACCGACTCGGTGGCCACCAATCCGAACGCGAACAGGACCGCGCTGGCCGCGGTGAACGCCGCGTTGCGCTCCAGCGACCCGGGCCCGACGGCACCGAGTTCGTGGTCCGGTTCCCGCTCGCGACCGACGGCGCCGAAGCGACCGCCTCGGCCGGCGAGAACCGGAAGCTGGCCCTGTGACCGTCACGTTTTTGCCGGCCAGACGTGTCGTTCGGGACGAATATGTCCCCATCCGCCCCCTTCTCCGAACGGTCGTCCGGTTCGCCCGCCGACCGGTCGGTCGATTCGCCGTCCGACCAGACTCGCCGTCGAGTCCTCCGCGCAGGCGCCGGGCTCGTCGGCGCCGTCTCCCTCGCCGGCTGCGTCATCTCGGCCGAACCCTACACCGAGAGCGCCGAGCGCTCGTTCGACCCCGGCGACGCCGACGAGCTGGTCGTCCGGACCGACTCCGGCGACGTGACTCTCTCGGCCGGTGACGGCGGGGCCGTCTCCGGCACCGTTCGCAAGGAGTCCCGTTCCGGCGAGGACACCCTCGAGGAGGTGACCGTCGAGGGGACGGTCGAAGACGGCCGCCTCACCGTCGCCCCGCGGTGGCCGAACGGTAACGAGAACGTCACGGTAGATCTCGATCTGTCCGTTCCCGACGGACTCGCGGTCGTCGAGGCGTCGTCGAGCAACGGCGACATCGAAGCCGAGGGCGTCGCGGGGGACGGGACCTACAGCTCCACCAACGGTGACGTGGCCGTGACGGGCGTGGACGGGTTCGTCACCGTCGAGTCCACGAACGGCGACATCGACGCCAGCGACGTGGGCGGGCTCGACCGTGCGGACACGACGCTCGGCGACGTGGCCGTCGACGTGCCCGCGATCCGGGGGGACGTCACCGTCGAATCGACCAACGGCGACGTGACCGCGGCCGTCGCCGCGGGTCTCTCCGCGACCGTCACCCTGGAAACGACCAACGGCGACGCCAGCGTCGAAGGCGTCTCGATGACCGTCGAATCGTCGGAGGAAAGCGAGATCCGGGGAACGATGGGCGAAGGCGAACACGCGCTGACCGTCGACTCGACGAACGGTGACGTGACGCTACAGG
This sequence comes from Halosimplex carlsbadense 2-9-1, assembly GCF_000337455.1. Taxonomy (GTDB): domain Archaea; phylum Halobacteriota; class Halobacteria; order Halobacteriales; family Haloarculaceae; genus Halosimplex; species Halosimplex carlsbadense. The sequence continues at coordinate 118,239 of NZ_AOIU01000011.1, read as the reverse complement.
GGCTGTGAGAGCGCTCGACGGCTACGAGTCGCCCGGCGGCCGGCGCTCGCGCTGGAATTCGTCGAAGACGTCGAGATTCTCCGGTAGCTCGTAGTCGATCCGGCGCTCCGCGCGGCGGTCGACGTTCGCGTCCGCCAGGTCCTCGGCGACCGGTTCCCAGCCGTCCTTGACCGCGATGCTCTTGGCGGGCGTCCCCGCGGCGATGTGGTGGGCGGGCACGTCCTTGCCGGCGATGGATTTCGCGGCGAGGACTGAGTTTTCGCCCATGCGGACGCCCGCGCGGACCATCGAGTCGTAGGTGATCCGAACGTCGTCTTCGATGATGGTGTGGTAGTTGTCGACGGCGGTCTGGTCGTTGCTGTCGTGGTCGTGGCTGTAGACGTGGGCGTCGTCGGAGATAGAGACCCGATCCCCGATGGTCAACATCCCGCGGTCGTCGAGATGCACGTCGTCGTGGACGACGACGTTGTCGCCGACGGCGATGTTGTGGCCGTAGGTGACGGTGATCCCCTTGAAGAAGCGGCAGTTGTCGCCGACCTCGGCGAACAGGTGGTCGGCGAGCATCCGGCGGAAGCGCAGCGCGAACTCGACGTTGTCGGCCATCGGCGTCGCGTCGAACTGTCGCCAGAGCCACTGGAGGTACTTCGTGCGCTCGAACTCGCCGTCGTCCATCGTCTCGACCTCGGCGTAGTACTCGCTCTCGAGGGTGACGTTACATGGGTCGTAGCCCTGGAGGCGGACCCGTTCGGCCGGGGTGACCTCGCCGCCGGACTGCCAGCGCTCGTAGGCCTCCCGGTCGCCGAACAGGTCGACGAGCACGTCCTCGACCACGTCGCAGGTGTCCTCCTCGCCCGAGAGTCGCCGGTCGACCTCCTCGATGAACGCGTGGATGCCCTCCTCGCCGCCCGGCGGCAGCGAGACGTGGCGCTTTGTCATACCACGTTCGTGGGTCGCGCCGGCAATATGGGTTTCCTTCCCGGCGGCCCCGCCCGGAACTCCCCGACCGCGCGGCCCCGGATCTTAAGCCCCGCAGGCCCCACTCCCGGACGATGACTGTGGGTACCGGCCTCCGCGGCCTCCTCTGGAACGACCGCGAGCGACGGCCGCGCGCGCTCTGGCGGTTCGCCCTCGCGCTCCTCGCACTCCTCGTCGGCGGACTCGGCGGCGTCCTCGCGGCGTCCGGACTGGCCGCGCTCGCGCCGAGCACCGCGGGCGCCACGCTGACCGCGCTCGTCGCCGTCGCCACCCGCACGCTCCAGCTCGTCGGCTTCGTCGCCGGGATCCTCGCCGCGGCGTGGCTGGTCGACCGTCGCGAGCTCTCGGACCTCGGACTCGACCGCTCGCCGGCGTGGTGGGTCGACCTCGCGTTCGGCCTCGCGCTGGGCGTCGCGCTCCCGACGCTCGTGTTCGCGGTCGAACTCGCGGCGGGCTTCGTCCGCGTGACCGGCATCGTCGTCACCAGAGCCGACCCCACGCTCGCCATCGGTCCCGGTGTCGCGCCCGCGCTCGCGCTCGCGCTCGTCCTCGGCTACTTCGTCGGCGTCGGCGTCTTCGAGGAACTGCTCTTCCGCGGGTACCTCCTGACCAACGTCGCCGAGGGACTCGCCGGCTGGCGCGGGATCGGCCTCGGCGGCGCCTTCGCCGGCGCGACCGCCGTCTCCAGCCTCGTCTTCGGCGTCGCCCACGGCCTGAACCCCAACGTCACCGTCCTGTCGCTGGTCAACATCGCGCTGTTCGGCGGGCTGTTCGCGGCCAGCTACCTCCTGACCGGCCGGATCGCCGCCGCTATCGGCCTCCACGTCACCTGGAACTTCTCGATCGCCTCCCTGTTCGGCTTCCCCGTCAGCGGCTTCACCACGCCGGTGACCGTCGTCGCAGTCGAACAGTCCGGCCCCGCGCTCGCGACCGGCGGGTCGTTCGGCCCCGAGGGCGGCCTCGTCGCCCTGGGCGCGCTCGTCGTCGGGTTCGGGGCGCTGGCCGGCTGGGTCCGGTGGCGCGAGGGCGAACTGCGCTGGCGTGAATCGGTCGCGCGGCCGACGCTCCGGGGCGACGGTGTCGCGGCCTCGGCGCGGGACGGCCCCGAACGCACCGACGAGTCGGCGACCGAGTGACCGGGCCGGTCGCTCGCCCCCGTCGCGGGGCGGCCCCGCCGTCGGTAACGAAAAGATCCGTTTCACCCTTCGAAACGGCGATGCGAATCCCCTCGCTACGACGAGCTATGACGGACCACTCGAGCGAGAGCGACGGCGAGAGCGCCACCGGGTCGGCGCCGTCGGGACGGGTGTCCAGACGGCGACTGCTCGCGTCGGTGACGACGGCTGTGGGCGCGAGCGCGGTAACAGGCCGCGCGTCCGCGTCGCTGACCGGCGAATCTGACGGCACTGCCGACATCGACGGAACGGTCCGGGAGGAGGTCTGGGTCGAGACGAACGTCGACACGGACGGCGACGGGGCCGCCGACCGGGTCCACGTCAGGGTGTCGTACCCCGAGAGAGCGGCCGACGAGGAGCGACCGCCCGTGATCGCGGTCGCGAGCCCCTATCACGGCGAACAGACCCACGGCGACGCGACCGCGGCGATGTACTACGACCGGTCGATCGCGCCCGCTCCGGACGGCGGCAGTAGCGCCGACGGCGGCGCGACGACGGCCACGAGCGAGCCGGCGACGCTGGGCGATCCGACGACCGCCGGGAGCTCGGGACCCGCTCACTCCCCGATCGGCGGCCCGACCGCGCCCCGTCGCGTCGAGCAGCGGTACCTCCCGCAGGGGTACGCCGTCGCGCGGGTGTCCTCGCTGGGGACGGCCCGCTCGACCGGCTGTTACACCGCCGCCGGGCCGCCGACGGTCGCCGCGCTCGAATCGGTCATCGACTGGTTCAACGGCCGCGCGACCGCCTACGACGCGCCGGAGGGCGGCGCGGAAGTCGCGGCAGAGTGGACGAACGGTCGGACGGGGATGATCGGCGGGTCGGCGCTGGGGGAACTCGCCAACGGGACGGCGACGACCGGCGTCGACGGCCTGGAGACGATCGTTCCCCAGTCCGCGAACGTCGGCCAGTACGGCCTCTTCCGCTCGAACGGGACCCCGGTCTCGGTCGTCCCCGACGCCAGCGAAGGGATGACGGACATCGGCACGTGGATCCAGGCGAGCAACGCCAGGCGCGACGACTGCGGCCATTGGACCGACCGCACCGAGGCGGGCCAGGACCTGGCAACCGGCGACTACAACGATTTCTGGCACGAGCGCACGTTCCTCGACGACGCCAACGCGGTCGACTGTTCGGTCCTGATCGCCCACGCCGTCGACGACCCGATCGTCAAGCCGAACAACGCCGCCGACTGGTACGAGACACTCGCGGCTCGCGACGTGCCCCTGAAGCTCTGGCTCTACGAGGGCGGCCACCGGGGCCCCGCCGGCGACGCGTGGGAGCGGACCCTCGACCGCTGGTGGGCCCACTGGCTGAAAGACGAGGACACCGGAGTGATGGACGAGGACCCGGTGACCGTCGTCCACGGCGGCCGGTCGGCCGCCGAGGGGTCGATGGAGAGCTACGGGGAGTGGCCGGCCCCGACCGCCGAGCCCGCGACCCTCCGGTTCGAGTCCGGCGGCGCGACGAGCGGCGCGGTGACGACGGGCGAGCCGGGCTCCGTAACGGAGTCGCTCGTCGACGACCCGTCGACGCCGGCGACGGACCTGGTCGCCGCCGAGGAGTCGCCCCACCGCCTCCGATACGAGACGCCGCCGCTCGCCGAGTCGGTCCACGTCAGCGGGCGGGTCGTCCCGTCGCTGTCGCTGTCGCTCGACGAGCCGACGGTCGTCAGCGTCGCGCTCGTCGAGTACGGCCCCTACTCGGCCGACGTCGTCACCCGCGGCTGGGCGGACCCGCTGAACCGGCCGTCCTACCGCGACTACGACACGCCGCTCGCCTACCGGCAGTCGCTCCGGGAGTCCGCCCCGCTGCCCGACGACGGGCGGGTCCGCGCCGAGTTCCCGCTCCAGGCGACCGACCACGTCTTCGAGGCCGACTCGCGGATCGGGGTGATCGTCTACGCCAGCGACAGCGAGTTCACGCTTCACCCGCCCGGGAACCGGGCAGTCGCTCTCTCCCTGGCCGACAGCGGCGTCGACCTGCCGGTCGCCGGTGGCGAGGCGGCGCTGGCCGGCGCGTTCGCGGACGAGTCGGTCGACACCCCGACCGCGACGGACAGCGAGCCGTCGACGGACGCGACGGCGACCGTCGGGGCCGATACCGAGTCGCCGACTGCGACGGCGGACGACACGGCCGCGTCCACCGTGGCTACGGACGGCGACGCGACGGCCAACGGGACCACGAGCGCCGACGGGCCGGGCTTCGGCGTCGGCGCCGCCCTGGCCGCGCTCGGGGGGGTCGGTGGACTGCTCCGAAAGAGCGACGGCGACGACTGATCGAGCGGTGCGGTACCGCCCCACACACGACGGCAACGCTGAAACCGGGCGGTCGGGAAGAGAGCGGTAGCCATGGACGGACCAGACGATACGGTTACGGCGGCCATCGGCGAGGCGTTCCCAGGCCGGTCGGTCGACGCGGTGTCCGACTCGGGACCCTCGTGGAACGACGCCAACCGGACGGTCCGCGTCGACTTCGCCGACGGCGACGCGGCGTTCGTCAAGGTCGCGACCGACGGGACCGACGCGCGGATCGCGACGGAGCTGGCGGCCATCGAGTACGTCGACCGCCACTGCGAGGTCGCGGTACCGACGGTACTCGCGAGCGGCACCGCCGGGACGACGCCCTACCTCGCTACTGCGCCGATGGACGGCGCGAACGTCCACCGCCCCTGGGCCGACTGGTCGACCGCCGAGCGCGAGCGCGAGATCGACCGCGTCGGCGCCGCGCTCGCGGTGGTCCACGCCCGCGAGTTCGACCGTCACGGCCAGATCGTCGGCGGCGGCGCCGAGGGGCTCACCGTCGAGACCGCCTCGTGGACGGAGACGCTGGTGACCGAGATCGAGCGGAAACGGCGGCTGGCCTCCACCGACCGCTACGACCACTACTTCGACGCGGTGATCGAGGCGGTCCGAGCGAACGCCGCAACGCTCGACTGCGCGCCGGCGACACTCGTCCACGGCGACCCCGCGATGCCGAACGTGTTCCGTACCGACGACGCGATCGGGTTCATCGATTGGGAGCTCGCACACGTCGGCGACCCCGCCCGGGAACGCTACCGGGTGGAAGACCGGTTGCGCGACTGGGGTGACGACGCCGCTACCGAGCGGCTCCTGGACGCGTTCCGCGACGGGTATCGCCGCCGTGGCGGATCGTTGCCGTCGGGCCACGGAGAACGCGCACCGGTGTACGATGCGGTCCGACTGCTCGGGACGGCCGGCTTCTTCGACAAACACGCCGAGCACGTCGACGAGTCGCCCGCGGAGGCGGCCGAGCGACTCGAAGGCGAGATCGAGGCGCATCTCGATGCGATTCGGTGACCGCGGCGTCGGGCGGACCAGGCGTTCGATCCCGGATATCCGAAGTCGCCGACGGGACCGCGTCCAATTCTTTACTCGAACCCGACTCAGAGGGGGATTATATGCCCGTGTGTCCATATCCCTGGTAATGACGCACCTGTACGCGATCCAGCGCGAAATCCTCGAGTTCCTGGACGACCGAGCCAGCGCGGACACGACCGCGATCCGCCGACAGCTCGCGTACACCGCCGACGTGAGCGTGACCTACGACGCCCTGGTGCCTCACCTCGACCAGCTCGAAGAGACCGGCCACATCGAGACGGTGAGCGCGGGCGGGTCCGGCGCGACCTACTACCGGCGAGCCGACGCGGCGGCCGTCCAGACGCCGACCGCGAGCGACTGACCCGGCGGCCGGGGCGCCGGGCGACCGGTCGCCCGGCACGCAACCGCGGCGGCTAAGTGCAACGACGCCCAATCCGCGGGTATGAACCAGCGCGAACTCGGCGATTCGGGCGTCGAAGTCAGCGAGGTCGGTTTCGGTGCGTGGGTCGTCGGGACGGACTGGTGGGGCGACCGCACGCGCGAGCAGGCCGTCGACATGCTTCATCACGCCGTCGACCGCGGCGTCACCTACTTCGACACCGGCGACGTGTACGGCCACGGCGACAGCGAGGAACTCGTCGGCGAAGCGCTCGGCGAGTACCGCGACGAGGTCACCATCTCCACGAAGGTCGGCTACGACTTCTACAACAACCCCCAGGCCGGCCACGGCGAACTCCCCAAGCGCGTCGACCCCGAGTGGGTCGAGACGGCGCTCGACCGCTCGCTCGACAGGCTCGACATGGAGTACGTCGACCACCTGATGCTCCACAACGCCAACGTCGACGAGGTCGACGCGGACGTGCTGGAGACCCTCGACGCCCTGCAGGAGTCGGGCCGCGTCGACTCCGTGGGGTGGGCGCTGGGCCCCTCGATCGGCTGGCTGGCCGAAGCGGAGAACGCCGTCGAGGAGGGCTTCGACGCCGTGCAACTGGTGTTCAACGTCTTCGAGCAGACGCCCGGCCGCCACACCCTCGAAACCATCCGCGAACTGGACGCCGAGACGAGCGTCATCCCGCGGGTGCCCCACTCCTCGGGACTGCTCAACGAGCAGGTCACCCCCGAGACGGAACTCGGCGAGGGCGACCACCGCGCCCACCGGCCCGAGGAGTGGTACGAGGCGGGCTGGGAGAAGGTCGAGGCGCTGCGGTTCCTCGAAGACCCCGAGGGCGTCGAGGGCACGCGGACGATGGCCCAAGCGTCGATCCGCTGGCTGCTCGGCCACGACGAGGTGGCGACGGTCACCCCCACGTTCCGCACCACCGACGACATCGACGAGTGGGCCGGCGCCGCCGAGGTCCCGCCGCTCTCCGACGAGGAGATGGACCGCGTCGAGGCGCTGTATCAGGACAACTTCGGCGTCGACCGCGACGACGGGATGGACGCCCTGCGCTCGTCGGTCGGCGGCGCCGACCTGCAGGACACCGGCAAGAAGTCGGCCGGCGACTGAACCTCCCTTTCGACACCAGATCGGCAACCCCTTCGTTTCAGCTCAAACCGGCGCTATCCCGGGATTTTCGACGAACCCCCTCGTTTCGAGTCGAACCCCGCTCACGTCTTGCGATTCGCTGGCACGGATTTCACTTTCACTCCGCCCCGTCAGACGCTCGTCACACGGGCGCCATCCTGCGGTTTCGGTTCGTCGGCCCTCGACCGGTAGTTCCACACGAAACGGCGGCTGTTCGAGGACGGCGGACCGCGGGCGGTCAGTCCAGCCGGTCGAACGTCTTCTCGGCCCACTGAACGGCGTAGTCGGCGCCGTACTCGCGGTAGGCCTCGGTGTCGAGCGCGCCGAAGGGAGTCGGGGGCTCCTGGCCGTGTTTTATCGCGGCGCAGGCCAGCTCGGCGGCGTCGCCGAAGCCGGTCTCGCCGCGGGCCAGTTCCGTCGAGAGGTCGGCCAGACGCGGTTCGAGCCGTTCGCCGGCGTCGGCCCACGCGTCGAAGAGGTCGGGATGGTCGCCGTCCCAGTCAGCGAACACCGCGCGCGTGTGGAGACCCAGATAGGCGTCGTACAGCGCCGCGGCGAGCTGGTAGGTGGCCGTCGGGTCGAGTCGCCGTTCGCCGGCCGCGGCGAGGTCGGGGTAGCGCTCGCCGAAGAAACCGAGGAAATGCTCCGGCCGGTCGAGGCCGACCTGGACGAGCGCCTCGGCGACCAGGAAGTCGACGAACGCGTCGGGCGACCCCTCCAGGCGAGGCTTGACGAGGACGACCGGTGGGTCGGTCTGGCGGGTCCAGGCGACGCCGCCGTCGCCGGGCGCGCCGACGGTCAACTCGTCGCTCGCGTACCGTCGGAGCAACTCGGGCGCGTCGGTCGGCAGCCACTCGTCGGGGAACGACTGGAGGTCGAGCGCGTCGGTGACCAGCGCCAGGTCCTCCGCCTGGGCGGCGGGGAGCGTCTCGAAGTCACGTGCGCAGTCGAGTACGAGCGCGTCGGGCGCGTGCTCGTCGCGGACGGCGGCGATGTCCGGCGAGAGGTCGCGTTCGGTGAACATCACCGGCGCGCTCCCTCGTGCGACGTGGCGGCCGGACCGGAGCGGACCGCCACGGCGCTCGGCGAAGTGATCATACCTGTCGACAGGGCCCGTCCGGGCTAAACCCCATCGGTTCCCGGCGACCCGGTCGCCCGGTCGAACGACGCGACCGCACCGTCCCGCGCCGCGAACGTTTAAATCGGATGACGGGGCCAAGCCCGACCGTATGGTCGACGACGTTTCGCGACGGGGCGTCCTGCTGGCAGGGGGCGCCGCGCTGTCGGGGGGAATCGCGACGAAAGCTGGCGCTCAGTCGGCGGTCGACCGGGGAGACCAGGCGGGAGCCCCGCCGGTTCGGTGGCAGGCGCTCGTGGAGAACGACGACGGGGTGACCAGGCCGGTGTCGGTGCAAGCGGCCGAGGGCCGCGTTCGAATCGGGGGGTTTTCCGGGGACGACTACGACGACACGGACCCCTGGCAGTTCGGGACCGACGCGGTCCGCGGGACGGACCGCGGCGGGGCGACCGCCTACGTCGAGGGGCAGTTCCTGACGCAGGCGTCCGTACCAGCGGGGGACGGCGGTCGGCTGTTCCTCGGTCGGTACACGGCGGACCCGGACGCCGACGACGCAACGGCCGAGCCGACGGCTCTCAGGATGACCGCCGAGGGCGACATCGAGTGGCGCCGGGCGTACGAGCCCCCGTTCGACATGTTCGAAGCGCGGGACCTCGCGCCGGGGGCCGACGGCGGTGCGGTCCTCGTCGGGTTCTCGGTCGACATCGACAACCCGAACACCTGGGTGGTGGCCGTCGACGCCGAGGGGACGATCCGCTGGGAACGGCGACTCGACGAACACTTCGCGACCTACGCGTACGGCGTCCAGCGGACCGGCGACGGCGCGTATCTCGTCTACGGCGGCGCGCGCCGGGGGTCGGAGCGGGACGCCAGCCGACAGGACGGCTGGGTGGCGAAGGTCGGCGCCGACGGCGAACCGCAGTGGTCCCGGCTCTACCGGCAGCGGTCGGCCGGCGACGCGAGCGACTTCCACTTCATCGAGGACGTGGCCGAGACGGCGAACGGATACCTGTTTGCAGGGTTCGTTTCGCCCGCCGACGAGGACGCGACGGGGCGGGCGTGGGCATTCTCGACCGACGCTGGGGGCGACCGACTGTACAGCGCGCTTCGCCGACCCGGTGGTGACGGTGCCGGCGAGTTCGTCGCGGTCGTCCCCCACGGCGACGGGTACGTCCTCGCGGGTTCGACCTTCCCGACCGGTGACGCGGAGGTCGGATACGCCTGGCTCCGCGGCGTCGACGCGTCGCTCTCGTCGGAGTGGGAGCTGATAGACCCGTTCGGTCAGCCGTCCGTGGTCACCGACGCCGCGGCGACAACCGACGGCGGGCTCGCAGTCGTCGGCAACCATCTCGACGCCAACGGCTGGTCGTATCCGATCGCGGCGAAACTCGGCGGCGACCCGGCCGAAACCGCGACGCCGACGCCTACAGAGACGGAGGCCTCGACGCCCTGGCCGACACTGACCCCGACGCCCACGGCGACTCCTCGGGAGACGGCGACCGAAACCGCGACGTCCGAACCGACCGGGACCGCACCACCGGCCGCCACGACCGGACCGGCGCCGGAGAGCCGGTCAGCCACCGCCTCCGCCGACGGTCCCGGATTCGGCATCGCCGGGACGCTAGCGGCGCTGGGCGGGAGCGCGCTGCTGGCCCGGTTTCGAGGTGGGTCGAGCGACGAGGGGTGACCCCGTCGCGGCCGAGTGCCACCTACGACAGGAAGACGACGACGAGCGCGAGCGCGAGCAGTGCAGCGATGCCGATCGTTCCGAGCGTGAACTTCGTCCCGTAGCTCATACTCGGCGGTTCCGCAGCCAGCGACCTAAAGGCCCCGTTCCCGCCCGAGCGAACCGTCCGCTGGGGGCCGCTCCGGACTGCCACGAACGTACGGCCGCCGCGTCCGAATGTGGGCGGTTTATCAGGACGCCGCGGTTACTGACGGCCGTATGACAGACGGTCTCTCGAGACGGCGGTTGTTGGCCGGTGCCGGGACGGTGGCGTCCGGCGCGGTCCTCGGTGGGGTCGCGGGGGCCTCCCGAGGTGACGGTGTGAGCGGCGCCGACGCGGTCGGGGAGTTGCCGCTCCGCTGGAACCGGACCTACTCGAACGCCACGTACAACGGCGCGACGTCGGTCGTCGAGGGCGACGACGGGCTCGTGGTTCTGGGCCAGTCCGGGGCCCAGCCGACGGGGATCCCAGGCTGGTTGTTCGGCGCCGACGCGACGAGCGGGGATGGGGAGTGGATGGCGACGATCGCGAACGCGGAGAGCCAGCGTCGCCCCACCTTTCAGGAGCACGTCCCCGCCGTCGACGGCGACGGGTACGCGCTGCTGGGGATGGCCACGCGGTCGGGGACGGTGGCGTTCGTCCGAACGGGCCCCGACGGGGACGTCCAGTGGTGGCGAACCTACGAGAGCGACAGCGGCGGGGACGGGGGGCTACTCGCTCGCGACGTGATCGCGTCGGCCGACGGCTACGTGATCGCCGGAACCGACGTGCGGAGCGGGTCCGCGAGCGGGCTCGTCGTCAGGGTCGGGCCGGAGGGCGAGGAGCGCTCGCGGACGCGGCTGTTCACCGACCGCCAGTCGGAGATTCTGAGCGTCGTGCCCGACGGCGACGGCTACGTGGGGACCGCCGCGATTCAGGACTCCTCGGGCGGCCAGGCGACGATCCGGTCGGTCGTCTTCCGCGCGGGCGCGAACGACGAGGTGCAGTGGCGCGAAGCGTTCACGGCGCCGACGGAGGACGCCGCGCTCGCGCAGAACCAGCTAGTCGATATCGCCCCCGCCGGCGACGGGTACGTCGCGGCGGGGTTCGCGGCCAGTCGCTCCCTGGACACGTTCGACGGGTGGGTCCTCTCGGTCGACGGCTCGGGGAGTCAGCGAGCGACCCGGCGGCTGTCCCCCGAGCCCGCGACGCGGTTTTCGGCCGTCGCGGACACCGCGGACGGGACCGTCGTCGCGGGCCAGGGCGGCGAGTCGGCGGGCGCACAGACAGGGGTCGGCGTGGTCGGCGAACTCGGCGACGGGCTCGAAGCGAACTGGAGCAGAACGGTCTCGGTCGGCGCGACGAACAACGTCCGCGACGTGACCGGGACCGCCGACGGCGGGGTCGCCCTCGCGGGCATCACGCAGTACCAGTCCGAGGGCGCGGACCCGCGGAGCGAGGCGTGGCTCGTCAAACTCGGCGGCGACGACGCCCCGCAGGTCACGGCGACGGCGCCGTCGACGGACGCCCCGTCGTCGACGGCGACCGCGACACCGTCCCGGACGCCGACGCCCTCGCCCACCCCGTCGCCGACGGCGACCGCGACTGCGACCGCGACACCTGCCCCCACCGACGAGGCGATGCCGACGAGGACGGAGCCAGAGGAGACGACCGCCGGCGACGGTGCGGGCTTCGGCGTCGGCGCGGCGCTGGCCGCGATCGGCGGGACAGCGCTGTACGAACGGGTTCGCGACGGAGACTGACTCACAGCGAGGACTGATCCGCGGTGAAGTCCGGGCCGCGTGTAGTCAGTCGTCGGCTCCGGCGCCGACGCCCGAGGCGCGGGCGACCTCGCGCCACTTGCCCGACCGGAAGCGACCGGTGTTGACCGCCGCCTTCACGTAGAAGTCGGCGACGATAGCGACGAACACCGCCGTGTAGCCCATGCCCGCCCCGAACGGGACCGACACGCCGAGGACGGTGACGGCGAACCCCGCGGGGAGCGCCAGCGACGCGATGGGGAGCCGGACGACGTAGGTTCCGAGGATCGTCCCGTACAGCGGCCAGCGCGTGTCGCCGGCGCCCCGGAGGCTGCCGCGCATCGTCCGCGATATCGAGAAGCCGGCGACCGCGAGACCGAACACCCGGATGAACTGGACCGTCAGGTCGATCTCGTCGGTGCCGAAGGCGGCGGCGACCGGTCGGGCCGCGACGACGAGCGCCACGGCGATGATCAGTTGCGTGGCGAGGGCGATCCGGAGCGTCTGCCAGCCGTAGGCGGCGGCGTTCTCGTCGTCGCCCGACCCGACGTACTGGCCGACGAGCGTCGACGCCGCCGTCGAGTAGCCCCACGCGGGCATCAGCGCCAGGAGGATGACGCGGCGCCCGATGGCGTAGGCGGCGACCGCGCCGACGCCGAGCTGGCCGAGGATGAACAGGAACGGGAACCGGCCGAACGTCTGCAGCAGGCGCATCCCCGACAGCGGGACGCCGACGCGCAGGATCTCGCGGACGAGCCCCAGGTCGAGCTGGCGCCCGGAGAACTCGAGCGTCACGGCGTAGCGCCCCGAGACCAACAGCACGAAGAAGACCGCGGCGGCGAGCGTGTTGGCGGCGGCGGTGCCGATGGCCGCGCCCGCGATGCCCAGTTCCGGCGCGGCGCCGAGCCCGAAGATGAGCGCGGCGTTGAGGGCGACGTTCGTCGGCAGCGTCGTCAGCCGGACGTACATCGGCGTCCGGGTGTCGGCGCTGCCCGCCAGCGCCCGCGAGGCGACCATCGACCAGAACCGCGGCGCCATCGACAGCATGACGATCGAGAGGTAGGTCGCGCCGTACCGGATCGCCGCCTCGTCGCCCGTCAACAGCCCGACCAGCGGCTCGGCGTACACCCACGCGACCGCCGTCAACGGGAGCGATATCGCGAGCGCCAGCCACAGCGACTGCTTGACCGCCAGGTCCGCCCGGTCGGGCCGGTCGGCGCCTTGCAGTCGGGAGACGACGCTGATCGTCCCCGAGGAGACCGCGAGCGAGAGGCCGAAGCCGATGAAGTAGTACTGGAAGCCGAGTTCGAGGCCGGCGATGGCGGCGTCGCCCAGCGCGATCCCGACCATCAGGAAGTCGGCGACGCGCAGGAGCACGCGCAGCGCTCCCGTGACCATCACCGGCAGCGCAAGGTCGAACGCCTCGCCCGCCTTCTCGCGGTCGGCGATCCCGAGTCTGTCCAGTAGCGCCGGAAAGAGAAAGAGGGCGTCCCGGATCCGTCGTCGGACGGCCATGTGGCCGTTCAGAGGCCGGCCGCCCGTCTACCTTCGGGTACCGGAACCGCGGGACCGGCCGCCGACGCGGATCGAACGGTGACTCACCGCGCGCCGTCTCTGTCGAAGACGACCTCGCCACCGACGACCGTCGCCCGCACGTCGATGTCGGCGATCTCGCCGAGATCGGCGTCCCACGGCGACCGGTCGAGGACGACCAGATCGGCGAGTTTCCCCGGCTCGACGGTGCCGAGGCGGTCCTCGTCGAAGCCCGCGTACGCGGCGCCGCTCGTGTACGCCCGCAACGCCTCGGTGACCGAGAGTCGCTGGCGCTCGTCGGGGGCAGTCACCGCTTGCTGGATCCCGTACAGGGGGTCCAGCGGCATGCAGTCGCTCCCGAACGCCAGGTCCGCGCCCGCGTCGAGCAAGTCGGAAAAGCGGTTCGAGGCCAGCCGTCGCCCCTCGCCGAGTCGGGCGGCGTAGAGCCCGTCCGCCCGCGCCCACTTCAGGAAGTTCGGCTGCATCGACGCGACCACGTCGCTCCCGGCGATGCGTTCGACCAGCTCGTCGGTCAGCACCTCGGCGTGTTCGATCCGGTGGCGGACGCCGTCGGCTGATTCGAGGGCGTCCAGCGTCTCGCGGATCGCCTCGTCGCCGATGGCGTGGACAGCGACCTGCAGGTCCGCCGCGTCGGCGCGGGTGACGAGCTCTCCGAGTTCCTCGGGGTCGACGACCCACTGGCCCCGGGGGTCCCGGTCGGAGCCTCCCGAGTCCGCCTCCGCGCGCTCGGCGTCGGCGTACGGCTCCGAGAGCTTCGCGGTGCGGCCGCCGATAGAGCCATCGGTGTAGGTCTTGATCGCGCCGACGCGGACGCGGTCGCTCCCGTGGTTCGTCCGGAGGCCGAGTTCCGCGACCGCGTCGAGGTGGTCGCTCCAGTAGTTCAGCCGGACCCGGAGGCCGAGCGCGCCCACGCGGTCGAGTTCGCGATAGACGGCGGGAACCTCCGAGCGACGGACCATGTCGTGGACGCCGACGACGCCGAGTTCCGCGGCCCGCTCCGCGGCGGCGTCGACCGCCCGCCGCATCGCCGCGCGGTCGGGTTCGATGGCCTCCCACAGCGCGTCGAGCGCGTCCTCGACGACGACGCCCGTCGGCTCGTCCGCCCGGGTGCGCACGTCCGCGTCGGGCATCCGGCCGCGCAGGCGGTCGAGTGCGACCGAATCGAGCGACCCGAGGTGCATGTCCTCGCGGACGGCGGCGACGGGGCGGTCCGTACTCACCTCGTCGAGGTCCGCAGCGGTGAGATACCGGTCGTCGGCCCACGCGCTCTCGTCGTAGCCAAAGCCCAGCACCCACTCGCGATCCGGCCCGTCCTCGGCCTCGAGTTCGGCCGCGCGGGCCGCGAGCAGGTCGACCGCCTCGGCGGGTGAGCCGGCCGCCGAGAGGTCCGCGTTGACCAGTCGTCGGCCGACCATCGGCAGGTGGGTGTGAGCGTCGATAAACCCGGGGAGGACGACCCGCCCCTCGCAGTCCCGAACCGTCGTCTCGACGCCCGCGAGATGTTCCACGTCGAAGGCCGACCCGACCGCGACGATCCGCCCGTCTCGAACGGCGAGGGCCTCAGCCCGCTCGTCCGGGTCGGCGAGGGTGTGAATCTCCGCGTTCGTGAACACGAGATCCGCGGCCGCTGTCATGGTGGAAACTGGTGGCCGGCGCGCCCCTAAACGTTCGGGCGAGGACCGGACAGCAACCCTTAGGAACGTCGACCGCGAGGCTCCGGGCATGACCGACGACTCTGAGGACGACGCCGCCGACGCGAGTGTCGATGGAGGGGCCGACCCCCAGGCCCTCGCCGACCGCGTCGCCGACGGCGACCTGCGGCTCTACGAGCTCGACGACCACGCCGACGCCGAAACCGCGGCGACCGCCCGCCGGCTGGTCGTCGAGCGCGACACCGGCGTCGACCTCTCGGCGACCGGCGACTACGCTTTCGCCGCCGAGTCGGCCGACTCGAACATCGAGAACCTCGTCGGCGGGGCGCAACTCCCCGTCGGCGTCGCCGGCCCCGTCGAAGTCCACGGCGAGGCCGCCGACGGCGACTTTTACCTCCCCATCGCGACCACCGAGGGAGCCCTGGTCGCCAGCGTCAACCGCGGCTGTTCGGCCATCTCGGCGGCCGGCGGCGCGACGGTTCGAGTGACAAAGCGCGGGATGACCCGTGCGCCCGTCTTCCGCGTCGACGGCGTGGCCGAGGGCGCCGAGGTCGCCGAGTGGGTCGAGGACAACGAGGACCGACTCGCCGAGGCCGCCGAGGGGACGACCAGTCACGGCCGCCTCCAGTCGGTGACGCCGTACGTCGTCGGCGACTCCGTCTTCCTGCGCTTTTCTTACGACACCGGCGACGCCAACGGGATGAACATGGCGACCATCGCCACCCGCGCCGCCGCCGAGGTGGTCGAGGACGAGACACCGGCCTCGCTGGTCGCGCTGTCGGGCAACCTCTGTACGGACAAGAAGCCCGCCGCCATCAACGCCGTCGAGGGGCGGGGCCACACCGTCACCGCGGACGTGACCATCCCGCGCGCGGTCGTCGAGGAGCGGTTCGGGACCACTCCCGAGGCCATCGAGGAGGCCAACACGCGCAAGAACCTGATCGGCAGCGCCAAAGCGGGGAGCCTCGGGTTCAACGCCCAGGCCGCTAACGTCGTCGCCGGTGTCTTCATCGCCACCGGCCAGGACGAGGCCCACGTCGTCGAGGGGAGCAACTGCATCACCACTGTCGAGGCCCGCGAGGAGGAACTGTACGCCAGCGTCAACCTCGCCAGTCTCCAGGTCGGCACCGTCGGCGGCGGCACGGATCTCGCCACCCAGTCGGAGCTGCTCGACGTGATCGGGTTCGCCGGCGGCGGCGACCCGGTCGGCTCGAACGCCGACGGGCTCGCGGAGGTCATCGCGGCCGGCGCGCTCGCAGGCGAGCTCTCGCTCGTCTCGGCGCTCGCCTCCAGACATCTCTCCAGCGCCCACGAGGAACTCGGTCGGTAACCGGCCCCGACGGCCTCTGTCGGGAGACGGTACCTGATCGGCGGAGATCTTTTCAGTCCGGAGTATCGGCTCGACGTTCACTTTCGCTCCGGTGACGGCTGGCGTTTACCTACCGAGGCCCGGTAGTTCGAGTGCGTCCGACCGGGACCCCCGGCGGGCGCGCCCACACCCATGCCTTCGAACAGTACCGCGGACCGCAGCGTCCGCACGACAGCGATCGACGAGCCGTCCGTCGAGGGAGACGGTGACGAATGTCGCGACGACGGCGGCGAGGGCGGTGACGACGACCTGCCGGTGCGCCGGGCGACCCGGATCATGCGACTCCTGAAGCTCGCGGCGACGACGCTGGCCGCCCTCGCCGGCGCCGCGAAGGCGCTCGGCCTTGTCTGAGGGGGCGCCGGAGAAACGCCTATTGCGGTCGCTACCCTCCCATCCGACGATGGACGAGAAGGCTCCGATCTACGCGGCCGCCGCGGGAGTCATCGCGCCAGTGGCGACCGTCCGCCTCGTCGGTGGCGCTGTCGACGCCGGCGTCCTCAACCCGATCGTCGGCCTCGTCTTCCTCTTTCTCGGGCCGGTCCTCGGGATCGTCTGGGTCGTCTCGGCGGCCTGGAAGCTCGGCCTGACCGGTTGGGACCCGCTCGATCGGTTCCGCTCGCGGGCCACCGTCCGCGAGGACATCCCCGCGCAGTTCCACGACACCATGAGCCACGAGACGCTGGACGAGCCCAAACACGAGGGGAAAGTTCCGACGAACCTGTTCGTCTACGGCCTCGTCTACTGCGTCGGCGTCCCGATATTCGCGGTCGTGTTCATCCTCTAAAGTAGTCGATAGGTACCCCGGTTCTCGGTTGCCTCACCCGCTCGAACGAGCTTTTCGAGGGTCTTCCGCGTGTACTCGGCGTCGACCCCCCGTTCGGCGGCGTAGTCGACGACCGCCGCCTCGGTCGCCTCGTCGACTTCGCGGACGGCCTCGCGAACCCGCTCTTTCCGGCTCTTGGACCCGCTGGCCTCCATCGCCCGCTCGCCCGCCTCGGCGACCGCGTCGGCGTCCAGCCCCGATCCTTCGAGGTACTCGGTGTCGGAGGGTCCGACCTCGTCGATCTGGCGCTCCATCTCGGTGAACGAGTCGAGTTCGGCGAAGGCGTCGCCGTGGCCCTGTCGGTTGGCGAGCATCGACGCGCGCACCTCGCGGGCGTGGTCCTCCTGCTCGGTGGAGACGAACTTCTTGCGTTTGGCGTACTGGCGAGTCGTCCCGCAGCGGGGGCACTGACTCGTCTCCGGGCGCCCCTCGACGACCCAGAGCATCGAACAGTCGCTACAGCCCACGACGGCGTACATCTATCCCGGGGTAGCGCGCCCCCCGATATCAACGTTCGGCAAGCGCGGCGGAAGTGGTCCGGCCGCAGAAGCGATCACGTTCGCAACTCCGACAGTGTCTCCCGGATCGCCGCGACGTACTCCTCGCGCGAGTATCCGAGTCGCCCGATCCAGACCTCCTGGTACGAGGGGTGGACGAGCGGAACGAGCGTCGTTCCCAACTGCTCGCAGTCGACCGGCTCCAGCACTGATTCGAGGAATCCGTCCAGCTCTCGCCCCTCGACCGCCAGCACCGACTTCGTGGCGTGCTTCCCGGTCGCGAGCACGGCGACCGGGTCGACCGCTCGGATCTCCTCGACGAGGTACGGCCGACAGTTCGCCAGCTCCTCGGCGGTCGGCTCGCGGTTGTCGGTCGGGTCGTCGGGGTCCGCGGGGAAGCACTTGACCGCGTTCGTGTAGTAGGCGTCGCCGGCGTAGCCCGCGTCGGCGACGATCTGGCGGATCTTCCGTCCTGAGCGCCGCGAGGTGTAGGCCAACCCGGTCAGGTTGCCGCCGCGCCAGCGCTCGGCGTCGGGGTCGCCCGCGGCCGGTGCCTCGCCGACGACCAGTACCGAGGCGTCTTCGGGACCGTTGCCCCAGGTGATGCGCTCGCGGCAGTCCGCGAGCGCGGGACAGCGCCGGCAGTCCTCGGCCAACGCGTTCCGGGTCTCGGGGTCGGGGAACTCGGGCATCGATGGCTAGTGGCGAAGGCCGCGACTCACTCCGCCCCGGTGACGCCGCGCCAGGCGCGGGCGGGCAGCGCGAGGACCGTCGCGAGGCCGGGGTAGCCGTCCGCCCGCCAGACGACGAGGGCGACCCCGACGAGCAGGAACTCGAAGTACAGCTCGGGCGAGGCGTCGATCAGCGCGAAGTGGGCCGCGAAGCTCTGTTCGATCTCGTACTCCAGGGGCGGGACCGCCGGCCACAGCATGAACCCGGCCTCGCGGAACTCCAGCGCGACCAGCGAGTAGAACGCGTCCCCGAAGGTGTGGACGAGCGCGCCGATCCCGAACGCGACCGCGAGCGGTGCCTCGCCCTCGTCGCGGACCCGAGCAGCGGTGTAGAGCACCGCGATCAGCGGCATTAACACGAGCAGCGAGTGGGCGAGCGACCGTCCGGACGGCAGGACCGCCAGCGTCCACGCCAGCGGTTTGTCGACCAGGTCGGGGAACTGCGAGGCGACGGCGACGACCAGCGCGGTCGCGGCGGTCGGGCGGTGACCCCGCGTGAGTCGCGAGTAGCAGCTGTAGACGAGGTACGCCATCGCCAGGTGTCCCCAGGGCCACATCACCGGATCCGACGGCCGTCCGGTCCTTACGTGTGTCGGCTCCTCGACCGCCCCGGTCGGGCGCCACCGCTCGCTCGGTTCTGAAAGGCATATGCGCCTCGCGGCCGTCGGGGCGAATATGGGCTACGCGTGTCCCGTCTGCGGCGACCCCCAGACCGACGCCGAGCACCTCGCCAACCACCTCGCGTTCACGGCCATGCTCCGCGGCGGCGACCACGAGGCGTGGCTCGACGACCGCGTCGACGGCTGGGCCGCGCTCGACCCGCCGGAACTCGCCGAGCGCGTCGTCGACCACGCCGACGAGGCGGAGTTCCCGCAGGTCTTCGAGGACACCACCGACGGCCACGACCACGGCGGCGGCTACCAGCACGACCACGGCCACGGCGGGCACCAGCACGGCGACGGCCAAGCCACCGGCCCCTCCGACGCCGTCGAGAGCGCGGCACCGGGCGGCGTCGCCGACCTCGACCACTTCGAGGGCGAGACCGACGACGTGCTCGCCGAAGCGAAGGAGCTGACGCGGCGACGACGAGAGAACGCCGGCGACGACGACGCCGCGGACGGTGACACCGACGACGGCGACGCCCCGGACGCGGCCGGCGCCGACGGTGACGAAACCGGGGACTCCTAAGTCGCGGCCGCCGAACGGGCTGACATGGACACCGAAGGGACGCTCGCGCCGGCGACCGCCGCCGCGGCCCGCGAGCGCTACGAGGCGCTCGGGTCGACGGCCCAGGTCGTCGTCAAGGAGACCGCGAAGGCCATGGAGATGAACGCCGAGGAGTACCGCGACCGCGTGACGAGCGAGGTCGTCGAGACCGCCCGCGACGCCCTGTTCGCCTCCCTGCTGGAGGTCCGCGTGGGCTCGCGCGAGGCGTTCGACGAGTGGGTCGCCGAACACGACGACTACGAAGTCCGCGAGGTCGGCAGCGAGAACGTCGACAGCGTCGTCTGGCACGCCGCGCCCGCGGCGGACACCGTCGTCGCAGCCACGTTCCACGAGGAACGCGAGGCCGCCGTCGGCACGCTCCGCCGGCAGGCGTTCGGCCGGATCTACCGCGAGCTTGTGACCGACGGCGACGAGAGCGCGGACGGGGCGGGCGAGGGACCCGACGAGGCCGACGGGGACGCCACCGAGTCCGACACAGAGTGAGGCGGGCGGGAAGTTCGTCGGGCGACCGCGTATCCGTGTCGTTTTCACTCGCTCGGCCGTAGCGAGGGGTATGCGTCGGGTCACCCGCAACGCCGTCCTGTTGATCCTCGGAGTGATGGTCGCGCTGCTCGCGCTCGGTGCCCTCCCGTCGCTGCTCGCGAGCGGCGACCCCTACTACGTCACCGCCGAGCCCGTCGACGCGGGGAACGCGTCGGCGAACGGAACGGTGGCGGTCAACGAGAGCGCCGCCGTCAACGGCTCCGCGCTCTCGGAGCGACAGTACCCCTACACCACGCAAGCGCTCCGGAACGGCAGTTCCGACCCCTACCGGAAGGGACCGTGGGGGTTCAAGGAGTCGTTCACCCACTCGCCGTTCGACGAGCGCTCGACGCTGTCGGCGCGCAACGCGACCGCCGTCTCCGAGTCGGGCGTGCTCGTCTCGTACAACGGCACGTTTTACCGGGTCGCGGTCTCACAGCGACCATGAGCGATCCCGAGGACGGCGACGGACGCGACGCCAACCGCGAGAGGAGCGACGACGGCTCGACGACCGACGCGGCCGCGGACGGACCGGTCCGCGAACCCGACCACGACTGGCCGGTCACCGACCGCGCGACCGAGTACGAGACCGGCTGGTACACCGGCGGCTACGACCGCGTCGAGCAACCGGACGGCACCGAGAAGTCCTACTACTGGGCCGAACTCCCCGACGCCGTCGTCGTCGTCGCGCGGTCGGGCGACGACCTCGTCCTCGTCGACCAGTACCGCCCCGTCATCGGCGAGCAGTGTCTCGAACTCCCCGCCGGCATCGTCGAGGACGGCGAGTCGTTCACGACCGCCGGCGCCCGCGAGTTGCGCGAGGAGACCGGCTTCGACCCCGCCGGCATCTCGCTGATCGAAGACTTCTGGTGTTCGACCGGCGTCCTCCGCCACCGTCGGGGCATCGTCTTCGCCGAGGGCCTCGAACCGGTCGAGCGGAAACTCGACGGTAACGAGTTCCTCTCGGTGACGACGGTCCCGATCGACGACGCGCTGGCGGTGGCCCGGCGCCAACCCGCCAACGACGCCACCATCGAGGGGATACTGCTCGCGAAGGAGGACGGGCTGCTGTGACGGGCGAGGCGGACGGCGACCCTCGGTCCGTGGCTGCCGCCGACCTCGCCGACCCGCCCGCCGACGCCGGCGCCGACTGGACTCGTCTGGACACCGAGGTCGTCTGGGAGAACCCCTACTTCAGTGCCGGCTACGACGAGTACCGCCAGCCCGACGGCGCGGTGAGCCGCTACTACTGGATCGACCCCGGCGACTTCGTGGCGGTCGTCGCCGAGACGGCCGACGGCGATGTCGTCTTGCTGGACCAGTACGACGCCCGGCTGGACCGGTCGCTGCTCACGGTCCCCGGCGGCGCCGTCGACGACGGCGAGTCGTTCGTCGAGGCCGGTGTCCGCGAGTTGCGAGAGGAGACCGGCTTCCGCGCCGACGAGGCCGAGCTGTTGGAGGTGTTCGAGCCCACGGCGTGGACGCGGATGCGTCAGGGAGTGGTCTACGCGACGGACCTCGAACCGGGTGCGCCCGACCGCGAGGGCGGCGAGGACATCGAGATGTACGCCGTTCCCGCCGAGGAGGCCGTCGCTGCCGTCCGGTCGCGCGAGGTCCCGTTCGCCGCTTCGCTCGTGTCGTTGCTGGTCGCCCGCGACGAGGGGCTGCTGTAGTCCGGCGTCGCCGCGTGCGTCCAGTGGACTCCGACGGGCATATGCCGGCCGACCACCGATCGCCGCCAACGATGGACGGCGAGATCTCCGGCGAGGAACTGCAGGAACTGCTGGACGAGAACGGGGAGCAACCGCCCGAGGATCTCCGGATCGTCGATATCCGGAACCCCGGGTCGTTCGAGCGCGGGCACATCCCCGGCAGCGAGAACATCCCGGCGAACCAGCTGACCGACCGCGTCGAGGAACTCGACGGCGCCGAGCGCGTCGTGACGGTCTGCCCGATGGGCAAATCCAGCGTCCAGGCCGCCCGCCTGGTCGGTTCCTACGAGGGCGTCGACGGTCCGGTCGAGAGCCTCCACGGCGGGCTGAACGACTGGGACGGCGCGCTGGAATCTGCCGACGCCGAAGGCGGCTCGGGCGACGGGTCCCCGGCGCCGTTCTGACCGTCGTCAGCGTCTCACACTGGTTTTCCAGCGCCACCGCTCGCGGGCGTGAGACGGTGGCTCGGTGAAAGTCCTCGTCACAAGGGGCTCAGTGGGGGTAACTGCTCGTCATCGCCACCACCCGCGGGTTCGCGGTCGCCCGTGAAAAGTCCACGTGTTCGGCGCGTATTCGTGTGGATCGAACGTATACGCACACGTTCGGTCGACAAGCACCCGACTTATGTGCACTCGGTGGCGTAGGGAGAGCAATGACCGTGCGTCACGACGGGATCACCGTCGAGTGGCTGGGCTATGCCACGCTGCGGTTCGCCGGCGAGGACACCGTCGTCTACACCGACCCGGGGCGATACGGCGTACTCACCGGCGAGTGGGAGCCGGACACCGACGGGGTCGGCCACCCACCCGCACGGGACTATCGCCCCGAGGACGCCGACGTGGTCTGTCTCACCCACGTCCACCACTACGACCCCGACGGCGTCGAACGCGTCGCCAACGAGGACACGACGCTCGTCGCCTTCGAGGCCATCGAGGAGGGCGTCGAGGACCGCGAACTCCCGCCGCTGGATTCGCTTCCCTACGAGGTGGTGACGGTGGGCGACAAGGACTCGCTGACCGTCGACGACGTGCCGATCTGGACGGTGCCAGCGTACAACGAGGAGAACGGCCCCCACACCAGACCGGACGGCACGCCGTTTCACCCCGAGGGGTTCGGCTGTGGCTTCGTCGTCGACGTGGAGGGCAAGCGTGTCCTCTACCCCGGCGACACGGACGCGCTCGGCCCGCACCAGAACGTCGAGGTGTCGGTGTTCTGCCCGCCGATCGGTCCGCGGTTTACGATGGACCGCCACGAGGCCGCGGCGCTCGCCGCCGCGATGGAACCCGAACTCGTCGTCCCGGTCCACTACAACACCTTTTCCACGCTGGAAACGGACTCCCGGGGGTTCGCCGCCGACGTGGCCGAAGCTGGCGTCCCGGTCGCGCTCGACGAACGCTGAGCGCCGAGTCGGTCAGCCGCCGTCCCCGGTCGCGGACGCGTCCTCGTCGGCCTCCGTCGCGGGCGCGAATTCGAACTCGGTCGTCTCGCCTACCCGGTCGCCGCCTTCGACGGCTTCGACGGTGAGCGTCACGTCCGCGGTGGCACCGCAGCCGCGGCTGACGAAGTGTCCCCACTCGTCGCCGGTGGCGACCGGTCCCGCTTCCGCCCGCCGGAGATAGGCCCCGTACCGCGGGGTCTCCAGTTCCTCGGTGATCCGGCCGGTGACCGGCGCGTACCGGACGACGACACGCTGGGCGACTCCGTCGGCGGTGGCGTCGGCCGTCATCGGTCGATCCGAGGACGGTCCCGGTGAAAACGGTTTCGCGGAACGGCCTCGCGGACCGACGCGGCTACGCCCCCGACAGAGTGTTGTACCGGGACATCGAACCGACGGCACAGTCTACGATGTCGCTGGCTATCACCCACTTCGCGGTCGGGGCTGCATGCACCGCGGTCGTCCTGATGCTGGTCCCGCGGGTCCCCTTCCAGCGGACGCTGGTCGTCTGCGGCGGGATCTGGGCGATGCTCCCCGACGCCTGGCGATTCCTGCCGACCTCCGGCGCCCGGTACGCCCACGAGTTCCACGCGACACCGCTGGCGAACGTCTTCTGGTTCCACAACGCCCTCGACCGCGCCGACGTGGGCGACTCGCAGGCGACCGGTGTCGCACTCCTCGCGGTGTTTCTCCTCGTGACCGCGACTGTCGAGTACCGCGACTATCGCACGCCAGAGCCGGTCCGAGAGGCGCTCCCCGACGCCGTGTTCGAGGACGACTGACCCCACAGGGGCCTCCCGCTCAGCCCCAGTCGGCTGTCCGGGCGTGTTCGGCGGCGATTTCGGCGACCCCGTCGGTATCGAGCGTCCCGTTCTCGGTTACGACGGCGTCGACCAGTCGGGTCGGCGTCACATCGAAGGTCGGATTGTCGACTCGCAAACGGACCTCGCCGTCGTACAGCTCCGCCGGGTCGCGCTCCTCGCGGTCGACTTCGATCGGTCCCGCTCCCTCCCCGGTCCCAGCGGCCGCGATCTTGTCGCTCGCGGCGACGACGTAGCAGTCGAGACCCTCGCTCGCCGCGGCGGCCGCCCCCGCTCGCGTCCCGACCTTGTTCACCACGCGTCCGTCGGGGAGTACCGTGTCCGCACCGACCACGACCGCCTCGGTGCCCGTGGCAGCCAGCCGGTCGGCCAGCGCCGCGTCGGTCGTCAGCGTCACCGTCGCGTCCGTGGTCGCGGCGAAACGCTCGGCGGTTCCGACGCCCTCGCCGCCCGGTCGGGACTCGGCGACTAACACCTCCTCCGGGTCCGCCCGCTCGACAGCCGCCGCGACCGTCCCCGACCGCGACAGCGTGGCGATCCGGTCGGGGAGTCGTTCGGCCGCGAGAGCGGCTGCATCCCCGTCTGCGGCCGTTGATCGTTCGGTACCTTCGAAGGCAGCAGATTCGAGTGCCGCCGGCGTGGCCGCCTCGGCGGCGACGTCCATCGCCCGGTTGACGCGGTTCTCGACTACCGCCATCGACGGGCGGGCGTCGAGCAGTTCGCGGGCGAGATCGGTGAGGTCGCCCCAGTTCGCGGGGCCGTCCCCGATACCGGCGCCGCCGTCGCCTCCGCGCGCCCGCTCGACCGCGAGCGCCGCCTCGTCGCGGAGGACTTCCAGCGCGCGCAGCGATATCCAGGCCGACCCGTGTTCGGCGTCGCCGGCGACGGTCTCGACGGTCGGCCGCACGCGGTCGTAAGAGGTCCACAACCGTGGAACCGTCTCCCGCCGGAGGATCGCCGTCGGCGGGACCCACTCGAACTCGTCGGTCTCCTCGTTCGGGTCGACCGTTCGGGTCGTGCAGTCGAAGAGGTACGGGTGGACGACCCATCGCTGGCCGAGGTCGTCGTCGACCACCGCGAAGGGGTCGCCCCGCCGGACCAACGCGGTCTCGGCGTCGGGGTCGATCCCGGTCTCCTCGCGGATCTCCTGGCGCGCGGCGGCGTCGGGGTGTCCCTCCGCATGTCCGGCCACGCCGCCCCACCGCCCGCTGTAGGACCCAACGGCGTCGCTCCGACGGAGGAGCAAGACTTCGGTCTCGTTGCGGAGGAAGACGGTCACGACGTGGGTTTCGATGGGGTCGTCGGTTCCCGCATCGTCGCTCTCGTCGCTCTCGGTCATCGCTCGGACGTTCGCCCGCCTGTCGTATCAGCCTCGGGGTGGCGAGAGACGGGCGGCGCGAGGGCGGAAGCCGGGCGCGACCGACGGGGCTCCGCGAAGGGAACCGACTTGGGCGTCCCGGTCGAAGTCGATCCCATGGAACTCGCCGTCATCAGCGACACGCACATCCCATCGCGCGCCCGGCGGATCCCCGACTCGTTCCGCGAGCGGATCCGCGCGGCCGACCACGTGGTCCACGCCGGCGACTTCGACACCGAGAGCACGTTCGCCGACGTGCAGGACCTCGCTCCAGAACTGACCGCGGTGGCGGGGAACACGGACCCATCGATCGGCCTCCCCGAGCGGGTCGCCGTCGAGTTCGGCGGCGTCACGTTCGTCGTCCTCCACGGCACCGGCTCCAAGCGCGGCTGGGAAGACCGGGTTTCGACGGCCGTCCGAGAGGAGGCCGACGAACCCCGCGTCGGCGTCGCCGGCCACACGCATCGGGTGTTCGACCGCGAGGTTCACGGCGTACGCGTGCTGAACCCCGGGAGCGCGACCGGCGCCGCCCCCGCCGACCGGGCGACGATGCTGACCGTTGAGGCGGCCGACGGCGAGATCGACGTGACCGTTCACGAGACCTGAGCTGGACGGTTGGGGCGGCAGATCAGAGCGCGTCGGTGGCGGCGTCGAACAGCGCGTCGCGGATCTCCCGGTCGGCACCGAAGACGGTCAGCGGGCCCTCCGCGCGAGCCACGGCGCCGGCCTCCAGCGCGAGCAGCGAGCCGGCGACCTGCTCGCGTTCGGCCGGGTAGTAACAGACGAACCCCTCCAGCTTCCCGCGGGCGAGCAGCCCCCAGTAGACCACGGGCGCCCACGTCTGGACGACCCGTTTGGGGACCTCGCCGACGGCGTCGACGACGGCGTCCCACTCGCGGCGCTCGGCGCCGCCCGAGACGACTTCGGGGCCGATGATCGTCGCGACGGTCGCCTTCGCCGGGGGGAGCGTCGTCCCGTCGGTCACCGCCGCCGGATCGCCGTTGTACCGGACACCCCCGCCCCGAGTCGCGACGTAGGTGTCGTCGAGGACCGGCACGTGGACCGCGGTGGCGACCGGTTCGTTCTCCGGACCGCCCGGCCCGGCCCGCTCGCAGGCCGTCGCTGCGACGCCGAAGGTGGGGATACCGGCGGCGAAATTGTTCGTGCCGTCGAGGGCATCGACCACCCAGCGGTAGCCCCCGTCGCCGTCGTGGTCGCCCGATTCCTCGGCGGAGATCCGGTGGTCGGGGTGGACGTCGGCGATAGCGTCGAGGACGCGCCGCTCGGCCTCGCGGTCGGCCTCGGCTTTGACATCCGTGGCGGTGTAGTCGGCGGGCGTCCCGCCGTTCGCGAAGGCCTCGCGGAGGTAGTCGCCGCCGGCCTCGACCGCCAGGACGGCGGTGTCGGCGAGCGTCGCGGCGTCGGCTGCAGGGTCGCCGAGGGCGTCGGCGCCCGCGGAGTCGTCGGACATGGACTGGCCTGTGCGGCGGCGACCTACCAGGGTTTCGGATCGGCGCCCGTCACCGACCCGGGCGAGGCCTGCTCGTAGCGGGGCGCTTTTGCCGGGCCACCCCCCAGAGCGGGTATGGAACTGTTCGCGGTCGACGGCCTCCCCGAGGTCCGCCCCGGCGACGACGTGGGCGAACTCGTCGCCGAGCGCGTCGACCTCCGGGCGGGCGACGTGGTCTGTATCTCCCACTCTATCGTCTCGAAGGCCGAGGGCCGCGGGGTCGACCTGGCCGAGTTCGACCCCGGCCCGCGGGCGCAGCGCATCGCCGAGCGCATCGGCGACCTCGCCGACGAGGAGAAAGACCCTCGCTTCGCCCAGGCCGTCCTCTCGGAGAGCGAGGAGCTGCTCACCGAGGAACCGCTCATGCTCGCCGTGACGCGGTTCGGTCACGTCACGGTCAACGCCGGTATCGACCGCTCGAACGTGCCCGACTCGGATCTGCTCCTCCTCCCCGAGGACCCCTCCGCGAGCGCCGAGCGCATCGCGGAGACGCTCGACGCACCGGTTGTCGTCACCGACACCTCGGGACGCCCGTTCCGGCAGGGCCAGCGCGGCGTCGCCCTCGGCTGGGCGGGCATGCCCGCGGCCCGCGACTGGCGCGGCGAATCGGACCGCGACGGCCGCGAACTCGGCGTCACGGTCGAGGCGGTCGTCGACGAACTCGCCGCCGCCGCCAATCTCCTCACCGGCGAGGGCGACGACGGCCTCCCCGTCGTCGTCGTCCGGGGGTTCGAGTTCGGCGGCCACGAGCCCCACGACGGCCTCTTTCGCTCGCCCCAGGGCGACTACGTCCGCGACGCCCTGCGCGAGTGGGAGTACGACAAGCAGCGACTGCGCGACAGCGGTAGCGGCGCGGACGGCGACGGCGGCGCGGAAGGCGGTGACGGCGACGACGCATCCGACGGTGATTCAGAATGAGAGCGATAGAACTCACGCCGGAGCATCCGGTCTCGACGATGGCACAGCTGGGCGCGACCGCGGAGTCGGTCGGCTTCGATACCGCGTTCGTCAGCCACCACTACAACAACCGCGACCAGTTCGCGGCGCTCACGGCGATCGCCGGCGAGACCGACGACATCGGCGTGGGGCCGGGCGTCGCTAACCCCTACGAGACCCATCCGGTCACGCTCGCCTCGCGGATGGCCACCCTCGACGAGTACAGCGACGGCCGCGGCGTCTTCGGCGTCGGCCCCGGTGACGCCTCGACGCTCGCGAACCTCGGTATCGACCCGGACAGCCCCCTTCGACGGGTGCTGGAGACGTTCAAGGTCGCCCAGCGTCTGTGGGACGGCGAGCGCGTCGACCACGACGGCACCTTCGCAGCCGACGACGCCGGCCTCAACTACGACGCCGGCGAGATTCCGGTGTACGTCGGCGCCCAGGGACCCCACATGACCCGCATGGCCGCCAAACACGCCGACGGCGCCCTCTACAACGGCGCTCACCCCCGCGACTACGCGTGGGCCAGCGACCGTGTCGCCGAGGGGCTCGACGAGCGGCCCGACCATCGCGGCGACTTCGACTTCGCTGCCTACGCCTCGGTCAGTGTGGCCGAAGACGCCGAGGCCGCCCGCGAGGAAGCGCGGTTCCCGGTCGCGTTCGTCGCCGGCGGCGCGCCCCCGCCGGTGCTCGAACGCCACGACATCGACCGCGCGGCCGCGAACGAGGTCGGTGAGGCGGTATCGGCCGGCGAGTTCCGGGAGGCCGCCGGGAAGGTCACCGACGCGATGCTCGACGCCTTCTGCATCGCCGGCTCGCCCGAGGACATCGAATCGGAGATCGACGCGGTGCTGGAGTACGCCGACAGCTTCGTCGCGGCGTCGCCGCTCGGCCCCGACGTCGAGCGAGCTATCGAGCTACTGGGCGAGATGGACTGAGACGAGAAAACCGGAGACCCGCGCTGGCTATCGCGCTTCCGGCGGCGGCGAGCTGTCGACGGTGATCAGCGAGAGAACGGCGCCCAGCGAGAGATACCCGAACACCGCAGAGGCGCCGGCGACGAACAGGGCGCCGAAGGCGATCAGGACGTAGTTCAGCGGGTCGTGCGCCGCCACTTCCGCGAACTCGCTCGGCATCTGGACGATACTGTCGACGAGCTCCGTCGCCGACTCTGCGAGAGTTACCATACGCGGGGCTTTGCATCCGTCCTACTTCGAGGTTTCGTGTGCGAGTCGGAGATGGTGTGGATGTGGGTAGTGTGTGGTCTGCGTCACCGCCCTCGGAGCCATCTCGACCGCAGGAACCGCAGGAACCGCAGGAACCGCAGGAACCGCAGGAACCGCAGGAACCGCAGGAACCGCAAACAGCGTGAAAGCCCCGCCGCGTTCGACCGTCCGGGCCTCGCTGCGCTCCTCGCCCGGAGTCATCGCTCGCTCCGCTCACGATGACTCCGGGCTGCGGTGCTTGCGTCGTCCGGGCCGGGTCGAACGCGTCGCCCCTTTCATTCCCACCCGCGTCGGCTGATCGACCAGTCTGTGCGGGCGGGAATGAAAGGGGCGACCGTCTCGACGAAGCCCGGGGAAGTAAGCACCGCAGGGCGAAGCCCGAGGAGCGCAGCGAGCCGCGCGAGTCGAGACGGTCGGGGCTTTCACGCTGTCTGCGGTCGCGATCGAGTGGATGGGCGCGGTCGCTGTAGCCGTGGTGGCTCGAACGCTCGGCGCCCTCCGAGCACGGACACCCACCGATCAACTCACGGCGAGGGCGAGCCGGGTGGCGAGAAAGAGCGCGGCCATGCCGAACACGTCGCCGGCCGTGGTCACTGCCGGGCCAACCAGATCGTCGGGGTTGGCGCCGCGACGGTAGCCGACGAAGACGACGACCAGGATGGTCCCGACGAGGGCGACGCCGGCCATCGCTGCCCCGGCGAGCGCGATCAGCGCGAGCGTCGGCCACGGGGCGACCGACCGCCCGAGTACGCGGAGCAATCCGACGGCCAGCGTCGCCGCGACGAGACTCGCCGCCAGCCCGTTGAGCAGGGCGGCGACGACGGCGCGTGCGAGCCGGTCGTCGTAGGCCAACCGCGGCTCGACGAGCCCCTGATGGAGCGCGCTCGATAGCCGCGAGCCCAGCGAGCCGTAGACGCTCCCGCGGATCGCCAGGAACGCCGGAACGACGACCAGCAGTCCGGGTACCGCGGCGAGTTCGCCCTCCATCCGACCGAGGATGGCGCCGGCGAGCAGGCCGCCGAGGGCGCTGACCAGCAACGGGGGGAGCGCGCTCCGGTAGGTCTCGACGGCGACCGAGCGGAGCGTCACCGGGCGACACCTCCGCGCGAGCGCCCGGTCGCCCGGCCGCGAGCCCCGCGACCGGTCACCCGACCACCACCCGGACGGCGCCGAAGAGGACGAGCACGCCGAGCACGTCGCAGACGTTCGTGACGACAGGGATGACCACGTCGTCGGGGTCGGCTTCGAGGCGGTAGGCCCCGTAGGCGGTGACGACAGTCACGACGACGGCCAGGACCGAGAGCACCACGCCGCTCAGGAGCGCGACCGCGACGACGGTCCGGGCCGGCAGCGTCGCCGTGCCGGTCGCCCAGGTGATCGCCCAGGCGCCGGCGCCGACCAGGGGGAACACCGTCACCGCGAGCAGTAGCGTCGCGATGGCGTTGCCGCCGAGGCGCTCGTCGGTCGGTTCGAAGGCGAGCAACCCGAGGTGGAAGGCCGTCGAGAGCCGCGCCGAGAGGACGCTCCCGAGGTTCCCGGCGGTTCCGATGGTGACCGGCACGAGCACGAGCAGGGAGGGGTATCGGGTCAGCGTCGCCTCGAAGCCGTCGAGGGTGAGCCCGCCGAGCAGCTCAAGCAGCGTGAGCGCGACCAACAGCGGAAAGAGTCGGCGGGTGATCCCGCGGACCGACCAGTCGCCGGCCATCGTCACTCCGACCCGGGCTCGGCACCGCTCGCGTCCCCGGCGCCGGCCAGCGCCCGCAGGCGCTCGGCGCCCGCTCTGGTGCCCTTCGCGATGAGGACGTCGCCGGCGCGCAAGCGCGTCTCGGGCGACGGGGTCAGGACCCAGTCGGTGTCGCGCGCCGGCTCGTGCCCGCCGGTCGACCGCTCGGTCGAGCCGTCGTCGCCGCCCTCCCGGCGGACGGCGATGACGAGGGTCCCGGTCGTCGTCCGGAGCGCCTGCTCGCCGATAGTCGTGCCGTCGAGGTCGCTGCCGGCCGCGACCGGGACGCTGACGATGATCTCGTCCGACTCCGCGACCGCCGCCTGGACGACCGGGTGGCTCCCCAGTCCGCGGAGGACGCCCTCGCTGATCTCCAGGGCGGCGTCGCTGATCACCTCGGTGCTCGCCGCGATGTGGAGCAGCCCGCGGATGGTCACCGGCTCGGCGACTTCGGCGGCCGCCCGAAGCGCCCACGCCTCGAAGCGTTCCTTCAGCGCGTCGACCTCGACCTCCAGTTCGCTCACCTCCCGGGCGAGTTCGGGGTCGTCGAACAGCACGCTCCCGTAGGCCAGGTCGACCGCGAGTTCGCTCACGTTGCGCATCAACACGACCGTCTCGACCGCGCGGTCCAGGTCCGCGATCTCCGATTCGGGGACCGCCGGCCGCTCGTAGGGCTCGCCGGTCATCGTCTCGAAGACCCCCTGGATACCGTCGTCGGGGCCCCGACAGAGCGACACGTCGCCGGGTCGCAGCGTCGTCTCGCGACCGGGGTCGAGCAGCCACTCGTTCCCGCGGCGGACCGCGAGGACGCGCACGCCCGTCTCCGTCTCCAGGTTGACGTCGCCGAGCGTCCGCCCCACGTACGGCGATTCCTCGACGATTTCCGCCCGGGCGAGCGTCTCGACGGGGTCGGGCAGCCCGGCGCGCAGCGACGCCGGCAGTCCCACGTCGTCGAGGACGACCTTCGCCACGTCCCCGGCGGCGTCGCTGATCTTCTCGGCGGCGCCGACGATACCGAAGATAGGCGCCAGCTCCTCGGCCTCCTCCGGCGAGCGACCGGCCATCACGAGGCTCATCCGCGCGCGCAGCTGGAGCACGTCCATCTCCGACTCCAGTTCGAGCACCTCCGCCGCCAGCGCCGGGTCGTCGAACAGCACCGAGGAGTACGAGAGGTCGACGAGTAGCTCGGCGATGTCTTTCATCTCGCCCACGAGTTCCTTGACGCTGACCGGCTCGTACTCGACGCGGTCGTCGGTCACGGCCGCCCACCCCGCCGGCCGCCCGTTGTCCGGTTCATGTGAGACGGTCCGCGGCGGGGACCCTTAGTTCCACGCCGACCGGGGCCGCCGCCCACCGGCCGAGTACAAAGGCTTTACCGGGCCGGCCGCGTACTCCGCGGCAAATGGTACTCGACGATCTGGGAACGTCGCTCCGGAGCACTCTCGACGACCTCCGGGGCCAGTCCCGCATCTCCGAGGAGGACGTCGAGGAGGTCGTCAAGGACATCCAGCGGTCGCTGCTGCAGGCCGACGTGGACGTGGACCTGGTGATGGAGCTGTCGAACGCCATCAAGACCCGCGCGCTGGAGGAGGAGCCGCCCGCCGGCACCTCCGCCCACGACTGGGTGCTCCGGGTCGTCTACGACGAACTCGTCGGCCTCGTCGGCGACTCCACCGACCTCCCGCTCGAATCGCAGACGATCATGCTCGCTGGCCTCTACGGCTCGGGGAAGACCACCACGGCGGCCAAGATGGCCTGGTGGTTCTCCAAGAAGGGGCTGCGACCGGCCATCATCCAGACAGACACCGACCGTCCCGGCGCCTACGACCAGTCCAAGGAGATGGCCGAGCGCGCCGAGGTGGACTTCTACGGCGATCCCGACGCCGACGACCCCGTCCGGATCGCCCGGGAAGGGCTGGAAGCGACCGAGGACGCCGACATCCGCATCGTCGACACCGCCGGCCGCGACGGCCTCAACGAGGAACTCATCGACCAGATCGAGGACATCGAGGCGGAGGTCCAGCCGGATCGGGACCTGCTCGTCCTCGACGCGGCGATGGGCCAGTCGGCGAAGGACCAGGCCCAGGAGTTCGAGGACTCGATCGGCATCGACGGCGTCGTCATCACGAAGCTCGACGGGACGGCGAAAGGTGGCGGTGCGCTGGCGGCCGTCAACGAGACCGGCTCGTCGATCGCCTTCCTCGGGACCGGCGAGACCGTCTCCGACATCGAGCGCTTCGAGCCCTCCGGGTTCATCTCGCGGCTGCTCGGCATGGGCGACCTGAAACAGCTCACCGAGCGCGTCGAGCGGGCGATGGAGGAGACGGGCGAGGAGGAAGACGACTGGGACCCCGAGGACATGATGGAGGGGACGTTCACCCTCCACGACATGCGCAAGCAGATGGAGACGATGAACAAGATGGGACCGCTCGACCAGGTGATGGACATGATCCCCGGGATGGGCGGCGGGCTCATGGACCAGTTGCCCGACGACGCGATGGACGTGACCCAGGAGCGCCTCCAGGACTTCGAGGTCGTCATGGACTCGATGACCGAGGAGGAACTCGAGAACCCCCGCACCGTCGGCAAGAGCCGCATCGAGCGCATCGCCCGCGGCTCGGGCAAACCGGAAGAACGGATCCGCGAACTGCTCGAACAGTACAACGCGATGCGCCAGATGTTAGACCAGTTCCAGGGCATGGGCGACGCCGACATGGAGCGGATGATGAAGCAGATGCAGGGCGGCGGCGGTGGCGGCGGCATGGGTGGGATGGGCGGCATGGGCGGCGGTGGCGGACCGTTCGGCTAATCTCCGCCAGTCTCGGCCCGACCGTCTCGAACCGTCTACCACCGGTTTGGCGCGCAGGCCCGAACCGGTTCGGTATCTGATACACGAAACGAGTAACGGTGGGTCGGCCCAAACGGTGACATGCGTGTCACGCTCATGGGCACCGGTGACGCCGTCGGCGTGCCGGCGCCGCTCTGTGACTGCGAGTACTGCGCCGCCAGCGAGCGCCGTCGCCGGCCGGCCGCACTCGTCGAGGCGGGCGGGCGGACGCTCGTCCTCGACATCGGGCCGGACATCGCCAGCCAGCTCCACGAGATGGCGGTCTACGACGTGGACGCCTTCTTCGCGACGCACGCGCACTTCGACAACTACTGGGGGATCAACGAGCTGAACCAGGCGGCGATGGACACTCACGTCCGGAACGAGGCCGACTTCGACCACTCCACCTTCGGCAAGGAGGTGACCGTCTACGGGAGCCGCCCGGTCCGCACCTTCACCGAGGACACCTTCCCGCATATCCTCGACCACGTCGAGTACGTCCCCATCGAACCCGACGAGGAGGTCGGCACCGACGAGTTCGCCGTGCGAGCGTTCGACCTCGACCACGGCACCAACGCCTTTCCGACCCAGGGGTACGCCGTCTCCGCCGGGGGGTCGACCGTCGTCTACGCGCCCGACGTGGACAGCGTCGACGCCGTTCCCGACTTCTGCACCGGCGCCGACCTGCTCTTCTTCGACGGCTCCGTCCTCGGTGCCGAGTTCCACGGCGACGCCGACGACCTGCGCGCCGGCGCCCGACGGTTCGACGCCGACCGCGTCGTCGCGACGAACGTCTCCGAGCACATGCTCGAACGCCACACCGACGACCTCGACGGCCGTTCCGAGTTCGAGGTCTGGAGCGACTTCGACCAGGTCGCGCTGTAGCCGTCCGCTTCGACCGGCGCCACCGACGCGCTCGACCCGCTCGTCCGGCCCGCGCCGCGTGCGCGTCCACCCGCGCCGACAGTTTTTCCCGCCGACCGCGACTTCTAGGGAGCTATGAGCAGTTCGTCATCCGACGACGACCCGGTCGGGACCGTCAGGGGGACCGTCGTCCCGCTCCTCGTCACCGCCCTCGTCGCCCTGGTCGGCGTCGTCGCCGCCTGGTACGTGTTCGTTCGCAGCACCGACTCGCTGGTCGATCTGCTCGGCTTCCTGGTGGTCGCCGCGGTCGGACTCCTCGCGCTGTGGGTCGGGAGCCGTATCGCGAGTTCGCTCGTCTCGCCGTACAACGTCGCCGAGGTGGCGGTCGAGGGACCGATCGCACGCGACCAGACGGGGGGTGTCCCCGGCTCGCCGACCGGCGCCGGTGCCGACGACGTGGTCGAACAGATCGAACTCGCCGACGCCGACCCCGCCGCGGAGGCGCTGCTGGTGACGCTCAACACGCCCGGCGGGGAGATCGTCCCCAGCGAGGACATCCGAATCGCCGCCGAGCGCTTCGACGGGCCGACCGTCGCCTACGCCACCGACGTCTGCGCCAGTGGCGGCTACGACATCGCCAGCGGCTGCGACGAGATCTGGGCCCGCGAGGGGTCGCTGGTCGGCTCTATCGGCGTCATTGGGTCGCGGGTCAACGCCAACGACCTCGCCGAGCGGCTGGGGCTGTCCTACGAGGGGTTCACCGCCGGCGAGTACAAGGACGCCGGGACCCCCCTGAAGGAGTTGCGCCCCGACGAGCGGGCGTACCTCCAGGGCATCGTCGACGACTACTACGACCAGTTCGTCGAGACCGTCGCCGAGGGCCGCGACATGGAGCCCGACGCTATCGAGGACACCGAAGCCCGCGTGTTCCTCGGGGGCGAGGCCCGCGAGCGCGGCCTCGTCGACGAACTCGGCACCCGCCGGGCGGTGACCGACGCCCTCGAAGACCGCCTCGGCGAACCCATCGCTATCCGCGAGTTCGAGCCCGCCCACTCGCTGCGCGAGCGGGTCAGCTTCGGCGCCCAGCGGATCACCTACGCCTTCGGTGCCGGGCTGGCCGGCGCCCTCGATGGCGACGTAGCGGGACTGCGCTTTCGCCGGTAGGACTCGGAGCCCGCTCGGCCGCGCCGCACCGAGTCCGCGACCTGTCACCCCGAGCCAGCGCCGCTCCGAATGGCTCCCTCGGGGCGTCGCATTCGGGCGATTCGACGATATCGCGGGCGGAAACGGTCGCGAGGATTTTTATTCCGTGACCGCCTCCGTCGATCCGTGACAACGCTGGTCGTCTGTATCGACCGCGCGGGCGACCTCGTGGCTGGGACGGACCCGCCGGTGGTGGGGCGGGAGGCCGTCGAGTCGCTCGTCGTCGATGTCGGCGTCGAAGACCCCGAAGACAGCCAGGTCAACTGCCTGCTCGAAGCCCTCCGCGTCTCGCGGGACCTCGCCGACGGCGGCGACGAGACCGTCGTCGCGGTCCTCGCGGGGACCGACGACACCATCAGCGCCGACCGCGCCATCGCCCGCCAGGTCGAGGACCTCATCGACGACCACGACCCCGACTCGGCCGTGGTCGTCGTCGACAGCGCCGAGGACGAGCGACTGGTCCCTATCGTCGAGTCGCGACTCACCGTCGACGCCGTCGACCGCGTCGTCGTTCGCCAGGCTCGGGACATCGAGTCGACCTACTACCTGCTCAAGCAGTTCCTCGCCGACGAGGAACTGCGCAAGACCGTCCTCGTCCCCATCGGCGTTGCCCTCATCGCCTACCCCGTCCTCTGGTGGCTCGCCAGCCCCGGCGTCGCCACCGGCGCCATCGTCGCCGTCGTCGGCCTCTTTTTCCTCTACAAGGGCCTCGGCGTCGATGCCTACCTCGCTTCTCTGCCCGGCCAGGTCCAGGAGGCGCTGTACTCGGGCCAGGTCGCGCTGGTCACCTACGTCGTCGCCGCCGGGCTCTCGCTCGTCGGGATATTCGCCGGCGCTATCAGCGTCTCCGAACTCGGCTCGCAGAGCCTGTTCATCCTCGCCAGTCGCTTCGCCTTCGACGCCATCCCCTGGCTGACCGGCGCCGCCCTCGCCGCCAGCACGGGACGGCTACTCGACGAGCTCATCCGCCACGAGGGCGTCCGCAGCGCCTACCTCAACCTCCCGTTCGGCGCCGTCGCCGTCGGCCTCGTCGTCCGCGGGTTCTCCGCGTACTTCCTCGAACTCGCCGACGTGTTCAGGCCCTACCGGATCCGGCCCATCGACGTCGGCCCCGTCGCCTTCGAGGGCGCCACCCTCGAACCCCCCGGCACCCGCCTCGCCCTTTTCATCCTCGCCGGCGTCTTCGTGAGCCTGGCGGGCGTCCGGTTCGCCGCCTACTTCAGCGGCACCACCGTCGAACAGGAGTTCGCCCACGGCCGCGAGGGCGGCGATTGAACGTCGTTTCCGGTCGAGTTGGTGCGGACGGAGGCCGAGCGAACACGACCGTAGGAGACAGCACGCGCCGAACGCTCTCGACCCGCTCGCTAGCAGCCGTTTCGACCGCAATCGACGGCACGCGCTGAAAGCCCTCGACCCGCTCGCTCACGGGTCGTTGCACTCCCCGTTCGCATGTCGAGGCGCTCACTTCGCTCGCGCCTCGCACCGCGCGGATAGTGCCCGCTCAGGCGACCACGTAAACGCGAGCAGGGCGGTCGGCTCCGCCGACCGCCGCAAGCCGTGGCGGCTGCGCCGCCACGCGCGTCTCGCCCTTTCAGTCCACCAGGACAGCAACTGCCCCACACCGCACCGCGACAGCAACCGCAACGGCCACGAGCCACCCCAACCGATTCGCTCACTCGCTTCGCTCGTTCCCTCATCCCTCGCACGGCTACGTCGCGCGCACGAGAGCGCGCGACAGCGCGCGCCGGTTCGGTAGGTCAGGCGTCGTCGCTGTCGGGACGCTCGCCGCCGTCGTCGGGGAACGGCACCTCGAACCGGTCGCCGTCGTCGGGGATCCAGGCGTCGCCGTCGAAGTGCTCGCGCGCCTCGCGCTCGATGGGGGAGGGGTCGCCGGCGTAGCGCGTCGAGATGTGGGTGAGCGCGAGCCGCTTCGCGCCGGCGCGGTCGGCGATGGCGGCGGCCTCGCGAGCGGTGGAGTGGGCGGTCGCCCTGGCGCGGTCGGCCCAGTCGCTCGCGAAGGTGGCGTCGTGGACGAGCAGGTCGGCGTCCTCGGCGGCGGCGGCGATGGCGTCCGTGGGGCGAGTGTCGCCGGTGTAGACCATCCGGCGACCGGGTCGGGGCGGGCCGACGACCTCCTCGGGCTCGATGGTCCGTCCCTGGTGTTCGACGGACTCGCCGCGGTGGAGCTTCGAGTACTCGGGGCCGGGCGGGAGGCCGAGTTCCTCCTCGGCTTTCTCGCGGTCGAAGCGGCCCTTGCGGTCGTCCTCGACGATCACGTAGCCGACGGCGTCGGTGCGGTGGTCGGTGCGAACGGCCCGTACCTCGTACTCCGAGCGGTCGAGGACGACCTCGTCGGGGCCGACCTGGTTGATTCGGACGGGAAAGGACGGGTCGTTGCCGGCGGCGTGGACGAGGTCCTCGATTTGGCCGCGGGTGCCGTGAGGGGCGTGGATGGCGAGCGGCGCCTCGCGATCGTTGAAGTCGAAGGTCTGGACGAGACCGGGGATGCCGAGGACGTGGTCGCCGTGGCAGTGCGTGACGAAGAGGTGGTCGACGGCGAAGCCGGTGGAAAAGCGCATCATCTGGCGCTGGGTGCCCTCGCCGCAGTCGAACAGCAGGCGGTCGCCGTCGCGGTTGACCAGCAGCGCGCTCGTGTTGCGCTGGGTGGTCGGGACCGCGCCGCTCGTACCGAGAAACGTCACGCGCATGTCCGCTCATCCGAGGTGGCCCGGTAAACGGGTGTCGAATCGCGGTAGGGGCAGTTCACTGGTCGAGTACCCCTTCTGTCCCGCGCTCGGCGAACAGCAAGGCGACGAGTCCGGCGATGATGACGGTGTACGCGACCGCGGCCGTCAGGGCGTCCGTCGCCGTCGGGTACTCGCTCGTCCGGAAGATGATCGCCTTGCGCACCATCGCGATGACCCCGGTGTAGATGACCAGCCGGACGATCCGCCGGGTGTCGTCCTCCCGCGTGTACGCGATCACGGTCTGATACACCTCGACGATGATGAGCAGGAGCAGCCCTGTATCGATGAACCCAATCACCACGAGCGGGTCCGTGATCGCGCCCGAACGGACCGTTCCGACGATCTGGATCAGCAGATCGACGACGCCCACCGCGAACAGCACCGCGAACAGTGACGCCGCCGCCAGTTCGACCCCGTGGACGAACCGTCCCGTCAGCTCCGCGTACCGCTCGGCGAGCGGCGGCGGCTCCGCGCCCGTCTCCGCGTCGGGCTCCGTGCCCTCCTCGTCGGCGCTCATCGATGGCTACCCCGATCTGTGGTCTCGCACCACAAAGAGATCCTGCCGGCGCTCGTCGAGGCGAGTACTCCAGAAAACCAATATTTATACCTGTCGCTAGTTCACAAGCGTGGGAACAGATTTTGGGCGAGAGAGTCTGTAGACCCGTATAAAATCGATTTGATCCGTCGAAATCCGGCTTCGGCGTCTGGTATTTATACGGACGTGGCGGTGGTAGTCGGAGCTACGATGTCACGAAGACGACCCGAACTCGAGCGACGAGCGGACGAGCATCGCCGACGGGAGGGATCGATATGAAGCGCGCCGTCCTCGCGGTCGCGACCGCGCTGCTGGTCGTGACCGCCGGGTGTGCCGGGATGGCCGCCACGGCGACGCCCGGGGCCGACGGCGGGGCGGGTGGTGACGGCGCGAGCGCGACCGACGGCGGAGACGCCGGGACGGTCAACTTCTACGTGAGCGACGAACCGAACGACATGGACGACTTCGCGCATCTGAACGTCACGATCACGTCGGTCAGGTTCCACCTGGTCGAGGCCGCGAACGGCTCGGCCGTCGGGGACGCGAACGCGTCGACCGCAACGCCGGCGGACGCGACGGTGACAGCTAACGCGACGGCCACCCCTGCGAACGCGACCGTCGCGGACGACGGCAACGAGACCGAAGCCGGCGACGAGGGCGGAGCGGACACCGAAGACGAGCGCGAAGGCGAGGAGATGGACGGTGACGAGGCCGGCGACGGTGACGGTCGCTGGGTCACTCGCGACGTGAACGCCACGAGCGTCGACCTCTCGGGGCTTCGCGGCGCGAACGCGACGCTGCTGGAGCAGTTCGACCTCCCCGCGGGCGAGTACGACAAGGTCCACATGGAGGTCGGCGAGGTGAACGGAACGCTGACCAACGGCGACGACCAGCGAGTGAAGCTCCCGAGCGGGAAACTGCAGTTGAACACGGAGTTCGCCGTCGAGAACGGCTCGACGGTCGACTTTGTCTACGACGTGTCCGTCCACGAGGCGGGCAACAGCGGGAAGTACATCCTCAAGCCGGTCGTCAGCCAGTCCGGCACCGAGGTGCCCATCGAACGGGTCGACGACGAACGCGAAGACCGCGAGAACCCCGAAGACGATGACCGCTCCATCGATGCGTCGTTCGTCGGGAACGTCACCGCCGGCGAGAACGTCACCGTCCGCGTGACCGAGAACGGCTCAGCGGTCGCGAACGCGACGGTGAGCGTCGATGACGGACCGGCCGGTACCACCGACGCCGACGGCGAGTACGTCGTGAGCGTCCCCGACGCCGCCGAGGAACTCGAAATCGAAGTCGAGGACGGCGACGCCGAGAGCGAACTGGCGGTCGAGTTCGAGTCCGACGCGGACGAGGACGATGACGGCGAACCCGGAGACGGCGGTCCGGATGACGGCGGATCTGGTCAGGGCGCCGTGAGCGGCCAGGGCGACTGACGCCGCGAGAAGCGACGCAAGGCGACTGCGGTCAGTTCTCGTCCGCGCACGGGCGGTCGCGCTCGGCGACTTCCACCGTGCGCGACGCCGTGGCGACTGTGGTGTTCTCCGTCGTGACGGTCGCGCGGACGGGGACGGTGTCGCCGCCGTCCAGCGACGGCGGCCGGTCGGCGGTCCCGAACAGCACCAGCCGTTCGGAGCCGCCCGTCGAGAGCGAGACGGTGTGTGTCTCGACGAGCGCCCCGTCGTCGACGGACACGGTCACGCGGAACGACGGCTCGGGTGGCCCGTCGTCGCGGAGCGGACGTTCGACGACGAGCGACCCGCTCAGCCCGGCGTTGCCCGGCATCGGCCCCCGGTCGTTGCAGGTGACGACCCCGTCGGAGTCGGGGTAGGGGTCCTCGGACTGATTGCCGACCGCGACCTGCGGCTCGAAGGTAGAGACGGTGGCGTTCGCGGGACTGTCCTCGGTCGTGAGCGCGGAGAGCCCCACCGCGGCGCCCCCGACGAGGGCGAACAGGAGGACGAACCCGGCGACGGCGAAGCGGCGCATACGTCGGCCGTGGCACGGAACTGATATGTGTCTTGTCACTGGCCTCGAACGACCGGGATCGGACGCGAGTGTCCGTGAGAGCGGGGGTCGCACCTTCGGAACTGTTTTAGGCGCCGCTGGGCCAAGACCTAGCAACGAATGAGCGACCTCGAACAGGAGTATCGACTCGACTACTTCGAGGAGCACGACTTCCACCGGAAGCAGTGTTCCGAGTGTGGGGCCCACTTCTGGACGCTCGACGGGGACCGGGCGACCTGCGGCGAGCCGCCATGCGAAGAGTACGGCTTCATCGACGACCCCGGCTTCGACGAGTCCATGTCGCTCGAAGAGACCCGCGAGACCTTCCTTTCGTTCTTCGAGGAGCGGGGCCACGAGCGCATCGACCCCTACCCGGTCGCAGCCAACCGCTGGCGCGACGACGTGTTGCTCACGCAGGCCTCTATCTACGACTTCCAGCCGCACGTCACCAGCGGCGAGTCCCCGCCGCCGGCCAACCCGCTCGTCGTCTCCCAGCCCTGTATCCGCATGCAGGACATCGACAACGTCGGCAAGACCGGCCGCCACACCATGGCCTTCGAGATGGGCGGCCACCACGCCTTCAACGCCGACGAGGGCACCGACTACGCCTACGAGGGCGAGGTCTACTGGAAGGACCAGTGCGTCGAGCACTGCGTCGACCTGCTCGACGAGGTCGGCGCCGACGTGGAAGACCTGACGCTCATCGAGGACCCGTGGGTCGGTGGCGGTAACGCCGGCCCCGCCTTCGAGGTCATCTACCGCGGGCTCGAACTCGCGACGCTCGTCTTCATGCAGTTCGAGCAGGACCCCGACGGCGACGTCGAGATGAAGGACGGCAACACGTACAGCCAGATGGACCGCCGGGTCATCGACACCGGCTACGGCATCGAGCGCTGGACGTGGATGTCCCAGGGCACCCCCACCGTCTACGAGGCCGTCTACCCCGACACGATCGAGTTCCTGAAAGAGAACGCCGGGCTCGACCACTCCGAGCGCGAGGCGGAGATCGTCCACCGCGCCGCGAAACTGGCGGGCCACATGGACATCGACGAGGCCGAGGACATGGAGTCGGCCCGCGACAACATCGCCGACCAGCTCGACGTGAGCACGGGCGAGCTGACGGATCTCCTCGAACCGCTGGAGGACATCTACGCCATCGCCGACCACTGTCGGACGCTCGCGTACATGCTCGGCGACAACATCGTCCCCTCGAACGTCGGCACGGGCTATCTCGCGCGGATGGTCCTCCGGCGCACCAAGCGTCTCGTCGACAACGTCGGCGTCGACGCGCCGCTGGACGAACTGGTCGACATGCAGGCCGACCGGCTGGCCTACGAGAACCGCGACACCATCAGAGACATCGTCCGCACCGAGGTCGAGAAGTACCGCGAGACGCTCGACCAGGGCGGTCGGCGCGTCCGTCGTCTGGCCGACGACTACGCCCAGCAGGGCGAGCCGATCCCGGTCGGCGAACTCATCGAGCTGTACGACTCCCACGGCATCCAGCCGGACATGGTCGAGGAGATCGCCGCCGAGAAGCGCGTCGCCGTCGATGCACCGGACGACTTCTACTCGCTGGTCGCCGAGCGCCACGGCGGCGGCCAGGCCTTCGAGGAGGAGGGCGG
This sequence comes from Halosimplex carlsbadense 2-9-1, assembly GCF_000337455.1. Taxonomy (GTDB): domain Archaea; phylum Halobacteriota; class Halobacteria; order Halobacteriales; family Haloarculaceae; genus Halosimplex; species Halosimplex carlsbadense. Next base: position 75,773 of record NZ_AOIU01000011.1, on the reverse strand, counting down.
CCGGCCCTACGAGGATCGACTGGAGGAACTGCCCGACACCGACCGGCTGTACTACGAGGACCAGCAGCGCACGGAGTTCGAGGCCGTCGTGCTGGAGGTGTTCGAGCGCGACGACGACCGCTACGACGTGGTGTTAGACCAGACGATGTTCTACCCCGAGGGCGGTGGCCAGCCACCCGACCACGGGACGCTCTCGACCGACGACGTGACCGCAGAAGTCACCGACACTCAGATCGTCGACGGCGTCATCCTCCACACGGCCGACGCGGACCCCGGCAAGGGCGAGTTCGTCCGCGGCCAGATCGACGGCGCCCGCCGTCGCCGGCTGATGGCCCACCACACTGCGACCCACATCGTCATCCACGCCGCCCGGCAGGTCCTGGGCGAGCACGTCCGTCAGGCCGGCGCCCAGAAGGGCGTCGAGTCCTCCCGGATCGACGTGAGCCACTACGAGTCGGTTTCGCGCGCGGCGGTCGAGGAGATCGAACACCGCGCCAACGACATCGTCCGCGCCAACGGCCCGGTCACACAGGAGTGGCCCGACCGCCACGAGGCAGAGGACGAACACGGCTTCGACCTCTATCAAGGAGGTATCCCCGCCGGCGAGAACATCCGACTGATCCACGTCGCCGAGGACGTGCAGGCCTGTGGCGGCACCCACGTCGCCCGCACCGGCGACATCGGCGCGATCAAGATTCTGGGCACCGAGCGCGTCCAGGACGGCGTCATCCGCATCGAGTTCGCCGCGGGCGACGCGGCGATCCAGTCCACCCAGGACACCGAAAACGCGCTCTACGAAGCGGCCGACACCCTCGACGTGGCTCCCGAGGAGGTGCCCGAGACGGCCGAGCGCTTCTTCACCGAGTGGAAGGAGCGCGGCAAGACCATCGAGGGGTTGAAGGAGGAACTCGCCGAGGTCCGCGCCGCTGGCTCGGGCGGCGGCGAGGAGGTCGAGGTCGGCGACGAGACCGCGGTCGTCCAGCGCCTCGACGGCGACATGGACGAACTCCGTGCCACGGCCAATGCCCTCGTCGAAGAGGGGAAGATCGCGGTACTCGGCTCGGGCCGCGACGGCGCGACCTTCGTCGTCGCCGTCCCCGACGGCTCGGCGGTCAACGCCGGCGAGGTCGTGAGCCAACTGGCGGGGAAGGTCGGCGGCGGCGGCGGCGGCCCGCCCGACTTCGCCCAGGGCGGCGGCCCGGATGCCGACAGTCTCGACGACGCGCTGGACGAGGCGCCCGACGTGCTCCAGCAGGTCGCGAACGCCTGAGACACGGTTTCGGTATCCGACCGTTCGGCTTCTCGCGAACGTGATCGATGACTGTCGTGACTGGCAAGGTTCATGTATCCCAGCCGTCAACCCGGTATCGAACATGAGCGGGATCGAGTACGACGCGCCGGGGGTCGAGACGGCGGCCTCGCGGAGCGTCTCGAAGATCGCGGGGATCGGGGCGGGACTGGTCGCGCTGAACATCGTGTTGATGCTGGTGCTGAGCGAGACGGCGGTCGCGGGGATCGGCGCGCTGCTGTTCTCGAACTTCTTCCTCGGGATCGCGACCTTCGCCGTGACGGTCGGGGGCGGCTACTGGTTGGCGAACACGGGCATCGAGAAGGGCAGTATGGGACTGGCCGGCGTCGGCGTCGCGCTGTCGCAGTTCGGCTACGCACTGATCGGGTCGGCGCTCCTGGCCGGCGTCCCGCCGTCGACACGCGTCACCGCGCTGGGCATCACGGCGGTGATCACAGGCCTCATCACGGCCGTCGTCGCCGTCGCCGTCTTCAAGACCGACCACTCCTTCGAGCGCTGGCAGCTGTACTCGTGGGTGTGCTTCGGCGCCGGCTTCCTCGTCGGCGCGATCGGCTTCTTCGTGAACCCGACGATCATGCTCGCCGCGGGCGCGCTGTTCCTGCTCGGGTTCGTCGTCGACCTGACCTACGAGATCTGGGCGGTCCGCGAGAGCAAGTACGGCGACCTGCGCAGCGCCATCGGCATCTACATCGCCGTCATGGGCGTGTTCATCCATATCCTCCAGCTCGTCCTGCGCGTGCTGGAGCTGCTGGACGCCTGATACACGGTCCCGAGCGAACGGCTCACGGGGACCCGGTTCGGCGCTCGAAGTGGGACTGCCAGCTACCCGCCGCTGACGGGCGGGAACAGCGCCAGTTCGTCGCCGTCGTCGACGGCTGTCTCGAAGCCCTCCGCCTCGGCGAACGGATCGCGGCCCTCGTGGAGCAGGCGGACGTGGCCGTAGAGGTCGCCGTCGTCGTCCAGTACTTCGGATTCGAGTCCCGGATGGGCCGCCAGCAGCGCGTCGAAGGCGTCGCCGACGGTGTCGGCGCCGGACTCGACTTCGATCTCGGTGTCGCCGGCCGTCTCGGCGAGGGTGGCGAACAGTCGCCAGTGCATACCCGAGCAACGGCACCGATACCCAAAGAGCGTTCCGCACTCGGGCGGCGGCCGACCCGAACGAGTTCGCTACTCGTCGTCCTCGCGGCGCTGGTCGACCGCGACCGTCCAGTCGCTTCCCCCCGAGTCGTCGGTCTCGTCCCCGTCGTCGTCTGGCTCGACTTCCTCCGCGCGGCCGTCCGGATCGACACCGTCCGCCACGTCCTCGGACGCGTCCGGCTCGGTGATGGTCTCCCAGTCGTCGCCGACGGCGTCGTCGTCGCCGGCGTCGTCCGTACCAGTCGGCTCGTCGTCCGTACCGGTCGGCTCGTCGGCGTCGATACCGGGAGTGGCGGCCGGTTCGGTGCGCGTCGGTTCCGCGGGCTCGTCGTCCGGTGCGCCATCGACTTCGGAGTCAGCGTCGTCGGCTTCGGTACCCTCGCGGTGGGAGTCCGTATCGCTATCGTCCTGCTCCGTCGGTTCGTTCGCCGCGGGATCGCCGTTCGCCAGCGGGTCCGAGTCGTCCGTTTCGAGCGCCTCGATGCCGGGCGCGTCCGCGTCGGCGAGGGGGTCGGCCGCCGACTCCGCCGGCGGCGTCCCGTTCCCGCTCGACTCCGACGTATTCGGCGGCGCCTCGCCGTCGTCCGAGCCCTCACCGACCGCTCGACCGGGGTCGATCTGCTCGTCAGGGGTGAGCGCCGCGCCGGTCGCGCCGGCGGCCGCGGTCGCCGCTCGCGGCGACGCGGCCGCTTCGATCTTGCGGATGGCCTCCGGGGCGGCGACCACGTAGACGGCGTCGCCGGGCGCGAACGTGCGGTCGCGGTCGGGCAGCGGTTCGACCGGGCCCGACTCGGGGCGGACGGCGACGACGGTCACGTCCAGCGCGCCGACGGGCTGGCCGGCGAGGGCGCTCCCGGCGCCGACGGTGACCGCGGCCATCGTCTCCTCGGCGGCCCGGAGGACCGAGGCGAACTCCCGGTCCGGTCGAGTCTCGACGGGCAGCGTGACCAGCTTGTAGCCGCCCTCGGCGTCGAGCTTGCGCGTGTCGGCGGCGTCGATGGCCAGCGTCGCCACGTCGTCGACGACGCCGCGCAGTTCCGCGGTGACGACCCGCTCGAAGGGATCCGTGCGCCACACCTGGACGAGGTCGCCGGCGCTGGCGGCGAAGGCGGGGTCGGCTTTCACCGCGACCGCCGAGGTCTCGGGGGGCAGCGTCGGGCCGATACCCGCGGCGCGGGAGCCGACGGCGAGGTACTCGACGCTCCCGTCGTCGCCGAGTTCCAGGTCGACGTGGCCGACGCCGTAGTCGGTCTTCAGCCGTGTCACGAGCCGGTCGCGAAGCTCCTCGACGGTCAGCCGGCGGGGGAAGACGAAGGTCTTGCCCGCGAGCTTCTCCTTGGTCTCGGCGGGGACGGGGTCGTAGCCGACGATGTCCTCGACCTCTTCGGTGATCTCGACGGTGATGACCCGGCCGACGGCCTGGACGACGCGGCTGACCTCCGTCTCGACGGCGCGCTCGCCGGTCGCGACGGCCACGTCGCTGCCGAGGCGGTCGCCCACGTCGGTGCCGAGTCGGGTAGCGACGAGCGCGACGAGGACAGCGGCGATGTTGAACAGCGCCGTCGCCTCGTCGAACGCGGACGCGGACGCGCCCGCTCCGGGGCTCATCACGTCCCGGAGCAGGCGGTTGGTACCCAGGAGGGGAACGACGGCGCTGAGGCCGAACAGCGCGGGCAGGCTGCCGGGGACGCGCTCGCGGACGTACCAGCGATAGAGGAGCGCGACCACCGCGGCCACCCCGGCTGCGATCAGCGAGAGCCCGAGGATCTGCGCGGCGCCGACGAGCGCCCGCTCGGTGAGCGACCCGCTCTGGGCGACGGCCGCGGCCGCCAGGTCGGCGACAGCGCCGGCATCGAGGCCGAGCGTGCCGCTCGCGCCCGTCGCGAGCGCGGTCACGCCACCACCTCCCGGAACGCGTCGAGTTCCGCGCGGGTCCCGACGGCGAACACCTCGTCGCCCGCCGCGAGCGTCGTCGACCCCCTCGGCGCGACGGCCCAGCCGCTGGCGCCCCGTACCGCCATCACGGCGACGCCGTAGGCGCCGCGGACGTTCGCCTCGCCGACGGTCGCGCCGTCGAGCGGGCCGTCGGCCCCGACGGTCACCCGCCCGAAGCGCCGCCCCGCCCGCCGCAACAGCGAGAGCAGTTCGTACTCCCGGCGCACGCCCCGCGATTCGACGACCACGCGGGCGCGGTCGGCCTTCAACAGCGGCTCGGCGTCGGTCCGCGTGACGGCGACGGTGATCCGCCCCTCGCCGCCGGTCGTCGTCGGCGCCCGCACCGGCTGGGGGACCCTCTCCTCGTCGTCTTCGTCGGCGTCGTCCTCGTCACCGACACTGCTCGCCTCCGGGTCCGGCCCGGCGTCGGCGGCCGCCTTCTGCGTCTTCGCGCTGACGACCGTCCCGCGGACCTGCGCGTCGGGCGTGATCACCGTTACCTCGTCGCTGCGGGCGACGCCCGTCGGGACAAGCGCGTTCACCGAGACCGCCCGCTTGTCGTCGGGAACGCGCTTGGAGAGCCCCGAGAACGGCGGCGCGGCGACCACGGAGGCGCGGCCGCGCTCGTCGACGGTGACGGCGGCGTCGCCCAGGTCGTACTCGGTCTTCAGCCGCTCGGCCAGCCGCGATTCGAGCTCGGAGATCCGCAGGTCCGCGGGGAAGGTCCACTCGCTCGCCCGGATCTCCGCGCGCAGGTCGTCCGACAGCGGCGGATACCCCTCCATGTCGGCGACCTCCCCGACGACGCGGACCCGCGCCTCGTCGCGGCCGGCCAGCGCCCCGCGCACGTCGGCGGCGAGCGTCCGCTCGCGCAGTTGCTTCAGCGAGAGCCGCTTCGGGAACGTCGCGCCCATCTGGTCGCCGCGGCTGTGGGCGTACAGCGAGATCATCAGGACGACGAGGATGGCGGTCGTGACCGTCACGGCGTTGGCCGACTGGGTGATCGTCGGGTCCGCGAGCGCGAGCAGGCCGCCGTTGACGCCCGCGAGCGCGACCGCGAGGACGACCACACCGAACCCGGGGATGGTGACGCCGGTGAAGTACTTGAAGACGAACCCCAGCGACCACGCGACCAGACCCGGGATGATCCCAGTCAGGATACCGAGATAGATGCCGAAGAGTAGCTCGACCGGGAACGAAGCCATGGGGGGTGTGACGGAATCCACTCGTGAATAGCTTCGGGGTCAGACCCCGGACCCCCGGTAGCGGTGACACGACTCGTCCCCGGTCGGTGGAACTTTAGCCGTTCGATGACTTCGAAGGGGGTATGGACGCGAAGCGGGTGCTGCAGCATCCGCGGACGGTGTTCGTCGGGACCCGCGCAGCCATCTGGCTGCCGACTATCGTCGCGATCATCTCGTTCGGGACGGGCGTGGCCAACATCAGCGCCACGTCGGTCAACCCCCTCATCGAGATGTACGTCGAGATCCCCCGGGCCGTCCAGCGAGCGGCCGGGTTCACCGGCGCGCTGACGGGCTTCCTGATGCTGCTGAGCGCCTGGGGGATGCGCCGCCGGTTGCGCGCGGCGTGGTTCTCGACGGTCGTGCTCCTGCCGATGACGGCCATTCAGGGACTCGCCCAGTCGAGCCAGTACTCGCTGCCGCTGATCGCCCTGTCGCTGCTGTCGCTGCCGACCGTGCTGGTGAACTACCGGCGGTTCGACCGCCAGGCCGACCTGTCGACGACGCAGCTGGCGGCGGCCGCCGCGCTCTCCGGGACGCTCGTCTACGGCACCGTCGGCGCCTACCAGCTGCGAGAGGAGTTCACCAACCTCTCGACGCTGACCGACGCGCTGTACTACACCATCGTCACCGCCAGCACCGTCGGCTACGGCGACGTGACGCCCGCGAGCCAGCAGGCGAAGCTGTTCGGGATGAGCGTCCTCGTGCTCGGCGTCGCTAGCTTCACCGTCGCGCTGGGGTCGCTGCTCGGCCCCGCCATCGAGGCCCGCTTCTCGCAAGCACTCGGTACCATGAACGAATCCGATCTCGAACTCCTGGACGACCACGTCGTCGTCCTGGGCTACGGCGACCTGACCGAACCGCTCCTCGAAGAACTCTCGGCGGCCGCCGAGTTCGTCGTCATCACCCCCGACAGCGAGCTGGCGGCCACCCTGCGGACGCGTGACCTCCACGTCGTCGTCGGCGACCCCAGCGACGAGGACCCGCAGAAACTGGCCGGGATCGAACACGCCCGCGCCGTCATCGCCGCCACCAACGACGACGCACAGGACGCGCTGGCGATCCTCACCGCCCGGCAGTTCCACCCCGACGCCCGGATCGTCGCCGCCGCGACCGACCGCGAGAACGTCGAGAAGCTCCGCCGCGCCGGCGCCGACGCCGTCATCAGCCCCGCCGTCATCGGCGGCCACCTCCTCGTCGAGTCCGCGCTGGGCAGCGGCGACATGGAGGGGCTCGCCGACCGGCTGCTGGAGGCCGAGGGAACGGACGACGCCCCCGACAGGGGCTGACCGTCAGGCCGGCGCGGCCGTGTCATCGCCGGACGCCAGCGTGTAGTACCCGACTGCGAGCCACGCGAGGCCGGCGACCACTGCGAAGACGTCGAACCTGGCGAGCGACCGGGGTACGACGATCGCGGCGGGAAAGGTCGCGAGCGCCGTCGCCGTGACCCCGAGCGGGAGCCAGACAACCAGCCGCCGCGACGGCGCTCCCGTCCGCCAGACATCGACCGCGACGGCGATCGCCCCCGCTCCGGCGACGGCGGCCCCCGCGTAGGCCCCGAGCATGAACAGTACGCCGGGCGATAGCCCGAATCCCAGCAGTTGCACGAGCGGACCGAGCCCGATAAGCGGGACGCCGACCGCCACGAGTCCCGTCCCGACCCGCCCGATGGTGCCGTAGGTCCCGCGGTAGGCGTCGTCGAACCCGACCAGCCCGACGGCGACCAGCAGCGGCGCGACGACGAACAGCAGTCTGGGACGAAACGAGGGCGAGAGGCGATACAGGACCGGGAACAACGGTGTTGCCAGCCAGATCAGCCCACCGAGCGCGCTCGACCCGGCCGCGAACGTTCGGAAATCTATCACGTCCGGGCGGACTGTCGTCTCGGTTATCTGTCTTGTGGACCGCCGAACCGCTCACGACCGGTCGACGATGACCACGTCGGCGTCGATGTCCTGGATGCGTTCGAACGTCGGCGGCGAGATCAGCCGCGAGGCCGTCGACCGGTCGGTGCTGGCGCCCATGAACAGGAGGTCGAAGTCGTCGGCGTTGTCGGCGAGGTAGCGCTCGATGGTCTCGACGGCGACGCGGGTCTCGAAGTTGCCCTCGAACGGCTCGACCAGATCGGCGAGCATCCCCTCGGCCCGGCGGCGCTCGCGCTCGTTCGAGACACAGGAGCAGACGCTGATCCGCCCCGACCGACCGACGAGCCGGCGGGCGAAGTCGAGCATGCTGTGGGCCACGTCGCTGGCCCGGCGGACCGGCACTAACACGCGCTTCCAGCGGGTTCGCCCCGCGGCCGAGCGGTGGACGACCACGTCGACCTCGCCGCGGAACAGGTCGTGGATGTACGGCGTGAGCGCACCGTGGCGTTGCTCGTAGGCCGCGGCGATCAGGTCGCAGTTGGTCTCGCGGGCGGTCTTCAGGACGGTGGCCGCCGGCGAGCGCCCGCCGACGGCGACGACGACCTCGCAGGGGACGCCGACCCGGGTCTCGATCTCGCTCGCGCGGTCTTCGAGGTGCGCCGCCGCCTGGGCGACCGCCCGCTCCTCGGCGCGGTCCTCGTTTCGGTCGTCGAACGGGTCACCGGGAGACTCGCCCGGGTCGTCGCGGCCCTCGTCGGCGCCGACGGAGCGGTCGGCTCGGCGTCGGTCGTCGAGCAAGTCCCGCTCGGCGCTGGCGGCGGCCTCGTCGTCGACCACGTCCAGCAGGACGACTTTCCCGGCGTCGTGAGCGGACGCGAGGCGCGCGCCGAGCATCGCAGTGGCGTCGGGGTCGTCCCCGCGCATCGGGACGAGGACGTGGTCGTCGCTGTCCGTCGACTCGTAGAGGAACTGCGCGCGCCGGTCGTAGAACTGCTCGCGCCAGACGACGAACACCGACGCGACGACGCTGCTCGCCACCAGGACCGACAGCGCGAACACGAGCTGGTCGGCCGGACCGACGAGCAGCCCCAGCAGCGCCGTCGAGTAGGCCGACGGTTCCTCGATGTCGAGCGCCCACGTGCTCACCCCGGCGAGGAAGACGGCGACGGCGGCCGCGAAGGCGCCGACGGTCAGCTCCCCGCCGCCGACGCTCGCGGTGACGCCGCCGACGCCCAGGGTCGACCCGAGGACGAGCGCTGCCCAGCCACACAGCGATCCGGCGGTGAGACCCGCGACGAAGCGCGTCGGCGAGGCGTACTTCCCCTCCGGGTTCGCGAACAGCGTGTAGGTGCCCGACGCCAGCGGCGGGAACAGGAGAAAGGAGAGCTCCTCGATGCTGTTGAACAGCAGCGTCACGACGGCGATCAACAGCGGGACGAACACGAGGACCGACAGGTGAACGAGGTTGCTCGTTCGCTCGATCCAGCGGCGCAAGGCCCGCGCCTCGCGGCGTTCGAGTCGCCGGAGCCGCGCGACCGTCGCGTAGATCCGGTCGCCGAGCGGGCCGCGCATGGACGCCACTATCCCACCGTGGTACAAAAATGGTCGTTCGACGCCCGCGCGGTCGGTGCCGTCTCCACCCGACTCAGAGCCGCGTCGCCGCCTCGAGCGAGATGCGAATCGCCCGCTCGACGTTGTTCTTCGCCTTCTCCGGGAGCTCCTCGTCGTCGGTCTCGCCCTTCTGGGTGCCCTCGACGAGGTTGCCGTCGACGGTGCAGATGGCGCCGGCGGCCAGTCCCTTGCGGCGGGCGAGCGTGAAGACGGCCGCGGCCTCCATCTCGACGGCGAGCATGCCCGCGCGCTCCCAGTCCTCGACGTACTCCTCGGTCTCGGCGTAGAAGGCGTCGTCCGTCGCGATCGGACCGACGTGTACGTCTTCGCCCCGCTCCTCCGCGCCGTCGACCAGCGCCGAGAGGGTCTCGTAATCGGCGACCGCGGGGTACTCGGCGTTCTCGTAGCGCTTGGTGGTTCCCTCGTCCTTGGCGGCGCCGGTGGCGACGACCATGTCGCCGATCTCGATGCCGGACTGCAGCGCGCCCGTCGTGCCGACGCGGACGAACGTCTCGACGCCGACGTTCGCCAGTTCCTCCACGGCGATGGTCGCGGAGGGGCAGCCGATCCCAGTCGAACAGATCGTCAGGTCACGACCCTCGTAGGTCGCGTTGACGAGCGTGTACTCGCGGTTCTCGGCCACGTGCTCGACGTTCTCGCAGTGGCCGGCGATGCGCTCGACCCGGCCGGGGTCACCGGGGATCAGCGCGATGTCGTGTACGTCGCCCGGTTCGACCAGCAGATGGGGCTGTTTCGCCATGGACGACTCTGCGTCCGGGGGCGGCAAAACGGTACCCGTTCGGTCGGCCGACCGCGCGGCCCGGCGACCGCCCAGGACCGTTCCCGCCCCCAGCCCTCCCGACCGGTAGGGAGCGCTCCGGAGCCGAACTGGGGAGCGTTTCGGTAGCGATTCGAACCCCGGAAACCGCACGATACCGGACGGGTTCGACCCGAAACGAGGGGGTTCGCTGCCGAGAGGCGGTTCGACCCGAAACGGAGGTGGGAGGCACGGGACGGCGGTCGAGCGACCGAGCTGGGCCGGGGAGTAACAGAGTGCCGACCGGTCAGAGCGCGGGGCCGATCAGGAACAGAAAGAGGTTGTTGGCGGCGGGGCCCATGCCGACGGCGGCGACGAAGGCGAACAGGAGGTTCCCCTGGGTGGGCTCGTCCTCGACGAGGTCGGCGAGGAGGACGACGATGCCGGCGACGACGACGAGTTTGACGACGGCGAACAGCCACCCCTTGCCGATGTAGGGGTACGTGGGGAGCGTCTCGGCGAAGTCCATGATCCGGCGGGGGATGGGTGTGCGCTCGCCGGTGCCGATCACGTCGACGCCGACGGCGGTCGAGAACCCGTCGAGCGCGTGGGCGTAGACGACCAGCGGGCCGGCGGCGCCCGCGCGGTCGACCGCGCCCGTCCACTTGAGCGCGAGCAGGTAGTACACCGGCGCGGTGAGGACGCCCGCGCCGAGGAACCCGACGGGGAGCCAGACCAGTGCCGTCGTCGAGTCCACGCGGCCGGCCGCGAAGGCGTACGCGACGACCGTCAGCGCGAGGACCAGCACGGTGCCGACGACCCCGAGGTTGCGGGCGATCCGGCCCACGTCGTCGACCATCTGGGCGCGGATGACCGAGGGGAGCCAGACGGCGGCGGCGAGGAGGAACGTCGTCACGTACACCGCCGGCGCGGCGAAGAAGGGCGTGAGTACCGCGGGGAAGAGCCCGGCTTGCTCGAACGCGTGGAACGCGCCGCCGGCGATCATCCACGGCGCGAGCGCGACCACCTGCCGGGACGTGACCGGCGGGTCGAGCAGGTAGAGGCCCGCGACCGCCGCCGCCGTCAACACGACCAGCGTGATCACGTACGGCAGCGGCGGGATCGCCAGCCCGCTCGGGAGGATCTGCATACCCTGTGGCGCGGCGGCGACTGACGAAAGGGTTGCGGTCCGCGAGGTTTCCTCGGACGAAGCGGACGAACCGACGGCGGCGCGACCGCCGACGCGGTCGATCCGGTCGTCCTTTAGTGTAGGGAGTGCGAGGAGTGAGCTATGACGACGGACGCGGCGGATCTGACGGGCCGTATCGAACACACGGTCCTCGGGCCGGAGACGACGCCGGACGACGTGATCGGCGTGCTCGACGCCGCCATCGAGTACGGCCTGCGCGCCTGCATCCCGCCCTGCTATCTCGAACTGGCGGACGGCTACGCGCCGACGGTGCCGCTGTCGACCGTCGTCGGCTTCCCCCACGGCCAGCACACCACCGCGACGAAAGTCGAGGAAGCCGAGGACGCCTGGGAAGCCGGCGCCGACGAACTCGATATGGTGATCAACGTCGGTCGCCTGCGCGCCGACGAGGACGGAACCGTGACGAACGAGATCGAGGAGGTCGTCGCCGCCGTCCCGGTCCCGGTGAAGGTGATCGTCGAGACGCCGCTGCTGTCCGACGCGGAGAAACGGCGGGCGGCCGAGTGCGCGCTGGCGGCCGACGCCGACTACCTGAAGACCGCGACGGGCTTCTCCGACGGCGGCGCGACCGTCCCCGACGTGGAACTGCTCGCCGAGTACCTCCCCGTCAAGGCCTCGGGCGGGATCGGCTCGTGGGCCGAGATGGAGGCGATGCTCGACGCCGGTGCGGAGCGGATCGGTGCCTCCAGCGGCGACACCATCGCCCGGGAGTTCCTCGACCAGCACGAGACCGCCGAGCGCTCGGACGTGAGCGGCTGGGAGTAGCGTTCGCGCCCGCGGCCCGAACTCCGGTCGGGACGGACGGGCGGCCGCGGGGCCCGCCCCGATCCGTCGCGCTTTTGGCCGCGAGCGCCAAGTGGGGAACAAGCAGATGGCCCGCTATCACATCGAGACCTACGGTTGCACGGCCAACCGGGGTGAGAGCCGCCAGATCGAACGGTCGCTGCGCGACGGCGGCCACCACCCCGCCGACGGCCCCGAGGAGGCGGACGTGGCGATCCTCAACACCTGCACCGTGGTCGAGAAAACGGAGCGCAACATGCTCCGGCGGGCCGAAGAACTCGACGCCGAGACCCCCGCCGACCTCGTGGTGACGGGCTGCATGGCGCTGGCCCAGGGCGAGGAGTTCGCGGCCGCGGACCTGGACGCCGAGGTACTCCACTGGGACGAGGTGCCCGAGTACGTCCGCAACGGCGAGTGCCCGACGACGACGCCCGACACCGAACCCGTCCTCGACGGAGTCGTGGGGATCCTCCCCATCGCCCGGGGCTGCATGAGCGACTGTTCGTACTGCATCACCAAGCACGCGACCGGGAAGATAGACTCCCCCTCGGTCGAGGAGAACCTGGAGAAGGCCCGCGCGCTGGTCCACGCGGGGGCACGCGAGATCCGCATCACCGGCCAGGACACCGGCGTCTACGGCTGGGACGAGGGCGAACGCAAGCTGCACGTCCTGCTCGACCGCATCTGCACAGAGATCGAGGGCGAGTTCCGGGTCCGGGTCGGGATGGCCAACCCGAAGGGCGTCCACGGCATCCGGGAGGAACTGGCCGAGGTCTTCGCCGCACACGACGAGCTGTACAACTTCCTGCACGCCCCCGTCCAGTCGGGCAGCGACGACGTGCTCGGCGACATGCGCCGCCAGCATCAGGTCTCCGAATACGTCGAGGTCGTCGAGACCTTCGACGACTATCTCGACGAGTGGACCCTCTCGACGGACTTCATCGTCGGGTTCCCGACCGAAACGGATCGGGACTTCGAGCAGTCGATGGCCTTGCTCCGGGAGACCCGCCCGGAGAAGATCAACGTGACGCGCTTTTCCAAGCGGCCGGGCACCGACGCCGCCGACATGAAGGGCCTCGGTGGCACCGTCAAGAAGGAGCGGTCGAAGGCGATGTCGGAGCTGAAGATGGACGTGATGGACGAGGTGTACGAGTCGATGGTCGGCGACGTGCGGTCGGTGTTGCTCACCGAGGACGGCACCGACGACTCGCTGGTGGGCTACGACCGCGCGTATCGCCAGGTGGCGATCCCCGACGCACAGAACCAGGGCGTCGAACTGGGCGACACCGTCGACGCCGAAGTCACTGGGCACAACACCGTCTACGCGCTGGGCGAACTGGTCTGAGTCGCCGCGACCGAAAGCCGTTTTCCGCGACCGACCGACGAGCGGGCATGGCCGACGTGACCGTCCACCGCGACGTGGTCTTCCACCGTCCGCCCGACCGGGAGTCGCCGCTGGAACTCGACGTGTACGAGCCTGCGAACGGCGGCGCGGACCGCCCAGCCGTGGTCGTCTACCACGGCGGCGCCTGGATCGAGGGCGAGAAGGGACAGCTCGAAGCGCTCGAACGCGCCCTCGCCGAGCAGGGGTACGTCTGCTTCGACGCGAACTACCGCCTGAGCGGCGAGGCGACCTTTCCGACGCCCGTCGAGGACGCGGCCGCGGCCGTCCGCTACGCGAAGGCGAACGCCGACGAGTACGGAGTCGACTCCGACCGGATCGCGACGACCGGCCACTCGGCGGGCGCGCACCTCGCGGCGCTGATCGCCGCCGCCGACGGCGGATTCGACTCCACGGACGCGCCCGTCTCCTCGACGGTGGCGGCGGCCGCGCCGATCAGTGGGGTCTACGACCTGCGCGACCGCGAACAGGCGACGGCCAACGACGTCGAACGACAGTTCCTCGGCGGCGGTCCCGACGAGGTGCCCGAGCGCTACGAGCGCGCGTCGCCGGCCGCCCACGTCGACGACGCGACGCCGCCGACACTCCTCCTCCACGGCGACGACGACGACCTGCTGCCCGCCGACGGCGCCCGCGAGTACGCGCGGACGCTCGCCGCGGCGGACCGGCCGGTCGAACTCGGTATCCTTCCCGGCGGTGGCCACGGCATCGTCGTCGACCCCGAAGACTGGCGCGAGCGAGGGGTCGAGACGGTCGCCGACTTCCTCGACCGCCGCCTCTGACCGGCGGTCCGGTGTAACTATCCCGCACGGACCGGTCACGTACCTGCGGACTACGCTTTTTGACCGGTCATTCGAACGTCACCGCGTGAGACGCTCGGTTTCGGTGACACTCCTGCAGCCGTCGGCACCGGCGGGTGTGACGGTCGACATGGTCGTGGTGGGGCTGGTGGTCCTCGGCGCCATCGCGCTGTTCGTGACGGAGTGGCTCCCGATCGACGTGACCGCGATCGCGATCATGGTGACACTGGTCGTCCTCCGGCCGTGGACGGGGATCTCGCCGAGCGAGGGGATTTCCGGATTCTCCAGTCCGGCGACGATCACCGTGCTCGCGATGCTAATCTTGAGCGCCGGGATCAGTCGGACGGGGCTGGTCCAGATCCTCGGGCGGCGGATCGCGGCGTTCGCGGGAGACAGCCTGGACCGGCAACTGCTGGCGACGGTCGGCGTGGCGGGGCCCGTCTCGGGGTTCGTCAACAACACGCCGGTGGTCGCGGTGCTGGTCCCGGTCGTGACCGAGGTGGCCAACGAGGGGAACACCTCGCCGTCGAAGCTGCTGATCCCGCTGTCGTACGCCTCGCAGATGGGGGGGATGCTCACGCTCATCGGCACCTCGACGAACCTCCTCGCGAGCGCCACCGCCGCGAGCCTGGCCGGGGAGTACCCCGGTCTCCGCGCGTTCGGCTTCTTCGAGTTCACGGCGCTTGGCGCCGTCGTCTTTCTCGCCGGCTCGGCGTACATCCTGACGGTCGGTCACCGGCTGCTGCCCGAGCGGGTGCCGCCGACCGACGACTACGTCGAGGCCTACGGCATGACCGAGTACCTCGCGGCGGTGGACGTGAGAGCGGGGTCGCCGCTCGTGGGGCGTCGGCCGCGGGCGCTGTCCGAGCGGGCGGGCGGCGCGGTCGAGGTGCTGCGAGTCGTCCGCGACGGAGAACGGCTCGCGAACCCGTCGGCCGAGCGGCTCGACGCCGGCGACACGCTGCTCGTCCGGACCGGGGACGAGGCGCTCCGGTCGCTCGCGGCGGCCGACGAACTCGCCGTCGACCGGTCGATCGACAGCGACGCGGCGCTGACGGCGACCCTCTCCGACGACTGGCGGCTCGTCGAGATGGTCGTCCCGGCGAACTCCTTCCTCGTCGGCGAGACGCTCCGGAGCGCGTCGTTCGCGCGGCGCTACGACGCGACCGTCCTGGCGCTGCGCACCCGGGGCGACATCGTCCGCGAGCGCCTGCGTGACCTGACCGTCCAGGCCGGGGACACGCTGCTCGTCCGGGCGCCGTCGCGGACGCTCGACCGACTCGGTCGCTCCCGGGAGTTCGTCCTCGTCGGGGAGGCGGCGACCCNTGACCGTCCAGGCCGGGGACACGCTGCTCGTCCGGGCGCCGTCGCGGACGCTCGACCGACTCGGTCGCTCCCGGGAGTTCGTCCTCGTCGGGGAGGCGGCGACCCCCGAGTACCGGACCGATCGGATCCCCCACGCGGTCGCGATCATGCTCGGGGTCATCGGGTTCGTCGCGCTCCCGTGGGCGGCGCTCGGGGAGGGGCTGGTCGCGCTCACCGGGGTCGGAGCGTTCGCGCTGGTGGGCGGGCTCCAGCAGGACATCCTCGTGACGGCGCTGGCGGGCGTGGTAGCGATGGTCGTCGCCGGCGTCCTCGACGCGGCCGAGCTGTACGACGCGGTCGACTGGGACGTGATCTTCCTGCTCGCGGGCGTCATCCCGCTGGGGATCGCGCTCGAAGGGACGGGGATGGCGGCGCTGCTCGGGGAGGCCGTGGCCGCGGCGGCGACCCACCTCCCGGTCGTGGTCGTCCTGTGGCTGTTTTACATCCTCACCGGCCTGCTCACGGAGGTCATCAGCAACAACGCCAGCGTCGTGTTGATGGTACCGGTCGCGGCGGCCGCGGCGACAGCGATCGGTGCGAACGCCTTCTCGTTCGTCCTCGCGGTGACCTTCGCCGCCTCGACCGCCTTTCTCGGTCCGATCGGCTACCAGACCAACCTGTTCGTGTACGGCCCCGGCGGCTACAAGTTCGTCGACTACCTCCGGATCGGCGCGCCGCTGCAACTGCTGCTGTCGACGGTGACCGTCGCCGGAATAACGCTGTTCAGGGGGATCTGAGCCCGTGTTCGACCGTGTCCTGGTCCCCGTCGACGGCAGCCCGGAGAGCCGCCGGGCCGTCGGATACGCGCTCGTGCTCGCCGACGCCTTCGACGCGACGGTCGACGCGCTGGCCGTCCTCGACAGCAGCGAGGTCCCCGACGTGTTCGACGAGGGGCCGACGGGCCAGCGAGTCGAGTCGGCCGTCCGCGCCGACGCCCTGGACGCCCTCGACGCGGTCCGCCGACGCGCCGCCGCCGCCGGTATCCCGGCGACCGAATCGGTGGTCGTCGGCCACCCGACCGAGGCGGTCCTCGACGCCGTCGAGGCGAGCGGAGCCGGCCTCGTCGTCCTGGCGGCTCACGCCCGCGGGCGGCTCGCCCGGTTCCTGCACCGCTCGCTCGCCGAAGCGGTCGCGCGATACGCGCCGGTTCCGGTGCTCACGGTCGCGGGCCCGCCGACCGCCCCGCCGCCGGCGTTCGACCGGATCCTGCTGGCGGTCGACGGGAGCGAGAGCGGGCGTCAGGCCCGCTCGTGGGCGTTCGGGCTCGCCCGGGCGTTCGACGCGACCGTCTCGGGGCTGTACGTCGTCGAGACGCGCCTCGGGAGTTCGGGGGTCCTGCGGGACCTGCTCGAACGCCGCGGCGAAGCGGTCGCCCGCGAGATCCGCGTCCAGGGCGCCCGCACCGGCGTCGAGGTCGACACCGCGACGCGCGAGGGGGACCCCGCCCGCGAGATCACCGCGTTCGCGGCCGACCACGGCGTCGACCTGGTCGTCCTCGGGACCCACGGTCGGATGGGGCTGGACCGACTCGTGATGGGCAGCGTCGCGTCGAGCGTCGTCCGCGGCGCCGACCGGCCGGTGCTGACGGTGCGGCCGACCCCGCGGGAATAGCGCACCCCGGGCGCGCTCAGTAGGTCTCGGCGTCGAGCCCGTCGACTCGATCGAAGTGGCTGTCGCGGGTGACGATCCGCGCGCCGTGGTGACGACAGATCCCGGCGATGAGCGCGTCGCCGAGGTTGACCCGGTCACCGGTTTCGAGCAGTTCCGCCTCTGCGAGCGCCGCCTCCCTCGCCGCGGGCTCGGAGAGTCCCAGCGGTTCGACCCAGTCGAGACCGGCGGCGACCCGTTCGATCCCCTCCCGTCCGTCGGTGCGAGCCGCCCCTCGGTACAGTTCGAACAGCGCCAGCGACGGGGCGAAGAAGGGCTTGTCCTCGTTGGCTTGGAGGTACGCGGCCGCGGCGTCGACCCCGTCGAGGTAGTCGAGCAGAAAGCAGGTATCGAGGGCGATCATCGCTGTGTGCGCTCTCGGAGGTCGCCGTCGAGGTCGCCGCGTGCGTCATCGACGGCGTCGCGGAACCCCTCGACGTCGCTCATCGCACCGAACCCCTTCATCAGGTCGCGGTCCTCACCCGTCAGCCGCAGGATCGTCTCCGTGAAGCTCTCGCCCTCCCGCTTGTGTTCTTTCAACCGCTCGTAGGCGTCCTCCGTGATCGTGAGACTCTTCGTGCCCATACGTGTACGTCTGGACGTAGACGTATATAAACTGTCGGTTCAGCTACCGGTCGCTCCGGTTCCCGGCCTCGCGATGCACGTCCGACAGCCCTTCGACCGAGGGCGCGTTGACGACCGTGACCGTCTCGTCGGTCACCCGGAGCCGGAAGGCGTCGCCGAAGCCGGTGCCCTCCTCGATGCGCCAGGTCCGATTCCGGCCGTCGACCGGCTCGGCGCCCTCGATGTCGAGCAGTTGCCGGTAGCCGTCGGCGAACTCGCGGGCCTCGGCGGGCGAGTCCCAGGCGGTCCGGAAGACGTAGCCGAACTCGGTGGCCGGCGTCGACGGGTTCCGATAGACGACCAGCCGGTCGCCGTCCCAGCCGGCCGAGTAGGGTGTGCTGTAGTTGTACGGATCGAGGCTGTCGTTCCGGGCGAAGAAGTCGCTCGCGGGGACGACCGACACCTGCCCCTGCGTGGCGACGGCGGGACGGACGAACATACTCGCCAGCCCGGCCTCGCCGACGCTGGCGTAGTCCGGGCGGCCGTCCACGCGCAGGCGCTCCCAGCCGGCGCTACTGCGGTCCGTGACGGTGACCGTCCGTGGTTCGTCCTCGCCGTACAGGTGGGGATGGATCGTCTGCTCGGTGCTGGCCGGCGGCTCCTCGTAGAGCGCGTTCACCCGCTCCCAGCCGCCCCGCTGGCGGAACTCGTTCACGAACGCCGGGCCGTCGCTGTACGGTTGATAGCGCAGCAGGTACGGGCCGACTCGCGGGAGCGACCCGGCACCGCCCTCGGCGGGGTCCGCCGGCGGCGCGAGACACGTCCCGTTCCAGGCGCCCGCACAGCGGCGTTCGTACAGGTGCCCGACCAGGTTCGCGTCACCTTCGACGAGATCGTCGATCGCGTTGTGCGCCTCGCGAGTGGGGCGCTCGAACTGCGAGAGGCCGAAGTGCTGGTCCTGCAGGGCGTGGGTGAGTTCGTGCGCCAGCGTCGACTCGTCGACCCGGACCTCGCCGTCCGACGATATCAGGACGATCTCCTCGCGGATGGACGAGTAGAACCCGCCGACCGACGACGCCGTACCGTTGCGCCGGACCGCGACCGCGTCCCGGGACTCGTTGACCATGAACAGCGCCTCGAACTTCGCGTTGGTGAACACCCGGCGCTCCGTCGAGGTGCTGCGACTGCGCTGGGCGCTGGCGAACTGCGACTGGGAGACGACCGTCACCGGCACTTCGCTCCGGAACTCCAGGCCGCGGACTCGCTCGACGCGAGCCATCGCCCGCGCGACCAGCGCCGGCCGCTCGCTTTCCGAGAGGCCGTCGCTCTGGTCCACGTCGATCGTCTCGTTGTACCAGTAGCCGCCCTCCCAGCCGAGGCGGTCGGTCTCGGGGTCCGAACGGTTCTCGACCGCCGCATCGTCGGTGTCACTGCCGCCGGCCGTCCCGTTCGCCACCGTCGTTTCGGACGGGTTCGGGGTCTCCGTTGCGTCCGCTGGCGACGCCGCCGTTTCGGTCGGTCGTGCGGTCTCCGTTCCGGGCTGTGACGCCGTCGGCGCCCGATCGGTCGAGCGGTCGGCGGTGGGCACCGGTTCCACGGTCGTCGATCTCGGCTCGTCGGTCGACGGCGTTACCCCCGTCGTCGGCGACGCCGGCTGTGCGGCGGGACCCGTCCCGCCCAGAAACCCCGAACAGCCGGCGAGCACCGCCACGACCGCGATCGCCACCGCCGCGACCGTCCTGCGTTGCATATGATACGTCTCGGACGCGACGCCGAAAGCGGCGGACCCGGCATTCGCCAGTCGGCCGCGTCGAGACTGGGGGACGGCGACGGCCCCGGAGCGCGGAACCGGATCACGCGTCGCCGCCGTCGGCGTGGAATCCTCGACCCAGTCGGCCGAGACCCCGTCCGAGCGGGTATCCCGCGGCCGTGAGTGCTCCAGCACCGGCGACGGCGCCCAGCGCGACCAGCCACGCCGGCGGCGGCACCGCACACACCGCTGCCGCCCCCGAGGGCGTGTCGTCACAGCCGCGCTCGGCGAACGCCAAGAGCACCAGCGGGAATCCCGTCGCGAGCCACGACGGAACCACGCCGGCGTCGGCGACGCCCGCCCCCACGCTCACGCCGACGAGGAGCACGCCCGGAACTCCCACCGCGATCCACGGCGAGGATGTCTGCGCCACGAGCGACGGCGCCGCGACCGCGGCGCCGACGGCCAGTGCCATCGCCAGCCCGCGCCATCCGCGCCCGACCAGCGTCGTCTGCAAGCGGTCGCGGCGCCACTCGCGAACGAACCAACCGACGACCCCGGCACCGACCAGTAGCGCCGCGAACGACCCGAACCGATCGACCATCGCCGGATACTGTCAGCCACTACGCAAGTGCTTTCCGGTGGTCGCGACGCCGGCTCACCACTCGGGGAAGTATCGCCCGTGGAAGCCGAAAGGGACGGCGTGGGGCAGCGGTGCCCGTGCCCGCTCGTCGAGCGTCTCGCCGTCCAGCACCAGGAGGTCGGTCCGCCGCTCGGTCGTGTTCAGCGCGGTCACGAGGACGACCCCCTCGTCGCTCGGGCGCTCGGCGTCGGGTGCGCGGACGAAGACGGGTTCCTCGACGAACAGTCCCGACTGCTCCCAGCGGCGCGATTCGCCCGTGGTCACGTCGACCTTCGCGACGTGGTTGCCGTCGCGCTTGGCGGCCCCCTGGGCGAAGGCGTAGCGGTATGGCTTCGTCCGGTCACCGCGGGCGACCCGCGGGAGCTCCAGGCCCTCGTACAGCGACTCGCTCGTCACTCGACCGCCGTCGAGCGGAATTCGGAACCGTCGGAGCTGGCCGTCCTGTCCCGATTCGAACCAGTCCTCGGCGGCCGAGAGATACAGCCCGTCGACCACGTCGGCGTCCGGGTACGCGACGAGATCGACGACGAGTTCACCCGAGTCGGCCTCGAAGGCGTTGACGTGGTGGAAGACGAACCAGGGGTCGGTGACCCGAGTGGCGGCCACCTCGCCGGTGTCGCGGTCGACGACGCGAAATCGGGTGCCCCGCTCCGGTTCCCAGTCGTAGTTGTCGACGAAGCTCTCGCTCCCGGGCAGCAGAAACGAGGCCGGGTTCGTGACGAACGGGTGTTCCGTGAGGACGACGTAGCGCTCGGTCAGCGCGAAGCTGTGGACGTAGACGGGGTCTCTGGCCGGTAGCGTCGCGATCCGCTCGCGCGAGCGCGAGCCGTCGGGGAGCCGGTAGAGCGTGTACTCGCTGGGGCGGCCGAAGGTGGTGAGGAGGCCGACGGTCTCCCCGCGGTGGGGGTCGGGGACGACGTGCGCGCAGTTGATGTGGCCGGTCAGCGCGTCGGCGAAGGCGAACTCGCCGAGCGTCTCCAGGGTGTCGGGGTCGACGGAGCAAAAGCGCGGGACCTCGGTCATCGCGACCAGCGAGTCGCCGACGCGGGCGACGTGGACGTTGCAGTTGTCGGTCGGGTCGTCGAACAGCAACTGACGGACGCGCCGGAGGTAGCCGCCGCCGGTGGCGAACTGCCCCGAGATCTCGCCGGTCTTCATCGCCCGACGGTAGGTCTCCGAGCGCAACGCCCGGTTGGTGTAGCGGATCTCGTCGGAATTGCCCTCGAAAGAAAATCTGTGGAGCATCGCCAGGCCGTCGAACCAGTGGGCGACGCGGTCGCCGCCGACTTCGAAGACGGCGGGACCGTTGCGGACCAGCGCGCCGTCGAGCCACTCGGGCAGCGACCCCTCGACGGCGAGCGAGCGGTCGCTCACTTCGGTATCGAGCGTCGAGAACCCCAGTTCGAAGCCGGCTTCCATCGACATACCGGCGGTTGGGCGGCCAGGGGGTAGTGGCTGGCGGTGCGAGCGGTCTACCTGGCGGACTCGTCACCGGCCAATTGGTCGACCTGCTCGTCGGCCTTCCACTCGTCGAGTTCGCGCGGGTCGACGTGGACGAACACGTCGTCGACCTCGGGGAGGTCCCGGATGGAGTCGACGACCGCCGACTCGATGTCGTGGGCCTCGTACAGCGTCCGTTCGCCCTCCACCTCGATGTGGAGCGACACGTCGATCTCCGGGCCGACGTAGTGGGCGATCACGTCGTGAGCGCCCTCCACGTCCGGGTGTTCGAGCGCCCGGCGGATGATCTCCCGGCGGAGGTCCTCGGGGGGCGCGCGCCCGAGGAGGTAGCCGAGGTTGTCGCGGACGACCTCGACCCCGGTGTAGACGATGCCGACGGCGACGACCATCGCGGCCAGCGGGTCGAGGATCGGGTAGCCGGCGCCGGCGCCGAGGACGCCGACGATAGCGGCGCTCGCGGTGAGGATGTCGTTGCGATTGTCGAGGGCGGTCGCGGTCAGCGCCGGGGAGTTGTGCCGGTCGGCCGCCGCGAGGACGTATCGGTAGAGGGCGAACTTCGTGACGGCGGCGACGACCAGCACCGCGACCGCGGTCGGGCCGCGCGAGACCGCCACGTCCCCGGAGAGCAGCGCTGTCCCCGACTGATAGAGGACCGTGCCGCCGGCGGCGAAGATGCCCAGCGCCACGAACAGGCCGACGAACGGCTCGATGCGTTCGTGCCCGTGTGGGTGCTCGAAATCGGGCGGCCGGGTGGTGAGGTAGAGGCCCGCCACCGTGACCAGCGAGTACACCGAGTCGGCGGCGCTGTTGACCGTCTCGGACTCGACCGCGAGGCTCCCCGTCGCGATCCACGCGCCGCCTTTCAGCGCGACCAGCACGACGTTGACCACGAGAAGCAGGATGCCGACCCGCCGGAGCACCCGCGGCCTGTCCTCGGTCATCGTCGGTGGTTGACGACCCCGGGTGAAAGCGGTGTCGGGACTCGGTCACTCCGAGAAGACGACCGCTCGAGTCTCGCCGTCGACGGTCGCACCGTCCTGGGCGGCGAACGCCTCGCGGAGGCGGTCGTAGGAGTCGTCGACCGCCTCGACGATGACCTGCGTGTCCGAGATCACGGGCATGAAGTTGGTGTCGCCCTCCCAGCGCGGGACGACGTGGGTGTGGAGGTGGTCGTCGATGGAGCCGCCGGCGGCGCCGCCGCCGAGGTTGAGCCCCGCGTTGTAGGCGTCGGGGCCGAGCCCGTCGTCGAGCGCGTCGAAGGTCCGCTGTTTCAGCCGGGCGTGGTCGAGCAGCGTCTCCTCGTCCAGCTCGCGGTAGTCGCCGGTGTGGGCGTGGGGGATGACCATCACGTGGCCGGGGTTGTACGGGTAGTTGTTCAGGAGGACGAACGCGCGCTCGGAGCGGGCGACGACCCGACGGTCGCGGTCTTCGCTGGGGTCGCCGTCGGCGAACGCGCAGAAGACGCAGCCGTCGACGTCGTCGTTGCCGCCCTCGCGTTCGACCCACTCGATGCGCCACGGGGCGAAGACCTGGTCCATGCCGGCCCTGCGGGACCGACCCACTAAACCCCGACGGGGCGCCGCCGACCGGCGGACAGTGGTGGGGAACGCCCGAACCGGGACGAAAAACGCGTTGCAACGGGCGAGACATGGACGAAAGACGTATTGGAACGGGCGAGACATGCGAGAGATATGTCCCCCTCCCTCCAGACGCGACCCCTCCGGGCCGCCGCGGCGGCGTTCGTCGCCGGTGCCATGGCCGTCACGCTGTTCGGTGTCGTCGTCGCCGGCGACCCCCTCGAACGAGCGGCGCTCGGCAGCCTCGGCTACGCCGTCGGCACCGCCATCGGCGTCTACATCGCCTACGCCGGTCCGGACTGGTGATCAAAGCTCGCGTTCCAGCACCTGCCCCCACACTTCGAGACCCTCGGACTCGTAGAACTCGCGGCCCGCGTCGTTCCCGTCCCGGCAGGCCAGCGCGAGGTGTTCGCAGTCCCGGTCGCGCGCCCACCCGTCGAGCCAGTCGAGCAACTCGCCGCCGAACCCCTCGCCGCGGCGCGGTTCGTCGACGACGAAGTCGTGGACCCACAGGTGCCGTTCGTGGTGGAGCACCCGCTGGATCGAGACGCCCGCGACCGCGACGAGCGCCTCGCTGTCCGTCCCGGGGCCATCGGATTCGTCGGTCTCGTACAGCCCGAACAGCCGATAGTCGTCCTCGTCGCGCCACTCGTAGACGAACGCGTCGTCGACGTGGGTCCAGAGCTGTCGGAGTATCGCCACGGCCTCGTCCCACCCGTCGTCGGTCGTCACTTTCCTGACCTCGGTCGCCACGAGCGAGTCCTGCCGCCGAGACGACAAAACGATTTCCGGACCATGTGGTTTCGTGGCACAGACCGTTCTCCGCGAGGCGTCGAACCGGGCCGGCGGAACGGCTATTGCCGCCCGGGCCGGCCTGTCACTCATGGGACTTCTCGAAGCGGTCCTGGTGTTCGCCGTCGGTTACGTCTGCGGCGCAGTCACGCGGATCTTCGCGGGGATCGCGGCGCTCCTCGCGCTCCTCCTCGTGATTCTCGGCGTCGCGCTCCCGTCGTCGATCGTCGGGATCGCCGACCCGATACTGGCGGTGTATCTGGGCAACGAACTCCTCTTTCTCTCGGGATTCCTGTTCGCCATCTCGCACAACCCGGCCGGGGAGACCGAGGGAGACTGAGGTAACCGTCGAGGTCGACGGCGGTCGTCGACGGTCACCGGCGATCCCACCGTCTGGGCGATAGGTAGCTCAGTCGTCGCCGTTCTCCGCGCCGAACCGGAGCAGGCCGGGGTAGTC
This sequence comes from Halosimplex carlsbadense 2-9-1, assembly GCF_000337455.1. Taxonomy (GTDB): domain Archaea; phylum Halobacteriota; class Halobacteria; order Halobacteriales; family Haloarculaceae; genus Halosimplex; species Halosimplex carlsbadense. The sequence goes on along the minus strand of NZ_AOIU01000011.1, from coordinate 51,467 downwards.
GGCGATCAGGCCGTCCACGCCGGCGGCCGAGAGCCGCTCGGCCTGGTACCAGGTCCCGATGGTGTAGACGTTCACGTCCCGGCCGGCGTCGTGGGCGACCGCCAGCAGGTCCGTGTCGGACCAGTCGGAGCCCTCGGTGTAGTACTCGTCGGCGTAGAAGGGCGTCCCCCGGACCATGTTGTACGGCGGGTGGATCGCCTCGGCATCGTACTCCTCGGCGATGGCCAGGCCGTCCTCGATGGAGTCCCACAGCAGCGGCGCGACGGGGTAGTCAGACGCCTCCCGCGTCGTCGTCAGCGCGGCTTCGTAGAACGACGAGAAGAGGACGTCGTTGTAGTACTCGTCGACGATGTCGAGGACGTCGTTCACGAACGGCCGCCAGATCGCGGCCTGGGTCTCCAGCTCCGCCCCGGAGAGGTTCGCGGCGAACCGGAGGTCGGCGGAGCCGGGGTTCTTGAGTTCGACGTTCACGCCGATATGCCGCGGGATGGCGTCGAGTACGGTCGACAGGAGCGGGACGGTCTCGCCGCTTTCGAGCACCTCCGCACCAGTGACGGTCTCGGTATCGGTCTCCCAGACCAGCCCCTCCGCGTCGGTGAGCCCCCGCTCGCCGCCGTCGCGACCGTCGAGCCGGTCGTCGTGGAACACGACGACGTCGCCGTCCGCCGTCGCCATGACGTCGATCTCGATGCTCTCTGCCGCCCGGGACCGGGACCGCGGCGAGCGCGCGCCGCGAGCCGCCCGCGTCACCGCGCCGACGGTGTTCTCGGGGTACATCCCCGCGAACCCGCGGTGGGCGATCAGGTCCGGGAACTCCTCCGTGCGCCCGCGGTGGTCGTCGATCCGTTCCCCTCGTTCGTTCTCGTCGTCGTCCGGTCCGCCATCGTCGGACCGTCCCCCAGCCGCGGCGACCCCGGCGGCCAGCCCCGCCGCCGACGCGCCGACGCCGCTCACGAACGCCCGTCGCCGCATTCCCGCCGCCGTCGTATCCGGATGCTCTGTGCGTCCACCGTCGCGGTCCGTGTGTGCCATTGCGGGCGGACCGTGCAGCGCTCGTGGCAAGACGGTGTATAATTGTAGTCAATAGATCTAAAATTATCTCGAAGCCGAACGTAGTCGTCCGGACGCACCGCGCCGGGCCGGGGTCGACGACGGCGATCCGGGCGGGCGGCGGGACGAGGAGTCGTTCGGACGGGAGCGCGGATCTCAGACCGTCGGTCCGTCCACGTCCTCGTCGGCGGCCTCGCGCCAGGAGCGGGCGGGTTCCCACCCGAGCAGGTCGGCGGCCCTCGCGTTCGAGATCGAGGCGTCGTCACCGGAGAGGTCACAGGGTTCCGGGACTGCCCCGAACTGCTCCTCGAAGAGGTCGACGGTGTCGCGGTCGGCGTAGTTCTCGTCGGCGACGGCGAAGACGGCTTCGTGACCCTCGATATCGGCGTCGAGCGCCGCGGCGACGATCGAGGCGATGTCGCGCACGTCGACGTAGCTCCAGAAGTTGCCGACGCCCTCCGCGGGCGGTTCGACGTCGAGACAGTCGTACTCGCCGGGGTACTGGATCCACGACGGACGGATCGAGACGACCGACACGTCGTGTCGGCGGACCGTCTGGCGGGCGAGCGCCTCTCCCGCTTCTTTCGAGACGCCGTAGGGGTCCTCCGGCCGGAGCGGGTGTTCCTCGTCGATCGGGAGATAGTCGGGCGCGGGCGTCTCGGCGGCGAAGGGGAAGCCGAGCGCGCTCTCGGAGGAGGCCCAGACGACGCGGGCGTCGGCCCGGCCCGCGGCTTCGAGGACGTTGTACGTCGAGACGATGTTGTTCTCGAAGACCTCGCCGCCGGGGTGGTCGAGCGGGTCCGGGATGGCCGCCCAGTGGACGACCCCGTCGGGGTCGAACGCGCCGACGAGGTCGAACACGTCGCCGCGGTCGGTCAGGTCGGCGACGCGCACGTCGACGTTCCCGCGTTCGCTCTCGGCGTAGCGCTGGTCGACGCACATGACCTCGTGGCCGTCGTCGGCGAGTCGGTCGACGATCCATCGGCCGGAGCCACCGAGACCGCCGGTGACGAGTATTCGTGACATGTCCGACCCGATGGCCTGGCTCGGCATAAACCCGGAGAAAGCGGATCGAACCGGGTCGAGCGCAACCGGCACGTCGCGCAGGTCGAGGACCGACTCGGTCAGACTCGGGAGGACGAAGCTCTCGACGGCCCCGTGTTGGACGTTGCCCATCACTACGTAGGCCCACTCGCGATCGTCGCTCTCGATGGCGTCGATCAGCTTCTTCTGACTGGAGACGTTCGTCTCGTCGGAGACGCCTCGGCCCTCCTCGACGACGACCTCGGCGTTCACGTCCGGTGCCACGTCGTCGAGAACGGCCGCTATCTCCGAGCGGCCGTCCTCGCCGTACGCGACGAACACCGTTGCCATGTCGGACCGAGTGCGGCGGAGACCGCTTCAGTGCGTCGCCGCCCTGTCGCGCCGTCCCGATCGGTCCCCCGTCACCGGTCGACGTATCCCGCAACCACTCGCGGACAAACCCCACCACCGTCGCGAGCCTACCGGCCTGCATGTCCGACCGAACCGACGACGGCGACCCGTCGACGCGGGACGACCTGTCCGACCGCATCGACGAGAGCCTCCCGACGCTGCTGGGCCACCTGTATCGCGGCGAGATGAATCGGGCGAACACGTGGCGCGACCGCCTCGACCGGACCACGAACTGGGCGGTGACGATCATCGCGGCACTGCTGACGTTCGTGTTCTCCGGCCGCGACAACCCCCACTACCTGCTGATCCTCGGGATGGGGCTGGTCGCCGTGTTCCACCTCGTGGACACCCGCCGCTACATCGCCTACGACGTGTGGCGCTCGCGGGTGCGCCTGCTCGAAGAGGACGTCTTCGCGGCCGGCCTCGACCGCGAGAGCGGCGCCACCCACGACGACTGGCGCGACGAACTCGGCGAGGACCTCCGCCGACCCGCGCGCAAGACCCCCTTCGGCGAGGGGTACGCACGCCGGCTCCGCCGGGTCTACCTCCCGCTGTTGCTTGTCCTCCTCGCCGCGTGGGTCGTCCGGATCACCGTCTTCACCAGGGCGTCCGACCCGCTCGCCGCGGCGTCCATCGTGATGATCCCGGGGTCAGTCGTCGCCGGCGCCGTCGCGCTGGGGTACCTGGCCGCGGCCGCGTTTGCCTACTGGCCCCGTCAGCGCCGGTCGATGGGCGAGTTCTACGACCGCGAGAAGGAAGGCGAGTGGAAGACCGACGGGGAGTGAGGCCGGGCGACCCCCTCCGTCGACTGCACCCTACGGCGCCCTACCGACTCCGCGTCGTCACTTCGCAGCCGTCTTCGGTCACGATGATCGTGTGTTCCTTCTGGCTGACCATCCGGCCCTCGTCCTCCTTGAGGACGGGGTAGCCGTGGACGATGTCCTGGCGCTGGAGCCGGCGCAGCGCCATCTTCGGGCGGCGCACGTCGAGCCACCGGGCGGCGAACGGCAGCGTCCGGAACTCGTCGGTGATCTGTTCGAGGGCCTTCCGGGCGGTGCGGTCGCGGACCGACCCCTCGCGTTCGAGCGCGAAGATCTCCTCCTGGTTGCCCTCCTGGACCTTGCCGCCGCCGTCGGTGGCGAACGGCTCGATGGCCACTACGTCCCCGACTTCGAGTTCGGCGCTCTGCTCGACGGCCCGGTTGGGGACGTTCGGCGTCGTGTGCTGTTCCCAGTGGCCCAGGCCGTGACCGGTGAGGTTGACCACCGGGTTGTAGCCGTAGCCCTCGATGGTCTCCCCGATGACCGCGCCGATCTCGCCGGTCTCGACGCCCGGTTCGACCACGTCGAGGGCGGCGTCGAGCGCCTCGGCCGAAGCTTCCGTGAGTTCGGATTCGCCCGCCAGGTCGACGGTGACGGCCGTGTCGGCGAGCCAGCCGTCGATGTGGACCCCGATGTCGAGTTTGACCAGATCCTCGCCGATCTCGCGGTCGTCGTCGGGGCCGGCGGCGCCGTGGGCGGCCTCCTCGTCGACGCTGACGTTGACGGGGAAGGCGGGCTCGCCGCCGAGTTCGCGAATGCGCTCTTCGGCCCACTCGCTTATCTCCAGGTAGCCCGTCCCGACCTCGCACCGCTCGGCCGCCTCGTCGCGCACCTGCGCGAGTATCTCGCCGGCCTCGCGACACTGCTCGTACTGCTCGGCATCCAGATCGACGCTCATGGCTCGCGGTTTGCGCCCTGCGGTCAAAGGGTTTCTGTGTCGGGGAGCGGCGGGGGTGGCGTCCGATCTGGGGCGCGAGAGCGCCGATCCGATGCTGATCGACTAACGCTTTTGCCGCCCGGCTCCGAACTGTCGGCCACCGACCGAGCGATGAGCGAGTGGACACTTCTGGATTTCGCGGCGGACGATTCACCGCTCGACCCCGACCGACACCGAGAACTCGTCGAACGGTCCGAGCGATCGGGGTCCGAAGCGTCCGAGAAACGCCTGGAACGGCTGGGTGTCGAAACGGGCTGACGCCGTATCCGAGGAGCGAACCCCGCCCCTACGTCCCGTCCGCCCGCGCCGTCTGCATCGCCGGGCTGTTGTACGCCTCGCCCGTTCCGCCGTCGTCGTCGACCACGACGATCCCCGCGTCGCCCTGGGCCGCGTCGTCGAACTCCTCGATCGCCAGCCGCGCGGCCGCCTCGGCGTCGGCGCCCCTTTCGAGCAGGCCGACGGCGCGGCGAGCCAGCCCCTCGCGGGCGATATCTTCGCCGGCGCCGGTCGCGCTCGCGGCCCCCGCCTCGGAGGCGTAGAAGCCAGCGCCGACCTGGGGCACGTCGCCGACCCGGCCCGCCAGCGCGAACCAGCGCCCGCCCGTGGAGGTGGCGGCGGCGATCTCCTCACCCTCGCGAGCGACCGCGCCGACGGTGTCGTGGTCGTGGGGGTCGGCTCGTGGCGGCTGGCCCCCGGCCTCGTCGCCTTCGGCGTCGCCGCTCTCGTTCTCGTCGCTCGCGAAGTGCTCGCGGACCCACTGGAGATGGGCCTCGGGGTCGCCGGTGGGCGGTTCGCGGTCCCCCCACCGCTCGCGGGTGCGGTCGGCCCACAGGTCCAGCCCGGTCTCGACGCCGACGGCGTGGGCGAACGCGACGGCCCGCTCGCCCGCGAGCATGACGTGGGGCGTCTCGGTCATGACCGCCCGGGCGACTTCGACGGCGTGGCAGACCTCGGGCATCGCGCCCGCGGCGCCCACCTCCCCGTCGGCGGTCATGACCCCGGCGTCCGTGCGGATCATGCCGTCGCTCTGGACGGCGCTGCCGACGCCCGCGTTGAACGACGGGTCGACTTCGAGGACGCGCACCGTGGCGCAGACCGCCGCGACCGGGTCCGATTCCTCGGCGCCGCGGGCGACCGCCTCGTCCAGCACTGCTTGGCGCTCGGCGGGTTCCTCGGGCGGCGACCCCGCCCCGCCGTGGGCGAGTAGTTGCATGTCTGGTGGTGTCGTGCCCGTCGGCATAAGTTCGGTGTCCCGCGATCGCGAGTCGGGTGTGAGACAGCGACTGGCGACTCGACCGCGAGCGCAAACGGAGTGAACGCTACCGCAACAGCCGCCAGCACCGCCGACTCGATCGGGGGGCAGAACAGCGTGAAAGCCCCGGCCGTCTCGACTCCCGCGGCTCGCTGCGCGCTTCACTCGCTTCGCTCGTTCCAGTGCTTACGTCGCCGGGGTTCGTCGAGACGGCCGCCCCTTTCATTCCCACCCGCACAGACTGTCTAATCAGCCGAAACGGGCGGGAATGAAAGGGGCCGCTGGCTCCGGGAAGACGGCCGATGTAAGCACCGCAGCCGAGTGTAACGAGGCGAGGAGCGCAGCGAGGCCCTCGACCGGAGCCAGCGGGGGCTTTCACGCTGTTCGCGGTCGCGGTCGGTCCGGTAGTCACCGTATCTCGAAGGGAGTTACCGAGTACGTTTCGGTCGATCTACCGACGATAGTCGACCAATATTGGTGTCGTCCAGGCCCTTGCGACGCCTCCACATCACTCCCCGTCGAGTTCGACGGCGGAGACGTGGTCGAAAGTGGCCTCGCAGTAGGCGCCGATCATGGTCGAGCAGGCGGCGAGGCCGCCGCAGACGGGGTCGCCGAGGTCGACCGACCGCTGGTCGACGGCGTGCCACTCCTCGCGGTTCGGGGAGACGAAGACGGTGACTCGGTCGCCGGTTCGCTCGACGGCGAACCACTCGAAGTTGCGCTCGCCGCTCTCCAGCAGCTGCGCGCGCGTCGGTTCGCCGCGGGCGGTCCGCCAGCACACCTCCGTGCGACCGTCGCCGGTCCGGCCGATGTAGCCGAACGTCGCCGACTCGCTGGCGTCGTCGCGCAGCATCACGCCGGCTTTGCTCCGGTCGCCGGGCGCGTCGAGGCCATCGAGACGCGCCTCGACGCGACAGGAGCCGCGGATCGAGGCCCATCGGAAGTGAAACTCGTTGACCCGGCCGAGGAGGTTGTCGCCGGCCGCGCGGAGCGTCCAGCGGTCGACCGACTCGTCGTGGGAGGACTCACCGGCGTTGAGTACCTGCCCCACGTCCCGGCCGGTCGTCAGCGGTCGCGCCCGTCCGGTCCCCGGGAGCGGGTCCGGGTCGGTCACCAGCAGGACGTTACCGAACTCGAGGCGGGCGCCGCCCGCCCGGCTCTCGCCGATCCGCAGGTCCCAGCCGTGGGTGTCGGCGACCTCCGCGACGATAGCGAGGTCCGCTCCGGTCGCGGCGGCGCTGTAGCCGGCCTCGAGCAGTTCCTCGCGCTCGTCGTCGGGGACGGGCGGGCCGTCGTCGGCGACGAAGAAGCCGTCGTCGGTCGAACCGACGCGAACGGTCACGTCGGGACCGCCGCGTTCGAGACAGCGCTCGAAGCAGTTCTCGAACAGCGGTTTCAGCTGGAGACGGTTGGTGTAGAGGACCGTCTCCGGCGGGAGATCGATCTCGAGCGTCGCCGCGGCGGTGGCGACCTCGTCCCAGACGACCTGGAGGAACGAGCCGACCTCGACGCCGCCGACGGGGGCGGGCGCAGTACCGCCGGAGGCGGCGAGTTCGCTCACGTCCTCGACGAGTTCCGCCATCCGGTCGAGGGCGTCGCTGACCCGCTCGGCGGCCTCGGGGTCGCCCTCGCGGGCGAACTCCTGGTAGGCCATCGCGACGTGGAGCGGGTTGCGCAGGTCGTGGGCGACGAAGCTCGTGAAGTCGTCGAGCCGACGGTTCTGCGCGCGCAGATCGCGGATCTGTCGCTTCTCGTCGCTCACGTCGAGGGTGACGCCGACGAGGCCGCGGGTCCGGTCGCCGTCGCGCCAGGGCACTTTCGTCGTGCGGAGCCAGCGGCCGGCCTCCGGGGGGCCGTGGCGCTCCTCGCGGTCGCGGATCTCCTCGCCCTCGTCGATGACGAGGCGGTCGTCGCCCAGCGCCTCGACTTTCGCCTCCTCGTCCCAGGAGTACAGCTCCCAGTCGGTCTTGCCGACGGCCTCGGCGGGGCTGGGGGCGCCGTGTACGTCCGCGATCTTCAGGTGTCGCGCCCGCTCGTCTTTGACGTATATCGGCAGTTCCAGCTCCGAGAGGACGGCGTCGAACATGTCGCTGTCGGTCGCCGCTCGGTAGCGTCTGTCGTGAGTGGTCAGCGCCTCGGCGACGGTCTCCAGCAGCGTCTCGTGGGTCGAGACCGCCGGGTCCGAAGGCCGTGGGAGGTACGCGAACGCCCCCGCTCGCGTCGCCGCGCTGGCGAGCGACTCGTCGCCGTCGGCCGCGTAGACGACCACCGGCAGGTCCGGGTGCCGGTCGGTCGCGGCGGCGACGCACTCGACCGGGTCGGCGAGGGTGTCGTCGACGACGAGACAGCCGACCGACTCGTCGTCGGCGAGCCGGTCCAGCGCGCTCGCGCGGTCCGCGACCACGACCCCCTCGACCGCGGGGTCGGTGTCGGTCGCCGCCGCCGCGCTGACGATGTCACTCGTCACCGGCGACGGGAACGACCACCGCTCGACCGCGTCGAGGACGGCTTCGCCCACCGCGTCCGAACCGACCGCTATCACGACCGTCGACGGTCCGTGCAGGTACTTGCTCACCACGACACCCCCTGATAGGCGCCGTTTCCCCAGTCTAGTTGATAAATCTTCTCCACGGTGTGCGGGGATCGTCGACACACCGCTCGGGTATCGTCGAAATCATGTTCGACGATCCGGAACAAACGCGGGGATCGTGGTGTCTCGTTCCGTCGAGATCGCCTCACGGAAAACGGCAGTCCTTTAGGCCCGAACGTGGAATGGCGGCGTATGGAATACGAGTACGACAAGGTTGAGGTTCCGGCTGACGGAACGGCGATCGAGGTCGTCGACGAGGACGCGGACGAACTGGACGTGCCGGAGAAGCCGATCGTCCCGATCATCCACGGCGACGGCATCGGGCAGGACGTCGGGCCGGCCGCCCAGAAGGTGCTGGAGGCCGCGGCGAACGCGACCGGGCGTGACGTGTCCTGGATGCGCGTCTACGCCGGTGAGTCGGGTCGCGAGAAGTACGACGAGAACCTGCCCGACGACACCGTCAACGCCATCGACGAGTTCCGCGTCGCGATCAAGGGCCCGCTGACGACGCCCGTCGGCGCCGGCTTCCGGTCGCTGAACGTCGCGCTGCGACAGACGCTGGACTTCTACTCCAACGTCCGACCCACGTACTACCTCGACGGCGTCCCGTCGCCGATGAAGGCCCCCGAAGAGATGGACATGGTCACCTTCCGTGAGAACACGGAAGACGTCTACGCCGGCATCGAGTGGGAGGAGGGCACCGAGGAAGTCGAACAGGTCCGCGAGTTCGTCGAAGACGAGATGGGCTTCGACGACGTCATGCACGACGGCCCGATCGGCATCGGCATCAAGCCGATCACGGAGTTCGGTTCCAAGCGTCTGGTCCGCAAGGCCATCGACTACGCCCTCGAACACGACCGCGACAAGGTCACCCTGGTCGGCAAGGGGAACATCATGAAGTTCACCGAGGGACAGTTCACCGAGTGGGGCATGGAGGTCGCCGACGAGGAGTACGACGACGAGGAGGTCTTCGCCGCCCCCGACTCCCTGTGGGAGGAGCAGGACGACATCGACGTCCCGGACGAGGCCGTCATGGTCGAGTCGCGACTCGCCGACGCGATGCTCCAGTGGATGCAGCTGCGCACCGACGAGTTCTCCGTGCTCGCCATGCCGAACCTCAACGGGGACTACCTCTCGGACGCCGCCGGCGCCCAGATCGGCGGGCTCGGCATCGCGCCGGGCGCCAACTTCGGTGACGCCCGCGTGCTCGCCGAGCCGGTCCACGGCTCCGCGCCCAAGCGCGCCGGCCAGAACAAGGCCAACCCGACCGCGATGACCCTCTCCGGGCGGCTCATGTTCGACTACATGGGCTGGAAGGACGCCGGCGATCTCGTCCGCGATGCCGTCGAGGAGACCATCTCCTCGGGCAAGGTCACCTACGACCTCGAACGCCAGCTCGACGACGCCGAGAAACTCGGCACCGACGAGTACGCCGAGGCCATCGTCGACAACATCGAAAAACTCTCGTAGAGAGTTTTTCGTGCGCTCGGAAATCTTCGATTTCCGAGAACATCGAGGAACTCGCGTAACGAGTTCCTCCCGCTCTGGCGGCGTAGCCGCCAGAACATCGAAAAACTCTCGTCGTCGACGCCGCTCGGATTCGCTCGCTCGCTTTTTCGCGTCGCCGCTCCGTCCAGCGGCCGCGCCGTCCTACGCCCCGTCCCACGCGTAGTGCTGTGCGACGTGCAGCGTCGAGTCCGGGACGACGACGTCGACGCCGGGCGCGTCCGAAACGTCGCCGACCGACAGCAGGTAGGGCAGCCACAGCTCCCCGGCGGTGGCGTCGCCGCCGAACGCCCGGTGTTCGTCGACCGGGCGCAGGCCGCCGTCGGCTGCCGCGTCCTCCGCGAACACCCGGATCGAGCGGCTCACCAGGTCGAGAACGAAGAGATAGCCGTCGCGGGCGGCGACGGAGATGGGGAGCAGGAACTCGCGGTCGCCGTCGTAGCCGGGCTCCCCGACGGGGTGCCAGTCGTCGCCGTCGAAGCGCTGGAGGCGGTTGTTGTTCTCGTCGGCGACGTAGACGCCGCGCTCGCCGACGGCCAGGTCCGAGGGGTTCCAGAACCCGCCGTCGATGTGCCCGAAACAGCCCCTGTCGCCCCGCGGGTCGGCGCCGTCGAGGACGCGGTCGTAGTCCCAGACGCCGATCCGTCCGTTCGCCGAGTCCGCGACCCACACGCGGGCCACTCCCTCGCCTCGGGGCTCGACCGCGATCCCTCGCGGGAGCTTCACCTCGCCGTCGCCCATTCCCCAGGGGCCGAACGAGTCGACGAGGGTGAGCGAGACGCCGGCGCCACTGCGCTCGCCGCTCGCGTTCGTGGCGTCCTCGTCGACGGCGTAGACGTGGATCTGACCGACCCCCTCGGCCTCGCGGTAGTGGGCGGTGTAATCGGTCACGAACAGCCGCCCGCCGCCGCCCGTGCCGGCAGGCCAGTAGTCCAGTCCGAAGGGGAATCGCGTCGCGGGCAGGGCGACCGGGTCGACGCGGCCGTCGGCGCGGGCCCCACCGCGATCACCCCCGGCGTCGGCGACGCGGCCGCCGTCGGTCGCGGCGGCGAAATCGACGCGCTGGAGGCGCCCGTTCCCGCCGTCGCCGACCAGGGCGCAGCGACCGAGCGGTGACTCGGGGTCGTCGACGACGACCGACCCGGTCGGGGTCGAGAACTGGCCCGGTCGGTCGCGCGGAGCGCCGACCGACCCGAGCCGGCGGGCGGACTCGGTGTGGACGTCGAGGGCGTACGCACCGATCCGCCCCGCGAGCGCCTCCGCCGTCAGCACCGCGAGCGTCGGGTCGTCGGCGTCGGAATCCGGCACCGAAACCCCCTCGAAGCCGGCGACCCCGACGGGGCCACGAAAGCGGTCCTGGCCCCCGGCGTCGGCCGGAGCGGAGTCGTCAACCGGCGGACGAGCGCCGTCGTGAGGGATCCCGATCCCGTCTTCGAGGGCGGCGTTCGCCCGGATGTCCTCGCCGTCCTCGGGGACGGCGCCGTCGGCGATGCCGACGCTCGTGTAGGCGTGGATCCGCCCGGTCGCCGCGTCGGGGACGAATATCTGCGCGTCGGCGCCCGACCCGACGACGGCCACGTCCCGCGGCATCGGCAACTCGGCGAGCACCTCGTCGGCGAGTCCCTCGAAAGGCGCCGCCCCCCCGGTCCGGTCGCAGCGGACGACCGTCGCGAGCTTCGGCGGCCCGGTCGGCCCATCGTGGAGCACGCCGTAGCCCGTGTTCGCCACGTAGATCCGCCCCTCGTCGTCGGTGTCGAGGCCCTGGGGCCAGTACAGCGGCGTCCCGTGGTCGTCGCCGACCGTGCGGATCGACCGGATCTGTTCGCCCGACTCGCCGAAGACGACCAGCCGCCCCCGGAGGTCGCCGCCCTCGCGGTAGAACTCGTCGGCGGCGATCACTCGGACGCCGTCCCAGTACTCGTGTGCGACGACGCCGTTAGGGTGGAACCCGCCGTCCGCCGCGAACGGCTCGGCGCCGGTCACGCGAGGGACCGTCCCGTCGTACTCGTAGTCGAGGCGCTGGAGCCGGCCGTTACCGGTGTCGGCGACGTAGATCGACCGGTCGGTCGGATGGTGAGCGAGCCGCATCGGCAGGTCGAAGCGACCCGGCTCCGTCCCGACGCCGCCGACCACCGCGAGCAGCCGCTCCAGGCCGTCGTCGACGACGAGCAGACGGTTGTGCCCCGCGTCGGCGAGCCAGACGTTGCCCTCCCCGTCCTGGGCCGTCCCGACCGGCGACGCCAGTCGGAGGCCGACTGCCCCCAGCGCCGCCGTGTGGTCCGCCGCCCCGTCGGTCGCGCGCCCGCCGTCGCTCGCCGCGCCGCCACCCGGTCGTGAGGGAGCCGCCGCCCTCGCTCCGTCCGTCGCCCGCGACCCGTAGTACCCACGGAATCTGAACCCGACCATACAGATCGATCAGTTGCCACGTCTATGGTAGTTACTATCGACCGGGGCGTCGCGCCGGGCGCGAAGGCGCGTCGCGTGGCCCCGGGGCGTCACTCCGTTGGAGACTCGCCCGCCGTCCCATCGGCGGCGGGCAGCGAGACGACGACGGCGGGCGAGTCCGACGAGTCGTCCACGCGGGCCCGCCCGTCTGCGCGGTCGACGACCCAGGCGAACAGCCAGGCGCCGGCGTCGCTGTGGTGGTCGAGCGCCGCCTCGGGCGGCGCGACGAACGGGGCCACGGTCTCGCGGTCGACCCGAGCGTTCGGGAGCGAGACGCGGAGGTCGACGCGTCCGTCGACCTCGCTCGCCCGAACCCGGATGGTCGGGGCGTCGGTGTCGCCGTCCCGAGCGAGCGCGCCGAACAGCGCTTCGAGCGCCGTCACGATCGACGGCGGGGCGACGACCGAACAGTCGTCCGGGAGAGTCACCGAGAGCGTCACGGGCCGGCGGCGCTCGGCGGCGGCCTCGGCGGCCGCGTCGACGGCGGTCGAGAGCGACTGGACGTGCTCGGCGTCGCGGGGTTCGAGGGCCCGCTCGGCCGCGCGGGCCGTCGTGGCCGTCGCCGCGAGGTCGTCGCTCGCGCGCTGGATCGACCGCGCCAGCGCGAGCGGGTCGTCGGTATCGCCCACGGTGTCGCCGACACCGGCCTCCGCGGTGACGTCACCGGTGTCGTCGCCGTCGGCCAGCGCGCGAGCGACGAGCTGGGCGTGGCCGGTCACGAGCGTGAGTTCGTTGCGGAGGTTGTGCCGGAGGACCCGGCCGAGCACCCGCTTGAGCCGGGCGAGTTCCTCGGCGCGGCGCTCGCGGGCAGTGACCTCTCGGCAGGTGCAGACGGTCCCGTCGAAGGCGTCGGGGTCGGCGACGGTCAGCTCGTAGCGGTGGCGGTCGCCGTCGGCGTCCCGGACGCGCGCGGAGAAGGTCCGATCGGCGCCCGCGGGCCGCCACCACTCGCCGGTGTCGCCGTCCGAGCGTCGGTCGCCGTCGGCAGTGACGGTCGGGAAGACCGTCTCGACGTGGGTGCCCCGCAGCGCCGATCGGGGGCGACCGAGCAGGCGTTCGAGCGCCTCGTTGACCAGCATCAGCCGGCCGTCGGCGTCGGTGACGAACATCGGGTCGCCGGCGCTCTCGACGAGCGTCCGGGAGCGTTCGAGCCACGGGTCCGCGGCGGCGCCGCTCACGTCGCGAGCGACGTTGACGACGCCGGCGTACTCGCCGGCCTCGCGCCGGACCGCGAAGTGGACCGCCAGCGTGACCCGCTCGCTGTCGACCGTCTCGAAGGCCACGTCGAGGGCCTCGCTGTCCAGCTCCGGCGTCGCGAGCAACCGCTGGACGGCCAGTTGGCCCTTCTCCAGCTCGCCCGGCGCCATGAACTCCGCCGAGTGGACCCCGACCATGTCCTCGTGACCCAGCGCGTCGGCGAACGCCTCGTTGTGGTACACCACCTCGCCGTTGGCGTCGACGACCGAGATGCGGTCGCGGGCGTGGTCGACCAGCGCCGACAGCAGCGCGCGACGGCGCTCGCGCTCGACCTGGGGCGTCAGGTCCCGCGCGTAGCGCACCCGGATGTCGTCGCCCTCGACCGACAGCGAGAGGGTCCACTCGCCGACGCGGCGCCGACTCGTCCCGACCGTCGCTTCCTCGCCGTCCGCCGGCGGGTCGACCGCGTCGGCGAACCCGGGATGGCCGTCCGGCACGCGGGTCACCGTTCCCGCGTCGGTCACGACGCGGAGCGCCGCACCGACGGACGGGTCGGTTGCTTCGGTGAGTTCGGCGGTGGACGGATCGCCGGCCTCGTCGGCGTCGACAGTGCCCCCGGTCGCTCCTGCATCGCTACCGCCCTCAGCCGTCCCCGCACCGGCGTCCCGCTCTCGAGGCGCGTCGGCGTCGGCGCCGACGAGCGCGAGGACCTTCTCGACCAGAAACGCGGCCGGAGCGGTCCCCGTACCCTTCTCGACGAGGCTGTCGACGGCAGTGAGACGCGCCTCGTCGCCGGTATGGGCGGCGCCGGCGTAGCAGACCACGGGGGCGTCGGCCGCCGCGGCCGCGTCGGCGAGTCGGTCCCACCCGGAGTCGTCGAGGCGGTCGATCACCAGGCAGTCGACGCGGCCGGTCGCCAGGGCGTCGACGGCGCCGTCGACCCCCTCGGCGCGCTCGACCGTGACGGTCGGGGCGACGCCGGCGGCGGCGTCCCGGATCCGCGCGGTCGCCGAGCGGTCCGGGTCCAGGTGACAGACGCGCACGTCGGCGTCGTCGGACTCCCTATCGGTCGGCCCCTCGCCGTCGGACCCGCTCAGCGGAGCGTTCGCGGTATCGGCGCGGTCGAACCGGACCGTCGCGCGGGTGCCGTCGTCGGTCGCGAACGACAGGTCGCCGCCGGACTTGGCGACGACCCACTCGACCAGCCAGAGGCCGACGCCGCTGCCGTGTTCCAGCGGCGTCTCCGCGCCGCGTTCGAGCGCCGCCAGCTCCGCGTCGGGGATCCCCGGACCGTCGTCGACGACGGAGAGGGCCACCGACCGCTCCGCGACCTCGGCCGTCACCGAGACGGTCGGCGCCTCGCCGGCGTTGCGGAGCGCGTCCTGCTGAGTCTGCGAAGCAGGGCTCGTGGAACCGTGTTCCACGGCGTTCTCGAGGAGGTTGCGGACCGCCAGGTCGACGACCGGGACGGCCCGGACGTCGACCGACGGCACGTCCACGTCGACGGTCGCCGCCGCGTCGTCGCCGACCGACGTGACGGCTCTGTCGACGGCCTCGTCGAGGGCGACGGTCGTCGGTTCGGGGTCGGTGTCGACGATGCGGTCGACCGCGGCGGTCTTGGTGACCAGCGCCGCCAGCGCGTCGGCGCACTCGCGGATCGCCGCCGCGAGCGACGCGGGCTCCCCGTCGACGGTCTCGACCAGGTGGTCGGCCAGCTCGCCGATCTCGCGGACGCCCTCGGCGATGTCCGTGCGGACGACGCCGGCGAGCAGCCGTCGGAGCCGTTCGAGTTCCGTCCGGCGGCGCTCGCGCTCGGTCACGTCCCGGAAGGTGCCGACCGTTCCGACGACGGCCCCGTCGGCCCGCACCGGCCCGAAGGTGGCCTCGAACCGACGGTCGCGACCGTCGGCGTCCGGGAGCCGCAGGTCGGTGTCGTGCCACCGGCGGCGGTCGCCCGCGCGGACGGTCTCCAGGGCCGCGGCGATCCGCTCCGCCGCCCCGGACGGAACCGGATCGCTCACCGGCAGCCCCTCCAGGTCCGCGGGGTCGGCGCCGAGGAACTCGCCCATCGCCGCGTTGGCAAGTGTGATCCGGTCGTCGGCGTCGACGACCCACATCGGGTCGGCCGCGTTCTCGACGAGCGTCCGGTACTGCTCGACGCGGTCGGCCCGCTCGGCCTCCCCTCCGGGACGGCGAACCGCGCCGAGGACGCCACCGTCCGGCCGCCCGGTCAGCGCGACCGAGAGCTCGACGCACGCCCCGTCGCCGTCGAACGCGAGCTCGTGAGTCAGTTCGGTCTCGGGGTCGAGGTCGGCGACCGCGGCCGCCCACGCGGAGCGCTCGGTGACGAGCCGCTCGACCCGCTGTCCGACGAGCGTCGCCGGGTCGGCGCAGAGCCAGGCCGCGAACGACTCGTTGCAGTAGGCGACCCGGCCCGCACCGTCGGTCGCGACGAGGCCGTCGCGGGCGCGCTCGGCGAGCGTCTCGAACAGGTCGAGCCGCTCGGCGCCCTCCCGGAGTCGCGTCACGTCCTCGAACAGCGCCACCCGGTCGGCCGCCGAGCCGGGGGGACACGTCAGACCGGCGTGGCGGAACACCCGCCGGCCCGCGTCGGTCTCGACCGCCACCGCGGTCCCGTCGGTCGCCGCTCCCTCGGCGGCCGCCGCCGCGATCCGCTCGACCGGCGCGGCGTCCGTCGCGGCGGCCGCGAGGCCGTCGTAAAAGTCCGCGTCGCCGGCTGCGACCGCCGTGGCCACTCCCAGGGCGTCGTCGAGCGGGGCCGTCGCGTCGGCGACGCGGCCGTCCGCGAGCGCCACGGCGACACACCGACGACCCCGGACCGCGTCGGCGACCGCGCCGCCGGTCGCCGCCGCGGATTCCGTCGACTCGCTATCGGTCGGCTCTCCGACGGACGGTTCCGAATCGCCGTCCGTCATCGTCGGCTCCGAACCGTCCGACCGACCGGCGGCGGCCACTGCCGCGGCCTCCCACGGGTCGCCCGGCCACACCCTCGTCCGATCGTTGACACGACACCGGATAGCGGGGCGGGCGCGATAAAAGTACCGTCGCCGGGGGTGAGAGCGTCGCAGACGGCGGTCGCTGCCGTGTCCCGCCCCCGGGACCCGTCGGAAGGTTCACCGCGGTCCGGTCCCAACGACGCGCCGTGACCGACACGCTCGACCTCGAACCCGGACCGGCCGCCGTCGGGACGCTCGTCGGCCTCGCGGGGCTGACCTTTCTGCTCGAACCGCTCGTGGGGCCCGTCCCGCTGGGCGGCCTGCGGGTGCGGCCGGTCGCGCTCTCGGCGGCCGTCCTCGCGGCCGCGCTGTTGCTCGGCGCGGTCGTCTTCTACCGGCGGGGCCGGCGGCTGTTCGCGCTGGCCCACGGCATCTTCGGCCTCGCCTGGACGGGGATCGTCGTCGGGACGGCGACCGGGAGCGGGCGGCTCCTGCTGGGCGGGGTCATCGTCCTGATCGCCGGCTGCGGGTTCCTGGTGAGCCAGTCCCGAGAGCGGTCCTAGGTGGGGTTGACCCGCCCCCCGAACCGCGACTCGGCGAGCGCGAGCGCGAAGGTGCTGGCCAGGCCGAGCAGCGTCGCGCCGGTGAGGGTGAAGGCGAGATACGACAGGTCGCCGTAGGCGAGGACGAAGCTGGTGACGCCGTGGAGGACGAAGGCGATGGCCAGCACGTAGACGGGCGCGTTGAGGTGGCGCCACTCGAACTCGCCGTCGATGTAGCCGTCGACGACGCGGCCGAAACTGCTCGTCACGCCGGCTGCGGCGAACCAGCGAAGCGATCCGTACACCATCGCCGCGATCACTTCGATGACCGTCAGCGCGTCGCCCGTACCCGCCTGGAGGTCCTGGACCGTCTGGACGCCGGTGAACCCGCCGATCATCAACAGCAGCCCGGCCACGAAGTACGTCACCAGCGAGACGCGACCGGCGTACAGCCCCTCGCGGATCCGGTCGACGAACGAGTCGAGTCGCTCGCCCAGCGCCAGCCCCCGGGACAGCAGGTAGAAGCCGATCAGCGCCGACGTGACGCCGAAGACCGCGCCGGGCATGTCGAGGCGCTCGGCCAGCAGCGACAGCGGGTAGATCAGCAGGACGATCCCCATCGGGATGAGGATCGTCCCCCGGGTCTCCGGGTCGTCGAGCACCTGCTTGATCGTGTAGTACATCGATTCCAGATCCTGGGCCTGGCGGACGACGACGCGCTGGACGCCGTCGATGGGCACCCGCGAGCGGATGACGGGCAGCACCGACTCGTCCTGGGCGCCGTCGGTGACGACCACCGCGCGCACGTCCTCGCCCGTCACGAGTCCGGCGAGCACCTCGTCGAGTTCCTCGCCGACGGCGCGGTTGGCGGCCACGTCGCTGCCGTCGACGCCCGTCACCGCCGCCACCTCGACGGACTCGTCGGTGACCCGGTCGGCGACGTGCAGCCCCTCGAAGAGGACGTTCACGTCGCTGTCCTCCGGGTCTGCGGTCGCCAACTCGACGGCCGCGGCCTCGACGGCGTCGCGGCCGACCACCGGCGTGTCGACGCCCGTCTTCCGACCGAGGTCGTCGTCGAGGTCCACGCACAGGACCAGCAGCATCGATCGGGCGTAGGCAACGGGCCTGTATCAGTCTTCGGGGGTGTATCGCGTGGTGTGGGGGCGACGTGTCGGGACGGGGGCGCTCACGTCGGCGCGCCGCGACGAGCCTGATACACCCGCGTCACCGCGGCGACGACGAGCATCGCCACCAGCAGGACGGGCAAGATTCCGAGCGCCCCGCGCAGGCCGACGCGCTCGGCCAGCAGGCCGACGACGGGCGGCACCAGCGCGATGCCGACGTAGCCGGCGCTCGTCGAGATGGCGTTGACGGGGCCGCTGTACTCCGGGGCGGCGTTCATGCCGAAGGCCGACAGCGTCGGGAACGTCGCCGAGATCACCAGCCCGAGCGCGAAGACCGCGACGAACAGCCAGCGCCCGCTCGCGAGGTAGATCGTCGCGAGCAACGCGGGCATGGTGAGCGTCAGCGTCACGAGCACCAGGTCGAGCGTGCGGCCAGTGCGGTCGGCGAGGTAGCTGTAGGCCAGGCGGCCCGGGACGTAGGCGGCGAGGAACGTCGAGAGGACGAGATTGGCCTCGGCGGCGGGGAGCTGTCGGCCGGCGAAGTACGGGAGCCACGTGAACAGCGTCCCCTCGATGCCGCCGTTGAACACGAGTACGCCGGTCATCCCGGCGACGGCGGGCTTGCGGACGACTTCCCGGAGGTCGTCGAGAGTGAGTTCCCGCTCGGTCGCGACCGAGTCGGGCAGGTCCAGCCGGGCGAGCAGGATCGTCGAGACGAGGAAGCCGACTGCGACGACGCCGTAGGCGAACCGCCAGTTCCCGGCCGCGAGCGCGGCGGTGACGACCAGCGGCCCCGCGGCGGCGCCGGCGGCCCAGACGAGGGCGTAGCGGTTGAAGATCCGCGCGCGGCCGTCGGGGTAGAGGTGGCCCAGCACCGCGCGGTCGAGCGCGCGGAACGGCCCGGTAGCGACCCCGCGGAGGAAGAGGGCCGCGAGGAAGACGAGAAAGACCGGCGCGATCCCCGTGAGGACGGCGCCGACGGCGACGACGGCGGCGCTCCCCACCAGCGCGCGGTAGATGTCGATGCGCCCGGCGACCAGCCCGACGACCAGCACCGAGGCGACGAACCCCAGCGTGCCCGCCGTGGCGACGAGGCCGAGCGCCGCCTGCGAGACCTCGAAGCTGCCCTCGATACTGGGCAGCAGGGCGCCCCGCAGTTGAAACCCGACGGCGTCGGTCGTGACGAACGCGAAGATGGCGACCGTCCACAGCAGGCGCTCGTGGCGGTCGGTCGAGTCAGTCACGTCGGTGGCCCGTCGGGTCCGTCGATCCGTTTACGTGCGACTCGCTCCGGCTCACTGGCCGAGTCGAACGGGTGGACCCCTAATAGGGTCGCGTTCGCGGCCGAGGTTTCCGGTTCGCGCGCGGGTCGAACGCCACCGATTCACACCCCCGATTCGGGAACGCACGACTTTTCCCGCTCGACGGGATAGGTAGGGGCAATGATATCCGAGGGCTGCGAACAGTGCGCCAAAGGCGGGAAGATGGTGCTGTTCGTCTACGGCTACTGCGACCAGCGCGACTGTTTCTACTGTCCCCTCGGCGAGAACCGCAAGAACGTCAACCAGGTGTACGCCAACGAGCGCCCCGTCGAGTCCGACGACGACGTGCTCGAAGAGGCCGAGCGGATGGACGCGCTCGGGGCGTCTATCACCGGCGGCGAGCCCCAGGAGGCGATGGGCCGCACCACCCGCTATCTCTCCCTGCTGAAAGACGAGTACGGCGAGGACTTCCACACGCACCTCTACACCGGCATCACCGGCGGCCGCGAGAACATGCGCCGGCTCTCCGAAGCGGGTCTCGACGAGATCCGCTTTCACCCACCCTACGAGCAGTGGGGCGACCTCCACGGCACCGAGTGGGAAGAGATCCTCTATATCGCCCGCGAGGAGGGCCTGACGCCCGCCTTCGAGATCCCGGGCATCCGGCCCGAACAGGAGTTCATCGACTTCCTCGACGAGGGTGCGGCGGACTTTTGCAACATCAACGAGTTCGAGATGTCCGACGGGAACTACCGCCGGATGCAGGAGGAGGGCTTCGAACTCCGCGACGAGCACATGAGCGCCGTCGACAGCCCGCGCGAGGAAATTTTGGACCAGATGGGCGACCACGAGCAGGTGTACTTCTGCACGAGCGTCTTCAAGGACGCCGCCCAGCACCGCCGACGGCTCAAGCGGATGGCCCGCACGCTCCGGCGGCCCTTCGACGAGATCACCGACGACGGGACGCTCGTCTACGGGAAGACGTGGGCCGAGCCCGAGCGCATGGACGCGCTGGGCGTCCCCGAGGAGTACTACACCGCCAAGTCCGAACACGTCGAGGTCGCGTGGTGGCTGCTCGAAGAGATGGTCGAGGACGGCGACGTCGAGAGCGGAGAGATCGTCGAGCAGTACCCGACCTACGACGGGACGGTCGTCGAGCGTACGCCGCTGTCGACCGGTAGCAGTGGCGGCGGCGGCCAGTCCGCAGCGGGCGACTGAGCGCCCGGGGCCACAGCCGGCGACTCGTCGCACCGAACCGAACGGCTTCTTGACAGTCGAGTGAGAACAGTTGTACATGGCCCTCCGACTCGACCGCTACGACTGGCTGTCGCTGGCGCTGATCGTGGCGACGCTGCTGTCGGGGCTGGCGCTGTGGGAGCAGCTTCCGGCGGAGATGGCGGTCCACTTCTCGGCGTCGGGCGAGCCCGACAACGTCACGTCGAAGCCGGTCGCCGTGGTGTCGCTCCCGGCGCTGATGCTCGCGACGATGCTGTTCATCGAGGGCGCGGGTCGCATCGATCCGCCGGAGGACCCGTCGGTTCTGGGGGTCGTGACCGCCGCGACGATGGCGCTGATGGCCGCCGTTCAGGGACTCCTGTTCGCCTGGAACCTCGGACACGAGGTGCCGTTCGGGCTGTTCATGGCCGGGGTCGCCGTCTGGATGGTCGTCGTGGTCGGCTACACGGTCGCCCGCGAGGGACGGGCGGGACTGGCCTGAGGCCCCAAACGCCTTGCCCGCCCGCGGCCATCGATGGGTATGTCCTGGCGATTCGTCGGCGCGAACTTCGACCAGATGCACCAGAACCGAAACCTGGAGTGGGTGCGCGACCACCCCGACGCCGAACTCGTCGGCGTCTGCGACGAGCGCCCCGAAACCTCCACGGGGTCACTCGAAGGCGCGGTGGCGGACCTCGACGTGCCCGAATCGGCCGTCTTCTCCGACCTCGACGACTGTCTCGAAGCGACCGACCCCGACGTAGTGTTGGGGTGTCCGCGCAACGCCGAGCACGCCGCGTTCGTCGAGCGCGTCGTCGGCTACGATATCGACGCGCTCGCGGTCGAGAAACCGATGGCCCACACGCTCGCCGACTGCGACCGGATGCTCGACGCCGTCGACGACGAACTGTTCGTGATCAACTGGCCGTCGACGTGGGATCCCCTCATGCACACACTCCGGCGGCTGGTCGCCGAGGGGACGGTCGGCGACGTTCGGGAGGTGCAGTACTACGGCGGGAACGCCGGCGCACCGCCTGCCGAGTCGTGGTTCTACGACGCCGACGACGGCGGCTCGATGCTCGACTACCTGGGGTACGGTGCCACATTTTCGACGTGGTTCCGCGGCGGCGAGCTCCCCGAGCGGGTGACAGCCGAGCGGTTCGTCCCCGAGGACCTGGCCGTGGACGTACAGAGTTCGACGGTCTGTCGGTACGAGGCGGGGCTGTCGACGCTCCAGACGAACTGGCGACTGCTCAGCCACCCCTGGGAGGCCGAACCCCAGCCGGCGACGGGCTACGAGATCGCGGGGTCCGACGGGGCGATCAGCACCCGCGAACGCGGGACGCCGATCCGCGTGACGACCGCCGAGCGGCCCGAGGGGTACGCGGTCGAACCGGACGATCTACCCGACCGAGACGGCGATCTGGTCTCGTATCTGGTCCACTGTCTGGAGACGGGCGCCGACCCGGAGGGGCCGAGCGACCCGGCCTTCTGCCGGGAGGCCCACCGGATCGTCGAGACGGCCCGTCGGAGCGCCGACGCCGGCGAGGGGCTCCCGCTCGTCGACTGACGCCCGCCGCGGACGGGATCGCAGGGAGCGCCGGCGCACGCCGCTCGGTCGCAGGTGTTTTGTGGGTTTGACATGAACGCGCGGGTGTGTCTGCAGTGTCTCTCGGTCCGGCGACGGAGGTGTGCCGATGAGCGAGCGGTCGCTCGGGTGGCGGGTCGGCGAACTCGTCGCCGCGATAGCGGTGGTGGCCGCGGTGGCGGTGTTCGCGCGACGCGTCGGGCCGGACCTGTCGGTGACCGTCCAGTCGGCGCTGTTCGCGCTGGCGGCGACCCTCGCGCTGGTCGGGGCGGCGACGACCCGCTTTCGCCAGGGGTCGCTGTTCCTGTACGCCGCGCTGGTCGCCGGAACCGCCGGCTACGCGGCGTCGACGCACAGCTTCGGGGCTACGGGGACGTTCGTGTTCGTCGTGCTCGCGCTGGTCGCGCTGCTCGGCGCGATCTACGTCGTCGAGGAGCGCCGGTACAGGCTCCGCCGGGGGGAGGCCGTCGCCGCCGTCGTCGTGGTGGCCCTCGCCGGCGGCGCGCTCGTCGCCACCGACCTCGGGACGAGCCCGCTGTCCTACGAGACCAGCGTTCACGGCTCGGCGGAGTTGCCCGCGGACCCTGAACAGTCGGCGGCGGTCGTCGTCGGGTCGGCGACGGTCGACAACGATTTCGTCTACCGGGAGCAGGTCTCGTTCCCGGCCGCGCGGGCCTGCGTCTTCAACGGGACGGGCCGGACGGATACGCCGGTCCTCTACGGGACCAACGGGTCGTACTTCCCGTCGAGCGTCGGCGGGAACGGCCGGCTGCGGGTCGACATGACCGTCCTCGCGCCGCAGGCGGTCGTCGAGTCGCTGGACGCGCCGGTCCCGGTCGAGCGCGCCGACGACTGCCCGGCCGAGAGCGGGCGCGAGCGGATCGTGGTCGTCGTCGACGAGTAGCCGGCCCGCAACCGGCGGAGAGTCGGGGCGCGACTCTCCGGGAAGCGCGCGTTCTTGTCCGTTCCCGCGCGATCCGTGTCCATGACAGTCGATATCGGCATCGTCGGCGCGGGCAACCGCGGACAGGCCCACGCCGACTCATACGGCGAGGTCGACGGCGCTGACGTGGTCGCCGTCGCGGACATCGACGAGGAAGCGGCGGCCGAGTTGGCAGCGAGCCACGGCGCCGACGTGTACGGCGACTTCCGGGACATGCTCGACGACGCGGGCCTGGACGCGGTGAGCGTCTGCGTCCACAACAACCTCCACCGGCCGGTCGCCGAGGCCGCCGCCGACGCGGGGGCGCACATCTTCACCGAGAAGCCCATGGCCGCCACCTACACCGACGCGAAGGCCATGGCAGAGGCCGCCAACGCCGCGGGCGTCCACATCGGCGTCCAGAACTACGACCTGTTCAACGACGAGACCCGCGCGGCCAGTCGCCTCGTCGATCAGGGTGAACTCGGCGAACCCTACTACGCCCGCGGCGTCTTCTCGCGCCGCCGCGGTCGCCCGTACATCGACGGCTACGGCACCCCCGGCTTCGTCTCCAAGGACTCGGCCGGCGGCGGCCCGGTCATCGACATCGGCACCTACGTCCTCGGCCAGCTCCTGTACCTGCTCGGCAACGCCGACGTGGAACGGGTCGGTGGCGCCACCTTCGAGAAGACCGACGACGCCTACGCCGAGGAGCAGGTCGGCGAGAACCGCGACACCTACACCGGTCGGCTGGACGAATCGGGCTACGACGTGGAGGACTCCGGCGTCGGGATGGCCCATCTGGCCGACGGATCGGTGCTGGAACTCCGGGCCGCCTGGCACATGTACCTCCCCGACCGGCCCAGCGTCGTCGCCGGCTCGCAGGGCGGCCTGCAGCTGGACCCCTTCGAGTTCTACACCACCACGGGCGACTACGAGGCGACCGTCTCGCTGGATCTGGACGAGTACGAGCGCCGCCAGGGCCTCATCGCCGGCGACGGCTACGAGCCCACCGATACCGGCGACCAGTTCGCCCACTGGATCGACACCATCGAGGGCGACGCCGACGACCCCATCGACACCGGCGCGCTCGCGCTCAACTCCATGCGCATCATGGAGGGCATCTACCTCTCGCAGGAGGCCGGCCGCGAGTTGACCGCCGAGGAGATCGCCGAAAAGTCGGAATCGACGGCCGTGGAGTTGTAGCAGACTATAATTTTACAGGTGGCGCGCGCTTTCATGCGCGCGACCGTAACCGTGCGAGGGATGAGAAGCGCAGCTTGCGAGCATCGCAACCGGCTGGGGAGGCGTGTGGCCGTCTGCGGTGCTGTACGGTGTGATCGCGGCCCTGCCCCTGGCGGACTGAAAGGGCGAGGTCCGCTCGCGTTCCGTTTAGTCGCTGAGCGTGGCACGATTCGAGCGACCGAGGGAAGCGAGAATATCCCGCTCAGCGGCCGCGAGCGGACCGAGGGCTTTCGGCATTCTTCGGAAGTCGCGGCTGACCCAGGTACAGCTAAAATATATCTACCGACCACAGAACAGCCACCTCGCGCTACAACTCGACAGTGTCGAGCGACTCAGAGATCTCCGAAACATGCTCGTTAAACGCGTCGACGAACCCGGAGAACCCGTCGGCGTGAGCGCGCAGGTCCTTCGGGGCGGGCGGCTGGTACTGCGAGAGGAGGTACACGCCGCCCTCGCCGCCGACGCGGAGGTAGCTGGCGCGGTTCTCCTCCCACTTCAGCTCCCAGCGGGAACTGCCCACACGAGCGGAAAACGTCCCGTAGTCGTTTCC
Source organism: Halosimplex carlsbadense 2-9-1 (assembly GCF_000337455.1). Lineage (GTDB taxonomy): Archaea > Halobacteriota > Halobacteria > Halobacteriales > Haloarculaceae > Halosimplex > Halosimplex carlsbadense. Next base: position 26,830 of record NZ_AOIU01000011.1, on the reverse strand, counting down.
CTCGACGCGGTTGAGCTGCTCGGCCATCAGGTCGCAGGTCTCGCGCATCCGCGAGAGGATGCGCTCGCGGGCCTCGACTACGGAGTCGACGGACTCGATGGCCGGGAGCTCGTCGGCGGTGTCGTCGAGGACGCCGTCGAGTGAGCGGACGTACTCGTTGAAGGCTTCGACGAAGGCGTCGTAGTCGGCCATGGCCCGGGCGAGCGCCTCGGGGTCGGGCGGTTGCTTGGTGGAGACGACGTAGACGTCGTCGCCGCGGCCGTCGAAGCGGAGGTAGTCGACGTCGCCGCCCTCGTACTTGAGCGTCCACGTCCCGCCGTCGGTGTCGAACTCCCGCTGACCGTAGTCGCCGCCCTGGAGGCGGGCGAGTTCGCGCGCGATGCGGCCGGCGTGGTCGGTGACCTGCGCGACCAGTTCGTCCCGGCGGTCGGCGGCGGCGTCGGCGCCGACCACGTCCGCGTCGAGCCCTGCTGTCATCGACGGATCCACGCGGGCGATGGGCATAACCCCCGCGTTCCCGTCCGGCGACGGGGACCGAACCCGCGACGCTTCGCACCGTATCGACACCTACTTTCGATCCTGGGGCCGACGATTGGCCATGTACGTCGGACGTTTCGTCGTCGTCGCGCCGGAAGTGGGCGCCTACCGCGTCTCCTCGCGCTCGTTCCCGAACAGGAAAGCGACCGGCCGCGAGCCGGGCACCGTCACCGTCGGCCCGACGGCCGACGCCCCCGAGACGGACAACCCCTACGTCGAGTACAACTGCCTCCGACTCACGGACAACGGCGCCGTGATCGGCAACGGCTCGCACGTCGACCCCATCGCCGAGAAGCTCGAGTTGGGCTACCCCGCCCGCGACGCCGTCGCCGAGCCGCTACTGGCGCTGGACTTCGAGAAGGACGACTACGACACCCCGCGCGTCGCGGGGATCGTCGGCGTCGACGCGGACGATCCGAGTACGAACGCCGACGGCCCCGGCGCCGTGATCGGGACCGTCCGCCGCGACGCCCTGCTCGTCGAGGAGCTCACCGAACCGACGCTCGTCGCCACCTACGAGAAGGACAGCCCGGAACCGGTCGACTTCGACGCGACCGACGCCGCCGCGGCCGCCAGCGAAGTCTACCAGATGGACCTCGAACACGAGGTCTGTGCCGTCGGTGTCTCCGGCGACAGCGCGGGCGGGTTCGAGACGGCCATCTACAACGGTAGCGAGGGCGAGTGACCGCAGGGAACAAGCTCTCGAAGTGAACGGCGACCGCAGGGAGCCGTGAACCAAGCGAGGACGAGTAAGCCACGCGCGCGAGCCCTCAAAGCGAGGCGGGTCGCCCTGCTCTCGGCTCCCTTCGGTCGCCGGTCGCGGTCGGCACCGCACTCCCCGCCTCGCGGGCGTCGGTGCGCACTCCGAAAAAACCGATTTCTGACAGGATTTTGCCGTACTACTAAGACCGAGGGGTGCGCAGGCCAGGCCATGAAGGTGGGCGTCATCTCGGATATTCACGGGAATCTCGTGGCGCTGGAGGCGGTGCTGGAGGACATGCCGTCGGTGGACCTGCTCGTCTGTGCGGGCGACGTGGTCGGGTACAACCCCTGGCACGCCGAGTGCGCGGCGGCGATCCGTGGCGAGGGCGACCACGGGCTGAGCGACGAGGCGGCGGCGATGCTGCCGGACGGCGAGGTTCCGACGGTGATGGGCAACCACGACCGGGCGGTCGCGTTCGACCAGGCCTACGGCTTCAACGACATGGCCGCCGCCGCGGTCGACCACGCCCGCGAGACCTGCACCGACGACCAACTGGAGTGGCTCGGGGAGTTGCCCGAACAGCGGGTCGTCTGCGACCGCCGGCTGCGCATCGTCCACGGCCACCCCAACGACCCCGACCGCTACACCTACCCCGAGGAGTACGAGCCCGACATGCTCGGCGACGAGGAGGTGCTCGTGACGGGCCACACGCACGTCCAGGGCCACGAGTTCTTCGACGAGGGGCTGATACTGAATCCGGGCGCGGTCGGGCAACCGCGCGACGGCGACCCCAGAGCGGCGTACTCGTTGGTCGACTTCGACAGCCGCGAGATCGAGGCCCGTCGCGTCGAGTACGACGTGGACCGCGTCGTCGACGCCGTCCGCGAGGCCGATCTGCCGCTGCGGATCGGGACCCGACTGCGCTCCGGACAGTGAGCCCCGCTCCGACTGTGTTCGGTTTCGCGTACGTACTGACTACTGGCAATCGTGTTCGAAACGGCTGTCTTCAGAGGCGCGTGCGAGATTCGGGGCGCGCACTGAACGACAGAATCTTAGGTAGTACGAGTGCTGGTATATCACGCATGGACGCCCTCCAAGAGAATCGAAGCACACCCACGGTCTCCGAGTCGAGTATCGTCCTCATCGGTCTCTTGTTCGCTATCGTGGGCCTCGTCTTCCGAGATTCGTTCGGGTTCACGTCACTCCTCGCTGCCCTAGGGATCGGTCTCGTAGTCGCTGGAACGGTCTACATCGCCGCCGAAGGCCCCGAAGTAGTCCGTCTATCACTGGCGTTCGTCTCACTCGTTGCGCTCCCGTTACTCTCCTATGGCAGCGTTGTCCGATGGATCGGTGCGATGATGGTCGGAGCCGTCGTCGTTGGTGTCTCGTACAGTCGAATATCGAAGTGAGCGACAGATAGGCGCCCCGTCCCGACCACGGTCGCCGTCCGAACCCAACCCTACTCGCTCCCTCGAAGTCGGCCGGAAATCACCCGTCGAGCGGCCGCAAGTCCGCCGAGAAGTGGCGCAACTCTTTCATGGGCGGCTCGTCGACCACCTCGAACCCCGTCAGCTCGTCGGCCCGGTCGACGACGGCCGCGGCCGTCTCGCCGACGTGTTCGAAGTGTTCGCGGTGATAGGTGCGCCGTGGGACCGCGAAGCGGACGTACTCCGGCCGCTCGGTCTCGGGGAACGCGAAGCTCCCGAGTTCCACGGTTCGGACCCCGCCCTCCAGATACAGCTCGCAAGCGAGCGCCTGCCCCGGAAAGTCCGACGACGGAACGTGATCGAGGGCGGCGCCGGCGTCGACGTAGACGGCGTGGCCGCCGACGGGTTCGTAGACGGGGAGCCCCGCCGCGGCGAGTTCGGCGCCGAGTTCGGCGACTTGACCGACGCGGTGGGCGAGGTAGTCGTCGTCGACCGCCTCGCGCAGGCCGACGGCCATCGCCTCCAGATCCCGGCCCGCCAGCCCGCCGTAGGTGGGAAAGCCCTCGTAGAGGATCGCCCGCTGTTTCGCCCGCTCGAACAGGTCGTCGAGGCCGCCGTCGACGGCGACGAAGCCGCCGATGTTGACGAGCCCGTCCTTCTTGCCGCTCATCACGATAGCGTCGGCGTACCCGAGTTGCTCGCGGGCGACTTCGGCGGCGGTCGCGTCGGCGAACTCGGGCTCGCGTTCGGTGACGAAGTGGGCGTTCTCGGCGAAACGGCAGGCGTCGATCACGAAGGTGGCGCCGATCTCGTCGGCGAAGGCGGCCACCTCGCGGGTGTTTTCGACGCTAACCGGCTGGCCCGCCGCGGAGTTGTTCGTGATCGTCAGGACGACGACCGAGACGTTCGCCGCACCGACCTCGTCGACGGCCGCGCGGCCGGCCTCGACGTCGAAGTTCCCCTTGAACGGGTCGTTGGCGTCGGGCTCGCTGGCGGCCGGGTCCGGACAGTCGACGGCCTCGCCGCCGTTGGCGGCGACGTGGGCGCGGGTCGTGTCGAAGTGCGTGTTGTTGAGGACGCGGTCGCCCTCGGCGACGAGCGTTCCGTACAGGACGTTCTCGGCGCCCCGACCCTGGTGAGCGGGGACGACGCGGTCGAAGCCCATCACGTCGGCGACGGCCTCGCGGAGTCGCCGGAACGACGACGACCCGGCGTAGGACTCGTCGCCCCGGAGCACGGCCGCCCACTGGGCGTCGCTCATCGTTCCGGTCCCGCTGTCGGTCAGCAAGTCGACGAACACCCGGTCGGCCGCCACGTCGAAGAGGTTGTAGCCGGCCGATTCGAGGGCCGCCGCGCGCTCCTCGCGCGAGGGGAGATCGACGGGAGTTGCCATCCGCGTGGCGTACGAGCGCATACACCACCTCCGCCCGGGACGGGCTTATTTGATGTCCGACAGGACAGTGCGACGGTGAGCGCGTCCGGCCCGTGACGGGCAGGTCCGTCCATCGGCGGGTACCCGCTCGCCCAACGCCGGCGACTCGGCGGGTTCGCTCGCGACGAACACGCGCTCGGCGACTTGGTCACGCGCCCAACCGTCGCCCGGGCTGTCTCGCAATACGCCGTCTCAGAACACGTCCTGGACGAGCTTGAGCGTCTGCTCGCGGTCGTCCCAGGGGACGAACACGGAGACGGAGGTCGCGGAGGTGATCACGTCGTAGAGGTGGATGTGAGCCTCCGAGACGGGATCGATGGTGCGCTTGACGATGCCGGGCTGGTTGGGCAGGTCGCTGCCGGTGACGCGGACGACGGCGATGTCGTCCTCGACGGTGACGCTGGAGAGCGCCTCGCCGTCGACGACCTCGTCGTGCAGCAGCGCCTCGGCGTCCTCGGCGTCCTCGGCGTCGACGTAGAAGGTGATCGAGTCCATCCCCGAGGAGTTGGCGTCGATGTTGATCCCCTCGTCGCCCAGCGCGGCGGCCAGATCGGCGAGGATGCCCGGGCTGTTGCGGATCGCGCGGCCGGCGACGGTGACGCAGGCCAGTCGCTCTTCCTGCAGGTCGATGAGGTTCTGGAATTCGCCCTCGATGGACGTGCCGCCGGTGAGCAGGTCGTCGTGCTGGTAGTGGACGACCCGGACGCCAAGGTCGGCGTCCTTGTACGACAGCGCGGAGGGGGCGACGACTTCGGCGCCGCGGAACGACAGCGAACGCAGTTCGTCGACGGTGATCTCGCCGACGTTGCGGGCGCCCTCGACGACGCGGGGGTCCCCGGTCATGACGCCCTCGACGTCGGTGACGATGACGACCTCGTCGGCGTCCATGAACTTGCCGAGCATGACGGCGGAGGTGTCCGAGCCGCCGCGACCGAGCGTGGTGACGTTGCCCTGGTGGTCCTGGGCGAGGAAGCCGGTGATGACCGGCACTACGTCGGAGAGCTGGCCGCCGAGCGCGCTGGCACGTCTCTTCGTCTCGTCGACGTCGACCTCGCCGTACTCGTCGGTGATGATCGGCCATCCCTCGCTGCCGGGCTCGAAGAAGTCGGCGTCGATGCCGCGAGCGGCGAGGGCCCCTTTGAGCATCCGGACGGAGGTCCGTTCGCCCATGGAGACGATCTCGGCGCGGTCGGCGTCCTCGGCCTCGTAGTTGATGTCGTCGAGCAGGTCGTCGGTCGTCGACCCCATCGCGCTGGCGACGACGGCGACCTCGTGGCCGTTCTCGATCGCTTGCGCGATGGAGTCGGCCGCCCGCGTGACGCGCGCGCCGTTCCCGAGACTCGTGCCCCCGAACTTCACTACGACTCGCATCGGATCACCCGCTTCGTGTGTGCGTGGCGCATGGCTGGTGGAGCGGTGTTATCTCTCTCCCCGAATAACTGTGTCCATTGCGCGGCGGTCAGACTCCACTATCGTTCGATTTCCGCGGCAAGTTCTGCGACGGCGGTGGACACGTCGTCGGTATTCTCGTAGACGAGACCGTTCTCGCGGTCGGACAGCAGGTCGAGATACCGCCACCCGGAACGCGGCGAACCCGAGGACCTTACCGCTCGAACCGCGCCGCGAACCCGCCATTCTCGGGGACCACCACGTCCAGCGCCTCGTCGCCAGTGACCGTCCACTGCTCGGCTTCGAGCGTGCCGTCTCCCTCGTCTCGAACCACGTGGGCGGTCCACTCCTCGTCGGAGTCGGCGTCGCCGCTCCCCAGGAACGAGCAGTCGACGGTGACGATCCGCTGTGGCCCGGCCGTGATCGCCCCGAGGAACCACTCCTCGCCGTCCCGGCGGGCGACGGTCGCCTCGACGCCGGGGTACCCACCGACGAGGCGCGTCTCGTCCCACGCGGCGGGGGCCGCTTCGAGGAACCCCTCCGCTTCGGGTCGAGCGCCGTACTCGTCGATGGAGTCGGCGAAGTGCTGGAGCGGCGACTCGAAGACGACCGACAGCGCGAGTTCGTGGCCGGGTGTGGTCTGTGCAGCGTCGGCGGAGAACGTCACGGGTGTGTAGTCCATCGGCCCGACGACGTTGCGGGTGAACGGGAGGGTGCAGTTGTGCTCGGGCGTAACCGTCGACCACTTGTAGTACTCGGCGCCCATGACGCCCTCGTAGGTCATCACGTGGGGGTAGCGCCGTTGGAGCCCCGTCGGGACCACGGAGCCGTGGAAGTTCACGAGCAACTCGTGGTCGGCGGCCGCTTCGGCGAGGGCGTCGTAGAACTGGAGCCGCCCCTGGTCGTCGGCGTCCATGAAGTCGACCTTGATGCCGGCGGCGCCCCACTCGGCCCACGTCGGGAGGCGCTCTTCGCGCTTGGACTCGGTGTTCACGTCCGTCCAGTGGGTCCAGAGGAGCACGTCGACGCCGCGCTCCGCTGCGTAGTCGATCAGGTCCGGCATCTCATCGCGGCGGCGGGGCCACCCGGCGTCGACGAGGACGTACTCCCAGCCGCGGACGGCGGCGTAGTCGATATACTCGCGCTGGCGGGCGAAGTCGTCGGGGCTGTCCGATTCGGACCACCACGACCACGCGACGCGGCCCGGTTCGACCCAGTCGTCGTCGATATCCGAGCCAGCGACGAGGTCGGTCACCAGCGTTGACTCGACGATGTCGGCCAGGTCGCCGGTGATCGCGACGCGCCAGGGCGTCTCCAGCGGAAAGTGGGCGTTCATCTGCGTCTGGGGGAGACCGAAGGTCATCCCCGACTCCTCGGCGACGAGGCGGGCCGCGGCGTAGTCGCCGTCGGCGCCGGCCTCGGCCAGCAGCAGCCACTCGTCGTCGACCCGAAACAGGCCGGGCGTGCAGTACTCGCCGTCGGTCTCGCGGATGGGCTGCTGGCGGGCGCTGGCCTCGTGTGCCTTATCGAACGGTGTCAGCCAGGAGACGGTGTCGCGAGGGAGCGACAGCGTGGTCTCGTCACCGGTGTGTATCTCCATCGCCGTCCCGGTGATCCGATAGCGGACGGCCACGCCCTCGACGGCGGCGCGCAGGTCCACCTCGACGACGCCGTCGGCGTCGGGGTGGTCGTAGGTGACCGTGCGCTCGACCGCCCGATGCCCTCGCTCGCGCGCTTTCCCCTTCGGGAGGGCGTAGTCCTCGGCGACCTCGGTGGGGTCGCCGACCGATATCGCGGCGCCGGTCCAGTCGACACCGTGGAGCTGCCGGGCGAGTTTCCCCACGGGGAGTTCGGAGGGCGTGACGAGCGTCGTGTCCGCTCGCTCGACGGCAAGTTCGGCCGTCTCCGGGTCGAAGACGACCGCGTTCGCGTCTGCGGGGCCGGTGAGTCGCATGTGCGTTGGGGTACCGGCGGTCGCAAAAAGTTGCGGGTGCCGGAACGAGTCGCCCGCTCCGTCGGCGGAGCGGTGTGTCGAGCCATCTAGAGAAAGCACTTACCACAGCGGGAACCAGACCACCCGTGATCGACGAATCGAGCAGACGACACGTCCTCCGGACGGCGGGCGCCGTGTGCAGCGGCGGACTGATCGGGGGCTGTGTGCTGGGCGGCGACGACGGGCCGGCCGCAGGGGATCTGCTGATCCGGAACACGGATTCGGAGGCACACACGGTCGCGGTAACGGTCGAGAAGACGAACGAGAACGACGACGGCGTTCCACCGGGGCCGCGACGGTGACCCCGGAGGGAGAACCGATCTGGCGGCAGTCAGACGAGTACCGGGTCACGTCCGACGAACGCGTCGTCGCCTCGGGGATTCTGCGGGAGCCGGGCGCGTTCTTCGTCCGGGTCGGGAACGAGGACGGGGACCACACCGCGCAGGGATGGATCGGACTCTACGAAGCGTCCGGCGGAGGTGTCGCGGAGGATTATCTGGACATCTCGATATCCGCGGGCGACCGGCTGCGGCTGTCCGCGTAGGTCGCGGGCGCATAGAGTCGTCTCCCTCGCGGCCGCGGCGACGCCACCGAGCGGACGGTCCCGTGGTTTTATCTCTCGGAGCGTGCCACTCCCGTGATATGAACGAGGAATACGAGTGGCTCTCACTCGACCCGGACGAGTCGGTGGTCTGGACGGGCCAGCCGCGCGTCTGGCGCATCGTCGGCACCGCCGCGGGGGCGGCGATCCTGTCGCTGCTGGCCCTCGCGGCCGCCGTCTTCGTCACGACGCAGGTGGCGCTCGACCCCGCCGAGTTCCCGGTGGCGCCCGGCCTCGTGGTCTGGGCGGTCGCGGCGCTGATCGTCGCCTCGCAGGTCCTCGGCGTGGCCTGGGCGTATCTGAAGGTCGAGCACACGGACTACGTGCTGACCGACCGGCGGATCTACCTGAAGACGGGCGTGCTCTCGGAGACGGTCACGAGCGTCGGCGTCGACCGCGTCCAGAACACGACGCTGCGCAAGGATATCACGGGGAACCTCTTCGACTACGGGACCCTCGCCGTCTCGACGGCCGGCAGCGGCGGCGCGGACCTCGCTGTTTCGGACTTGGACGACCCCGAGACTTTCCGCGACCGGCTTCAGGAGCAGGTCCGCGCCGCGAGCGAACGCGGGGAGGACGACGACGACCCGGCGCCGGTCGCCGAGGGGCTCGACGAGGCGACCGTCGAGGCGCTGCTGGCGGAAGCCAGGGGGCTGCGCGCGGTCGCCGAGCGCATGGAGGAGCGCGCATGAGCGGCGACGGCTCCGCGGACGGCGGAAGCGACTCGACGAGCGGAGAGGGCGAGCGCGGCGGTTCGCTGACCGACCGCGCCGCGGCGGCGGCCGACTCGGAGGTCTCGGAGTGGCTCTCGCTGGAACCGGGCGAGGAGGTCGTCTGGGTCGGCGAGCCGACCAAGCTGCGGATGGTCGGCACGCTCGTGACGGGCGTGGTCCTGATCCCCTTCCTGATCGGGCTCGTGATCCTCCTCTTTTCGCCGCTGTCGTACCTGGGGATCAAACACACCGACTACGTGGTGACGAACCGCTCGCTGTACGTCAAGCAGGGGATCCTCAGCACCAACATCGAGAGCGTCGACCTCGACCGCATCCAGAACACGGAGTTCACCCAGTCGTTCTGGGGCACGCAGCTCGGCTTCGGCACCATCGAGATCAGCACCGCCGGGAGTTCCGGCGCCGATATCTCCTTCGACGACGTAGAGGACGCTCGCGACGTGCGCGAGGAGATCTCCCGCGTCCAGCGGGAGGCCGGCGGCGGCGGTCGCGACGGCACCGGCGGTGGTGGCGGTAGCCGCGCCGACGACCGGCGGGCCGCGAGCGCCGACCAGCTCGACGAACTCGTCGCCGAACTCCGCGCGACCCGCGAGGCGCTCGAACGCGTCGAGGCCCGGATGAACGACCGGGCCGACGGTTCACACTCCGAGACTCCGCTGTCGGGCGGCCGCTCGGACGACCCGCTGTCCGGCGACGGAGTCGACGGATTCACGCCGGACGGCGAGGAGAACTGAGCGCCCCGGTCGGCCGCGTCGGTCGCTTTCGACCCGCTACTCGCGGGAGAGGGTCGCCGAGACCTCTTCGACGGGCTCGTCGCAGGACGAACAGGTCGACTTCTCCTCGGCGACGTAGACGGTCCCGCAGGCGGAGCACTCGAACAGCCCCGTCGTCGGTTCCGGGGGCGACTCGTCGCCCGCGGCCGGGTCGTCGGGCGTCGCGGCGTCGCCACCACCGGCGCGCTCGCGGGCGTCGCTCAGCACTGACCGCAGGCGAGTGGTCAGTGCCATTCGCCGACCACCCCGTCGCGTGTTCCGTCCTCGAAGTCCCGTACGCGCCAGTGGTGACTACCGGTCGTACTCGTCTGTTGCATCTACCCGACATCGGGCGCAAACGCCCGTGACGGTTATCCCTAATTGTTTAGCCACCTATCGGTGAACGGCGGGTCAGCGGCCCGCTCCCCGGTGGAAACCGGCGATCGGAGTGCGCGCTAGACGTAGGTGAACCAGTCGTCGTAGCCGTCGAGTCGACCCTCGACCAGATCGAAGAACTGGCTCTGGATCTCGTCGGTGACCGGGCCCTTCGTCCCCTCGCCAATGACGTTGTCGTCGACGCTGCGGATGGGCGTGACCTCCGCGGCCGTGCCGGTGAAGAACAGTTCGTCGGCGGTGTACAGCTCCCCGCGGGAGATGGTCGCCTCGTCGTGGACGGTGTAGCCCAGGTCTTCGGCGAGTTCGATGGCGGTGCGGCGGGTGATCCCGTCGAGGATGGACTCGGCGAGGCCGGGCGTGTAGATCTCGCCGTCACGCACCAGAAAGATGTTCTCGCCGGGGCCTTCCGCGACGTTGCCCTCCTTGTTGAGGACGATCGCCTCGGTGTAGCCGTTGCCCTTGGCCTCCTCGGTGGCGAGCATGGAGTTGACGTAGAGGCCGGTGGTCTTCATGTTCGTGGGGATCTGGCTGGAGGCGTGCTTGCGCCACGAGGAGACCATCACGTCGACGCCGTTCTCCAGAGCGTCCTCGCCGAGGTAGGCGCCCCACGGCCAGGCGCCGATGGCGACCTTCGTCGGGCAGTCGCCGGGACTCACGCCGAGGGAGTCGTACCCGTAGAAGGCGATCGGGCGGATGTAACAGGATTCGAGCTCTTCCCGGCGGATCAGCTCGACGGTGGCCTCGGTGAGTTCCTCGGGTTCGAAGGGGATCTCCAGATCGTAGGGCTTGCCCGACTCGTAGAACCGTTCGAGGTGCTCCTCCCAGCGGAAGATGGCGGGGCCGTCGACCGTGTCGTAGCACCGGACGCCCTCGAACACTCCCGAACCGTAGTGGAGGCCGTGGGTGAGGACGTGGATCTGTGCGTCGTCGAAGTCGACGAACTCGCCGTCCATCCAGAGTTCGTCGACGCCCTGGAACATCTCTGGGCGCTCGCTCATGGGTCGTACCTCCCGGTGAGGGCCGCTCCCGGTTTATAGGTTGTCAGTCGCCCGGCGTCGGGGCTGCGCGCGTCGGCCATAGCCACAGTTGCGACCCGGCCGTAAAGAGTGTTGACGGTCGCGTGCGACCGCGTGACACAAACAGACGCTGGGGTTACGAGAGGGCTTTTACTCGAGAGCGGCGAGCATTCACGGACGATGACTGTCGAACGAGACCGCGGCGGTACGAACCGGGCGCGAGGGGTCTGCGGTCCGCGCACCCGGCCGCTCGGTCGGTTCCACGCGGACGCAGGGCCGGCCAGCGAGCGCGCCCCGCCGTCGACCGGAGTCGGGAGCGACCCGGTATGAGCGACGATTCGGGGCTGTCGATCAACGGGCCGGAGTCGCTTCGCGGCGCGCTGTTGATGCTGTTGCTCGGCCTCGCGGTCACCGGCTACGCCGGCTACGACTACGTCCAGCAGTCCGATGCGGTACGGAACTCGGTCGAGGTGAACGCGACGATCACCGAGGTCGGCGTCGAGACGTCCTCGGCCAGGCGCGGGGTCGACCACGAGCCGACGGTCCGGTTCAGCTACGAGTACGAGGGAACGACCTACGAGAGTTCCAGCGTCTTCCCCGCGTCGATATCACCGACCTACGACACGGAGTCGGCGGCCCGCTCGGTCGTCGCCGAGTACGAGGAGGGTGGGGCGGCCACCGCGTACGTCTCGCCCGACCGACCGAACGGGGCGTTCCTGAAAAACAGGACGACGAACACGCCCCTGTTCGCCGCCGCCTTCGGAATCCTCTTCGTCCTGGGCGGCGGGTGGTTCTCGCTCAAGAACCTGTAAGCGTCCGACTCACCGGCGGTGTCACGATGTGAAATAGCTGGTCGGGAGTTATGATCCCGGGTGGCGTATCCGTCGGAAACCGATGGAGCCGACCGACCGAACGGGTCGTGAGGGGAGATCCGGCGGGCCCGACAGCTATCGGCGCGACGAACGCGGCGTCTCGTCGGTCGTCGGGACCGTCCTGTTGGTCGCGATCGCGGTCGTGTTGGCCGGTGTGATCGCGACGATGGCGATCGGCTTCGAGAGCGAACTGGACGAGCCGGCGCCCGCGGGCGCCTTCGACCGCGAGTACGTGGCGACCGGCGAGGGTAACACCGACAACCGACCCTATCTCGAGATAACCCACGATGTCGGCCGGACCGTCGACGCCGAGAACGTGATCATCAAAGACGAGAGCGGCAACACGATCCGCTGGTCGGAGGTCTGGACGGGTGGCCCACAGGTCAAGGCCCAGGAGTACGTCCACATCGACGGCTTCGACAGCGACAGCGTCCTCGACCCGATCTGCAGCGAAGGGGACAGCTACTTCGTCATCCTCCGGAACGACGACGGTGAGACGGTCATCTTCAACGAGTGGACGGCCACGCGAGACCCGGACCTCCCCGACGGCCCCGAAGGGCCGGACGGCGACAACGACGGGGACGGGATCCCCAACTGGTGTTGAGTCGCGCGCCGACTCACCGACCGCGCTACTCCTCGACGACGACCGTCCCGACCATCCCCTGCCGGGAGTGTGGGATACAGACGTAGGTGTACTCGCCGGCCGTCTCGAAGGTGTGCTCGTAGGTCTCGCCCTGCGGGACGGTCTGGCCCACGTTCCCGTCGTCGTAGCTGGCGAACGACTCGGCGCCGTCGGGCAGGCTGATCTGCGGAGAGTCACCGGGGCGACAGCCGACGTTGTGGGTCGGACTGGCGAAGTACCAGGTGACCGTCTCGCCGACGGAGACGGTGTACTCCTCGGGGTCGTAGGCGTAGGCGCCGTTCGGTCCGGCGACGATGTCGCCCGAGTTAGGGGTCCCGGTCGGGCCGTCGGAGTCGTCGGTCGCGCAGCCGGCGACGGCGCCGGCGGCGGCGAGCCCGCTCGCGCGGAGGAGCGCGCGGCGCGAGAACGGTTTCATCGTCGGGGACTGAGGGCGGACACCCCTTCAGTCGTCCGATACCGGTCGGCCGAGTCGCTCGACGACGGCCGACCCCTCGACGTAGACCAGCCCCTCGCGGTCGGCGTAGGATCGAGCGGCGGCGGGGGTGAGGGCTGTCCCGGTGTCGTCGTCGAGCATCTCGCAGACGACCATCGCCGGCGGCAGGTCGGCGGCGCCGGCGAGCGCGACGGCGAGTTCGGTGTGGCCCTCCCGGTCGGCGAGGAGGCCGGGGGCCGCCCGGAGGACGTGGACGTGGCCGGGCGCGCGGAACTCGCTCGCGAAGTCAGTCCCCTCCGGATCGGTCGCGGCGGCGGCGAGTTCGGTGATCGTCAGCGCGCGGTCCTCGTCGGTGATGCCGGTGTAGGTGTCGCGGTGGTTGACCGTCAGCGAAAACGACGACCGCTCGTCGTAGCCCAGGTCGTGGTCGGCGGCGACCGGGTGGTCGATGACTTCCTGCAGGTAGGGCAACTCGAAGGCGTCGGCCACCCTGTCCCCGAGCGCGGCGCAGACGAGGCCGCCGGCGTCGTTGCGCATGCGGGCGACCGCCTCGGGCGTGACCGCGGCGGCGGGGTAGATCAGGTCGACCTCGCCCTCGCGGTCGGCGGCGTCGTGGACGAGGATCGGGTCGCCCCGCCGGAGCGCGTCGACCGCTCGGTCGACGGCCGCACTCGCGGTCGCGGTCGATCCGTCGCCGGTCATGCTATCGCTGTTCGGTGACATGGATGGTGAGGGAGGAGCCGTCGTCGAGCCCCAGTTCGTCGCGGAGTTTCACCGGCGCGATCACTTCCAGCTGGTCGTCGCCGTGGTGGGTGCGCTCGGGGGTGATGACGTGGGCGTCCTCGAAGGTCGCCCCATCGTCGGCCTCAACGGTCGCGGGGTAGCAGTAGGCGGGCCCGTAGGTGCGTTCGTCGTCCTCCCAGCCGTCGATAGTGACGGGCTCGAACGAGGAGAGGTGGCCGCGCTCGCGGACGCTGTCCTCGTCGAGTTCGATGTTGAGCGTCCCGAGGAACGGCTCGTAGCCCAGGCGGTCCTCGAACTGGCGCATGTACCCCGGCAGCGAGATGTAGTGCCGTCCCTCGCCCATCCCGCTGGTGATCGACCCGTCGAGTTCGACGCTCGCGTCCCGCTCGAAGATGCGCCGGTAGTCGGCGTACTCGCGCTGGAGCGCGCGCTCGCCGGCGTCGGTGACGGTCACCCACTGGCCGTCGCTGACGATCTCGCGTTCGACCAGATCGGACTCCTCCAGTCGCTGGAGCCGCCGCGAGGCCGTCTGCGTCGAGGCGTCGAGCCGCTCGGCCAGCGCCGAGCAGGACACCTTCTGGTCGCCGTCGAGGTCGCCCGACAGCGCCAGCTCCTTCAGCGTCGCCAGCTCGGCGTGGCCGACCGACGACGCCGTGATTCCTGACATACCTCTCTCTAGCGACCACTCGCCGATAAGGGTACCGGATGTGGGATGCGTCCCAGAATTGGGTAAGACGATCGTGACGGATCGATCCGTCGGTCGCGTGTGTCGACGTACGAACCGGTACGTCATAACGGCACCGAGTCGTCGTTCGGCACCGAGTCGCCGTTCAGAACCGAATCGCCGTCCGCAGGAGTCACTCCTCGCGGGCGAGCCCGCCGTCGGTGGCCGCCGTCGTCGGCGAGCCCGCACCGCCGCCGGCGTCGCCGACGACGAATTCGTCGAGCAACTCCCGGAGGTCGTCGGCGCGGTCGGACAGCGAGCGGGCGTTGTCGGAGGCCTGCGTGAGCGAGGCGGTCTGTTCCTCGGCGGCCGCCGAGACCTGGTCCGATTCGGCGTCGATCCGGCCGGCCATCTCGGAGACCTCGTCGACCATGCTGGCGACCTCCTCGGTGGAGGCGGCCTGGTCGTCGGTCGCGGCGCTGATCTCGGTGATGCTGTCGTGGGCCGAGCGGACCGTCTCGGCCATCTCGTCGAGCGCGTCCAGCGCCTCCCCGGTGGTGACGGCGCCGGACTCGACGCGGTCGGTCATCTCGCGGATGTTCGCGACCGTCCCGTCGGTCGAGTCCTGGATGTCGGTGATGAGCCGTTCGACCTCGTCGGTGGCTTCGGCGGCCTCCGCCGCCAGGCCCTTGATCTCGTCGGCGACGACGGCGAAGCCCTCGCCCGCCTCGCCGGCCCTGGCGGCTTCGATCGAGGCGTTCAGCGCGAGCATGTTCGTCTGCTCGGCGATCTCGGCGATCATGTCGACGACCTCGCCGATCTCGTCCATCTCGGAAGCCAGCGACTCCACCTCGTCGGCCGTCTCGTCGGCCTTGGTCTCGATGGCGTCGAGGTCCTCGATCGCCTCGCCGGCGGCCTCGCGGCCGGCCTCGCCGACTTCGACGGCTTCGCCGGTGGCGTGGTCGAGTTCGTCCGCGGAGGCCGCCACCTCCTCGACGGCGCCCGAGAGCGTGCTCATCTCCGTGGCGACCGACTGGAGGCGGTCGTTCTGCTCGTCGGCGTCGGCCGAGACCGCCTGCATCGACTCGGCGACCTGCTCGCTCGCGGCCTGGCTCTCGCTCGCGCCGGCTTCGACCTCCTCGCTCGACGCGCCCACCTCTTCGGCGAACGCTCGGATCTCCCGGATCGTTCCCTCCAGATCGCCCATCATCGCGTTGAACGACGCTGCGATCTCGGCCATCGCCTCGTTGTCGCTCTCGGCGTCCATCCGCCGGGTGAGGTCACCCGCCGCCGCGGCGGCCATCACGTCGCCGAACTCCGTCGCCTTCCGTTCGAGGGTCTCGCTCAACTGCTGGGCCTGCTCGCGCTCGCGTTCGGCCCGTTCCTTGGCCTCCTCGGCCGCTTCGCTGGCCTCCTCGGCCTCCAGCCGGGCGTCCTCGGCGTCCTCCTGGAGATCGACGGCCTCCCGGCGAGCCTCGTCGGCCTCGCGGGTGGCCGTCTTCATGTCGTCGACGACCGCCATCGTCCCCGTCGAGCCGACGGCGTAGACGCCGATGGTCGTCCCCAGGAACATCATGCCCAGGGCGTTCATCAGCGCCGGCGCGACGCCGAGCCACTCCAGCAGCACCGACCCGGTCCACAACAGGCCCAGCGTCGCCCCGAACGTGAAGTTGACCCAGAACCCGCGTTCGAGGTCCGTGTCCCGCCAGTTCAGGACGCCGACGACGACCGCCGCCGCGAACGCCGCCGCCGCGACGAAGTCGAACAGGACCGTGATCTCAACCATCGTCGACCACTCCCGGTTCGATCTCCCGCTTGCGATGGACGTACGCGGCGACCAGGAAAGCGATCCCGGCGCCCATCAGCCCGACGGCGTGTTCGGTCGCATTCAGCAGGCCGCCCAGGAAGAGATCCTCCAGGTTGGTCGCCAGTGCCGCGACCACTAACATTCCGTAGCCGACCGCGAACCACCGCGACCGCTCGCGGTACTGGATCGCGACCGGGACGATCCCGACGATCGCGACCGCGGCCACCGCGACCGTCATCGGGTCGAGCGTCGATAGTATACTTGCCATTTCGGTCTCCGTGGCAACCACTCTCCCGGTATCCTGTATCAAGATATCTGCCGAAATACGAAGATTGATAATCCGGCCCGGCCGACCGTAACGGCCGTCGAACGATGGCGAACTCGCGTTCGGTCGAGCGTCACGGCCGTTCGGGCTCGGTCAGTCGCCGACTTCGGCGTAGGGGTCGCGCTCCCAGAACTCGCTGTCCTTCTGCAGCTTGGGGACCCAGGTGTCCTCGGTCTTCGACAGCAGGGTGACGTGCGAGACGGGCACGTCGTTGAGGTGGTCGTGCTCGGGCATGTGTTCCATCACGTCCTCGGTGAACGCGCGCACGTCCTCGTGGTCGGGCATGGCATCGCGGTCGAGGCGGCCCCGCGAGTGGCCGACGTGCATGTACGCCTTCAGCTCGACGAAGTCGGGGTCGGCCCGCTGGAACATCGAGGCGTACCACTCAGGGTGGTGCATGTTCCGCCCGTTCACCAGCGTGGTGCGCAGGACGGTGCGGGTCTCGTCTTTTGCGGCGAGCACGTCCAGCGTGTCGATCAGCCGCTCCCAGGCGTCGTCCTCGACCGCTTTGACAGTGTTATCGAAGGTCCAGCGGTCGGGCGCGTCGACGCTGACGTACAGCTGGGTCGGGTCGCATTCGGCGAGGACTTCGGGTTTCGTCCCGTTCGAGACGAGGAAGGTGGTGATGTCGCGCTCGCGGAACTCCTCGATGAGTTCCGGCAGGTACGGATAGAGCGAGGGCTCGCCGTCCAGCGAGATGGCGACGTGCCGGGGTTCCATGGCCTCCTCGAAGCGCTCACGGGGGACCTGGTCGTTGCCACCGAAGCCCGACAGCAGCTTCTTCTGGAGTTCCAGCGAGGCGTCGGCGACGGCGCTGGGGTCGTCCCACTCGACGTCGCCGAGTTCGTAGGCGTGACCGGCGTGATCCCGCCAGCAGAACACACAGCGCTCGTTGCATTTGACGACCGGCGTCATCTGGATGCAGCGATGCGATTCGATCCCGTAGAAGGCGTACTTGTAGCACTTCCCCTCGCCGCGCAGCGAGTTGGCCGTCCACCCACAGGTCTGGGCGGCCGTGTGGTTCTCGCTGTGGTACTCCGGGTCCGACACCTGCTTGGGACCGTCCGATTCGCTCATTGGAGGCAGGGACGGTAGCCGTTCGTATACATCTGTTCCTCCGACGGTTGGTCCTCCTGCAGTTGTCGACTGCTCTGATCCACCTCAATCTGTCTCGACCCAAACTGACACTGACGGCTCACGAATTATCGCCCAGGTTTGCTGCCGCGGCAATCGCGTCCTCTGCGGTGCCAGCCATTTGCCTGTGGCAGAACTCCTCTAGAGCATGTCAGGGATGTGTCTACGCAACCTGAGTTCTGGGATATCGTTCCGATTCAATATCACTTCCAGCTTGTTTAGTGTGTGCTCCGATGGTATCG
Source organism: Halosimplex carlsbadense 2-9-1 (assembly GCF_000337455.1). Classification (GTDB taxonomy): domain Archaea; phylum Halobacteriota; class Halobacteria; order Halobacteriales; family Haloarculaceae; genus Halosimplex; species Halosimplex carlsbadense. The sequence goes on along the minus strand of NZ_AOIU01000011.1, from coordinate 8,989 downwards.
AACGTGATCACAGGATACGCTACCTTTGACCGTGTGAGGGAGAATACACTGTAACTATCACCTACAGTCATCCGCTTCTGGAAGTTATGATTGCCGTACTAGTTATCTAAGCTATGATTTGGTAACTATCCATTGTCCCAGTCATTTGTTCTTTATTGAACTCTTCGGAAGAGTCTTATTCGCGGTTCCCAAAGCGGTGCGGTCGTGGGATGGTACCAATGAGCATGAAATCGATCGAGACGGTAGACCGCCGAAAGTCGGACAGGGTAGTACGATCAGTAACACGGAACCGTGGGAAGTACGCGTTTCTCATCGGTGCAGGGACGTCCAAGAGTGCGGACATTCCACTGGCTTCGGAGTTCATCGAGCGGTGGCAAAACAAGCTATATATCGAGGATATGCTCGGGCTTGAAATTGAATGCGAGGAGCCCGACTGGAAGCACTACGAGGATGAGTTCGACGATGATGACCCGGATTTCCACGAATGGGTCAACGATTATCGGAAGGAAAAAATGAAGCAAAATCAGAACGAATACGGATTCTGGTTTTCTGAGTGTTATCCGACGAGAGAGGAGCGGCGCCGGCACATCAGTGAGAATGTCGCTGATTCAGATACGACGTTTGGGCATATAATGATGGCCGGGATGCTGACTGCAGATCCGCCCTACATTTCTCATGTTCTCACCCCCAATTTTGACGACTTGCTATACGATGCCTTCTATGAATACTTCCATGAACGGCCTCGAATGCTCAACCACAACGCCATCATCGGGCCAGAATTCAAACTAACCGAATCAGACCCAGCGATTATCAAACTCCATGGGGACTATCTGTATTCAAATCTACAGAATACGGCGTTTGAGACGAGTACTCTGGAGAAAAACATGCGTATTGCGCTTCGTCGGACTTTGCAGGAATACGGACTTGTCGTCGTCGGATACGGAGGCCGTGATGACTCTATCATGGATGTCTTGACCTCGGATGATTTTGCTATCCCGGAACCGGGTATCATCTGGTGTGCATATGACGCAAGCGAGCTCAACCAAAATGTCGAGAAGCTGTTGCGGAAACCAAATACGTATCTCGTCGAAATAGGTGGATTTCAAGATCTGATGGGCGACTTTTATAGGAAGGTTCGCTACGATGAAGGATTCTTATTCCCACGAGCCAAGGAGATCGAAGATCGAATGCGAAAGCTCTCAAACAAAGTAATTGCAGAAGTTGAGAGTTTTCGGGTTGATTCCAGTGATCGAATCGATGGCCAGGTCGATAAGGAAGACGATGAACAAGCGCTTCAGGGACTCCGATATAGACTGTCCGGAGACTACTGGTATGAAGCGGAAAAGAACGAATATGCCGAGGAACGATATGAACGGGCTATCAGAGCGGATAAAGAAGACCCCATGAACTATGTCGCGCTTGCAGAATACTATTCCAATCGCGACAAAAAGATCTTTGATGAATGGGCTCTCGCTGAAGACCTCTACATGGCCGCTATAGGAGGTCCTTGTCAGGAGACCACGCCCACAGGAGAGCTTGGAGTGCTTGATATAGATGGAGAGGAGATCGATCTGAATGATCTTGACCTCGACGGCCTCGACAATTCGGAGATCTACAATGGACGGGGTACAGTCCGCCGACGAATTGCTCGAACACTTGCAGAGCTCCATTCGGAACTGCGGACGGAGATTAACCAGACGGTTCCAGATGGTGGTGAACAAGGGGACAAATCAGCTGAGGAAGACTCAGAGAGTGAATCGAAGAGCGGGCCAAACGAGCAACAGGACTCCAGGATTTCGTTAGCGAAGACTCTTAACCAGCGAAAGCAACAAAGACTCTCTGAGAAGACGGATCGTCTAGAGAAGAGACTGCGAGCGGCTGCCGAAAAGAAATGGGAACAAGCACTCCGAGATTTCAAATGGGCGATTGATCGCGACTCTAGCGCCTACGAGCCATACAGTGGAAAGGGTGTCGTGTCGTTCGAAAAGGGACAGCTCTATGAAACTCTCGATGAATCCGCAAAAGCGGCAGAACAATACGATACTGCACGTCAATGTCACGAGCAAGCGATTGAGCAAAGCAAAGGAGAAGAGACACCACATCTTAATCTCGCAGAAGTTGCGTTTCGTCTCATGGATTTCGAGACGATGACTGATGAGGCCAAGACTGCGGCCGATCTCTCACGCCGGCTCAGTTGGAAGCTCTTTGCGATGTACTTTCAGCTCTTAGGTACTGAGGCTCAACTTCAATCAAGTGAGGAGTCGTCGGATGAGAAGGATCAGTTGCGTCAGGATATCGACGAGTTGAGCGATAAGATTGAGGACCTCATTGAGAAAGGGAATACCATTACTTGGGTGAAGCCACATATTACCAATATTATTGACGGAGTTCAAGACGAGACACCAGTCAAAGAGTCCGTTGAGGACGAATACCTCGCAGTTATCCCGGGAGAAGACGACGATGGGGAACTGGTTGATGGACTTGTGAACTGTATCACGGACTATCTCGCTAAGGCAGACGAGAAGTTCGAAGTCAAAATCAGAGAGGGCTATCTAATGATGGATCGCTCTACGGGCGATTACACTGATATCATTGACGGCGAGAAGTCTGCAATTATCCACGAGGGTCAAGTTTGCGGCCATAAACTTGGGGATTCTCTAGAGGGATTTCTTTCAGCGGTCAATTCCGATATTGAAGTTCTAGAGGACGGTCAGGGCCTGGCGTTAACCAGTCGAGATATGGAGGAATCAGATGAGACCGACGGTACAGACATCGGAACAACGCATGCACACCTTCTCCTCTTCTCCAAAACCTCCGGAATGAATAGTGATATCCAAGAGGTGGCTATTCGGAACGGATATTATGTTGTCAAAACACAGAGTGGAGAAGAACACGATGATATTGAGGATATTAACTTTAACAAGGCCGCTGGCATTGAATTTGACCGGAAATACACCGACTACGTTGACCAGTTATTTGAGGAGGGATCTCATCGCCCAACCAGAAAGGACAACAGATCCATTTACAAATATATTGAGAGAGATGATGTGAATACGGATATTCTAGATGATCTTATTGAGAGAGTGGTGATATAACCCCATTATCTCACAATTGAGCCACTGCTGAGTTTAAGATTTATCTCGTCGCCTGAGTGCCTCATCGTATTCGGGAGAGACCCGGGAAAGATGCTGAAAACTGTTTGATACATTCATTTCGAAGGTGTGTGCCGACGAGTCCGAATGCCGCTGTCGAAGCGTCGCGCTTGGAGTCAATGCGACCAGCATCGAGCTACCCTGACACCGGTACGATATCGAAGAGGCGACTCCCTGAAGAGTACGAGGTCGGTTCACCGAATCGTCCGGTCGAGAAACTGCTGAATAGCCTCGGGACCCGCGGGCGGGAGGTCCGCCAGAAGCGGCGCAAGCGACCCACCCTCCTCCGCGTGCGTCGCCTCGGAGACCGACTGGGCGTGGGTCGGGTCCGCCGCGAGCAGGTCCATCGCCACGCGTTCGGACTCGATGTCCTCGACGTCTTCGACCCAGACGTGGTTCAGATCGTGTAACTCGTAGAAGACGCCGTCCACGCCAGCCGCCTCCAGAGCGTCGAAAAAGCGGTGGCTGTGCGCCACGTCGACCACCTCGTCCTCGCGGCCGTGCATCAACAGTACCGGTGGACTTTCCGACGTGACGTGCGTGACGGGACTGGCCTGTGCATACCGCTCGGGGTGTTCGGAGCGAGAGCCGCCCATCAGCAGCGGGATGAGTCCCTCCACGTCGTCCTCGACGAGCGTGAAGTCGGCGGCGCCGTACCAGCTGACGACGGCCTGGACGGCGCCGGATTCGTCGGGCGCGACGGTCTGTTCGACCTCGTCGGCGAAGGCGTCTCCGAGGTCGGTGACGTCGTCGACGACAGCCGCGAGGAGGGCGAGGTGGCCACCCGCGGAGGCGCCCCACGCGGCGATCTGGCTGGCGTCGTAGTCGTACTCGTCAGCGTGAGCGCGAAGCCATCGAATCGCGGCTTTCACGTCGACGAAGTGGTCGGGGAAGTGACCCCGTGGGGTGGGGTTGCCCGGGTCGTACATTGCTTCGACGGCCGCCCCATCGGGGGCCTCCTGGAGGCGGTAGCTGACGCTGGCGATCGCACAGTCCCAGTCGGCGGCGTACTGCTCGGGATCGGGAATGTTCGAGCGTGTCTCCGCGATCCACCCGCCGCCGTGGACGTAGACGACCAGCGGTGGGTCATCAGAGTGTGGCAGGTAGAGGTCGAGTTTCAGCTCGCCGGTCTCACGCTCGGCGTACGTGATTCCTTCGTGGACGGTGACGTCGTCCGTCATGATATCCGAAAGAGGCAGAGCGGCCGGTATAGAACTACGGTTTCCGGAACCTGCCCCGGCGAGGCGAACCGATCCAGACTCGATCGGTCGCCGCACGAGCGACTACCCCACTGTCTGAACCAGCGACATCCAGGTTTCGTGGCGTGTCGAGAATTCGAACGTGTGTACCCTGGAACCGAGCACTGAGCGGAAGGGCTGATTCGGCGTCGATACAACCACTCGACTGCGTAGCCTGTCATATACTATGACTGTGTGTCCTATACCCAGACCACGTTTAATATAGTCGCCCAAATGATATTTATGAAGCAAGCGACGACATAACGCGGTGACCCCACACAGTGCTGCCCGCTCGACCCATGCCGCGGTTCGCCCTTTCCCGTAGCGCCACGACCGGAGCGAGCGGAAAGGGTCTGCGCGACCGCTGCGTGAATCCCTTCAGGTCGGAGATGCAATCGATGGGAACTGTAGTCAGTGGGCCGAATCGGGGGTCCGATTAGTCTGGCATATACGCCTCGTCGTCGATCCCGAGATGGGCCACCACGTCGGAGAACAGATCGGTTCCCTCGGCTCCACCCCTGTCAGGTCGGTCGTCGACCACCAGCATGACGCTCCCGTCTGCGAGTTTCTCGACCAGCCACGCCGGGGCCTCGTGAAGACGGTCGGCGCCGACTATCTCGACAAGATAGGGCGGAAGAATGTGGAGCCAGTAAACCGCGTCGAACGCGTTGCCGCTGACCTGCGCGTCTGGAACAGTGACTCGCCCATCGAGCAGAGAAGCAACATCGCTCGGACCGAACGCATGGACGCATCGGATCTCGTGTCCATGGTCACGCAACGAGAGATAGGTGTCTCGGAGCAAGTTGATCAGGCGTTCGGTATGTTCGCGGGCGTCGGGTGATCCAGCATATCGTTCTTGAAAATGGGTTCCGTAGACCTGGATTTCCATTGCCGGGACGCCGTCGAATTGTGGAAGCGTAGCCGAATCGAGGGAGAGATGATATTCAACCCCTCCGAGGTCGAACGTTATCGAATTGTCGAGCAGTTCAGCTGGATCCACTTCATCAGCAGTTCCCGCTTCAATCGTAGTCTCCGCGTGTCCGCTAACGAATTCGAGCATGTCACTCGCCAACGCGGCAGATGGTTCCTCGTCGAGGACATAATACGCATACAAGAACTCGTCCATGTTTGACAGTTGTTTAGCTGTCTTCAAAAGAGTAGTCTTTGGTAGTGCCTTGGCTGGTTCAGTTCGGTAGTTCGGAAGCGATAGTACGAACCTCGACGAAAGCGCCGTCCGTATTCGGAAGGTCGTCGATTTCGTTCAGAGCCACGCGACCATCACCTGCACTAACTGGAACCTGGCTAGGATCGTTGGCAATCAACACGGTATCGCCGTCTGGGGTCCCGGCCGCCTTCTGATACTCTTTCAGGTTATTCAGCTGCTTTTCGATGTCAGTGATACCTGCTGACTTCGCTTCGATCGCGGTGTCATCTACTAATACGATATCGGCTTCGAACTGCGTTCCCGAAGGGCTATCGCCGATCGCTCGGACTTCCGTGGTTCCCAGCTCGTCGGCCAACGAAACCTCGTAGATGGCTCCCTTGATGTTGCTATACGCGTTGTTTCGAGTGAGGTACGCATTGTCCGGGGCGACGCCGTCCGCCCGTTTGGCGATATCGGCGTCTACTTGTTTCGCAACTCCATCGATATCGGCTTGTGACACGCTCTTGAGAGCAGTTGTGAATTGGTCGATTGTAGTGGCTTGGAGCTCGATCTTGCTGGATGGGTCTTCTGCTGACCGAGCAAGTGAAACACGAATGTCATCAGCAAGTTCAGTGGAACTTTTCCCGATTGTATCGAGATCGTTGGCAGCTGCGAGCTCATCCTCTAGCGACAGGAATCGTTGCAGGGCATCTTCGCCGACACCACTCAGCCCGCGGAGCGTTTCCGCCCCTGCGCCGCTTGGCGTCCCATCGACGAGTCGGCGTGCTTCTGTGATGCGATCGACCCGGAGGACACCGCCGAACGCGACCGGGTCGAGTTCGTCGGCCAACCGCGAGATTTCATCCGCCCGGCCGTTCGTGATAGCACTGCTCGCCTTGTCGATCGCTGCACTGCCCGTCACGCCGTCAGTACCGGTGATCCGGGCGAGCGTCTGACCGTCGTAGGCATCAGTGAGCTGTGCGGCATCCCCTCGGTCCGCTAACTTCTGTACGACCAGCCGCTGCTCAGAACTAGCGAGTCCGTCGAAGCTGTCGATCCGTGTAGTCAGCTGGGCGACCTCGTCGGCCGTCGCGTCGACCCGCGGCAAGACGTCTTCGAGCGCCCTGGCGGTGTCCCCATCGAGACCTGCTCTGACCAGTTTGCCGCGTTGGGCGCCCCGTCGAACGTCGTCGGCGATGCCAGGCGATAATTTGCTGGAAATTCGCGGGAAGGCGGCGCTGAATCTGCTACCGATCTTCTGGTCGAGCACGCGTCCGACACTGGTCGCCGTCTCCGGCGCGTACTCGACGAACCGTGCGGTGATCGTCGCAACGTCGGTGATGTCCTCGGCCGTGTCGACCGCGAAGCTGCCCGCGCCGAGCGCGGCGCCGAGCCCAGTCGGCGCGGTCAACGTCCCGACGACGGTCCCAATACTCCCGCCGGCGCTGATGACCGCGCCGCCGCAGTCGAGGACGTTCGTACCGATATCGCTGTTCAGGACGAGACAGTCGCGCGTGTCGGCTGCCACGTCGACGGTCGGCGCGATGCTCGCCGTCAGCCAGCCGCCGTAGTACTCCAGCGTCTTCGAGCCGTCGACTTCGTATTTTACCCCGGCGTCACCGAGCACCGCGCCCTTGATCGCGTTGCCCGCCACCTCGCCCGAGGCGTCGACGAAGTCGACGTCACCGGCCGACGACGCCTCGCTCTGGGGGACCAACGGCTGCGGGTCTTCGCCGTCGTCGAGGCCGTCGTTGTCCGTGTCGGCGTCGATCGGATTCAGCCCGTCGAAGACGACGACCTCCTGGTAGTCCGTCAGCCCGTCGCCGTCCGTGTCGGGGTCGTTCGGGTCGCTTTTGATCTTGTAGCCGGCGTCGTTCTTCTGGGTCAACCGCAATTCCTCGCCGTCGCTGAGGCCGTCACCGTCCGTATCGGGGTCGTTCGGGTCGGTCGTCGTCGTGAGGCCGTTGCCCAGCGGGATCGTCCCGTTCTCGATGCTGTCGACGACGCCGTCGTTGTCCGAATCNTCGTTCGGGTCGGTCGTCGTCGTGAGGCCGTTGCCCAGCGGGATCGTCCCGTTCTCGATGCTGTCGACGACGCCGTCGTTGTCCGAATCCGTGATATCGATACCCTGGTCGGTGAGTTCGAGCGTCGTCGAGCTGGGATAGATCTCCCCGGCGACGTTCAGCCCGACGTTCGTCCGCCGGTAGTCGATGTTGATCGCAGGGTCCTCGCCGACGACGTTGTAGGCGACGCGGAACGCGTCGTCGGCGCCGCAGGTCGCGAGGCTGAAGTCGATGGTCGTGTCGTTGACGCGGTGGACCTCGTCGTCACCGCAGCCGCGCGGACTGCTCGTCGCCCCCTCCGGTGGGAAGTCGTTGCCCTGGCTGTCGACGCCATCACCCCCCTCGATGTTCGAGACCGACTCGTCGAGCGAGGCGTCCTCCAGTGTGACCGACCCGTAGGCGTCGTTGTTGCCTTCTCGGAGATAGAGGAGCAGTTCGACCGAGGTGTTCCCCCCACCGGTCGGCACCTGGCGACTCTCGATCTGTTTCCACTCGTCGCGTTCGAGCGCGACGAACTTCGAGAAGTGTGCGACCTCCGCCGTCACCGTGTTGGCGCCAGTGTCGACCGTCGAATCGAGTTCGACGAACGTCCCTTTGCTCTGGTTGAACCGGTAGACGGCGATGTCCGACTCGTCGGCGGCGGCGCTCTCGTCGTACTCCAGCGTGACCGATGCCGACTCGAACTCCGCGCTCGTCTCGATCTCGGTGAACGGGGAGACGGCCGCGGGCAAGCGATCGGCCAGGACGTTCCCGCGGTCTTTCGAGACGGTCGTGTTCGCTCGCAGGTCGCCCGTCCCGGTCAGCGACACCGAGGAGACGTTGCTTTCCACCTGGACGGTGATCGGCTCCCGGTTGTCAGGCGTGCCGTCCCCGTCGCTGTCGGCCGCGGTCGGGTCGAAACCATTGCGGATTTCGACGCCGTCGAGCACGCCGTCGTCGTCGGTGTCCGCGTCGGTCGGGTCGGTGGGATACTGCTCGACTTCCGCACTGTCGTTCAGGCGGTCGTCGTCCGTGTCGGCGGTGAGCGGACTCGTCCCCGCGTCGTCTTCGGCGCTCGCGGACAGGCCGTCACCGTCCAGATCCTCGTCCCCGTCGCCCACGCCGTCGTCGTCGGTGTCGGCTGTCGTCGGGTCGAACGCCCCGACTTGGATCTCGAAGCCGTCGTCGAGGCCATCGTCGTCAGAGTCGGCGACGAACGGGTCCGAACCGGCCTGCCGTTCGAACAGCGTGACCGCACGATCGCCGTCGTAGTCCTCTACCCCGTCGAGAATGCCGTTGTTCGCTTCGTCGGCGTCCGTTCGCGGCGAGTCGCTGTCAGGATCTAACGGGTCCGTTCCGGCGACGTTTCGTTCGTAGCGATCCGATAGCCGGTCGCCGTCGAGTAGCAGGGTC
>NZ_AOIU01000010.1 GCF_000337455.1 Halosimplex carlsbadense 2-9-1 | reverse complement strand
GAGCGTCGAGAAGAACCGTTTCGCGTCGGCACGCGACCGCGCCTACGACCGCATCAACGGGACGCTGGACGACTATCGCGATCCCGTGCGATTGCGGTCGATGGGATCGTTCACCGACGACGCGGTGGGCGTGCAAGCACTGGCGAAACTCGCGCGTTCGGAGGCGAACGACACCGCGCTGCGAGCGAGTCGGTACGTCGCGCTCGCGGACAACCGAACGGTCGCGCAGACGATTCTGGACACGGAACGGGTGCTCGACCGGACCGAGGGGACCCTCGACAATCAGGGGCTCCGACGGAGCGCCGAGGCACACTTCGACAACGCCGAACGGCAGTTCGATCGCGCCCAACGGCAGTTGGAGCGGGCGAACGAATCCGAGGGGCGACGAGCGACCAGTCAGTACGCCCAGGCCATCCGCACCCTGCGGACGAGCTGGCAACAAGCACAGCAGGCGCTGACGATGCTCGACGAAGCGCCACCGGCGGTCACGTTCGTTTCCCGCGCGGACCCGGCCTGGAACGCCTCGAACACGGTGACCAGAGCAGTCGCGGTCAACGTGAGTGACGTGCGGCCGTGGCGACTCGAGAACG
>NZ_AOIU01000009.1 GCF_000337455.1 Halosimplex carlsbadense 2-9-1 | reverse complement strand
CGACGCTCGCGTCGCCGACCGCCGCCGCGGCCTCGGCTTTCAACGTCGCCGGTTGAGACGACGGCACGTTGCCTGCGCCGGCGAGCGTCGCTTCGTTGCCCGCGCCGGCGAGCGTTCCATGTGTGTTCGACCCGCCCACGACGGGCGGGACCGCTGCAAATACCACCAACAGTGCACACCACAGTGCCCCAATCCGGTGTAGTGACCCCATGGCACCGACAAACTTACCGATTGCATATATTTGTTTTCCCGACTACAAGTATGGCCGATGATTANCCCCAATCCGGTGTAGTGACCCCATGGCACCGACAAACTTACCGATTGCATATATTTGTTTTCCCGACTACAAGTATGGCCGATGATTATCGTGATGGTACACGTGAGTGTCGTACCAGGCGTATCCCGCTGCCCGAAACCTGGGGGAGTATCAGGACGCGCCCTGGAACGCCCTCGCGTCGACCGCTATCTAGGGGCCCGCCTCCGACCATCCCTTCAGTGCGGACCACGCGGCTGCGCTACTGGGATAGCAACGAATATCAATATTCGAGCGTATCGCTGGGCAGTTCGTGACAGGTGAGATCGGATAGACAGGTCTGGGGGTCGGAAGACGAATGACGGAGTTTCCATCAAGAATTCGGCGGATCGTAGACAGCTGTGAACTCCCGCGTTACTCCGGGTCGGGCAGGCACTCGGCGTTGGCGCCCAGCAGGCCGTCGACCATCGCGTCGATCGCGTCCAAGTCGAGCGCCGCGGCGGTGAGGGGATCGAACTCGATCGCTCGCCGGAGCGCGGTCTCGTCGCTGTCGAGGCCGGCCCGAACGGCCTGCTCCTGCACACCGATGTTCGTGCGGTTCAGCGCCGCCAGCCAGCCGGGGAGGTCGCCGGCCGTCGTGGAGTGGATACCGGAGCGGTCGGTGACAGCGGTGGTCCCGTCGCGCTCGTTCGACGCTGCCGGTCAGTCGGGTCGCTCTTCGGCCACGGAGACGCCACGGATTTCGAGGCGAGCGCCCCCCGCGGCGCTTTCCGTCGGGGAGATCGTCCACCCGTGGGCGTCGACGATTCTGTCGACGATCGCCAAGCCGTAGCCGGTCCCGCCGTCAGCCGTCGAGTAGCCCATCTCGAACAGCGACGCCGTGTCGGCATCGTCGAAGCCCGGGCCGTCGTCTTCGACGTAGAATCCGTCGTCGAGGGCGCCGATCCGGACCGTCACGTCGGCGCCGCCGTGTTCGATAGCGTTCGGGAGGAGATTCCCCAGGAGTTGCTGGAACCGGCTCGGGTCGGCCCGAAACTGCAGGTTCGACTCGACGACGAGCCGCGCTTCCCCCGCATCGACGGTTCGCCAGCACTGTCCGGTCGCTGTCGCGAGGTCGACGGTGTCGAACGCCCCGAGTTCCTCGCCGGACTTGGCGAGCATCAGCAGGTCCTCGATCAGGTCTTCACACCGCGTGAGTGCCCGTTCGATCGTGTCGAAGTGCTCCCCGTCGTCGTCCCGTCGAACCAGTTCCAGCCGTCCGGACGCGACAGTCAGCGGGTTCCGAAGGTCGTGGCTGACGACCTGTGCGAACGTCTCGAGCTGTTCGTTTTGCCGCTGTAGCTCCTGCTCGGTCCGCTTTTGCTCGGTGACGTCTTGCGACACCGCCAACCCCGTGATGATCTCACCGTCGTCGTCCCGCACCGGCAGCGTCTTGATCCGGTAGTGTTTGCCCTGGAAGCGCTGCTCGAAGGTGTGTTCCGTGCCTTCGAGAGCCGCTCGGTAGTACTCGGCGAGTTCCGACGCGATATCTCCGGGGAACAGATCGAACGGTGTCTGACCCGCGAAATCGCCCGCCGAGAGACCGACTTCCGACAGCTCACCGCCGCCGGCCAGCGTGTATCCGAGGTCCTCGTCGAACAGGAACACCCCTATCTCGGGCAGGTGATCCACGAGCGTCTCGTACTGCGCCCGAACCGAGCGCAGCTCGGTCTGCCGTGCCTCCCGGTCGGTGATATCACGCGTGGTGCCGAGCGCGAACGCCTCCCCGGTCGATCGTTCGGTTCGGGTGAACCGGAGTTCGAGCGTCCGGCCCGGCTCCGGAACGGAAGGGCGGATCCGCAACTGTACGTCGTCGGCCTCCCCGGCGAGCACCCGGTCGACGCCGTCCCGTATCCGTTCGACTTCGGGCTCCGAGAGCACGCCCGTTTCGGAGAGGTGAGAGAGCGTGTTTCCCACCCACTGCCCTTCAGGCCCCGGTTCGTACGACGCCACCCGGAAGTTGACGAACCGAATCCGGTAGTCGCGGTCGAGGACGTAGACCCCCTCCTGCATGTTCTCCAGGACGGTCCGTTGCCAGGTCACCTGTTGTCGTGCGCGGTAGCTGGCCACCGCGTTGGTGATGCGGTTCGCGAGGAGCGGGTACTGTTCGTTCCCGCCCTCTGTTCGAACGTACTCGGTCACGCCCATCGAGACGGCCCGACTGGCCACTTCATCGCTGGCTTCACCCGAGAACAGGACGAACGGGAGCTCCGGATGATCCGCGCGGACGGTCTGCAACGCTTCGAGACCGGTCCCGTCTGGCATCTCGTAGTCGGACACGACGCAGTCGAAGTCCTCGGCGGCGAGTCGTTCGTGCCCCTCCTCGGAGGTCGTCGCGGTGGTCACGGTGAACTGTTCGTCGGCCGCTTCGAGGTGGGGTCGGGCGACCGACAGGAACCCCTGTTTATCACCGAAATGAAGAATGCGAATTGGTCGGGTCGAATCGAACACGAGAGAACCCTTGTACACCCATCTAACGGCGATAGTCGTAATAAGTCCGCGGGTCGAAAGTGGTTGTACATCTGTTATCTCGGGGACGGTCCGGGGAGCCACTGCCCTTCCTCGGCCGGATGGTCCGTATCTACACGACGGCGCGACTGGGGCTCGCGGGCCGGGTCTCCGACGACGTGGAGCGGCTACTGGGCCGGCCACCGCGGGACGTGGCGGCGTTCGTCGCCGACTACGCCGAAGGGTTTCGGCCCGCGGGAGCGGCCGACCGCGACCGCGTCACGGCGTCCGAACGGTCGGGACGGTAGCGTCCGCGGCCGACTCGACGGTCGGCCCGTCCGCCGGACGCTCGACGACCGCGGCCCCGTCGCCGCGGTCATCGTCGACACCGGCGTCCTCGTCGAGCCGGCGCAGTCGGTCGGCGACCGAGCAGATGGCCTCGCCGGTGCTGTAGGGGGCGACGTGGACCAACTCGTCGCCGTCGTACTCGGCGAGACAGGTGACCGGCAGCCGGAGGGCGGTGTACTCCTCCCCGGTCAGCGACGAGGAGACCTCCCGGGTCTCGAAGAACGGGCCCATCGAGACGCCGCGCTCGTCGGCCCACGCCCGGAAGTCCGCGACCCGGTCGAGGACGCACTTGCCGGTCGGCGTTCGCCGGGCGCGCGTCGAGAGTTCGATCTCCGAGCCCCAGACGGTGACGGAGGCCTCGTCGACCCGGTCGGCGGCTTCGAGGGCTCTGACCCGGTCGGCGTGGCGGGGTGCGGGCGTCTCCGTGGGCGACAGCGAGCGGACGAACAGTGCGACCGAACGCGCGGGGGAGCTTGCGGTGGGCATGGGTGGGCGTCACGCGACGACTCGACCGCCGACATCTAATAATTTCCTGCGATCGGTACGTTATTTCACAGTAATCTATATAGTCACCGGACAGGCGGCGCGCCGTCGGGGTCGGGTCGGGGCGCGGTCGAGCGTCCCGTCGCTCGGGGCGTCAGTCGCGATACCGTTCGACCGCGCTGGCGGCGCCCTCGGCGGTCTTCCGGTAGACGGTCTCGTCGGGCGTCCGGACGGCGAAGGCGTAGTGGTCGCTGTCCGGGCGGTACCAGGCGTCGGGGTTCTCCGAGAGCGCGGCCGGGAGGTCGCCGTTCGCCGCGACCGCCGACCCCGACCCGTCTGGCTCGACGACGGTCGTCGGCCCGTCGCCGTCGACCGGCGCCTCCGGCGAATCTGTCGCTTCGTTCGCCGAGCCGCCGGCGTCGAGGCCGTCGTCGTCGCTGTCGCCGGTCTCTGCACTCGCGTCGTCCTCCGCCGGCCGGCCGGAATCGCGGCCGACCGCGTCGACGAGGAGATCGGTCTCGTCGAAGGCGTCGGCGGGGATCCCGCGGTCCACGTCGTCGTCGGTCGCGGCCCGGCGGGCCTGGTCCATGAGGACTTCCTGGGTACTGATCTCGGGTTCGCCGGGGTCGGGCTGGCGCTGTTCGTAGGTGCCGTCGGCGTTCATCTCCCAGCGCTTGCGGTTGTCGGACAGCACGAGTTCGAGGACGAACCGCAGTTGCTCGCGGATGTCGGGGTCCTCGACGGGCGCGACGGCCTCGACCCGGCTGTCGAGGTTGCGCGTCATCCAGTCGGCCGACCCGATGTAGTACTCGGGATGGCCGCCCGGCGCGTCGGCGGGCAGGTCCGGGTCGCGCGCCCCGTTCTCGAAGTAGTAGATCCGCGAGTGTTCGAGGAAGCGGCCGACGACGCTGTAGACGTCGACGTTCTCGCTGACCCCCTCGATCCCAGGCCGGAGCCGACAGATGTCCCGGACGATCAGGTCGACGTCGACGCCGGCCATCCCGGCCTCGTACAGTTCGGCCACCAGATCCGGGTCCTCCAGGGCGTTGACCTTCGCGACGATGCGCGCCTCGCGGTCCTCGCGAGCGTGGTCGGCCTCCCGGCGGACGTACTCCGTCAGCCGGTCGCGCATCGTGACCGGGGCGATCAGCAGCTTGCGGAACTGCTCGTCCAGCGACGGCCCGGTGAAGAAGTTGAACACCTTCACCAGGTCCTGCCCGATGTCGCGGTCGGCGGTGAGCAGCCCGAGGTCGACGTAGCCCTTGGCCGTCTCGGAGTGGTAGTTCCCGGTCGAGACGTGGCTGTACAACTCGACGCCGTCGTCTTCCTCCCGGACGACGAGGGCGGTCTTGGTGTGGGTCTTCAGGCCGACGGTGCCGTAGGCGACGTGGATGCCGTTCTCCTCCAGCCGGCGGACCCACTCGAGGTTGTTCTGCTCGTCGAAGCGGGCTTTCAGCTCGACCATCACCGCGACCTGCTTGCCGTTGTCGGCGGCGTCGATGAGCGACTGGATCACCTGCGAGTCGCTGGCGGTCCGGTAGATGGCCGCCTTGATCGCGAGCACGTCCGGGTCGGCGGCGGCCTCGGCGAGGAAGCGCTGGACCGTGTCGGTAAAGGAGTGGTAGGGGTGGTGCAGGAGGATGTCGTCTTCGCGGATGCGCGAGAAGATGTCCGTCTCGTCGCCGGCCTCGCCGAGCGGCGTGCGCTCGCGCTGGAGTCGCGGATGGGGCTGGGGCGTCCACTCCGGCAGCTTCAGCTCCGGTCGGTCGAGGTCGAGCAGGCGCGTGAACTCCCGGTAGTCGAGCGGGCCCGGCTGCTCGAACACCTCCCGCTCGTCGAGGTCGAGCTGCTCGACCAGGGTGGTGCGGGCCCGCTCGGACATCCCGGCCTCGACTTCGAGGCGGACGACCGTGGCGAACCGGCGCTGTTCGAGCACCTCCTCGATCATGTCGATGAGGTCCTCGGCGACCTCCTCGTCGCGCCGGACCTCGGCGTTGCGGGTCAACCGAAAGAGCGACGCCTCGACCACCTCGACGTTCGGGAACAGCAGGTCGAGGTTCGCGCGGATCACGTCCTCGATGGGGACGTAGCGCTCGCCGTCGACCACCTCGACGAGCCGAGGGAGGTTCTGGGGGATCTTCACTCGCGTGAAGGTCGTCCCGTCGCCGTCGGTCTCGCGGGTGATCACCGCCAGCGAGAGGCTCAGGTTCGAGATGAACGGAAACGGGTGGGCGGGGTCGAAGGCGAGCGGCGTCAGCGTCGGCAGCACGGACCGCTCGAAGTAGTCGCGCATCGCCGCGCGCTCGTCGGCCGAGAGGTCGTCGTAATCGAGGACGTGGATGCCAGCGTCGGCCAGCGCCGGCCGGACGACCGACTCGTAACAGTCGGTCTGGCGGGCGAACATCGGCCGGGCGGCGTCGAGCACCGCCTCCCACTGCTCGGCGGGCGTGCGGCCGTCGACCGTCCGCTCGGTGACGCCCGCCTCGATCTGCTGTTTGAGCCCGCCGACCCGCTTCATGAAGAACTCGTCCATGTTGCGGGTGAAAATCGACAGGAAGCGCACTCGTTCGAGCAGGGGGTTGCGCTCGTCGATGGCCTCGTGGAGGACCCGGCGCTGGTAGGCCAGCTCGCTCAGCTCGCGGTTGAGGTAGAAGGCTGGGTCCGAGCGGTCGAAGCCCGCCTCGGCGTCGACGGTCTCGGCCCCGGCCGCCTCCGGGACGACGACCGTCCGGGCGTCACCGTCGGCAGTCACGTCCGGCGTCGTCGCTTCGTCGTTCGCGTCGGCAGTGCGTTCCTGGCCGCCCGCGTCGGTGGCGGTCGCCTCCTCGGTCGTGGTCGCGCCGCCGTCGGCGGCGTCGGCGTCTGAGTTGTCCGTCGGCATCAGTTGGGCATTCGCGGGGTGACGATGCTGTCCGAACTCCGCTCCTGGTAGGTCTCCTCGGGTTCGACGGTGAGGAACTCGCCGGATCCGACGTGGTAGGCGGTCAGCTCGCCGCCGTAGACGCAGCCGGTGTCGAGGCCGACAGCGCCGGCCGACTCGTAGGGCTCGGCCAGAACGGTGTGACCGAAGAACACGCGGGGGCTGTCGGCGTACTCCTCGAACCAGAAGGGCCGGTCGTAGCTGCCGTCGGGAGTCAGCGAACGCATCGTCAGCAGTTCCGCGGGGTCGTGGTCGCCCAGCGACTTGCGCGGGTCGACCCCGCCGTGGACGACGAGGTTGCCGTCCCAGGAGATGGCGTGGGGCAGCGACTCGATGTAGGCCCTATCCTCGCCGGTCAGCCCGGGGACCTCCTTGTCGCCGCGGACGATCTTCGCCTCGTTGTTGCCGCGAACGCTGACGACGGTGTCGCGCTCGCGCACGAACTCGACGACCCCGTGGCTGTCCGGTCCCTTCCGGATCAGGTCACCGACGACGACGAGCAGGGTGTCGTCGTCGGGGTCGATGCGGTCGACGAGCCGTTCGAGCGCCGACAGACAGCCGTGGACGTCGCCCACGACGTAGATGTCCTCCCACCGGTCGGCCTCGATCCGGTGGTGGCTGTCGCGTAGTTCGGCGAGCGCGCTGTCACCCGTCACTGGGCCTCACCCGTGGAACCGTCGGAGCTCATGAATAGAGGATTCCGACCGACTATGTAGGCGGTTTATATTACTGCTACCAGCGGGTACGTAGGTCTCAATAGTCGGATCGGAGCCGGCGACGCGTCGGCCGAGGAGTGAGAGCGGCCGACCGTCGACGGGCGCCGGACGCGTGGGGGACGCCGCGGCCGGCGACCACGGTCGCCGGCGTAGGGTGGTCGAGCGGCCCGAGGAAGCGACGGCCCGCCCGGGGTGCATGCCTGACAGCCCGCAACGCCATCGAGGTATCTCGACCGACGTGAAAAGAAGCTCGCTAAGAACGGCTCGTGGGACTACATAGGTCACCGGAACACTCCGGAGACGGGCATCGGTCGGGTCTGACCGGGTCGAACCTCGGTGACGGCCGCGGGCCCGCCGTCGGCGAACCCGCGGTCACCGCTCCCGGTCGGCGACGGTCTCGGCGACCCCGCGGTAGCCGTCCTCGCATCGGAGACACCGGCTCTCGCGCTCGCCGTCGCCGGTCGCGTACGCGTCGGGCACCTCCGTGTCGCAACGCGAGCCGAACGCTTCGCGTAGCCGGTCGGCGGCCGCGCGGTCGTCGCCGGACTTCGCGAGGTCGACGGCCTCGTCGACGGCCGCCTGCGCCGCCGACGGGAGGTCTCGGCCGTCGAAGAGGTCGGCCACGGCGTCGTCGATCGCCTCGGCGTCGACGGGCAGGCCGGCCAGCGCCCGCGCCCGTTCGACGACGGAGTCCTCCGACCGGGCGCGCGTCCGGAAGACGACCCGGAGTTCGTCGAGCGCCCGCCAGGTCGGTTCGCGGAGGTCGAACTCGTCGGAGCGGATCTTCGCCGGGCAGCGCGTCGCGAACGGACAGCCCGACGGCGGGTCCCGCGGGCTCGGCGGCGTCCCGCGCAGCGTCACCCGCTCGCCGTCCCACGGCGAGCCGCTGCCGGGGATCGCCGACAGCAGCGACAGCGTGTAGGGGTGGCTCGGGTCGGCGAACACCGCCTCGGTCGCCCCGAGTTCGACCACGTTGCCGAGGTACATCACCGCCACCCGGTCGGCGATGTGCCGGACGACGGAGAGGTCGTGGGCGATAAACAGGTACGTCAGCCCGAGGTCGGCCTGGATCTCCTCCAGCAGGTTGATGATCCGCGCCTGGACGCTCACGTCCAGCGCCGAGACCGGTTCGTCGAGGACGAGGAAGTCCGGTTCGAGCGCGAGCGCGCGGGCGATGCCGACCCGCTGGCGCTGGCCGCCGGAGAACTGGTGAGGGTACCGCCGGACGTGCTCCTCGCTGAGCCCGACGCGAGCGAGCAGTTCCTCGGCGCGGTCGCGGCGCAACTCGGCGACGGATTTGTCGACCCGCACCGACACCGTCGGGCGCTCGCCGCGGTCGACCGACACCGTCACCTCGTCGGTCGTCAGCGGGAGCCGCTCGCGGACCGACACTTCGTGGGTGCCGCCAGCGAGGTCGACCGTCACGTCCGGCCCGTCGTCGGGGTCGCCGGTGACGCTTGCGGCGTCGGACTCGCCGGCCGGACTCCCCGCGTCCGACGCCGCGCCGCCGCCGCGCTCGACGCGACCGCCGACGACCGGGCCGGACCCCGAAACCGTCGCCTCGGGGACGCCCTCGACGGCCACCGAGAGCCGCGGCCAGCCCTGGGCCTCCAGCGGTTCGCGGACGATCTGGCCGACGGTCTGGCGGTCGTTGAGGCTCTCGTCGGGGTCCTGGAACACCATGCCGACGCGGCGCTGCCACTCGGCGTCGCCGCCGTCGGTCACGTCCCGGCCCTCGACTTCGACGGTCCCGTCCGTCGCGTCCTCCAGACCGACGAGCGTCCGGCCGAGCGTCGTCTTGCCACAGCCCGACTCGCCGACGAGGCCGAGCGTCTCCCCCTCGAACAGGTCGAAGGAGACGCCGTCGACCGCCTTGACCGGCGGCGACCGCGAGAGCAGCGTCCGCTCGTCGTAGTAGGTCCGCAGGTCCCGCACCGACACCAGCCGGTCGCCCCGGACGGCCGCCGCCGGGTCGTCGTGGGTCGCGGCCACGTCGCGGCCGGTCCCTGTGCCCGTCGCTGGGTCGGTCATAGCTCACCACCCCCGTCGTCGATGTCGTCGACGCCGCCGGTCGCGCTCTGTCCGCTCGCGTCACCGGCCACACTGGTCTCTGTGGGCGCACCGCCGCCGTGGTCGACCGCGCCGTAGTTCGTGTTCTCGGCCGCCGGGGCGACCGAGCGCTCGTCGGGACCACCGCCGTCCGGTCCGTCGCCGAGCCCCGTCTCGTTCGGGTAGTTGTCGTCGTGTAACAGGCAGGCAGCGCTGCGGTCGACGCCCCCCTCACTCACGTCCTGGTGGTCGGGGTGGACCTCGACGCAGGCGCCGAACGCGTCGGGACACCGCGGGGCGAACCGACAGACCGTGGCCGGCCCGGTCGGCGTCGGCACCTCGCCGCCGATCGTCGGTAGCGTCTCCTCGGGCGGTGTTCGCCCGGGGATCGACCGCAGCAGCGCCCGCGTGTAGGGGTGCTGGGGGTTCTCGAACAGCACGTCGGTCGGTGCGCGTTCGACCACCTCGCCGGCGTAGATGACGTTGACGCGGTCCGTGGCGTCCTCGATGACCCCCATGTCGTGGGTGATGAACAGGATCGCCAGGTCCTCCTCGCGCTGCAACTCGGCGAGCAGGTCGAGGATCTGCGCCTGGATCGTCACGTCGAGCGCGGTCGTCGGCTCGTCGCAGACGAGCAGGTCGGGGTCGCAGGCCAGCGCCATCGCGATGACCGCCCGTTGGGCCATTCCGCCCGACAGCTGGTGGGGGTACTCCCCCACGCGGGTCGCCGCGTCGGGGATACCCACGTCTTCGAGGAGTTCGACCGCCCGGTCGCGGGCCTCGCGTCCGCGAAGGTCCTGATGGATCTTCAGGGCCTCGCGGATCTGGTTGCCGACGGTGTAGACGGGGTTCAGGGCGCTGCCGGGGTCCTGGAAGACGATGGCGATGTCCCCCCGGTGACGTTCCCAGTTGTCGTCGGTCAGGTCCTCGCCGCGGTAGCGGATCGACCCGTCCTCGATCGCGCCGGGGCTGTCGACCAGCCCGAGGATCGAGCGGGCGGTGACTGACTTGCCAGACCCGGACTCGCCGACGAGCCCGACGGTCTCGCCGGCGCGGACCTCGAAGGAGACGCCGTCGACGGCGTGGATCTCCTCGCGATCGGTGTGGAAGACCGTCCGCAGGTCCTCGACGGCCAGCAGGGGCTCGGCGTCGCTCACGCGCCACCACCCCGCCCGGCCGCGGCGCCGCCGGCGCTGTCGGATTGGGGGTCGATGGCGTCCCGGACCCCGTCGCCCAGCGCGTTGAACCCGGTGACGACGATCGTGATCAGGATGCCGGGGATGAGCGAGATGTGCCACGACCCGGTCGTGACGTAGTCCTGGCCGAGGTTGATCGCCCGGCCCCACTCGGGGGTGGGCGGGGAGACGCCCAGCCCAAGGAACGAGAGGCCGGCGATGGCGATGATCGCGCCGCCGAGGGTCATCGACCCGTAGATCAGCAGGTAGCCGGTGATGTACGGCAGCATGTGCCGGCGCATGATCACCCGCGGTTTCTGCCCGAAGCTGCGGGCGGCGTCGACCCACTGGCGCTGGGCGACCTGGAGCGCGGGGCCGCGGACCGACCGCCACATGTACGTCCAGCCGGTGCCGGCGAAGATGAGCGCGAGGACGAACGCGCCGCTGTAGATCCCCCCGATCCAGGTCTCGGCGAGCACCTGCGTGAGCATGATCAGCAACAGTAGTTGCGGCATCGCCATCACCGCGTCCGAGAGCAACACCATCCCCAGGTCGACCCGGCCGCGGTAGTAGGCGGCGACGAGCGCGAGCGAGGCGGCCAGCAGCGCGCTCAGGCCGACCGAGAGCACGCCGATGATCAGCGAGATGCGCGACCCGGTCGCGATGAAGGTGAACAGATCCCGCCCGGTGGGGAGCGTCCCGAACGGGTGATAGCGGTTGTAGTCGTCGTAGGTAAAGGGCATCACTCGCGAGTTGGTGCCGGTCGACTGGGACTGGAGGTTGGCCTGGCCGACCAGCGTCGTCTGGACTTCCCCGGTGTCGCTGTTCCAGTAGCTGAACTCGTTGGAGTACGACTCGCGCATGTTCTGTTCGACCGTCGTCGGGCCGAGCGCGGGCGCGAACACCGCCATGACGACGAACATGAACACGACGAGGAGCCCGAACTTCCCCCAGGTGTGCGAGCGGAAGCGGTCGACCACGTCGTCCCGCGGGCTCCAGTCGGTCGGGCGGATCTCCCGGCGGTAGAGCCGGTAGCCGAGGACCGCCCAGCCGGCCCAGGCGAAGGCGTAGCCGTAGACCAGCGCCACCCGCACCGCCCAGGCCAGCGCGGGCTCCAGGCCGAGGAACGTCCCGACCCACTGCTGGCCGTTCCAGTAGCCGCCGTTGGGGATCGTCTCCCGCGAGAGCAGCGTCGGCACCTCGCGGGCGGCCGACTGGGCGGCGTTGGCCCACTCGACCAGCGTCGCGACGGCCGGTTGGGCCGGCCCCAGCGGCGGGACGAACGCGAGGGAGTCCGCGACCATCCCGGTGAGGAAGGTCACGAGCGCGCCGGCTTCCATCGCGAACAGCGCGACGCCGGCGACGGCCCAGACGAGTATCGGCGACCCCGTCGGGCGGACGGTCGAGGCGCGTTCGGGGTCGGCCGTCGTGCCCGCCATCTCAGGCGCCCTCCAGCCCGACCCGGGGGTCGATGATCGTGTACAGCAGGTCCTGAACCAGGTTGATGCCGACGATGATGAGGATGAAGACGTACATGAGTGTGCCGACCAGCGGCAGGTCGCCCTGGATGGCCGCCCGGAAAAACAGCCAGCCGATGCCGTTGATGCCGAAGACGGTCTCGACGAGGACCGACCCGCCGATCAGCAGGAACGCCTCGCTGGTGATGATCGGCACCAGCGGCACCAGGGCGTTGCGCAGGACGTGTTTCCAGACTAGGGCGCGGTCGGAGACGCCCTTCGCCTTCGCCATGTCGACGAAGTCCTCGTTACGGACTTCGAGAACAGCCGTTCGACCGATCCGCATCTCGTTGCCCATCGACGCCGACCCGAGCACCAGGGCGGCGGGTAGCACCTTCTTGGTCGCCGCGAGGAAGCCGTCGACGGTCCCGATGCGGGACATGTCCGGGCTCCCCGAGATGGCGTCGATGGGGACGATCAGCTCCTGCCAGCTGACCCCGATCAGGCCCTGGAGACTGCCCAGGAGCGCCAGCAACATGATCGCCAGCCAGAAGTTCGGCATGGCGCGCCAGACGATGCCGCCGAACGACGCGAGGTAGTCGGCGGTCGTGTTCGAGCGCATGCCCGCGTAAAAGCCCAGGGGGACCCCGATGAGGACGGCGATGAGCACCGACCAGAAGCCGAGCCACAGCGTCCGCGGGAGGAAATCGAGGATCAGCGCGTTGACGCTCGACCCCTGGTAGAGCAGGAACGTCCGGCCCAGGTCGAAGGTGAGCAAGTTGGTCATGTACTCGATGTAGTGCTCCAGCGGCGGCGTGTTGAGCCCGAGCTGCTCCTGGGCGGCCTGGTAAGCCGCGGGGTTTCTGGTCTGGCCCTGGCTGAGCAGCCTGGTCGCGGGGTCGATGGGGCCCATGAAGATGATGAACCACGTCATCGTCGTGCCGAGCCAGACGACCGGGATCGCGAGCAGGAACCGCTTGACGACGTACGTCAGCCTGCTCACCCGCGGTCACCCCCGCGGGCCGTCCGCCGTCGTCGCTGTTCCTGCTGGCTGGGCCCCGAACTCGTCGCGCGCTGTCGCAGATACATGTGAGATGTCGATGTCGACCGCCCCGGATCCGCCTTCGGCGGCCGGATCGGCAGCGATCCGGCCGGACCGCGTCACTCGTCGAGCGTGACCTGGTCGAACGTCTGGTTCTCCATGACGCCGTACATCTCGACGTCGACGGAGTCGTGCCACAGCCGTTGGCTGGCGGGATGCAGGAAGGGCAGCTCCTGGACGGACGCCCAGTTCATCTCCTCGACGGTCTGGAACGCCTCGTTGTGGTCTTCCTCGGAGGTGCCCTCGGCGGCGTAGTTCTCCGCCCAGGCGTCCATGGCGATCTGGCGGTACTCCTCCGTGTAGTAGCTGTTCTCGGCGCCCCAGCGGGTGAACTGCGTGGAGGGGTTGGCGCCGTAGAGGAACCGCAGGAAGTTCTGCGGGCCGGGGTACTCCATGCCGTCGCCGAGGCCGAACACCTCCATCGAGCCGGAGATGGCCTGGCTGATGATCGTCCCGAAGCTCGCCTCGGTGATCTCCATGTCGATGTACGCGGAGTTGAGCTTCGGCTGCAGCCGTGTGAACACCTGGCGGTAGCCGTCGTCGCCGGAGATGGTCGTCGCCGTGAGCGAGAAGCGGTTGTCCGGGCCGTAGCCGGCCTCCTCCATGACCGCGCGGGCGTCGTCGAGGCGTGTCTCGCCGTAGCCGTAGGGGTAGCCGTCGGCGCCGAACTCGGTGTTGGAGTTGGCGCCGCTCTCCGCGTGGGCGTCGTAGGCGGCCTCGCCGGACTGGCCGTCCTCGAAGGTGGGATAGGGCGCCGGCGGCGTGATGTGATACGCCGGCTTGCCGGTGCCCTTGTAGACGTTCTGGGCGATCTCGTGCTGGTTCATCGCGTAGGCGAACGCCCGCCGGACCGGCAGGGGGACGTTCAGCGTATTGAAGACGATGTACTCGGTCGTCAGCGCGGGGATCTCGCCGTAGTTGACCGTCGTCCCGTTCCCGAAGGAGTAGGTCCCGACAGAGCGGTTGCCGTTGCGCTCCTCGATGGAGACGTTGTCGGGGTTGAACGACGCGGTCGGCAGCGACTCGATGATGTGGGCGCTCCCGTTGCGGAAGCGGTTGAGTCGGGTCTGACCGTCGGAGACGACGGTGTAGGTGATCCCGTCGAGCTCGGGGCCCTCGCCGTAGTAGTCGTCGAACGCCGACAGCTGGATCTGGCTGCCCTTCGTCCAGGAGTCGACCTGGAAGGGGCCCAGGCCGGCGTAGGTCGGGCCGCCGTTGGCCGTGCTGAAGAACTCGTTGTACCCGTACTCGCCGTCGTATCCTTCGACGTCACCGACCGCGCCGGCCGGGAGGACCGCGAAGGCGCCGCCCGCGATCTGGTAGAGGGTGTACTGGAACGGCGAGGCCAGCGTCATCTCGAAGGTGTAGTCGTCGACCGCCTCGACCGCCAGCGACCCGGGGACGATGTCGTCCGCGGTCGCCTCGCCCGAGGGGGTCGTCCGGCTGGCGTCCCGTTCGTGCTGGATACGCATCGTCTCGCCGATGATGTCGTCCTGGTTGCGCGAGTTCTCGGACTCGGCGAGCCGGCGGAAGGAGTAGACCACGTCCTCGGCGGTCAGCTCCGACCCGTCGTGGAAGGTCACGCCCTGCTTCAGGTCGAAGGTGTAGGTCAGACCGTCCTCGGAGAGCTCGTAGCCCTCGGCCAGGGCCGGCTCCGGGGGGTACTGCCCGTCCGTGAACTCCATGAGCGAGCGACCGTACTGGTCGTAGCCCGCGCCCGACCCCTTCGCGTTGATCGGGTCCAGCGTCTGGATGTTCCCGGTCGCCATCATGTTGAGGACGCCCCCGGACCCACCCGAGGTCTCCTCGGAGTCGTCGTCCGACTCGCTGTCGTCCATCGAGCCGTCCGACCCGTCACCGCCGTCGGCCCCGTCCGACCCGGTGGAGCCGTCACCCGAACCGTCTTCGTCCGAACCGTCACCCGAACCGTCGGTCGGCGCCGACGTGTCGCTTCCACAGCCGGCGAGCAGGGACGCGGCGCCCGCGCCCGCTGCCGTGAGGAACCGACGCCGAGTCTGTTTCTCTGGCATCGGACGAACTGTCCAATTGAGCAATTAAATAGGTTTTGACTCGTAATACGTTCGAGTATTAGCCAGTATTATAGGAATATACATCAATATAGACTATTTATCTTCTCGTTCGTAACATCCATGACCCAGCAGGAAGAGGTGCAGGTATGTCGACCGAGACGGAGGGTGACACGTCCCTGTGGGGCCGGACGGTACGGGAAGCCAACGAGATGGCGTCCGAGTTGCGAACTGACGGCTGGGAGGTCGTCGTCGTCCGCGCGGGTCACGCCGCGCCGCTCTCGGCCGAGGCGGGCGAAACCGACCGCTCCGGGCTGGTGTATCTCGCCCCGGACGGCGTCGCCGAGTCACTGCCCGCGATCGCCGACCGCGGCGAGTTCGGGCAGTCGGCGGCGTTTCGGCGACGGGTCGGCACGGATCTCTTCCTCGTGACCCGGGTGAGCGACCCCGAACGGCGGCTGGCCGTCCTGCTGGTCGGCGCAGTCGACCTGAGCCAGCCGGCGGCGGCCGATCTGGCGGCCGCGGCCCGCGAGCGCGGACACCTGCGCTCGCACGTCGAACTCCTCGACGGGACGCATCTGGCCACCTTCGGGCACGACCACCCCGGGGACTTCCTGCCGGAGGACCTGTGAGCCGACCGACCGGTCCCGGCGGTCCCGGGACGGTACTGGCGCGGCTGGCGCGGCCGGCCGGCGAGCCGACACGGTTCGCGGTCGTCGCCGACCCGCACGTCGCCACCCGGGCCGAGGGCACCTCGAAGCTGTTCGAGCGGACGCGCCCGCACTTCGAGGCCGCGCTCGGGGATATCGCCGACCGCGACGTGGACGCGGTGCTGTCGCCGGGCGACCTCACCAAGGACGGCGAACCCTGGAACTACGAGGCGGTCGACGAGGTCCTCGCCGACCTCGACGCGCCCTTCCACGCGGTCCCCGGCAACCACGACGTCCCGAAGGAGGGCGACGACCACGAGACGCCCACCCTCGGACGGTTCGCCGAGCGCTACACGCCGAGCGACCCGGTCGCTCGCGGCCCCGACGGACTCTCCTACCGCGTTCAGGTGGGCGACCTCGACGTGGTCGGACTCAACAGCGCGGGGACGGCCGAGCGGCTGACCGACAGTCACGAGGGCCACGTCGACGCCGGCCAGCGAGCGTGGCTGGCCGACCAGCTCGCGGACACGAGAACTGCTATCGTGTTGCTTCACCACAATCTCCCGGAAGTGACCGGCCAGCTCGACGCCCACCGCGCGGCCGTCGAGCCCGACCTGGCAGCGATCCCGGCCATGCGTGACCCCGAACCGCTCGTCGAGACGCTCGCCGAGGGCGACGTTCCGCTCGTCCTCAGCGGCCACTACCACCTCCCGACGACCGCCGTGTCGGGGGGGTCGTCAGGGCAGAGCGCTGACGGAGTCCGCGAGATCGCGGCGCCGACGACCTGTTCGTTCCCGCAGTCGTACCTCCTCTGCGACGTGACTCCCGAGGGGACGACCGTCAGACTGGTGCCCGTCGCCGACAGTATCGGGCTCGAAACCGCCCACGCGCGCCGAACCGGCGACTCGGCGACCGCGCGCGCCCTGACCGGGATCGCCGCCGCCCGTCTCGCCGCCGCCCCGCTCGTCGACGAGCGCTGAGGCCGCCGCCCCCGGCCGAGACCGAACTATATACCGGTACGTACCGACCCCTGCAAATCGTTGTCACTCCCACCGGACCGTACCGCTCAGAGGGGTCTCGTACCGGGGGGTACCCCTATTATAAACCAGTTTACTTAGGTCCCGACTCGTTTCGGGTGATGACGCACGATTCGGAGCGTCCGGCGGACAGGGTATCGCGGCGCAAGTTCCTGCTGACATCCGGTGCCATCGGTGCGGCGGGGCTGGCAGGGTGTTCGGGCGGGAGCGAGGATACGGCGACGCCGGAGCCGGAGAACGACGGCAGCGGCTCTTCGGACGGCTCCGACGGCTCCTCGGGCGACGGGTCCGACTCCTCGGACGGCTCGGACGGCTCCTCGAGCGGTTCGAACGAACCGTCGCTGCTCACCGGCGAGGGTTCCTCGACGGTCTACCCCATCGCGAACAAAGGCTCCTCCTACTGGAACGGGAACGCCCCGCCGAGCGACGGCGAGTACTGGGGCGAAAACGACGAGGGCTCGATCCCCGGCTGGTCGGAGTTCGAGACGGACATGCACCTCGCGGACTACTTCGCGAGCCAGTACGGCTTCGAGGCGACCGGCGAGCGCTCGAACCCGCCCTACCGCGCGACCATCGGCCTGAGCCACTCCGGGACCGGCTGTGAAGCGGTCACCGACGGCCTCGTCGACATCGGCAACTCCTCCGGCCCGATCACGGCCGAACTCGGCTGGAGCGAGGAGGAGGCCAACCAGGAAGTCGTCGACCACGTCCTCGGCCGCGACGGCCAGCCGATCGTCGTGAGCCAGGACATCTACGACGCCGGGATCGACCAGCTCACCGCCGAGCAGGTCCGGAAGATCTACCAGAACGAGATCACCAACTGGTCGGAGATCGGCGGTCCGGACCAGGAGATCTTCTGCATCGGCCGCGCGGTCGGCTCGGGCACGGACACCTCCTTCCGCCTCAACATGCTCGGCGACGCCGAGGCCGAGATGCCGGGCGTCGACACCCGCCAGGGCCAGAACCAGGGCGTCGCCCAGCTCGTCCGCCAGAACGAGGGCGCCATCGCGTACATGGCGCTGGCCTTTACCGGCGAGGCGGTCCGCCCCATCGCGCTGGAGTTCGACGGCACGGTCTACGAGACCAGCAAGGACGCCGAGAACACCATCTTCGACAGCGCCTACCCGCTCAACCGTGACCTGCACATGTACACGCGGATCACCGAGGACACCCCGAGCGGGACGGACATGCGCGAGGGCGCGTTCATGCGGATGTTCCTGACGCAGTTCGGTCAGCAGGTGTTCGTCGAGGACAACAACTACATCCCGCTGCCGACCGCCGACCTCGAAGCCGAGCTGGAGAAGCTCCCCGACACCGCCTAAACCGGGCCGCTACGCGGTTTCCTTTCGATACCATGGCAACAAACCAACAGAGAGACCCCGACGGGTGGCAGTCCCGAATGGCGTCTCGGTTCGCTCGGTTCGCGGAGTTCGTACAGGACACAGACAACGACGCGGTAGCTGCGGGTGCGCTCGGTGCATTGGCGCTGGTGGGTGCGTTCGTCGGCTTCCTCGTGACCTCGCCGTACACCTCGGTGTTCCTCGCCGGCTTCCTGGTGGCAGTGGGCTACAGCTGGCTGCGACACCAGGAGCTGGCCGCACGGGGGGTCACGCTCGCGATGACCGTCTCGACGGTCGTCATCCTCGCGCTGATCACTTTCTTCATCTTCTACGAGGCGTGGCCGATCCTGCAGGCCGAGAGCGGCACGGTGTTCGGGATCTGGGTGCCCGGACTCGAGCTGTTCACCACGACGGCCTGGACGCCCGCCCAGGCGAACAAGCAGTACTCGATGCTTCCGATGATTCAGGGGACGGTGCTGGTGACGATCATCGCGACCGTCGTCGCCGGCCCGCTCGGCGTCGCGGCCGCCCTGTTCATCTCGGAGATCGCCCCGCCGGCGGTCCGCGAAGTCGTCAAGCCGGGCGTCGAGATCCTCGCGGGCATCCCCTCGATCGTCTACGGCTTCCTCGGGTTCACGGTGTTGAGCCCCTGGGCGTCCGACGCCTTTAGCTTGGTCGGCCAGGGCACATATCTCTTCGTCGGCATCGTCGTCGGCCTGATGGCGCTGCCGACGGTCGTCTCCGTCGCCGAGGACGCGATCAACAGCGTCCCCGAGTCGATGAAGAGCGGGTCGCTCGCGCTCGGGACGACCGACTGGCAGACGATGACGGCGGTCACCATCCCGACGGCCTTCTCCGGCGTATCGGCGGCCGTGCTGCTCGGTGTCGGCCGCGCAATCGGCGAGACGATGGCCGCGACGGTCATGCTGCGCAACACCCCGACGATCGCCGAGCCGCTGTACAACGTCTTCTACGGCTTCGAGACGCTCACCAGCCTCATCGCGGCCAACTACGGCTCCTCCAGCGGGCTCCAGAAGGACGCGCTGTTCGTCGCGGGCTGTATCCTCTTCGTCACGGTGCTCGTCCTCAGCATCGGCTCGCAGCTGATCGAGCGCCGCATGGACCGGAAGGTCGGGGGTGTCGAGTAATGGCGAGCGCCACCGAAACGTCGGTCGTCCGCGGGGACACCTCGACCTACGAGAGTATCGCCGCGTTGACCGTCGGCCTGGCCGCCGTCCTCTTTTTCCTCGGGCTGGCGGCGACGGTCGAACTCGTCTCGATCACCGGGACGCTCGTCGGCCTCCAGACGATGACCGCCCTCGGCCTGCTGCTGGTCTTCATGGGCGTGGCAGTGACCGGGTTCGGGCTGTTCTCCTACCAGGGGATCTTCCCGACCGAGCCCCGTGCGAGCGCGGGGTTCGTCGCCGCGGGACTGTTCGGAGCGCTGTGGGGACTGATCGGCGCGCTCGTCGCCGCCGAGACGCTGGGACTCGGCCTGGTCGGCGGCGTGGTCGGCGGTCTCGGCCTCGGCGCGGTCGCGTTCTTCGCGACCGCCCTCCCGCGAGAGGACATCGGTTCGACGCTGCCGGCCGGTGCGCTGGCGGCCTTCTTCGGGCTGGTCTTCCTGCTGGGGGTCGTCGGCCCCGAGTGGTCGTGGTCGCCGGCGAACTTCCCCGACGCGCAGGCGGTCACCTTCTTCGCGGCCACGGTGGCGCCGTTTGCGGTCATGGCGTCGTCGCTCGTCGTCGGCTGGGCGGCCGCCAAGGCGTACGGCGGCTTCGGCGCACGCGGCCGCCACCTCGGCGCGTATCTGCTCGTGTATCTCAACGCGATCGCCATCATCGCGGTGCTGGTCGCGCTCGTCGCCTTCGTCGTGTTCAAGGGCTTCGGACCGGCCACCGAAGGGATCGAGGTCGGCCTCGGCGTCGGCCCGGCGACGACCATCGGACTGCTCGGATTCAGCTTCGACATCGCCTGGCCCGTCTACTGGCCGTTCCTGATGAACGGCGCGTCGCTGTTCGCGGACATCACCGGCGTGTTCCCGGCCATCGTCGGGACGGTCTGGCTAGTGGTCGGCGCGGTCGTCCTCTCGGTGCCGCTGGGCGTCGGCGCGGCGATCTTCCTCACGGAGTACGCCGAGCAGGGCCGGTTCACGAACGTCGTCGAGGTCGCCACGAACGCGCTGTGGTCCACGCCGAGCATCGTCTTCGGCCTGTTCGGCGCCGCGTTCCTGGTGCCCCGCTTTACCCCCCGACCCCAGAAGTCGCTGCTGGCGGGGATGATCACGCTGGGGTTCATGCTGTTGCCGCTGGTGGTCATCACGGCCCGCGAGGCGATGATCGCGGTGCCCGACGAGTACCGCGACGCCAGCGCGGCGCTGGGCGTCTCGAAGTGGCAGACGATCCGCAGCGTCGTCCTGCCGGCGGCGATGCCGGGCGTCGTCACCGGGGTCATCCTCGGCGTCGGGCGCATCGCCGGCGAGACGGCCCCGCTGTTGCTGACGATGGGCGGGGGGTCGTTCATCCCCGCCGGCCAGCGGGCGAAGGTACTGAACAGCTTCCAGCTGTCGCTGTCGCCCCCGTTCGTCACCAACCCCGAACTCACGCAGGCGACGACGGCGCTGCCCTACCAGCTCTGGCAGGTGGTCCTGACCGGCACCGGCCAGACCGCCGGCGTCAACGACGTCACCGCCTTCGGCTGGGGGACCGCGCTGGTCCTGCTGGGCGTCGTCCTCGCCTTCTACGCGGTCGGTATCGCCACGCGACAGTACTTCCGGAGCAAACTGACCTATGAGTGAGACAGAGCCACAGGCGGAGAGCACAGCGCGCTCGTCGGCGACGACGACGGGCGAGACAGACGAGCGGATCCGCGAGGAGTGGAGCGACTACTCCTTCACGGGCGAGGCGAAGCTCAGCGTCTCCGATCTGGACGTGTACTACGGCGACGACCACGCGCTGAAGGACGTCTCGATGGACATCCCCGAGGAGAGCGTCACCGCGCTCATCGGCCCCTCGGGCTGCGGGAAGTCTACCTTCCTCCGGTGTCTCAACCGGATGAACGACCGGATCAAGGCCGCCAGCATCGACGGCTCGGTGAAACTCGACGACGAGGAGATCTACCAGGACGGCGTCGACCTGGTCGAGTTGCGCAAGTCGGTCGGCATGGTGTTTCAGGCGCCCAACCCGTTCCCGAAGTCGATCCGCGACAACATCACCTACGGGCCGCGCAAACACGGCGACCTGGACACGGGGCTGCTCGCGCGACTCACCGGCCGCGACGACAGCGAGACCGCCGACGAACTCGTCCACCGGGCGCTCGAGCAGGCGGCCATCTGGGACGAGATCAAAGACCGGCTGGACGACAACGCGATGGGGCTGTCGGGCGGTCAGCAACAGCGGCTCTGTATCGCCCGCTGTCTCGCCGTCGACCCCGACGTGATCCTCATGGACGAGCCGGCCTCGGCGCTGGACCCGGTCGCCACCTCGAAGATCGAGGACCTCATCGAGGACCTGGCCGAGGACTACACGGTCGTCGTCGTCACGCACAACATGCAGCAGGCCGCCCGGATCTCCGACCAGACCGCCGTCTTCCTCACCGGCGGCAAGCTCGTCGAGTACGACGACACCGACAAGATCTTCGAGAACCCCGAGAGCCAGCGCGTCGAGGACTACGTCACCGGGAAGTTCGGGTGATCGCGGTGACGCGCGAGGGATACCGGGCGGATCTCGACGACCTCCGGTCGGACGTACGTGCGCTCGGCGACGACGCGCTCGTCCAGCTCGACGACGGGCTGACCGCGCTGGAGACCGGCGAGGACGACCTCGCCGAGGCAGTGATCGACGGCGACGCCGCGATCAACGACCGGTATCTCGCCCTGGAGGGCGACTGCATCGACCTGCTCGCGCTCCAGCAGCCCGTCGCGTCGGACCTGCGGTTCGTCGCCGCCTCGTTCAAGATCCTGACGGATCTGGAACGCGTGGGCGACCTGGCGACCAACCTCGGCCGCTACGCGCTGGCGGCCGAGCGGCCGGCCGACGAGGTCGACGTGCAGGCGATCGGCACCGACGCTCGCGACCAGGTGTCAGCGGCACTGGACGCTTACGAGGACGGTGACGCGGACGCCTGCCGGGCGGTCGCCGCTCGCGACGACGAGCTCGACGCCCACTGCCAGCGCGCCAGCGAGCGGGTCGTCCGCGACCTCCTCGAAGGCGAAGCCGGTGACGACTCCTGGGCGGTCGAGCGGGTACTGGACGACGTGTCCCGGCTACTCCTTACGATCCGGGACCTCGAACGCGTCGGCGACCACGGGGTCAACGTCGCCGCGCGGACGCTGTACATGCTGGACAACGACCCCGAGTTGCTCTACTGATGCAGACGCGCAAACTCCAACAGGTCGGCGGCGGCACGTACACGGTGTCGATCCCCAAAGAGTGGGCGAACGACCACCAGCTCGAAGCGGGCATGGAGCTGTATCTGACCACCCACAGCGACGACTCGATCGTCCTCCGGGCCGCTGAGAAGGACGTCGACGAGCTGGCCACGGCGACCGTCGCGGTCGACGGCGACGAGTCCGCGCTGGTCCGGCGTGCCCTCCAGGCCGCCCACGCCGTCGGCTTCGAGACGGTCACGCTCGAACCGACCGGCGCGTTCACCGACGAGCAGCGTCGGGCCGCCCGCTCGGTCGTCCGGAACCTCGTCGGCACCGACCTGCTGGTCGCGAACGACGAGGAGATCACCGTCCAGCACCTCCTCGACGCCGCGAACGTCTCGGTCCGCCAGTCGGTCGTCCAGTTGCAGTTCACCGCGCTGTCGATCCACCGCACCGCGACCGACGCGCTCGTCGACGCCGACGCCGACGCCTACGAGCGGCTCCGCGGGCGCGCCGACGAGGCCGATCGACTCTTTCGAATGGTCGCGCGCCACCTCTCGCGGTCGCTCGTCTCGCTGGAGGAGATCGACCGCCTCGGGCTCACCCGCCCGACGCTGTTCGACTACTACGTCACCGCCCGCCAGCTGGAGGGCGTCGCCCGGCAGGGCGTCGGGGTCGCCCGCACCGCCCGCCGGCTCCCGGAACCGCTGCCCGACCCGGTGGCCGAGAACGTCCGCGAGGCCGCCGAGTCCGCCCGGACGGTCGTCGAGTCGTCGACGACCGCCGTCCTCGACGACGCCGACGAGGGGCTGACCGCGATCGCCCTCGACGGCCACGAGCGGGCCGTCGCCGAGATCGAGGCCGTCGACGCGGCGCTGTTCGACGAGGCGACCGACCCCTTCGACGGCTCGACCGCCGCGACCGTCGCGCTGGCGCGCGCGCTCGACCGCCTCACCCGCACCGCCGACCGCGGCGCCGCCGTCGCCGGCGTGGCCGCCCGCGCCGCCGTCCGCGACCGGAACGTCTGATCGCAGCCCGCCGACGCGCTGGCTCGTTCTCTATCGCTCCGCAGGAAACCGAGTAGAACAGTCGTCACTGCCGTCGACGGCCGACCGCGCTCGCTACGCGCCGGCGTCGAGGCCGTCGCGGTGGTCCTCGATCGCCGACTGCACGACGCCCCAGTCGACCGGCGGTTCGCAGTCGTCGAGCTCGGACTCGACGGCGGCGACCGCCTCGCCGAAGCGGTCGGTCCACTCGGATTCGGCGACCGCGTCGAGGCGCTCACCCAGCTCCGCGTGGCAGCGGTCGAGGTCGTCGAGCCGGGCCGCCAGGTCGTCCAGTCCGCCCTCCTCGACGGGGTCTGCGCCCGCACGGTCGGCCCACGTCCGCAGGTCGCCCAGTTCCGCCCGCAGGTCCGCGAGGGAGAGGCCGGTCGCCCGGTGGCTGAGCGTCGCGTCGAACCAGGTCTGGGCGGGCTCGTCCGCGTCCGCGGGGCGGCCTCCTGCGATGTCGCCGTCGGCGTCCCCGGCGGTTTCCAGCGCCTCGATGTGGTCGACGGCGGTCGACAGTTCGTCGAGCGAGGTGGCGAGCGCGTCGACGTCCTCGCCGAGTTCGCGGACGCGGACGGCGTGGCTGTCGAGCCACCGCTCGAACTCCTCCAGGTCGAACTGGATCTCGTCGGCGGTCCGCTGGACCTCCCGCGCCCGTTCGTCGACCCGGCGGAGACCGTCGGCGACGGGGAACCGTGCCGCGGGGTCCTCTCGGTCGTCGACCACCGACTGGAGGGCCGGCCCGAGGGCGGCGGCGCGGTCCTCGACGGCGGCCACCTCGGCCTCGAAGCCGTCTAGTCGAGCCTGGACTGTCGACAGGTCGGGCGCCGAGGCGGCGGCCTCGCTGGCGTCGTCGAGCGCGATGGTGGCGAGTTCCGCCCGCGTCTCCGCGGTCGTGAGCACCTTCGAGGTCAGCTTCAGCGACTCTCGAAGGCCCTCTCGGCTGACGACACCGTCGGCGGCGGCGAACGACAGCGCGGTCCGAACGGGCTCCGGGTCGCGAGCGGGATCGCGGGCGCGGACGCGCTCGACGGCCTCGTCGACCGCGAGCCCGTCGAGCGTCCCACCGTCGGGCCGCTCGTCCGAGGCGTCGGCCCCGTCGGCGTGGGTGCCGACTCCCTCGCCGGTCGCGTCGGTTCCGTCGCTCCCTGTCCCGTCGGCTGCGTCGGTGCCGTTCGTAGTGTCGCTCATGGTAGCTGTCGACGCGCCGAACTCCGACTGTTCGGCCGCATCAGATAGCCGTTGCTACCGGAGCGGCGGATAAGACGGTGACTAAGTTCGCTATATCGATCGGCGTTGAGGTACGTCCCTCTACAGAGAGCTATGTATCTATGGCGGCCGGTGCGGGGTCGGGGACGCCCCCGTCGAAGCCGCCGGGACCGTCGGGGAGGCGGACGGTGACGACGGTCCCGTCGTCGGTGTCGAAGGAGACGGTACCGCCGAGGGAGTCGATGCTCCACTGGACGACCCAGAGGCCGATGCCGGTGGCGTGTTCGAGCTGGGTCTCGGCGCCCGCGTCGAGCGGGGCCAGCTCTCCGTCGGGGATCCCCGGTCCGTCGTCGGCGACGGCCACCCGGAGTTCGCCGCCGTCGACGGTCGCCGTCACGGAGACGGTGGCGTCCTCGACGTGTTCGACGGCGTTCTCGACGAGGTTGGCGACAACGATGCGGAGCAGTTCAGGGTCGGTCGCGGGGGCCGCGTCGCCGTCGGCGGTCACGTCGATCCGGGCGGCCCCATCGCGGTAGTCCGCGACCGCGCCGGTGAGAACGGTTTCGAGGTCGACCGACCGGTAGCGCGGGCCGTCGCGGCGGCACTGCTCGAAGGTGCGGGCCTTCTCGCCGATGTCGATGAGTTCGCGCGCGCTGCTGTCGATGATGTCCGCGATGTCGCTGAGGCGTTCGTCGTCGCTCCGGTCGGCGATGAGTTCGGCGTTGCCGGCGACGGCGGTCATCTTGTTGCGCAGGTTGTGCCGGAGCACGCGATTGAGCACGTCGAGGCGCTGCTCGCGGCGCCGTTCGCGGGTCACGTCCTGGAAGACGAGCGTCGTGCCCACCGAGGCGCCCTTCGGGTCGCTCAGCGTCGACCGCGAGACGAGGAACTCCCGGCGGCGCCCGTCCGAGCGGACGGTGACGAGTTCGTCCGCTTCGCCGGGCTCGGAGCCCGTCGGCGCGCTCGGGTCGGCGCCGTCCGTGCCCACGCCGCCGTCGGCCACCGGGTCGGCGTCGATGTCGACCAGCGAGGAGACCGAGGTTCCCAGGAGCGTCGGCCCGTCGGAGCCGTCGTCGAGTAGCGGGTCGGCGGCATCGTTGTAGTCGACGACGCGGGCGTCGGGGTCGAGCACGAGCACGGGCGTCCCGATGTCGTCGATGGCGGTGCGGTCGGCGGCCCGGCGGGTGGTCGGGTTCGTCTCGAACATGCCGCTGCCGACGAACGCGTAGGCGTCCAGCAGGACGTGCGGGACGAACAGCACCGCGACGAAGGCCAGCGAAGGGTCGGGTCCGAGGCCGAAGGCCCACATCGCGACCCCGATCGTCGGCGTGACGGCACTGAGCGCGACGGTGGCGGCCTCCCGTCGGTACAGAGGCCCGTAGCTCAACACCGTGTCGACCAGCAGGGCCACCGCGACGCCCGCCGTTCCCGTGCCGAGAGCGAACGCGAACAGGCCCCACGGTTCGAGCGCGTAGGACACCGTCACTGCGGGGCCCGTCGACTCGACTCGAAACGCCCGCAGGACCACGTCGTTGATCGGCGCCGTCGCGACGACGAGCGAGGTCAACGCCGCGACCGGCACCATCGTCCACCCGTCCAGCAGTCCGCTCCGCCCGGTGTACTCCAGCGCGAACGCCAGGAACAGCGGCCCGACCCACGCCAGCGCCGCCCAGGTCAGCGACTCCATACCGAGCCGGGCTCCCGGCTCCGAGACCGCCAGCGACACGCCCGCCAGCAGACAGAACAGCCCCTGTGCGACCAGCGTCGCGACGAGCCAACCGGCCCCCGGCTTGCCGAGGTGGCGCCGCAGGTAGGCGACCAGAGCGAACGTCCCGCCCGCCGCGGCCAGCGACCCGATCGCCAGCCACGACGAGAGTGCTGCGATTCCGCTCACACTTTTCCCACGTTCCCTCTCGGCGTCAGTGTCGTACCTAACCAGGTAGGTTCCGGACGCCCGGGCCCCGGCCAGCAGGTATTAGTCAGTAGGCTGTGAATTAGGCGGCGATGGCAACGACCGGACCGACAGCGTGCGCCGTCGTGGTGATCGGGCGATGAGCGCGCGGGACGGCGCGGACGAGCCCGTGCCCGCGTGGTGGATAGTCG
The DNA here is from genome assembly GCF_000337455.1 of Halosimplex carlsbadense 2-9-1. Lineage (GTDB taxonomy): Archaea > Halobacteriota > Halobacteria > Halobacteriales > Haloarculaceae > Halosimplex > Halosimplex carlsbadense. Next base: position 140,561 of record NZ_AOIU01000009.1, on the reverse strand, counting down.
CCTTTCTCGTACTCGCGCTCGCGACGCTGGCCGGCGTCCTGATCGCGCTCGGCGGGCTGTGACCCAGCGCGGCCGGCCGCGTCCCGACTCGGACCGCCGAGCGCCCCGACTTACATCGAGTCCGGCGCGGCGACGCCCAGCAGTCCGAGGGCGTTGCCGACCGTCTCGCGGGCGGCGGCGACCAGCGCGAGGCGGGCCCGGCGGGTCTGCTCGTCCTCGGCGGTCAGGACGGGGCACTCCCGGTAGAACCCGTTGAACTGCTCGGCGAAGCCGCGCGTGTAGGTGGCGACGCGGTGGGGCTCCAGTTCCTCGCCCGCCTCTTCGACGACCGCGGGGAAGCGAGCGATCGTGCGGAGGAGGTCCCGCTCGGCGTCCGTGTCGAGCAGGTCCGGGTCGACCGTCTCTGCCGGTTCGAGCCCCTCGCCCTCGGCCTCGCCGAGGATGCCGCAGGCCCGGGCGTGGACGTACTGGACGTACGGCGCCGACTGGGCCTCGAAGTCCAGCGCGCGCTCCCACTCGAAGGTGATCGACTTGGTGGGCTGTTTCGAGACGATGTCGTAGCGCACGGCGCCGGTCCCGACCTGTTCGGCGATGCGCTCCACGTCGTCCTCGCCGAGGTCGTCGTCGCGCAGGCGGTCGTCCAGCCGCTCTTCGACCTCGTCGCGGGCGCGGTCGATGGCCTCGTCGAGCAGGTCGTCGAGGTCGACGCCGGTCCCCTCGCGGGTGGACATCCCCTCGCCACCGGGGAGGTTCACCCACGAGTAAAAGACCTGGTCCAGCCGGTCGGTGTCGTGGCCCAGCAGCTCCAGCGTCTCGTTGAGCTGCTCGAAGGTGAGCTTGTGGTCCTCGCCGATGACGGTGACGGCGCGGTCGTACTCCTCGAACTTCCACTCGTGGTGGGCGATGTCGCGGGTCGTGTAGAGGGTGGTGTCGTCCGAGCGCAGGAAGACGAGGTTCTTGTCGAAGCCCGGCAGGTCGAGCTGCCAGGCGTCCTCTTCGTAGACGGCCTCGTCCAGGTCCTGCAGGCGCTCGACCACGTCGTCGGTCGCGCCCGAGCGCATGAACCGCGTCTCCTTGACGAACTCGTCGAACTCCGCTGGGAGGCGCGCGAGCGTCTGGGTCATCCCCGCCAGTACCTGGTCGACGACCTCGCCGACGCGCTCGTAGGTCGCCTCGTCGCCGGCTTCCAGCCCCTGCATGATGGCCTCGATCTCGGCTTCGGCGGCTTCCTCCTCGTCGGGGTCGGCGTCTTCGAGGTAGGCGTTGCCCGCGCGGTAGTAGCGGACCAGGTCGTAGTCGGGCTTGTCGCGGTCGGGTTCGGGCAGGTCGCTCTCGTCGAAGGTCTCGTAGGCCCAGGTGAACACGGCGACCTGGCGGCCGGCGTCGTTGACGTAGTAGTGGGTGTCCACGTCGTAGCCGGCGAAATCGAGCACGCGGGCCAGCGCGTCGCCGACGATGGGGTTGCGCGCGCGGCCGACGTGGACCGGCCCGGTCGGGTTCGCCGAGGTGTGTTCGACGACGACGGAGGTGTCGCGGTCGTCGAGGCGGCCGTACTCGGACGACTGGGCGCGCTCGACGGTGTCGGAGAGGTACCGGTCGGCCGGGAAGAAGTTGATGTAGGGACCCTGGGTGGCGACGCCGCCCAGGTACTCGTAGTCGGCGGGGTCGATCTCCGACGCCACGTCGGCGGCCACCTTCGGCGGCGGCGCGCCGACCTCGCCCGCCAGGCGGAAGGCGACGCTGGAGGCGACCGCGGCGTCGACGTCCTCGGGCGGGCGCTCGATGCCCAGGTCCTCGGTCGGCAGGTCGAGCGCCGAGAGGGCCGCTCCCAGGGCGTCCTCGACTTCCGAGCGCAGGGAGAGATACATACCTCCCGGTTTTCGAGCGGCGGATATAGGAATGACGAATGTCGCCGGGTCGAGCCCGGCGGGTTACGCGGTACGACGACCGACGGCCGAGTCTACTGCCCGCCCGGCCCCTCCTCGTAGGGCTGGACGACGACGAAGCCCTCCGAGCCCTCGAAGGCGAGCTGGTAGGTCTCGCCCGAGGACTGGCCGACCGCGTCGCTCAGGCTGCGGTCGGTCTCGATGCCCGGCGAGAGGTTCGCGCTCCAGGCGACGGTCGCGTCGGGGTCGGTCCGCACGGGCGGCTCCAGGACGAGCGGGTCGCCGTGGGTCGTGATCGCCACCGTGCCCGGCCCGGAGAGGAAGACGTTGGTCAGCCCGGCGGCGGAGGCGCCGCCGATGCTGCCGATCGTGTTGATCTCGTAGTCCACGTCGGCGCCGAACGCGAGCACGTCCTCGCCGTTGACCGAGATCGACTCGCCGGCGTCGAGGTCGAGGAGCTGGATCCGCTTCTCGCGGTCGGCCACGTAGACGTGGCCCCGCCCTTCGACCTCCATCACGGGCGTCCCCTCGCTGGAGGCGGCCTCCTTGATGAAGCCGGTGAGCCCCCCCTCGGCGGAGGACTTGCCGGTGAAGGACAGATCGCCCTCGTAGGCGACCATCGCGCCGGCCTTGGTCATGACAGCTCCGTCGACAGCGATGTCGAGGAGCTTGCTGTTCTCCAGTTGGAACGAGTCGCCGCCCTCGTCGGGGGCGTTCTCGCTGACGAAGTCGTCGAGTTGCATGGACCAATCCAGAGCCGCGTGTGCGGCTCTACGCGGGGGTGGGGCCGCCGTCGTCAAATAAGTACGTGCTACCGGTCAGCCGAACAGCCCGAAACGGCCGCCCGAGTCGTCGTCTTCGTCCTCCTCGTCGTCGTCGACGAACCAGTCGCGGTCGACGGCGGTCTCGATCTCGTCGATCTCGGTCCCCTGGAAGAAGATGCCGATCAGGCGTTCGGTCAGCCGGACGTAGGCGTCGGCGGCCGGGCTGGGCGGGGCGTTGAGCACGAGCGGCTCGTCGGCGGTCGCCTCGATGTCGTCGGGGATCACCGCCAGGAGTTTGGAGTCGAACCGCTCGGCGATGGCCTCCACGTCGGTCTCGGTGGTCGTCCGGTTGAGGACGGTGCCGATGACGTTCCCGTCGACGCGCTCGGCGAGTTCGGCCGTCTTGATGGCGTCGCCGACGGCCACGTCGTCGGGCGTCGTGATGAGAACGACGCCGTCCGCGAGGCCCAGCGGGACGGTGGTCTCGTGGCTGAGGCCGGCGCCGGTGTCGATGAGGACCACGTCGTAGGCGTTGCGCAGCGTCTTGATGACCTTCTTGAGCTTCGCGGGGTCGGCGTCGGCGAACGCCTCGAGGCTCTGCTCGCCGGGGATGATCGTGATCCCGCCCTGCACGTCGGTCAACGCGTCGCTGACTGCGCGGCCGCCGGCGAGGACCTGGTGAACGCTGGTCTCCGGTTCGACGCCGAGCATCGCACCGAGGTTCGCCATGCCCAGGTCGGCGTCGACGACGACCACGTCGTAGCCTTCCTCCTCCATGGCCGCCGCGACGTTGACCGCCGTCGTCGTCTTGCCGACACCACCTTTCCCACCGGCAACTGTGCAGACGTAGCCCGCCATTGTATTAGGTCAAATCACGGGTGCCACATAAACCCGCCGTCCGTTCTGACGGCCGTCGGACGCCCGTCGGCCGCTCAGACCAGGGCGAGGACGTTCGAGACGTGGATCGCGACCAGCTGGAGGCCGCGGGCGGCCGCGACCGTCGGGACGACGAGCCGCCACGGGTCCCGCGAGCGACCCCCCACGGTCGGGTAGTACCGCCAGATGCCGACAAGCAGCGCCACCGCCAGTCCCTTCTGGACGACCAGCCCGGCGTAGCCGAGGTGAGCGAGGAAGGCGCGGGCGACCGGGTTGGCCTCGAACCCCCCGAGCGCGAGGACGGCCGTCGTCAGTCCCGTATCGCCCAGCGCGTAGACGACGAGCGCGAGCGCCCACGTCCCCGCGGTCACCGGCCGGTAGCGGGGGTCGACAGTCAGGAACCAGGCGCGCAGCCGCGCGCCGACCGGCCAGTCGCCGACGCGGCCGCCGACTGCGCCGGCTACCCGTCCGTAGGTCCCGTCGTCGTCCGCCGTCGCGTCCGGACTCATGAGACACCCACTCACGCCGACCGCTCACCGCTGGTCGCTCCACCCACCACGGGGAGCGACGCTCGCAGCGCGTGCGTGTGACTACGTCGCGCACCGGTTCCCTTAGACGTTGCGGCGGCCGGCCGGAGAGGTCAACACTTACTTAGCCCCGAGCGCCCGAAACATGGACGATGAGTGAGCACGCAGAACAGTCGGACAAACAGAAATACGAGTTCCGCAAGGTCATCGAGGAGCTCAAGGGCTACAGCGGGTCGGGGACACAGCTGGTCTCGATCTACATCCCGGAGGACCGCCAGATCAGCAGCGTCGTCGCCCATGTCACCCAGGAGCACAGCGAGGCCTCCAACATCAAGTCCAAGGACACCCGCACGGCCGTCCAGGACGCCCTGACCTCGATCAAGGACCGACTGCGCTACTACGACACCTTCCCCCCGGACAAGGGGATGGTCGTCTTCTCGGGGTCGATCGACACCGGCGGCGGCCGCTCGGAGATGGTCACCCGCACCCTCGAGAGTCCGCCGCAGCCTATCGAGTCGTTCCGCTATCACTGCGATTCGGATTTCCTCACCGAGCCGCTGGAGGAGATGCTCGCCGACAAGGGCCTGTTCGGCCTGATCGTTCTCGACCGGCGAGAGGCTAACGTCGGCTGGCTCCGCGGCAAGCGCGTCGAGCCCGTCAAGTCCGCCTCCTCGCTCGTGCCGGGCAAGCAGCGAAAGGGTGGTCAGTCCGCCCAGCGATTCGCCCGCCTGCGCCTCGAAGCCATCGACAACTTCTACCAGGAGGTCGCGGGGATGGCCAACGATCTGTTCGTCGACCAGCGCCACGAGATGGACGGCGTCCTCGTCGGCGGCCCGTCGCCGACCAAAGACGAGTTCCTCGACGGCGACTACCTCCACCACGAACTCGGCGACATGGTGCTCGGGAAGTTCGACGTGGCCTACACCGACGAGTCCGGCCTCCACGACCTCGTCGACTCGGCCCAGGACGTGCTCGACGAGTACGAGATGCTCCAGGACAAGAAGTACATGGAGCAGTTCTTCGACGAGCTCCACGACGGCGACCTGGCGACCTACGGGTTCGGCCCCACCCGCGAGAACCTCAATATGGGCGCCGTCGAGACCCTGCTGCTCAGCGAGGATCTGCGACAGGACGTGGCCGTCTACGACTGCCCCAGCGGCCACACCGAGCGGGAACTGCTCGGCCAATCCGAAGCGCTCGACGACGACAGGGCCTGTGACCGCTGCGGCGAGGAGATGGAGGCCGAGCGCGACGACGCCATCGACCACCTGATGGAACTCGCCGAACAGCGCGGCACCGAGACGTACTTCGTCTCGACGGACTTCGAGAAGGGCGAACAGCTCCTCTCGGCGTTCGGCGGCATCGCCGGCATTCTGCGGTACTCCACCGGCGTCTAAGCTCCGCGTTGCTCACCGTTCTCAGTCGATTCCCCGCCCGACCAGCCGCGTCGCCGCCGCTGGACGACCGGCGGTGAGACTCGCGAGTAACCGGACGGTACCGAAAGGGAGAGAGTGTCGCCGGCGTACCCGGGAGGCGGGGGGGGGAGAGTGCCTCCGTCGGGCCACCACCGGCGACGCGAAATGGGTGCTGGTGGTAAGGGGGGATTGGGGGGAGGCGACGACGGGTCCTACGTGTCGTCGCGGCGGCACCTGGCGTCGATGCCGCGTATTTCGGTACGACCCCGCGATGTAAATGCGGTACACCTAACAGAGTAGGGCCGTGGACACATGCGCCGGAAAGCATGGCTTATCAGGTGGGAAACCGACCGACGCCGCGGTCACAGTAGCTGTTCGAGCTGGCGTCGACGGGTGCGCAGGTCGGCCTCGGCGTCGACCGTCGGGTCCTCGGCGAGGCGGTCGAGCGCAAGCAGCGGGTCGGTCCCCGCCCGCTCGACGGCCGCCAGTAGCTCGGAGATCTCCGATCGATTGGTCGCCAGCGACGGGATCAGCCCGACCATGAGGACGAACGGGACAGCCGCCTCGTCGTTCGACGGGACGGCGTCGCCGATGGCGGTGAAGTCGGGCAGGTCGGCCGGCGGATCGGCGACGGGCCGGAGGACGAGACACCGGGTACAGACCTCAGCGCCCACGTGCTCGCCGGGGAGAGCGTCGCGGTACTGCTCGGAGACGGCGAAGGCGAGCGTCGGCGCGCCGCAGTCGGGACAGGTCACGTCCGTGCGTGCGCGCGGAGCGGACTAAACGATGTCGGCGACAGAGAGACAGAGAGACAACGGTACAAAGCGGACGGGCGGCGTCGTCAGTCGTCGGCCGGGACGGGCTCTTCGGCCTCGTCTTCCGCTTCGGCCTCGGCGCGTTCCTCGTCTTCCTCGCGTTCCTTTTTGTCCTTGATCTTCTTCATGCGGAAGATCTCCTCGCGCTCCTGCTCTTCGAGCTTCTGCTCGATGTACTCCTCGTTGGCGCGCAACTCGGGCAGGAGCTTGAACTCCAGAGCGTTGACGCGGCGCTTGGTGGTCTCGATCTCGTCGAGCATCTTCTTCATCGCCGTCTCGACCTCGGCGGCGAGGATGATCTGGTCGAGCAGTTCCTCGTAGGCCTCGGCGGCCTCGTCGATGCGGGCGCTGGTGCCGAGGACGCCGTAACCCCGCTCGTCGAGGCTCTTGGAGACCTTTGTGGAGTCGATCTGAGGGATGTAGACGCCCATGACGCTCTTGGACTGGGTGGTCAGCTCGGGGTGTTCCTTGAGCGCGGCGGCCGCGCCCCGGACGGCCACGTCGCCGTCGAGCGCGCGGGCCATGTTGATCGCGTTCTGGGCTTCCTCGTACTTCTCGTCGAGGTCGGCGCGAACGTCCTGGGCCTCGTCGAGGATGTCCATGAACTCCATGATGAGGCCGTCGCGCTTCTGCTCCAGCGTGTCGTGCCCGCGCTCGGAGAGCTCGATGCGCTCCTCGATCTGCATGAGCTCCTTGCGAGTGGGTTTGACGTCCTCGGCCATTTGATCCGGGTTTGTCCGCGTAGGCAGTTAACCGTTTTCAGTCGAAGCGAGGTCGTGAGCGTAGCGAACGACCTCGAAAATGCGAGCGGTGACCGCAGGGAACCGCGAGCACCCCGGAAAGACGAGCGGGGAGCGCTAGCGACCCGCAGTCGAGCGGCGCGAGCGGAGTGAGCGCCGAACGGACGACTGCCTGGCCGCTCACGGACGGCTCCGCCGTCCGTTCGCGTCTTCGAGGCGCTCGCTACCAGTAGCCCGCGATCCGGTCGAGCCACGTCACGACGACCACGTGGGGCAGCGTCAACACGGCGATGGCGACCAGATAGACGCCGGTCGCGCCGGCCAGCGTCGGTTCGGGCGACGGCGCCGCCCACCACAGCGCCCCGCAGCCGACCAGAGCGACGAGCGTGGGCAGGGCGGCCTCGCGAGCGAACCGGCCGAGCGCGGGGGCGAGCCTGCCGGTTTCGAGCGCGTCGACGGCCCGGTCGTCCAGCGCGAGAGTGCGCGCGACGTGGCGGGGCGCGTGCCAGCAACAGAAGTACAGGCCGACGGCGAAGACGGGCGGGACGACGAGGAAATAGGTCCACAGCAGGCCCGTCTCCCCGGCGTCGATCGCCCACCCTCGCCGGTGGTCGGCCGCCCGATAGCCGGCCGCGAGCGTCGCGAGCGTCAGCGCCGCCAGCGCCGCGCCGAGCGCGGCTCGCGCGTCGGCGGCGAACGGCCACGCCGGCACCGAGCCGCCGAACGGGGCGACGAACGATTCGAGGACCGCACGGTAGCGCTCGGGGAACGCCAGTAGCGGGACGCCCATCGGGAGCGCGCCGCGGACGGCGAGGGTCAGCCCGCGCCGCCACCGCGCGTCGAGATGGTCGGCGTTCAGGACTTCGCGGAGCGGATGGATCTCGCCCTGCCCCCAGTGGAACCACGTCAGCGCGAGGAAGGCGGCCGCCGCGGCGAGGGGCGCGCGGAACCACGCGAGAGCGTAGGCGCCGCCGGCGACGAGGTAGACGACACCCACGACAGCGAGCCACCGAGGGGTCAGCCGCCCGGTCGCCGCCCGCGGAAGCGCCGCCCAGTCGACGGCGCCGTGTGGCATCCCGAAGACGACGACGCTGACGACCAGCGGGACGTACCGCCACGTCGGCGGGATCGACAGTCCGGCGGCGAACGCGAGCGTCGCGACGGCGACGGGAACCCAGGGGGCCCAGACCACGAGCGCGCGCAGGGGCGCGCGGGCGGCCGGCGGGACCCAGGCGGCCCGGTCGCGGGCTAGCGCCATCGGTGGATCACCCAGCGGAACAGGACGACGCCCTGGACGACGAAGCAGTTCGTCACGACGAAAAAGAGCATCTCCTCGACCGGGAGGCCGGCGACGGCCAGTCCCGTTGTGTAGGTGTCGGAGATGGTCCAGACGCCCGCTTGGATGGCCAGGCGGTCGACCGCCCAGAGGTACGCCGACGGGACCATCACCGCGGCGGCGACGCGGGCGCGGGCGCCCCAGAGGCACCGCCAGCCGACCGCCCACTGCAGCGCCAGTACCGGCCCCGCCCACGCGAGGATCGCGCCGAGGTACGTCGTCGCCGGCGCGGTCAGCGCGAGGAGGCCGACGACGCCGACGGCCAGCCCCGCCGCGGCGCCGAGGAGGCGGTCCCGCCACGTGTGAGAGACGCCTTCGAGGACCGGGCCGGTGACGTGGAGCGTCCACAGCGTCGTCAGCGCGGGCTGGAGGACGAAGAAGGCGATCTCCTCGTAGGGGACGCCCCACAGGCGGCCCGCGACCGTGCCTGCGCCGTAGGACCACACGCCCATCGAGATGAGCAGGCGGTCCCACGGCGTCGTGTACACCACCGCGAGGGTGGTGACGACCGCCAGCCCCGCCGCGCCGACCCGCCAGTCGACGCTGTCGCGACGGTGGTGGACCGTCGCCGTCAGCGCCGCCAGTACCGGCAGGACGTACAGCGCGTGGAACTGGACGTATGTCAACGAGCTCATCGAGTTGATCTCCGGAAACCGCGACCGTAGTCGGTTCGGGCCGATTCTCGGCCGTGATACTGTTCGGCGACGGTGGCCCGCGAGAGCGGACCGGCTCGGCTACCACCAAGTCGGCGTCGGACTACGTCACGTCGGCTGCGGGTCGGCGCGACGAGAGTGCTCGGTCAGTCGTCGGCGGTCGCGGTCGCGCCGGCGCCGGTCGCCGCCGAGACGTCGTCGAGGACCTGCCGGCTCGATAGCAGCAGGATGCCGAAGCCGACCTTCGCGACCAGGTCCAGCACCATGAACCCCGCCGTCTCGACGAACAGGACGCTCCCGCTGACCTCGGGGAGCAGCGCAAGTCCCTCGGTACCGGCCAGCCACCATACGGGGTAGACCAGCCAGACCGCGACGATCAGGTTGCGCAACTGCGCGAACTTCGCGCCCACGTCACTACCTAGCTCCTGTGCCTGCTCGGTGAGCGTCCCGAACAGGAAGTACAGCAACGCGAGCAGGAAGCCGGTGCTGATTCCCCACCAGATCAGCCGGCGGGCGCCGTCGTCGAGGCCGGCGACCGCGAAGTTCCCGCCGGCCAGCGTCGCGATCGCGCCGGTGCCGATCATCAGCGCGTCGAGGCTGACCAGCGTCGTCAGCTGGTTGCGGTTGGCCCGCGCCAGCAGTCCGAGGTCGATCAGCAACAGCGGCGTCGTGAACAACCAGTCCGTGTACCGGGCCCAGTAGATGCTGAGCTCCTCGCCGGCGACGTTGACCGTCGTGAGGCCGAACCCCGTCGCCATCGCGAGGTAGTTCACCCCGGCGATCGCCGTTATCAGTATCGTCACGATGTAGAATTCCTGGCGCTTCTGGTCTTCCTCACCCCAGCCGCGGGCGATGAAGTACAGCATACCCAGGAACATTCCTAGCGTCCCGATCCACAGCCAAATTTGCTCGCTCCCTGGTGATGGCATGACTACGATTGGTACTGGGGATTTTTGCCTCAAAAGAAAGGTGCCCAACTAGTTGGAGTAAGCTCAGATATCGACATTGTTTTGTCAGATACTGGTGGCGGCGTCGAGAACGTCTTTACCCCGGAAAGATGCCAACGACTCGTCTCGGTCGGGACACACGTACGGAACGCGAGGGGATATAATCGAGGGACGGCGGTGCGGTCAGCTGTACAGCTCTTCGAAGACCTTCCGCTGGGCGGCCCGGAGGTGCTGGTGGAACGTGGAGCGGCCGATGTCCATGGCGGCGGCCAGGTCCTCGCCGTTGGTCTCGCGAGGCCACTCGAAGAAGCCACCGACGATGGCGGTCTGGAGCGCGGTCGACTGGCGGTCGGTGAGCCGGTCGTCGATGCGGGCGCGCACGTCCTGGCGGCTCTCGGCCGGACGCTCGTGCTCGCGATAGGCCGACAGGTCCGCGCCGTCGATCCGGTCCTCGACGGCCTCGACGACCGTCCGCGGCTGGGCTTCGGGCGGGATCTCGACGGTCAGGTCGCCGGTGCCGCCCGCGGCCGACATCGCGGCGATGCGCCCGCCCCGCTCGAGCAGCAGCCGGACCAGCGGCGACTCCGAGACGGTAAACTCGACGACCGACCGACCGTCGCCGGACGTGACCGGGGTACACCCGATCACGTCCTCGCGGGCGGCGGCGGCCTCGACGACCGAGTCGGGGTCGGCGTCCGTCTCGAAGAAGAACGTCGTCGGTCCGGCCTCGCGCGTGACGGTGCCGGTGTGGACGAACTCGGCGTCGAGTTCGGCCGAGAGTCCGACGAAGAAGGGGGCGTCACCGGCCAGCGAGAACGCCAGCTCCGTCACGTCGTCCGATCCGAGCAACCGCTGGGAGGTCAGCGCGTGCAACGCCATGGCGGTCGACTGCGCGACCGCCGCGAGCACGCGCTGTTCGGGCTCGGGGAATCGGGCGTCCGGTCGGAGGCCGACGACGAGGACTCCGTACCCCACGTCGCCGTACTGTAACGGCAGGGCGGCCAGCCCGCCCGCGCCGCCGTCGACCAGCCCGTCGTACACCGACGGGACCGCGTCGGCGTCGACGAACTGCGCCTCGCCGGTCCGGGCCGCCCTCGCCGCCGGGTCCTCGCCGTCGACCGGGAGTTCGAGCGCGGGCGGGTCGGCGACGCCGGCCCAGGTACCCGGGGCGATCGTGTCGGTCGCGGGCTCGGCCTCGCCGACCCACGCCAGCGCGTACTCGTCGGTCTCGACCAGCCGGTCGGCGACCGCCCGCTCGACCGCAGAGCGGGCCTCCGCGCTCAGAAGCGCGCTGGTCACGTCCGTCAACAGGCCGTCCAGCCGGTCGAGCAGCGCCTCGACTTTCTGGCGTTCGGTTCTGGCCTTCTCGGCCTGGCGCTGGGCTTCGCGCTCGGCCTCGACGCGGTCGGTCACGTCCTCCTGGAAGCCGACGTAGTGGGTGACGGTCCCGTCCTCGCCGTGGATCGGCGCGATGTGGACGCGGTTCCAGAACTGCTCGCCGTCGTCGGTGTAGTTGACCAGTTCGACCGAGACGGGGTCGCCCTCGTCGATCGCCGCCGCCATCTCGGCGATCTTCGCCTCCTCGGACTCGTCGCCCTGCATGAAGTTGCAGTTGCGGCCGAGCACGTTCGCCTCGTCGTAGCCCGCCAGCTGTTCGAAGGCGTCGTTGACGTAGATCAGCGGCGTGTCCCGCCGTTTCCCGTCCGCGATGGTGATCCCCACCGGCGCCTCGTCCATCGCCCGGTCTTTCAGCTGTTCGGTCACCTCGGCGAACCGACGGTCGCCCGCCGCGACCGCCGCGTCGAGCCCGTCGACCAGCGCGCCCAGCTGCTTCTCCGCCGGGTCCCGCGGAACGTAGTCGGTCACTCCGGCGGCGATGGCGTCGCTCGCCAGGTGTTCGTCCCCGACCGCTGTGAAGACGATGAAGGGCAGGCCGTCGGTCCGCTCGCGCACGTCGGCCAGCAGGTCCAGCCCTGAGCTATCGGGAAGCCGCCGCTCGCTGACGACTGCGGCCGGGGGGTCGGTCTCGATGGCGTCCAGCGCCGCCGCCGCGTCCCGCGCCCGTTCGAAGGCGTAGCCCGCATCGCGGAGCGCGTCGGCGACCGGCGCCGCGCGCTCGTCGTCGGGATCGACGTACAGCACCCGTCGCCCCGCCCCCGCAGTGGAGCGAGTCATGCACCGAAGTACTTGCGGGTCCGTCAAGAGCGTTGTCCTCGCGCGGGCCCGCGGTCCTCCGGCCGACAGTGTTTCCCACCCCGAACGCGCAGGTAGCCGCGCCCGCGCGGAGACGACAGACGGGGGAGCGTCCGCACAGGGCGACGCGACGTGGCCACTGTGCCCGGTGGCGACGGAAAAACGTTCGTCCGCAACGGACGCCTCAGTCGGCGGCGACTTCGGCCTCGACGTCCTCGCGGTAGTACTCCGCGATGTTCTCCTCGTCGATGCGGTTGAGCTCGTCTTTGGGGAGCATCGAGAGCAGGTCCCAGCCGATGTCGAGCGTCTCTTCGATGTCGCGGTTCGTGTCGTACCCCTGCTGGACGAACTCCTCCTCGAACTGCTCGGCGAAGTCGAGGTACTTGTTGTCACGCTCCGAGAGGGCCTCGCGACCGACGATGTTCACGAGGTCGCGCAGGTCCTCACCCTCGGCGTAGGCGGCGTAGAGCTGGTCCGAGACGCCGCCGTGGTCGCCTCGGGTCAGCCCCTCGCCGATACCGTCGTCCATCAGCCGCGACAGCGACGGCAGCGGGTCGATCGGCGGCTGGATGCCCTCGCTGTTGAGGTCGCCGTCGATGAGGATCTGCCCCTCCGTGATGTACCCGGTCAGGTCCGGGATCGGGTGGGTGATGTCCTCGCTGGGCATCGTCAGGATGGGGATCTGCGTGATGGAGCCCTCCTCGCCCTTGATACGGCCGGCCCGCTCGTAGAGCTGGGCGAGGTCGGTGTACATGTACCCCGGGTAGCCACGACGGCCCGGGACCTCCTCGCGCGCCGCGCCGATCTCGCGCAGCGCCTCACAGTAGTTGGTCATGTCCGTGAGGATGACCAGCACGTGGTACCCCTTGTCGAAGGCGAGGTACTCCGCGGTCGTGAGCGCGAGCCGCGGCGTGACCGTCCGCTCGACGGCGGGGTCGTCCGCGAGGTTCATGAAGACGACCGAGCGTTCCAGCGCACCGGTGCGCTCGAAGTCGTCCATGAACTCGTTTGCCTCTTCGGCGGTGATACCCATCGCACCGAAGATCACCGCGAACTCGGAGCCGTCATCGTCGCCCTCGTCGCCCTCTTCCTCCGGAACGGACGCCTGACGGGCGATCTGCAGCGCCAGGTCGTTGTGGGGCAGTCCCGCACCCGAGAAGATGGGGAGCTTCTGGCCGCGGACGAGCGTGTTCATGCCGTCGATGGCCGAGACGCCCGTCTGGATGAAGTCCTCGGGGTACTCGCGGGAGTAGGGGTTGATCGCTTCGCCGACGATGTCCCGTCGCTCGTCGGGGACGATGTCGGGGCCGCCGTCGATGGGGTTGCCCGACCCGTCGAGGACGCGGCCGAGCAGGTCCTCGGTGACGGGCATCTTCATCGTCTCGCCGAGGAACCGGACCGAGGAGTTCGTGTCGATGCCCTCGGTGCCCTCGAACACCTGGATGGCGACGTGGTCCGACGAGGAGTCGAGCACCTGGCCGCGGCGCGTCTCGCCGTCGCCGGTCTCGATCTCGACGATCTCGTCGTAGCCGATCGGCTCGTCGGTCTCGACGTGGACCAGCGGACCGCTGATTTCCGTGATTGTCTGGTATTCTTTCATCGTTAGTACAGGGAGCGCAGTTGTTCGGTGATGTCGTCTTCGAGCTGGTCGACGAACTCGTCGACCTCGTCGTCGGGCGTCGTGCCGATGCGGTTGAGCCGCGGGGCGGCGTCGATGCCCGTGATCTCCTCGATCGGGACGCCCGCCTCGAGCGCGTCCTCCGCCTCGTCGTTGAACGTCCGGATCGCGCCGAGGATCCGGTAGGTCTTGTGGGGCGGACAGTAGCGGTCGACGTCGTGCAGCGCGTTCTGCTGGAGCCACGCCTCCTTGATGAAGCGAGCGATCTCCAGGGTCAGCTGCTGGTCTTCGGGCAGGGCGTCCTTGCCGACGAGCTGGACGACCTCCTGCAGTTCGCCGTCCTCGTCGGGCACGTCGATGCCCCACTGGCGCTGCTCCGGCCAGTCGTCGGCGACGTTGTCCTCGAACCACGGGTCCAGCTGGTCCCGATACAGCGAGTACGAGTCGTTCCAGTCGATCGCCGGGAAGTGTCGCTTCTCGGCGAGGTCGGAGTCCAGCGCCCAGAACGTCTTGACGATGCGCAGCGTGTTCTGGGTGACCGGCTCGGAGAAGTCACCGCCGGGCGGCGAGACGGCGCCGATCGCCGAAATCGAGCCCTCGGTGCCGTTGATGTTGTCGAAGTAGCCGGCCCGCTCGTAGAACTGCGACAGGCGGGCGGCCAGGTACGCGGGGTAGCCCTCCTCGCCGGGCATCTCCTCGAGCCGCGAGGAGATCTCGCGCATGGCCTCGGCCCACCGCGAGGTGGAGTCGGCCATCAGCGCCACGTCGTAGCCCATGTCGCGGTAGTGCTCCGCGATGGTGATCCCGGTGTACACGCAGGATTCGCGCGCTGCGACGGGCATGTTCGACGTGTTGGCGATGAGGCACGTCCGGGCCATCAGCGCGTTCCCGGTCTGGGGGTCCGGAAGCTCCGGGAAGTCGTCGATGACCTCGGTCATCTCGTTGCCTCGCTCGCCACAGCCGATGTAGACGACGATGTCCGCGTCGGCGAACTTCGCCAGGCTCTGCTGGGTGACGGTCTTCCCGGAGCCGAAGGGCCCCGGGATGGCCGCTGTCCCGCCCTTCGCGAGCGGGAACAGGCCGTCGAGGATGCGCTGACCCGACGTGAGCGGCTCCGTCGGCGTCTGCTTGTCCTCGGTTGGTCGGGCCTCGCGGACCGGCCACTCCTGGCGCATCTGGATCTCGGTCCCGTCGTCGAGCTCGGCGACGGTGTCCTCGACGGTGAAGTTGCCCGACTCGATCGAGACGACTTCGGCCTTCTCGTCGTCTTCAAGCGCGCCCGGCGGCACCATCACCTTGTGGTCGATACTGGGCGTCTCGGGGACGATCCCGACGATGTCGCCGCGGCCGACCACGTCGCCCTCCTCGACTTCGGGGGTGAACTCCCAGGTCTTCTCCAGGTCGATACCGGGGGCGTCGACGCCACGGTCGAGGAACGCCGACCCCATCTTGTCTTCGAGGACGTCGAGCGGGCGCTGGACGCCGTCGTAGATGGAGTCCAGCATGCCCGGGCCGAGGTCGACCGACAGCGGCGCGCCCGTCCCCTCGACGGGTTCGCCGGGCGAGACCGCGGAGGTCTCCTCGTAGACCTGGATCGTCGTAATCTTCCCTTCGATCTCGATGACCTCGCCCATCAGTCCCTCTTCGCCGACGTAGACGACGTCGTTCATCTTCGCGTCGAGGTTCTTGGCCGTGACGACCGGCCCCGACACGCTCTCGATGACGCCGTCCTCGCGAACGGTCGTGTCTGTTGCTTGGCTCATGTTAGTCTTCCTCCATCAGGTCGATGCCGATGGCGCGTTTGATCTGCTCGCGCAGTCCGCTGGAGCCGGCCTCGCCACCGAGGGTGACCAGCACCGGCTCCACGCTCGTTTCGACGTCCGAACGGACGCCCCGGGAGAGGTGTTCGAGGTCCTCGTCGTGCATCACGAGGATGCCGACGTTGTCGTCGTCGAGCATCTCCCGGACCGCGTCGTCGAGCTGTTCGTCCTTGTCGTCGTCGGGCACGTCCGCGAACTCGCGCACCCCGGCGAGTCGGAAGCCGGTCGTGAAGTCCGGACTGCCGACGACGGCGATCTCCTGGCTCATCGTACCACCAGTTCCTCCTGGATCTGCTCCGGCGAGAGACCCGCCTCTCGACCGCGCGCGACCGCGCGGATGTTGTTGATCTCCCGCTCCTTGGCGAGCACGTACGACAGCACCGGACAGACGGAGAGCGGATAGCGGTTGGAAAGCGTGTCGGCGTACGCCAGCAACGCCGCGTCCAGCGCGTGCTCGAAATCGATGAGGCTGTCGGCGTCGTCGAGCACGCGCAGCGCCTCGTCGAGGTCCTTACCGTAGGTGCTCGACCCGATCCGCTCGACCAGCGCCGCCTCGTCCTCGACCAGTTGGCGCAGCTCCTCGGCGTCGAACAGCCGACCGCCCTCGATGAAGTACTCCGCCGGGTCCATCTCCGTCTCCGTCCGCGCGAGCCGGAGGACGTTCCGGACGTTCCGGAAGTCGATCTCCGCCCGCAGGAACTGCACGTACAGCTCCGTGGGCTGGTCGGGATTTCTCGGCAGGTCGTCGATGAGCGTCTCGTAGAACGTCCGGTCGACCGCGTTCTCCAGCGGCACCAACAGTCCGGTCGACTCGTAGTCCTCGACGGCCGCTTCGAGCGGCTCGCCGAAGATGGTCCCCTCGAGCGCGGCGACGACGTCGTCGACCGACTCGGCCCCGAGCAGTCGCGTTAGCAGGTCTTCGGAGAACTCGCCCGCCCGAATGAGGTCGTCCTCGACGTCGGTCGCGTCGGCGCCCGAGTAGACGCCGCGCAGGACCGTCTTGACGTTCCAGGCGTCGAACTTGCGGAGGTACCGGACGACGTAGTCGTACAGTTTCCCGTCCGACCAGCGCAGCAGGTCCTCGAAGTGCTTGGCGAGGTTCTGGTTGAGCGCGTACTCGATGAGGTCCACGCCGTCGTGGCGGGCACCGAGCCGGTTCATCTCCGTCTCGTACTCCGATTCCTCCATGAAGCGGGCGATCTCGCCCGGCCCCATGCGGACCAGCTTCCGGTAGTCGTCGTCGTCGAACAGCGACGCCCGACGGGACCGCACGCGGGCGTTGACGTACTCGTAGTTGCTCGTCTGTTGGTCCGGCGCGCTCATTGGTCTTCGAACAGGCGGGTGCTGATCTCCCGGAGTTCGTCCTCCCAGACGTCCTCCAGCACCGAGTCGAACGTGTTGTTCACCCGGACCCGCGAGGCCTCGCTCTCGACGACGACCCCGCCGAGACAGTCGCGCTCGCCGGCGTACTCGTAGCCGTGCTCCGCGGCCAGGTCGGTCAGCAGTTCCTCGTCGTCGGCGCGACCGTACACCCGCACGTCGTCGCCGTCGAACTCCTCGCTGGCGGCGTCCAGCAGGGCCCGCGTCAGCTCCTCGCGATCGTCGCCGTCGAGCGCCGTCAGCTCGTCCTCGACGGTCGCGCGGACCTCCTGAAGCACGTCCCGGCGAGCGCCGAGGCGCTCCTGTTTGGCCTCGAGGTTCGCGCTCGACAGCATCTGCTCGCGCTCCTGCTCGATCGTGGCCTCGACCTCCTCGGCGCGCTCGTCGCGGATGGCCTCGGCGTCGGCCTCGGCGTCTTCGATGATCTCCGTCGCCTGTGCCTCGGCGTCGGCCCGAACTTCCTCCGCACGCGCGCGGGCCTCGTCTCGAATGTCCTCTACGACTGTATCGAGGCTCATGTGTAGTGAAAGGGTTCTCGGTGCGGTTACTGCGCGATGAAGATCGTCACGAACGCGATAATGACGAGCGTCTCCGGGAGCGCTGTGAAGATCAGTGCCGGGACGAACACGTCGTCGTCCTCCGCGACGGCACCGACTGCCGCCGACCCGATACCCCGCTGGGCGTAGCCCGTCGCGAGCGCGCCGAGACCGACCGCGATCGCCGCGGCGCCCTGGTTCTCGAGCACGGGGCTGCTACCCTGCTGCAGTGCGAATGCCGCCATCTGTGAGATGTTTTCGATCATTGTTGTGATGGATGCCGGGATTGGTTTCCGTACAGGGTGACGTTTGCTCTATGCGGGCCATAAAGGTTCTCAAATCCGCCGGAAGATACGCCCAATCCGGACGTCTCTCCGTGTGTCGCAGTGGCAGTCCCTCAGCGGGACCGGGCTCGTTCGAAACCACCGAAACCCGAACGGTCGCAGGGGGGACGAACGCGCTACTGGTCGCGGGTGTAGACCCGTTCGCGCCCGAACGGCGAGTAGCTCTCGCCGTTACCGTCGTAGAACTTCTCGAAGAACTCGAAGTACTCCAGGCGAATGGACTGGATACCCGAGGAGGTCACGCCGAGGATGAGCACGACGATGTGGCCGAGGATCAACACGAGCACCCCGAACACCAGCATCGCCGGGCTGCCGTGGAACATCCCGCCGAAGATGACCGTCGCACCTTCGTAGTTGCTCTGGACGTACTGCGGACCGTAGTCCAGCATGTAGTGGAACTCGCCGTGGTGCTCGTAGGCGCCGAAGAAGAGCAGGTTGACCGCGAAGGCCATCCCCGCCTTGGCGAGCAACACCGCGGCGATCCGCAGATACGACAGCGCGTGGGCCAGCACGACGTGGATCTCGACGAGTTCGTGGGCCGGCCCGAGCGCGAGCAGGGCCATCCCGGCGAACACCATCACGCCGCCGACGATCCCGACCTCGGCCGGGAAGCCGGCGAAACCGAGATGGAAGGCGGCGTTCTCGCCCTCGTTGAAGACCTGAAAGAGGAAGTCGGGCTTGGCGCCGTCGAAGAGAGTACTGAAGACGAACAGCCACAGGCCGTTCAGCGCCAGGATCCACGAGCCGCTCTCGATGATGGCCTCCTTGACGCCGTGGAGCTGGGTGTTCTCGACGAACGAGAGAGCGTACGCCGTGTTGAGGTGGAGGATGCCGAACAGCACGGTCACCACGAACCACGCACGGGCCCAGTAGCCGGTGGCCGGCGAGAGGCCCTTCTCGATGGGCGGGTGGGACATGCCGAGGCCGTTGACCCACAGCTGCTCACCGAGGATGTGCAGTCCGAATATCTCGCCGTAGAGGACGCCGAATATCGTCGTCGACACACCGGCGGCGATCGTGATGATGCCGAGGTTCGAGAAGGCGTCGGAGTCGAAGTTCGCGTAGATGTAGTAGCCGATCGCGGTGTAGATGACACCGTACCCGGTGTCCCCGATGATGAAGCCGAACATCAGCGGGAAGGTCAGGAAGAGGAGGATCGTCGGGTCGAACTCGGAGTAGTTCGGACGCCCGACGGCGCGGGTCAGCAGTTCGAACGGCCGGATCGTGCTGGGGTTGTCCTGGACCGTCGGCGGCTCGTCCTCACCGCCCATCGTGACGGTCCCACCGTCGGCCCGCGCCTGCTGGGGCTCCGCGTCGGACTCCGCCTCGGACTCCTCGTCGTCGACCGTTTCGGCGGGCGGCTCGGCGTCGATCGCGCCCGCCTGCTCGGTCTCGGCCGCGGCGGCGTCGGTGTGGCCGTGGCCGTGGCGGTCGTAGGCGGCCACCTCGAGCTCCTCGACGTGGACGTGCCCGTCGACCGCCTCGTTGACGGTCGTCTCGAACGCCTCGACCCGTTCGCTCGGGAGCCACCCCTCGGCGACGAAGGCGTTGTCGGTCGTCGCGAAGGAGAGTGGCGCCTCGGCCTTCTGGGCTTCGACGGCGAGTTTCTCCTCGGCGGCCAGCAGGAAGCCGGCCACGTCGTAGCGCAGATCCTCGAGTTGGCCCTCGACCGTCGAGAGGTTCGACTCGATCTTCTGTCGCTCGTGGCGCAGCTCGTCGAGGTACTCCTCGGGGTCGCCCTCGCCGTCGGGGACCTCCAGCGCGGAGACGTCGGCCTCGACGAGCGCGCTCTGGAGCGTCCGCTCGTCGGTGCGCGCGAACGCGGCGACGACGCCGTTCCCGGCGAAGACCTGCGAGGGCGCCTCGATGTCGGCCAGCACGCGCTCGACCGAGTCCGCGTCGCCCTCGCCGACCTGCACGGCCAGCGAGTCGTAGCCGTACAGCAGGTCGAGGTCGATGCCGAGGTCGGCGAACGGCTCCATCGCGTCGATGCGCTCGCGAACGTCGCGGAGATCGCTCTCCAGGTTCGACCGGCGGTCCTCGAGTTCGTTGACCTCCGTCCGGACCTCCTCGAGTTCGCTCTCGAGCTGTTCGTCTTTCAGGATCCGGCTGGGCCCGGCGTCCTCGTCCTCGACGCCGAGGATGGACTGCAGCGAGCGGACGGTGACGAGCATCTCGGAGGCCTCGTCGCCGCCGGCCATCGGGTTGCCGTTGTCGAAGCCGTCCCAGTGGCCCTCGTAGTCGTTGAGGTGGAGGACGTTGAGGTCGTGGGTCGTCTCGACGACGTCGCCCATGACCGAGCGCGCCCCGGTCACGGACACCTTGCTCATTCGCTTAGGTCTGAGCATGCACCGCCTCCTCGAACTGTGTCACCACGTACTCGACGACCGCCTCCTCGCGTCCCTCGGCGCGCGCCTCGAGCGCCTCACGCTCCTCGGCACCCTCTTCGAGGATGCGTTCGCGCTCGGCCCCGATCTCTTCGCGCGCGTCCTCGAGACGCTCGTCTGCCTCCGCGTCGGCCTCCTCTCGGGCTCGCTCGCGTATCTCGTCGGCCTCCTCGCGGGCCTCGGCGACCGTCTCCTCGGCGTCCTCCTCGGCCTCGGCGACGATCTCGTCCGCCTCCTGTTCGGCGTCTTTGACTCGGTCGAGAACCTCTGGCCTTGGCATTTGCTAATCGTGGGGAGATCGGTTCAGGGCCTATTTGGTAGTTGCGAAGTGTCCCCGGTCGAGCGTCGGGTAACGGGCCCGTACGACGGCGTCGAGACGCCAGCCCGCGGGCGACTCGCCCCGGGACGACGGCGCCGCTCCCCCCGGAGAGGCGTCGGAAAACGGGGGAACTATGCCGATCTGGACCCAACGTCCGCCAATGGCCGTCCAGGACAAGACGCGCGCCCGGATCTTTTACAAGTACCTCTCGAAGGTGTACGACCAGGTCAACCCGTTCATCTGGAACGAGGAGATGCGGACGGAGGCGCTCGACCTCTTGGACATCGCGTCCGACGACCGCGTCCTCGACGTGGGCTGTGGCACCGGCTTCGCCACCGAGGGCATCCTCGAACGCACCGACAACGTCCACGGCCTCGACCAGAGCGTCCACCAGATGGAGAAGGCCTGGCAGAAGCTCGGCAAACACGACCCCGTCAGCTTCTACCGCGGCGACGCCGAGCGCCTGCCGTTCAAAGACGACACCTTCGACGTGGTGTGGTCGTCGGGGTCGATTGAGTACTGGCCCGACCCCGTCGCGGCGCTCGCGGAGTGTCGCCGCATCGCGAAACCCGGCGGACAGGTCCTTATCGTCGGCCCGAACTACCCCTCCAACACCGTCTTCCAGAAGCTCGCCGACGCGTTCATGCTGTTCTACGGCGAGGACGAGGCCGACCGGATGTTCCGCGAGGCGGGCTACGAGCAGTTCCGCCACGTGACGATGGGACCCTCCTACAGCCCGAAAGTGGCGATCACGACCGTCGCCGAAGTCCCCGAGTAGCGGACTCGCGAGCGGAGCGAGCGCTTTTCCGCCACCGGGAGAGCAAGCTCTCCCGAGCCCTGTGTCCGAAAAGCAGAGATTTTCGACATGACGAGAGAGCGTCGCTCTCTCGAACCACTTCGCTTCGCTCAGCAGGACCACGTTTTTGCGCGAGCGGCGGGTCGCGGGCCGAGGGCCCGCGACCGTATGTCGTGGCGGCGTAGCCGCCACGCAGTGCCCGTAGCGAGCGGCGCGGACAGTTTTCGGTGAGAACGGTTCCGAGAGTGGGATTTAGCTCGCGAAGAAGCGGTCGCGAACCGTCCGGCCGTCGCTGGTCGTGACCTCGAGACGGACCGCCTGTTTCGGGGTGAGCGTCCAGAGCTCGCCGTCGGCGCCGGTCGATCCGACATCGTCGCCGTTGATGGTCACGTTCGCTTCGAGGGCGTCGCCGGTCAGGTTGTCACGGACCGATATCTGCATCGGGCCGGTCGCGTGCGTTCGGTTTACCGTCAGTTCGACGCCCTGGCTCGCGTTCGTCGTGGCGGTTCTGGGCGTGGCTTCGAGGGATTTGGTCTGTATCTCGCGGAACGGCGACTCCGTGCGCCCGTCGAGGTAGGTACCGAGCGAGCCGTGGGAGTGGCGCAGCGACACGTAGTAGATGGAGGTGTTCCCGATGCCCTCGACGTTCGGGCCGGAGCGGCTGTTGGAACTCGCCCACGGGTAGAGCTCCGTCATCCGGCTGACCGCGGCCACGACGCCGTTGGGCGAGCCCTCCGTGACGAACAGGTCAGGTCCGACCTCTTCGCGGTTCTGGCCGAGATAGGCTTCGCGGTAGTACTGCGACCGGTCGACCGACGACAGTACGATGCCCGTCTGTGACGTGACCGCGTAGACCGGAACGGGCGGGCGTTCGCCCGCCATGGCCGCTCCGACCTGGGCGCGCACGGGCCCCCGCAACGAGAGCAGATCGCCCTCGAGGTTGTTCATCTTCGTGTCCAGCCCCGAGGGCAGTTCCAGCCCGGTCGCGCCGCGGATCCGGGTGAACCGGTCGCCGACGACGCGGGCGGCCCTATCGATCGCGGCGACTTCCCGCAGGAACTCCCCCTCGCTGACCTCTCCGGCGTTGTAGTCGTCGAGGAGCCGGTTGCGCCGGAGTTCGAGCCGCTGGACGCGCTCGCCGAGGCGGCTGACCTCCTCGCGGAGGAGCGCCGTCCGCGGGCGCTCTTTGGTCGTGTTCTCGTAGCGCCGTTCGAACGTGAGCGACGCGTACTCCCCCTGGAGGGCGGCCACGTCCCGCTGGAGGGCGCCGCCGACGTTCAGCCCGGCCCGCTGGTAGTCAGCGGTCTCGACGGCCTCGTCGTTGATCCCGAGGTAGTTCGACCTGTTCTGTTGGGCAGCCGCGTCGGTCGGGGCGCTCTGCTGGGCGGCGACCGACGCGCCCGGCGTCGGTCCGCCGTCGGGTTCGAGTGCGCGCTCGGGGAGGGAAGCGGAGCCCGTTCCGAGCGATCCCGCGGCGACCACCTGTGTCGCCGGTGCCGCCACGAGCAGCGCCAGGACCGCGAGGAGGACAGGGCGGTTCTGAGACATCGGATGCCCTCTTTCGTCGCCAATTACAAAAACCCATCTACTCGCGATACCGACGCGAGGCGTAGAGAGGGCCGCAGACGTTTCAAAAGCAACGGAGACGTTTTAATGAAAAGCGTTTTCCGCTCCGGCCGAAATGAGTCGAGTATGTCCCCGCGGTCGTTCGCCGTCGTCGTCACCGCACTCCTCCTCCTCCTCCCGGTCGGGGTCGCCCCGGCCGCGGCGCTCGGAGCCGCGGAGGCCACGGGTCCGGCAGTCCACTCCGGGATGGTCGGCGCGAACGCCGCCCCGCACAACGACTCCATCGCTCAGGGAGAGATCGAGATGCGGATCGAGGTGGCCGCCGACGGCGACGCCCGGTGGCGCGTGAAGACCGTCGTGTCCGACTCGATCACGACCGCCGACGAGCGGCGGGCGTTCCGCGATTTCGTCGACGAGTTCAACGAGAGCGAGTCGCCGCTCGTCCTCGACTCGTTCGTCGAGGCCGCCGACAACGCCAGTCGCGTGACCGGCCGCGAGATGACGATCCGGAACGTCGAGCGCCATCACGCGCTGCACGACGGGACCGGTGCCGTCTGGACGACGTTCACGTGGACGAACTTCGGACGGACGAACGGCGACCTGCTCTCCGTCGACGACGCGTTCAACACCTCTTCGGGCGCGTGGCTCTCGTCGCTGTCGGAGAGCGAGACGCTGGTCGTCGTTCCGCCCGACGGATACGGTATCAGCAGCGTGCCGACGAGCGGCGCCGCCGCGGCGTCGAGTCTCGCGGGCGGCGTCGCCACGTGGGAGGGGCCACAGAACTTCGGCCAACGCGGCCCGTGGATCGTCTACTCCGGCGACGCTGCGACCCAGACGCCCACGACCCAACCGCCGACGGTGACGCCGACCGGGAGCCCCGACGGTCCCACGACGGGCACGGGAACGGGGCCCGGCGGCCCAGGCAGTGACGGCGACGGCCTTCTGGGCGCGCTGCCGTTCGTCGTCGTCGTCGTCCTCGGCGGGGCGAGCGCCGCCGTACTCGTCGCGTACATGCGCCGCGAGGACGACGGAGACGGCCTCGGCGGACTCATCGGCTCGGGCGGCGGACCCGAGGCCGGCGCGGCGGCTGCCGACGGCGCCGCGGCCGACGGCGAGACGGCCGGGACCGCCGCCGACGGCGTCGCGCCGACGGAGGACGCGGCCAGCGCCGGCGTCGCCGGTGGAGCCGCGGGGGCGAACGGGTCGGCCGCCGCCGCCGGTGCCGACGCGGGCACGGACGCCGAGACGACCGACGAGACCGGCGAGTCCGACGACGGCATCGACGAGGAACTGCTCAGCGACGAGGAGCGCGTCGAGCGACTGATCGAGCAAAACGGCGGCCGGATGAAACAGGCGGCCATCGTCCAGGAGACCGGGTGGTCGAACGCGAAGGTCTCGCAGTTGCTCTCGGCCATGGACGACGACGACCGGATCGACAAGCTCCGGATCGGCCGGGAGAACCTCATCTCGTTCCCCGACGAGGACGTGACCGACCTCGACTCCGAGTAGGCCGGGTGTACTCCGGACAGGACCGCGTTTCGCCGCGAAAACGCCGAACAACGACCGATCCCTCGGAAACGTTTAACCGCCGAGCGGGCCAACCGTCGAGCTATGAAGGTCCTCGTCACAGTGACGGACGTGGCGGTCGTCGACGACGAGTTCGAGATCGACGGGCTCGACGTCGACGAGCGGTATCTCACTTACGAGCTCAACGAGTGGGACGACTACGCCGTCGAGGAAGCGGTACAGATCGCGGAGGACGGCGAGGACGTGGAGGTCGTCACCGTCACCGTCGGTCCCGAGCGCTCGGAGGAGGCCGTTCGGAAGGCGCTGGCGAAGGGCGCCGACCGCGCGGTCCGCGTCTGGGACGACGCCATCGCCGAGCGGGACCTGCTCGACGCCGAGACGAAGGCGTCGCTGCTCGCCGCGGTCGCCCGCGAGGAGGAACCCGACCTGGTACTCTCGGGCGTCCAGAGCGGCGACGACAGCTTCGCCGCCACGGGGGTGACGCTCGCCGAGAAGCTCGGCGACGAGTGGGCCGCGGTCGTCAATCAGCTCGAACTCGACGCCGATGGCGGCGTCGCCTCGGTCCACCGCGAACTGGAGGGCGGGGTCGAGGAGCTGACCGACGTGGAGTTGCCCGCCGTGTTGACCATCCAGACGGGGATCAACGAGCCGCGCTACGCCAGCCTCCGGGGCATCCGCCAGGCCCAGAACAAACCGCTCGACGTGCGGACGCTCGCCGATCTGGGGCTCGACGAGAGCGCGCTGGAGACGCCGCTGCGCTGGACGGCGACCGACGAGCCCGAGGCGGAGGGCGAGGCGACCGTCTTCGAGGGCGGCGCCGACGAGACGGCGGGTGAACTCGCCGCGGTCCTCCGCGATGCGGGGGTGGGCCAATGACGGTGCTGGCCGTCGCCGAGCACCGCCGCGGCGAACTGCGCGACGTGAGCCACGAACTCGCGGGCGCCGGCCGCGAGCTGGCCGACGCCACCGATTCGGAACTCCACCTCGCGGTCGTCGGCGGCGACGTGGAATCGTTCGGCGAGGCGCTCGTCCGCGAGGGGGTCGACGCCGTCCACACCGTCGACCACGGCGAGGAGTTCAACCACGACGTGTCCGTCCAGGCCGTCGAGGGGCTGGCCGACGGGCTGGACCCCGACTATCTGCTCCTGCCCCACACCGTCAACGGACTGGACTACGCGCCGGCCGTGGCCGAGCGGCTGGACCTGCCGATCGTGACCGACGCTGTCGACATGGATGTCGACGGTAATCTCGTCGTCACCCGCGAGATGTACGGCTCGAAGGTCGAGACGACGATCGAAGTCGAGGCCGACCGCGCCGTCGTGACGCTCCGACCGGCCGAGTGGCCACAGGCGCCGAAAGGCGGCGACGCGACCGTCGAGCCGTTCGACGTGACCGTCGACGAGTCCGCGGTGCGGTCGACCGTCACCGGCTTCGAAGAGGTCGCGGGCGGCGACGTGGACATCTCGGAGGCCGACGTGCTGGTGTCGGTGGGCCGTGGCATCGAGGAGGAGGACAACCTCGACATCGTCTGGGACCTGGCGGAGGCGCTGGACGCGACCGTCTCGGCCTCCCGCCCCGTCGTCGACAGCGGCTGGCTCCCGAAGAACCGCCAGGTCGGCCAGAGCGGCAAAGTGGTGACGCCCGACGTGTACATCGCGATCGGTATCTCGGGCGCGGTCCAGCACGTCGCCGGGATGAAAGGCGCGGACACGATCATCGCGATCAACAAAGACCCCAACGCCCCAATCTTCGACATCGCCGACTACGGCATCGTCGACGACCTGTTCGAGGTCGTGCCGGCGCTGACCGAACAGTTCGGCGGGTAGCGTCCACTCTGCGGGCGCGTCACGTCGTCGGCTCGGACCGTCGAACGGCGACGGCTCCTCCGTCGCGGACCTCGATATCGACGGGAGCGGGCCGGGACCCGACCGCGACGACGGTCGCGCTGCTGGCCCGGCCCGTCTCCACTAAGACGTGATACTCCCCCGCGCGCTCGATCGAAACCACCTGTTCGCGCGTCGCGTCGGGGGCCACGTCGTAACAGTCCCGAAACACCGTCTCCTCCCACGCGTTCATCTCGGAGACTTCGACGAGGAGGCTCCGGGAGTCACCGGTCCGGTTCGTCAGTCGCACCGTCGTCGGGCTGTCGTCGGCGTCGCCGGACACGGTCGCGGGGTCGGACCCCGGCGTTCGCGGGTCCGAACAGCCCGCCTCGTTCGACCCCGAGACGGCCCCACACCCGGCCGTGACACTCGCCGCAACGACCGCGAGGTACGAGCGACGGTCCATCGGTCCCGATTCGCGTACCCGCCACAAAGTCATTTCGGTTGTCATTTACACCGGCCGTGGGGCTCCGGGACGACGCCGTACCGCCAGTCGACGGTCACGTGCCGGGCACGTCGACGGGAAGACCCGATCAGTGATCCCTTACAGGGCCGGGACCCTACCCGGGGTATGGACGATTCAGCGGACGCGACGAAAGTCGAGTGGCGCGAGTGGGGCGAGGACGCCTTCGCGACCGCCGAGCGGGCGGGCAAACCCGTCCTCCTGTCGCTGTGGGCGCCCTGGAGCGAGGACTGCCGGGAGATGGACGAGACGACCTACTCGGAGCCCCGCATCGCCGCCAACGTCAACGACGGGTTCGTCCCGGTACGGGTGAACGTCGACCGCCGGCCGCGCGTCCGCGACCGCTACAACATGGGCGGGTTCCCCTCGACCGTCTTCGCGACCCCCGACGGTGAGGTCATCACGGGCGCGACTTTCCTCGGGATCGACGGCTTCCGCGAGATACTCGACGCCGTCCGCCGGACCTGGGACGGCAAGGGCGCCGACGCGGGGTCGATCCCCCGACAACTCGGCGACGCTACTCCGCCGGCCGGCGAGCTGTCGGACCGCGCCGAGGAGCACATGGTCGAGCAGCTGCTCGCGGCCTACGACGAGGAGTTCGGCGGGTGGGGCACGGACGTGAAGTTCCCCCTCCCTCGCACCATCGAGTTCGCGCTGGTGCGGGCGCGCGACCAGGCGACCCGGACGCTCGAAGCCGTCCGGACGCGACTCGCCGACACCTACGACGGCGGCTTCTATCGGTTCTCGCACAACCGCAACTGGGCGTCGCCCCAGCGCGAGAAGCTCGTCGACGAGAACGCCGCGCTCGTGCGGGCGTTCGCCCACGGCTACCGCTACACCGGCGAGGACGCCTACCGCGAGACCGCCGAGGACACCGTGGAGTACCTGACGACGACCCTCTGGACCGGCGACGCCTTCGCGGCGAGCCAGGGCGGCGACGACGCCTACTACCGCCAGGAGGCGACCGAGCGCGAGGATTCGGATGCACCACCGGTCGACAGGACGGTCTTCGCCGGCCACAACGGCGTCGCCGTCGACGGCCTGCTCACGCTGGCCGCCTACACCGACGACGAGCGCGCCCGCCGCTACGCCGAGCGCGCCCGCGACCACGTCCTGGCCGAACTCGTCGGCGGGGACGGGAGCGTCGTTCACTTCGGCGACCCCGAGACCGGCGCGGTCGGCGAATCCGGGCTCCTCTCCTCGCAGGCGCGAGTCCTCTCGGGGTTGACCACGAGCGCGTCGGTGCTGGGCGAGCCCGGACCGATGAGGGCGGTCGCGGACTACGCGATCGACGAGTTGCAGGGCGATGCGGGCGCGTTCCGCGACGGTCCGACCGAGGGGGCGGGCCTGCTCGACCGTCCGCTGTACCCGCTGGACACCAACGTCGACGTCGCGGACGCGCTGGTCGAGACCTGGCTGCTGACCGACGACGACCGCTATCGGGCGGCCGCCGAGGACGCGCTGTCGGCGTTCGCCGGCGCGACCGACCGGATGGGCGTCGAGGTGGCGACCTACGCCTCCGCCGTCGCTCGGCTGCGCGACCCCCGCGTGGTCGCCGTGGGGAGCGAGGCCGGGAGCGACCTCCACCGCGCCGCGCTGCGGCTGGCCGACCACGAGACCGTCGTCGCGCCCGACGACGACCGCGCCGAGGACGGTCAAGCGGTCGTCCTCGCCGACGGCAAGCCCGAGGACCGCGCGAGCAGCCCCGGCGAACTCGAATCCATCCTGACGGGCTGACACCGGGGATCGACCCCCGGGGCCGGCGACCGGCGGGAGCGACGACACTGGCGGTCGAACGGGAAGCCGACACCGACGACCGGCATAAATTTACCCGTTGTTTTTTGTTTGCCCGGCGCGAGGGTGAGGTAATGGCGAGTTTGAGAGACCTGGGCCTCTCGGAGTACGAGGCGCGGGCCTACCGCGCCCTGCTGGAGGCGGGGGCAACGACGGCGAAGGAGCTCTCGCGGGCGAGCGACGTACCGATGGGCCGGATCTACGACGTGCTCAACAGCCTGGAGACACAGAGCCTGGCGCGCAGTCAGACGGCGAGCCGGCCGAAGAAGTACGTCGCCGTCGAATCGGACACGGCGCTGGACCGGTTGCTGGACAACAAGAAGCGCGAGCTCGACCAGCAGGCCGAGCAGTACGAGGACATCGTCGACGAGTTGACCGACGAACTCGACGGGACCGAGCCCGTCGAGGAACCGTTCTGGACGGCCAGCGTCGGGCCGCGCGAGGCGCTGGATCTCCTGGTCGAGCGGCTCACCGCGGCCGACGAACGGATCGTCGTCGTCGCGTCGGCGCCGGTCCAGCAGTTCGACATGGACGACGTGGCCGCCCGCGTCACCGCCGCGCTGGAGGACGCGCTGGAACGAGGGGTGTCGGTGTCGGTGTTGCTCACGCCGGAGATGGTCGATACGCTCCCGGGAGCGGTCGGCGAGCGCTACCGCGAGTCGCTCCAGCCCCACGACCACTTCGAGACGCGGACGAGCGCGAACGTCACCGGCACCTTCGAGATCGTCGACGACACCGAGGTCTGCATCGAGGTCCCCCATCCGCTCACCGAGGACGAGACGCTCGCGGTGATCGATCTCAAGGACCCCGAGTTCGCGGCCGACATCGCCGCCGAGTTCGCGCCCCGGTGGGAGGACGCTCGCGAGTTGCGGCTCTGAATCGGGTGGTATCGGTCGGCTACCGGCCGGATCCGCTTCTGTCGGGGCTGTAACCAATCCTTAAGTCGCTCGCCGCCGCGAGACGGGATACATGCGGCTACTGCACACCGCGGATCTCCACCTCGGGCGCGGCGGCGGGCGGTCGCTCGACGCGCTCGACGCCCTCCTGACCGCGGCCGAGCGCGAGGACGTCGACGCGCTGACCGTCGGCGGCGACTGCTTCGACGCCGCGACCGCCGCCGACGACCTGCGTCCGCAACTGCGCGAGCGGTTCACCGACAACGGCTTCGACGTGCTGGTCGTCCCCGGCAACCGCGACGCCGCGGTCTTCGACGGCAACGTCGAGTTCGGTCCGGACTTCCGGGCGCTCACGACCGATCCCGTCGAGGTGGCGACCGTCGGCGACGGCGAGGTCGTCGCCGTCCCTTCGTGCGAACGACTCGGCGAGGACCGCTTTTTCGACCTGCGCGAACGCGCCCACGACGAGGCCGTCCTCCTGTTGCACTGCACGCTCGACGCCGGGTTCGGTACCGGGGGGACCGGCGACGAGGCCGAGCCCACGCACTGTCCCGTCCAGACGGAGACGCTCGGCGAACTCGGCTACGAGTTCGTCCTCGCGGGCCACGTCCACAGCGAGCTCTACCAGCGGAAGCTCCCCAACGGCGGCCTCTTTATCTATCCCGGGTCCCCCGTCTCCCACTCCTGGGCCGAGACCGGCCGGCGCCACGCCGTCGTCGTCGACACCGACGACGCCAACGTCCAGCCGGTCGCGCTCGACACCTTCTACCGCGACCGTTTCGCGACGACCGTCGCGCCCGGCGACGCTTACGACGCCATCGACCGCGTCGAGGGGTGGGTCGACGGCCAGGAGACCGACCGCAGCGAACTCGAAGTCCGCGTCGACGGGTTCACCGAACTCGACGAATCGACCTTCGACGAGCGCCTGCACGCCGCCGCGGGCCCGGCGACCGTGGTCAACGAGACCCGCGGCGTCGCGGCCGTCCTCGACCACCCGATCTACGCCGACTTCGCCGACCGCCTCGACGACTTCGACCTCGACGAGTTCGACCGCGTCGGCGACCCCGAGGCGGTCGAGGAGCGGCTCGTCGAGACGCTGGCGGAACTGCTCGCGGCCGGCGAGGTGACCCACGCGTGAAGCTGCGCGAGGTCCACGTCGACCGCTACGGGCCGCTCCGGGAGACGCTCCAGCTCGGCGACGCTCACGTCGTCTACGGTCCCAACGAGTCCGGGAAGACGCTGCTCGTCGAGTCGCTGCTGCGGTCGCTGACGGGCGACCGCCGCGTCGCCGGTTCGCGGATCGACGAGCGCCCCGAGGGCCACGTCGTCCTCGACGGCGAGGGCGAGCGATACGAACTCGCGGACGGCGAGACGCTGCTCGACCGCTACGCCGAGCGATACAACTGCGAGCTGACGCCCGCGGAGTTCCGCAACGTGTTCGTCGTCCGCGACGGGGACCTGCGCGTGCTCGACGAGCAGGCCTTCTACCGCCGGGTCACCGACCGGATCGTCGGCATCTGGACCGGCGACATCGAGACGGTCCGCGAGCGAGTCCTCGAACGCGGTCGCCTCACGCCCGAGGGGTGGGACCTCTCGGCGAGCCACGACGACGCCGCCCAGCAACGCGACCTGGCGACGGCCCTGCTCGCCGACGTGGAGGCGTACCTCGACCGCGCCGACGCCGAGGGCCTCGACCGCGCCGAGGTGGCCTGCTACGAGGCCGCCCGCGAGCGGCGCGAGGCCGAAGCCGAGGTCGCGGCGCTGGAGGCCGCGAAGGCCCGCGAGGACTACGAGCAGCTGGTCAAGACGAAGGGGTCGCTGGAGCGCAGCCTCGACGAGCGCGCACAGCTCCCCGACGAGCGCGAACTCGACGAGCTGGCCGAGCGGCTCGACGACCTGCCGACCGGGAGCGAAGACGAGCTCCAGCGGCGCAAGACCTGGTACGGCCGGGCGACGCTCGCGGCGCTGCTCGCCGGCGTCGTCGCGGGCGCGGTGCCGCTGGGGCTGGGGATCCGCGAGCCGTCGCTGGTCGCCGCCGGCCCCGCCGCGTTCGGCGTCGTCGCGCTCGCCGGCCTCGCCGGCTACCGCTCGGCCAGCAACGCCGTCGTCCGGCTGGAACGCGGCCGGCAGGCGAGCGTCGAGCGGGCCTCCGAAGTCGGCATCGACGCCTACGACCCGCCGGCCGTTCGCGGCGCCATCGCCGACTACCGGGAGGAACACGACAACCACGCGGAAGTCATCCAGGGCAACACCGAGGTCCTGCGCCAGTGGCTCGACATCGACGCCGCGGAGCCGCGCGAAGTCGTCGCCGAAGCCGAGGACGCGCTGGAGGCCCGGCGAGCCGAGATCGACTTCGGCGCCGAGCGCGAGTTCACCGAGGAGATGCTCGAAGACGCCCGCGAGCGCGCCGAAGAAGCCGCCGAGCGGGAGGAGTACCGACGGGAACGGTTCCGAGAGCACCGCCGGCAGCTGGAGCGGTTCGGCGAGCGCGCCGGCGGCGTCCGCTTCGAGGCGTTCACCGGCGAGCCGCTCGACCTCACGGTCGCCAACCTCGGCGCGCTCGGGGACCTGGCCGACCGCCTGCGCGAGGTCGTCGACGCGATCGAGACCGACGCCGACGTCTCGCGGGCCGCGGCGACGGTGCTCGACCGGATGGCCGAATCGGAGAACGAGAAGATGACGACGCTGTTCGCCGACGGCGAGGCCGCCGACGTGTTCCGGCGGGTGACCGACGACCGCTACGTCGACGTGAGCCTGACCGACGACTCGCGGCTGGCCGTCGAGCTGGCGAGCGGCGAGCGGTTCTCGCCCGCGGAGCTCTCCCGCGGGACGCGCGACCAGCTGTATCTGGCCGTCCGGGTCGCGCTCGGTCGCCGGCTCATGGAGGGTCGCGACGGCTTCTTCCTGCTCGACGACGCGTTCCTGTCGGCCGACCCCGACCGGCTCGAACGGCAGGCCGAGGTACTGGGCGACCTCGTCGAGTCGGGCTGGCAGGTCGTGTACCTGACCTGCAAACCGGACGCCCGCGACGCGCTGGCCGAGCGGGCCGGCGCAGACGTGACGGAGCTGTCGTCGCTGTGACGGGGGGGTGAGCGCAGGCGCAGTCTGCCGCTCACTCGTGGTTCGTCAGGCACTTCGAGAGGCCGATCAACTCGACCGGCTCGGAGTTGTCCGGCGAGTAGACGACCTTCTGGCCCTTCTCCATGTAGGGGACCTTCTGCTCCAGATTCGCGGGGATGTTGACGGCGGAGATGGCGTCGTCGTCACCGAGATTGAGGACGACCGTCGAGTTGATCTGCTTGAAGACGGGATCGGCGATGTCCTGTGGGTCCTGGGTGATGAGAAAGAGGCCGAGGCGCTCCTTGCGGCCCTGTTTCGCTGCCTCCGTGAACTTGCCGATGATCTGCTCGCCCTGGACGCTGTCCACTTCGGAGAGGAAGTTGTGGGCCTCGTCGAGCCCGAGGACGAGCGGCGTGTTCTTGATGCGCTCGTGCTCGGGGTCGTTCGAGAGCTTCTGGTCGACGATCAGCGCGGCGAGGGCGAGGACCACAGTAACAGTAGTCCGGGAGTTGTTGATGTGGTAGGTCGGGACGACGGAGACCCCGCTCGCGCGGACGAACTCGTGGACGCGCTCGGTGATCGGGCGGGCGTCCTGGTCGAAGATGCCGTCGAACCCCAGCGCGCGCCGCTTGACCGCGTTGAAGGTGGCTTCGTGGACGCGGCCCGTCTCGTCGAGCTCCTCGCGCAGCGCCGGGTCGTCGAGGAACGTCTTGAACTGCTGGTAGGTGCCGTCGGCCCCGTAATCGCGGGAGAAGCGGTTGAGGAGGAGCTGGAGGGCGTTGTACTGGTTCCCGTTGAGGTTGGCGCCGGCGATGAGCCAGGGGTTGTCCTGGACCATCGAGAACGGGATGGTGAACTCGACCTGCTCGGCGCGGTGGTCGCCGGTGGCGTAGGTGGCCCCCTGGACCTTCGGGACGAAGGCGATGGTGTCGTCGACGCCCCCGTAGGCGATGCCCTCCCGCTCCAGGCGGCGGGCGAACGCGTCGTCGAGGTCGGGGTTGTCGTCGTGCATCTGGGCGTACTCGTCCTGGGGGTCGAACATGACGAGTCCGGGTGACACGTCCCGCGAGCCGTCCTCGACGGGGTAGGTCCGGTCGTCGGCGAGGTACTGCCGGAGGACGTTCTTGGCGCTGTGGGTCTTGCCCGACCCCGTCCCACCGGCGACGAGCGTGTGGCGAAAGACGAGCGGGTCGCCGTCCTCGTAGTCGTCTTTCAGCCGGTAGTCGATGTGGGGCGGCTCGGCGGCGGTCTCGACCTTTTCGCCGCCGACGGAGAGGTGGCCGAGGAAGACGCCGTCCTCGGGGATCTTGAGGCCGGTCTTGATCTCGGACTTGTCGGTCGCCTCGCGGACGACCGTCTCGGGTTTCGGCACGCGGTCGGTCATCCGCCGCTTGAGGTCGTCGCCCTCCGAATAGAGGACCGCGACGGGGTCGAGCGTCGCGACGAACTTGAAGTCCTGTTCGTCGATGTCGCCCCGGCGCATCGCGCGGCGGGCGTGGATCTCGGTGGCGTCGTCGGCGCGGAACTCCTGTGCGTACTCCAGGGCGGTGATCCGACAGAACAGCCGTTCCTCGTCCTGATAGGGGACGAGCAGGTACTTGCCGATGCGCACGTCCGAGCGGTTCTCGACGGTGACGTACGCCCGGAGTTCCGTCTCCTCGCCGTCTTCGCTGATCCGGAGCCCCTCCGTCGCCGAGACGACGCCGACGCCCCGGTCCTCCCCGGCGGGCGTCACGTCCATCGCCTCGAAGTCGTCGTCGGCCTCGTCCGCGTCGAACGTGTCGACCGCCGTCGAGTCGGACGCCGAGCCGTCGCCGTCGGCGCCAGCGTCGACCTCCGCGGCCGTCGCGTCGGCCGCGTCGTCGCCCTCGCCGTCGTCGCTCCCGTCGAAATCAGTGAAATCCCCGAGATCGGACATACCCGCCACCTCGTACTGCGGGGCCATGGGTGTTGCGCCACCAGCTTGTTCCCGGCCGGGCCTCCGCCCGATGTCGTGCGCTTGCGGGGACGCCACCGCGAGGGGCGCGGCGACGAGCCGTCCGGTCGAACGAGTGGATTCAAGTCCGCCGCGGCGGAACCGACTCCCATGAACGCCGGAGACCGCGTCCGCGTGGACCGCGCGGACGAGACATACGAGGGCGTGCTCCTGCCCTCGACGACGGGCGAACACCTGGTCGTCAAACTGGACGGAGGGTACAACGTCGGCGTCGAGCGGAGCGAGGCCGACGTGGAAGTGCTCGAATCGGACGTCTACGACGTGGAGTCGGCCCAGGCCGACAGCGATGGGTCGACCATCGAGTTCGACGACGACCTGCCGACGGTGTCGCTCATCTCGACCGGCGGGACCATCGCCTCGACCGTCGACTACCGGACGGGCGCCGTCACCGCGCAGTTCGACGCCGAGGACGTGCTGCGGGCGGTCCCGGACCTGGCCGGTCGCGCCAACTACCGCGGGCGCGTCGTCGCGAACATCCTCTCGGAGAACATGACGCCCGAGGTGTGGGGGGACCTCGCCGAGGCGGTCTACGAGGAGATCGAGGCCGGTGCCGACGGCGTCGTCGTCATGCACGGCACCGACACGATGCAGTTCACCGCCGCGGCGATGGCCTTCATGCTCGATACGCCCGTTCCCATCGTCTTCACCGGGAGCCAGCGCTCGGCGGACCGGCCGTCCTCGGACAACGTCATGAACGCCGTCTCAGCCGTCGAGGCGGCCAAATCCGACTGTGCCGAGGTGCTGATCTGCATGCACGAAAACGAGTCCGACGACCGCTGTGCGCTCCACCGCGGGGTGCGCGCCCGGAAGAACCACACCTCCCGCCGGGACGCCTTCGAGACCGTCGGCGCGGAGCCGCTCGGGGTCGTCGACTACGATATCGACGGGGAGACGGCGGTCTCGTTCCGCCGCGAGTACCGCGAGCGCGACGCGGTCGACCTGGACATCGACCCCGACCTCGAAACCGACGTGGACCTGCTGAAGTTCACCCCCAGCACCGACCCCGCATTCCTCGACGCCCTCGAAGGTAAATCGGGCGTCGTACTGGAGGGCACGGGGCTGGGCCACGTCCACACCGACTGGATCCCCCGCATCGAGCAGTTGGTCGACGACGGGACGACGGTCGTGATGACGAGCCAGTGTCTCGAAGGCCGGGTGTGCGACCGGGTGTACGACACCGGTCGGGACCTGCTGGAGGCGGGCATCGTCGAGGGCGAGGACACGCTGCCGGGCACGGCGAAGGTCAAGCTGATGTGGGCGCTGGCGAACGTCGAGAGCGTCGAGGAGGCCATGTCAACGTCGCTGGCCGGCGAGATCCAGGAGCGGTCGGTCCCGTGGATCTGACGGGGACGACTCGATGACGATGGAGGTCCGACAGGCTCGTGCCGAGGACCACGAGGACGTCGTCGCCTTTACCAGCGACACGTGGAGCGACCGCTTCGACCGCGGCGACTACATCCCCGAGGTGTTCCCGGAGTGGGTCGAGACCGACGGCCCGGACCAGCACACGGTCGTCGCCGAGGCCGAGGACGGCCGCGCTATCGGTGTCTGTCAGGTCGTCGCGTTGTCGGCCCACGAGACGTGGGCTCAGGGGATGCGCGTGGCCGACGACGCCCGGGCGAAGGGGGTCGCCGAGGCGATGAACGACGCCTGCTTCGCGTGGGCGCGCGACCGCGGCGCGACGGTCTGTCGCAACATGGTCTTCTCGTGGAACGCGCCGGGGCTCGGCGCCGCCCGCGGGGTGGGGTACGACCCCGCCGCGGAGTTCCGGTGGGCCCACCCCGACCCGGACGCGGACGCCCGTGCGGACGCCAACGGCGCGGGCGGGCTGGAGGCGATCTCCGACCCGGACGCGGCCTGGAGCTACTGGCAGCGCAGCGACGCGGCCGAAGAACTCGTCGGCCTGACGCTCGACCCCGCCGAATCGTGGGCGCTCTCGGAAGCGACCCGCGAGCGGTTCCGCACCGCCGCCGACGAGCGACGGGCGTTCGCGGTGCAGGGGAACGACGGCACGCACGGCGCCGCCGTCCGGACCCGGGAGTACGAACGCGAGAGCGGGGGCGACGACGGGGACGGAGCGAGCGAGCGGTGGGTCGAGTACGGCGTCGGCGCCTGGGACGACGTCCACGCCGCCCAGACGCTCTTTGCGGCCCTCGCCCGCGACGCGGCCGATCTGGGCGCCGACCGAACGCGAGTCCTGATCCCCGAGACGCCGCGCCACGTCTCCGACGCCGCCTACGCCGGTATCGCCGTCTCGGAGAACCCCGACTTCGTCATGGCCGCCGACCTGACCGGGACGGACTGAACCGGACGGGGACCTCGACACGTCTAGCACCGACTGGCTCGGAGTCGGGCGGAGCGCGTATCGTCGCCTCCGCTGCGGTAGAGACTTGCCGAACCCCACCGTAGACGGCGGCGTGACCGCCGACTCGACCGTCGCGGGCGTGCTACTGGCCGCGGGCGACAGCGACCGCTTCGGCGAGCGGAACAAACTGCTGGCCACGCTCGACGGCGAGCCGCTGGTCCGACGGGCGGCGCGAACGCTTACCGACGCCGAGATCGGCCCGGTCGCGGCTGTCATCGACCCAGAATCGCCGACTGTCGGCGACGCGCTCGCCGGGCTCGACATCGCGGTCGTCGAGAACCCCGACACGACCGCTGGCCAGGCGACCTCGGTCCGCCGCGGCGTCGCGTGGGCGCGCGAGCGGGCCGACGCGGTCGTCTTCGCGCTCGGGGACATGCCCCGGGTCGCTCCCGAGAGCGTGGACCGGCTCGTCGGAGCCTACCGAGACGGCCGCGGATCCGCGCTCGCGGCGGGATGCGAGGGCCGGCGCGGCAATCCCGTCCTCTTCGACGGTCGGCACTTCGACGCGCTCGCGGCGGTCGAAGGCGACACCGGCGGCCGCGCCGTCTTCGAGAACGCCGACGACGCCGCGGTCGTCGAGACGGGTGATCCGGGCGTCCGAGTCGACGTGGACACGCCGGGAGACCTCGACGGACTGCGCTGAACCGGTCCGCCAGTGCGAACGACGGGCCGTCCGCTCAGAGCACGTCGGTGTCGACCAGTGAGACGGGGTCGCCCACTCCGTGCTCGGTCGCGTACTCGTAGACGACGTGGCTGGCGGCCACGTCCTGGACGGCCAGGCCGGTCGAGTCGAACACCGTCACGCCGGTCTCGGGCGTCCGCCCGGGTTTCTCCCCGACGATCACTTCGCCGAGTTCGCCGTGGATGTCGTCGTCGGAGAGGACCCCCTCGCTCCAGGGGACGTTGATCTCGCCGGAGTGGGTACACTGCTCGTAGTCGTCGATGACGAGCGTGGCGTCGAGGAGGACCTCGTCGGCAATCTCGTGTTTGCCGGCGGCGTCGGCGCCGATGGCGTTGATATGGGTGTGGTCGCCGACTTCGTGGACGATCGGCTCCTCGACCGGCGTCACCGTCGAGAGGACGTCACACTGGGCAGCCTCTGCGATGGTTCCGCCGCGCACGTCGAAGCGGTCGTCGAACGCCTCGACGAACTCGGCGACCCGCTCCTCGTCGTTGTCGGCGACGACGACCGCCTCGATGGGACGGACGGTCGCGATCGCTTCGAGTTGCGCGTACGACTGGACGCCGGCGCCGACGACCCCCATCGTTCGGGCGTGCTCGACGGCGAGGTGGTTGGTCGCGACGGCCGCGGCGGCGCCGGTGCGTTTGCGGGTGATCGTCGTCCCGTCGAGCAGCGCCAGCGGGAAGGCCGTCTCGGGGTCGGAGTAGACGACGGTGCCCATCACCGTCGGCAGGTCGTGGTCCTCGGGGTTGTCCGGGTGGACGTTGACCCACTTGACCGCCGCCGCGTCCCACTCGCCGGCGTCGAGATAGGCGGGCATCGACCGGAAGTCGCCGTTGTACTGCGGCAAGTCGATGTAGGACTTGGCGGGCATCTGCGCGTCGCCGCGAGCGTCGGCGACGAAGGCGTCTTCGACCGCCGACACCACCGCCGACATCTCCGCGGCTTCCTCGACGGCGTCGGGGTCCAACAGTAGCGTCTGCATACCCGATATACCCCGGCCGCACACTTAGAGGTTCGACCGAAACGGACGATGCATTCGGTTCGTGTGTGAGTGTATCGGTAGTTTCGGGGTGATGAGTCTCGGAATGAAGTCGAACGGCAGCGACTGCACTCACCGGGGACAGCAGGCGATGAAAGCCCTCGCCGCGCTCGCGGTCGCTGAGCGACATATCCGCGCTCTCCGCACCGCTCACGCGGATAGGGGTCGCTCAGGCGACTGAACTGCACGCGAGCACGCCTCGCCCTTTCAGTCCACCAGGAACCGTACCCGCCCCACACAGCGACCGCAGACGGCCACAAGCCTCCCCAACCGATTTCTTCGCTCGTTGTGGTCGCTCAGTCATCCACTGTCAGAGCACGCTCTGACAAGCCTTCGGTCACACCTTCACGAAGACAGCGAGGGACCGGAGGTCCCTCGGGCTATGCGGGCGACGCTCGGGTCGCCCGCAGACCTCGCACGATGCTGTCGCGTCTGGCGAGAGCGAAGCTCTCGCTGACCCTCGTTCGCTTCACTCACGAGGAACACGAGAGCCGCGACAGCGCGCGCCACGGTGGATTGTACATCCGTCATCTTCACTGAGCATCCGGCGCCGAAGGCGCCGGTTCACGGGACCGAACGCAGTGAGGTCCCGCTTTTTCACCCATGTTTTTGCGTCCGGGGGTTCCCGCAGGTCGCCGCAGGCGACCGAGGAAACCCCCGGCGGAAAAAGATGGTGCGCAACAGTTTTCACGCTACTTGCTGTATGTTAACATTGGTGTCACACCCATGTACACAGTCCTGCTGCCGGTCGACATGGCCGAATCCCGAGCGACGGCGCAGGTAGAGACGGCGATCGGGCTCCCGAACGCGAACGAGGACGTGGACGTGAAGCTCCTGCACGTGTTCCGCGAGGCCGACCGGGCCGAGGAGGCGTCGCCGCTGCAGCTCAGAGCCGGCGAGCACGCGTACGAACGACTGGAGGAAGCCGGCCTCTCGGTCGAACCGGTCACGCGATACGGCGACCCGGCGTCGGGCATCCTGGAGGCGGCCGCCGACTACGACGCCGACATGATCCTGCTCGGCGGGCGCAAGCGGTCGCCGCTCGGGTCTGTGCTGTTCGGCAGCGTCAGCCAGGAGGTGACGCTCGACGCCGAGCGGCCGGTGGTCGTCACCGGCGACCGCGAGCAACAGCACATCCCGAGCCACCGCTGTCAGAGCTGCGGCGAGGAGTACTACACCGACGACGACCTCGAGATCCCCTCGTGTCGCAACTGCGGCGGCACGAAGGTCGAACGCGTCGGCGAACAGTCGGAGGAGCCGGCGCCGACGGCGTGACTGGTCGGGCGAAAGCGAGAGAAGGTAATCGACGGGCGATCCAGCGGTCGACGGGTACGCATCCGCGCGCCGCAGGCGCGCGGTTCACCGAACTCGCACAGAGCGCGAGTTCGGCTGTTCCCCCAAGTTTTTGTTGAGAGGGGTCCCGCAGCGAGCGGAGCGAGCGAGGAACCCCCCTCAGCAAAAAGTGGGCTTGCCTCGCGGGTCACTGCCTGCGAGGCGGCGGAGCCGCCTCGACTTCGCGGCGCTTCGCGCGGCGCGTTCCCTGCTCGGCTTTCAGCGGTCTCTCACTTCGTTCGAGCCCGCTCTCACATCATGCCGCCCATACCGCCGCCCATGCCGCCCATGCCGCCGGGCGCGCCACCGGGGCCGCCGGGGCCGCCCTCGTCGCCGCCCTCGGTCGAGAGGTCGCCAGCGGCGATGATGTCGTCGATCTTCATGACGAGGTTCGCGGCCTCGGAGGCCGAGGAGACGGCCTGCTCCTTGGCGTGGGCCGGCTCGACGACGCCGGCCTCGAAGGTGTCGACCACGTCGCCCGAGTGGACGTTCAGGCCGGCGTGCTCGTCGCCGTCCTCGTGGGCGGCGCGCAGGTCGACCAGCGTGTCGATGGAGTCCAGGCCGGCGTTCTCGGCGAGCACGCGCGGGACGAGCTCGAGCGAGTCGGCGAAGGCCTCGACGGCGAGCTGCTCGCGGCCGGAAACGGAGTCGGCGTAGTCGCGGACGCGGCCGGCGAGTTCGACCTCGGTGGCGCCGCCGCCCGCGAGGACGCGGCCGTCGGCGACGGTGGAGGCGACGACGTCGAGCGCGTCGTTGATGCCGCGCTCGAGCTCGTCGACGACGTGGTTGGTCGAGCCGCGCAGCAGCAGCGTCGCGCCGTGGCCGCTCCCCTCGACGTAGAACAGCTCGTCGTCCTCGTCGCGGGTGACTTTGCCCTCGGTCACGTCCTCGGCGGAGACGGAGTCGATGTCCGAGACGATGCGCGCTTCGAGAATCTCGGAGACGAACTCGATGTCCGACTTCTTGACGCGGCGGACGGCGAGGATGCCCTCCTTGGCGAGGTAGTGCTGGGCCATGTCGTCGATGCCCTTCTGGCAGAAGACGACGTTGGCGCCCGAATCCTTGATCGTCTGGACCATCTCCTGGAGGCGCTGTTCCTCCTGCTCGATGAAGTCCTGGAGCTGGTCGGGGCTGTCGAGGTTGAGCTGGGCGTCCGTCTCGGTCTCCTCGACCTCGATGGGGGTGTCCAGCAGGAGAACGTTGGCGTCCTCGACGGTGCTGGGCATGTCGCTGTGGACGGCGTCCTTGTCGATGATGCCGCCGGTCAAGAGATCCGACTCGGAGACGGACCGACCCGTCTGGGTCTGGAGCTTGAGGAACTGCAGGTCCGGGACGTGGCTGCCGTCCTCGGCCTCGACGGTGACCGCCTGGATGGCCTCGACGACCAGGTCGACGAGCACGTCCTTGTTGAGCTCGGCGCCCTTGCCGGTCATGGAGGTCTCGGCGACGCTCTCGAGGATCTCCTCGTCGCTCGGGTCGACGGAGGTGGCGATCTCCCCGATCTCCTTTTTGGCCTCCTTGCTGGCCATGTTGAACCCGCGGATGATCGAGGTCGGGTGGATGTCCTGCTCGAGGAGGTCCTCGGCGTTCTTGAGGAGCTCGCCCGCGATGGCGACCGCGGTCGTCGTGCCGTCACCGGCCTCGTCCTCCTGGGCCTCGGCGACCTCGACGATCATCTCGGCCGTCGGGTTGTCGATGTCCATCTCGGTGAGGATGGTCACGCCGTCGTTCGTGACCGTTACGTCGCCGAGCGAGTCGACGAGCATCTTGTCCATCCCCTTCGGCCCGAGTGTGGAGCGGACCGACTCGGCGACCGCGCGCGCCGCCGAGATGTTGTGGCTCTGCGCGTCTTTATCCTTCATGCGCTGGGAGTCCTCGCCCAGAATGATCATGGGCTGACCCTGCATTCGCTGCTGACTCATGTTCAACCGAGAGTATGAATGTGCTTCTATATAAATGTGGGTGTTCGAGGACTATCAGCGGTCCTCGGGTAGCCGCGCTGTATCACCGGATAACCGCCATATGGCGCCCGCTACCCGTTTCGAGTATGCCAGGCGTTACCAACGTCAGCACAGCGAGAATACTGGGGTTTATACCATAACCGGTTCGACCGGGGCGCGACGACGCTCTCGAACGCGCCGCGACGCCTCAGACCGGTTCCTTCCAGTGGACGACGACGACGCCGACGACGAACGCGTCAGTGGTGTCGGTATCGCGCTCGAATTTGATGGTGTTCTCGCCCTCGACGAGGTCGATGCCGGAGAGGGTGTCCATCCACTGCTGCCAGCCGTCCCGTGGCGGGATGTCGAACCCGGAGAGCGCGGTGCCGTTGACCCGGATCTCGTGGCCGTACTCCTCGACGTCGTACGCCTGGAGTT
This sequence comes from Halosimplex carlsbadense 2-9-1, assembly GCF_000337455.1. Taxonomy (GTDB): domain Archaea; phylum Halobacteriota; class Halobacteria; order Halobacteriales; family Haloarculaceae; genus Halosimplex; species Halosimplex carlsbadense. Next base: position 98,225 of record NZ_AOIU01000009.1, on the reverse strand, counting down.
CGAGGTAGGCGTCGGTGGCCTCGTCGGTCGGGGCCTCGAAGGTCAACTCGTCGGTCTCGTCGCCGACGAACTCGGCCCACGGCACCGCGAGGCTCTCCTCGTTCTGACCGAGATGTTGCTGGAACGGAACGAGCGCGTAGTTGGGGCGGCGGTCTCCCATACCGGACAGTGGTCGTCAATCAAGTTATATTTCGGGTCGGCCGACCGGCGACGGGTCCGACTACCGACCCGCCGGTCGGTAGGTGCCCGGCCCACCGTCGGCGGCCACAGGCGAACGTGTTCGACCACAACCCGACGAGTTCGGCGGTCGTACGGTCGGGTATGAGCGCGATCCCGGGCGAGGTCGACACCGACCGCCAGCCCCCGATGACGGTGCCGCTCCGGCACTTTCTCGTGGGACTGGCGCTGCTGCTCGCCGGCGGCGTCGCGGGCGTCCTCGACGCCGTCGGCCTGCTGTCGGGCGTGTCGGTGCTAGCGCACCTCCACCTGCTGCTGGCGGGGTGGGTCTGCGTGACGATCATGGGCGCGATGGTCCAGTTCGTCCCCGTCTGGTCGAACGTCGCGTTGCACTCGCGACGGCTGGCGACCGTCCAGCTATGGCTCGTCGCGGTCGGGGTCGGCGGGATGGCCGCGGCCTTCGCGACGGGCGCGCTCGGCTGGGTCCACGCCTTCGGTGGCCTCGCTCTCCTGGGGTTCTGGACGTTCGTCTACAACGTCGGCCGGACCCTCCTCGACGCCCGGCCGTGGGGCGTGACCGAACGGCACTTCGCGTTCGCGCTGGCCTGCTTCGCCGCCGTCCCCGCGATGGGGTTCGCCCTCGCGATGGACTACTCGATGCCCTTCCTCGCCGCCTCGCCGGTCGCCCGGTACCGGTTGGTCGGCGCCCACGCCACGCTGGCCGTCTTCGGCGCCGTCCTCACGACGGTCCTGGGCGCGCTCTACCAGCTCGCCACGATGTTCACCCAGACGGAGCTGCACGGCGTCGACGTCCATCTCCGGCGATTCGAGGAAGCGGGCTATCCGGTCGGTGTCGTCGCGCTCGCGACCGGGCGGCTGCTCGGGTCGGCGCCGCTGGCACGTGTCGGCGGCCTCCTCGTCGCCGTCGCCCTGGGTGGCTTCGCGGTCGTCCTCGCGCGCAGGCTCGTCGAGACCGCCGTCGAGCGGACGCCGATGCTCTCGCGGTACGCCGTCGCCGCCGTCGCGATGGCCGCGTGGGCGCTGTTCACCGGCCGGGCCTGGTTGGTCGACCCGCTCGCCCGGTCGGCCCTGCTCGGCGGCGGCCCGCCCCACCTGCTCGTCTTCGGCGTCGTCGGCTTCGTCGTCCTCGGGACGCTGTACCACGTCGTCCCGTTCATCGTCTGGGTCCACCGCTACAGCGACCGCCTGGGGTACGAGCCCGTCCCGATGATCGACGACCTGTACGACGACCGTGTCGCGACGGCGGACTTCGTCTGCGTCACCCTCGGCGCGACCGGGCTCGTCCTCGCGAGCGCCCTCGGTCTCCCCACCGCCGTCACGGCCGTCTCCGGCGCGCTCGCGACCGTCGGCTTCGCGCTGTTCGCGACGAACGTGCTCTTGGTCGTCCGCGAACACAGCCCCCGGCCGCTCCGGGCCGTCCTCGTCTCACGGCTGGGCGACGGCGGTGAGCCGACTGGCGACTCCGCAGGTGACGGTCCCGGTACCGCCGAGGACACCGTGCGCTGAGATCCGTGCGAGAGACACCGGGGATCAGTCGACAGCAGGAGATCGCAGGCGATGAAAGCCCTCGGCGCGCTCGCTTGGAGTTGGATCGACCGCATTCGACAGTGAACGGTGAAAGCCCTCGACGCGCTCGCTCACGGGTCGTTGCACTCCCCGTTCGCATGTCGAGGCGCTCGCTTCGCTCGCGCCTCGCACTCGCGGTCGCTGAGCGGGATATCCTCGCGGCCTTGCGGCCGCTTCGGATAGTCGCCCGCTCAGGCGACTAAACAGGCGCGAGCGCGTCTCGCCCTATCAGTCCACCAGGAGAGCTTGCTCTCCTGGGCCTGCGCTCACATGGTTCGCGCAGACACCAGGGACAGCAACCGCCCAGCACCGCAGACGGCCTCATACCCCCCCAGCCGATTGCGCTCCGCGGGCCTGCGGCGTGCGGTGCTCATCCACTGTCAGAGCAAGCTCTGACAAGCCCTCGCTCACACGGTTCGCGAGGACCTCGCGCGGCTATTTCGAGCGGCCCGCCAGGAGGCGGGCACGCTCACGGCAGAGCCGTTCGCATCGAGGCGCTCCGAAGTCGCGCCTCGCAACGCTCGACAGCACGCGCCATATGAGTGGGGCGGACGGCCGTGTACGATGGGGTTACCCCCCGTACTCCTCGCGCGCGTTCGCGACGAGTTCGGTCACGTCGACGGTCTCGCCGGAGTCGCGGGCGCGGTAGGCGGCCTCGGTCAGCGCGGTGACTCGCAGCCCAAACTCCGGCGGAACGGGGTTGTCGCGCCGGCCTTCGACGGCGTCGAGGAACGCGACGACTTTCTTCGTGGTCTGCTCGGCGTACGTGCCGGCGTCGAACTCGCGGTGGTCGGGTTCGCCGCCGGAGCCGTCGAAGACGGTGAGCCCCGCGTGGCCGAACTGGAGGTGGCCGTCCGTGCCCCAGAGCACGAGCGACTCCTCGAAGCCGGTGCCGTCGCCGCTGACGCCGACGCTCGCAGTGATCGGGCCGCCGGGCCCGTCGAGCGTCGCCGACAGCGCGGTGTTGATATCGACGGCGTGGTCGCGGTCGTCCATCACGGCGGCGACCTCGCGGGCCCGCGAATCGGTGGTCCACAGCAACGCGTCGAGCAGGTGCGAGCCGGAGTCGCTGAGCTGGCCGCCGCCCGAGAGCGCGGGATCGACGCGCCAGGTGCCTCGGGTCCCGGAGATCCAGTCCTGGGCGAGATAGCAGGCGGCCATGTGTACGTCGCCGATGTCGCCCCCGAGGACGGTCTCGCGGACGGCCCGGTAGCCCGGGTGGAGGTGCCGTTGATAGCCGATCTGGAGGAGCGCGTCGCTCTGGCGGGCGCGGTTCACGAGGTCGACGGCCTGGCCCGTTTCGGTGACCATCGGCTTCTCCAGCAGCACGTCGAGCCCGCGCTCCAGGCAGGCGACGGTCTGCTCGTAGTGGAGGGTGTGAGGCGTGACGACGGTGACGGCGTCGATCGCCTCGGAATCGAGCATCGCCTCGTAGTCGGCGTAGACGGGGGCGTCGTACTCCGCGGCGAAGGCCTCGCGGGCGTTGGCGGCCACGTCGGAGCCAGCGACGACCGTCACGCCGGCGTTGGGGTGGGCGGTCACGCCGTCGAGTTGCATCCGTCCGAGGTCGCCGAGGCCGATCGCCGCGAGTCGCGTGGTCATGCGGTGTGTCACCGCGTGTTGAGCCAAGAAACTACCGGACGCGGAACCACGGGCGGGTTACGGCGGGACGGTCGGCCACCGGAACGAACGGATTCGGCCGCGGGACGGAGCCCAAACCGGAAGCGTGGGTGCACCTCGGTACGCCTTTGGGCGACGAGCGAGAAGCGGGGGGTATGAACCACGACCGGTCACGGGACCTCTACGATCGCGCGCTGTCGGTCATGCCCGGCGGCGTCAACTCCTCGGTGCGGGCCGCAATCGAGCCCTACCCGTTCTTCGTCGAACGCGGCGACGGCGGCCACGTGATCGACGCCGACGGCAACCGCTACATCGACTGGGTGATGGGCCTCGGCCCCCTCCTCTACGGCCACGACCTCCCCCAGCCCGTCGAGTCGGCGATCCAGTCGCGGGTCAGCGAGGGCCCGATGTTCGGCGCGCCGACCGAGATCGAGGTCGAACACGCGGAGTTCGTCACGCGGCACGTCCCCAGCGTCGAGTCCATCCGGTTCGTCAACTCCGGCACCGAAGCGACGGTGTCGGCCTGCCGGCTCGCCCGCGCCGCGACCGGCCGCGACAAGATCGTCGTCATGCAGGGCGGCTACCACGGCGCCCAGGAGACCACCCTCGTCGAGGGGGAGTACGACGACGTGGAACCCTCCAGTCCGGGCATCCCCGAGAGCTTCGCCGAGCACACGCTCGCGGTGCCGTTCAACGACGAGGAAGCGGCCCACCGCGTCTTCGAGGACCACGGCGAGGACATCGCGGCCGTCATGGTCGAGCCCATCCTCGCCAACATGGGCATCGTCACACCGGTCGACGGCTACCACGAGACGCTGCGCGACCTCACCGAGGACAGCGGCGCCCTGCTGATCTTCGACGAGGTGATCACGGGCTTCCGGATCGGCGGCCTCCAGTGCGCCCAGGGGAAGTTCGGTATCGACCCGGACATCACGACCTTCGGCAAGCTCATCGGCGGCGGCTTCCCCGTCGGTGCCATCGGCGGCCGCTCGGAGCTGATCGAGCAGTTCACCCCCTCCGGCGAGGTGTTCCAGGCCGGCACCTTCTCGGGCCACCCCGTCACGATGGCCGCCGGCCTCGAATCGCTGCGCTACGCCGCCGAACACGACGTTCACGACCACATCAACGACCTGGGCGAGCGGCTCCGGACCGGTCTTCAGGAGATCGTCGCGGACCAGGCACCCGAGTACACCGTCGCCGGCACCGAAGGGATCTTCAAGGTCCTGTTCACCCGTGACGCCCCCGAAACCTTCGAGGGCCACTGCGAGGGCGGCTGCTCCCAGCGCCCCGACTGCCCGCGCTTCGAGCACTGTCCGAAAAACGCCGCCGACGTGGCCGCGGGCCAGACCGACCGCTGGCGGCGCGTCTTCTGGGAGGAGATGAGCGAGCAGGGCGTGTTCCTCGCGCAGAACCAGTACGAGTCCCAGTTCGTCACCCACGCCCACACCGACGACGACGTCGAGGAGACGCTCGAAGCGTACAAGCAAGCGCTGTAGCGCCACGCCGCCCAGCGTTTTGATACCGGAACGAAACCATCGGATCGCAGGATCGCAACTGAACAGAGCGATGTAGTATCATCAGTTGAAAGACCTGGGAACTGTTTATCAGGGAGCCGGACGGGGAGCTACACGATGGGCGTCCCCACGGCGTCGCCGGCCGTACTGGACGCGCTGGCCGACGCGACGAGGCGGGCGGTACTCGCCGAACTGGTCGACAGCGGCGCGACCGCGACCGTGGGAGAGCTGGCGGCGACGCTCGCCGAACGCCCGGCCAACACGGACTCCGCGGCCGCGGGCCCCGACGCGACGGCCCACCGAACGGACCTGCAAACCGCCCTGTACCACGTCCACTTGCCGACCCTCGCGGAGGCGGGTGGGATCACCTTCGACCCCGAGACCGGACTGGTCGCGGCCCCCTCGGACACTCCCTTCGACCGCGAGTGGGCCGCCCGACTCGTCGCCGACCAGCCCGACGCGGCCTACGACGCGACGCTCGCCGCGCTGGCCAGCGAGCGCCGGCAGGTCGTCCTCCACGAACTGATCGCCGACGGGCCCGCCAGCGACCGCGACCTGGCCGCCGCCGTGGCCGCTCGCGAGCGCGGCGTCGACCCGACCGCGGTGCCCGCCTCCGTCGCCGAGATCGTCGAACTCTCCCTGGTCCACTCTCACCTGCCGACGCTGGTCGAGGCCGGCTTCCTCACCCGTCAGCCGGACGGAACCCTCGCCGCCGCGTCGATGCCCTGGCGGTCGGACCCCTGGGTCGCCGCGAGTCCCATGGCCTCGTGGGCCGTCCCCGAGTGAACGCCGACCGGTCGGTCGCTCATCCCGTCGCGTTGGCGGGCAGGTCGACGGCGCGTCCGGGGACGACCAGTCCGTTGCCGGCGACGGCGTCGGTGCCGTTCGGGCCCACGTCGAGCGCCGCCCGTTCGAGGCGCAACTCGACTTGCCGGGGCGACCGGTCGGGCTCGGCGCCGAGGGCGAGGGCGGCGAGCCCGCCGACGTAGGGCGTCGCGGCGGAGGAGCCGACCAGCGGCTCGTCGTAGCCCCCGACTTCGTGGCGGGCGGGCGCGACCACGTCGACGCCGAGGCGGCCGTCAGCGGTGGGGCCCCTGGAGCTGAACGGTTCGACGCGGTCGGCCGCGGGGTCGTAGGCGCCGACGCCGATCACGCCGCGGCCGGTCGCCGGCGCGGCGACGCTCCCCTCGGGCCGGGTGCGCTGGAACCGGTGGGTGGGCGAGGAGAGGCGGACCCGCGCGCCGGTGGCGTTCTCCGGCCCGCGGACGACGACGTAGTAGGTGCCGCCCCGGAGGCGGGCGTTGATCCGGGCGTTAGGGACGCCGTCGCCCGGGAACGGTTCCGAGCGGGCGACCAGGCTGCGCTCCCCGTCGTCGATCCGGTAGAGTTCGGCGACGTAGGTCTCGTTGGCGTGGGCGCCGTCCCAGCCGAGCCAGATCCGCGTCTCGCTGCCGCGGCCGGCGAGGTAGTTGCGCGTCGCGTCGCCGAAGCGCAGGCGGCCGTCGTCGGGGTCGTCGTAGCGGCCGGCCCAGTGGCCGCGGGCGAGGTTGCCGGTCGGCGCGACGAAGACGACGCCCTCGCGGCGCGCCCACTCGCCGAGTCGGGCGACCGTCGAGGTGCCGTCGCCGGGACGGCCGTAGAATGACACCGGGGCGACGATCACGTCCACGTCGGCGGTGACGAGCCACGTCACCGCCCGGCGGAAGCCCTCCGTGTCGTCGAACGTCGCGAGCCGCAGGTCCGCGTCGGGCGCGGTCCGCGCGACGACGGCGGCGGTCGCGGTGCCGTGGCGGTTGCGGCCGCCGTTCGCCACGGTCGCGCCGTCACCGAACGCGCGGCTCTCGGCGACGCGGTCGGCGATCGCCGGGTGACCGGTGTCGAAGCCGGTGACGCCGACGACGCCGACGGTGACATTCCCGCCGGTGACGCCGGCGTCGTGGAGGCGCTGGAGGCCGCCGTCGGTCGCCTCGGGCTGCTGGGCGTCGGCGGGCGCGCCGGGGACCGACAGCGCGAGCGCGCCGATCGCGGCCAGCACACAGCAGAGGGCGAGGGCGACGACCCCCAGCGCGCGGATTCGGGAGGGCATGCGGGGGACTAGCGACCGATCGTGGCGCCACGATCAAAACGATACCGGTGTTCGGCCGTCTCACCGTCGCTGTCGACCGCTCCTCGCGGTTCGTCACTCGCCGTCGAGCAGGTCAGCGAGGGCGGTCCGGTCGCTCGCCTCCGAGGTGTTGGGAGCGACAGAAAAGCGTGCGGTGCGGGCGACCCGGGGGGCCCGGTCGACCGGGCTACTCGTCGAGGAAGTCCGGTTCGAGCCGTTTCTCGTCGCGTTCGGTCCGGAGGTGTGCGAGGAAGTCCTCGGGGTCGACGTCGCGGGTCTCGCGCTCGGCGCGGTCGCGTACGGAGACGGTGCCGGACTCCTCCTCGTCGGGGCCGACGATGAGCATGTACGGGACGTTCTCGTCGTGGGCGGCGCGGATCCGCCGCTGGAGCGTGTCGTCGCCGTCGGCGACCGTCGCGCGGAAGCCGCTCTCCTCGAAGTCGTTGCGCAGGCGGTGGGCGTAGCCGAGGGTGTCCTCGTTGACCGGGAGGACGCGGACCTGCTCGGGCGCGAGCCACAGCGGGAAGCGGCCGGCGAAGTGTTCGATCATGACGGCCATGAACCGCTCGAACGTGCCCAGCAGCGCGCGGTGGATCATGACCGGCGTGTGCTCCTCGTTGTCCTCGCCGACGTAGACCAGGTCGAACCGGTCGGGCTGGACGAAGTCCAGTTGCACGGTGCCGACGGTCCACTCGCGACCGATGGCGTCCTCGGCGTCGGCGGCGATCTTCGGGCCGTAGAAGGCGCCCTCGCCGGCTTCGACCTCGTAGCCCTCGCCCAGCGCGTCGAGCGAACTCCGCAGGTCGCTCTCGGCGCGCTCCCAGAGGGCGTCGTCGCCGAAGGAGTCGTCGGGCTGGGTCTCGAGCTTGAACGTCACGTCGAGGCCGAAGTCGGCGAGCACCTCGTCGATGACTTCGAGCGTGCGGGTGACCTCGCCCTGGATCTGGTCGCGGGTGACGAAGGCGTGGCCGTCGTCCTGGGTGAACCCCCGCACCCGGAGCATCCCCGAGAGTTCGCCCGAGCGCTCGTTGCGGTAGCAGGTGCCGAACTCGCAGTAGCGTTTGGGCAGCTCGCGATAGGAGCGCCGTTCGCGCTGGTAGAGGTGGACGTGGTTGGCGCAGTTCATGGGCTTGAGACCGTACTCGTCGGCCTCGTCGCCCTCGGTGCGGGCGCTGGCCTGGTCCCAGTGGAACATCTCGTCCTCCTCGCAGAAGTGCTCGTAGTGGCCCGAGGTCTTCCAGAGGTCGACCTTGTTGAGTTCGGGCGTCCACACCTCCTCGTAGCCGAGTTCGTCGTTCTTCGCGCGGATGTAGTCCTCCAGTTCGCGGCGGATCGCCATCCCGTCGGGGTGGAAGTGGACGCAGCCCGGCGAGTGTTCGGGGATGGAAAAGAGGTTCATCTCGCGGCCGATGCGGCGGTGGTCCCGGCGCTCGGCCTCCTGCTTGCGCTCCCAGTAGTCCTCCAGGTCGGACTCGGAGCCGAAGGCGGTGCCGTAGACGCGGGTGAGCCGGGCCTCGTCCTCGTCGCCGCGCCAGTTGGTAGCGGCGATCTCACGGAGGTCGATAGCGCCGATCTCGCCCGTCGAGGCGACGTGCGGGCCGGCACAGAGGTCCGAGAAGTCGCCCTGGCTGTAGAAGGAGACGGTCTCGATGTCGTCGTCGGCGCCGCGGTCGCCCGCGGCGAGGTCCTCGAGGATCTCCTCCTTGTAGGTGTCGCCGGCGAGGCGTTCGCGGGCCTCCTCGATCGAGACCTCCTCGCGTTCGATGGGCAGGTCCTCGTCGACGATGGACTGCATCTCCGCGACCAGCTCGTCGAAGTCGCCCTCGTCGACGTCGATCCCGTCGAAGTCGTAGTAAAAGCCCTCCTCGGTGGGCGGGCCGGTGGCGAGCTTGGCGTCGGGGAACTCCCGGAGGATCGCCTGGGCGAGGACGTGGGCGGCGGAGTGGCGCATCACCTGCAGGTACTCGTCGGCCGAGGGGGTGACGATCTCGATCCGTGCGCCGTCGTAGACCGGCTCCTCCTTGGCGACGAGTTCGCCGTCGAGCTTGCCGGCGACGGTGTCGGAGCCGAGCCCCGGACCGATCTCGTAGGCCACGTCTTCGACTGTGGCGCCCGACGGAACGTCGAGCGTGCTTCCATCGGGCAGTTCCACCGTGACTGAGGATTCCTGCTGTGACATGTCATCTGCCTCCACTGCGCCACGCGCCGCTGTCGGGCAGCGAGCGACGAGCGCGAGAACATGGCAGTGACTGGTTATGGGGCGCGGGGCCCGCGTGTAAAGCAGTCACCTGCCATCTTGCTCTCCGCTAACGCGCTTTCGGATAAAAGCGTTGTGACGTGTGCCGGCCGCCGGTTCCCGTGTGAGCTATTAACAGGCACGGTGCGGCCCGATACCGCCGTCGACGGTTCGGTGAATATCGCGGGAATCGAAACCGCCCGGCCGGTGGGTCGTCCGCGCTCCTTCGTCCGGCACCCCTGTCCGCTATCGCCCCTCGGCGCGTTCGGCCACGACCGCGTAGAACGGGTCCTCGCCTGGTCGGTCGCGGACCGTCTCGACGACCCGCAGGCCGGCGGCCCGGCAGTACTCGGCGACGAGGTCGGCCCGCCCGTCCATCGTCGCGGCGCGCCAGGCCCGGACCGCCTTCGTCGGGAACATCCGGTTGGTGAACGAGACCACGACGACGCCCTCGGGGGCGAGGACGCGTGCGAACTCCCGGAAGACGGCCGCGGGGTGCTGCAGGTACTGGGCCGACAGCGCACAGCAGACGGCGTCGAACGCGTCGTCGGCCAGCGGGAGCGACTGGGAGCGATTGAAGTCTTGCACGAACGACTCGTCGGCGCGGTCGTTGCGCTCCAGTTCCGCGGCGTTGAGCCCGTGGACGATCACGCGGTCGTAGTCGTCGTCGGGCAGGTGCGACACCCAGCTTCCCATCGCGTCGAACACCCGGTCGCCGGGTTCGAGGACCGACGCGTACAGCTCGGTCAGCCGCGCCAGAAACGCGTCGTCCGCGTGCGTGACCAGGCGCGGGCTGTCGTAGAACGCGCCGTCGTCGCCGTCGTCGAGTTTCGCGCGGTCGCGGTCGTCGAGGACCGACTCCATGTCCAGGCTCGGGACCGACGAGCAAAGAACCGCTCGGCGCTCACCGTCGCGTCGCCGCCGGCGCCGTCACTCCCGGTGGCCCTGGCGCGCGAGGTCGTGGGCGCGGGCGTTGCGCGAGCGGTCGACCGCCCGATAGGTGACGACGGGCACGTCGGCCAGCAGGTCGCGGACCTCGCGGACGCGGCGCCGTCCCACGGGGTCGGTCGGCTCGGCGGGGTGGGCGGGGTCGGTCGCACGGAGCGCGGCGTCGGCGTCGCCGTGGAGGTGTAGCGAACTCACGCGGTCGAACCGGTCGGCGACGGCCCGGGCCGTCTCGACGAGCGCGCGGTGTTCCAGCGCCGCGCTGGAGACGAACGCGTCGACCGCCAGCGACCGCTCGACGTACGTCTCGACGCCGTCCTCGACGAGGAAGCCGACCGCGGCAGAGACGGGCGTGGCGTTGTCCGGCCCGTAGTGGACGCTCGCGTCGAAGTACGCGAGCAGCGAGGGCGGGGCCGTCGTCATGTCACCGACTCGGGCGCCGACCGACTCGAACGTGCCGGTCGGTCCGCGGGTTTATCCCCGTCGGGGCTAACTCGCGGGTGTGACACGGTTCGACGCGGTCCTGTTCGACCTCGACGGGACGCTCTGCCGGCGGACCCAGGACACCGACGCGGTGTTCGCGGCGGCGTTCGACCGCGCCGGTCTGGCGCCGTTCGGTGAGCCCGACGAGCTGTGGGCGGCACTGGACGGCCCGCCGGACCCCGACGACCGCGTGGGCTATCTCGGCGCCGGGTTCGCTCGCCTGGCCGCCCAGCACGGCTGCGACGCCGATCCGCTGGCGCTCGCCGAGGCGTTCGTCGACGGCGTGGACGACACCCAGGTCGAACTGACGCCGGGCGCCGACCGAGCCCTCGACGCCGCGGCCGCCGCCGGCGCGACGGCGCTGCTGACCAACGGTCCCGCCGACCGCCAGGCGGCGAAAGTCGCCGCGCTCGGCCTCGCCGAGCGCGTGGACGCGGTCGTCTACGCCGGCGACCACCCCCGGCGCAAGCCACACGCCGCGCCCTTCGAGCGGACGCTCGCGGCCCTCGACGTGCCCGCCGACCGGGCGCTGTACGTCGGCGACTCGCTGACCTACGACGTGGCCGGCGCCCACACCGCCGGGCTGGCCGCCGCGTGGCTCGCCCCCGACGGCGCCGACCCCGCCCCCTACGACCCCGAGTTCGTCCTCGGCTCGCTGGCCGACCTCCCGGAGGTGCTGGCGTGACCGCGCTCGGCGGCGCCTTCGGCTCGACGGCGACTCGCGACGCCGCTCGCGCGGCGCTGGCCGCCGCCCGCCCTCACGCGACGCCCACCGACTGGCGGCCGCTCGGGCGGGGCAACCGCAAGGAGACGGCGCTGGTGACCCTCGCCGACGGCGACCGCGTCGTCGTCCAGGCGGCCGCCGACCCGGCGGCCGTCCGCTCCGAACGGGCGCTCCTCGACGCCGTCGGCGAGCGCACGTCGGTTCCGGTCCCGACCGCCCTGGGGGCCGAGCGGGTCGGCGACGCGGCGGCGCTGGTGACCGAACACGTCGACGGTCGTGACCTCCACGAGCGGTTCGCCGGTCTCGACCGGTCGACCCAGCGCGCCCTCGCTCGCGCGTTCGGCCGCTCGCTCGCCGAGCTGCACGGGGCGTTCCGGTTCGAACGGTACGGGTCCGTCGCCGCGGCGGAGGGGTCGGACGCCGGCCCGGCGGAGTCGGCCCTCGAACTCGCCGCGAGGGCGGGCGGCGGCGACGACCTGCCCGAAACCGACGGCACCGACTGGGGTGCGTGGCTCGGCGCGTACGGGCGGACGGGCCTCGCGCGGCTCCCGGCGGCGTTCGACGACCTGCGCGGGGACCTGGCGGCACTGTTCGACGATCCGGATATCGAGTTCGCACCGCCGGCGCGGCTGTTTCCGTGGGACTTCCGCCCGGGGAACGCACTGGTCGCCGACGGCGAACTGGCCGCGGTCCTCGACTGGGAGTCGCCGCTCGCCGCGGCGCCGGCGCTGTCGCTCGCGAAGGCCGAGTACCTCGTCGCCGACTGGTACGTCGAAGATCCAGACGCCCTCCGAGACGCGTTCCGGGCGGGCTACGACTCGGTCCGCCAGCGTCCGGCGGTCGAGCCGGTCCATCGAGCGGCCGCTATCTGTCGGACCGCAGTCGATTCGAACGGCGTCGTGACCAACCCCGGCTACCCGGAGCTCGGTCGGGAACAGTCGGTGTCGTTCCACCGGCGTGCGCTCGAACGCGCCCTGGCCGGGTCGGCCGTCGAGTGAACCGCGACAGGGTCAGGCGGCGTCGATATCCTCGGGGGCGTCGTCGAGCAGGTCCGAGGCCGTCACGAGCGACTCCAGTTGAAGGTCGTGTTCGGCGAGGTTCTCGGCGGCGCCCTCCTCGCGGTCGACGACGACGACCACGCGATCCACGACGGCGCCGGCCTCTCGCAGCGCCTCGGCGGCGTCGATAGCGCTCTGGCCGGTCGTCGCGATATCTTCGAGGACGACGACCTCTTCGCCCTCTGCGAGGTCACCCTCCACGAGGTTCGCCGTGCCGTACTCCTTTTGCTGCTTGCGGACGATGACGTAGGGAGTGCCCGACGCGACGCTGGTGACCGCGACCAGCGGGACAGCGCCCAGCGCGACGCCGGCGAGCTTGGTGTCGCCGTCGGTCGTGCGCGCGAGGTGGTCGGCGAACGCCTCGCCGATGCGTTCGAGGCAGTCGGGGTCGGTCTCGAAGAGGTACTTGTCGACGTAGTAGCTCGAGGTGCCGCCGTGGGAGAGCTCGAACTCGCCGAACTTCACCGCGTCGGCCGCACGGAGCGCGTCGATGAGTCCCTGGGTGTCCATACCCCCACGGTCGGCGGCCCGGCGTTTATCCGGTTCGATACGCGCCGGCAGTGGGGGTCGGGCCCGCGCTCTCGCTGGGTCGCGACGACGAGTCGCGCCCGGGCAACGGTACCCGGCGTCGGTCGTCGCGCTCCGGAACCACTATGCGGCCGGACCGCCGACTAGTGCCCAATGAGGGTCTTCGGGTCCAGCGGCGTGCGCGGCGTGGTCAACGACGACCTCACGCCGGGCGACGCCACGGACGTCGCGGCCGCGGCGGGGACCGTCTGGGCGGCGGGGGGCGTCGACCGCGTGGCCGTCGGGCGAGACACCCGCCGAACCGGCCCGATGCTCGTCGACTCCGTCGCCAGCGGCCTCGCCAGCGTCGGCGTCTCCGTCGACCGCCTCGGCGTCGTCCCCACGCCCGGCCTCCAGGCCTACGCCGAACGGGAGGCCGCCCCCGGTCTGATGGTCACCGCCTCGCACAACCCGCCCGAGTACAACGGGATCAAGCTCGTCGGGGCCGACGGCGTCGAACTCCCGCGCGAGCGCCTCGAAGCCATCGAGTCACGGCTGCTCGACGAGACGCCCCACCGCGTCGGCTGGGACCGGACCGGGACCAGCCGACGCGTCGACGGCGCCGGCCGCGCCTACGTGGACGAACTGCTCGCCGCCGTCGACCGCGAGGCCGTCGCCGACGCCGACCTGACCGTCGTCGTCGACCCCGGCCACGGCGCCGGCGCGGTCACCAGTCCCGGCTTCTTCCGGCAGCTGGGCTGTCGCGTCAAGACGATTCACGCCCAGCCCGACGGCCACTTCCCCGGTCGCGACCCCGAGCCCGTCGAGGGGAACCTCGGCGACCTGCGGCGGTTCGTCCGGGCCACCGACGCGGACCTGGGCGTCGCTCACGACGGCGATGCCGACCGCGCCATCTTCGTCGACGAACGGGGCGACCACGTCGAGGGCGGCGCCGCCCTCGCCGCGCTCGCCGCCGACGCCCTGGGCGAGGGCGACACCGTCGTCTCCGCGGTCAACGCCTCCCAGCGCCTCGTCGACGTGGTCACGGCGGCCGGCGCGGATCTCTCCCTGACGCCCATCGGGTCGACGTACATCGTCTCGCGCATCCGCGACCTGCTGGCGACCGGCGAGTCGGTTCCGGTCGCCGGCGAGGGCAACGGCGGCATCCTCTTTCCCGACTACCGGATCGCCCGCGACGGCGCCTACACCGCCGCGCGCTTCCTCGAACTGCTGGCTCGTCGCGGCGAGTCCGCCAGCGCCCTCGCCGCGCGCTACGACGACTACGTGAACGTCCGCCGCGACGTGGCCTACGACAGCGAGCGCCAGCGCGAGGCCATGCTCGAGGCCATCGAACGCGCCGCCGAGGAATCAGCCGCCGAACTCGACACCACCGACGGCTACCGCCTCGACTACGGCGACGGCTGGGCGCTCGCCCGCCCCTCTGGCACCGAGCCCGTCGTCCGCGTCTACGCCGAGGCCCGCTCGGCCGACCGCGCCGCCGACCTCGCCGACCGCCTCCACGACGCCGTCTCCGGTATCCGCGTCGATTGATTGCGGGGTACCCCCCTGTTTCGTGTCGAACGGCGAGACGCAGCCGTGTCTGGCGGGGGCCTGTGCTGTCTGTGTGGTGCGAAGCGCGGTCGGAGCGACCCGAAGCCGCGACTCAGAAATCCATCTCGCCGGGGCCGTCCATCGTCTCGCCGAGGGCCTCGCGCTTGTCCACGTCGTCGACCGACAGCGCCCCTTCGACGGCCGCCATCGCGCCGTCGATGGGGTCGTGGGTCTCGACGAAGGCGGCGAGGGCGAACTCCTGGTCCGACACGCCGGCGAGTTCGACGGCCTCGGTGCGCGGGAGTTCGCCGGCGAGCCAGTCGGCGACGATCTCCCGACCCATCGGGCCGACGGGCGAGACGTGCTCGCCGAACAGATGGAGCGCTTTCGCGCCGTCGGTCGGCGGGATGCCGGCGACGCGGGCGGCGGCGCCGACGCGCTTGCCGGCGGCGTAGGCGTCGACGAGCGTCGCCGCTTCGGCGGGCGAACAGGGCAGTTCCTCGGCGAAGGGCGTCAGGCGGTCGGCCAGCGGGTCGTCGGTGCGGTCGACGGTCGCGACGCCGCCGTCGCGCTGCTCGTCGACCACCTCGATCCCCGCGGCGATGTCCGACAGCCCCATTGCCAGCGGCTTCGCCCGTCCCCCGTTTAATAGTTGGGGAACGAACACGACACTCGTCCGGACGGTCGACCGAAGCTGAAGCACGACTCTCCGGCGGCGGCGGATACTTACGGGTGGCCGCGCCCAGGGAGTGCATGGCTGACCCACTGCGATACGGGATCGTCGGCTGCGCGGGTATCGGCAACACGCACGCCGAAGCCGTCGCCGCGGTCGACGGCGCCGATCTCGTCGCCTGCGCGGATCTCGACCCCGACGCGGCGGCGGCGTTCGCCGACGACCACGACGTGGCCCACACCTTCGCGGACCCGGCGGCGATGGTCGACAAGGCCGACGTCGACGCCGCGAGCGTCTGCACGCCGAGCGGGACCCACGCCGACGTGACGAGCGACCTCGCCGAGGCGGGCGCGCACGTGCTCTGCGAGAAACCGCTGGACGTCACCGCCGAGCGCGTCGACCGGATGGTCGCGGCCTGCGAGGCGGCGGGCGTGACGCTGGCGGGCGTCTTCCAGCGGCGGTTCGACCCGGCGGTCCGCCGCGCCAAGCGGGCGGTCGAGGAGGGCGAGATCGGGCGGCCGGTGCTTGCCGACACCCACCTCAAGTGGTTCCGGCCCCAGGCGTACTACGATTCGGCGGGGTGGCGCGGCACCCGCGAGATGGACGGCGGCGCGTTCATGAACCAGGGGATCCACTCGCTGGACGCCCTGCAGTGGGTTATGGGCGGCGTCGAGTCCGTGCGGGCCGAAACGGGGACGCTCGCCCGCGAGCTGGAGTGCGAGGACACCGGGGCGATGGTACTGCGCTTCGAGAAGGGCGCTATCGGAACCGTCGCCGTCACGATGGCGACCAAGGGCGGCACGGACCGCACCGAGATCAACGGCACGGAGGGGTCCCTCGCACTCGCCGACGACGGGATCGAGGTCCGCGTCGGCACCGGCGAGGAGACGCTGTGGAGCGCCGAGACCGAATCGCGAGCGCCGGCACTCGGGAGCGCGCCACACCCGGCCGGCGCCGGCCACGAGGGCGTCGTCCGGGATTTCGTCGACGCGGTCCGCGAGGGTCGCGAACCCGAAGCCCCCGCCCGCGAGGCCCGCGTCGCCGTCGACATCGTACTGGCCGCCTACCGCTCCGCGGAGACCGGTGAGCGCGTCACCCTCGACGCGGTCCGAGGCGACTGACCGCGTTCGCGCCGACCTCGTATAGAAATTACAATTCGAAACATCATTTTCGCGCGTCCGCTCACATCAGCCACATCAGCGGCTGAAACGTGGTTTTTTATCGATTCTGATACTGCGAGGGATGGATTGAATACCGGGAATCCGAGTCTTTGGAGTATGCCGCGCCAGGTCGCAGCGGATACGGAGAAGTACACGATCGAGATCGACGAGGACATCGACGCGATCGTCCACACGTGGGACGAGTTCGCCGCCGGTCAGGAGTTCCGGGACGGCTGCAACGAGTTGCTCGACGTGGTCCGACGCAACGACAAATCGAAGATGATCATCGACACGAGCGGGATCCAGGCCCACGACGAGGCGGACAAGGAGTGGCTCCAGGAGGAGTGGATCCCCAAGGAGATCGAGGCCGGTATCGAGCACAGCGTCACCGTCACCTCCGACAGCGTCATCTCCGAGATGGAGATGGAGGAGTTCGTCGACCAGACCCAGGACCTGCCCTTTACCTACGTGATGGCCGGTGACATGGGCGAAGCGAGAGAGTGGATCGACGAGCAGTAGACGCGACTCACCGTCGCGGTCGGGCTGGCCCCGCCGCACGCATCACCTACCGGTAACCGGTCGGTGGATCGGCCGCGAGAGGGGTCGAAACCGGGGGTCACCGCACCGTTTATTAACCCCCTCGCGGGCGAAGCGTCGTGTATGAGCACGACAGTGACCGCGTGCCCCGAGTGCGAGGGACCGCTGCGAAGCGACGACAGCGAGACGGTCTGTGCCAGTTGCGGCCTGGTCGTCGCCGAAGACAACATCGACCACGGCCCGGAGTGGCGGTCGTTCGAGGACGACGAGACGAACCGCGAGCGCACGGGCGCGCCGCTGACCCGCTCGCGCCACGACCGGGGGCTCTCCACGGAGATCGGCCGCTCCACCCGCCTCAAGGGTCGCAAGCGCCGGCGGATGGCCCGCATGCGTCGCCAGCACAACCGGACGAAGATCGGCTCGAAGGCCGAGCGCAACCAGGTGTACGGCTTCACGGAGATCCGACGGCTCGTCAGTGCGCTCGGGCTATCGGACCACATCCGCGACCGCGCGTGCGTCCTCTTCGAGTCGGCCCAGGACGAGGACCTGCTGCGCGGGCGGTCGCTGGAGGGGTTCGCCGCCGCGACGGTGTACGCTACCTGCCGCACCGCCGAAGTCTCCCGCACCATCGACGAGGTCGTCGCCGACGCCCGCGCGTCGAAGGCCGAACTCTCGGCGGCCTACGACGCCCTCAATCGCGACCTCGGTCTCCCGACCGGACCGATCGACCCCGCGGAGTACCTCGCGCGGTTCGCGAGCGACCTCGACCTCCCGCAGGGCCTGGAAGGTCGCGCCCGCGAACTGGTCGAGCGGACTCGCGAACTGAACCACGTCGACGGCCGCAACCCCGCTGGCGTCGCCGCCGGCTGTCTCTACACCGCCGCCGACGAACGGTCGTATCCGCTCACCCAGGCCGAGGCCGCCGACGCCGCCGACGTGACGCCCGTCACCCTCCGGGCCACCTACCAGGCGCTGACCGACGGCGACTGACCGTCACCGCCTCCGCTGTCACGGGACTGTTTCGCCAAACGCGGCCGCCCCACTGACCGGAACGCTGTCTCACGCCGCCGAGCTGTCAAAACCCGCTCGTGAACTGTGCGACGATATGTGTGAACACGAGGGGACGACTTTCAGCTGACCGTTTTCCGGGTTCGACAGGCCCGCTCGACGGTATCGGCCAGATCGGCCAGCGCCTCGGCTGCCGGCGAGTCCGGCCGGTGGACCGCCACAGGGACGCCGGCGGCCTGTGCGTCTGCGAGCGCGGCCGACTCGGGCACCGTCGCGACGGCCCCGCCGAGTTCCCGGGCCACCAGCTCCGTCGGCGACGCCTCGCTCGCGCGGTTGAGGACAATCGCGGCCAGCCCCGCGTCGAGTTCGCGAGCGAGCGCGCGGGCCCGGAGCGCGTCGCCCAGTGCCGGCGGCGCGGGCTGAGTCACGAGGACGCAGGCCTCGGCGACGAGCAGGCCCAGCCCCACGTCGCCGCACATCCCGGCCGGACAGTCGACGACGACGCGACCGTACTCGTCGCGGACGGCCTCGACCGCCGCCACCAGCGCCGTCGGATCGCAGGCCCGCGCACCGGTCAGCGAGCGCCCGCAGGGCAACACTGCGACCGGCCCGCCCTCGCTGACGGCTTCGACCGCGTCGGCACGGCCGGCGAGCACGTCGTGCAGGTCCGGCCCCCGGTCAGTCGGCAGGTCCGCCATCGCCAGGTCCGCATCGACGACGACCGCATCCAGTTCCGACCCGAGGTTGTACGCCACCGTCGACTTGCCGACCCCGCCCTTCCCGCCGACGACCGCGAGGATCATGGCCCCCCACCGTCGACCCGCGTCCCGCGAGCGGCCGGTTCGTCCCCGCCGGCTCGTTCGCCGATTCGCCCTGCGGTCCGGCCGTCACGGTCCCCCTCGGCCGCGCGGGCAAGCAGCCCGTCGATCCGACTGCGAACCCGTCGTAGCGCTCGCCGGTCCGCCGCGACGGCCGCTCCGAGTCCCCCCTCGGCGGTCGCGCCGTCGCTCGTCCCCGCCGTTCGGACGGCGGCCGCGTCGAGCCGTTCGTCGACATCGCGGAGCCAGGATCGGACCGCACCCGGGACGACGAGTCGCTCCGGACCCGGTGCCCGGTCGGTCGACTGCAGTTCGTCCGCCGACTGGACGCCGTCGCTCACCGACGCGTCGTCGCCCGTTCGCGCGGCCTCGTCCGACCTCGACGCTGCCGCGGCGTTCGGTTCGGGAACCGGGACGCTATCCCGCGGGACGACTGGGTCGCCCAGATCGCGGACGACGCCGGCGGGCGTCGCCTCGACCGCGGGGGCCGGTCCCGACGCGGGGCCGTCGGCCGCGTTCCCGGATTCCGCCGCGGGCTCCGTCGAGACGACTTCCGCGGGCGGATCGGCCGGCCGGGCGGGCGTCGCGTAGCCGACGGTCAGTTGACCGTCGGCGGGGACCCGCCCCGCGAAGGCGTCGCCGTCCCAGCCGGCCGCCGGTTGCCCGCGCCGCCGCGGCGGCCACACCGGGCCGTCGAGGCGGTTCTCCACGCGCACCCGACAGGGACGGTCGGCCGCGACGACGAGCGAGACGAGCGTCACCCCGTCGCTCCGTTCGCAACTCCACTCGAGCGTGACCATGGCGGGCGCTGGTCGCCCACTCCGATATAAACTCACGGACGCTCGGGCGCCACCGGGGCCGATCCCGGGCACCGCTCGCGACCGACGGTACTCAGACCCGGATCACGGTGGCGTCGAGCCAGTCGGCGGCCGCGTCGGGGCTCTCGAACCGGTCACAGGCGAGCACGACCGGCGCCCGGAACGCGGCGACCCGGCCCACCGCCAGCGCCGCGGTGACCCCGTCGACCGCGAACGGGTCGTCGACAGTCTCGGGGCCGCCCGCCACCGCCGCGAGGGCGTCCTCGTACTCCCGGCGGGCCCGCTCGACCAGATGCGCACGGGCGCGCCGTTCGAGGTTCGCCCGCCGGTCTTCGAGGCGACGGCGTCGCTCGCGAGCGTCGCGGCTCTCGCGAGCGAGCCGTTCGGCGCGCTCGACGGCCTCCCGCGCGGCGGTCCGCTCGGTCTCGCGCTCGCTGAGTTCGCGGGTCGCCTCGGCCAGTTCGTCCTCCAGGTCGCCGACTTCTCGACCCGCCTCGCGGCCGGCCTGGACGCGTCCGCGAAGGGCCGCCACCCGCTCGCGGATCCGGTCGACGGCGTCGTCGGTCCCCGCCAGCCGCTCTCTGGGGGTGTCGAGGTCCGGCGGCGCCGGGACGGTCAGGTCGGCTAGCTCGTCGCGCACGTCGGCGAGCGCCTCGTCCTGTGGCGCCTCCCCGCCGCGCGACCGCGCCGCCGCCGCCAGCGCCGTCCGCACCCGAACGCACATCGACGGGCGCACGAGCCCGACGTGGTCGTGAACGGGCCGCGGCCGCGGACAGTCGACGACCGGTCCGCGGTCCCCGTCGCTTCCCGCGAAGCCCCCCGGCGGAGGCTCCTCGCGGACCGCGGCGGCGACCCGCTCCGGGTCGAGCCCTCCGTCGCGCAGGTCCACGGCTCGTCCGCTCGCAGTCTCGGCGTCCACTCGCACCGCGCGACCACCGTCTCCGCTCATAGGTCGGTATCGCGCATCGATCCCGGGTCGGGATAGTCGCTCCCCGCCGCGAACGTCGCGTAGGGCAGCGCCGGCCGCTCGCGGTCCTCGTAAGCCGCCGCGGCCTGCCTGATCGACTCGCCGACGGCCTCGTACTCGTTGAACGGCCGCGTCCGCTCGACCTGCACGTCGCCCCCGTGTTTCTCCCTGAGCCGCAGCGCCTGGAACGCCGCGAACTCCGTCTCGGCCAGCAGCGCTACCCGCCCGAACCGCCGGACAACGACCTCCTCGTGGGTCCGGCAGATGTTCCGGAGCGTCCCCCGCGCGGCCGTCGAATAGGCCACCACCAGCAACACGAGCGGCGATTGTACCGCCACCCGACATAAACGTATCGGACCAAAAGCACGACCGCGTGTCAGTACTCTACTGGAGGAGGTGTCGTTTGCGGGTCTCGGGGCCGTCCTCGCCGAATTCGACGACGGCGTCGAACAGCGAGGCGATGCTGTCGACGGTCGTGCGGTCGTGGGCGGTCGGGTCGATGTGGAAGTGCGCCCGCGCGTCGGCGGCGTACAGCTGGCCGGTGATCGCGTGGAGGAACTCGTAGGCGGTCTCCACGTCGACGTACTGCAGCATCGCCGTCAGCGAGTCGAAGCAGACGACCGGCGGCGTCTCCCAGCCCGAGAGCAACTCACCGATGGTGATCCCCAGCCCAGTCAGGTCGCTCGGCGAGGAGACGTGCTCGACGGTGACGCCGTCGGGCTGGTTCCCCGGCGACTCGCCGACGACGACGACCGCCCCGTTCGCCGGTCGTTCGTCGGTCTCGCCGACCCACTGGTCGACGCAGCCGGTCGCGTCGCTCCGAAAGGTCACCCACAGCGGGGTCGCGTCCGCCGGGCTCGACGGGATCAACAGGTCCGTACAGGCCTCGGCCTCGCCGCCGCTCATCGACGGCGCACACAGCAGGACGTTCCGGGCGTCGGCCAGTTCTGAGTGGAGGTCAGTCATCCCAGTGTCTGTTCACCCGACGTAGCCGCGGCGCGGTCAAAATCCTTCCGTTCCGGCACGTCCGGGTCGATCGTGGCGGCCTCGACCGCTAGTCTCGCTCGAATCGCTCGACCGCGAACGGACCCGGCCGGTCGACGAGCGCCCGGACTCGCTCGCGAGCCCCCTGTTTCGACCCCGCCAGCACGACCGTCCCGTCGACCGCCGAGTTCCCGCTTTCGCCCCCCGCCCCGTCGGTACTCTCCGCACGGTAGGCCGCCAGGTCACCTTCGAACTCCGTCGCGTACGTCCGCAGCGTCCCGCGGACTTCACGCTCCAACTCCGAGAGGGCCACCTCGCCGTCCTCGAACCGGCGGAGCGCGTCCTCGACGTTGCGCAGGGCGGAGATGCGGTCCATCCGTTTCAGGTCGTCCGGAGGTAGTCCGTCTGGGGCTCGTACACCTCGCCCTTCTGTTTGAGCTTCTCGATCTCGTGTTCCGCCTTCGTCTCGTCCATGCCGACCTCCTCGGCGCGGTCGATGACCACGTCGACCGGCGCGCCCTCGTCGTACTCCTCTTCGAGGTCGTTGATCAGCCCCTTGATGTTCTTGATGCGGTCGCGCTGGCTCTTGGAGGTGCCGGCTTCGATCATGTCGGCGTCGAGTTCGCCCGTCTCGGGGTCGACGCCGACGTCTTCCATGCACGAGCGGACGATCTTGATGACGCGCTCGGCGTCCCCGGCGGTCACCGTATCGGACAGCCGAACCCGCGCCGACGCCTCGGCCAGTCGGACGATCGCCTCCAGTTTCCGGGCGGTCACCGGGACGGCGGCGTCCTCGTCGGCCCCTTTGGTCCGCAAGTCGACGTAGAAGTCCTCGATCTCCTGGCGCGCCTCCTCGGTCATCGTCGGGTAGCAGTTGCGCTTTGCGTAGGCGATGTACTTGCGCAGGAGTTCGGGCTCGATCGTCGGCGCCACGTCGTCGGTGACGTTCTCGACCTCCTCGTCGCTGAAGTTCGACTTCGCCGACTCCACCCGGTGAGTGTGCAGTTCCCCCGCGTAGTTGGTCCGCAGGATGTGGTCCGCGAGGTTGCGGTCCTCGGCCTCGTTGGGCTGGTCCGTGACCGTGAAGATCAGGTCGAACCGCGAGATGAGCGCGGGTTCGAGGTCGATCTGCTCGCTGATCGGCTCGTACTGGTCGAAGCGACCGTACTTCGGGTTGGCCGCGCCGAGCAGCGAACACCGCGATTTCAGCGTCGCGTTGATCCCCGCCTTCGAGACGCTGATCTCCTGCTGTTCGAGCGCCTGGTGCATCGCCGACCGGTCGTCGGCGGCCATCTTGTCCAGTTCGTCGACCGCCGCGATACCCTGATCTGCGAGGACGAGCGCACCCGCTTCGAGCGTCCACTGCTGGCCGTCGCCGAAGTCGTCCCGGACCGCTGCGGCGGTGAGCCCGGCGGAGGACGACCCCTTCCCTGACGTGTAGACGGATCGGGGTGCGATATTTTGTATATAGGACAACATTTGAGATTTCCCCGTTCCAGGGTCTCCTATCAGCAACATATGGAGGTCTCCACGTATGCGAGATTCGTCAGGAAGGTGCTTGGTGACCCCCGAAAAGAGCTGGAGGATCATCGAGAGCTTCTCCTGCTCGTAGCCGTAGATGGAGCTGTCTCTTATACACATCTCNGATGTGTATAAGAGACAGCGGCTGGAGAGCTCGATGATCTCCTGTTTGTCCTCGTCGGTGATGTCCATCTCCTCGAACTGCTCGTCCTCGATCTGCACCGAGAACCCCTCCATATACACGTCGAACATGGGCGACTGGTCCTGGTCGCTGCCCTGCTGGTCGAGCTTGAGGACGCCCGAGACGCGGACGTGGTCCCCGGCCGTCACCTCGCCGGTGATGTCGTCCTCGATGTTCACGTCGATGCTCTGGGGCGTCTCGCCGCCGCGCAGCCCCTCGGGGGACTCCTGGACGCGGATCTTCTGGGCGTCGATGAACTCCGACTGGTCGAAGTTGATGCGGAACGGTCCCTGTCGCTCACAGCCCTGGCACTCGTGGGGTTCCTGGAAGTCCCCGGACTCCTGGGGGATCCGGGTGAGCGTCCCGCAGCGCTGGCACTCGAAGGCCGCCTGGGTGATCTTGGGCTTGACGTCGGTGGCCTTGCGGACGATGCCCTGGACGGAGATGAGCTGACCGCGGTGGTCGGCGCGGATATCCCGGATGTCGGTCGTCTCGGGGAGGTCACGGACGCGGACGTGGGCCTGCCCGAGTTTCACGTCGACGGGGAGGTCGTAGAGTCGCAGCGCCTCCTCGGCGTAGTCGCGCAGCTCCTCGGGATGGGAGCGCACGTCGTCGGCCAGGTCGGGGTCGAACCGGTAGATGTCGCCCCAGTCCAGATACAGCGACTTCTGCTCGGTCGGGTACTTCTGGGCGAGCTCGCCGATCTCGTTGCGGTAGTAGTCCCGATAGAGCTCCTCGAAGGAGTCTATCAGCTCGGTGTTTTCGGCGCGCGCCATTGGGTGAACCCAGCTTACCCTTCCCTCGGGTAAGAAGGTTCGCAAACCGGAGTGGAAGTGAACGGTCCGGCCGGCGGGAGTCCCGGGGTCGGGCGGTTCGACCCCGAAACGAGGGGGTGGGTTCGGTCAGGGTCCGCGGTGAAGGGCCTGCGAGCGACGGGGGGTCGCGGGCGCTTACCAGCTCACTTCGTAGGTACACCGGTCGGCGCCGTCGGTCCGACAGGCGCCGATCTCGCAGACGCAGACGAAGCCGTCGGCGTGGGCGACGGCCGCGCCCTCGACGATGCCGCGGTCGAACGCACAGGGGTACGGCGTCCGGCACTCGACCCGGCCGTCGTCCTCGCCGATCTGGCGGAAGTCGTACCCACCGACGTCACCGCCGCGGTGGCCCGCGCGATACACCTCGTCGAGCGCGACCAGCGCGTCGGGCACGCCCTCGATGTCGTCCGGGAACGGCACCGCTCGGGCGATGCGCTGGCCGAGCGCGTGGACCGCCTGGTCGCCGACGAGATCGTGGATAGCCGCCACGGCGTCGACGTAGCCCGCGAGCGAGTACCACTCCCCGGGCTCGGCGCCGGCGAGGTCGGCCTCTTCGAGCACGATCAGCGCCGACTCCCGCGAGTCGGCCGAGAACTTCTCCACGCCGGCGGCGACCGCCCGGACCCACTCCCCGGT
This sequence comes from Halosimplex carlsbadense 2-9-1, assembly GCF_000337455.1. Lineage (GTDB taxonomy): Archaea > Halobacteriota > Halobacteria > Halobacteriales > Haloarculaceae > Halosimplex > Halosimplex carlsbadense. Next base: position 73,601 of record NZ_AOIU01000009.1, on the reverse strand, counting down.
CACCTCGATCTCCGTGACGGGTCGATCGCCCCGTGGGACACTCATACTTCTACGGAAGCTTTCCCAGGTAAAATGCACACGGCCAAACCAGTTAGGAGCGTGCCGACCGCCTGCCGATCCCGAAAAGAGAGATACTAGGGGTACGGTCGCCCTCGCTGTCCGCCCCGTGGCCGAGTGTCTCTCGGCCGTCTTCAGATTTCGCCTGGTACCGTATCAATCGCGTTCCTCAACATCGGGGGGATTGGTCGTCCGTCGGGCCGACCCGCGGTCGCTTCAGGCCGTGATAACACCCCGTCGCGCTTTCGCGCGTAAATCTACGATATCGAGACGGTGTCCGGTCAAGTGCAATCCACGGGCGAGGAGACGTGTCCGGACTGTTCGGTCGAACTCGTCCAGAACGGACCGAAGAAGTACTACTGCGTCAACTGGGGCTACTCGCGCAACGACAGGGTCTGAAATTTCGACGGACCCGTGATCCATCACTCATGACATCAGAAAGAGGATCGCCCAGATATCAGCTGCGCCACCTTACTTGCACGAAGCTGACGCTCGCTCACTTCGGTTCAGGTGGTGCTTGTCGGTGGACTCTACCTCGACCTCTTGCTCAGAGTACGAGACAAATCCTCGGTTCGGTTTCACCGTCCCCGACTTGAGGGCGAGCTGACTGTCACCCGTCCGCCGCGAATCGTGTAGCTCGCGACGGACAAGCCGCAAACCGATATTCTTCGCTGCATTGTAATCCGCATTTGCCGTCGTCCCGCATTTCTCGCACTCGAAGAAGGCGCGCTCTGTGCGATTCGAGTCACTCGTGTGCCCGCACTCACAGCACCGCTTGGAGGTATTGCGCGGGTCGACGTATTCGACCTCGATACCGATCTCAGCGGCTTTGTACTCGACATACTGGACCAGTTTCGCATGCATCCACTGGTGGAACTTCCGCTTGCTCGGCATCGAGTCTCGGATGTGGGTCAAATCCTCGAAAGCGATATGAGTGCAACCGTAGGCAACGGCTTGCGCAAGCAACCGGTTGGACACTCTATGAATGACATCTCGACTATGTCGTTCTTCGCGGTTACCCCGCTGGAGGATCGTTCGATGTGCAGACTCGGTACCTGTTTGCTGAAGATTGCCGCGTATACGCTCGAACTCACGGTGTTCGTGTATAAGTTCTTGACCTCCCTCGAAATGAGCGGTGCTAGTGACGGCAAGATTTTCGATACCGAGGTCAACCCCGAGAACTATCCTGTCCTCAGCGGGAGACCTCTCGGTATCGGGCTTCGGTTTTCGGAATCCGAGGTGGAGAAAATAGTCGTTGTCACGTGCAGTGAGTGTAGATTCGGCCAGTTCCCATTCATCGCTTTCGAGATACTGGTACTGGTATCCTTCTTCGTCATCGGGTAGTACCAGCTCACACCTCACCCGATCATCTGTAGTGGCGAGTGATACCGTATCGTCATCAAACAAGGTCATCGTGTTGGCGTCGTACCTCACTGTTGGCGCAGTGAACTCGGGTTTCGAATATGCGCGGCCCTGACTATCTCGCTCATCGACGCCTTTGATAGCTTGAGCGGCTTGGAAACAGGCGAGAATAGCGTGTTGGCTCCCGAGGGGAGTCCGGTTACGGATTTCGTCGTAGGCCAGAGACTGGAGCTCGTGCTTTTCGGATACACGGTGTCTCCAGCCGATATCCGTGGCGATATTCGCCCCGATTCGATATTCATCGATAGTTGCTTCAAGCCGTTCTGCTTGCTCTGAAGACACAGCCAGGCGCGTGATCGCGGTACGTCTCACGTAGTCGCCGCTCGCCACAAAGACAACGATGAATGATAGTTATTTAATATTTTGTGTGCTGTCGATGGGTTTGATCTCTCCGTCTACCGATGCAGTGCCCTCAGATCGATTCGCGTTCTAGTGTTGGGTAGAAAATCACGACAACCGTGGCCGACCTCCTCACTTCCTTCGTTAGAATAGTGGGGATACTCTACGCTCCCGCGAGTTGGAGTACGCTAATGTCTATCTCGGGGAGGTGTGCGATCTCCCATTCGGGCCGGTGTACGTCATCGCTGCTACCCGTGAGATCGAACGTGAGAGGAGTGGGACCGCCCGGATTCGAACCGGGGTTATCGGCACCCAAGGCCGAAAGGATACCGCTACCCCACGGTCCCGTGACTCCTATTTGCGGAGCAGCCGATGAAAGCGTTTCGTTGCGTACCTGCCGCGGTAGTTGTTCCCAGATACACCTCACAGCCCCCAGAACGCGTAGATACCCAGCGTCGTGACGGCGGCGAAGATCAGTTGCAGCGGCGTCCCAACACGGAGGTAGTCCGAAAAGCGGTAGCCGCCGGGGCCGTAGACGAAGAGGTTGGTCTGGTAGCCGACGGGGGTCATGAAGGCCGTCGAGGCGGCGAAGGTGACGGCGAGGATAAAGGAGAAGGTGTCGACGCCGAGCTGGCGGGCGGCCTCGACGGCGACGGGGATCATGAGGACGACGCTGGCGTTGTTGCTGATGATGTTGGTCAGCAGGGCGGTGACGAGATACATCAGCGCGAGCACACCGAGCGGCGGGAGGAACGTGGCCGACCCGACAACCAGGTCGGCGATCAGGTCGGCGCCGCCGGTGTTCTCCAGGGCGATGCCCAGCGGGATGACGCCGGCGAGCAGGAAGATCACGTCCCACTGGACGGCGTCGTAGACCTCCGTCGACTTGAGACAGCCGGTGAGGACCATCAGGAGCGCGCCGGTCAGCGCGGCGACGACGATGGGGAGCACGCCGACGGCAGCGGCGCCGACGACGGCGCCGACGATGGCGATAGCGACGGGGATCTTCGAGCGGCGGTAGTCGGGGCGGTCGATCTCTTGGGCGACGATGAAGTCCCGGTTGGCGTTGAGCCGTTCGATACTATCGGGGGGACCCTGGATCAGGAGGGTGTCGCCGACGCGCAGGCGTACGTCGTCCATCCGCTGGCGGAACAGCTCCTGGCCGCGCCGCAGTGCCAGCACCGTCGCGTCGTAGCGCTGGCGGAAGTTCGCCGAGGCGAGCGACTCGCCGACGAGACTCGACCCGGGGGCGATCACCACCTCGACGAGGTTCTCGCGCTCGTTGGCCTGTTCGAGTTCGGCCTCGTCGACGTCGACCTCGGGGAGCAGATCGAGGCCCTCGGCGTCCGAAAGCGCGACGAGCGTGTCGCGGTCGGTCCGCACCGCGAACACGTCGCCGGCCCGTATCGTCTTCGGGTCGAGCGGTTCGGTGAACGTCCGGTCGCCGCGGATCAGCTGGACCAGATCCACGTCGAACTCGGTGTCGGCGAGCGCGCCGCGGACGGTCTCGCCGACCATCGGCGAGTCCTCGCGGACGACCACCTCGGTGAGGTACTCCCCCAGCTCGAACTCCTCGGTCAGGTCCTCGGCGACCGGGATGCGCTCGGGAGTCAACCAGCGGCCGACCGTCAGCAGGTATATCGTGCCGACGATCGAAACGACGACGCCCAGCTGCGTGAACTCGAACATCGTGAACGTCCGGCCGATGAGCCGACCGGAGAGCTCGGAGGCGAGGATGTTCGTCGAGGTCCCGATCAGCGTGAGCATGCCGCCGAACATCGAGGCGTACGACAGCGGGAGGAGGAGCTTCGACGGGGAGGTCTTGCCCTCGTGGGCCAGGTCGGTGACCATCGGCAGGAGGATGGCGACGGCGGCGGTGTTGTTGATAAAGCCCGAGATGGGGCTGACGACGCCGATGATAGCGCCGAGCTGTCGGGACTCGCTGTCGCGGGTAAACGAGGCGATCTTCGATCCGAGGATCTGGACGACGCCGGTCCGCTGGACGCCCTCCGAGAGGATGAACATCGCCAGCACCGTCAGCGTCGCCGAACTCGCGAACCCGGAGAGACCGTTGTCGGTGACCGACAGCCCCTCGGCGGGGTCGCTCAGCACGACCAGCGGCTCGGCGAGCAGGCCCAGGTCGGCGGCGGTCGCCGACAGCGGCTCGACGAGCAGGAGGGCGACGAGGACGCCGAGAGCGGTGATGTCGACGGGGACGGGTTCGGTGGCGAAGAGGATCAGCGCGGCGAGGATGACGAGGAAAACGAACGCCGCGCCGGCGGAGATCCCGAATGGCACGTCCGCACTGTTGCAGTGATGCGGGAAAAAGGCCACTCATCACCCGCGCGGCGCGAGCGGAACGTCACCGTCGCGTTACCGGACGCGGCCGGCGATCCGACGGGGAACGCGACCCATCCGGCCGCCTCGCGAGCCGAACAGCAGCGCGGATCCGAGCACCGCACCGACGCCGAGTGCGGGGTGAGCGCCGGCGGCCGTTCGACCGTTCGCGGCGGCGGTCCCCGCCGAGTCGAGCGCCGTCGCGGCCGTATCGCGAGCGTGCCAGGCGTAGGTCTTCCCGAACTCGACGGGGGTCGTGACGGTCCCCTGCGCGGTCGCAGCGCCTCCACGGATCCCCGACAGCACGTCCGCGACCGTCATCGTCGTCCAGTCGACCCCGGCGGGGAGCGTGACGCTCGTGAACGCCCGTCCGATCAGGGTCGGTCGGTGGGCGTCGCTGCCGCCGACCGCCGGGTGTCCTTCGGCGGCGGCGAACTGACGGGCGCGACGGTTCTGGTAGCCGGTGACCGCGACGGCGTTTCGCGTCTCGATACCGTCGACCTCACAGCCGGTCAGCACCGCCCGGCGGACGCCGTGGCGGCTGATCTGGAAGGGGTGGGGAACGACCGCGACACCGCCGGCCTGTCGGACCGCCTCGACGGTCTCGGCGAACGGGCGACCCGGTTCGGGCGCCCAGTCGACGCCGAGCGCGAGCAGGTGCCCGTCGCCGGTCGAAACCTCGACGCCCGGGACCACGAGCAGATCCGTCCCCGCGGCGGCGGCGACCGCCCGGCGCGCGCCGTCGACGACGTCGTGGTCGGTGACCGCGACCGCGTCGAGGCCGGCCGAGAGCGCCGCCTCGACGACGCGCTCCGGGGGCGTCGCGCAGTCGTAGGACGCGTCCGTGTGGACGTGCGCGTCGAGGGTGATAGTTCGGGCCGGGTCCGGCCCGGTTCCGGCAGTCATTGCCTATTCCAGGCTACCGACCGGGATAAGTCTTGGGCGCTCGCGTGCGACGGGCTGGCAGTCGGTACGGTCGCCCTACCGCGACCGGTCGGCGGCTCCGCCAGCGCTCGTCACCGCTCGTCGTCGCGCAGTTCCATCGTCCCGACGATGTCGTAGGGGTCGTCGCCCTTCCGGATCCCGTCGAGCAGGAGGAACGCGTCGTCGGGCGAGAGGAAATGGGAGGTGACCGCTCGCCCCATCGGCGTCGGCGCTAGCCCGTCGATGAACTCGTACTCCAGCAGTTTGCCGACGGCGTGGGTCGTCGGAACCTCGCCGATCATCCGCTCGTTGAGCCGCTTGGCGTGTTTCCCGCCGACGGTGACGTTCGCGAGCGTCTCCTCGACGGCCGCTCCCTCGTCGTAGCGCGTGATGACGGGGTCCATCTCGCCCTTGAGAAGTTTGAACGCCACCTCGTCCTCGCTCATCTCCTGGCTGTTGTGGTAATTGCCGTCGGGCTCGACGAGGACGTAGACAGTCCCCTTGTCGTGATAGTCCGGCCGGCCGGCGCGGCCGAGCATCTGGTGGAACTCCTGGACGGTGAGCCACTCGATACCCATCGCTAGCGAGTCGAAGACGACCTGCGAGGCCGGGAAGTCGACCCCCGCGGCCAGCGCCGCGGTCGTGACTACAGCGGCCAGATCCTGGTCGGCGAACATCCGCTCGACCTTCTTCCGGCGGCGGTGGTCCAGCCCCGCGTGGTAGGGCGCGGAGTCGTACTCCAGCTTCCGGGAGATCTCGTGACAGCGCCGCCGCGAGTTGGTGAAGATGATCGTCTGGCCGCGATACCCCTTCGACGACTTCGTGTCGAAGGCGCGCCTGACGAGCTTGTTCTCGATTTGCATCTTCTCGCGGCCGTCGGCGAACGTGACGTGGCGCTCGATGGGGACGGGCCGCTCCTCGAACTCGATGAGCTGGGCGCGCAGCTTCTGCGCGAGGTCCCCGGGGTTGCCGACGGTCGCCGACAGGTAGATCCACTGGGTGCCGTCGGTGCTCTTGTTGTCCGACAGCTCCCCGCAGTAGTACTTCAGCCGGGAGATCAGACCGTCGAGGCGGTGGCCGCGCTCGTCCTCGCCGAGAGTGTGGACCTCGTCGATGACGACCGTCCCGATGTTTCCGAGGTCCTTTCCGGTCCGCAACGCGTGGTCGATGCCCTCGTAGGTGCCGACGATCACGTCGGCGCCGGGGTCGAAGCGGCCGCCGCCGTCGTTGATGCGGCTGGCCCCCACCCGGAGCGACACGTCGACCATGTCGCCGTAGCGCTCCTCGAAGGACTCGTGTTTCTGGTTGGCGAGCGCGACCAGCGGGACGAGAAACAGCATCTTGCCCTTGCCGTTCAGAACGCGGTCGATCCCGGCCATCTCACCGATGAGCGTCTTCCCGGTCGCCGTCGCGGACACGACCAGCTGGTCCTGGCCCTCGGTCGCGCCGTTCTCGACGGCGAGGCTCTGGACCGGCAGGAGCGTGTCGAACCGGCCCTCCAAGTGGTTCTGCATGCCGGGGTGCAGATCGAGGGAGTCCACAGGGACAGGATCGACCTCGTCGACGGTCGCCGAGATCTCGTCGAACTTGGTGAGGTCCGGGTCGAGGTCGCCTTTCAGGAGGTTGGCAACGCGTTCCAGATCCTGCACTTCCGTGAGGAGGTCGTACAGTCGGTCGCGGGCGCCGCTGGTGATCTCGCCCTTGTAGGCGAGTTCGCGGTCGAGTTCGGCCTTCGCGCAGTCGGGGCAGATGTACTCGTCGTCTGCCTCGATGGCCGTCTCCGACGTGACGGGGGAGTATTGGCCCTCCGAGGCGCAGTAGCGACAGGTCCGGACGGCCTTGGCCTCCAGCTGGTAGGCGTCGAGCAGTTCCTGGAGGCGGTGGCGCGTCGCTCGGGAAGTCTGCTCGGAGATGCGGATGCGCGAGGCCGAGCGGGCGAGTTCGACGAACAGGTCGGGCGGGCGGGGCTCCTCGCTGGCGCCCTGTTTCACGCGGAGCCGAGCGGGCCGCGGCCCGGCGTCGGTCTCCTTGAGTTCCAGTATCGCGTGGAGACGCCGCTCGCCCTCTTTGACCACGGCGACCCGCACGTCGTCGCCGTACTCGTGGAGGAACAGCGTCCCGACCTCGCCGACCTGCTGTGACACATCCCTCTCTCCGTGATCGAAGTATATCAGCGATTCGGACTATCCTGGGCCGTGATACCGAACAGCAAGCGAACGTCTCCCGACGACGGTCTCAGTCGTCCAGCGCCTCGGGCTCGTCGTGCTGGACCGACCAGCCCTGGTTGATCCCACAGGCCTCGCGCTCGACGTACTCGATCTCCGTGTCCAGGTCGATCCGCGACCCGCCCTCCACGCGCTCGACGACCAGCGGCACGTCCATCTGACTGCCACAGCAGCCCACGTCGGTGAACTCGTCCCACTCGTCGCCCTCGGCGGCCGCGTCGTGGACCTTGGTGAGGTACTTTTTGTAGTAGTCCGAGCGGATCCGTCCCCGACCGTGTTCGCCGATGTCCGCCGGGAAGGAGAGCACGACCCGCGTCGCGAGCGGTTCGGCCGCCCCGTCCGCCTGTTCCTGGCTGCTCATATGTCACGGTTCGAGCGCGAGCGGTATGGGGCTTCCGGGGACGTGCGTCGCGGTCGCTCAGGGTATCTCCACGGCCCGTTCAAAGTTCGTAGCGTTCGCCGTCGACGGCCAGCGGCGCCTCGAACGCCCGGTCGGCGTCGAGGAAGTGCGAGACGTGAACCACTCGCGTCTCCTCGGCGCCCAGATCATCGCCCAGCGCGACCGCGCCCTCGACGGTCATGTGCTTCGTGCCGAACGTTCGGGGAACGCCGTCGTCGTCGAAATGGGTCCCGCCCGCTGGGTGGTGTTCGCACAGATCGGCCGTCACGATGCCGTCGGCCAGCAGCAGGTCCGGGTCCGCCAGGACCGCCCGCGACTCCGCGTCGATCCCGTAGGTCGTATCTCCCGAAATCGACAGCTTCGCCCCGGTCTCGGGGTCCTCGATCGCGAGGCCGTAGCAGACGAGCGGCGGGGGGTCGACGGGGACCAGCGTCACCTCGAACCCGCAGGTCTCGAAGGGTTCGAAGGGGGTCTCGGCGAGAACCTCGACCTGGTCGAGGTAGTCGTAGCGTCGGCGGACGGTCTCGGCGACGCTCTCGCCGGTCTCGGGGTCGCGCTCGTCGGCGGCGTGGACGGGCAGGTGGTCGAGCAGGCGGTAGGCGTGGCCCAGTCCGTCGAGGTGGTCGAAGTGGATGTGGGTGATCACGGCCGCGTCGGGCAGGGCAACGTCGTGACCGAGGAACTGGTGGCGGAAGTCGGGGCTGGTGTCGACGAGCAGCGACTCGCCGGTGCGCTCGTTGCGGACGTGGACCGAGAACCGCGAGCGCTCGACGCCGCGCTCGACGGCCCGTTCACAGGTCTCGCAGTCGCAGCCCGGCGTGGGCGTCCCCGTCGTGTCGCCCGTCCCGAGGAGGGTGACGTCCATCGGTCGACCGGAGGGGCCGGCCCCGCCTAAAAGACGCGGTCGGCGTCGAACGCGACGGCCGCGTCAGCCGGGTCGGCGGCCGGGCGGGGACGCTCGACCGTCCTACGCGGAACTGCCTTCCAGATCGGCCCGCTCGCGGATGATGTCCCGCAACTCGTCGGCCTCCTGGATGTTCTCCATCTCGCTTTCCTCGACGATGGCGGTGCCCTCGACGGATTTCCTGGTCGCGCGCTCGACGACGTACACCGACCGGGTCCGGGTGACCCGGCCCACCGAGGACATGATGCGGGCGCGCTTCTCCGCGGTCTTCGTGAGTTCGGAGTGGCCGGTCAGCATCTCCTCCTCGCGGCGTTCGTTCTCGCTGACGGTCTTGAACGGCGCGCGGTCGGTGGGGTGGACGTCGAAGCCGACCCGGGTGAGGACGGCGACGATGGGCTCGTCCTCGGGGTCGACCTCGGGGTCCTCGGGCGTCTCCTCGTCTTCCCGTACTTCGTCGGCGCCCTCGAGAACTTCGACGGGCGAGGTGAGCGGTTCGTTGAACAGCTCCTGGAGTTGGCTGGCGACTTCGACGGAGGCGTCCATGCCGTCCTCGTACTTCGAGACCGTCCGTCTGGAGACGCCGAGTTCGTTGGCCAGTCGTCCGAGCGACCAGTCGCGGTCCTCGCGGGCGTCGGCGAGGACCTCGCTGTCGATGTTGACGTAGAGGCCGCCCGGCGCCGCGTAGATGAGCGGCGGGACCTCCTCAACGAACAGGTCCATGGCGGTGTCGGGCGAGAGCACCGGGACGCCGTGGCGGAAGTAGGTGACGCCCGGCTTGAGTTCCTCGTCCCGGGTGCGGAGGCCGATGACCATCGGCGTGGCACCCAGATACGTGCCGAGCCGACGCATCTCCGCGCCGGTGTGACCGTCGAAGGCGTCGATGTTGCCGAGGATCTTCACGAGGAGGACCTCCTCCCCGCGGCGGGCCGCGATGTCGAAGCTCTTCGGCCGGATGGCACAGCGCTCGCTCACCACGAAGCCCGCGTCCTCCAACATCGCGGTGACGTTGCCGACCAGTGCCGACCGTGACATACCGAGAGGTAAGTAGGCCTTCGCATATATGCGTTGTGCCCCGGTAGAATCCGCGTGCGCCGCGTTTTTTCACGCCGACCGATAGATTGATATACAATTTCGCGGTCGAAACCCGTTTGCCCGCGGTCGCGCAATGGCCGCTGTGACCGTCATCGGCCTCGACGACACCGATTCCCGCGAGCGGGGGATGTGTACCACCTACGTCGCCGCCACGCTCGCCGAGCGCATCGAGGCGGTGGGGGCGAGCGTCGACCGGCGCGTCCTCGTGCGGCTCAACCCCGGCGTCGAGCACAAGACCCGCGGCAACGCCGCGCTCGCAGTCCACACCGACCTCGACCCCGACAGCGCGCTCGAACTCGCCCGGGAACACCTCGACCTGGCCGAGACCGGAGACCCGCGAACCAACCCCGGCGCTGTCGTCGCGCCCGGCGATCCCGATCGGGTCCCGGAGGACGTGGCCGCGTTCGCCCGCGCGGCCGTCCGGGACTATCACGAGGTCGGCGACGCCGTCGCGCTGGCCGATCGGGCGGGCTACGAGACGGCCCACGCAGGCAACGGCCGCGGCCGCATCGGCGCGCTGGCCGCTGTCGGCGCCTGGGCGGCCTTCGACGACTGGACCTACGAGTGCATCTCCTACCGCGAGGAGGACCGCTGGGGCACCGACCGGGCGGTGGACCGCGAGAGCGTCTTCGCCGCCGCCGACGGGGCCTATCCCGACGCCTGGGACACCGTGGACCGCGAGGAGGGGTACCCCGTCTGCGTTCCCCGCACCCCCTGTCCGATCCTCCACGGGATCCGCGGCGACGACTCCAGCACTGTGCGCTCGGTCGCCGACGCCGTCGACGGCGAGCCGGTCGCGAGCCGCGCGCTGTTCGTCACTAACCAGGGGACCGACGCCCACTTCCGCCGGATCGACGGGTTCGACGCCGCCGCCGAGGGCCGGGCGTATCGCGTCGACGGCGAGGTCGTCGAGGCGCCTGAGACGCGCGAGGGTGGCCACGTGTTCGCTACTCTGCGGAGTGTCGACGGCGAGACCACCGAGATCGCCGCCTTCGAGCCGACCAAGCGGTTCCGCGACCGCGTGCGGGCGCTGCGGCCCGGCGACCGCCTGACCGTCTGCGGCGAGGTGAGCGACGGGACGCTGAAACTGGAGAAGTTCGCGGTCCGGGAGCTCGTGCGGACGGAGCCGGCCAACCCCAAGTGTCCCGACTGCGGCCGCTCGATGGGGTCGGCCGGCGCCGACCAGGGCTACCGCTGTCGGGACTGCGGGACGAGCGCCGACGGGAAAGTCGAGGTGCCGATCGAGCGGGACATCGAGCTTGGCTGGTACGAGGTGCCGCCGTGTGCTCGCCGGCACGTCGCCAAGCCGCTCGTCCGCGGTGGGTTCGACGCGCCCGTCCACCCCGAGCGGTAGTTCCGACGCCCGGTCGGCGGCCGGGGCTACGCGAACCGGTCTTCCAGCCAGTCGAACTGCGATTCGAGTTCGTGCCGTCGCTGTCGCTTGATAACCGTGGCGTCGAGTACCTGTCCGACGAGCGCCACGTCGAGTTCGAAATCGGTGGTCGCCGTGATCTCCGAGCCGCCGTCGACGGGCTCGACGCGGTACTCGGTGTCCATGGTCTCGAAGAACCCGTCGGCCTGCTCGTAGGCCAGGTCGGCCTCCCGCTCGACGAGTCGGAGGTCGAGCGTCACCGTCGCGAGCCCGACCTGGTTCTCCAGGTGCATCGCCTCGCCCTCGACCGTCACCTCGGTGAACCCCGCCGCGAGCATGAACGCCTCCAGGTCGTCCATCGCGGCGCGCACTTGCTCGGGCGGAGCGTCGACCCGTCGCGAGACCGTGACCGTCTGCATACCGCCACCGACACGCTCTAGACCCGTGAGTGTCACGCCGCACCGGTTCGGCACGGTCGACGGGGGCGGGCGCCGGCGATAGCGACCGACGCCGACGCCGACCGCCCCGGCTACCGGCTCCCGCGTGCCGACGAGCCACCCGAACGTCTTCGGCACAACGCGCTCGCCCGCGGACCCGCAAGTACGGGTATGGTCAGCGACGGATCGACCGACCCGACGCGGACGCTCGACGCCAGGGAGATCGAGGGCGAACCGTTCGGCGCCATTGTGGCCGCGCTGGAGGACCTCCCGGCGGAAGGGACCCTCGAACTCGTCAACAGCTTCGAACCGGAGCCGCTGTACGGCGTGCTCGACGACCGCGGGTTCGCCCACGAGACCGAACGCGTCGCGGACGACGAGTTCCGCGTCTACATCAGTCGCGCCGAGTGACGGCGCTCGGGGCCGCCGAGCGCACCCGAACGGGTTCGGGGCGAACCATAGCGGGACGGCGACCCAAGCCGAGGTATGGTCAACGTTCCGTCGCCGTTCGGCGGGAGCGACGACACCTTCGACACCTACGACGAGTTCGTGCCCGGACACGCGCCGGCGCCCGGCGACTTCCTCGACGGGCACGACGTGCTCGACGGCCGCGAGCACCTCGCGGTGCATCGGCTGGCGCGGGAACTGTTCGAGGAGCGGGCGGTGTACGACATGACCTTCGGCTACAACCTCGCGCGGCTCAACAACGACCGGCGCCACCCCGACGCGGGCTATCGCTACGCCGTCGAACGACCCGGCGCGGTCGACGACGACCTCCCGACGCCGGACGGTGCCGACCGCGAGGTCCAGGACGACGAAGCGCGCGTCCTGCGCGCCGAGTTCACGCCGACGACGGCCTTCTGCCCGCAGAGCGACACGCTCACCAGGGGGTCGCTGCGCGCGTGGAACGGGCTGGCCGAGCGCCACGAGTTCGAACTCGTGCGCGTTCGCGTGGCGCCTATGCACCAGCGCGCGACCGGGATCAACGCCGCGCTCCGCGAGGCGGAGGCGACGCTGGTCGAGACCGGTGAGTTGCCCGAACCCGAGGACGGCAACGCCGCGACGCCCCGAGACGGCTTCGACGGCGACGCGGTCCCGGAGTCCGCAGGTCGCGACGGCTCGCGAGCGCCCTTCTAGCCGGCTCACGAGCGCCCGGCGGCCTCGTCCGCGCTCCGTCGTGTCGCTTCCGACAGTCGGATATCCCACTGGGCCCTTAGGGCCGCTAGATGACCGACTCGCGGGACCGCGCGCGGCTGGCGGCGATGGTGTTCGCCGTCCTGCTCGCGCAGGTGCTGCTGTATCCGGGCGTCGACCGACTGGTCGGCGCCCTCGGCGCGACGACGGACCTGGACGCGAGCATGTGGTTCCTCGCGGCGGAGTTCGCGGCGTTCGTCGCCTTCGCCGGCCTCTGGGGCGCTGCCAGCGACCGCGCCGGCCGCCGGACGCCCTTTATCGCCGCCGGCGCGCTCGGCGGGAGCGTCGGGTATCTCGCGCTCGCGGTCGTGCCCGGGTTCACCGACCTCTCCTTCGCGGGCGTCCTCGCCGTCCGCGCGGCCCAGGGCGCCGCCACGATCGGCGCCTTCTCGCTCGCGATGACGATGCTGATGGATCTCGACGGGGGTCACGGCCGCAACATGGCCGCCGCGGGCGCCGCCATCGGCGGCGGGACCGCGCTGGGCGCTCCGCTGGGCGGCCAGCTCTACGAGGTCGGCCCGTTCGTTCCCCTCTACCTCGCGAGCGCACTCCTCGCGGCGATCGGAGTCCTCGCGCTGTTCGTCGAGGACCGCGCGCCCGCCGGCGACCGCGACTCGCTCGCCCGCGCCGTCGCGAACCTCCGCGGGACGCCGACGCTCGCCGTGCCCTACGCCTTCGGCTTCCTCGACCGCCTCACCGCCGGCTTCTTCGCGCTCGTCGGCACGCTGTACTTCCGGTCGGCGTTCGAACTCGGCCCCGGCGCCACCGGGCTGATGCTCGCCCTGTTCTTCGCGCCGTTCGCCCTCCTGCAGTACCCGATGGGCATCCTCTCGGACAGAGTGGGCCGCACCGCCCCAATCGTCGCCGGGTCGGCGTGTTACGGCCTGGTCGTGATCGGCGTCGGCCAGGCGCCGACGGTCGCGCTCGCCGGCGCGGGGATGCTCGCTGTCGGTGTTCTCGGCGCGCTGATGTCGCCCGCGACGATGGCGCTGGTGACCGATCTCGCCGGCGAACGCGAGCGCGGCGTCGCCATGGCCGGCTTCAATATCTTCGGCAGCCTGGGCTTTCTGGCGGGCGTCATCGTCGGCGGCGGCGTCGCGAGCGCCTACGGCTACCCCGAGGCGTTCCTCGTCGCCGGCGGCCTGGAGATCGTCGTCGCCGCCGCGACGCTGCCCGTCTTCCTGCGGCTGAACGTCGGCCGGACCGCGACGTTCGCGGAGTGAACCGAGGAGTAGTGTGGGGTGGGGCGGCGTGGGGGCGGTGCAGTCCCTGTTTCCGTGCGGTGGCAGAGCGGACGAACGTACCGCGCGAGCGGAGCGAGGGCGGTTTCACCGGTCGCGACCATCGGGAGCGACCGGCTTTTTGCCCCATCTTTTTGCGGCCCGGGTTCCCCGCAGCGCCGCTCCGCGGCGCGAGGAAACCCGGGTCGGAAAAAGGTGGTACGCCAGAACTGGGATTTGAACCCAGAATCCCAAAGGGAACACGCTTTCCAGGCGTGCGCCTTACCGTTCGGCCATTCTGGCTCAGGTGGAAATACTGCGGTCGGGTGGTTAATGGCTTTCGTTCTCGGTCGGCAGTCGACCCCGGGTCAGATGCGTCGCGACGGCCGCGCCGACGGCGACGACCAGCGCCACGGCGACTTTCGCCCCGAAGCCGACCCCGAGGTTGCCGAGCAGTTCGTAGCCCTGGGCGAGCACGAGGAAGGCCAGCCCGCCGACGAGACCCCACAGCAGGCTGGATTTGGTCGCGGGGGCGAGCAGCGGCTCCCGCGGGGCCGTCCCGTCCGGGTCGGGGTCGTCGCCTGACGCGCGGTCGCCGGCGGAACCGGTGGAGTCGGCCATCACTTCGTCGCGATGGCCTCGACCTCGACGCCGACGCCCTTGGGGAGTTCGTCGACCCCGACGGCGCTGCGGGCGGGCGGTTCGTCGTCGAAGAACGTCTCGTAGGTGTCGTTCATCGCGTCGAAGTCGTCGATGTCGTCGAGGTAGACCGTGACTTTCAGCACGTCCTCCATGCCGGCGTCGGCCGCCGTGAGGACCGCGGCGACGTTCTCCAGGGCCTGCTGGGTCTGGACGTCGATCGCGGCGTCGTCGAGGAGTTCGCCGTCGGGTGTCAGCGGGATCTGGCCCGCGGTGAACACGAGATCGTCCGTCTCGGTCGCCTGGCTGTACGCGCCCACTGCCTTCGGTGCCGCGTCGGTGCTGACGATGCGCTTCATACCCGAGTGGGCGGCCGCGACGGGCTTAAACTCCGTGACGGCCGGACACGGATCGAACCGAGCTCACGCGGTCAGCTTCGGTTCGAGGTCGCCCCGTTCGTCGAGCTGTTTGAGGATGTCGCTGCCGCCGACGAACTCGCCGTCGACGAAGGTCTGGGGGATGGTCTCGCGGCCGCTGTGGCGGTCGAGGGCGGCGCGGAACTCGTCGAGCGACTCCAGCGTGTCGACGACCTCGACGTCGTCGCGGTACTGTGTGAGCAGCGTCAGCGCGCGGTCGGAGTAGCCACACTGGGGCATCAGTTCGGTTCCTTTCATGAACAGCACGACCTGGTTGTCCTCGATGGCCTCGTCGACGCGCTCGTCGACCTCCTCCTGCGGAAGGCTCTCGTTGGGTTCGAACGTCATACCCGTGGTCTGGGTCCCCTCGTGGATACCTCTTGCGACGGCGGGAGCCGTCTCGCCCTGTCGGCCGAGCGCGAGGCCGACGGTCAGGCGTCGAGGACTTCGATCAGGTTGCCCTCGGGGTCACGGAGGAAGAGGATGGTCGTACCGGTGCTGGAGGTCTGGGGTTCGCTGACCGTCTCCACGTCGTCGGGGAGGGCCTCGTAGAAGGCTTCCACGTCGTCGACGCCGAAACCGAGGTGCTTGGCGCCGCGGTCGTTGACGGACTCGGCGGCGGCGTCGTCGCCCTCGGGCTCGTACTCGACGAGTTCGACGCGGGTGCCGTCGCCGTCGAGGTGAGCGAAGCGGCCGGTGGCCTCGTCGACGCCGACGCCCCGGGAGAAGTTCTCGCCGGAGGATTCGAACTCGGCGAGGATCTCCAGGTCGAAGACCTCGGTGTAGAACTCGACGGCGCGATCCAGGTCGGCGACGGTCGTCCCGGTGTGGTGGACGCTTCCGGACATGGGCGAGTGGGCGCGGGCCAGGGTCGAAACGGTGTCGGTCCGAGACGGACGGGCGGCGAGTCGTCTCCGGTGAGACGGCGCGGCGCGCGCGGCCAGTAAGGACCGCCGAATGGACCGGTATACCGGCTTGATCGCGGGTAACTGACCCGTAACAATGATCGGTGACGGCGTAGGCCGAGCCATGCGAGAGGAACAGTCGGACCCGCCCGACGGGCGGGTCGTCGTCGGACCGCCGCCGCCGCCGACCGCCGCACCGGACGACGTGCTCCCGGCGGTTGTGCGGACGCGCAGCGACGACAGCGAGCGGTACATCTGCTACTCCGCCGCCCCGGAGTACGACGGTGTCGCCGAGACGCGGCTGTCGGTCGACACCGACGCGGTCGTCGAACGGGAGCTGTGGCGGTAACTCAGTCGAAACGCGCGTCCCGGTCCCGCAGTCGGTCGACGGCCGCCTCGATCCGGCGCCGATCGATCGGGCGAATCCAGGCGTCCGTCGCCGACACCTCCGTGAGCGGCCACCAGCGGGCGTCGGCGCACTCCGGACCGGGGTCGATCGACCCCGTCGTATCGGCGCGCTCGACGGCGAAACAGACCGAGAGATAGGCGCCGTCGTCGGGGTCGTCGACGTCGAAGCCGGTGCGGACGAGTGCGAGCGCGTCGGGGTCGACCGCGAGGCCGGCCTCCTCTTCGAGTTCGCGGGCGGCGCCGACCCGCGCGGGCTCGTCGACTTCGAGGATGCCGCCGGGGACCGCCCACGCGCCCAGGTCGGGCTCGATGGCCCGTTCGATCAGGAGGACGGACTCGCCGTCCTGGGGCTTCGCCGCACTGTCAGGGGGACTCTCTCCCCCGGTGTCGAGGACGACGACGTGCGCGCCGGGAAACGGGTTCTGGAAGACGATATCGCCGCAGTCGGGGCAGTAGCGGCGGTCCCGGTCCTCGAAGACCGCCGTCTCCAGCGCGGTCCCGCAGTACGGGCAGTAGTCGGCTCGGCGCTTGGTCATCAGTAGGACTCGACGGGGACGCCCAGCGTCTCGAAGTCGGCGACGTTCTCGGTGACGACGGTCGCGCCGCGGTTCTCGGCAACGCCGGCGATCAACACGTCGCCCGCCAACGCGTGATCCTGCGCGACGGTATCGTCCCCGTGGAGGGCCGCCTCGATCCCGGCGGCCGAGAACGCGTCTTCGGGTTCGAACGGGAGGACGGTGAGCCAGCCCAGGTCGGCGAGCAGTGACTCCAGCGACGGGTCGTCCTCGACGGTGTGAACGCCGACGGCGATCTCCTCGACGTTGATCGTCGAGGTGACCAGATCCTCCTCGCCATCGTCGTGGGTTTCGAGGAACGACTCGACGCGTTCGTCGCCGCGGTAGTAGTGGGCTAGAAACGTCGTGTCGAGGAGCTTCACGCGTCGCCCTCGTCGCCCTGTCCCGGGCCGTCGTCGCCGTCACCGGCCAGCGCGTCGAGCACGTCCGCCTGCCTGTTTTCGAGCCCCGCTCCGCGGCGTTCCCGACTCGTCCGGGCCGCCCGCTCCAGCCGTTCGCCGTCCGTGTCGTCGTACGTTCCGAATCCGCGCCGCCAGTCTGTCCGGACCGTTTCGGTCACTCGCTTGACCACGTCGCTGAAACTCTCCCCTTCGCGTTTCTCCGCGCTGAGTCGCTCGTAGGCCTCGTCGTCGAGCCCGATCGTCTTCGTGCCCATGAATTGTGTTTGTGTGCACAGACACAAAATCGTTCCGTCGGCTCACCCTTTCAACCCCGTCCCGGTGAGCGCGACGACCACGTCGTCATCCGGGCCGAGGACGCCGCGGTCGCGATACTCGGCGAGCGCCGCGGTCGCGGTCGCGCAGGTCGGCTCGACGTGAAACCCCGCCCGCGCGAGGCGGTCGCGTTCGCGCTCGGTCGCGTCGGGACCGACCGCGACCGCGTCGCCGTCGGTTTCGTCGACCGCGTCGAGGATCTGGTCGAGTCGGGCGGGGTCGCGGATCTGGATGCCGTCCGCGGCCGCATTCGAGGGTCGGCTTGCGGTTTCCCCGTGGAGTTCGTCCGCGATCGGCGCGGCGCCGGTGGCCTGGGCCCCGAGCAGTTTCGGGACCTCGTCGGTCCAGCCGGCGTCACGGAGCGCCCGGAAGCCGCGATACGCGCCGAGGAAGAGGGTCCCGTGGCCCAGCGGCGCGAGGACGGCGTCGGGAACCGTCCAGTCGCGCTGGGCGGCGAGTTCGAACGCGAACGTCGCCGTCCCGCGGAAGAAGGCGGGATTCCAGGCGTGGCTCGCGTACCAGCCTTCGCCGCGCTCGACCGCCGCGACGCAGGCGTCGGTCACGTCGCCTCGGGTGCCCTCGACGCGAACCACGTCGGCGCCCGTCCGCTCGATAGCCCGGAGTTTGCCGGGTTTGGCGTCGGCGGGGACGTAGATCTCGGCGTCGATACCCGCGCGGGCGGCGTAGGTAGCGATCGCGAGGCCGGCGTTGCCCGAGGAGTCTTCGAGGACGCGCTCGACGCCGCGTTCGACCGCTCGCGATATCGTGAGCGCGGCGCCGCGGTCCTTGAAACTCCCCGTCGGGAATATCGATTCGAGTTTGAACCGCGCGTCCCACTCGGGCGCGTCGACCACCGGGGTCCAGCCTTCGCCCAGCGTGACCGCGGGTTCGGCATCGAGAAACGGTTCGAACGCCCGGAGGCCGCGGTCGCGGTCGAGCGATTCGGGCGGGTGGTCCGTGGCGGGGAGTGGCGTGTGGGCGTAGTCGAGCGCGTGGCCACAGTCACAGCGCCAGGCGGCCGCGTCGTCGGTGTACTCGCGGCCGCAGTCGCCGCAGGTGAGCATGGATCGGGTATCGTGCCCCTCGTCCCTGTAGGTAGTGGTCGCTAGTCGGCGAGGGTGAACGGCAGTGGCGTGTGAGAGGGTGTCTGGTTCCCGGACAGTCCGTGGCGTACAGACGGACGTACCGGCGAACGGGGGTCGAAAGCCCCGGCCGTCTGCACTCCCGCGGCTCGCTGTCTCCGGAAATCGGAGATTTCCGGGATCGGGCGAGAGCACAGCTCTCGCAGACATCGCGAATCTCCGATCCGCTCAGTGACGAGAGAGCGTCGCTCTCTCGAACCACGCTCCTCGGTCGTTCGACTCCCTGCGGTGTCTGAGGGACACGGCCTCAGCTTAGCGGGACCGGAGGTCTCGCGTCACTTTCGTCGCCGGGGTTCGCGCAGACGGCCGCCCCTTTCATTCCCACCCGACCGCACAGCACCGCAGACAGCCACGTACCTCCCCAGCCGACTCGTTCGCCTCCGGCTCACTCGTCCCTCGCGCGGTGCTGTCGCGGCGCGAGAGCCGCGACAGCGCACGCCACAGCTGATCGCACAGGAGTGGAGAGAACGAAGTCGGCCGCGTGGTCGAAACGGACGGTCTACCGCTCGTCGAGGTCGGAGTACGTCAGGTCCTCGGGACCGGTGTACCGCGCACGGGGCCGGATGAGACGGTTGTCCTCGACGTACTCGGCGGCGTGGGCGATCCAGCCGGCGGCGCGGCTCATGGCGAAGATGGGGGTGTAGATGTCGATCGGGATGCCCATCTGGTAGTACGTCGACGCGGAGTAGAAGTCGACGTTGGGCGCCAGCCCCTTCTCGTCGGCCATGAACTGCTCGATCTTCGTGGAGTACTCGTACCACTTGGGGGTGCCGGCGGCCTCGCCGAGTTCCTGGGAGCGCTCGCCGAGGATCTTCGCGCGGGGGTCCTTGACGTTGTAGACGCGGTGGCCGAACCCGGAGACCCGCCGCCCCTCGGCCAGCGCGTTCTCCGCCCAGCCGACGGGGTCGCGGTCGCTCTCGTCGACCTCCTTGAGCATCTCCATGACGTCCTGATTGGCGCCGCCGTGGAGCGGCCCCTTCAGCGTGCCGATAGCCGACGTGACGGAGCTGTGCAGGTCCGACAGCGTCGAAGCGGTGGTGATGGCGGAGAACGTCGAGGCGTTGAACCCGTGGTCGGCGTGGAGGACGAGCGCCATGTCGAACGTCTCGGCGAGCACGTCGTCCGGTTCCTCGCCGTTGAGCATGTAGAGGAAGTTCGCGGCGTGGCCCAGGTCCTCGCGGGGCTCGACCGGGTCGTCGCCGTCGCGCATCCGCGTGAACGCCGCGAGGATGGTGGGGATCTTCGCGGTGATGCGCCGACCCTTGCGGAAAGTCGCCTCGCGGTCGGTGGCGGGCTCGCCGGCGTCGGGGTCGTACGCCGAGAGCATCGAGACCGCCGTTCGGAGCGCGGCCATTGGGTTCTCGTCGGCGGCGGCCAACTGGCCGACGGTTTCGAGTACGTCCTCGTCGATCGACCGCTCGGCGACCATCGAGTCGGTGAAGGCGTCGAGCCGGTCGGCGTCGGGCAACTCGCCGTGCCAGAGCAGGTGGATGACTTCCTCGTAGCTCGCGTGTCTGGCGAGGTCCTCGATCGCGTAGCCGCGGTAGATGAGCCGCCCCTCGTCGCCGTCGATCTGACTGAGATCGGACTCGGCGACGAGCACGCCCTCGAGGCCCTTCCGTAGCTCGTCGGTCATACCCCAGTCGTTCGACTGGACCGGGCAAAAGGGTTACCGTTCATCGGTGGACGCGTACGGAATCACCGAACACCTTTCTGGACGAACGTCTATCCACCCGGCGACGGAACCGCTCGGGATCGCCGCCCTCCGCACCGCACACCCCGACGTATCGCCGATCAAGCCGTCGATACGTATTTCGTCGATCGTCGTATCCGTGTAGACGGACTCCGACGATGTTCCATTCTCGCGAACGGTGCCGTTTCGCGTCGGACGGAGCGTTCGGCTGGGTAGCCCGACCCGGTTCGAAGCCTGGTCGCGGAGCGGCTGTTCGGGTTATAGCGGGCGCGAACGGCGGGGCTCGCCGGGAGAGTCGAACGGTGCAGTCACAGGCGCCGGGAGAGTCGGACGGCGCGGCCCAGCGTCAGGAGGAAGGCGACGAGGCCGGCGGTCGACATCGCGAGGACGAAGGCGAGACCGACGTACAGCGCGGGCGAGCGCTGGGACCCTGGGAGGAGGACGAAGAGGACGAACGCCCCGAGCGCGAGGACGAGCCCGGCGGCGAGTCCCACCGTGGCGTTGCGGCGGACGCGGAGCGCGGCGACGAAAGCGGCTCTGCCGCTCTCGGCGTCGGCCGCTTCGGGCGGGACGGAGTCGCCGTCCGGTCGCTCGCTGGCCATGCCCGCGCTTGGGCCACGACCGGCAAAGTCGCGTCGATCCGTGAACGGAGCCGCGCCGCGGGAGCGGGGGTTGTGGGTCCCGACGGCCGGGAGACACCGAACCGCTAAAGAACGGGCGGTCCCGCAGTGTTGGTAATGACGACGCTCGGTACGGCCCAGGCGGCCCCCGGCGAGATGGACACGGGGCGTCTGTCGGTCGGCGAGACGCGCGACGGGTCCGAAGCGGGCCTCCCGGTCGCGGTCATCAACGGCGCCGACGACGGCGACACCCTCTACATGCAGGCGGCCAGCGACGGCGACGAACTCAACGGCGTCGGCGTCCTCCAGCGGGTCGTCCCGCAGCTCGATCCCGCCGAGCTGTCGGGGACGATCCTCGTCGTCGGCATCGTGAACTACCACGCCTTCCAGGTGGCCGAGCATCGAAACCCCATCGACGACACCAAGACCAACCGCGCCTATCCCGGCGACGAGACGGGCACCTCCACCGAACGCATCGCCGCCGCGACCTTCGGCGCGGCTCGCCGCGCCGACCTGATCCTCGACCTACACCAGGGGTCGACCTCCCGGATGATCGACGAGTGTCGCGTCCGCTGTGGCAAACGCCACCGCCTCCACGACGCCTGCCTCGAACTCGCGAAGGTCTTCGGCTGTGGCTACGTCCTCGACCAGAAGGGGCCCGACGGTCAGCTCGCTCGCGCCGCCCCCGACGAGGGCATCCCCACCATCGACCCCGAGTTAGGGGGATGCGTGGGCTGGGACGAGGACTCGATCCGGGCCGGCGTCGAGGGCGTGTTCAACGTCCTCTCGTACTACGGGTTCGCCGACGGCACGGTCGACACCGCTCCCCAGACCCGCGCCAGCGGCTTCGAGCAGTACGGCGCGCCCGCCGGCGGCCTCGTCTCGCTGAAACCCGACCTCGGCCAGCGCGTCGCCCGCGGCGAGACGCTCTTCGAGGTCACCGACCCCTTCGGCGGCGTCAAGAAGACCGTCACCGCCGACTCCTCGGGCGTCTTCTGGCGCACCCGCCGGCTCCCGCAGGTCGCCACCGGCGAGTACGTCTGTTCGGTCGGAACCGACGTAGACAGTTACTGAGCGGGCGTCAGACGGTCACTCGAACGGATTATCCGCCGTCGTGAGTCTCGTCACCCCGTCGAACCTGTCGAAGTCGTCGTCGAAACTGTAGATGTGTTCGGTGTCGGTCCGCCGCATGTGCGCTACCAGGATCGCGTCCGTGATCTCCAGCCCTGCTTTTCGGTGAAACAGGGCCCGTCCGCGCTCGAAGTCTTCCTGTGCTGTCTGTCGGATCTGGAATCCGCGACTCTCGGTCAGGATGTCCATCGTCTCGACGGCGCGGTCGTGACCGGCGAGCTTCGCGATCGGATTCAGGATCTCCGGAACCGAGTAGTTCGTCACGACGCCGCGGGGAAGGTCGCCGTGGTCGATCGCTTCCACGATCGGCGTCGCCGGTCGTGGTACTGGTCACGGCTGTTCCGATACGCCAACACGACGTTCGAATCGGCGATCACGTCGGCCATCAGGACCAGTCGTAGCTTTCTGTCACTTCGACGGCGTCGGTTTCACCCATATCGACCGGTTGAACGTCGTCGGTGACGCCGTATCGCTCGCGAACGATCTCGGCGACCAGTCGTCCCTCCTCGTCTACGTTCCACTTGAGGTGATCGCCGGGTTCCAGGTCGAGGTCCTCCCGGACAGTGGCGGGGATCGTGACAGCGTAGCTCCGGTTGACTGTCGTCTCGTCGTCCGCGGCCATGCCGATACGTACCGCTTCCGTCTTGAAAACAATTACCCGGGAAATTGCCTGACTGCGCGGGAACGCAATCCCGGGTCGCGGACAGGATGTGCCGACACCGCCCCAGTCAGAGGGCATTACTTCTCGCTCGTTCAACGTCGGGACGATGCGCAGACGGACCGCCCTCGGACTCTTCGCCCGGGCCGTCGCGGCGCTCTGTATCCAGTCGACGCTGGTCGTCGCCGTCGGTGCGGTCGTCGTCTGCTGGCTGGCCGTCGGTGTCGCGGTCGCCTCGCTAGTGGTGCCGGGGATGGGGTTCCGCGCCGACGCGCCGTGGCTGGTGACGGTCGCGGGGGTCATGTTCCTGGGCGGGCTAGCGACGGAAGTCGAGAAACGGTTCGACCGCCGCCGCGAGGAACTCCTGGCGGACCCGACGCCGGACGACGCCACCACACGGGCGCTCGCCGAGCAGGCCGCGCGGCTGGCCCACCAGGCCGGGGTCTCACCGCCGGCCGTGCGGACCGTCGACCGGGCGGCACCGCGCTGTTACACGGTCGAGAGCGACGAGGGGCCGGTGGTCGTGGTCTCGACCGGTCTCCTCGACGCCCTCGACGAGCGCGGGCGTCGCGCGGTGCCTGTCTCTTATACACATCTCTGANGTCCGAGGGGGAGCCCGCAGCCCACGACCCGATCGCACGGGCCGTCGACTGGGTCGGCGACTACCTCGTCCTGTGGGGGACCGTCGGCGTCGGCGCCCTGGCGCGCGGCCGGGAGTTCGCCGCCGACGCCGCCGCGGCGCGGCTCACCGGCGACCCGGCGGCGCTGGCCGCGGCGCTGCGGACGCTCGATGACGAACTGGCCGACCCGCCCGACCGCGACCGCCGCGAGCGGAGGGTAGCGACCGACGCGCTCTCGATCCTCCCGCTCGACCGCTCGCGCGACCGGCTCGGACCGACGGCGACCCATCCCGACACGGACGCGCGGGTCGAACGCCTGCGGCGCCTCGTCGATCGGTACGAGAGCGCCTGATTCCGCCCCAGGCACCGATCCGAGGCGACGAGCGGTCAGGCGGTCCCGTCGCCCTCGCGTCGCTCCCACGTCTCGACGGTGAAGTTCGCGTACTCCTCGGTCTCGACGAGTCGCCAGTCGTCCTCGTCCCACTCCGGATAGTGGGTGTCGCCCTCGTACTCGCCGGGAACCCGCGTCAGGACCATCCCGTCGAGGTGGGGCTGGAAGAGCGCGTAGATGCCGGCACCGCCCAGAACGTAGGCGCGGTCGGCGCCCAGCGACTCGACGATGTCGGCGGCCTCGTCGACGGACGAGGCGTGATGGGCGTTCTCGTCGTCGTACTCCCGTTCGCTGCGGCTGAGGACGACGTAGGCCGAGCCCGGCGGCTCGTCGAACATCTCGTAGGTGCGCCGCCCGAAGATAGTGGGGGAGCCGGCGACGCGCTCGCGGTACTGCTTCTTGTCCTCGGGGAGGTGCCAGGGCACCTCGTCGTCGTCGCCGATGACGCCGTTGTCGGCGACCGCGGCGACGGAGATCAGCTTCATACCCCCGCTTGGGGTGCGAGCGGCTTAATCGCCCGCTTCCGCGTCCTCGGCGGGGGCGCCGCCGCTCGCGCTCCCGCGTTCGTCCATCATCGCCGCGGCCTTCTCGGCCCAGCCGCCGTAGGCGAACCCCCAGCCGACGACGGCGAGCGCCCAGAACTGCTGGAGGGCGATGGCGGCGTAGATACCGATCACGCCCCAGCCGAGGAGCACGCTCGTCAGGTAGCCGAAGCCGAGCAGGAAGCCGAACATGCCCGTCGTCCGCGCGACGAAGGGGGTCCGCGTGTCGCTACCGCCCTGCAGCGACCCCGAGATGGCGAGATACGCGCCGATGGCGGGGGCGGCCACGGCGTAGGCGCGACAGAAGCCGACCGCGTAGCCCGCGGTCGCGGGGTCGCCGGTGAACAGCGAGACGAACCAGTCGGCGCCGAAAAAGAGCGCGACGGCGATGGCCCCCATCGTCAGGACGGCGAGGGCGGTCGTCGCCCACCCCTGGAAGCGGGCGGCGGCCACGTCGCCGTCGCCCAGCGACTGCCCGACGACGACGCTGGCGGCGGTGTGGTAAGCCCGCCCCAGCGGCGAGGTGACCTGCTGGTACATCCGCCGGCCGATCTGGTAGGCGGCGTTGACGTCCGTCCCGAACGTGAGCAACAGGGCGTTGAACGGGAACTCCGCCAGCGTCGTCACCAGCCCCTCGCCGATCCGGGGGGCGCTCACCGCCAGCAGCTGTTTCGCGATGACGAGGTCCCGCGGGCGGGCGAACGACGCCTCGGTCCGCGAGCTCCAGATGGCGACGGAGAGCGCGCCGGCGGTGACGGTGTTGCCGACCGCGGTCGCGATCCCGACGCCGACGATGGCGAGTCGGGGCGCGCCGAACAGGCCGAGGCCGAGGACGAGCGAGCCGACGATGTTGAGCAGCGAGGACGTCACGTCGACGTACATCGGCGTCCGGGTGTCGCCGGTGCCCTGCAGCGCGCGGGCGGCGACCAGCGCGACGTGGCGAGCGGGCGCGCTCGCGAAGACGATGGCGAGGTAGGTGCCGCCCATCTCGGCCACGTCCGCGGGCGCGCCGAGCAGGGAGATCGCCGCCTCGCCGAACAGAACGCCGAACGCGACGAAGGGGATCCCCGACAGCAGACCCAGTAGTACGGCCTGCGTGACCGCCTGGTCGCGGTTCTCGACCGCCGCGCCCCCGGTGTCCTGGCTGGACAGCGCGATGGCGCCGCTGCCGAGGCCGAGACCGATCCGCAGTGGAAAGCGGGCGTAGAGGTCCGCCAGCCCGACCGCCGCGACCGCTGCCGGCGAAAAAAGGCCGGTGACGACCACGTCGGTCGTCCGCATGAGCGTGCGGAAGACGTGCTGGATCATGATCGGCCACGACAGCGAGAGGACTCGCCGCCAGACACCGAGTCCGCGCTCGCGCACGCTCGCCGCCGACATTGGCCGTGCTCGGGACCGGTCCCGATTCAAGCTGTCGATGGCTGGCGGGCCACCATCGATCGACCGCACCGTCGAGGGCGTCCGCGTCGACCCGTTCCTCTCCCGGCGGCCACCGTCGAACTGCGCGCTCGGGTCCCGCGGTTTCACGTTCACTCCGCGTGGCTCGATTTCAAGCACGGGCTCGCGGTAGTCGCCGGTTTCACACGCCGTTCCCCGTACATCTAACTCCCGTCGAGCGGTAGCGGTAGTATGATCGAACTCGCGGACGTACTCGACGCGCGCGAGCGGGTGGCCGCGACCGCCCGGCACACACCGCTCGATTACTCCCACACCTTCTCGTCGATGACCGGCGCGGACATCCATCTGAAACTGGAGACGTTCCAGCGGACGGGGTCGTTCAAGATCCGCGGCGCCACCAACAAGATCGCGACCCTCTCCGACGAGGAGCAAGAGGCCGGCGTCGTCACCGCCTCCGCGGGCAATCACGCCCAGGGCGTCGCGCTCGCCGCGACGCGGATCGGCGTCGACTCGAAGATCGTCATGCCCGAACACGCCCCGGTCTCGAAGGTCAAGGCCACCCGCAACTACGGCGCGGAGGTCGTCCTCCACGGCGCCGACTACGACGAGGCCGCCGAGAAGGCCCACGAGATCGAGCGCGCGGAGGACCGGGTCTACGTCCACGCCTTCGACGACCCGATGGTGATGGCCGGCCAGGGCACCATCGGCCTCGAAATCCTCGAGGAACTTCCCGAGGTCGACACCCTGCTCGTTCCCATCGGCGGCGGCGGTCTCATCAGCGGCATCGCCACCGCGGTCAAGGCCAAGAATCCCGACACCCGCATCGTCGGCGTCCAGGCCGAAGGCGCGTCCAGCGTCGCCGATTCCCTCCGGAAGGGCGAGGTCGTCGAGCGCGAGCAGGTCGACACCATCGCCGACGGGATCGCCACTCGGAAGGTCGGCACGGAGACCTTCGAGGTCATCCGCGAGCGCGTCGACGAGGTCGTCACCGTCTCCGACGCCGAGACCGCGGTCGCGCTGACGACGCTGCTCGAACGCGGCAAGACCCTCGTCGAGGGCGCCGGCGCGGTGCCGCTGGCGGCCCTGCTGGAGGGGCGCTTCGACTACGACGACGACGAGGTGATCGTCCCCTGTCTCTGCGGCGGCAACATCGACCTGAACGTCCTGACCACCGTCATCATGCGCGGACTCGTCGAGACCGGCCGCTACCTCCGGATCCGGACGATCCTCAAGGACCGCCCCGGCGAGCTCGAACGGCTGGTCCAGATCATCAGCGACGCCCGGGCGAACATCCACGCCATCGAACACGACCGCGCCGGCAAGGACGTGGCCATGAACGCCGCCGAGGTGGAGCTGGACCTGGAGACGAAAGGGGCCGAGCACGCCGAGGCGCTGCTGGCGGCGCTGCGCGAAGAGGAGTACGAGGTCGACGTGCTGGTGTGAGGCCGGTGGAGTGGATCGGGCGCGACCGGCGCCGTCGCTCCCGTGGTCAGAATCGAGGCGGCTCGGAGTCCCGTGTCGTCACAAGGGGCTCGGAGGGGTAACCATTCGTCATCGCCGCCGGTCGAACGGAGACGGTGCGGGCGTATGAATCTCCCGAACGGGACCGCCGCAGGCGACCCCGAGGGGACAGTGGCAAGCGTTTTTCCGCTCGCCCGCCTCGCTCCCTGCATGGATCTGTCCGACATCGAGGCGCTCATCGAGGAGTCGATCCCCGACGCCGAGGCCACCGTCGCCCGCGCCCGCGGCGCCGACGACGACGACCACCTCGCCGCCACCGTCGTCTCCCCCGCCTTCGCCGACGAGTCGCTCGTCGACCGCCACCAGATGGTGTACGACGCGCTCGGCGACCGCATGACCACCGACATCCACGCCCTGGAAGTCGAGACCTACACGCCCGAGGAACGCGAGGAGTAGCCGCTGAACGAACTGCGAGGGGAGTTACCGCAACGACCCGCTCGACCGCACCGCAAAACAGCGTGAAAGCCCCCGCGTGTTCCGGTTGCGCGCCTCGCTGCGCGCTTCACTCGCTCCGCTCGTTGCAGTGCTTACGTCGTCGTGCTTCCCGGAACACGCGGCCCCTTTCATTCCCACCAGCGTCGGCTGGCCGGCCAGTCTGTGCGGGTGGGAATGAAAGGGGTGGCCGTCTCGACGAAGCACGGGGAAGCAAGCACCACAGCGAGCAGAGCGAGCGAGGAGCGCAGCGACCCGCGCGAGTCGAGACGGTCGGGGCTTTCACGCTGTTTGCGGCGGTATCTCCGGTCGAAGCGGTCGCGGTGCCGGCAGCGGTCAATTGGTCCCGAACTCACAGGCCAGGATACTCGTCGAGCGCGTCTTCGAGCCGTTCTCTCGCGTCGCGACACGCCGCCAGTTCGTCGGCCACGTCTCCGCTCGCCAGCCGGTCGCGCTCCTCGGGGCCGAGCTGTGCGCGGGCCTGCGCGCTGTCGCGGAGTCGCTCGTAGTCGGTCTCGCGGGGCAACGCGCGCACCTCCCGCAGCGCGACGAGCGCCGTCTCGCCCTCGTCGGCGTGGTCGGCGAACCGAGCGACGACGCTGGTCAGCTCCCGGGCGCGAAAGCGGAGCGTCTCGGCCTCGACCGGCGGCCAGTCGACGGTCAACGGTTCTTCGTCCAGCCGCCGGAGATACGTCCGCCGGGTCGAGACGTTGCGCTTGAGAGCGTCGGGGTCGTCGACGTAGTGGTCGAGCTTCGACTTCGAGTACTCGGCGTACTCCAGCAGTTGCCCGACCGTCTCCGCGCCGGCGGGGTAGGTGTCGACGTACTCCCGGAGGTCCGCCGGCGGCGACTCGAAGGGCACGAGCGGGTAGGCGTCGGCCTTCGCGACGAACGCCAGCAGGTCGCGGGCGCTCGCCGACGAGCGAAAGTCGGCGAACGCGTCGGCGACGCGGTCGTTGTACGCCTCGATGGGGTCGCGCAGGCGCTCGGTCGGGGCGTCCAGGTCGGCGTCGCCCAGCCGCTGCAGGTCCTCCAGGTCCGCGATGCGGTCGGCGAGGTCGTCGATGCGGCGCTCGGCGGAAAAGCGGGCGTCCTCGTAGCGGTCGCGCGCCTCGTCGCGGTCGTCGAGGCGGGACACGTCCGCGCGGACGGGTTCGAGCGCCGAGCGGACCTTCTCCCAGTCCGACTCGGTGAGCCGGCGCTGCTGGAGCAGGTCGTCGACCTCCTCGAAGACCTCGCGGTGGCGCACGTCCTCGGAGAGCTCCTCGGTGATCGCGGCGATCTGGCTCTGGAACTCGATGAACGTCTTGAAGTCGCCGTCGCCGGTGACCTCCTCCTCGTAGCGGTCGAACAGCGTCGTGAGGTCGTCGTCGGCGTCGGCGACGGCCCGAAGCTCGGACTCGCCGACCTCGTCGACGCGGTCGCGGGCGCGCTGGAGGGCGTCGCGGGCCTCGCGCAGTTCGGCGACGAGGTCCTCGGCGACGGTGCGGGGGTCGTCGGTCGCGGGGTCGAAGGCGGCGTCGCTCATCCGGCTACTCGTAGACCTCGTCGGGGTCGAAGACTCGCTCGCCGACGGTCTCGCCGTCGACGGTGCGGTGGAAACACGACTCGTAGCCGGTGTGGCAGGCGCCGCCCGTCTGGTCGACGAGATACAGGAGCGCGTCGCCGTCGCAGTCGACGCGGATCTCTGCGATCTCCTGGACGTGGCCGCTGGAGCCGCCCTTCTTCCACAGTTCCTCGCGGCTGCGCGAGTAGTAGTGGGCGAAGCCGGTCTCGCGGGTGCGCTCGACGGCTTCGCTCGTGACGTACGCGAGCATGAGCACCTCCCCCGAGTCGGCGTCCTGGGCGACCGCGGGGAGGCGTTCCTGCTCGTCGAACGCCAGATCGATGTCGCTCATACCCGCAACTGGGACCGACCGCCGAATAGGTCTTTTGTCGCCGGCGAGCGCGGGGCCGACCGAAGGGAGGGCCCGAGGCGAGCGGTGACCGCAGGGAACCGCGAGCGAAACGGCCTCGACGCCCACACTTATGCCGGACCGAGAACAACCCACGGGCGATGATCGGATCCGTCCGGCGGTTCCTCGGGGCGATGGCCGAGGAGGACGCCCGGACCCGGGCGTTCCTGCTCTGGAACGCGGGCAACACCGTCGGCGCCGTCGGCCTGCTCGTCGGCGCGTTCGCCCTGCTGGTCGTGACCAACGCGCCCGGCTTCCAGCGCACCGTCCTGATCGCCTACATCACCGTCGCTGCCCTGTGGCTCGTCTCGATTTTCACTATCGGACCGCTGTACGACCGGGTCGTCCCCGAGGAGTAGCGCTCGCGGGACGCGGGCGCCCCCTCTGACACGCCGACGCGAGCGTCGGCCTCACACCAGTATCGAGACGAGTTGGAAGAACAGATCGCCGTAGACGAGGCTGATCACGAGCGCGACGAACATTGGGACGATGAAGGGCATCCCGGGGGAGATCCAGACCACGTCCTCCTCGGCGAGCACGTCCAGCCCGTCGGCCAGTCCGTCGGCGGTCGTCCCGTAGGCCGACCCCTCGATGTCGTCGAGGAAGGCCTGGGCGCCCCAGGGGTCGTCGTAGTTCGAACCGCCGTCGCGGTTCGAGACCCCGTCGCCGTCGGTGTCGTCCGCACTGGCCCGTTTCCCGCCGTCAGTAGCGGTTTCGCCGTCGGTTCCGGCCGCGACCCCGCCGCTGTCGGGGATCGAGCCGTCGCCCGGCGGGCGGGGGTCGTCGGGGAGGCTCGCGGGGTCGCGGTGGTGTTCGGGGTCGTCGCGGACCGCGGCCAGCGTCGTCCCGCGCCAGCGCAGGTACATCCGCAGGGCGTCCAGGTCGAGCCCGCCCCGAGTGAACCCCTCGGGCGTCTGGAGCAGGGAGCCGTACTCGCTGATCGCGTCGCCGGCGCGTATCGGCTTGCCGATGAACATGATCGGTGCGAGATGGCCGGTGACGGCGTTGCGCAGCGTGACGGCGAGGGGATATGCCGCGCCGACGAGGACGGTGTTCGAGAGGACCGTCAGCGAGAACACGCCGACGGTCGTCCGGGTCAGCGGCAGCGCCTCCGCTGGGAAGATATAGGTCGGAAAGGTCGGGAAGAGGACCGCGAGGACGATCAGCGCCTTCGCGTCGGCGCCGCCGAAGCCGCCCAAGTAGTAGAACAGGTAGCCGATGGACCCGACCATCCCGAGCGAGAGTGCGACGCGGAGGTAGAACCGTTCGCGGGCGACCAGCCCGCCGGGGAGGTCACCTGCCGACACTCGCGAGATGTCCCAGGCCAGCAGCGCGATCCCCAGCAGGGCCAGCGGGAGCCACGTGGCGTTTGGCACCCGCCGGGTGCGGATATCCCGGTAGGCGGCCCAGGCGAAGACGGGGACGGCCACCAGCCGCAGCAGGTCCGGCCGCGGGCTCTCGGTCAGGACGGTACCCAGCCAGTCGATCACGACCGAACCAGCGCGCTGGCGGGCATTAGTGGTTTCGACGGCGGCGCGGCCGCTGTGGGTGTCCCAGTGTGCGAGCGGTGCGCTCGTCCGGAGTCGTCGACCGACGGGAGCCGTCGTGCTGGAAGTAACATCTGCGTTCAGTCGGTCACGACCGACCCGGACCCGCCCCCAGCCGAGCCACCCCGACTAGTTAGTTTCAGATTTCGACAGTTCTGAACACCATTACTGATAATATTTTCAGCGATTTTCGCGCGAGTGGGTATATTAGGGCTATCAAAATGCATATGACGGAAGATGTTAAACCAAGGCTGTAGTATCAAGAATGATTGGTAGGGCAGACGAGTCAGATGATCCCATCACGATAGCGG
Organism: Halosimplex carlsbadense 2-9-1; assembly: GCF_000337455.1. Classification (GTDB taxonomy): domain Archaea; phylum Halobacteriota; class Halobacteria; order Halobacteriales; family Haloarculaceae; genus Halosimplex; species Halosimplex carlsbadense. The sequence continues at coordinate 42,061 of NZ_AOIU01000009.1, read as the reverse complement.
TTCTCGAGAATCGGTCCGGTAAATTCGCCGAGCTCGGCACTTCGAAGTGGCAGGCGAGTCTCCTCGCGGTCGAAGAACTGAACCGGAACGGGGGGATTCTCGGTCGTGAGATCGAGGTAGTCGATCCGGATCCGAAGTCGGACGTGAACAGATACCGACAGCTGGTCACCGACATTCTGAACGAGCAAGACCCTGACGCGATCTGGGCCGGCTATGCTTCGTCCGAGCGGGAGGTCGTCCGTCCCTTGATAGACGCTCATAGACAGCTGTACTTCTACACGACCCAGTACGAGGGCGGCGTCTGCGACCGATACACCTTCCCGATGGGAGCGACCGCTCGCCAGCAACTCGGGACCGTCCTCCCGTACCTCGTCTCGGAATACGGGCCGGAGATCTTCACGGTCGCGGCCGACTACAACTTCGGACACCTGTCCGCTGACTGGGTAGATATCCTCGCGGCGGAACACGACGCCGAGGTGATCGGCAAGGCGTTCGCGCCGCTCTCACAGACGTCGTTCGAGTCGTTGGTAACCCGGATCGAGAACGCCGATCCCGACTTCGTCATGTCGATGCTCGTCGGGGACAACCACGCGGAGTTCTTCCGAGAGAAAGCCGATCGAGGGCTCGCGGTGCCCGTCGGAACCTCCACATCGATGGCTCAGGCGTTCGAACACAAACGGTACGAGCCGCCCGCGTTCGCGGGTGTCCACGTCGGAGTCAACTACATGGAGGAGCTCTCGACGTCGGAGAACAAGGCGTTCGTCGAGCGCTTCTACGAGAAGTTCCCGGACGCGCAGTACATCAACCAGGAGGCACAGAACAGCTACGTTTCGATACACCTCTACGCGAAGGCTGTCGAAGCCGCGGGAACGACCGACCAGGAGGCGGTGATAGAACAGCTCCGGAGCGGGCTAACGTTCGACGCACCGGAAGGCACCGTGACCCTCGACGGCGCGACCCATCATATCAGCCACAACATGCGGATCGCACGGGCCGACGAGAACCACGACATCGAGTTCTTCGGGGCGGAGAAAGCGGAGGAGACGTTTCTCTCCGAGACGGTCGGGTGTGACCTCCGGGAGGTCGCCGAGACGACGCAGTACAGACCCGCATTGTTCCACCAGGAGGGGACGTTCGACAGTATGCACGACTCGCTGCAAGACCGGGTTCAGACGGCGTACGAGTCACGGGAACTGCGCGAACAGGTCGAAGCGCGCGCAGAAGCGTACAGCGAGACGATGAGCGACTGTGCCGACGGGGATCTGACCGCCCGATTGCCGACGGACGCCGAAAACGACGCGATGGGTGAGATCGCGACGGCGTTCAACGCGATGCTCGACGAAATTGAAGCGACGATACGACAGCTTCAGGAGTTCTCGCACGACGTTGCGGCGGCGAGTCAACAGGCCAGTTCGGGGGCCCAGAAGGTGAAACGGGCCAGCGAGGAGGTCGGCGAGTCGATCGAGGGGGTCACGAGACGGGCCGACCAACAGCGCGAGCGTCTCGACCGAGTGTCCAGCGAGATGAACAACCTCTCCGCGACCGTCGAAGAGGTCGCGTCGACGGCGCGGACTGTCGCTCAGCTCTCCGAGGACACTGCCGAAGTCGGGCGCGGCGGCGAGTCGACCGCAGAACAGGCGAGCGCGGAGATGGAGCGGATCCGGGCCGAGATGTCGTCGGTCGTCGAGTCCGTCGAGCAACTCGACGAGCAGATGGCTCGGATCGACGAGATCGTGGAACTGATCTCCGATATCGCCGACCAGACGAATATCCTGGCGCTCAACGCGAACATCGAAGCGGCCCGGGTCGGAGGGACCGACGGGACGGACGCCGGCGACGGGTTCGCCGTCGTCGCGGACGAAGTCAAACAACTGGCCGAGGAGACCCAGGAGTCGGCCAGCGATATCTCCGATCTCATCGAGGACGTGCAGGGACACACGTCGACGACTGTCGAACGGATCCGGAGTACCGAACGTGAGATCGAGGAGACCACGGAGTCCGTCGAGAACGCCGTGGACGCGTTCGTCGACGTGGTCGGCAACGTCGAGGAGACTGACGAAGGCGTACAGGAGATAACCCGCGCCGTCGACGACCAGGCCGCCAGTACCGAGGAGGTTCTATCGACGATCACCGAAGTGTCTGAACTCGGGGAGAACACCGCCAGTGCCGCGGAGGACGCGTCGGCCGCAGCGGAGGAACAGGCCGCTTCGATGAGTCAGGTGACTTCGAACGTCGAGTCGCTCGCCACCCAGGCGAACCAACTCCAGAACCGCCTCGACACGTTCAACGTGAACAGGGAGTGACCGCCTGAGAGCATCGCGATCGGCATCGGTCCTTCAGTCGGTTCGCACTCGCAGTGAACGGTCGATTCGCTCTCTCCCGACCGAAGTGGAAGCCAGTTGAATCGGTATACACCGCACAGTGGGTTCGAGGGCACACGGTTACCGCCGACACCGGTGTCCAGCCGCGACCGGCCCCGATATCGTCCGCGGACCCACGTCGCTGAGACACTGCGAGGAGCCGCCCCGAACGCTCAGTCGACCCGAACGTCCTGCCGAGACACGACCACCGCAAACCGCAGACGTCGCGACCACGACCACATCACCCTGCGTACCGACGTGTGCGAACAGTGGACCGGCGTGCGTGGAAGCCGATCGCTTCCGAGTCTGGTTGTCAGCGAGAGACCGACAGTAACGCTTCTCGGCGGGGAGAAAGTCCCGGAGCGAAGGATGTTCGCTTCCGGGAAAGCACTCGCTCGAGAAGCGGGTACGCTGCTGTTTATATGACGCGGTTCTGCAGGTAGTCGAGGTGCTTGGCGTTGTAGACGATCTTGACCTCGTCGGTGGCCGCGCTACCGATGCAGGTCAGGCGGACGTTCTTCTCCTCGACCTCTTCGTCGGAGAGGATCTGCTGCATGTCCATGTCGATGTCGCCCTCGACCGCGATGGCGGCGCAGTTCGCACACGCGCCGGCGCGGCACGAGAACGGCCAGTCGAAGCCCTGGGCCTCGGCGGCCTCGAGGATGTACTCGCCTTCGTTGACCTCGAGCGTGCCGTGGTCCTCGTCGTCGAGGCCGGCGTCGGCGGCCTCGTCGAAAGCCGATGCGTCCATGTCCCAACCCTGATCGTCCAGTACTTCGTAATTCAGGTACTCTACGGTGGGCATCACTTGTAGGATTCGACCCCCTGACTGTTAGACCTTGCTGTTCGTGCTACCGTTTCGCGCCCGCGAGCGCAATATCTGCCGGCCGCGACGGCTCGCAGGTGGACGTGCATCCCATTCTATCGCGGCTTACAGCGGAACAAACCGGAAGAGCAGGAACGAGGCGACCGTCGCTATCCCGGGCACCACGTTCTGGAGGAAGATAACCCGGGCGGTCGTCGCCGGTTCGAACAGGTCCTCGGCGTCGGGGATCGACTCGCGGTCCTCGCTGCCGATGGGCGGGGCGTCGGCCGCGTCCGGCGTCCCGCCGTCGCCGCCGACGGTCGGCGCCTCGTCGGCCTCGGCGGCCAGCGCGCCGACTGACACCGCCGGCGGGTCGCCCCCCCTGGCGTCGGCGATGGTGACCGTCCGGGTCGCCCGGCCCCAGCCCAGGCCGACGATGCTCATCGTCGCGATGATGACGAAACTCGCCGGGATCCCCAGCGCCGACAGGCCGGTGACGATGGTCGAGCTGACCGTCGCGACGACCAGCGCCGCCAGCAGCGGCAGGTCCGTCAGGTCGTTTCCGACGGTGTCCATCGTCCGGCGGGCGATCGTAAAGGCGCCCAGGCCGATGGCGCCGCCGCCCAGCAGGATCGCCTGGGTCATCTCCAGGTCGCCGCTACCGTACAGCGGCGCGACGGCGTTGGCGACGTTGCTCGCCCCCGCCGAGAAGGCCATGTAACAGCCGATCCCGACGACCAGGAGCGTCCCGACGAGTTCGCGAGGCGTGGTGTTGGGGCCGAGTTCCGGCCGCGGCAGGGCGCCCGAGCGGTCGAAGACGACCAGCGACCCCTCGGTCTGCGTGACGGCGAACCACTCGACCAGCCGGGGGTAGTAGTAGCGACCGATGACCGCGCTCACCCAGAAGGCGATCACCGGCGAGACGAGCCACCAGGTGACGATCCGGCCCATCTCTCCCCAGTTGAGCGTGCCGCGGGCGAGCCCCAGCCCGGCCATCGCGCCGACGGCGGTCATCGACGTCGAGGCCGGAACGCCCGCGACGTTCGAGAGGAAGAGGGCGAGCCCGACGAAAAAGAGGACGCCGATGCTGATCTGGAGGGTGAACGGCGTGGTGACGATGTCGCTCCCGAGGGTCTCGATCACCTCGCGGCCGACGGTGGCGCCACCGAGCAGCGCGAAGGCGGTCATCAGCGCCGCCGCGACCGTCTTCGAGACGGTGTCGCTGCCGACCGCCGGCCCGAACGCCACGCCCGTCGAGGAGCCCCCGATGTTGAAGCCGACGAAGACGGCGACGACGAGTCCGACCAGCAGGAGGGCCTCGACCATATCGGTCCCTCGACCACTGACAGGTAAAATCTACCGACAGCGGTCGCCGGCCGAGCCTCGACGCGGCCGGACCACCGGGAGCGCTCGGACTCAGACGATCGGGAGGTATCGGAAGACGAGATAGGAGGCGAGCGCCGAGATCGACGGCGTGAGTATCCAGAGCATGACGACCCGACCGGTCGCCGCGGGGTCGAAGAGATCCGCGGCGGTGATCTCCTCGGGGTCCTCGTCGCCGATCTTCGCGACCGCGTCCGGCTCCGGGGCCCCGGCTCCGTCACCGTCGGCGATCGCGTCGACCGTGACGCCCCCGTCGCCGCCCTCGCTCCCTTTGGGCGGGCCGGCGACGGCCTCGGCGGCGGCGTCGGCGAGCTTCGTCGTCCGGGTCGCCCGACCCCAGCCCAGGCCGACGATGCACATCGTCGCGGAGACGGCGAGGCTGGCGGGGATCCCGATCTCCGAGAGGCCGGTGATGATGCTCGCGCTCACCACCTCGACGATGAGCGCGGCGAGGATCGGCAGGTCCGTCAGGTCGTTGCCGACGGTGTCGAGCGTTCGCCGGGCGATCGTGAAGGCGCCGACACCGATGGCGACGCCGGCCAGCCCGACGTACGGCAGGAACGCGTCGCCGAGCACGCGGCCGCCGTACAGCGGCCCGACGGCGTTGGCGACGTTGCTCGCCCCCGCGGCGTAGGCCATGTAACAGCCGATCGCGACGACCAGCGCGGCGCCGATCCGCTCGCGCAGGGTGGTCTCCTCGCCCGGCGACTCCAGGGTGAACCGCGCTTCGAGGTGCGGAAAGAGATACCGCCCGATGACGGCGCAGATCCAGAAGGCGGTGATCGGCGCGACGAGCCACCAGGTGACGATCTGACCCATGACCTCCCAGTCGATGCTCCCGGTGGCGACGCCGAGCCCGGCGATGGCGCCGACGGCGGTCATCGAGGTGGAGGCGGGGACGCCGAAGAGATTGGAGACCAGCAGGGCGAGGCCGACGAAAAAGAGGACGGCGACGCTGGCGGCAAGCGTGAACTGGTCGCTCGGGACGATCCGACCCCCCATCGTCTCGATGACGTTCCGGCCGACGGTGGCGCCGCCGAGCAGGGCGAACCCGGTCATCAGCGCCGCGGCGCCGGTCTTCGACACGGAGTCGCTCCCGACGGCCGGGCCGAACGCGACCCCCGTCGAGGAGCCCCCGATGTTGAACCCGACGAACGCCGCGACGGCCACCCCCGCCACGAGCAACAGCGAAACCATGTCCGGGCGGTCGACCGGCGGGAGATAAAGGCTGGCGGAGTCGCCGACGGCCGGTGACCCCGCGGGAGTGGGCCGCCTACGCGGCGTCGTCGCCGGCCACGTCGAGGCGGTCGACGGTGCGGTCGATCTCGCGGACCATCTCGGCCTGTTGCTCGCTGGCGGCCGCCACGTCGGCGATCTCGGTCGAGACGGCTTCGGTGCGGTCGACCAGATCGTCGAGCATGCTCGCGACTTCCTCGGCGCTGGCGGCCTGGTCGTCGGTCGCGTCGGCGACCTCGGCGATCCCGCGGGCGGCCTCGGTGACGGCCTCGACGATGTCGTCGAGGTTCCCCATCGCCGTCTCGACCCGGTCGATCCCCTCCTCGACCCGCACGGTCGTCGTCGCGAGGTTCTCGACCGTCTCGTCGGCGTCGGTCTGGATCTCCGTGACCATCCGCTCGATCTCGCCGGCGCGCTCCTGGGACTCCGTCGCCAGCGACTTCACCTCGTCGGCGACGACGGCGAAGCCCGACCCCGCCTCGCCCGCCCTGGCCGCCTCGATCGAGGCGTTCAGCGCGAGGATGTTCGTCTGGTCGGCGATGTCGTTGATCACCTCGACGACCTCGTCGATCTCGCCGATGCGCGTCTGCAGGGCGTCGACGTCGTCGGCCACGTCGTCGACCGCCTCGCCGACAGTGTCCATCACCCCGACCGCGCCGTCGGCCTCGTCGCGGCCCTCCGTCGCCAGCGAGCGGGCGCGCTCGCTGGTCGTCTCGACCTCGTCGGCGGTCGCCGCGACCTCCTCGACCGTCGCGCTCATCCGGGAGACCTCGCCCGCGATCTCGTCGACCCGGTCGGTCTGGTCGTCGGTCAGCTCGGACATCGCGCGGGCGCTGTCGGCGATGTCCTCCGAGGCGTCGAGCAACTGGTCGACCGGCCGCTCGATGTCCGCCCTGACCTGCTCCTGGAGGCGCTCGCGCTCGGCCGAGGCCCGCTCGCGGCGCTCGATCTCGTCCTGCAGGCGCTCGTTGTACGAGTGGATGTAGGTGTCCGCCACGACCTGCATGTCGAGGTTGATCACCCGCAGCACCGACAGCACCTCGTCCATGCCGGCGTCGACCTCAGACTCGACGACCCTCTCGATCGCCTCCAGGTCGACCGACGGGTCGGCCGATGACGACGCCGACGGCGGGTCGTCGGTCGGTTCGATCGCGGCGTCCGGTGCGGTGTCGCCGGCGACGCCCCCGTCGGTCGCGGCGCCGACCAGTTCCGTCCGGAGCGCGTCGACGAGGTTCTCCTGCAGTCGTTCACGCAAGAGGTCGAGGATCAGGTCGTAGTAGACGCCGTACTGGCCGATGTAGTGTTTCATCGGCATCTCCAGCACGTCGTGGATCTTGCCGATCCGCGCGCGGTTGGTGAAGTAGCCCTCACCGTACTCGCCGCCGGCGAGCGTCGCGAAGTACGCCGACTGCGTGCGCTTGAGCTGCTCGACGGTCTTGGGCGACCGGTCCATCACGGCGGTCGTCTCGTCGTAGGCCGTGAGGTTGTCGTAGAAGTCGTCGGCGATCTGGTCGGCGTGGTCCGCGAACAGCGGCTCCAGCGCCGCGAGTCGCTCGGCGTCGTCCCCGTCGAAGCCGACGAACTCCTTGCGCCGGTCGATCTCCTCGGCGTCGAGCCCGATGTCGGTCAGCAGCGCGTCCGGGTCGACTTCGGAGTTCAGTCCCCCACGGCCGAATTCGTCAGCGTAGTCTGTCATAAGCGAGTGACCGAAGATGTAGGCCACCGTTCCCCGCTGGTGGTCTTAACGCTACCCGCCGAGTTCTCGCGCGTGATACTGCCGTCGGGCGATTCGACGGGTGGCCGTCGACCGCCGAACGGGGCGAACGGCGTCCGGCGACCGACACCCTTTCGCCCCGCGCTCGCCCACTGGCGAGCATGTTTCCGGAGTTCGAGGTCGTGCCCGCCGTCGACGTGCAGGACGGGCAGGTCGTCCAGTTGGTCGGTGGCGAGCGCGGCACGGGCAAGGCGTACGGCGACCCCGTCGAGGCCGCCGAAGGGTGGGTCGAACAGGGCGCGCGCACCCTCCACCTCGTCGACCTCGACGGGGCCTTCGAGGGCGAGCGCGCGAACGCCGCGGCCATCCAGTCCGTGGTCGACGCCGTCGACGTCGAGACGCAACTCGGCGGCGGTATCCGCACCGTCGACGACGCCGTCGGCCTACTGGACGCCGGGATCGACCGGGTGATCCTCGGCACCGCCGCCGTCGAGGACCCCGACATCGTCGCCGAGATCAGCGAGGACCACCCCGGGAGCGTGCTGGTGAGCCTCGACGCGAAGGACGGGGAGGTCGTCGTCTCCGGATGGACCGAGGGGACGGGTCTGGACCCGGCCGAGGCTGCCGCGCGCTACGAGGAACTGGGTGCCGGCGGGATCCTCTTCACCGACGTGGACGTGGAGGGGCAACTGGAAGGCGTCCGGACGGAGCCGGTCCGGCGGGTCGTGGAGGCGGTCGACATCCCGGTCGTCGCCAGCGGCGGCGTGGCGACCCTGGACGACGTGCGCGCGCTGAAGGACGCGGGCGCCGCGGCCGTCGTCGTCGGGAGCGCCCTCTACGAGGGGGCGTTCACGCTCGACGAGGCGATCGACGCGGTGTAGCGGGCGAACGGGCGCCAGCCGGGTCCGTATCGGATCCGGTCGCGCTCCGTCCGCGACGGTCGCCGGTTCGCTTCGCGTTGCCCACGGATACTGATCGGACGCGCGCCCGTCCCCGATTCTTGCTGACCGAGTGGTCACGAAAGGTGAACCGTTATACTCGGAGCGCGGAGTGGGCCGGCAATGATCCGGAAGCCGACCGTCTCGCTCGACACCGACCTCGCCGAACAGCTCGCGGGCCTCGCCGGCCTGGGCTGGACCACCTCGACGCTGGGCTTTCTCGGGACGGTCCTGGGCTACGGCAACAGCGTCGTGAGCCGACTGGTGACCGAGCCGAGTTCGCTGCTGTACGTGGGAGCCGTCTGCTTCCTGGCGACGCTGGGGCTCGACCGGATCGCCAACCGCACGGCGGAGGGAGACGAGGGGAGCGAGGCCGGCGACGGCGACGACGGCGGTCCGACGGACGACGGCGGTCCGACCGTCGACGCCGCGGTCACGCCTCGCGAAGGGTGATCTCCCGGGCGGCGAACTCCTCGAAGTAGGGGTCGAAGCCGGGGGAGTCGCCGCCGACGCTGACGGGGCCGCCGTCGGTCTCGACGACCAGGGCGCTCTCGACGGGGAACGAACTCGTGACCGGCGGGACGAGCGTCTGGTTTGCCTCGCGGACGGGGACGCTCTCGAAGTCCATCTGGTGGTCGGTGCCCGTGTCGGCGACGGTCACGTCCGCGACGATATCGCGGCCGGCGTCGAGGTGCTGGGCGGCGGTCGTGACGCCATTGCGGAAGTACTCGAAGGTCCCCGGCAGCTCGGGCGGGTCGGCGACGTGGCGGGGCTCGCCCATCGGCCAGACGTTGCTGACCATGTTGCCGTAGAAGCCGTTGGCGACCTCCGGCTGGCCGAAGGCGACGGCGTACTCGTCGCCGTGGCGCCCCGTCAGGACGCCGTGGGAGCCGACGAGGCCCGCGCGGGCGTCCCGGAGGACGAACACCTGGGGCCGGGCCTCCCACGTCCGGGCGACGTGGGCGTACCGGTCGAAGTCCGCGACCGCGTCGGCGACGACCTCGGTGTCGGGCGCCAGCAGCACGCAGTAAACGAACACCCCCCGCTCGACCGCGTCGGCCATCGCTTCCTTGAGCGTCCCGAAGGCCGTGGCGGGGACGACGACGAACGCCTCGTGGGTCGCGTCGTCGAGGAACCGCTCGGCGCGGCGCTCGACGGTCCGACGCGAGCGGATCACCTCGAAGCCCACGTCGGCCGTCGTCGGCTCGCTGTACACGTCCCCGATCGCCGACTGGAGGTCCGAGACCCGCGTCGACAGCTCCGCGACGGCCTCCGTGGCCGAACGCGCCCGCAGCACGGTCGGGTTCGCGCTCTCGTCGACGGTGACCAGTCCGCGGTCGACCAGCGTCTCGGCCACGTCGTAGACGTACCCTTGCGACACGTCCGCCGCGGCCGCCACGTCCCCCGTCGTCGCCTCCCCGCGCCGGAGTATCGCCAGGTACGTCGCCACCTCCGTTGTCGACAGCCCGAACGCCCCCAGATGCTCCCTGATCCGCGACTCGCTCATTGGAGAGCGTTCTTTGACTATCTACAAAAACGTTTTCCGGATCGAACCGAGAGGGGGGAGTATGCAACCGACGAGCGAGTGGCACGCGGCGCGTCGGCGGACCCGACGACCGCGGGAGGACGCCCGGTGAGCGGGCCGGCGGCGGACGGCACGGGGAGCGATACGACCGCCGCGGACGCTCGGAACCGGCGCCTGTGGACGGTCGTGATCTTCCTGACGATGGCGTGTACGGGCGCGGTGATGCAGGTCCGCGGGGCCGTGCTGCCGACGCTGGAGGGGTATTTCACGGTTCCCGAGTGGCAGCTCGGGCTGGTCGCGCCCGCAGGGACCGTCGGCTACCTGCTGGTCATCCTCGCCGTCGGGTCGAGCGCGGGGCGGATCGACGCGCGGCGGTTCATCGCCGGCGGCGCGTTCCTGACGGCGGGCGCGCTGCTGGCGATGGGACTGTCCCCTTCCTTTCCCGTCTTCCTCGCCGCGCTCGTCGTCCAGGGGGCGGCCGTCGGCGTGTTCCGCGCGCTCGACCGACCGCTGCTCAGCCACTTCTACCCGAGCCAGCGCGGGCGCGTGTACAACCGCTACGACGCGACCTGGGCGATCGGCGCCGCGCTCGGCCCGCTGGCGGTCGTCCTCGCGCTACGGGCGGGGTCGTGGCGGCTCGTCTACGGCGCGGTCGGGGTGGCCGTGCTCGCGCTCGCGGTCGCCTTCCGGTCGCTCCGCTCGCCCGCCGTCGAATCGGACGAGGAGCCGCTCACCCGTTCGGACCTGGCCGAGCTGATCCGCCGCCCGGAGGTGATCGCCCTGCTGGCCGCCCTGTTTTTCGTGACCGGCGTCGAGGGCGGGCTGTTCACCTGGCTGCCCTACTACGCGCGCGCGGAACTGCCCGCCGGGTGGGCGGAGCTGACGCTGACGGTTATGCTGGCCGCGTACATCCCCGGGCGGTTCGCCTGCGGGGCGCTGACCGACCGCCTGGGGCCGCTGACGCTCCTGCTGGGCGTGCTCGGACTGCTCGTGCCCGCGTTCGGGTTCACCTTCTTCGTCGCCGACGGCCTCGCCGTACTCGGGGGCGTCGTCGCCATTGGCCTGCTGATCTCGGGCGTGTTCCCGACGATGATGGCCTACGCCACCGACGCCGTTCCCGAACACAGCGGGCCGGTCAACGCGCTGGCGTCGGCGGTGTCGTCGGTCTCGATCGGCGGCGTGCCCGCGGTCATGGGCGTCGTCGTCGGCGGTGCGGACGCCGCCGCGGCGATGCGGCTGCTCGTCGCGCCGCTGGTGGGCGCGCTGGGCGTGATCGCGCTCGCGAGGGTCGCACAGGGCCGCCGCGACGCGCGGGCCGCGAGCAGCTCGGCGACCGTCGACGACTGAGAGAGCGTCAGCGGGGACTGGTCCGACGGCTGGACGCCAGTTCCGGGAGGAGGAGGGCGGCGGCGCCGACAGCGGTCACACCGGCGGCCAGCGACGTCGCGTCGCCGAACGTGAAGATGACGACACCGGCGAGGACCCCCGACAGCGATACCAGCAGATTGGTCCAGTGTCGGTCCACACTCCTGTCATCGCACCAACCAGATATAAAGGCCGAGCAGACGCGCGTCTGACGCGCGGCCGACGCGTCGGGGCCGGGCGGCCGCCGGGAAGACGGACACCCTTATGCGTTCGAGAATACATAGCAGTAAGTAGACATCTAGTCCGATATGATATCCGTACCGAAAGATTCCATGCGTTCCAGACCGTCGCTCGACGGTATCGAACTCGCGGACGGGGCCTGGCAGTTCGACCCCCAGCGGTATCGGTCGTTTCTCAGGGAGCGGACGGGGATCGACCCGGGGGGAGAGCTGACCGGAGCGGACTGTTACCGGATCGGGAACCGACTGGAGGCGTTCATCGAGGACCGCCGACGGCGCGGCGAGTGGGAGGCGAGCCTCGTCGAGACCGAGCCCGAGGTCGACACCCTCGATGAGATCGCCGAACTCGCGCGACTGTTCCGGCAGTGCCACGCGCGTCACGTCGAGGGACACGAACAGCCCACCGTATAGTGAGTCCGGTCGCCGACGGACCGGCGTCGCCGGGCCGATGCGACCGACCGCGGATCGGGCCGAACACAACGGCCAAATAGACGGCTGTGCTTGGTCGAGACATGACCGAGCGGACGGCGGCGGTAACGCGAGAGACCGCCGAGACGGCGATCGAGGTGACCCTGGACGTGGACGGCGACGGCGACGCGACCGTCGACACGGGGATCGGCTTTTTCGACCACATGCTCGAATCGTTCGCCACCCACGGGCTGTTCGATCTCACCGTCAACTGCGACGGCGACCTGGAGATCGACGACCACCACACCGTCGAGGACGTGGCGATCACCCTCGGCGAGGCCTTCACGGAGGCGCTGGGCGACAAGCGCGGGATCGTCCGCTTCGCCGACCGGAAAGTCCCCCTCGACGAGGCCGTCGCGAGCGTCGTCGTCGACGTGAGCGGGCGCCCCTACTTCGACTTCGACGGGGAGTTCTCCCAGGGCGAGGTGGGCGGGATGACCAGCCACATGGCCCAGCACTTCTGTCGCTCGCTCGCCACCAACGCCGGGCTGACGCTGCACGCCGGCGTCGACGGCGAGAACGCTCACCACGAGGTCGAGGCGCTGTTCAAGGGGTTGGCCCGCTCGCTCGACGACGCAACGCGGATCGACGAGCGACGGACCGACGTGGCCAGCACGAAAGGCGAGCTATAGATGACCGACGACGAGCGCGCCCCGCCCGCCGTCCGGACCGACGGCGGGACCGACTCCACGGAGGCCACCTTCGACGCGATCATGGAGAAGTTCGCCGACTCGCCCAGCCAGCAGGCGGTCATCCGACTGCTGCTCGAACGGGGCTTCTCCGTCAACGACGAGGGCCGAGTGGTCTCTGGCGGCATCGAGATCCCCAACACCGGCATCGCCCGCGAGGTGGACGTGGACCGGCGGGTCGTCGACGCCACCACCGACGCGATCCTCGACGACGACCAGTTGCGCCGGATCTTCCAGAACATCTCGGCCATCCCGAGCCTGATGGATCTCGCGCCCGTCCTCGACCTGTCGGCGCTGGCGATCACGGTGCGGGACGCCGAGGAGTCGGGCATCGTCGCGACCGTCACCGGCGCCATCGCCGATCGGGACATCTCCATCCGCCAGACCATCAGCGAGGACCCCGAGTTCACCGACCAGCCGAAGCTCTACGTCATCACCGACGGGTCGATCCCGGGTGACCTCCTGACGGAGATCCGCGACATGGCGTTCGTCCACAGCATCGAGTTGCGGTGACCCGAAACCCCGACGCGGACGGCGACGCGCGGATAACGGTCGAGACGCCCGACGGGGAGCGCCGCGAACTGACCGCCAACGAGGGCGCCGTCCTCCGGGACGTACTGCTCGAAGCGGGCCTGTCGCCCCACGGCCGCTACGCCCGGCGGGTCAACTGCGGCGGGCGCGGCCTCTGTGCGACCTGTGGCGTCCGGCTCGCCGAACCGCCCGACCCCGACCACTGGCACGACGACCTGGCCGACCGCTTTGGCTATCCCAGACTCTCCTGCCAGCTCCGCGTCCGCGACGGGATGGCGCTGCGACTGCTCGACAAGCGGGTGTGGGGCACTCGCGCCAGCGACGACGACGCCGCGGCGTCGCCGCCGGCGGACGACGACCCCGAGTAACGCAAACGCTTTTCGACTCCCGCGGAAACCGGTGAGCGTGAGCCAGCGCGAGCCATACCGGACCGTCGCCGGCCGCGGCGAGTCGCGGTTCGAAGTCCGGGGATCCGAGTTCATCGGCCACCTCGCCCCGGCCCGAACCGTCGACGCCGCCGAGGACTTCGTCGACGAGATCCGCGAGGCGTACCCCGACGCGACCCACAACGTGCCGGCCTACCGGGTCCGAGCGGACCCCTTCCGGGAGTGGGCCAGCGACGACGGCGAGCCCTCGGGGTCGGCCGGCGACCCCGCGCTGAACGTTCTCCAGCAGGAAGGCATCGAGAACGTCGTCGCCGTCGTCACCCGCTACTACGGGGGGACGAACCTCGGGGTCGGCGGCCTCGCCCGCTCCTATTCGCGCGCGGTCAAGGACGGCCTCGACGCCGCCGGCACGACCACCGAGCGCCCCCACGAGACCTTCTCGGTCGCCGTCGACTACGACGATTCGGGCACTGTCCGGGGGATCCTCGAGAGCGAGGGCGTCGAGTTCGACGCCGACTACGCCGAACGGGTCGCCTTCGACGTGCGCGTCCCCGTCGAGGAGGGGGCCGCCCTGCGCGACCGGATCCGCAGCGCCACCAGCGGCCGGGCCGAGATCGACCGTTGACCGGACGTGGGTCCGCCGAGACCGCACCCTCGCCGACGTGGAACGCGAACCGCCGCGAGCGCCCCGAAGCAGTTGCTTTCGTGCGCATCTCCAGCTGAAACGAAGGCGTTCGGGAACGAGTCACGCGGCGGGGAGAACGGGGCCGGAGTCGGGTGGTCGAAGCCGAGTCGAGCGCCGGGCGCTCGGGTCCGGCGGTCACTCGGGCTGGGCCTCGTCCGCGTCGGCTTCGGCTTCCTCCTCGTCGGGCGTGTCGTCGGGGTCGTAGGCGTCGGTCCGGATCACGCGTGCCTTCATGATACGGGTGTTCTCGACCGCTTCGACGGATATCTCGACGCCGTCGTAGTCGATCACCTCGCCCTCCTCGACGAGGCGGCCGGCGAGGTTGAAGATGAACCCGGCGATGGTCTCGAACTCCTCGCCCTCGGGGATGTCGATGTCCAGCGCCTCGTTGACCTCCTCGATGTTGACCTCGCCTTTGACGACGACGGTGTCGTCGCCCTCGTACTCGATCGGCTCCTCCTCGCCGCCTTCGAGGATCTCGCCGACGATCTCCTCCGTGAGGTCCTCCATCGTCACGAGCCCCTCGGTGGTCCCGAACTCGTCGATGACGATGACCATGTGCAGCCGTTCCTTGCGCATCTCCGTCAGCAGGTCGTCGACGTTCTTCGATTCGGGGACGTGGAGCGTCGGCTGAATGAGGTCCTCGAGTTCGAGCTCCCCGTCTCCCGCCTCGCCGTAGTTCATGTCGCGGACCAGGTCGCGGATGTTGACGACGCCGATGACGTTGTCGAGGCTCCCCTCGTAGACGGGGATGCGAGCGTGGCCGCTGTGGATGCACTGCTCGATGGCCTCGTCGACGGAGGCGTCGGTCGAGATGGCGTCCATGTCCAGTCGGGGCGTCATGACCTCCTTGGCGATCGTGTTGTTGAACCGGAGCGTGCGCTGGAGCATCTCCCGTTCCTCCTCGTCTAGGACGCCCTCGCGCTCGCCGGTCTCGATCATCTCGCGGATCTCCTCGCGAGTGACGTAGGACTCCTCGATGGCCGAGCGACCGCCGGTCACCTTGTTGACGACCCGCGTGAGGTAGTCGAACAGGACGATCAGCGGCATCAGGACGTACTCGGCCATCTTCAGCGGACGGGCGATCCGCAGCGACCACGACTCGCTGTTCTCGACGGCGTAGGACTTGGGCGCGCTCTCGCCGAACAGCAGGACGATAGCCGTGATCCCGAACGTCGACAGCAGGACCGCCTGGCCCTGGCTGCCGGTCGCCAGCGCGAGTATCCCCGTCGCGATCGACGACATCGCGATGTTGACCAGATTGTTCCCGACGAGGATAGTGATCAGCAGGCGGTGGGGGTCGTCCTTGAGCCCCTTGAGCGTTCTCGAACCGCGACGCCCGTCCTCCACGAGCGCCTCGATCCGGTGGGCCGGCAGCGAGAACATCGCGATCTCCGACGAGGAGAAAAACGCCGACAGCCCGATCAGGACGACGATCGTGAGCGAGCCTCCGATGATGATGGCGCTCTCCTGCAGCTGAAGCCCGAACACGTCGATCGTCTGCTGTGCGGCGGGGATCACTTGCGACCACGCCGCTGCGGGTATACCCATCGACGCCATGAATTATCGGGCGGCGAAATTAAGGCTTGTCATACCGGACCTTCACATGGTCGAGAAACGCGCGCGCTTCCTGCCGGTTTCGGGTGGGAACGCGGCTCCGGTCCCGTGATCGTCCAGCCAGCGCCGGGGACCGTCGGCTCGACCCCCTCACGACGCTCGCACCTCGACGCGAGCGAGCTGCGCGCCGGACGGCCGGTGGATCACCCGGACCGCCGCGCGGTCGCCGGGTCGCACGTCGAGTTCGTGCTGTGCGATCCGGATCGAGGCCGCTTCCCCCGCCGTCCACCGCTCGTCGGTGTGGGCGGCGTCCAGTTCCCCGTCGACGCCCGCGTACGTCCGGTCGAACAGGTCCGCCCCCCGAACGTGCTCCCCGACCAGCCGCCGCGTCGGGAACCCAGAGAGCCGCGCGTGAGCGCCCGTCCGCTCGAATTCGACGACGACCGCCAGGTCCGCGACCGCCAGCGTCTCCCCGCCCTCGTGGACGAGGCGGAG
This sequence comes from Halosimplex carlsbadense 2-9-1, assembly GCF_000337455.1. Lineage (GTDB taxonomy): Archaea > Halobacteriota > Halobacteria > Halobacteriales > Haloarculaceae > Halosimplex > Halosimplex carlsbadense. The sequence goes on along the minus strand of NZ_AOIU01000009.1, from coordinate 25,685 downwards.
TCGCTGGCCGTCCGGCCAGCCGTCGGTCGCCGACAGGTCTGCGTCCAGGCGGGCCTGCGGGGCCGGTTCCGGACGAGCCCGGTCGAACCCGACCATCGCCGCCACGACCGACGCGAGCAGGACCGTCACCCCCACCAGCAGGACGACCCCGACGACGGGCGTCGCGGCGCGGTCGCTGGCGGGAGGCGGTCGAGTCGGTGCGGGAGCGTCGTCGGTCACGCGCCGGGCTGGTCGCCCGTTCGGACTTAAACCCACGGACCGGGCCCACCGGGCGCCGTCACGCCGAGTCGACGCCGAAGATCTCGACCGTGTTGCCCTCGGTGTCGCGGACGTGGAAACAGCGGTAGCCGTCGATATCGACGATCCCGTGGACGACTTCGGGCGCTAGCTCCGAGACCCGCTCGAATTCGGCGTCCACGTCTTCGACCTCGAAGTTCGGAACGCAGTTGTCGCCGAACTCGACGGACCCGCCGTCGGCGCTCGCGTCGTAGAGCCCGAAGTCGACGCCGTCGAACGCGAACGTCGAGAACCGGTCGTCGGCTTGGGCGGGCGCCGTCCCGAACAGTGCTTCGTAGAACTCCAGCGCCCGGTCCATGTCCTCGACACCGACGTAGACGGTGGTCAGCTCCATCGCCGGTTCCGAGTCCTGGCCTTCGGTCGACATTATCGGGGATGGAACCGCCCCACGTATAACGGCCCGCCGCGGTGCGGAAGTGGTAGCTGGTTCGGGGCCGCGCCCCAGTCGGGACGCGTCACACTGTCTCGGCGTCGGTTCCGGGCTCGTTCCACCCGAAACGATGCCCTTCGCGCCCCGCCCGGTCGACCCGCGGTTCCGACCGCGGGCCGCGAGCTACTCGCGGACGGCGACGAACCGCAGCCGGCGGTAGTCGGCGGTCCACGTTCCGGTGTCGGCGTCGAACAGGTCGTTCCGGAGGCGCTCCTCGACGGCCGAGACGGCCGCGTCCGTCTCGGCGTCGTCCAGATCCGCAAAGAGCGAGTCGCCGAACACGTCGAGCCAGTTCGCCAGCCCCTCGCGGCCCCCCTCCAGCTCGGTCGGGCGGTCGAACAGCCGCGCGAGTCGCACCTCGAACCCCGCCGCCTCCAGGGCGGCGGCGTGGTCGCCGACCGTCGGGAAGTACCACGGGTTAGCGGCCTCGTACCCGCGAGCGCGCAGTTCGGCGACGGCCGCGTCGACGATGGCGGCCACGTTCCCCGTCCCGCCGAGTTCGGCGACGAACCGGCCGCCCGGGGGTAGCAGATCCGCGACGCGCTCGGCGACGGCGGGCTGGTCGTCGCGGGGGATCCAGTGCAACGCGGCGTTGGAGAAGACGGCGTCGAACGACCGGTCGGGCGCGTACTCGCGGGCGTCGGCGAGGGCGAATCGGAGGTCGGGGTACCGCTCGCGAGCCCGCTCGACCATCTCGACCGAGGCGTCGACGCCGACCGCGACCCCCGACTCGCCGACGCGCTCGGCGATGTCGGCGGTGAGGTGGCCGGTCCCGCAGCCCAGATCGAGGACGCGTTCACCCGGCTGTGGATCGAGCAGATCGACGACGGAGCCGCCGTACTCGTGGACGAAGCCCGTGTCGTCGTCGTAGGCCTCGGGGTCCCAGTCGTTGCGGGCGTCCTCGGTGGAGTCGTCGGACATACCCGGAGTGAGAGCCGTCGTCGCCTGAAGCTTCCGGCGGCGTGAGACGGCTCGACAGCGTGGCGCAACGAAGGGTCTCGGGCCGAACTCGGGGGCCACCGACGTTGGTCTGGCTCCGAACCGACCTCGTAGTCAGTCGGCGTCGACGGCCACGGTGTGGTCCGCGAAGAGGCGGTCGAGCAGGCGCTGTTGGCCGACGCGGAGGTGACGGTTGACGGTCGGCTGGCTCACGTCGAGCATCTCGGCCACGTCCTCGCCCGTGGAGGTGCGGGGCCACTCGAAGAAGCCGGCGTAGTAGGCCGTCCGCAACACCTCCAGCTGGCGGTCGGTCAGCGCCTCGAACGCCGAGCCCGAGCGGCGCTCGCGGTCGTCGGAGCGGTCGACGGTCCGCCGGGTCGTCAGCTCGACGCTGGGGTGGGTCTCGCCGAGCATCTCGACGAACGCGCGCACGTCCGTCGCCGCCGACACGTCGACGACCGCCTCGATCCCCTCGGGGTCGGCCCGGATCGACCGCGGGTCGGCCCCGTGGCGGACGAGCCCCGCGGCGAGCGAGTCGCCGTCGACGGTCACCTCGAACAGCGCGCCCGCCTCGGCGTTGGCCCCTCCGTCCTCGCCGTCCGCCCCGGGCTCGCCGACCAGTCGGTAGTTCCGGACGGAGACGAGCGCGTCCAGCGCGTCGGTCACCGCCTCGACCGGCGCGCCCCCGGTCGTGAGGAACAGGCCGGTCTCCGACTCGGAGTGGGTGGCCAGACCCTCGAAGGCGACGCTGCAGTCGGCCGCGCTGGCCAGCCGGCCAAGCACGTCGTCGTCGGCGTCGAACGACAGGGATAGTTCGACCCGCTGGTCGGCGTGCAGCGCCCGCTGGGTCTCGACGGCGTTGATCGAGTGGGCGATGTTCTCGCCGAGCTCCGCGAACACCTCCCGCTCGAGGTCGCCGAAGTCGTTCGGTTCCGACGCGTACACGGTGAGCACGCCGTAGAAATACTCCTCGAAGGCCAGCGGGACGCTCACGACGGAGTGGAACTCGCGGGCGAGGGCGGCCTTGCGCCAGTCCTCACGCTGGAGGTCGTCGACGACGTTGCCGACCACCGTCGGTGTCTCGGCCGCGGCCGTCCCAGTGGCGGGCTCGTCGCCGCCGAGCGCGAGGTCGACCGCGTCGAGGTACTCGGCGCTGTCGCCGGCCCAGGCGCTGGGCTCGACGCGCTCGCCCGCGGCGTCGAGCCCGCCGATCCACGCGAAGGCGATGTCGTCGCTCTCGACGAGGCGGTCCGCGACCGCCGCCTCGATGGCCTCGCGGGACTCGGCCTGTATCAGCGACTGGTCGATCCGCCGGATGAGGTCGGTGATGCCGATCTGGCGGCGCAGCCGGGCGTTCTGCTCGGCGAGCTCGGCGTCGCGCTCGCGGAGCGTCCGCTCGCTGGCCAGCCGGTCGAACGCCGCTTCGGTCGTCGCGACGAGCGTCTCCGCGAGCTGGCGGGTCGACTGGTCGACCGCCCGGTCCTCGGTGGCGACGACGAACACGCCGTGGTCGCCGACCGGGACGAGCAGCCCGCCGCTGACCTCGGCCCCGAACACCTGCGACTCCGCGACGGTTCCCGTGTCGTCGAACACCGTCGGCGTCCCGGTGACGTACGTGTTCCACAGCAGCGAGTCGGCGGCGCCGGCGCCGACCGGTGCGGCGTCGCAGAGCCGATCGAACCCCTCCGAGCAGGCGACGGCGTCGAGGTGGTTGGCGCTGTCGTCGAGCAGGTAGACGGCGACGCCGGCCACGTCCAGCACGGACCGGGCGGTGTCGACGACGAGTTCGGCCGCCTCGGTGTCGGTCTCGACGCCGAGCAGGCCCCGCGTCGCCTCGTGGAGCGACTCCAGGGCGAGTTCGCGCTCCTTCTGCTCGGTGATGTCCTGGATGGAACCGCGGACGCGGACGATATCGCCGTCGGCGTCGCGGACGGGCTCGCCGATGGCGCGCACCCAGCGGAGCGACTCGTCGGTCTCCAGGCGCACCTCCATGTCGTAGCTCTCGCCGACCTCGACCGCCCGCCGGAAGTAGTCGCGGATCCGCTCGCGGTCGTCGGGGTGGTAGAATTCGACCGCGGTTTCGAGGTCGATGTCCGTGTCGGGGGCGACCCCGTGGAGCCGGTAGAGCTCGTCCGACCAGGTCATCTCGGACTCGGAGCCGGTCAGGTCCAGTTCCCAGCCGCCGATAGCGGCGATGCGGCCGGCCTGCTGGAGCAGGTCCTTCGTCCGCTCGAGCTCGCGCTCGCGGGCTTTGCGCTCGGTGATGTCGCGGACGACGCAGACCTGGCGGCCGTCGTCGAGGAAGGTCAAGGATAGCTCCTGGGGGAACGTCGACCCGTCCGCGCGGCTGCCGACCGACTCGCCGCGCCACTCGCCCCGCTCGGCCAGCACCGGGTACACCTCGCGTTCGATGCGTTCGGCCTCCCGGTCGGTGTAACACAGCTCCCACGGCTCCCCGAGGAGCGCCTCGGGACCGTCGTAGCCGTAGATGTCGGCGTGAGCCTGGTTGACGAACTCGTAGACGCCGTCCTCGTCGAGGATCGCCATCCCGTCGATCGACTGCTCCATGGCGGCCGACCGCGCCGCGAGCTCTCGCTCGCGCTCCTTGCGCTCGGTGATGTCCTCGATGTAGCCGACGACCTCGGTCACCGCGCCCTCGTCGTCGCGGATCGGTGTCGTCGACAGTGAGATGTCGATGCGCTCGCCGTCCTTGCGCACCCGCTCGCGCTCGATCTGGGTGAACGACTCGCCCTCGAGGACGCGCTGACGGATCTCGTCGTCGCCCTCGCGGTCGGCCGGCACCGCGGGGTACGGTTCGCCCAGCACCGCCTCGGCCGACCAGCCGAAGATCTCTTCCATCGCGTCGTTCCACAGCGTCACCCTCCCATCGGGGTCGGTCGCGACGACGCCCACCGGCGAGGTCTCGACGAACTTCTGCATTCGCTCCTTGGTCGCGCGCAGTTCCCGCTCGGCCGCCTTGCGGTCGGTGATGTCGGCGAGCGCACCCATCTGGCCGACTCTCTCGCCGCCCTCGTCGCGCAGCGGCGCGACCGACAGCGACACGTCCACGGGCGACCCGTCATTCCGGAGGCGCTTCGTCTCCACCGCGGTGACCGTCTCCCCCGACTGGACCTGCTCGTTTATCCGCTCGTGTTCGTCCTCGCAGTCGGCCGGGACGGCCGGGTACCGCTCGCCGAGCACCTCCGCCTCCTCCCACCCGAAGATCCGCTCGGCCGCGGCGTTCCACAGCGTCACCCTCCCCTCGAGGTCCAGCGCGATCAGCGCCGCCGGCGACGCCTCGATGATCGCGTTGAGCCGCTCGTTCGTCTCGCGCAACTCCCGCTCGCGGGCCTTGCGTACGGAGATGTCCCGGCCGACGCCGACGAGGACGGCGTCGCCGTCCGGGGTCTCCAGTCGCGAGGCGACGAACTCGTAGGGGATCTCCTCGCCGTCGCTGGTCAGGACCGGCGCGTCGACGCGCTCCTCGCCGCCGTCGAAGACAGTCGCGATCGCCTCGACGACCCGTCCGTGAGCGTGTTCCGGGAAGAAGTCCGTCCCGTGCATCTCGGCGATCTCCGCGTCGTCGTAGCCGGTCACCTCGGTGACGGTGTCGTTCCAGCGCTGGATCGCACCGGTCTCGTCGAACACGTAGAACACGTCGTCGATCGCGTCGAGGACGTCCTCGGTGTACTCGCGGTACTCCTGGAGATGTCGCTCGCGCTCTCGGAGCTTCTCTTCGGCGGCCTTGCGCTCGGTGATGTTGCGACTGATACCCATCACCCCGAGTATCTCGCCGTCCTCGTCCCGGTAGGGGTATTTGTAGTCGAGATAGATCCGCTCGTCGCCGTCGATCGGTCGGGACACCTCCCGCGAGAGCGGTTCGCCCGTCTCGACGACCCGACTGTCGTCCGACACGATGTCGGCGACCGTCTCCTCGTCGAAGAACTCGTCGTCGGTCTTGCCGACGATCGCTTCCGGCGGTTCACCGAGGTTCGCGGCGGCCGCCTCGTTGACGAACCGGTAGCGCCCGTCGGGGTCCTTGATGTAGATCGGGTCATCGGTGTTCTCGACGATGGCCTCGAGCTGGCGCTCGCGCTCCCTGCGCTCGGAGATGTCCCGCGCGATTCCCGCAATAACACGCTCGCCGTCGGGCGATTCGAGCGGACTGGCAACGATCTCGTAGGGGATTCGATCGCCGTCTTTCGTCTCGAACCGCGCCTCCAGCGGGACCCCGGCCGCGGCCTCGATGTTCTCGATCCCGTCGCGGACCGCCTCCCTGTCACCCTCGGCGAAGAAGTCGGTCGCCTCCATCGTCTCGATCTCGTCGTCGTCGTAGCCGCTCACCTCGGCGAGCGTCTCGTTCCACCGCAACACCTCGCCGTCCGCGTCGAGAACGTAGAACACGTCGTCGATCGCGTCGATGACCCCGTCGGTGAACTCGCGGTAAGCCGCGAGCTCCTGCTCGCGTTTCTTGCGCTCGGTGATCTTCTGGGAGACGCCGAACAGCCCCCGGACCGCTCCGTCGGGACCGCGCCAGGGCACCTTCGTCGTGAGGTTCCACTCGCCGACGTCCGGCACGTACTCCTCCTTGCCGACGATCGGCTCGCCCGTCTCGACGACCCGCAGGTCGTCCGCGTGACTCGCTTCAGCCAGCTCGTCGTCGAACAGTTCGGGGTCGGTCGCGCCGACGACTCGCTCGGCGTCCCAGCCGTAGGCCTCCTCGAGGTAGGCGCTGCTGACCCGCTCGTAGCGTCCCTCGCGGTCCTTGACGTAGAGGTGGATCGGCACCTGCTCGAAGATCGAGTCCAGTAGCGACCGCTCGCGGTCGAGTTCCGCCTGGCGCTCGACCCGCTCGGTCACGTCCTCCTGAAAGCCGACGTAGTGGGTCACCTCGCCCTCGTCGTTCTCCACCGGGGCCACCCGGACGCGGTTCCAGAACTCCGTCCCGTCGGCCCGGTAGTTGCGCAGTTCGACCGTCGTCTCGGCCTCGTCGTCGACGGCCCGCCGCAGTCGCGCGACCGCTTCCTCGTCGGTGTCCTCGCCCTGGAGGAACCGACAGTTGCGACCCAGACACTCCGACTCCTCGTAGCCGGTCAACGCCTCGAAGCGGTCGTTGACGGAGACGAGCGGCTCGTCCGGTTCGGTCACGTCGGCGACCGTGATTCCGACCGGCGCAGACTCGATGACTCGCTCCTGCAGCGACCGCTCGCGCTCGCACTCTCGGAGGTCTTCGACGAGCCCCTCGACGGCTTCGGCGAGTTCACCCAGCCCGTCCTCCCGGTCGGTCTCGAAGGTCACGTCCTCGCCCTCGCGGGCCCGCTCGACGTCCGCGACCAGTTCGGCGACCCCGTCGTCGCGGTCGCCCGACACCGCGAGCCCGAGCAGACCCGTCCCCAGGAGGCCCGCGAGCGAATCGATCGACCGCACCGACGGGAGTTCGTCGACGGCAATGAGTCCCGTGACCGCCGCGAGTGTGACGACTGCGACCACGACGAGCACGGCACCGACGCCCGACGGCCGACCCGGAACGCGTCCGGGCCCTCGCCGGGCGGTGGTACTCCCCCTGTCCGCGACCCCGTCGCAAGCTGGGGCGTCGCGGAGCGAGCCAGCGTCCATTAGTGGGTATTGATAGGGCGCGCAATTAACGGTTGGTTTCCGTCTGCCGACAGGTCCACGGGCCGGACCCGCTGGCGCCCGACTCCGGGTTCGGGACGCCGACCCGCGATCCGAGACGCTCGTTCCGCTGGGCCGGACGGCGGTCCACGATCGCGGACGGCGGGTTCGCTCTCGGGGATACTCGACCGCCTGGCGACGCTCGAACGCTCCGTCGCTCGCGAGCGACGCTATACATATTGCCCCCGCTTCGGCGGTCGCGGTATGCACGTAGCGGACAGTTCGATACCAGTTGTCGCCCTATGAGAAGATAGAATGGACGGTATGGCAGTACAAGAGCCCAGCGAGCAGATAAGCATCGACGTGATCGAGACGATAGCCGACGCGACGGGGACCGACCCGCTGACGATGGAGCCGCCGCTGTACGAGGTCGTGGACACGGACGCGCTGGACGCGCTCTACGAGAGCGGGGCGACCGCGACCGTGGAATTCGAGTACAACGGCCACAGCGTCGTCGTCGACGGCGACGGGACGGTCACCGTGGACGGCGCGGGAGGGGCCTGAGATGTCGTCGACGGGCTCGACCGAGGACGCGGAGGGCGCGATCCGCGAGACCTACGAGGAGTACGACGTGGGTGACACTCGCCTGGCGATGATCGCCGACCCGGAGAACGAACACGCCTGGATCCAGTCGGACGTGACCGAGCAGATCGAGCAATGAGGGGTTCGGGGGGTGCGGGTAACGGAGCGACGACCGAACGGACCGAACGGACGACCGACGCGCCGCGGGACGCGACGGCGGCGCACCGAGACGACCGAGGATGACAGCCGTGATAGAAGACATCGCTGCGGCGACCGCGAACGCACCTGCGAGCAGCGACGAGTCCATCGACGTGATCTGCGTCGACGACGACCGCGACTACCTCGACCTGATAGCGGCGCACCTCTCCGAACACGACGACCTGTCGGTCCGGACGGAGACCGCGCCCGCCGACGCGCTCGACCACGTCGACGCCGTCGACTGCGTCGTCAGCGACTACGACATGCCCGGCACGAACGGCCTCGAGTTCCTCTCGGACGTGCGCGAACGGGCGCCCACGCTGCCGTTCGTCCTCTTCACCGGGTCCGAACGCGCCGACATCGCCGAGGGGTTCCCCGAGTCGACGTGGACCGAGTTTCTCCGGAAGAACAGCCCCACGGTGACCATGTCGATCCTCGCCGGGCGGATCCGACGACTCGTCCACCACCACCGCACGATGCGGACCGCCGAGCGGGGCCTGACCGCCATCGAGGCCACCGCCGACGCCATCGCCGTCGTCGCCCCCGACGGGACGTTCTCCTTCGTCAACCACGTGTTCGCCAGCCGGTTCGGCGCCGAACCAAACGACCTGATCGGGAGCCCCTGGCGCGAGTGTTTCCCCGACGAGGAAGTCGAGCGCCTCGAATCCACCGCGCTGGAGACCGTCCGCGACGACTGGCAGTGGACCGGCGGCACCGTCTGCGAGACCGACGGCGGCGACACCTTCACCACGCAGACCCGCGTCGCCGGCCTCGACGACGGCTCGCTCGTCTTCTGCCTCACGGGCCCCGGCGAGGAGTAGTCGTTCCGCTCGACCGGCCGAGACGCTCTCGGGTCGCACCTCGCTGTTTCTCGTTGCTCACTGACGTTCGCCGCTCGCACTTCGGAGATCCTCGCCCGCTCCGCTCGCTCGGATCTCCCTACTCCTCCCCGGGTCGCTTCGCTCACGGCTCGCGTTGCTCGCCGTTCGTATTTCCGCGGTCGCGAACGAAGTGAGCGACCGCCCTCCGTCCTCCGCCGCGCACTGCCGTTCGCCGCTCCGGTTCGAGGCCTCCCTACGGTCGGTCTCGCTACGTCCCGTGCTGCCAGGAGCCCATATACTCCGACTGGGTCTCGGTCAGCGCGTCGAACTCGACGCCCTCCGCCGCCAGCTTGATCTCCGCGACCTCCCTGTCCAGCCGGTCGGGCACGTCGTGGACGCCGGCCTCGTACTCCTCGCCCGACTCGACCAGTTCGCGCACGCAGACGGCCTGGACGCCGAAGCTCTGGTCCATCACCTCGACGGGGTGGCCCAGCGCGATCGGCGTCGCGAGGTTGACGAGTCGCCCCTCCGCCAGCACGTTCAGCCGACGCCCGTCTTCCATCTCGTAGGCCTGCACGCCGTCGCGGGCCTCGTAGCTGTCGACGGCCATCTCCGAGAGCGCGTCGAGGTCGATCTCGACGTCGAAGTGCCCCGCGTTGGCCAGCAGGACGCCGTCGTCCATCGCCTCGAAGTGCTCGGAGACGATCACGTCGCGGTTGCCGGTGGTCGTGATGAACACGTCGCCCTCCGCGGCGGCCTCGTCCATGGGCAACACGTCGTAGCCCTCCATGTGGGCCTCCAGCGCGCGGCGAGGTTCGACCTCGGTGACGACCACGTCGGCGTTCTGGCCGCTGGCCTTCTTCGCGACGCCCTTGCCGCAGTGGCCGTAACCCGCGACCACGACCGTCTTGCCGGCCCACGAGAGGTTAGTGGTCATCGCGATCGACGCCAGCGAGGACTCGCCGGTGCCGTGGACGTTGTCGAACAGGCGCTTCATCGGCGTGTCGTTGACCGCGAACATCGGGTAGGCGAGTTCGCCGTCGTCGTCCATCGCGCGCAGGCGGTGGACCCCGGTCGTCGTCTCCTCGCAGCCGCCGACGATGGTGTCGATGAGCTCGGGGTAGTCCTCGTGGATCGCCGCCACCAAGTCCATCCCGTCGTCGACAGTGATGGTGGGTTCGTGCTCGATGACCGCCTCGATGGCGGCGTAGTACTCCTCGTCGTCGACCCCGCGCTCGGCGTAGGAGGTGACCCCCTCGACGGCGTCGAGCGCGACGCTCACGTCGTCGTGGGTCGACAGCGGATTACAGCCGGTGATGGCGACCTCCGCGCCGCCGACGGCCAGCAGTTCGGCGAGGATCGCGGTCTTGGCCTCGACGTGCATCGCCATGCCGACGACTTCGCCCGCGAAGGGCTGGTCGGCCTCGAACTCTTCGCGTAGCGACTCGCAGATCGGCATGTGCTGGCGCGCCCACTCCATCTTCCGGCGGCCGGACTCGCGGGCCGCTTCCGGCTCGTCGACGCGCTCGGTGATCGGATCGGTCATGCCCGGAGACACGGCCAGCGCCGGGAAAACCCCACCGGATCGCTGGCTAGGGCTATCGAACTCGAACGTCTCCCGCCGAGAGTCGCTGTGGCGGACCGGTCGCCGGCGCGGTCTCTACTCGCCGCCCGGCCCGAGGTATCCCCAGGCGAGCAATCGGTCGCCGTCGCCGTCGATCCAGCGCTCCCCGATGTCGTCACGGTAGTACATGTTCGGCATCGCGATGTCGTCGATCCGGTCGTACGCTTGCTCGCGCGCCGCTCGCATCGTCTCGCCTTTCCCGGTCACGACGACGGGCATCCCGCTCTCTCCGGCGACGCGCCACTGTCCGTCGACGTTTTTGGTGTCTTCGAGGTGGATCCCGGCCCGACTCTCGGTCTGGAACACGACGGCGCCGTTCCGTGAGTTCTCGTCGTACGTCTTCTCGTCGTCGAAGGGGAAGGGCGGGAGGACGACCCGGACCCCGACCTGGTATCCGCCGTGTACCGCCAGTTCGGGGTCGTTGCCGTGAGCGAGGTCGTAGAAGAACTCGCCCGTCGAGGACTCGATCGACTCCTCCTGTAAGGCGATCGTCGGGTATCCGAACCGCGGGGTAAACTCCAGCGGATAGATCCCGTTCTCGTTGACGATGCAGTTGATGTCGATACTCCCCACGTAGCCCTCCTCGCCGAGCCAACCTTCGAGTTTGCCGAACGTCTCCTCGAATAGCTCGTTCCGCCCGCCCCAGAACATCGACGTGCCCATCTCACCCGTCGATGGCCCGATGTTTCCCGGGAACAGCTTCTTGTGCTCGAAATTGAAGTTGACTTGGTCGACGAACCGCTCGCCGTTGAAGAACCCGCAGATGGCGATCTCCACGCCCTCGACTTTCCGCTGGAGCTGGAAGCCCTTCATCCGGTGGCCCCACGCCTTCTTGTACGCCCCCAACACGTCCACCACGTCACTCCCGTCGTCTTCGTTGCCGACGTAGAGGAGGCGTTTGACGTTCTGAACTTCACCGAGCGGTTTGACGACGTACGGGGCAGGGTTCTCCCGAACGTGTCGAATACCAGCGTCGAAGTCCTCGAAGACGTGGTGGTCGATGGTGTCGACACCGTGATCTTCGAGGATCTCCATCGCGTAGCCGCGGTCTTCTTCGAGGCGGTCGGTGTTGGGCGTGCCACCGACGACGGCCGTCCCTCGCTCGCGGAGTTCCTGCGCGAGTTCGCCCGTCCCGACGTCCGAGCCGACCCAGATGTCGTCGAAGACGACGACGTCGGCCCAGTCGACCTCCGCGCGCCAGTCGTCCGTTTTCGGGACGAAGCCGTCGCCGATCTCCCGGTCGCTCTCGGCTTCGATGTAGTATTTCACGTCGTGTCCTTCCCGGTGGACCTGCCACGCGAGGTCGGTGATCAGTGCGGCGTCGGCGGAGACGAACAGGAAGTGTTTGGATTCCATCGGTGTGGTGTACGCAGCGGTAGTTGCGGTTTGCGTGTCAGTACATCCCGGTGAGTCGTAAAATAGACCCCGGGAGTGTTCGCCGCGATCCGATGGTCCGGTTCGAACTGCCGGATCTGACGGACGGTATCGACGCGTTTCGGCGAGCCGACGTTCGCGTCGAGACGCACCGACCGGTTTCGTCAGACGCGCGTCGGGTGTGCGTCTGCCCCGTCTTTTTGCACGAGCGACACCTCGGTCCGGAGGCATGGCCGCGAACGCCGACCCACCAGAACAGGGGGAACTCCACCCATGCACCGACCGCCAGTCGGCGGGCGAGTCGTGCGGCCACTCGACGACCGATGCCGGAGCGACCGGCGGGCCCGACGGCGGAGTCGCCGGCCGGGCCGGCCTCACGGTAGACCACACGGCCGAGACGCTCTACCTGACGAAGATCGCGCTGCTGGAAGCGCGAGTCTCGACGCTCGAACGACGCCTCGAATCGAGCGAGGCCGACCGCCAGCACGTCGTCGACCGCTACGAACGCGTCCTCCAGGGACGCGACGCCTGCCGCGACGAACCACTCGTCACAGACGAGTTCGACATCGAAGCCAGCGGTCCCGCGGACGCCGACCGCACCGCCGGAGACGACCGGACGACCGGAGACGACCGCACCGCCGAGCGCGACGGCGACCGCTCGACCGGCCCGCTCGACCGGCTCCGGGGACTGCTGGGCTAGTCGCGGCCGTCGCGTGGGGAGGAACTTCGTTTTCAGAACCGCCGGGAAACGACCGAAAGCGGCGCGAACGCCGCGTTACTGCCCGTTCAGGGAGATCTGCGTGATGTCGATGACGCGCTCGTCGTCGAGCAGCTTCGCGACGGTGTCGTCGGGGACGGGGTCGTCGAGGTTGTAGACGGTCAGGGCCTCGCCGCCGATGGTCTCGCGGCCGTTGAACATGCCGGCGATGTTCACGTCGGCCTCGCCGAGGACGGTGCCGATGAAGCCGATGACCCCTGGGAGGTCCTCGTTGCGGGCGACGAGCATGTGGCCGTGGGGGACGGCGTCGACGCGGTAGCCGTCGATGCGGACGATACGAGCGTCGTCGCCGGCGAACTGCGTCCCGGAGACGCTGATGGACTCCTCACCGTCGGAGACGGTGACGGTGATGAGGCTCTGGAAGTCCTCGGCGGAGCTGGTCTTGGACTCGGTCACGTCGATGCCGCGCTCCTCCGCGATGCGCTCGGCGTTGACCGCGTTGACCTGCGTCTCGACGACGTCCTCGAAGACGCCCTTCAGCGCGGTAGCGGTCACGATTTCCGTGTCGTGTTCGGCGATGTCGCCGGCGTAGGTGACCTCCACGTCGGAGACGCCGCCGTCGAACAGCTGGACGGCGATCGTCCCGGCGGTGTCGGCGAGTTCGAGGTACGGCTCGACGGCGGGGAACGCGCTCTCATCCATCGAGGGGGCGTTCAGCGCGTTGAGGACGGGCTCGCCGTTGAACGCGGCGACGATCTGGTCGGCCGTCGAAGTGGCGACGTGCTCCTGGGCGGCCTCGGTTGAGGCGCCGAGGTGGGGCGTGACGACCACGTCGTCCACGTCGAGCAGCGGGTTGTCCGGGCTGATCGGCTCGTCGGCGAAGACGTCGATGGCGGCGCCCTTGAGCAGGCCGTCCTCGACGGCTTCGGCGAGAGCCGGCTCGTCGATGATGCCGCCGCGGGCGCAGTTGACGACGTAGCCGCCTTCGAGCTGGGCGAGTTGTTCCTCGCCGATCATGTTCTCGGTCTCGTCGGTCAGCGGCGTGTGGATGGTGATGAAGTCCGCGCGGGCGAGACACTCGTCGAGGGAGTCGACGAGTTCGGCGCCGAAGCGCTCGGCGCGCTCCTGGCTGATGTAAGGGTCGTAGGTGACGAGATCCATGCCCAGCGCGTCGAGGCGCTTGGCGACCTCCTGACCCACGCGGCCGAAGCCGACGACGCCCAGCGTCTTCTCGTTGAGTTCCGTGCCGAGGAACTCGCCTTTGGCCCACTCGCCGTCCCGGAGGCGGTTGTGGGCCTGCGGGATGGAACGGGCGGTGGCAAAGGCCATCGCGACGGAGTGTTCGGCGGCGGCGCGGACGTTGCCCTGGGGCGCGTTGGCGACGATGACGCCGTGGTCGGTGGCGGCCTCGATGTCGATGTTGTCGACGCCGATACCGGCGCGGCCGACGATCTGGAGGTCGGGCGCGGCGGCGAACACCTCGGCGGAGACCTCCGTGCCCGAGCGGACGACCATGGCGTCGGCGTCCGCGACGGCGTTCAGGAGAGCGTCTCCTTCCACGTCGTAGGCTGTCTCGACTTCGTGGCCCGCCTCGCGCAGCCGGTCCAGACCCGCGTCGGCGATCGGGTCCGTGACGAGTACCTTCATGCGGGTGGGATCCGCTCGCCGGGGTATAACGCTTGTTTTCTCCGGACAGCGACGAGGACACTATCGACACTGTCGACACAGTCGGAGCGACCGGGACGGGCGCCTCGCTGGGGGAGAACGGCCGCAGTCACGGCGGCGAGACGAGCGACCGCAGTCACGGATACTGAGAATCGGACCGGTCGACGGCACGAGTCGTCCAGACTCGGCAGTGGGCACGTGGAGACGGATCGGAACTAGGTGGTCGTCACCGCCACTCCGGGAGGGGGGCGGCGTCGGCGAGCGGCGCTGTAAGGTAGGCGTCGTCACAGTTGATATCGGCGATTACGAGCGTCTCGGTGGGACCCTCCTCGACGGAGGCCATGACTTCGGCGTTCGTTTCCACCTCGGCTTCAGCGACCATATCCGGCGCCATGCATGACAACATGTAGCAACCACCTATATACCTGTCGGAACGATTCTCACGCATTGAAAACCCGGTGTCAGACGCCCGTCAGACGGTCGAACGAGGGCGGTATCGGGTTCGCAGAAACTGCCGCAGTTTTTGAGCGAGCGTGAGCAGGCCGCGTGGGTCGGCGGACGGCGCCGGCGGATCAGCTCTCGATCGACTCGCCGATCGCGGCGATCCGGTCGTCGTCCGCCCGGGAGAACCCGCCGTGGTAGCAGAGGACGCCCTCGACGGCCAGGCTCGCGAGCCGCGCGACCGACTGACCCGCTTCGGCCATGTCCAGGGAGAACTGTTCGCTGGGACCCTGCAGCTCCCCGTCGGCGGCCGTCAGCGCGTCCGCGGCCAGCAGTAGTCGCTCCTCGGGCAGGTACAGCGAGACATGACCCGGCGCGTGCCCCGGCGTGTAGACCACCCGCATCGGTCCCGCGGTCGTCCCGAAGGTCTCCTCGCCGACGAGTTCCACGTCGACCGGAGTCGGGGGATAGCGCTCGCCGTCGCCCTTGATCGGCTCGTCCCGGCCGTCGACGTACGGCGCACAGGCCTCGTGGGCGAACACGACCGCATCGGTCTTCTCACGCACGGTCGCGAGCGCGCCCGCGTGGTCACCGTCCTGGTGCGTTATCAGCACCGCCCACACGTCGCCCCATCCGAAGCCTGCCGCCTCGATCTCCGCGCCGAGCGCTTCGGCCTGTCCCGGGAGCCCCGCGTCCAGCAACAGCAGGCCGCGCTCGGTCTCGACGGCCGCCGGGTGGAAGGCTCGCTCGCCCTCTTCGGTCTCGATCGTCTCGGTGAACGCGTAGACACCGTCGGTAAGTTCCTCCATACTCGGATCTCGGGAGCGAGTCACAAAGTACGTCGGGCCGCGGTAGCCGGTGGAATTTTGATGGTTCGACATCATATCGACTCCGCATGGACGACGACGCCCTCCAGGCGCGGCTCCGCGGTATCGAGCGCCGACAGAACCTCCTCCTCGCGTTAGTGGTCGTGCTGTATCTCGTCGCCGCCGCCGAGCTGTTCGGGTACTGGATCACGACCGTTGTCGCGACCGCGCTCGCGCTCCTCGGCGTCGCGTACGTCGTCGTCAGTCGCAGACGGCGACGTGACGCGGTCGGAACGTGACGCCGGCTCCCGCTCTCAGCGGCGCCCCGGTTACGACCGACGAATCTTTGCCGAGCCACCCGTACGACTGCCCATGCGGTACGTAACGCTGCTGGTGAGTCCGAGCGAGGGGCAGGGCTTTCACCCCGTCGGCGGGCGGATCGCCCGCGACCCCGACGTGACGGGCGAGGCGATCCACCGGATGAACGACCTGGGCGACGGGACGGTGACGCTGCTGACCGAGCTATCGGGCGACGTCGACCGTTACCGGGCGATCATGACCGACACGCCCGAGGTCCGCGAGTTCACCGTCGCCGTCGACGACGAGGGCCACGGGTGGGCCTACTCCCGCATCGAGACGAACGATCTGGTCGAGTACATGCTCGCACGGGGCCGCGAGCTGGAGCTCGTCCGGGACATGCCGATCGAACTCACCGACCGGGGCGGCCAGCGGGTGACGCTGATCGGCACCGACGCGGCGTTCGCCCGCGCCGCCGAGTTCGACGAGCCGCCGGGCTACGAGATCACGGTCGAGAAGACCGGCGAGTACCACCCCGAGGGCGGTCGCCTGCTCGACGCGCTGACGAGCCGCCAGCGCGAAGTGCTCGAAGCGGCGGTCGCCGTCGGCTACTACGAGGCGCCCCGCGAGGCGACCCACGAGGACGTGGCCGAAGCCGTCGGCTGCTCGCCCGCCACCGCCGGCGAACACCTCCAGAAGGTCGAGCGGGCCGTCTTCGGCGCGCTGGTCGGATAGCGCGGCCCCGATCAGCCGTCGAACCCGTTCTCGAATCGGAAGGTGCCGTTGCGCTGGACGACCTCGCCGTCGACCTCGATGTAGGAGTCCTCGCTCATGTCGACGATCATGTCGACGTGGACGGCCGAATCGTTCTGCTCGTTGCCCTCGCCGACGGTGTCGTCGTAGGCGCGGCCGACCGCCATGTGGACGGTGTCGCCCATCTTCTCGTCGAACAGCATGTTGTAGGTGAACTCGTCGATGGCGCGGTTCATCCCGATGCCGAGTTCGCCGAGGCGATTCGACCCCTCGTCGGTCTCCAGCACGTTCGTCAGCACGTCCTCGTTCTTCCCGGCGGAGTGCTCGACGACCTCGCCGTTTTCGAACTTGCAGTACACGTCCGTGACCTCGCGGCCCTGGTGATACAGCGGCTTGTCGAAGTAGACCTCGCCCTCGACGGAGTCGGGGACGGGCGCGGTGAACACCTCGCCGCCGGGGAGGTTGCGCTCGCCGTAGTCGTTGAGCGTGGGGTTGCCGGCGACGCTCATCGTCACGTCCGTCGAGTCGCCGGAGACGATGCGCACCTCCTCGGCGTCGTCCATGATCTCGACCATCTGGGACTGGAACTCCCGCTGTTCGTCCCAGTCGCGGAGGATGGCGTCCCAGACGAAGTTCTCGAAGCCCTCCGTGCTCTTCTGGGCGAGCTGGGCGTTGGCAGGGGCGGGGTACTGGGTGAGACACCAGCGCTTCGACAGGCGCTCGGCCAGCAGCGGCTGGACGGCAGCCTCGTAGGCGGTCGAGACCTCCGGGTCCACGTCGCTGGTCTGGGTGACGTTGTCGCTCCCCCGAATGACGATGTACACGTCCATCTCCTCGTACAGCGCCATCTGGTGGTCGGGCAGCTCGAAGTCCCCGTCGTGGTTGCGCAGGAACGCCCGCCGGAAGCGCTTGCCCATGCGGTCCTGGATCACGAGCGGGTGAGCGCCGCGGTCGGCGACGATCTCGTGTAGCGCGGCCACGAGGTCTTCGGCCTCGGGGTGGGCGTCGATGACGACCTGGTCGCCCGCCTGCAGGTCGACGGAGTGGTCACAGATGATCTCGGCGTGTTCGCGAACGCGCGCGTCCATGCGAGTGTCGTCGGGCGGTGGCGTGAAACCGGTTTCGTCGTCCGGCGGCCGGGGTGCGTTTTATCACAGTCTGGGTTACATTTCTGTCCATGAGTCGCAGTCGGACGCCCGCCGTTCGCACCCTCCGCGCCGCCGACCCGCGTTCGCTCGTCGTCGAGTTGGCCGTCGTCGTCGCGACGCTCGTCGCGCTCGAAGCGTACGTGAACCTGACCGACGCCGTGGTCAGGCCGGTCGAGGACGCCGTCGGCGCGTCGACCGGTATCGACCCACACCTGGCCCGCGCGGTCGTCCAAAGCCTGCTCGTGCTGGGCGGACTAGGTGTCCTCGCCGCCGTCGCCGTGTCCGAGCGCGACCTCCGGTTTCCGCTGTCGCTCCCCGAACGGGACGCCGCAGGCCTGGTCGGGGTCGCGATGTCGGGGGCGGCCGTCCTCGCGGGACTCCAGCTCCTCCCGGTCCTCGTCACCGGCGGGCTCGCGGTCGGGGACATCACGGCGGCGGTCGCGGGACTCCCCGGACAACTGACCGGCCGGACGCTGGTCTTCCTCGCGGTGTTCGTCGCCGGGATGGCCGTGCTGTATCACGGGGTCGTCCAGGGACTGCTCCGACGAGCCGTCGGGACCGAGCGGGCGGTCGCGGCGACGACGCTGCTGAGCGCGTACTTCGCGACGCCGCGGTTCGGCCCGTCGGCCGGCGCCGTCCGCGGCGGCCCGTGGCTGGACGTGTCCGCCACCCGGGCCGGCCTCGCGGTGCTGGTCGTCCTCACGCTGGCCGTCGCCGTCTACGCCGCCGAGCGCGTCGACGACCGGCGCGTCCGCGCGGCGGCGACCGTCCCCGTCGTGGCGGCGGTCGCGCTCGCGACCGTCTCGTTCTGGCAGGGGGTCGACCTGCCGTGGGAAGCCCTGACGGCGGCCACCCGGATCGCCCTCGTCGGTGTCGCCGCGTGCGTCTACGCCGACACCGAGTCACTGCTCGCCCCGGCGATGGTGTACGGCTCCTACGCGCTTGTGAGCCTCGTCGTCCAGTCGGCCGCATTCCACGCTATCTTCGTGGGCTGACCGGCCCGGCTCAGTCACCGGTCGCCCGCCACCGCTCGGCCAGGTCGACGACGAAGTCGGCGTACTCCGCCCTCGCTCGCTCCCAGTCCTCCGCGCCCGCCTCGCAGGCCGATTCCAGCCGGTCCAGCCGCTCGGCGCCGTACCGCGAAGCCAGACACATCGCCTGAAAGACCGGCGACCGGGCGGGGTCGCCGCCCGGGTCGCCGGCGATCCGCTCGCGGATCGTCGCTTCGTCCATCGCGAGCGAGACGCCCGACCCCGGGATCGACTTGGCCATCTTCGGCGCCCCGTCGAACCCGGGGAGCATCCGGGTGTACAGCCCCGCCACGCCGCCCTCGACGGGCGCGGCGTCGCGGAATCGCCGCGCCATCCGGGTCAGGTGGCGCTCGTCGATCCCGAACTGGAGGACCACCTGTTCGTAGTCGCCAGCGTACAGCGGGTGGAGGAAATCGACGCCGTGGAGGACGGCACTGTGGATATCCGCCGCCTCGGAAGTCGGTCCCGAGTGGGCGACAGCGGCGGTCCCCGGTCCGCGGTCGCCCTCGCCGGCTTCGTACGCCTCGCGCACGGCCCGCTCCCACTCGGTCGGTGGACGCTCGTCGGTCGCCCCCTCGCCGTCGTCGCTCTCCCACGTGTCGGGGTCGTAGTACGGCGCCAGCAACTGCGCCGTCCGCATCACGTCGGTCGCTTCGCTCTGGGTGCGGAGTCGGCCGCGCTCGGGGTCGAATCCCAGGTCGAGCGCGAACGCGCGGTAGCGCTCGGCGAGCGACCGCACGCGATCCAGCGGCGCGCCGCCGTGGTACGGCTCCAGGTCTGCGATCACGAGCTGTACGTCCAGGCCCGTCTCCTGCAGCGCGACCGCGGTCGAGAACTGGCCGACCGTGCCGAGGGGGGGTGGACCGGTCATCCCGACGCCGGTCGCGACCAGCGTCCGGCGCTCGCCGGACCGAGTGAGGACGCCCCGGTCGTCGACGGCGACGAACCGCCGTCGCTCGGCGGCCGGTATCGGACCGACGGCCCCGTCGACCGGTTCGTAGCCGTTGCGCCCGCGGACGGTCCCGTAGTGGGCATGGAGTTTCGTCACGGTCGGAGATCGACCGCGACACTAAAGTGTTAATTTGTGACGGGGTACCGAATAACATGCTCGGCGTCGACGACCCGCCACCGGCGACTCGGTCACGGGACGCTGGTCGATAACCCGCGCTTACCGGCAGTTGGAGGGGTATAACGAAATAGGGGGTTCCCCCTACCGGGGAGCGAGCTATGTCCGATCGACCACTGCGGAACACGAGGCGGACGTTCCTCGCATCGAGCGCGCTGGAGGCGCTCTCGGCGGCTACAACTGGCGCAACGGCGGCCGCAACGGACGAAACTGTCGCGCCGACGGCGACGGTCGACTGTTCGACCGTCAGCGTCGACGACTGGGGGAGCGCCCGCAGCGCGCGGGCGGTGTTCGAAGACGGGAGTTTCGTCGACGTCGGAGACGGAACGCCCGAGACCTTCGGCGCGTCCGGGCGCGTGATCGAGTCGGTCACGTTCGCGGACTTCGACGGCACCGAGTGGACGACGACGAACGACGCGACCGACTGCGACCCCGGCGAGAAGTCGGTCACGTTCACCGACTCGCGGGCGACCGTCCGGCCGGGGCAGTTCCAGGAGATGGACGGCTATCCCGGGAAACTGATCTCGCAGGTCGACCTGCACTTCGTCGACGGGACGAGCCAGGAGAAAGTCCACCTCGACGGCCCACAGTCGCCCGACGGGATCACCGGCGTCTACCGAGGGACGGGCGAGTACGCGGGGAAGGTCGTCGAGGCCATCGAGATCTTCCACGACCTCGACTACGTGACCCACTACGTCCGAAACCCGGCCGCCGAGCAGTACCTGCTCGGGAAAGACACCTGCCAGGAGCGACTCATCGAGGTGATGGGCGCGACGGAGGGCGCCGTCGACTACGAGTTCACCGTCGAGGGCCCGGTCCGCGCCGTGACCCTCTCGGACGGCCGCGGCGCCTCGCCCGGCGGCAACGACGCCGTCTCGACGAGCGGCGACGCGACGACCGTCTCCGGCTCGACCGGGAATCCGGGCTACAGCGACGTGTACGCCGTCGGCGGCCCGATCACCGACTTCGCCCAGACCGGCGGGGACGGCGACTACGTCCGCCGGGAGGCCGAGTGGCGGGTCGTCGAGGACACCGCGCCCGCGACCGATCTGCTCGCGGTCGTCGCGACCGAGCAGGGCGAGGTCGCCTACGAGTTCACCGTCGACGGGACCGTCCGCCCGATCGGCAACGTCGGGCCGAAGCGGTCGGCCGCCGGCAACGACGAAGTCACCGACAACGGCGACGCCACCGTCACCGTCAGCGGCTTCACCGGCAACGCCGGCTACGGCGACACCTACGCCGTCACCGGCGACGTGACCGACTTCACCCGGACCGGCGGCGACGCGGCCGTCCGTATCGACTACAACGGCCACGAACGCACGCCCGAGGAACTGGTTTCAAGACACTGACGGGCCGTTCGGCCCGTGGCGCTCGACCAGCTATTTCCCTGCCGACTCCGTACCTGCCACCATGATCGACCTTCGCAGCGACACCGTCACGAAACCGGACGAGGCGATGCGGACGGCCGCCCGCGACGCCGAGGTCGGCGACGACGTGTACGGCGAGGACCCGACCGTCAACGAGCTGGAGACCCGCGTCGCGGACGTGCTGGGCTTCGACGACGCCCTGCTGGTCCCCTCGGGGACGATGGGCAATCAGGTCGCCGTCCGCACGCACACCGACCGGGGCCAGGAGGCGATCGTCGAACGCGAGAGCCACGTCTACAAGTGGGAACTCGGCGGCGTCGCCCAGCACTCGGGCGTCCAGGCCCGGCCCGTCGACGGTGACGACCGCGGCGTCGTCGCTCCCGGACGAGTCCGCGAGGCGTTCGTCGAAGCGGACGGTCACCGGGCTGGGACCGGCCTCCTCGCGCTGGAAAACACCCACAACAGCAAGGGCGGCACCGCCATCGCGCCCGACGCTATCGACGCCGCGGCCGGAGTCGCCCACGAGCGAGACGTGCCGGTCCACCTCGACGGTGCGCGGCTGTTCAACGCCGCCGCGGCGCTGGACACCCCGGCCGAGCGACTCGCCCGAGAGGCCGACTCGGCGATGGTCTGTCTCTCGAAGGGGCTGGGCGCGCCCGTCGGCTCCGTGCTGGCCGGCTCGGAGGGGTTCGTCGAGCGCGCCCGCCGCCACCGCAAGCTCATGGGCGGCGGGATGCGCCAGGCGGGTATCCTCGCCGCGCCGGGCCTCCGAGCGCTGGAGAACCGCGACCGCCTCGCCGCGGACCACGAGCGCGCTCGCCGGCTCGCTGCGGGCCTCGACGCCGCTCCCGGCCTCTCGGCGCCCGAACCCGAGACGAACATCGTCGTCGCCGAGACCGACGACCCCGCCGACGAGGTAGTGGCGGCCTGCGAGCGCGAGGGCGTCGGCTGCGTGGCCTTCGGGGAGTATCGCGTGCGCTTCTGTACCCACTGGGATATCGACGACGAGGATATCGACGCGGCGCTGTCGGGCGTCGAGCGGGCGCTGAGTTAGAACGGCGCCGCGGTCACTGTCTGCCCTGGTTCATGCCTTCCTTGAATCCTTTCGCAGTCCGGCGGAGGAACAGGTAGAGCAAGAAGACGAACCCGAGGAGGATCGCGACGATGGCCAGGAGGACGGGGTCCTCGAAGAACCACGAGACCAGATCACCGATCTGCATGTGCCGGCCTACCGCGCCACCGGGCAAAGAGGTTTCGGCACCGCGCCAGCCACTCACCGCGATTCCCGACGATCGACGCCTTGCTCGTCTGTCAGGTGATAAGACTGATACTGCAGGGGTACAAATCGCGACGTGAGATGTCGCTGCTGCCCTCCAAACCCGACACAACCGCGGCCGAGGACGCGGAGCCGCGGGTAGTCGGCGTCGA
This sequence comes from Halosimplex carlsbadense 2-9-1, assembly GCF_000337455.1. Classification (GTDB taxonomy): domain Archaea; phylum Halobacteriota; class Halobacteria; order Halobacteriales; family Haloarculaceae; genus Halosimplex; species Halosimplex carlsbadense. Next base: position 3,027 of record NZ_AOIU01000009.1, on the reverse strand, counting down.
GAGCGACGACGCCGACGACCTCCTCTCTGCTCTCTCCTCGGAGACCGCCCGTCGCCTCCTCGGCGAGCTCCACGAGGCCCCCGCACCCCCGGCGGAGCTCGCCGAACGCGTCGACACCTCGCTGCAGAACGCACAGTACCACCTGGAGAACCTCGAAGAGGCCGGCGCCGTCGAAGTCGTCGACACGGCCTACTCCCAGAAGGGGCGCGAGATGGACGTCTACGCCCCGGCAGACCAGCCGCTGGTCATCTTCGCGGGCGACCAGGAGGAGTCGACCAGCATCAGGACGGCCCTCTCGCGGCTGCTCGGCGCCGTCGGCCTGCTCGCCGTCGTCAGCCTCGTCGTCTCGGCGCTTTCCGGCGGCGACGCCCTGCCCTCGCTGGGCGCCGGGTCCGACGCGGCCGGCGAAGGCGCCGCTGCCGCCGCCCACACCCCGACGCCCGCCGGCGTCCCCGCCGCCTCGACCGGCGTCGTCGAAGGGTTGGGCCCGGGCGCCTTCTTCTTCCTCGGCGGGGCCGCCGTGCTCGTCGGCGCCTTCGCCGTCTGGTACGTCCGGGGCTGAGCGCCGTCGGACGGTGAAACAGTCGTTTGAGTTTCCGCCAGCTACGTTTCCGCCCCCCTCGAAGTAGCGGATGCACGCCGCCCCGCCCTGCCCCGCTTCGACCCCGCTTCGGCCCGCCGTCACTCCCGCCCCGTGGCGGCGAGGTCGAACTCGTCGAAGACCTCCCCGTCGGGCGCCACCAGCCGGCCGGTCGCCCCCTCCCCGGTCGCGTCCAGTTCAGCGTGGCCCGGACGGTGCCACCGCGGGTCGGCGTGACTCCCCGGGTTCAGGACCGTGACCGCCCCTACCCGTCGCCGTCCTGGCTCGTGGGAGTGCCCGACCACGACGACGTCCGCCCGCTCCTGGCGCCCCAGCAGCGACAGCGACGTGTCGTCGTGTTCGTGGCCGTGAACAACGACGAACCGGAGTCCGTCGTGCTCGACGGTTCGCTCCGCCGTCAGCCGCCCCCGGACCGCCGGGTCGTCGTTGTTTCCGTACACCGCGACGAACTCGCCGTCCCCGCCGTCGCGTTCCGCACCCGCTTCCGCCTCGAACGCGTCCAGCACCGCCGCAGTCGTGAAGTCGCCGGCGTGGATCACGAGGTCGGCCTCGCGAACCGCCGCCAGCGTTCGTCCCGCCAGTCGATGCCCGTCGGTGCCGTGCGTGTCCGAGACGACCGTTATCATGGCGTCGAGTTCGCCCCCACGGGCAAAGGCCTGCTCGGCTCCGGCCGCGGTCGCGAAGACCCAAGGATTTTGACGGGTCCGGGAGTGGCTCGGACAATGGCAGAGAGCAAGTCGGTCGTGATGGCGGCGCTGATCGCCAACGGCGCCATCGCGATACTGAAGTTCGTCGGGTTCCTGCTGACGGGGAGCGCCGCGATGCTCTCGGAGACCTACCACTCCATCTCCGACACCGGCAACCAGGTGTTTCTCCTCATCGGCCTCCGCTACGGCGGCCGCGAGGCCGACCGCCGCCACCCCTTCGGCTACGGCAAGGCGCAGTTCTTCTACGCCTTCCTCGTCTCCGTGTTCCTGTTCGGCATCGCCGGCTGGGAGTCCGCCAAGCACGGCTTCAACGCCCTGATGGGCCACGGCGGCGGTCACAGCACCGGCGAGACCGTCGAGTTCCTCTTCTTCTCCTTCCAGCCGCCCGGGTTCGACCCGATCCTCGTCAACTACGGAGTCCTGCTGGCCGCCATCGTCTTCGAGGGCTGGGCGTTCAAGAAGGCCTACGCCGGCATGAAGACCCAGATCGAGGAGAACGACTGGTCGGGCATGCGCGAGGCGTTCCGCAAGACCAGCGACGTGACCACCCTCACAGCGCTGACCGAGGACACCATCGCGCTGGTCGGACTCGTGCTCGCGCTGGCGGGGATCTTCCTCGAACAGCAGACCGGCAACGCCGTCTACGACGCCGTCGCCGCGCTGCTCATCGGGATCATGCTGATGGGCTTCGCGCTCGCGCTCGCCTGGGAGAACAAGCGGCTCATCCTCGGCGAGAGCCTCCCGGCCGACGAGGAGCAGACGCTCCGAACCATCGTCGAGGGGCGCGAGGAAGTCGACCGCATCGTCGACTTCCGCACCGTCTACTTCGGTCCCGAGCGCATCGTCGTCTCGGCGGACGTGGAGTTCGCGCCCGGCTTCCAGGGGGGCGACCTCGACGCGATCATCACCGAGATCGAAGAGGAGATGAAGTCGGCGAACGCGAGCGTTCGCACCGTCTACCTCGAACCCGAGGTGTGAGCGGCGGACCACTTCCGCCGCGGTTGGGCTAGGGCTTTTACCCGGGCGCGCAAACAGATGGCCATAGTGGCGAGCGCGTCAGACCCCGACTATCTACGCTTTTTCCCGTACGAGGAGCCCTACGACCACCAGACCGAGGCGATGGGCACTATCTACGACGCGCTCGACGAGCGGCGGAACGTCCTCTTCGAGGGGGCGACGGGGACCGGCAAGACCCTCTCGGCGCTCGCGCCCGCCCTGGAGTACGCCCGCGAGACGGGCAAGACCGTCGTCATCACGACGAACGTCCACCAGCAGATGCGCCAGTTCGTCCGCGAGGCCGCGGCGATCACCGACCAGGAGCCGATCCGCGCCGTCGTCTTCCAGGGCAAGGCCTCGATGTGTCACATCGACGTGGGCTACGAGGAGTGTCAGGCGCTACGGGACACGACCCGGGAGCTCGTCGACGCAGAAGAGAACCGTGCGGAGCTGGAGGACCAGCAGCGCGCGCTGCTGGAGGAGAGCCGCGACGGCAGCGCCGAGGCCGCGGACGCCCGCGGCGCCGTGATGGACGAACTCGACGCCGTCGAGGACGAGATCGAACAGCTCCGCGAAGACCGCACCGTCTGCGACCACTACTACCGGAACCTCACGGCCGACACCGACGCCTTCTACGGGTGGCTCTACGACGACGTGCGCACGCCCGAGGACGTGTACGGCTACGCCGAACGGGAGGGCATGTGCGGCTACGAACTCCTCAAG
>NZ_AOIU01000008.1 GCF_000337455.1 Halosimplex carlsbadense 2-9-1 | reverse complement strand
GCCTCCCTCGCGCCATCAGAGATGTGTATAAGAGACAGCTGGTACGACCTGTCGATCGACAACGAGGACGCTCGGGACAACCTGACGCTCGCTTTTCTCCAGAACTACTCCGGGCCGGGCTTTCGCGAGGAACTCGACCGGGCGCTGGACCTGGCGCGGGAACTCGACCAGTCCTACGAGGAGGCCTACAAGAACGGCGAGACGACCACGCGCCAGGAGTGCCAGACCCTCCAGGCCGCGACGTTCGTCGAGGACTGGCTCGACGAGTCCGCCGCCGAGGGGCAGTACCCCGTCGTGAGCGTCCGCCGAGCGGAAGGGGGCGGCCCGCGGGACGCCGGCGAGATCTACGGCCGCGCGGAGCTGTACACCTGCATCCCGAGTCAGGTGACGGCGGATCTGTTCGGCGACCTGCACGCCGGCGTGTTGATGAGCGCGACGCTGCGGCCCTTCGACGTGACCGAGGACGTGCTCGGCCTGGCCGAGCCCGAGACCCTGGCCTACGGACCGCAGTTCCCCGAGGAGCGCCGGCGGACCTACGCCGTCGACGGCCCCGCCCTGTTCGCCAGCAAGCGCGACGACATGGGGGTCCAGTCGACGGTCGCCGGCGCGCTGGAGGACGCGGCGCGGTTCACGCCCGGCAACACGCTGGCCTTCTTCCCGAGTTACGCCGAGGCCGAGCGCTATCACCAGCGCGTCGACACCGACGGCGCGATGTATCTCGACCGCCCCGGCACGTCGGCCAAGGAGCTGCGCGAGCGGTTCACCGACGACGACGGCGCGATGCTCTTCACCTCGCTGTGGGGGACCCTCGCCGAGGGGGTGAGTTTCGACGGCGACGACGCCCGCACCGTCGCTGTCGTCGGCGTTCCCTATCCCCACCTTGACGACCGCATGGACGCCGTCCAGGAGGCCTACGACGCCGAGTTCGGCGAGGACGAGGCGGTCGCGAGTCGCGGTGGCTCGTCGACCCGTAACGACGACGAGGGCGCGGGCTGGCGCTACGCCGTCGAGATCCCCACCGTCAGGAAGACCCGACAGGCGCTCGGTCGCGTCGTCCGATCGCCCGAGGACTTCGGCGCCCGAATCCTGCTCGACAGGCGCTACACCGAGCGTTCGGAGGTCGAGATGTCCGACTACTCGGTGCGGGGCACCTTCCCGCCCGAGGAGCGCCGGGAGATGGTCGACGTCGACCCCGGGAAGCTGAAGTTCGCGCTGTTGAACTTCTACCAGGACGTGGACGGCTACGACGGCGAGCCGCCGCGGCCGTAGGGCGGTCCCGAGCGGTTCACCGCGCCGAGCAGCGCGAGACGCGGCTTTTCGCCCACGTTTTGCGGCGAGTGGTCTCGAGGGGAGCGAGCGACCGCCGAGACGGGAACGGGGAGCGCCGAAGCGACCAGCGGGCGCTCGCGATGCGAACGGTGAACGAAGTGAACCGTGAGCGAAGCGACCCGTGAACGGTAAGAGCAGTCTACCGGGTTCGGGCGTCGACGGTGTCCGGACGCGGGTATCGTTCACCCGGCTGAACTCGCAAGCGCAGGTTGCGGGTCGCCGCGGTCTGGGCGCGAGCTGTTCGCCGGGTTGTCCCCCGATTCCGGGTACGTAAGCCGGGTCCGGCCCAACGACGCCACGCTATGGTGCTCGACACAGAGGAACCCGAGACGGAACGGCACGGCAACTTCACGGTCGCTGGCGTCGCCCATCGAGGGACCGACGTCGACGAGGCCGCGCTGTGGGACTCGATCGACGACTACGCCGACCACCTCGACGACGCCGCGGTCGACACCGACCGCTACGCGGTCATGTTCGACGTGGACGCCGACAGCGGCGAGTTCACCTACGTGGTCGGTCGCGAGGTCGAGGACACCGACGAGCTCTCGGCGGAGCTGACCGCCGTGGAGATCCCGCAGGCGACCTACGCCGCCCTCCACCCCGAATACGAGTCCGTCGAGGAGATGGTCCTCGAGGTCCACGAGGAGGTACTCGACGGCGACGACCGCGGGGACGACGTACACGCCCCCGTCTTCGAGCGCTACGAGTCCGACCGCGACCCGACGACGACCGCCGACCGGGAGATCTACGTCCCCGTACGCGACGACGAGTACTGATACCGTCTCCCCGACCCCGCAGTCGGCGGGCGCTCGTCCACCCGAAATCGGGGGCTTTGAATCCCCCCGTAGCGAATCGACGAGCAATGACTGTAGTCGCGTTCGACTTCGACGGGACGCTCTCGGACTCGGAGATGACCGTCCTGCTGGGCGACCGGAACGGGACGGCCGACGACATGGCCGAGATCACCGAGCGGGCGATGAACGACGAGATCGAATACGCCGAGAGCCTCCGTCAGCGCTGTGCGCTGCTGGAGGAGTTGCCCGACGAAGAGGCGCAGGCCGCCTTCGACCAGGTGGAACTGCGACCGGGCGCCGCCGACGTGATCGCGGCGCTGCGCGACGCCGGCGTCTACGTCGCCATCCTCACCGGCGGGTTCGAACGCGGGGTCGCCGCCGCGCTCGAACGGGAGGGTGTCGAGGTCGACGCCATCGTCGCCAACCGCCTGCCCGTCGAGGGTGACGCGCTGACGGGGACCGTCGAGGGCCCGCTCATCGAAGGGACCAAAGACGACGCGCTGGAGGTGCTGACCGCGGTGGTCGGCGCCGACCGGACCGACACCATCGCCGTCGGCGACGGCGCCAACGACCTCCCGATGCTACAGGTCGCCGGCCTCGCCGTCGGCTTCGACCCGAAACCGGCCGTCGCGCCCGCTTGTGACACCATCGTCGAGACGATGGAGGAACTCCACGAGGTGCTGCAGGGCGAAGACGTACTGGACTGAACGGCACTGCTGTCCTGCGACCGCGTCGCTCCGCTGAGGCCGTCGAAGGTCACCCCTGAAAGCACTTACCCCGGCCGAGAGTGATGCGACCGTGCGCCACAGATCACTCGCTCTCCTGCTCGTCACCGCCCTGGTCTGTAGCACGGGGTGTGTGGGGATGGATTCTGGTGCGACCGATGCCCCTCCCACGGACACGTCGACCGCGACGCCAGACCCGTTCGACTGTCCCTACGTACTCGAGGCGGATCCGGCGACCGACGATCAGAAAGAGCGGATCGACCGTCGGATCGATTACGAGGACCTCGACGCCGCTCGCCAGTCCGAGTTCGACCGCATGCTGAACGGAGCCACCGAAGTGGAATCGCTCCCCGAGCGGTGGGCGTCGCCGGTCCTCGTGAACTACCGGGGAGCGGAGTACTACGTGGTCGCGTCGACCTGCTGAGTCGGCCGCTCCGGCGGTTCGCCGATTTACCGGCCACCGACGCCGAGGTTCGACGAGACCGTCTGACTACGTCTCATCCGAGGAAGTACCGCAGCCACGGGTTCGACTGGACGACCGCACTCGACTCGATGTAGCTGTCGACGCCGAGGATCCGGCCGGCGCCGATGGCGCCGAGGCCGAACAGCAGCAGGACGTAGACGATGTGGCTGGAGACGACCCAGCCGTGCTCGATGGGGAACCCGGCCATCACGCCGCCCGAGAGGTGGGACATCCAGAAGAGCAACATCTGGAGCGCCCCGCAGAGCGCGGCGAACCGGACCGCGACGCCCGCCAGCAGGGCCAGGCCGATCAGGATCTGCCCCCAGATAACGAGCGGGTCGACCAGCGGCGCGGCCGCGAGCGCGTCCCAGAAGCCGAAGGGGTTGCCCGCCGGGATCGCGTTCTCCAGGTAGCCCGCGGCCGTCCAGTCGCCGGCCAGCAGTTTGTCCAGCCCCGCCTGCAGGAAGATCCAGGCCATGACCACTCGCAACCCCACCAGCGCGTAGCCGATCCAGTCCTCCGAGTACTCGAAGGTCGTCTCCCGCCCGAACAGTTCCGCCTCCAGCGTGCGCCGTTTCGTTGACATTTTCGCGTCCTCCGCCGAATTTTCGACGGAAGATCATTTAACAGTAGGTGATGGTTTCCCGACCGGGGAACCCAACCAGTTGGGTTTCAGGAGACGAGCGGACGGATCGGGTCGAGGACGCGGGGAGCGCGAGACGGCGCCGTTACTCCGTCGCGGCGTCGATCGCCTGGTCGAGGTCGCCGACGATGTCGTCGACGGATTCGAGGCCGACGGAGAGCCGAACCATGTCGTCGGTGACGCCGGCGGCCTGTTTCTCCTCGTCGCTCAGTTGCTGGTGAGTGGTCGAGGCGGGGTGGATGATCAGCGTCTTCGCGTCGCCGACGTTCGCCAGGAGCGAGGCGATCTCCGTCGATTCGACGGTCGTCCGCGCGGCGTCGTACCCCTCCTCCAGCCCGAAGGTGATCATGCCGCCGTAGCCGCCGTCGAGGTACTCGCTGGCCTCGCCGTGGGTCTCGTGGTCGTCGAGGCCGGGGTAGGTGACCCAGGAGACCTCCGGGTGGTCGGCCAGATGTTCGGCGACGGCCATCGCGTTCTCGCAGTGGCGGTCCATCCGCATCGGCAGCGATTCGAGGCCCTGCATCGTCGTCCACGAGTCGAAGGGGGACTGCTGGCAGCCCAGGTCGCGCAGGCCGCGGGCGACCGCGGCGTAGGTAAAGGCGGCGTCGCCGAAGCGCTCGCGGAAGTTGACGCCGTGATACGCGGGGTTGGGCTCGGCGATCTCCGGGAACGAGTCGGCGTGCTCGTCCCAGGGGAAGGATCCGCCGTCGACGAGGACGCCGCCGACGGTCGTGCCGTGGCCGTGGATCCACTTCGTGGTGGAGTTCCAGACGAGGTCGGCGCCGTGGTCGAGCGGCTGGCAGAGATGCGGCGTCGCGAACGTGTTATCGACGAACAGCGGGACGCCGTGGTCGTGGGCGATGTCGGCGATGCGCTCGATGTCGGGGGTGACCAGCGCGGGATTGCCGATCGTCTCGAAGTGGACGTACGCGGTGTCGTCGTCGATGGCCTCCTCGTAGGCCTCGTAGTCGAGCGTGTCGACGAACCGCGCCTCGACGCCCATCCGCGGCGCCGTGTGGGTGTAGTAGGTGTAGGTGCCGCCGTACAGCGAGGAGGCGGTGACGATGTTGTCGCCCACGTCCGCCAGCATGAAGGTAGCGAGGTTCAGCGCGGCCATCCCCGAGGACGTGGCGATGGCGGCCGCGCCGTTCTCCAGCGAGGCGATGCGCTCTTCGAGCATCGCGTTGGTCGGGTTCATCAGCCGCGAGTAGATGTGGCCCGGCTTCTCCAGCGCGAACTGCTGAGCGGCGTCGTCGGCGTCGTCGAAGACGTAGCTCGTAGTCTGGTAGATCGGCGGCGCGCGCGCGCCGGTCGCCGCGTCGGGTTCCTCCTGGCCAACGTGCAGTGCCTTGGTCGCCGGGTCCCAGTCGTCGGACATACCACCAACCCACGACTGCCGACCACATAAGTCCCCCCAAGCCCGGCGAGACCCGCCCGCTGTCGGCGGTCCCGGCAGGATTTCCCAGCGGCCGAACCCGTTCGCTCCGAACCGATGGTCTCGCCGGCCGGGAACCCGCTCCCGTCCCGTCTAACACGCAGTTAAGTCGCTGGAAGCCCTCGGTAGTTGGTAATGAGTTCCTCGGGTATCCTGTCGCGGCTGGTGACGACGGTCAGCGCGAACGTGTTGCGGGCCGTCGGCTCGCTCATGATCGTCCTGTCGGTCGGTATCGCCGCGGCCAGCGTCTCCACGGACTTCCGACTGAGCGGTGCCAACGCGACCGGTGCGACCGCCACCTACACGGCCGACGTGGGCGCAGTCACCGCCCTCGTCGAGTTCGCCAGTGCCCATCCCGCCTACCCCGCGGCGATGCTGGTCGGGCTGGTCCTCGTCGCCGCCGGCGACGAAACGCCGCTGATCGGAAGTTAGCGCCCGGTCGATGCGGTGCCCCCGTCCCGAGTCTGACGCACTTTTATAGGGGAATCCGTCCTCTACTCGGTCGATGACGCGACTCGGCGGAGACCCCGGCACGGGAACGCTCCTCGACGGGCAGACGCTGCGCATCGCCGGCCTGGTGACGCTCTGCTGCGTGGCGGCCGTCACCGCCGCGAGTCTCGGCACGTCCCACGGGCTCTCGATCCCCGACCACTCGGGGGCAAACGCCGCGACGGTCGTCGCCGACCTCGGCGCCGCGGCGGCGCTGGTCGAGTTCGCCGTCGCCCATCCGGCGTACCCCGCACTCGCGCTGATCGGAGTCGTCCTCGTCGTCGCCGGCGAGGAGACGCCGCTGCTGGGCTGATCGGTCGGTTCACGGTTCGACCCGAAACGAGGGGGTTCCCACGCCGTCGCTACTCGAAGTCGTGGATGCGCAGGTCGAGCGTGTCGAGCGAGACGATGGGCGCGAAGGCCACGTCGGGGTCGATGTTGACGCTCTTCTGGAAGTCCGTCTGTGCCTGCCAGCAGCCGGAGTTGATGGCGAGGACGTTGTGGTACTTGCCGTACCCGAGCTTGTGGACGTGGCCCGTGTGGAAGATGTCGGGGACCGACTCCATGACGAGGTAGTCCTCCTCCTCGGGCGCCAGGCGGGTCTGGCCGCCGAACTGCGGGGCGACGTGCCGTTTTTTCAGCAGCTGGTACATCGGCTTGTGCGGTTCGTCGTAGCTGGCCTTCTCGTCCGGGAGTTCGGCGATCACCTCGTCCAGCGAGACGCCGTGATACATCAGCACGTCGACGCCCTCGACGGTCACGGTGGACGGGTTACCCGAGATGCGCGCGTCGTGAGCGGTCATGATGTCCCGGAGGTCCTCGTCGAAGGCGGGCTGGGGCTCGGCCAGCCGGACCGCGTCGTGGTTGCCCGGGATCATGATTATCTCCATGTCGCCGGGCACCTCCTTGAGGTACTCGCTGAACCGCTCGTACTGCTCGTAGATGTCGACGATGTCGAGTTCCTCGTCCTGGTTGGGGTAGACGCCGACGCCCTCGACCATGTCGCCGGCGATGAGCAGGTACTCCACCCGGTCGGCGTCGGCGGTGTGGAGCCAGTCGGTAAAGCGGTGCCAGGCGTCGGCCTCGAACTCCTGGCTGCCGACGTGGACGTCGCTGATGAGCGCCGCCTCGACGTCGCGGTCGGCCGTCGACGGCTCGTAGGTCCGGGGGATCTCGGGAAAGTACAGCGAGTCGACGAAGAGGATGCCGCCGTCGTCGGCCAGCGTCCCGTCGACGGCGATCACCTCGTCGAGCAGGAGTTCGTTCACCAGGTCGGCGATGTCGCGGTCTTTCATCACCAGACAGGGGAACGTGCCGTTGGTGTCCTCAAGTTCGACCAGCCAGTGACCGCTGGCGGTCGAGCGGATGTCCGAGACCATCCCGACCATCGCCGCTTCGCTGTTGCCCGGCATCGACTCGATGGCGTCGGTCGGCCGGTGGTTGACCCGTCCGCGCAACTGCTTCGAGAGCTTCTCGTAGCGGTCGCGGAACACCGAGACGAAGTCGGAGTACTCACCCGTCCCCGTGCTCTGGATATCCCCCTCGATGGCGATCGACTGCTGGTCGGGATCCGCGGGCGTCCGTCCGTCGCTCGGGGCCGTGTCGCCGGATCGACCCCCCTCGCCGCCCGCGCCGACCCCCTTCGTTTCGACTGCAGCGCTGGCACCGCCGTCCTGGGATTCGTTCGCGGCCGTTCCAGTTGAAACAGAGGGGTCTTCAGTCGGGGGAGCGTCGGCGTCTGCTGCGGTCGGTTCCGGGTCGGTTCGGTCGGCAGAACCACCGGACCGCGACCGGGTATCGACGACTTCTTTGACGTGGTCGGCGGTGAGTACGACGGCGTCGTCGGGGACCGTTTCGAGTGTACGTTCGAGGGCGCCGGCAGGGTCGGACGCGGAGGCGAGGAGGGTGACCGCCTCGGGTTCGGCGTTGTACCCGTGGCTGGCGAGTTCGTTGGCGACGTGAACCGGCGTCTCGAGCGGCACACTCAGTGATCGGTGGCGGTCCGCAAAAGCGTAGCGAACCCGCGGGACGGCGCTCGCGCGCTGAGGGCGGGTCAGAACATTCAAACGCCCACTGACCCAACGGGCTGGCAATGAGTCCGCCCGGTGACGACGAGCTGCCCTCCGAAGAGCCCGACGGATCCGGCGGTGGCGGGACCGAGTCGGGCGGAAGCGACGCTCGCGGTCCAGACGCGGCCGGCCCCACCACGGGCGACGACCCCACCGATCCGAGTCCGTCCGGTTTCGACCCCGACGGCAGGGCCGACGCCCCCTCCGAATCGCAGGCCGGCGGCGAACGCGGCGAGGGAACGGACGTCGCCGTCAACGGGGGGGCTCCGACTGCGGACGCGGCGCCCACTCGACACGGCGACGCCGAAGCGGCCGAATCGACGGCCGAGAGCGGGGCGCGGACGTTCCTGATCGACGTGGTGTCGAGCGCGCTGGCGGTGTTGCTGGTCGGCGCGTTGCTGTTCGCGGTCAGCGGCGTCTGGCCGCCGATGGTCGCCATCGAGAGTTCGAGCATGGCGCCGCACATGAACACCGGCGACCTGGTGTTCGTCATGGACGAGCAGCGGTTCCCGGGCGACGGCGAGATCGCCGGAACCGGGGTCGTCACGCTCCGCTCGGGCCAGGACAGCGACTACCGGCAGTTCCAGCGCCCGGGGGACGTGATCGTCTACAAGCCCAACGGCGACGACGGGGCCACGCCGATCATCCACCGGGCGATGTTCTACGTGCAGGAGGGCGAGAACTGGTACGAGGAGGCCGATCGCCAGTCGATCGGCCGGTACAGCGAGTGCGGGGAGTCGACCGAAGAGGCGCTGCCGTACTGCCCGGCACCGCACGCCGGCTTCATCACGAAAGGCGACGCCAACGGCGGCTACGACCAGGCCCAGCCGGACCCGCTGAGCGCGCCGGTCAAGGCCGAGTGGGTCGTCGGCACCGCCGAGGTCCGCATCCCGAAGCTCGGGTGCATCCGACTGCGGAACGAGCGGTGTCTGGGCGCCGCCCGCGCGGCGACTACCGACACCGGGCAGACGGTCGACGCGACGCTCGCGGCCGGCGCGGCGAATCGAAGCGCGGTCGCTCCGTAGAGACGAGTCGGGAGTCACGACGAGCGGTCACGGGCGCAGTCGTCGGGTCTGGCCGTGGCCGTCAGTTCGAGTCGCTGTCGAAGCGGGTCTGGACGAACGGCTGGGTGTCCTCGATATCCGACAGCCGCGAGTCCGAGAGGAGGACGGCCTCGGTCTCGTCGATCGGGACCGACAGGGAGATCTCCTTCGTGCGGCCGTAGCGGCCCTTGCTGACGACGACGGCGTTGACGATGCCGAGCATGTCCAGCTCGGAGATGAGGTCGGTGACCCGTCGCTGGGTGAGCGTGTCCACGTCGATCTCCTCGCAGAGCCGTTGATAGACGTTGTACACCTCGCCCGTGTTGATGTTGTGGACGCCGTTTTTCTCCAGCATGATGATGGCGAACAGGACGAGCTTCGACTGGGTCGGGAGGGTGCGGACGACCTCGACGACGCGGTCGAGTTCGATCTTCTCCTGGGCCTTGCGGACGTGGTCCTCGTCGACGTCGTCTGTCTGGTCGCGCTCGGCGAGTTCGCCGGCGGTCCGGAGCAGGTCGAGCGCGCGGCGGGCGTCGCCGTGTTCCTGCGCGGCGAACGCCGCACACAGCGGGATCACGTCGTCGGTGAGCGCGTCGCCCTCGAAGGCGACCTCGGCGCGGTGTTCGAGGATGTCTCGCAGCTGGTTGGCGTCGTAGGGGGGGAAGACGATCTCCTCCTCGCCGAGGCTGGACTTGACCCGGGGGTCGAGGAAGTCGGTGAACTTCAGGTCGTTCGAGATGCCCATGATCGACACGCGCGAGCGCTCCAGCTCGGAGTTCATCCGCGAGAGGTTGTAGAGGGTGTCGTCGCCCGACTTCTCGACGAGCTTGTCGATCTCGTCGAGCATAATAACGACGACCCGCTCGTGGTAGTCGACGGCGTCGAAGAACGTGCTGTACACCCGATCCGTGGGCCACCCGGTCATCGGCACCTGTTCGAACGACTCGCGGTCGTCTTCCAGTTGCTCGATGCGGTCCTCGACGGCGGCGACCGAGTCGTACTCGGTCTCGGCCAGCACCGTCGGGTTCTCGTGCGCGCGCTCGCGGAGCGATTCGAGGTCGTCGAGCTCCTCGTCGATGACCGCTTCGTTCTTCTCGACGAACTTGTTCGCCAGCTGGGCGAGCACGCGGTACTGCGTGTCGGTGACCTCGCAGTTGATGTACTCGACCTCGCAGGGGACCTCGTACTTCTGGGAGGTGGATTCGAGCTCCGTGCTGACGAACTTCGCGCTGGCGGTCTTGCCCGTCCCCGTCTTCCCGTAGATGAGGATGTTCGAGGGCGAGTCCCCGCGCAGCGCGGTCACGAGGATGGTCGCCATGTTGTTGATCTGCTCCTCGCGATGGGGGAGCTTGCGCGGCGTGTAGGAGGGGCGGAGAACCTCCTTGTTCTCGAAGATGGGGTCGCCGGCCAGCAGGTCGTCGAACAGTCCCTGGGAGGCCTCCTCGGGCTCCTCGGACCCGACGTCGTCGAGCATCACGTCGTCGAGTACCGACGAGTCGGCGTCGTCACTCTCGGAGTCGAAGTCGACCCCGGACGAGCCGACGCCGCCCCGGACGGTCGAGGACGAATCGGTGTCGACCGTACTCGCGGTCTCGGGATCCGACTCGTCGTCCGTCGGATCCTGGTCCCCGGCGGCCGACGCTTCGTCCTCACGAGTCGTTCGCTGCTCCCGGTCGCCCGACTGTCCCTCGGCGGCGCGCTCGGACTGTGCCCCCTGGTCACCCGTCGACGGGGGTAGCTGTTCGTCGTCTCCGTCCGCCCCATCCACGAACCGCTGTGAATCGAGCGTCGTATCCTGGTCTGTGTCGTCCCCGTTCATCGTAGTCGTTCGAGTACCGCGAAACCGAACCCCTCTGTTTCGTCTGGAAGTGCCATCGCGCACCCGCGGAGCGCGACTCATACCGATGATATCACCGCGTTCCGTCGATTCCGACGAAACCGGCGAGTCCAGTTGAACCACAAGAACCCGTGGTTGATACGATATTAAATATTTCGGTGACTATCGCGTGGGGGCCCGCGGCGGCGAACGGATCCCGCCGATACGGCGACGTAAACGGAATCTTCGGCAGGCATCACGATACCGAATTCCGTGCCACACCGCCGACCGTTCGAAAGCGACGCGGGGATTGGATCGAACGTGTCGAAGAGACGATCAATAGGCGTGACCCCCCCCCCACCCCTTTGTTTCGGGTGGAACCAGCAAACAGATAGGTAGGGGGTCAGCGACGACCGGCCGCTCTGAATGGAGAGAAAGATTTACCACCTAGACCGTTAAACCAAATCCGCACCAGAGAGAAAACAATATTTCGTCTAGTTTTATGTCTAGTTGTAGAGCGTCTATGTTTCCTAGTTATCTTGAAATCACCGCAGGTTATTCTAGACTAGGTCGGAATCACCGAGACGCATCCCGTTCCGACCTCGGTCCGAGGACACGTCCCGTCACCGTTCGAGCGGCCCCTACGGGTCCCGGTCGTTCCAGTTGAAACGAAGGGGTGGGGGGTCCGGTGGAATCACTGTGTCGAGTGAACAGGGGACATCCAATCGAATTCCCGATGGACCGGACCGACTCCTCCGTCCCGGTTCGAGTCGACATGGCCACCCCCTGTCCGTCGGGTTGGGCTGGGTCACTCGTCTACTGGTGACACCGTGATCTCTTCCCGATCGTCCCGCGGTCGTCCCACGACCGTCTCCCCCCCTGCTGACTCTCTTCGACGCTTCGCTCGTAACTCCGGTGACGGAGGCTGAACCGACCGAATTCCGCCGTTGTTGTAGAATTATTTATATATGTCTGACGTAGGCTTAAGTGAGTCGGAGCGGCTTATTCGCTCAGACGCGCCTTCGCGGCGCAGGAGGATAGGATGGGACTGTTCACAGAACTCAAAGACAGTATTTCGCGGGCAGCATCGACGCTGTTCTCCGAGGAGGATCCGAAACGTATCGGTATCTACGGCCCGCCGAACGCGGGGAAGACGACGCTCGCCAACCGCATCGCCCGGGACTGGACCGGGGACGCGGTCGGTCCCGAGAGTCACGTCCCCCACGAGACGCGCCGGGCTCGCAGGAAGGAAGACGTCGAGATCGAGCGCGACGGCAAGACGGTCAACATCGACATCGTCGACACGCCGGGCGTGACGACGAAGGTCGACTACACGGAGTTTCTCGAACACGACATGGAGAAAGACGACGCGGTCCGTCGCTCCAGGGAGGCGACGGAGGGCGTCGCGGAAGCGATGCACTGGCTCCGCGAGGACGTCGACGGCGTCATCTACGTGCTCGACTCGACGGAGGATCCGTTCACACAGGTCAACACGATGCTCATCGGGATCATCGAGAGCCAGGACCTGCCAGTGTTGATCCTCGCGAACAAGATCGACCTGGAGGAGTCGTCGGTCCAGCGGATCCGCAACGCGTTCCCCCAGCACGAGACGACGGAGCTGTCGGCCCTCGAAGGTGACAACATGGACGAAGTGTACGACCAGATCGCGGAGTACTTCGGGTGAATCATGGCTGAAGCACGACACCCCGAAGACGAAGACGGAGTGCAGATCGACCTGATCAGCGCCGAGCGAATGGACGGCAAGACGACGATGGAGAAGATCCGGATGATCTTAGACGGCGTCCGGGACAACAACATCGTCATCCTCGAAGCCGGGCTCACGCCCGACGAGGAGTCGCGGCTCATCGAGGTCACCATGACCGAGATCAGCCCCGACGAGTTCAACGGCATCGAGATCGAGACCTACCCCAAATCGCAGGCGGACGACTCGAGCCTGCTCGGCCGACTGATGGGCAAAGAGGAGACCAAGAAGCTGACCGTCATCGGACCGGCCAACCAGATCGAGACGCTTCACAAGGACGAAACCCTCATCAGCGCGCTCGTCTCACGGAAATAGTCAGGCATGCCCCACCAGTGTACGAGCTGCGACCGGACGTTCGCCGACGGCTCCAAGGAGATGCTGTCGGGCTGTCCGGAGTGTGGCGGCACGAAGTTCCAGTTCCGTCCGGACGGCTTCGACGGTGCGAGCGACTCGGGCGGTCCGGACGCGAGCGACGGTGGGGTTTCCGATCCGACGCCGGAGTCGCCGCCCGAGCCGACCGATCGGCCGGGCGACTCGGTGAGCCGGACGGTCGGCAACGCCGCCGCGACGGTTCGTGACCTGGTCGGCGGGTCGGCCGGAAGCAATGCCACCGAGGCGCGCCCGCCGTCGGAGTCGAGCGGTGCGGGCGCTTCGCCCGACACCGCAACCACGGGCTCCGCGAACGCGGGCTCCTCGACGGTGACCAGCGAAGGCTCGGACCCGACCGCGGAGGCCGACGGCTCGTTCGACGACGACATCATCGTCGCCGAGTCCGAACCCGGGACCGAAGACACCGCACAGGCCGACGCGCGTAGTCAGCTCGTCGACCCCGACGAGATGCCCGACTCCGACGGGTTCGACCCGGCGGACGCCGACGAGGCGGGTGAGGCGGCCGACCCGTCACCCGACGGCGTGGCGGCCGAACAGGCCGAAACCGACGTATCAGCCCGCGAGGGACCCGATGAGGACTCGGCGAACGGGCGCACCGTCGCGGAGGAACCGGACGCCGAGCGGGCGGACCGACCGGATCTGGCCGAGTTGCGCGAGGAACTCAACGACCAGTTCGAGAGCATCCGGGTCCTCGAACCCGGGCAGTACGAACTCAACCTGATGGAACTGTACGACCGCGAGGAGTACATCATCGCGCTTCAGGAGGACGGCCGCTACAGCATCCAGGTGCCCGAGACCTGGCGCCAGGCCGACGCCTGAACCCACCCTCCTGCGCCGCTCACCCCCCGGTTTCGACTCGACACCCTCCCCACCGGCGCCCCGGCGATGCGATATCCCGACTCACCGCTCCGACGCCGATGCCGGGCTCCGGGACTCGCTCCGACTCACCACGCCCCCGCGATCGCCAGTGCAGGCACAACCGTTATACTCTCGGCCGTCGATATCCGCGCTAACGGAGGGGTACCCGTGAGTCACCAGCGCACGCATCTCGAGGAGTGGGCGTCACTGCTCGACGAGCGAGTGTCCGAAGAAGCCCTCGACGAGGGGCGCCGAACGGACGGTCGTGCCGACCGGTCGGAGCCGCGTCGAGGTAGATAACTCGTCAGTGCCGCGTCGTCGTCACTCCTCGCTCGTCATCTGATCGTACTGGTCGGAGAGCTTCTCGGCCGCGTCGTCCATCAGTTCCCGCTCGTACTCGGAGAGTTCCCACTCGACGACCTCCTCGACGCCGTCGGAGCCGAGCTTGACCGGGACGCCGAAAGCGGTGTCCTCGTAGCCGAACTCGCCGTCGAGGACGACCGAGCCCGGCAGCACCTCGCCGGTGTCGTGGAGGATGGCCTCGACCATGTGGGCGACGCCGGTCGCCGGGCCCCACTCGGTCGCGCCCTTGCGTTCGATGACGTTCATCGCCGACTCCTGGAGGTCTTCGAGGATGGCCTCGCGCTCGTCGGCGTCGAACTCGGGGTCGCGACCGTCGACGCGGACCTTCGAGAACATGGGGACCTGCGCGTCGCCGTGCTCGCCGAGGATGGTCGCCTCGACGTTGCCGACCTGTGTATCGAACCGTTCGGAGAGGACGTAGCGGAAGCGCGCGGAGTCCAGCCGACCGCCGAAGCCGACTACTTTCTCGCGTGCGCGCGAGCCCGTCTCGTAGAGGTGGCGGTTGAGCAGGTCCACCGGGTTCGAGGTCGTCACCGTGACGAAGTCCTCGTTGTGCTCGGCGATCGACGAGCCGATGTCGTCCATGATCGGCGCGTTGTCGCCGGCGAGGTCGATGCGGGTCTGGCCCGGCTGGCGCGGGATACCGGCCGTGATGACGACGACGTCCGAGCCGGCGGTGTCCTCGTAGGTGCCCTGCCGGACGGTCGTGTTCGAGTCGTAGGCCACGCCGTGGTTGGCGTCGGCGGCCTGGCCGATCGTCACGTCCTCCTGGTCAGGGATGTCCACGAAGACGAGGTCGTCGACGATGTCCCGAAGCGCAAGGTTGTACCCCGCTGCCGCCCCGACGGTGCCCGCCGCACCGACGATGCTAACTTTCGTCATATCACGTCAAACTGTGCCACGTTCAGTGGGTAAATCTATCGAAACCCGTCCGCTGGGGCCGTCGTTCGTCCATTAGCGGTTCGACAGCCGTCGATCTTTTCTTTCGGTGTGGCAGTGGCTGGGCGGGGCGACCGCGGGGCGGCCGTGCCGACGGTCTTTTTGGCGGTCGCGGGTATCCTACGGGTATGAGCGACTTCGACAAGGAAGCCGAGCGCGAGCGGCTCCGCGAGAAGTACGAACAGGACAAGCAGAAACGGGAGGCCAGCGAGCGGATGAGCGACCTCCTGCTGAAGGGCGCGACGATGACGAACGCCCACTGCAACGACTGTGGTGACCCGATCTTCCGCTACGACGGCGACGAGTTCTGCCCAACCTGCCAGCGCGTGGTCACGAACGACGAGGCCGTCGAGGAAGCCGCCGAAGGTGAGGGGCAGGTCGACGAGCCCGTCGAGACGCCCGAGGAAGCCGGAGAGGCCGGTTCCGCGGAAGCGGACGGGACGACCGACCGGCCCCAGACGGCCGAGAACGGTGACACTCCCGACCACATCGAGGTCAAACAGCCCGACGGTCCCGCCGTCCGGACCGGTGCCGACGAGGCCGGCGCCGGGGAGTCGGCGGTCGAGGGAGCGAGCGCCAACGCCGGTTCGGCGCGCAGCCAGCACCAGCCCACACAGGAGCAGTCGAGCCAGCAGCCCACTCAGCAGCAGTCGAGCCAGCAGCCCACACAGGAGCAGCCGAGCCGGCAGCCCACTCAACAGCAGCCGAACCAGCCGCACGAGCGACCGTCCCGGAACCCGTCGGAAACGTCGGCCGCACCGACAGCATCGGGCGACGACTTCGGTTCGGCCCGCGCGTCGCTGGTCCGGACCCTCCGGAAGCACGCCGAACGCGCCGAAAACGCCGACGACCCACGCCGTGCCCGCGACCACCTCGCGGCGGCCCGCGAAGCGGCCGAGGCCCTCGGCGCGCTGTCCGGGTCGTACTGAGAAGAACCGCCCACCGCGTTTTCCCCCACTGCGGCCGACTTCCCCGGTCGGCAGCCGCCGGCCCTACGTTTCCAGTGCGTCGCAAGCCGCGTCGAGCGCCTCGCTCGGGCTCGGACACTTCTGAAGCGTCTCGCCGCCCTCGGTGTGGACGAGCCGCGGGAACTTCGAGCGCGTGTCGAGGACGCCGATCCCGGGTAGCGTGTCGACGCCGACCTCGATGTCGGAGAAGGCGTCGAACCGCGGCGTGCCGTCGGTCATCGCCGTCGCCCCCCCGGCGTCGACCTCGGCGGCCGCCGGCCCTTCGGCCGAGTCGGCGAGGACCGGATAGGTCAACTCGTACCGGCGCCGCCAGTAGCCGGCCCGCTCGGCGGTGTCCGGGAGCGCGGCGACGACGGCCACGTCCTCGGCGGCGAACTCGTCGAACGCCTCGCTGTAGGCCGTGGCCCGCTCGCGCGACACCTGGCAGTAGTGGTCTCGCAACAGGAGTACGACCACGGCGTCGAACTCGCCCGCGAGATCGTCGCTCGCGACCGTGTCCGGCCCTGGCCCCCCGTTCGGCAACTCGAACCTGACGATCCATTGCATGCCGTCGCTCATCTATAGCCCCCTGCTGTTATCAACTTTGAACCCAGGGGTAATCGTTGTTTTGATTGTTCAATATCTCGACTCGAAACGAAGGGGTGTCGGACTGCCGAGACGGAACGCTGTGTGGCGGTCGACCTCGCGGGTCAGCCGTCGTAGTCGCTTCCTACCACTTCACGGATGCGTTGTGCGGTCACTTCGCCGACGCCCTCCGCGGCCATGAGATCGTCGGCGTCGGCGGTCATCACGGCCTCGACGCTGCCGAACTCCGCGAGCAGGGATTCGGCGGTCACGGGGCCGACCTCGGCGACGCTGGCGACGACGTACTCCTGCTGTTCGGCCAGCGTCTTCGAGCTCTTTTCGCCGTGGACGCTGACGGTCCTGTCTTCGTCCTCCTGCTCGCGGGTCGCGATGGTCGCCATGAGTTCCCGGGTCTCGTCGGCGTCGGTCGTCCGGAGGACGCTCGCGCCGAAGTCGACGGCGATCGAGGCCAGCGCGCCGTTGATAGCGTTGGGGTGGACGTTGCGCTCGCCGTAGAGGTCCTCGCCCTCGACGACGACGACGGGTCGGGCGTAGTAGCGGGCCGCGTCGGTGAGCTGCTCGAACAGCGAGCGTTCGTCGTCGCCGGTCAGCGTGTCCAGGAAGTCCGATACGGTCTTGCGCTCAACGACCACCCGGTCAGAGAGCACGTAGTCGCCGACCGCCAGCGTCTCCAGGCGCGTCACGACGCCGTCGGTCCGCGAGAGGTCCTTGGCGATCGCCGCGTCCAGCTCGCGCTGGTCGACGACGACTTCCACGCTCTCGTCGTCCGCGCTCGCCGTTGCGACCTCCCCGTCGGGCTCGTCGCGGTCCGCGGTGTCGTCGGCTGGGGCGGCGTCGCCACCAGCACCGGACTCGCCACCGGCGAACGCGTCCAGTCCCGCTTGCCCGTCGCCGTCGCCGGACGCTTGCGAGGTGGTTGCGGAGTCCCCAGTTTCGGGTGCAGCGTCGTCCGCCTCCGATGTAACTTCGCCCACTTCGGCTACCGATTCGCCCCCCGTTTCGTGTGGAGCCGAACCGTCACTGCCGTCCGCGTCGGCACTATCGCTGGCGTCGGCGCCACCGCCAGCGTCGGCGAACTCGTCCATCCCGGTCTGGGTGAGTTCGCTCTCGATCTCGCCGGCCATCGACTTCAGCGAGCGCAGTTCCTTCTCCATGCGCTTCTGGTCGTTGCGGGCCTTCCAGAAGTACGCCTCGTCGCGGGTGTCCTCCGCGAGCAGCACCGACACCGCCCCCTCGGTCTGGCGGCCGGTCCGGCCCTTGCGCTGGATGGCGCGGATGGCGGTCGGGACGGGCTCGTAGAAGAGTACGAGATCGACCTCGGGCACGTCCAGCCCCTCCTCCGCCACGGACGTCGAGACCAGCACCTCGAACTCGCCGGCGCGGAACTCGTCCAGCGTCTCCTGTTGCTCGTTCTGGGTCATCCCGTCGCTACCCTCGGTGTCGGACTGGCCGACGAACTTCCGGGCGGTGAAATGCTCGCCGAGGAAGTCCGTCAGCGTCTCCGCCGTGTCTCGCGATTCGGTGAAGACGATGACCCGGTCGCCGTTCTCGATGCCGAGCGTCTGGGCGATGAGCATCCGCGTCCGCCGGAACTTCGGGTGGAGGTCGTCGTAGTCCTCGGCCCGCCTGATCGCCTCCCGGACCTTCGGCTCGGAGATCATCCGCTGGTCGGCCTTCGAGGCGCCCGACGACCGGGCGGCCTGTTTCTGCCGTTCGAAGTACCGGCGGAGGCTCTCGACGCTCTGGGTCTCGGCGTAGGTGACGGCGGTCCGTAGCTTGCGGACCTCCGCGAGGAAGCTCATCCCCTCGTACCCCTCCGACTGGTCGTTGTTCATCAGATCCCGCAGCTGTCCCTGGATCTTCTGGATCTCCCGCTCGGACACGTCGGCCTTGCTGGTGTTCGTGACGCCTAGCTCTCGGAGCTTCGCGAGGCGGTCCTCGATGACCTCGTTGATCGCGTCCCGGAGCTCGATCACCGTCTCGGGCAGCTCGATCCGTTCCCAGTCGACGCTGGTCTCGTGGGTGTAGGTCGACACGTCGGCGTCGTCCTCGGTCATCACCTCGACCTGGGCGAGCCCGAGGTTGGCGCAGACTTCGAGGATGGCCTCCTCGTCGTCGCCGGGGGAGGCGCTCATGCCGGTCGCGAGCGAGTCACGGGCCTGTTCGTGGTAGCGCTCGGCGATGTAGTTGTACGCGTAGTCGCCGGTCGCGCGGTGGCACTCGTCGAAGGTACAGTGGACCACGTCGGTCAGGTCGATGCGGTTGCCGACGAGGTCGTTTTCGACGACCTCGGGGGTCGCGACGACGATCCGGGCGCCCGACCACAGATCCGCGCGGTCGTCCGGGCGGGTGTCGCCAGTGTAGACGACGATCTCGTCGTCGGGGACTTCCAGCGCCTCGCGGTAGAACTCGGCGTGCTGGGTGACCAGCGGCTTGGTCGGCGCGAGCAGCAGCGACTTGTTCACCACGTCGCCGGCCAGCCGGTCGGCGGTGACCAGCAGGCTCACCGTCGTCTTGCCCAGCCCCGTCGGGAGACAGACCAGGGTGTGGGTCTCCAGCGCGGCGTCGGCCAGCTTGCGCTGGTAGGTCCGGTCCTCGAGAAAGCCGTCCGCGAGGAGCGGCCCGGAGACCCCCTCGCCCTCGTCGGTCGTCGCCATTTCGTTTGGGTAGTTCCCGCCACCCGATAAGGGTTCAGATACCGCGGCGAAAGTGAAACGGAGCGCCGACGGCGCCGTTCCCGACTCAGGTCCCCGAGGCGACGCTCACGAGTCGCAGTTCCTCCCCGTCCTCGCTCTCTTCGAGGCGAGCGTTCGGGAGCGTACAGGGCCACTCGTCGTAGTCGACCGGCAGGTCGCTCTCGCCGTCGCGCCAGCGGTCGTAGTCGACGTCCTCCCAGTTCACGTCGTAGTCGGCGTGGTCGCCCCACCCCAGCCCGTCCCAGGTGTTCTCGTCGATCTCCGGTGAGGGTTCGAGGTAGAACGCCGCCCGATCGTCGTCGAAGTCCACGATCGTCCCGATGGGTTTGCCGCGGTCGCGGACGAGCGTGCCGAGATACTCCTGCCAGTTCGGGTCGTCGAGCATACCCGCTCTTGCCGGGCGCACCCGATGAACGGCGGGCCTGCCGTGGCAAGCCAGCCGGCGCGCGGCTCAGACCGGCGTCGAGGGGAGGAACTGCATCGCGAGGAACATCGCGACGGCTCCCGCGACGGGGATGGTGAGGTTGTCGTCGATGACGTACCCCCGGATCACCGGTTTGACACCGTCGGCGAGCGTGGCGGCGGCGCCGCCGAGGACGGCCGCGACGGGCGTGACGAACGGGACCGCAAGCAGCGTCGCGACGGCGAAGGTCGTCAGCAGGACGGTGACGTCCTTGGCCGTCCGCAGTTCGCCCGACCCCAGCAGGCCGGAGACGGGGTCGGCGATCGTGAGCATGAGGATCGCCGGGACGGCGACCGCCGGCTCGAAGGCGAGCGCGACGACGGTCATGCTGAAGACGGCGAGGAAGTAGCCGGCGAGGTTGTCCTGTTCGTACTCGCGGGTGAGCTTCTCGTAGACCCACCAGTCCAGGCCGACGACCAGCCGGACGACTTCGAGCACGAGCGCGACGGCGAGCCCGGCGACCAGCAGCGCCTGGACGTGGACCCACTCGACGCCCGGGGCGAACAGGTACGCGAGCGGCACCGCTGTGCCGCTCGCGTGGACCAGTCGACGGGCGATTTCGTCGCGCATTGGTGAGAGCGGGTCCCCCGGATCCCGGCGGTGCCTACAGCTCCGCGAACGCCAGTTCGCCGTCGCGCAGCGCTTCGAGCGTCTCCGGGAGCTCCTCGACGGCGATGCGCTTCTGGGCGGTAGTGTCGCGCTCGCGGACCGTCACGGTGCCGGGCTCGCCCTCGTCGTCGTCCCGGGCCTCGCCGACGGTCGCGTAGTCGACGGTGACGCAGAAGGGGGTGCCGACCTCGTCCTGGCGGCGGTAGCGCCGACCGATGGCCCCCGAGTCGTCGTACGCCACGGAGAGGCCCCGCTCGCGAAGGTCCGCCGCGATCTCGCGAGCCTCCTCGCCGAGGCCGTCGCGGTCCATCAGCGGGAAGACCCCGACGGTCGTCGGCGCCACTTCTGCGGGCAGTTCGAGGAACGTGCGCTCCTCCCCGTCGACCTCGTCCTCGCGGTAGCAGTGGTCGAGGACGGTGTACAGCGCGCGGTCGATCCCGAGCGACGGCTCGACCACGTGGGGCAGGAAGTGCTCGCCGGATTCGGTCACCTCCTCGACGGCGAAGCCGGTCTGGCTGACGGGCACGTCGAACGAGTCGCCGTCGACCTCGACGGTGACCTCGCCGTCCTCGCCGGCGGATTCGAAGGCCTCCGGGGTACGCTCGGCGAGATCTTCGAGCGCCTCCGCGACGGCGGCGGCGTCGCCGCCGAACTCCGGCCCCAGGTAGCTCATGTCGGGGTCGACGGTGGGGCGTTCGACCGTGAGGGGTTCGTCGTACTGTTTGAATATCGTGTAGTCGTCGTCGGAGTGTTCGTCGTGTTTCGAGAGGTCGTAGTCGCCGCGGTAGGCGAAGCCGGCGATCTCCACCCAGTCGCCCGTGACGTAGCTCTCGGCGTCCCAGCAGTCGGCGGCGTAGTGGGCGAGTTCGCCCCCGAGGTGCTGGCGGAAGCGGAACCGGTCCATGTCGACGCCGATCGACTCGTACCACTCCGTCGCGACGCCGAGGTAGTAGGCGATCCACGGGTCGGCGACGACGCCCTCCTCGACCGCCTCGCGGATCGTCAGCTCGCGGGCCCCGCCGCCGTCCTCGTTCTGGGCCTCGGCGCTGTAGAACGGCGCGACGACATCTTCGACCGCCGAGAGGTCCGGCTCGTCCGCTTCGGGGTCGATGAACAGCTCTAGCTCGGCCTGGGTAAACTCCCGGACGCGAACCAGCGACTTCCGGGGGCTGATCTCGTTGCGGTAGGCCCGGCCGATCTGCGTGACGCCGAAGGGCACCTGGTTGCGGGCGTACTCCTTGAGCTGGGGGAACTCGACGAAGATGCCCTGGGCGGTCTCGGGCCGCAGATAGCCCGGCGACGACGAGCCCGGCCCGATCGTCGTCTCGAACATGAGGTTGAACTCCTCGATGGCCTGGCCCGCCAGGCCGGTGCCACAGACGGGACAGACGAGTTCGTACTCGGCGATGATCTCGCCGACGCGGTCGGGACCGAGCGCTTCGGCCTCCTCGTAGTCGGTGTTGTCCTCGACGACGTGGTCGGCCCGGTGGGACTCGCCACAGTCGGGGCACTCGACGATCATGTCGTCGAAGCCGTCGAGGTGGCCCGAGGCCTCGAAGACGGGTTCGGGCATCACCGTGGGGGCGTCGATCTCCATGTTGCCCTCCTGGACGGTAAAGCGGTCGCGCCAGGTGTCCTCGATGTTGTCCTTGAGACTCGCACCCTGCGGCCCGAACGTGTAGAAGCCGGAGACGCCGCCGTACGCGCCGGCGCTCTGGAGGAAGAAACCGCGACGCTTGGCGAGTTCCGTCAGGTCAGAACTACGGCCCTCACTCATCGAAGCGCCTCCAGCAGATCCATGTCCCGGACGACGCCGGAGAGCTCGTCGCCCGAAACGAGGGGGATCTGCTCGATGTCGTGTTCGATCATCAGCTGGGCGGCGTCCTGGGCGGTGCGGCGGCCGCTGATGGTGACCAGATCGCTCGTCATGAACTCCGAGACGGGACCGGCGGGGATCTCGACGTTGCGGGTGGGCATGTAGCGCGAGCCGACGGCCTTGACGCTCTCCCACTTCCAGTCGTCGTCGTCGGCGGCGAGGCTGTCGCCGGTCTCTTCCTCGCCCTCGACGACGCGGGCTACGTCGATGATGTCGACCTCGGTGATCATCCCGCTGGTCTCGCCCGCGTCGTCCAGCGCGACGCCGTAGGGGGCGTCGGCGTGGGAGAGCTCGCGCTCGGCGACGGGCAGAGGCGCCCCCTCGTAGACGCAGTTGACCTCGTGCTGGGCGAGGCCGTCGACAGTTACGTCGCCGTTCACGTCGCCGGTGGCGATGGCCCGGACCACGTCGGTGATGGTGACGACCCCTTCGAGTCGGCCGTCGACGACGGGGACCCGCCGGGCGCCCTCGGCGAGCATGAGTCCGGCCAGCTCGGTCAGGGTGGCGTCGGCGCCTGTAGTGGGGACCTCCTCGACGAGCATGGCGAGCTGGTCCTCGTCGGGCTGGTCGATCAGGGCGTCACGGGAGACGAGACCGCGGAACTGTTCGCCGTCGTCGCCCTCGGTGACGACCGGGACCGACGAGAACGCCCGCTCCTGGAGATACTCGAGGACGTCGTCCCGGGTACCGGGTAGCTCGGCCGTGACGAGGTCCTCGCGGGGCGTCATTACGTCTGCGACGTTCATAGTACAGCGTACTCCCAGCCCCAAATACTAAGACCTTACACTTCACCGCTCGCCGGCGAGCGACCACGCCGGCGGGAAAACGCGGCGGCCGCTCACTCCTCGGCGAGCGGGAGCGGCTCGTTCTCGGTGACGACTTCCAGCGCGATGTTCGTCGCGATCGACTCGATGTCGTCGTCGACGAGCAGTTCCTTGATCCGAGCGTTCAGCGACGCCGTGTCGGTGAACTTCCCGATCGCGATCACGTCCTGGCTGCCGGTGACCTCGTAGACGCCCACCATGTCGCCGGCGTCGGCAAGGTCGGCGACGACGGCCTCGATCCCGTCGCCGGCCACGTCGAGGTTGAACACGGCGGTCACTCCGAAGCCCAGCGCGCCGTAGTCGATCCTGGGCCGGTAGCCGTCGATGATCCCGGCGTCCTCCAGCGTCTGCACGCGCTTGGTAGCCGTCGCCGTCGCGATCCCGACTTCGGCGGCGAGCTCGTTCGCGCTGGCGCGGCCGTCGGCCAGCAGCGCGTCGACCAGCCGCCTGTCCGTCTCGTCGATATCGACCATCTGTCCCCCTCCTGGGAACCCTTAGACCGCGTCCCGGCCGGTCTTGCCCGTGCGGATCTGCGTCGCGCTCTCGACGGGGAGGACGAACACCTTGCCGTCGCCCTTCTCGCCGGTGTTGCCGCCCTCGGCGATGGCGTCGACCACGTCCTCGGCGGGGATGTCGGCGACGACGCACTCGATTTTCACTTTCTGGTGGAGGTCGACGACGTACTCCTCGCCGCGCCACTGTCCCTTCTTCGCCGGCTGGGAGCCCCGCCCCGAGACGTTCGTCACCGTCAGCGACGGGGCGCCGATCTCCGCCAGCGCCTGTTTCACGTCGCCCAGCTTGTCCGGGCGCACGACCGCGACCACCATCTTGATCTCGCCGTCGTTGGGAAGCTCTTCGCCGCCGTCCGTTCGAATTTCGGTGTCGGTCATAGTCGTTGAGTTCGCGTTCGCGTGGTCGTCCGTGTCGATACCGTCAGTGTGCGTGTCGTCGGTCATCGGTCAGTCACTCCGTTCGTCCGTAGTTCGTTCGGCGGGAACGTAGTTCTCGCCGGAAACACCGCCGTCAGATCGCGGCTCTGACGAGGTCTGACTCTCTTCGGTCGCCAGACCGCCGTCCGTCCGAACCGTGCCGCCGTCGGCGACCGCCGCACCTTCGTCGCCGAACTCGGGGTAGGTCTCGACGCCGTGTTCGCTCACGTCGAGGCCCTCCTGCTCGTGTTCGCGGCTGACGCGGGCCTGGCCGAGCGCCTTCAGCGCGCCCCAGATGAGGCCGGTCGTGACGACCGTCCAGGCGACGATGACGACGACGCCGGTCAGCTGTGCGAGGAACATGTCGACGCGGCTCGTGTTGCCGAGATAGCTCGGGGCGACGACGATCGGCAGCATGAGCGTCCCGATGACGCCCGCGCTCCCGTGGACGGGGAACACCGCACACACGTCGTCGATGTTGAGCCGCTTCTCGACGATGCTGAAGACGATGGGGAGCTGCGCGCCGGCGACGCCGCCGACGAGGAACGCGCCCCACCACGTCGCGGCGTGGGGGATGGCCGTGATGCCGACGAGGCCTGCCAGCAGGCCGTTGGCGACGTACAGCGTGTCGACCTTGCCCGTCTTCGCCCACGCGACGCCGCCGGCGGCCATCGCACCGGAGGCCATCGCGAGCGTGGTCGTCATCGCGACGCGGCCGAGCTGCTCGCCGAGGAAGGCGCCCTCCCCGTTGAAGATCGCGGAGGTGCCGACGTTGAAGCCGTACCACCCGAACGCGAGCATCAGCGTGCCCAGCACGGCGAAGGTCATCGAGTGGCCCGGGATGACGTTGGCCGAGCCGTCGTCGTTGAACCGGCCGATGCGCGGGCCGAGCACCCACGCGGCGGTGAGGCCGGCGATGCCGCCCATCGCGTGGACGACCGTCCCGCCGGCGAAGTCGTCGAAGGCGACGCCGAACGTCGAGCCGACGAAGCCGTCGATGCCGAGCAGGCCGGCGTCGTACCAGGCCATCCCGGAGACGACCGGGTAGATGACCGCGGCCAGCAGGAACGTGTAGGCCACGTAGGCGCGCAGCTTCGCGCGGCCGGCGACGGCGCCGGAGACGATGGTCGCGGCGGTCATCGCGAAGACGGCGCCGTAGAGCCAGGTGATCCAGTCGGCGGGGGCCTCGTAGCCGAAGGCGGGCGCGAAGCCGCCGCCGCCGACGAGGCTGTCTATGCCGGCACCGATCAGGAAGAACACCGATACCCCGACCGACCAGGTCAACAGGTTCTTGGTCAGCTGGTTCGAGACGTTCTTCGAGCGGACCTGGCCCGCCTCCAGCATGGCGAAGCCGGCGTGCATGAAGAAGATCAGGAAGGTGACTACCAGCACCCACGTGGTGTTTATCGCGTCTATCAGCGTCTGGGTTTCCGTCTGCAGCGCGGTGAGTTCGAGCATGTTGATGTGTTGTCTCGGTGTGGCGCCCGACTGGTTTCGAATCGTTCAGTCGAGCGCTGTTTTGCCCTCCGAACGTTTCGGAGAGTACGGGAGAACTGTGCGGAATCACTCCGTATAAGGGTTGGCTTTACAATGATGCAACTTTCAGGAGTTACGTAGACGCTCGTCAAAATTATAGTAGAGTATTATGGATTTAAGGTTGTATTCCGTCCAGAAACGGTGGGTTGACACGCGTCTAATTTGGACGCTCGTCAACCGAGGATCACGGCAAAATCGGCCTATCCGGGGGGTAGACGCTCTCGCGCGGTCGACGTGACGATCGGCAGTGGAAGGGGGAGGAAAGTGATCGGGTGTGGTTCGACCGCGGGGACGACCGTTACTCCTCGGTGTCGACGGGGAGGCGGTCGTACTCGCAGACGGTGTCGAGGACGATGCTCGTCCGGGCCGACCGCACCTCGGGGTGGGTGAGCACCGACTTGATCTGGGCGTTCAGGGCTTCCGTGTTCTCGAACTTCCCGACGGCGACCACGTCGTCGCTCCCGGTGACCTCGTAGACGCCGACCATGTTGCCGGCGTCGCGCAGGTCGTCGACGACCGTCTCCAGGCCCTCGCCGTCGACGTCGAGGCGGAAGACGGCGGTGACCTCGTAGCCGAAGGCGCCGTAGTCGATCTCCGGTTGATAGCCGTCGATGACGCCGTCCTCTTCGAGGCGCTGGAGTCGCTTCGTGGCGGTCGCGGTGGCGATCTCGGCCTGCTCGGCGAGTTCGCTGGCGCTGGCGCGCCCGTTGTCGAGCAGGGCGTCGATGATCCGCCGGTCAGTGTCGTCCAGTTCTGCCGACATCGAATTTCAGACGGCCCCTGGCCCCGAGTCGCCGGTCCGGACTTGGACGGCGTCCTCGACGGGGAGGACGAAGATCTTGCCGTCGCCGGGCTCGCCCGTCTGGGCGGCGTCGGCGATGGCGTCGACCACGTCCTGGGCGGGGATCTCCGAGACGACGCATTCGATCTTGACTTTCTGGTGGAGGTCGACGACGTACTCCTCGCCGCGCCACTGGCCCGTCTTGGCGGGCTGGGAGCCCCGCCCCGAGACGTTCGTGACGGTGAGCGAGGGGGCGCCGGCCTCGGCCAGCGCCTGTTTCACGTCGCCGAGCTTGTCGGGACGGACGACCGCGACGACCATCTTGATCTCGTCGTCACTCATCGGAGACACCTCCCTGGCTCCCGCCATCCGTGCGGACCTCCGTTCCACCGTCCGCGCTCACGGCCGGGCTGTCGCGGCTGCCGCCGGCGGTGAACTCGGGGTAGACGGAGACGCCGTGTTCGCTCTCGTCGAGGCCGGCCTCCTCCTCGGCTTCGGAGACGCGCAGGCCGAACAGCACGTCGGCGATCTTGAACGCGACGATGCTGGCGAGCACGGTCCACGTGCCGACGACGGCGACGCCGGCGACCTGCATGATGAGCTGGTTGACGCCGAGGAACGTGTAGCCGCCGGAGGCGGTGACGCCGAACAGCGGGATCAGGATGGTGCCGACCGCGCCGGCCATGCCGTGGACGGCGAAGACGCCGCAGACGTCGTCGATCTTCAGCGAGTCGACGACCCAGCGGAACGTCGGCAGGACGAGCGCGCCGGCGAGGCCGCCGAGGATGACGCCGCCCCACCACGTGACGTGGGGGACCGCGCCGGTGACGGCGACCAGCCCGGCGAGCAGGCCGTTGGCGGCCCACAGCGGGTCGGGCTTGCCCTGCCACGCCGAGGAGACGAGCATGGCCGCGACGCCGCCGGCGCCCATGCCGAGCGTCGTGTTCATGACGACCTGGCCCAGCGCACCGCCCTGGAAGGCGACGCCGGAGTCGGTGACCGAGAGGACCGTCGCCTGCGTGCCGACGTTGAAGCCGTACCAGCCGAACGCGAGGAACAGCGTGCCCAGCACCGCGAGCAGCATCGAGTGACCGGGGATGGGCTGGCTGTTGCCGCTGGAGTCGTAGCGCCCCGAGCGGGGCCCCACCATCTTCGCGCCCACGAGGCCGGCCATGCCGCCGCACATGTGGACGATGGTCGCGCCCGCGAAGTCGAGGTAGCCGGCGCCGATGGCCTGGCCGAGGTAGCCGTCACCGGAGAGCAGGCCCGTTCCGCCCCAGGCGATGCCGGGCATCGCGGGGTAGATGACCGCGACCATCGCCGCGGCGACGAAGACGTACGCGCGGAAGTTCATCCGCTCGGCCACGGCACCGGAGACGATGGTCGCCGCGGTCATCGCGAAGACGGCGCCGAAGAACCAGCCGATGTACGCGCTGGGGTCGTTGACGTAGCCCCAGGCGCCGGCGATGTCCAGCGCCACGCCGGGCGTCGTCAGCTGCCCGACGAGCGCGCTGAACGCCGACCCGATGGCGAAGAAGACCAACACGCCGAGCACCCAGTCGGTCATGTTCTTCATCAGGACGTTCCCGACGTTCTTCGCCCGTACCTGCCCGCTCTCCAGTAGCGCGAACCCGGGCTGCATGAAGAAGATCAGGAAACAGACCACGAGGACCCAGACGTTGTTCACGCCGTTGGCGACCTGCGTCGGGTCCAGCTGCAACAGCGCGTCGGCCGCCGGCGCCAGCAGCGCCGTCATGCGACGGTCACCCCTGCCCCGCCTGAGCAGCCCGAATTATATTGATGATCGTATACCTTTCCACCCATTCTCACTACGTTCGTAGTGTACATCTCGATTGAGGGTCATGGAATCCTACCACATAAGGGTGTGCTTGAAAACATCGAAATCTTGCGTGCATAACGAGACGGCTGTCAGAAGTATCCCATGGTATTATGGATATAAGGTCTCCGTTCGTCCAGATCGATGGACGATCCTCCGCTCGAATCGAACGTTCGTCGACCGGTTCGCGGGGGAGGGGCGGTCGAACGGGGGCGCTGGGCTCGCGCGCGCCGCTCGCTCTCGGGCGCTCGCCGACGCCGGTATCGGGGTGTGGACAGACACAGTACGGACGCGAGCAGGGACCGGTCACACTGGGTGCCGCCCGCCGACCCCGACGGACCGCGCGAATTGTGCCAAGCGCGAGAGTTATGTGTGATCATAAGAGTCGAAGATACGACTACGAATGCACACTTATTCATCGATAAACATAACCGTAGGTGGGTATATCGGCGATATTGCTATCTGTTCCGTGATCGAGGTGTCGAGACGATGACCGTCGGCGAGCAGCGGGCTCGGCCGGACTCGGCGGCAGCCGACCACGACGAGCAGATGGTCGCGAACGCGGCCGGCGCGCTGGACGTGGTCAGGACCGCGTCGGCGACGGTCGACGCGGAGCTCGACGCGATCGCCGAGGAGGCGGGCCGTCAGGTCGACGAGGCCGACTCGGCGGTCGACGACGTCTCGTCGCTGTCGGCGACGATCGAGGAGATCGCCGCGACGGCGACCGCGGTCAGCGAGCAGTCCGAGCGGGCCGCCTCGGAGGCGGCGGAGGGGCGCGAAGCGGCGGCGGCGGCCACCGAGACGCTGCGGGAGGCCCGCGAGGCCGGCCAGGCGGCGCTCGAACGGATCGACGCGCTGACGACCCAGATCGACCGGATCGCCGAGGCGCTGTCCGGGATCGACGACATCGCCGACCAGACGAACATGCTCGCGCTGAACGCGAGCATCGAGGCGGCCCGCGCCGGCGACGGGAGCGACGGGTTCGCCGTCGTCGCCGAGGAGATCAAGTCCCTGGCGGGGGAGTCCCAGTCCCAGGCCGACGACATCGACGCGCTGCTGGCGGACGTGCGCGACGCCACCGACGAGACCGTCGCCCAGCTCGAACGGGCGGTCGAGCGGATCGACCGGGCGAGCGACCGGTCGGCGGAGACGAAGGCGGCGTTCGACGACGTGACCGACGCGGTCGACGAGACGGCCGCCGACATCGGGTCGGTGTCGGCCGCGGCCGACGAGCAGGCGACCACGAGCGAGCGCGTCGCCGCGACGGTCGAGCGCGTCGCCGAGAGCGCCGGGAGCGTCGAACGCGATATCGAGACGATCCGCGACGCCCGGAGCGAGCAGACCGAGATGCTCGCCGAGGTCGAGGAGGCCCTCGAGAGCGCGGCGGGCTCGCGCGAGCGCGAACTCGCGGAGGCGGTGCGGATTCCGACCGGGATCGACGGCGTCGACGCGCTCTGCGACGGCGGGATCCCCCAGGGCGGCCGCGCGGTCGTCCGCCACGACGGGGCGGGCCCGGTCGGGCGCCTCCTCGCCCAGTTGTGTGCGGCCGCGATCGCCGACGAGCGGGCGGTGTCGCTGTCGGCGCCGCCCGGGCTCGACCGAGCGACGCTCGACGCCGCGCTGGACGCCGTCGGCACCGGCGTCGACGAGGCGCTCGCGACCGACCGGCTGTTCGTCCTCGACATGTTCGACGACTGGGGCGCCGGCCGCAACGTGTTCGACCTCGACCGCCGGTCGCTGAGCGACGTGAACGAGCGCACCGCCGACCGGCGCGACCGCCCGCTCCTCGTCGTCGGGAACGTCGCCGGCGAAATCGAGGTCCTCGGCGAGCGAGCCGCCCGGGCCGCCCGGTACGACAACGACGACGGCGTCCTCGAATCGACGGACACGGTCGTCAACGTCGTCGACGACGCCAGTGTCAGCGACTCCTTCGCCGCATTCTACGCCGGCGCGGCCGACCAGGTCCTGTCGCTGACCGGCGGCGACAGACGGCCGACCGTCGAACTGGCGACCGCCGTCGACGGGGCCGGGGGTGTGAGCCGTCCCGTGGCCGCGTCGGCGGAGCCCCCGTTCCTCACCGTCGCCGACGGGGAATCGTGATGAGCGGCCAGCGGAGCGCAGAGCGGTTCGACGCGCTGTTCGAACTCATCGACGACGCGGTCGTCGAGGTGGAGATCGTGGAGAT
The DNA here is from genome assembly GCF_000337455.1 of Halosimplex carlsbadense 2-9-1. Taxonomy (GTDB): domain Archaea; phylum Halobacteriota; class Halobacteria; order Halobacteriales; family Haloarculaceae; genus Halosimplex; species Halosimplex carlsbadense. The sequence goes on along the minus strand of NZ_AOIU01000008.1, from coordinate 216,851 downwards.
GCGGCCGGTCGTCCGCGCGGTCAACCCGGGGTTCGAGTCCGTGTTCGGCTGGTCGGCCGAGACGGTCGTCGGCGAGTCGCTCAACGACTTCATCGTCCCGGAGGGCCGCGCGGAAGCGGCGGTCGACTTCGACCAGCGGACCGCCGACGGGAAGGTCAACAGCGGCACCGTGACTCGTCGAACGGCGGACGGGCTTCGGCAGTTCATCTACCGCGGGGTCCCGTACGAACACGGTGACGGCGGCCGGGGCGGACTGGCGATCTACACCGACATCACCGAGCGGACTCGTCGCAAGCGCCACCACGCGGTGGTCCATCGCGTGCTCCGTCACAACCTGCGCAACGCGCTGACGGTCATCCTCGGGAGCGTGAACGAGGTCGAACGAATGACCGACGGTCCGGTCGCCGAGCAGGCCCGGCTCGCCCGCTCGGCGGCGCGAGACCTCGAGACGCTCAGCGAGCGCGCGCGCCTCGTCGAACGCGCCTTCGACGAGGAGATAAACCGGCAGGTGGTCGACGTCGCCGACCTGTTTCGATCGGTGGCGAGCGCGGTGCGGTCGGTGAACGGGTCCGCGACGGTCACTACGGAGTTGCCCGGGCGGCTCCCGGTCCTCGCGGGGGGACCGCTCGAGGCCGCGCTGGAGAACCTCGTCTCCAACGCCGTGATCCACGGCGGCGACGCGCCGGACGTTCGGGTCGTCGGTCGGCGAGCGGGCGACACGGTCGAGATCGACGTCGTCGACGACGGCCCGGGGATCCCCGACGGGGTACGGGCCGTCGTCTTCGCGGACCGGCCGCTCACGCAGCTCTCTCACAGCACCGGACTCGGTCTCTGGCTGGCCAAGTGGGCCATCGAGGCCTGTCACGGACGTCTCGACTATCGACGTGTCGACGGTGAGACCGTCGTCCGGGTGACCCTCCCGGCGGTCGACGAGGCGTGACGGGTCGTCACCGCTACAGCCGCTCGGCCACGTCCTCGGCGAAGTAGGTGAGGATCAGGTCCGCGCCGGCGCGCTTGATCGACAGCAGCGACTCGTAGGCGACCGCTTCGAGGTCAAGCCACCCCTTCTCGGCGGCGGCGTGGAGCATCGCGTACTCGCCGGAGACGTTGTACGCGGCGACGGGCTGGTCGAAGTTCTCGCGCACGTCCGCGACCACGTCGAGGTACGGCAGCGCCGGCTTGACCATCAGCACGTCGGCGCCCTCCTCCGCGTCCAGCGTGACCTCGCGCATCGCCTCGCGGCCGTTCGCGGGGTCCATCTGGTAGTGGCGGCGGTCGCCGAAGGCGGGCGCGCCGTCGGCGGCGTCGCGGAACGGGCCGTAGAAGGCCGACTCGTACTTCGCCGCGTAGCTCATGACCGGGAGCGACTCGAACCCGCGGTCGTCCAGTTCGGCGCGGATCGCCCCGACCATCCCGTCGGTCATGCTGGAGGGCGCGACCATGTCCGCGCCGGCCTCGGCGTGGGAGGCGGCGGTCTTCGCCAGCAGCTCCAGCGTGCGGTCGTTGTCGACGGTCATGTGTGGGTCCGCACGGGCGTCGTCCTCCACCACCCCGCAGTGGCCGTGGTCGGTGTACTCGCAGAGGCACACGTCGGTTATCACGTAGGCGTCGGTCTCCTCGGTGATCGCCCGGACGGCGCGCTGGACGACGCCGTCGTCGGCCCACGCACGCGAGCCCTCGGGGTCTTTCGACTCGGGGATCCCGAAGAGGATGACGGCCTCCACGCCGGTCTCCCGGACCTCTCGGACGCGCTCGACCGCCTGGTCGACGGGCACGCGCGTGTGCCCGGGCATCGACTCGATCGGTACTCGCTCGTCGGTCGTCGCGTCGACGAAGACGGGCGCGATCAGGTCCGACGCCGAGAGGTCGGTCTCCCGGACGAGCGGGCGGACGCCGTCGCCTCGGAGTCGCCGGGGGCGGTGTGACAGATCCATACCCGCATTCGTCGTCTCGGGGTAATCAGGCTAGCGACTGTCGGACCGAATCGTCTCCGAGCGGAAGACATTTGACCGACACGCCCGCACCGCTCAGGTGAATGGCATCACTCGATTCGACCCGTCGATCCCGGCTGCGCGGGTTCGCCGAGGACTACGGGTTGATCGTCGTCGCCGGCTTCTTCTTCCTGCTGGCGGTCGCCGGCGCCGTCCTGTTCGTCTTCGGCGACGAGCAGTTCGCCCAGCGGATCATCGACACGTACGGCCTGCCCGTCCTGCTCCCTATCTTCGTCCTCGAAGGCGCGATGTTGCTGTACTTCGCCCCGAGCGAGGCCCTCGTGCCGGGAGCCATCGAGTTCCTCGCGACCGAGCCGTCGGGGTACGAGTGGCCGGTGATCGCGCTCATCTTCGTCGTCGCGACGGTCGGCGCGACGCTGGGCCAGGTCGCGCTGTTCCAGCTCGCCAAGCGCGGCGGTCGCGAGTGGCTGCTCCAGAAGCCGTGGTTCCGGATCGACGAGTCCAAACTCGACCGCTTCGACCGCTGGTTCGACCGCTGGGGCAAGTGGGGCGTGTTCGTGAGCAACGCCCTGATCCTCACCCGCGGCATGCTGACGGTGCCCGCCGGCGTCGCCGAGATCGACACCCGCGAGTTCGTCGCCCTCTCGGCGGCCGGCACGGTCGTCTTCGAGACCTGGCTCGCCCTGGTCTGGCACTACGCCGTCGAATTCGGCCTGCTGAACTTCTTCTGAGCGACCGCCGCGACGGTCACTCCTCGGATTCGGCGTCGGCCACCCGTTCGTCGACCCATTCGACGGCCCGCTCGACGGTCGCGGGGTCGGTCCCGGTCACCTTCACCCGACCGGGCTTGCCACGCCGGGCGGGGTAGCTGCCGACGGCCACGTCGAAGCGCTCGCGCGCGCCGTCGAGTACGTCCTTCAGCGCGCCCTCGGGGGTCGCGGTCTCGACCGACGCGGAGACGGCATCGCCACCGAACTCGTCGGCGACCGAGTCGAACATCACCCGCAACTCCTCGGGGAACCCCGGGAAGACGTAGACGTTCTCGACGACACAGCCGGGGTTGAAGCTCTCGGCCGTCACGAGGGGGCGAGCGCCCTCGGGCAGCGCCGCCGTCTCGTCCAGGTCCAGGTCGAAGTCGTGGGTCTCGTAGTACTCGGGGTCTTCCTCGCGGAACTGTCTCGCCTTCTCGGCGATCCGGTCGCGCACGTCCGACTGGACTTCGAGATCCCGGTCGAAGGCGTCGGCGACGGCCTCTATGGTCACGTCGTCGGGCGTGTCGCCCAGCCCGCCGGTGACGACCACGGCGTCGAAGTCGTCGGCGAACTCGCCGACCCAGCGGGCGATCAGCGCGCGGTCGTCGGGGATGGTGAGCATCCGCGCGACGGTCGCGCCGCGTTCGGTGAGCTGGCGAGCCAGCCAGGTCGCGTTCGTGTTCTCGGTGTCCCCCGCGAGCAGTTCGTCTCCGACCGTGACGAGCGCGACTTCCATGGGCGTGTGCAGGGCGTAGAACGGGTAAACGCTACCGGGTTCGCGACGACGACTCGCTCGTGTCGTCAGTGTCTCGGTTGTCTCTGATCGGCTTGGCTTGGGTGGCAATCGAGTGGACGCGGCCGCCCTCGACGGCAATCGGTGAACGCCCTCGCCGCGCTCGCGGTCGCTGACCGGGATATTCGCGCTCTCCGCACCACCCGCGCGGATAGCGCCCGCTCAGGCGACTGAACTGCACGCGAGCAGGGCGATCGGCTCCGCCGACCGCCGCAAGCCGTGGCGGCGCAGCCGCCACGCGCGTCTCGCCCGTTCAGTCCGCCAGGCACTCCATCCGCACCGCGACAGCGACCGCAGACGGCCACGAACCTCCCCAGCCGATTCGCTCCTGTCGTCGCTCATCCACTGTCAGAGCACGCTCTGACAAGCCCTCGCTCACACGGTTCGCGAGGACCTCNTCCCCAGCCGATTCGCTCCTGTCGTCGCTCATCCACTGTCAGAGCACGCTCTGACAAGCCCTCGCTCACACGGTTCGCGAGGACCTCGCACGACTATTTCGAGCGGCCCGCCAAGAGGCGGGCACGCTCACGGCAGCGCCGTTCACATCGAGGCGCTCCGGAGTCGCGCCTCGCACCGCTCGACAGCGTGTGCCACTACACTTATCCAGTAGCTATCTTGTTCGGAAGGTCCCCGCGCCGGGAACGCCTGGAGCATGGAGTATCGGCCTCAGACCAGCTCTTCGACGTCGACGCCCCAGCGCTTGTCGTTGTATTCGAGATGTCGGTCGCTGCCGAGTTCGCGCTCGATGCGCCGGCGGAGCTGCTCGTTGGCCTGGCGGTCGATGTGGGCGAGTTCGTCGGCCTTGGCGACCGCGAGGGGCGGTCCCTGCTCGCCGGCCACGTCGTGGAGAATCTGCAGGCGCAGCGCCTCGCGGGTGTCGTCGTCCTTCGTGAACGCGTAGGGCGCCTCGACGCGGTAACAGAGGTCGTCGCGGGGGTCGTACAGCACGAAGAAGGTGACCTCGTAGGCCTCGGGGTCGAGGCGGCGTTCGATGTCGAGCGCGTCGCCGTCGGCGGCCATCACGCGGTCGGTGCCGACCCGCGAGCGGAACCAACCCGTCGCGGTGAGCGCGTCGGTCCGCAGGTCGCCGCTTCCGTCCCGGCGGGCGAGCACGCGCTGGAAGAAGGCGTTGTCGTTGGCCCAGGGGGCGTTGGTCTTCTCGCGGACGACTCGGGTGATCGCCTTGGCGGTGCTGTTCTTGATGAACCCGACTAGCGGCACGTCCCGGTCGACGAAGGTCTCGACGAGCCGGATGTAGTTCTCGACCACGTCCCGCGGGCGCTCGTCCTCGACGAGCAGGTCCGCCAGCTCCGTGTCGCGCTCGCCCCACTTCAACAGGCCCGTGGGGTAGAGCGGCCCGTCGAGGATCAGCAGATCGTCGACGATCTCGGCCTGTTGGCGGGCGTGCTCGCTCTCGGCGAGGTACAGCGCGAGCGCGTGGACGACGTTCTGCTCGTAGCGGTCGACGCTGGGGGCGTGCAGCGCCCGCTCGCGGACGTAGCCCTCGTCCTGCATCGTCCAGTCCTCCTGGCCGATGCGGTAGGTGTCGTCGTTGGAGTGGGCGGTCATCACGATGGTGCGCGCGCGGTGGAGGTCGAGGTCGGAGGGGACGGCGGCCATCGCGGCCTGGGACACGTCGAGGACGAGCCCGTTCTTGAAGGTCGTGGGGTTGATCGTCCCCGAATCGAGGCCGTGCTGGGTGGGGAACGGGGCATCGCGAAGCGCGACGGCGTCGATGGGGACCTTCTCGCGGCGCTGCTCGCCCAGCGGTTCGAGGACGGCGTCGCCGTCGCGATAGAGCGGGTCGAGGAAGTCGGCCCACACCGTCTCGGCGGCCTCGGCGTGGTCGTCCTCGTCGACGCCCTCGCCGACGCGGCCGGCCAGACGGGCGATGCCGTCGACGTGGACGGGGTCCAGGGTCATTCCGAGGTCGGGTCCTCGGCGAGCATCTTCTCGATGGCGTCTGCGACCTCCTCGTATGACTGCATCTGGAGGCCGTCCGTGGTGATGAGGACGCCGCGGCGGTCGCCCGTCACCCGGAGGAGGTAGCCGTTGGTGAACGCGCGGACGGTGAAGCGGTACTCGCCGAGCTCCGAGGACTGGTAGGCGTTGCTCGTGTCGCGAAAGCCGCGCCACTCGTGGCCGACGAAGGTGTCGAGGTCGGCGTCGCGTTCGAGGTCCTCCCGGAGGTACAGCTGCTCGAAGTCCGAGCGTGTGAAGTAGGTCACCGACCGGAGGCTGTCGCCGGTCGCGGTCCGGGCCGTCGTCACGATCTGGTCGGCGAGGTCGTCCGACAGCAGTTGCGCGTCCATAGGCTAACGACGGTCGCCCACTCACAATAACTTTCCGCGGAATCGGGTGATCCGGCCGGCGTCAACGGGTCCCACGCTCCAAGGCCGCCCGTCCGCCCTCGACCCACGTCCGGAACAGCTCCGGGCCGAGGGTCGGCTCGTCGACCCCGACCAGTTCGCCCCTGCAGTGAGGACGGTAATCGGGCGGTGAGGCGACGAGCGTCAGTCGCGCCGACCGACACCGACTTGGGCCGGCCGGGCGGAGGGCCGAGTATGAAAGCCGCGCTCGTCATCCTCGACGGCTGGGCGCTCAACCCCGACGAGGGAGTTCGCGACGCCGTCGCCGCCGCCGAGACGCCGAACTTCGACCGCCTCTGGAACGCGGGCGGCCACGGGACGCTCGTCACCTCCGGGCGTCGCGTCGGCCTGCCCGAGGGACAGATGGGTAACTCCGAGGTCGGCCACCTCAACATCGGCGCCGGTCGCGTCGTCGTCCAGGAGTCCGCCCGCGTCACCGACGCTATCGCCCGCTGGCGGGGGGAGCGCGTGGCGGCGGAGCCGCCACGTTCGGACGAGGCCGGCGACGCCGGCCTCGCACCGGACCCCCAGGGCGACGGCGCCATCGACGACAACGAGGCCGTCCAGTCGGCGTTCGAGTACGCCGACGAACACGACGGTCGCGTCCACTTCATGGGGCTCGTCTCGGACGGCGGCGTCCACTCCTACCAGTCCCATCTCCACGCGCTGATCGACCTCGCGGCCGACGAGGGGGTCGAGGCCGTCACCCACGCCTTCACCGACGGCCGCGACACCTCGCCGACCGGCGGCGAGGAGTACCTCGCCGATCTGGAGGCCCACGCCGAGGAACAGGGCACGGGCCACGTCGCGACGGTCTCCGGGCGCTACTACGCGATGGACCGCGACGAGAACTGGGACCGCACCGAACTCGCCTACGACGCCATCGTCGAGCGCCACGCCGGCCACGAAGCGGACTCCGCGGTCGACGCAGTACGAGAGTCCTACGACCGGGGCGACACCGACGAGTTCGTCGAGCCGACGCTCGTCGCGGACCGACCGGCGCTGTCGGACGGCGATGCCGTGGTCTTCTTCAACTTCCGCTCGGACCGCGCTCGGCAGTTGACGCGGATGCTCGCGGACATCCGTTCCGACGCCTGGGGGGGCCGCACCGACCCGCCGGCGACCCGCGTGGTCACGATGACCCAGTACGACGAGACGTTCGACCTCCCCACCGCCTTCCCCCCGGTCCGCCCGGAAGATACGCTCGGCGAGGTCGTCTCCGAGACGGGCCACACCCAGCTCCGGCTCGCCGAGACCGAGAAGTACGCCCACGTCACCTACTTCCTCAACGGCGGCCGCGAGGTGGAGTTCGACGGCGAGATCCGAGAGATCGTCCCCAGCCCCGACGTGCCCACCTACGACCGCCAGCCCGAGATGAGTGCGGCTGAGGTGACCGATACCGCCATCGAGACTATCGAGGCCCGGGACCCAGATCTCCTGGTCTGCAACTACGCAAATCCGGACATGGTCGGTCACACCGGCGACTTCGACGCCGCCGTCGAAGCGGTCGAGGCGGTCGACGAACAGCTCGGGCGGCTCGTCGAGGCGGTCCGGGTCGCCGGCGGGCACGTGCTGGTCACCGCCGACCACGGCAACGCCGACGACATGGGCACCGAAGAAGAGCCCTACACCGCCCACACGACGAATCCGGTCCCGCTGATCTACGTCGCGCCCGACGGCACCGACGGCGGTCGGCTCGTCCGTGAGGGCGGCGCGCTCGAAGACCTGGCACCGACGCTGCTGGAGTTGATGGACATCGAGACGCCGTCAGCGATGACCGGCGAGAGTCTGCTGGAGTAGCCGACCGCCTCCGCTGTTCTACAGCTCCACGGGCTCGCCGTCCTCGATAGACTCGTTGACCGCCAGCGTCAGTTCGAACGTCCGCCGAGCGTCCGCGTAGGGCGAGCGTAGCCCCGCGCCGTCGCCCGACGCAACCGCGTCGACGAACGACTCGACCTCGGCGGCGTAGGGGTTGCGGTCGAACTTCTCGTCGACCGCCTCGCCGTCGACGACGCCCGAGACCGACTGCTCCGTGACTTCCAGGGTCGCGCCGTCGGCGACGACCTCCAGGCCGTGCTTGTCGTCCTCGGCGGCGCAGGTGGTCGAGACGTGCGATATCGCCCCGTTCTCGTGGGTCATCGTCGCGGAGGTGGCGTCGGAGAAGTCCACTTCGTCGGCGAGGCGGTGGCTCCCGGCCGCTGCGACGCGCTCTACGTCGCCCGCGAGGTGGCGGACGGTGTCGTAGACGTGGGTGGCCTGTTCGACGACCTGCCCGCCCGACTTCTCGGCGTGGCGCCACCAGTGGTCCTCGCCGCCGGCGACGCCGCCCCACCAGTAGCCGTCGACGTAGCCGATGTCGCGGCCGGAGAGGATCTCGCTGGCGCGCTCGACGCCCGCCGAGTAGCGCCAGTCGTAACCGACCTGCGCGAGCACGTCGTTGTCCTCGATCGCGGTCTCGATCTCGCGGGCCGTCTCCGCCGAGAGCGCGAGGGGCTTCTCGACGAACAGGTCGTAGCCGCGCTCGGCGGCGGCGATCTCCTGGTCGTCGTGGGCAAAGGGTGGGAGGCAGACGAAGACGGCGTCGGGGTCGGTCTCCTCGTAGAGGTCGTGGTGGTCCGAGAAGGCGGGCGCGTCGAAGCGGTCGGCCGCCGATTCGGCCGTCTCGCTGTCCACGTCGCAGATCCCGACGATCCGTGCGTCGTCGAGGGCTGCGAGGTTGTCGAAGTGCTGCCACTGGGCGATGCCGCCGGCGCCGACGAAGGCCAGGTCGACCGTCATTGGCTGACCCGCGCGCCGGCGGAGCAAAAAGGCGGCGTCGGCGGAGAGCGCGGCCGGATCGTGGTCGCGGGGGCGGACGCGGTGCGGTAGGTGGGGCGCGGTGAGTCGCCCGTCGTGGACGGTGCCGACCCGCTATTTGGGTTTCCAGTCGAGCTTGATCGTGAACGCCTCGCGACTACCGCGCAGCAGCGAGGACATCTCCCGGACGCCGATCTCCATCCCGATCTCCTCGGGCGGCGCGAGGTGGACGGTCCGGTTGTTCACGTTCACGTCGAAGCTCCCGTCGCCGCGCAGGTCCGCGGCGAGCGATTCGAGCTTGTCGGCGGCCTCGTCGCGAGTCATGTCGTACGCTTCGAGCTCTTTCGCCATATCCGCCTTTCGGGAATCGGTGGGGAAAAGTAACGGGCTGAAACCGACGGTAACGGCTCCTTACGGCGGATCGTCGCCGTTCGATCGGCCGACGGCAGCCGCCGCGGGCTCCTACTGGGCGACCTGCTCGGGTCGAGTCAGCACCTCGCGTTCGACGCCCTCGAAGGCCTCCGCGAACCCCGGCCCGAACGCGGAGGCGGGCGTCTGAAATCCCTCGCCGGCCGCGCCGCCGAGTACGCGCCGGGCGGCCTCGACCGCCGTCGCCGTCGTCAGGTCGTAGGTGTCCGGCGTCCGCATCCGCGCGCGAGCGACACTGCCGTCCTCCCCGACCACCTCGCCCCAGACGTGCGTCTCGCTCTGTGCGCGCTCGTCGGCGGTCGGTCCGGACACCAGGCGGCCGGCGACCGCCTCGGCCGCCCGGCGGACCGGCCCTGCGGCGAGGGCGGGAACGAGCCGTCGGGCGCGCTCCATCGCGCCGGCGACGCGGTCGGGGACACCGGCGTACACCTCGATGTTCGGGATGCCCGTCGAGTAGTACGCCGAGGACACGTCGCCCCAGGGGACGGTGACGGCGGTCCGTTCGCCCGTCGGGAAGTCGAAGGTCCGGCGCTTGAACGCGACGGGAACCGTCTCGACGCGGCCGTCGCGACGGACGGCGCCCGGGCGGTCGAGCCCGCGGAGCATCGACTTCGCGGTCCCCGGCGAGAACGTCCCCAGGCCGTCGATGGCGAGCGTGAGTCGCTCGGCCTCGGGGAGCAGGCCGTGCAGCGTCGCGGCCAGGCAGTCGGTCGGGACCACGTCGAAGCCGACGCCGGGGACGACGGCGACGCCGGCGTCGGTCGCCTCGGCGTCGCGAGCGGCCGTCGCTTCGAGCACGTCGACGTTCCCGGCCAGGTCGAGGTAGTCGGTGCCGGCCCGGAGACAGGCGTCGATCAGCGGTTCGGCGGTGTCCTCGAACGGCCCGGCGCAGTTGCATACCGCGTCGACGCCGGCGACGCGGCGCTCGACGACGGTCGGGTGTTCGAGGCTGAACACCCGGTGGTCGCAGCCTCGTTCGGTCGCCGCCGCCTCGACGCGCTCGGCGTCGCGTCCGGCGAGGATCGGGTCGAGGCCGTCGGCGACGGCGCGCTGGGCTATCAGCGACCCGGTGTACCCGTACGCTCCGTAGACGAGCAGGTCCCCTTCCATGGCGCCCCGTTCGCGCTCGACGTGAAAAACGGGCGCGTCCGTTCACCTCCGAACGCCGACGGAGCCGGATCGCGCCGGTCACCCCGGCCGGTCGGCCGCTCGTTCAGCCGTGCTTTCGGCGCGGTAACCGGCGGATACGACGGCGCCGTCCTCGGGTCGTTCGGTAGCGAGCGGATTACTATCGGCGCCGATGCCCGAGTGGCTTACGGAGGTTTACCATGTCAGTCACATCTGCGAAGGAGCTGTTCACGCACGAACTCGAAGACATCTATTACGCCGAGAACGAGCTGCTCGACGTGCTCGACCAGTTGGCCGACCAGACCGAACACGAGGAGATCTCGCGGGCCTTCGAGGAACACCGCGAGGAGACGAACGGCCAGATCGAACGTCTCGAATCGGTGTTCGAGATGCTCGGGCAGGAGCCCGAACAAGAGGAGTGCGAGGGGATCCAGGGCCTGATCGAGGAACACGAGGAGCTGCTCGAGATGGACCCCGAGGCCGACGTGCTCGACGTCCACAACCTGACGGCGGCCCAGAAGACCGAACACTACGAGATCGCCGCCTACGGGAACCTCGCGCTGCTGGCCGACCGGCTGGGCATGGACGAGGCCGGCGACATCCTCCACGAGAACCTCGAAGAGGAAGAGGCGGCTCTGGAGAGGCTGAAGACGCTCACCAGCGAGTACGACTACGAGCCGATCGTCGCCGCCTGAGACGCCGACTCGCCGTCGAAACCGCGGATCGCCACCCCCTCGCCGCGTCTCTCAATCCAGCGTGACGACGACCTTCCCCTGATGTTCCCCGGATTCGAGGTAGCGGTAGGCGTCGCGGACCTCGTCGAAGCCGAACGTGCGGTCGACGACCGGTTCGATGTCGTTCGCGGCGATGGCGCGGTTCATCCGGTCGAACATCTCGCGGCTCCCGACGCCGACGACGCCCTCGACGGTCAGCCCCTTCCCGAGGACGGGGCCGGGGTGGACCTGGCCGTCGGGACCGTCGAGGACGCCGATGAGGCTGACGTGGCCGCCCGGCGCGGCCGCTTCGAGCGACTGGTCGAGCGTGCCGGGCCCGCCGACTTCGACGACGTGGTCGACGCCGCCGCCGGTCCGCTCGGCGACCGCCTCGCCCCACTCGGGCGTGTCCTCGTAGTTGACCGTCTCGTCGGCGCCCCACTCCGCGGCGCGGTCGAGCTTCTCGTCGCTAGCGGAGGTGACGACGACCTCGGCGCCCTGTGCGTCGGCGAACTGGAGCGCGAACGTCGAGACGCCGCCGGTCCCCAGCGCCAGCACCGTCTCGCCCGCCGTCAGGTCGCCGTCCTCGACGAGTGCGCGCCAGGCGGTCAGGCCGGCACACGAGAGGGTCGCGCCCTGCTCGTAGTCGAAGTGCTCGGGCAGGACCGCGAGGCTCTCGGCCGGGAACGTCGCGTACTCCCGGAGCGCACCGTCGATATTGCCGCCGGTCGTGCGCGCCCACTGCTCGGGGCTCCCCTCGCCGGCCACCCAGTCGGGGGCGAACGGCGTCGCGACGCGGTCGCCCTCGGCGAGCCGCCGGACACCGGCCCCCACCTCGACGACCTCGCCGGCGCCGTCGGAGAGGGGAACGACCGGGAGTTCTGCGCCCGGGTAGTGTCCCTCACCGGCGATGATCAGGTCGCGGTAGTTCAGCGAGCAGGCGCGGACCCGGACGAGCGCCTCGCCCGGTCCCGGTTCGGGTCGCTCGCGTTCGACGGCCACCACACCCTCGTAGTCCGCTGCGGAGTCTTCGACTTCGTACGCTCGCATCGGCGGGAGTTGGACCAGACCCTCTTGGGCCCTCCGGACGCGGCAGGCGACTGGGGTGACCGTCCGACGGCCGGGACCGACCGCGGACCCGTGACGGTGAGCGAGCCCGCCGCCGAGGTGTCCGGTCGGTCCGGCGAGATAGCGATAACAACGTTCTTGCGGCTGTGTACAGAGGGATCGAGACAGAGATGAGCGTCTCCAGCGAGTTCGACCTCGACGGAAGCGTCTGCGTGATCACCGGCGGATCGGGCGAACTCGGGTCCGCGATGGCGAAGGCGATCGGCGCTCACGGCGGGAGAGTCGCCGTCCTCGCCCGCGGCGAGGAGGGGCTGGCGGAGACGAGCGAGGAACTCGCGGCGATGGACGTCGAGCACGTCACGCTCCCGGCGTCGGTCCTCGACAGGGCGGAACTCGAAGCGGCCGCCGAGACGGTCGTCGAGGAGCTCGGGCGGATCGACGCGCTGATCAACGCGGCGGGGGGCAACAGCCCCGAGGCGACGACGGGCGAGGACACCTCCTTTTTCGACCTCACGACCGAGGGCTTCGAGCGCGTCCTGAACGTCAACTTCGTCGGGACGGTGCTCGCGACCCAGGCGTTCGGCGAACACATCGTCGAGCAGGGCGAGGGCGTCATCCTGAACGTGTCGTCGATGACCGCGGTCACGCCGCTGACGAAGATCCCGGCCTACTCGGGCGCGAAGGCGGCCGTCTCGAACTTCACCGAGTGGCTGGCGGTCCACGTCGCCAACGAGTACTCGCCGGACGTGCGCGTCAACGCGATCGCGCCGGGATTCTTCCTCACGGAGCAGAACCGATACCTGCTGATCGACGAGGAGACCGGCGAGTACACCGACCGCGGCGAGTCGATCGTCGAACACACGCCCCAGCGGCGGTTCGGTGACCCCGAGGACCTGGCGACGACGGTGCTGTGGCTGCTGGCCCCCGGCTCGTCGTTCGTCCACGGAGCGGTGATCCCGGTCGACGGCGGGTTCTCCGCGTTCAGCGGGGTTTGAACCAACGGTCGGCGCCGCCCCGCCGACCCGTCACGGAAGTCGTCGCCACGGCGAGGGTTCCGTCTCGACCGCGGAGAACCGCGGGAGGGCGCGGCGTCTGACGCCTGACCGACTGGGGTTTATGAGGTGTGAGCGCCTTCGTTGGAACCGAGACGAGGATGATCCCGACCACGGAACACGGCGACGACGCAGGTGTCGGCGAGGCGGGCGGGGAGCGGTCGATCCCCATCGAGATCAGCGTCGCGACCGACGGCGACGAACGGCCGCCGGTCGACGACGCGACGCGCGTCGACGTGGAGGTCGACGGCCAGATGTACCCGACGGCGCGGCTGGCCGACGGCCGCTACGTCGCCTGGTGGTTCGAGACCGACGCGCCGGAGCTGTCGGACCCCGTCACCACCGAGTGGGTCGCCGCGCCGACCCGATTCCTCGCCGCGGGCACGCTCCACGAGCTGTGGGAGGACCCCGCGGCGTTCGACCAGTTGCCCGACGGCGAGCTGTAAGCGACGCCGTCGGTTCGATTTCTGTCCGACGTGACGGCTCCCCGGGGCGAAAGGGTAATCCGCGCGTGGTCGAAGGTGTACCCACGCAGTTCTGCCGGGAGCGTTGGGGCCGCGCCCGCCGGCACAACCGGAGTGTCTGCAGACGATGAACGACCGACCGCGGCCGGTGTGTGTAGTTCGCGTCGGCGGTGATCCCGACCCCGAGAGCGACGCCCTCGCCGCGGTGGCAGGCGCGACCGTTCGGCGCGTCGACGGCCCCGACGACGCGCTCGCGGCGCTCGACGACGAGCGGGTCGACTGCGTCGTCGTCGACCCGGACGACGCCGAGTGGGACCCGGTCGCGCTCGTCGCGGCCCTGAACCAGCGCGACCCCGGTCTCGACGCGCCTGTCGTGCTCGCGACCACGAGCGACCTCGACCCGTACGTCGAGGCGGACGTCGTCGGCGCACTGGCCGCGGTCGTGCGGCCGGACGACCAGCGGGCGCTGACCGACGCCGTCGGCGAGGCGCTCGCGGCGAGTCGCGAGCGAGCGGCCGACCGCGAGGACGCCGCGCGGTACCGGGCGCTCGTCGAGGGCGCGCCGGTCCCCGTCTGCGCCCTCGACGGCGACGGCGCGATCCGAAGCGCGAACGACGCGCTGGCGGCGTTGCTGGAGCTGGCGGACCCCGACGACGTGGTCGACCGCAACGCGCGGGAGTTCGTCGCCGCGGACGCCCGGGCGAGCGCCGCCGCCCGTCTCGAACGCGTGATCGACGACCGCGAGCGGACGCCGCCGGCCCAGCGGACCCTCGTCGCCGCCGACGGCACCGAGAAATACGCCCTCGCGTCGATGCAGCCCGTGACCGACCGGGGGGAGCCGGCGGCCCAGGTCGTGTTGCACAACGTCACCGAGCACAAGCGCCTGGAGGCGGCGCTGCGCGAGCAGCGCGACCGCTTCTCGACGCTGTTTGAACACCTGAGCGAGCCGGTCGTCGCGACTGAGTTCGACGACGGGGGACCGCTCGTCACCGACGTGAACGAGTCGTTCGCCGAGACGTTCGGCGTCGACGCCGCGGCCGTGACCGGCCGCCCGCTCGACGACCTCATCGTGCCGACCGAGGACCGCGAGACGGCCGCGGCGTTCAACGAGCGGGCGCGGACGGGCGAGCGGCTGGAAGTCGAGGTGCGCCGCCGGACGCCCGACGGACCGCGGGATTTCCTGCTGCGGTTCGCCCCCTACGACGACGCCAGCGGGGGCTACGCCATCTACATCGACGTGACCGAGCGCCGCGAGTGGGAGCGCCAGCTGCGCCGACAGAACGAGCGTCTGGAGGAGGTGGCCCGCGTCGTCTCCCACGACCTCCGCAACCCGCTGAACGTCGCGGCGGGGACGGCCGACGCGCTGGCGGCCGACGCCGACGACGAGGACCGAGACCACTTCGAGCGGATCGGCCGCGCTCACGACCGGATGGCGGCGATCGTCGACGACATGCTCGCGCTCGCTCGCCAGGGCCAGTCCGTCTCGGACCTCGGACCGGTCGCGCTCGCGGCGATGGCCCGCGACGCGTGGGACACCGTCGAGACCGCCGACGCGACGCTCGACATCCGGACGACAGCGACGGTCATGGCCGACGAGAGCCGCCTCCGCGGCGCCTTCGAGAACCTCTTCACGAACGCGGTCACCCACGGCGGCGCGGACGTGACCGTGACGGTCGGCGACATGCCCGACTGTCCGGTCGACGAGCGCGACGACGGCGACCCCCGTCGCGGCGGCTTCTTCGTCGCCGACGACGGCCGCGGCGTCCCCGACGAGGACCGCGAGAGGGTGTTCGACTCGGGCTACTCGACGGGCGAGGAGTCGACGGGATTCGGCCTCGCCATCGTCCAGAGCATCGTCGAGGCCCACGGCTGGGACGTTCGCGTCACCGACCGTCTCGACGGTGAGTCGGGCGCGCGCTTCGAGGTCACCGGGGTCGAGTTCGCCGGGAACTGAGCGGTGCCTCGCGGTCCTCGGTCAGGACTGCCGCGACTCCTCGGCGTTGAACACGTCCGGACCCGCCGAATCGGCCGGTTCGGACTGGTAGCGGCCGCTCGATTTGATGATCGACAGCGCGCTCATGATGTCCGTCCGGGTGAGTAGCCCGACGAACTCGTCGTCGTCCATGACGAGCAGGCGGCCCACGGCGTGGGAATCCAGCTCCTCCAGCGCGGTCATGACGCCGTCGTCGGGCGCGACGGTGTAGATCTCCGTCGACATGACCTCCTCGACGCGGTAGGCGTCGCGCTCGACCTCCCGCACCGCGCGGGCGTCTTCGAGGGTCACGAGGCCGACGATCTCCCCGTCGCGCTCGACGGGGTAGCCGGTGTGCCGTTCCCGGAACATCGTCTCGATCAGGTCGGCGACCGACCCGTCGTCGTCGACGGTCGTCACGCGGTCGGCCGGGGTCATCACGTCGGCGACGGTGACCCCCTCGAAGGCCGCCCGCATCGTCGTCTGCTGGGCCTCGCTGGCCGCGCCGATGTAGATGAAGAAGGCGATGGCGACCAGGAAGAGGCCGCCCCCGCCGAACAGGCCGAACAGACCGAGGCCGACGGCGAACAGCTTGCCCACCTCCGCGGCGATCTCGGTGGCGCGGGCGTACGGGCGAGTGCGGTTGAGCAGCGCCCGGAGGACCCGACCGCCGTCCATCGGGAAGACGGGCAGCAGGTTGAACCCCGCCAGCACGACGTTCATCAGCGCCAGGTACCCGAAGACGAACTGGGCGGCCGCCAGCGTCAGCGAGTCGCCGACCGGAACCGCGAGGAACGCGACGTAGGAAACGACGCCGAGCGCGATACTGACCACGGGGCCGGCGATGGCGATGAGGAACTCCTGGCGCCAGTCCTCGGGCATCTCGTCCAGCTGGGCGATGCCGCCGAAGATCCACAGCGTGATCGACGAGATGGGGAAGCCGTAGCGCATCGCCACCAGCGAGTGGCCCAACTCGTGGAGCACGACACCGACGAACAGCCCCAGCGCCGCGACGAGCCCGAGCCCGAGCGAGAGTTCGGTCGAGGTCGTCAGCACGTCCACGGCGATCCCCGACCCGAACAGGTCGTTGACGATCTCGACGTACCGCCCGATCTGCGACCCGATCGCCCAGGCGAACAGCGGCAGGACGAGGAGGAACGTGAGATCGACGTCGATCGGGATGCCGAAGGCGCTCCCGATTCGGAATCGGCGCATACCTCCGAGTAGTCCCGGCACGAACTTAAGCCCGCCCGTGGCGACGGGGATAGCAGCGAGGTCCGCCCCCTGCGAGGGGTATATACCGACAGCGGGCGACGCTCGGGCCATGTACACGAGCTTCGGGCTCGACGCCATCGGCGTCGACCGCCCCTTTCCCGAGGCGGCCGCGCTGGCCGCCGAACACGGCTTCGACGCGGTCCAGGTCGACCTCGGCTATCTCCGCGAGGTCGGCCCCGACGACTACCGCGCGGTCCGCGACGACCACGGCCTCCGCTCCGGAAGCGCCACCCTCCCCGTCGACGTGACCGCCGACGCCGAGACCTACGAGGCCGATCTGGACGCGCTCCCCGAGGTTGCCGAGTCGGTCGCCGCCGTCGGCTGTTCCCGGATGTCGACCTACATCATGTCGTTCAGCGACGAGCGACCGTTCGAAGGGAACTTCGCGTTCCACCGCGACCGGCTCGAACCCGTCGCCGCGGTCCTCGCCGACCACGGGATCGACCTCGGCCTGGAGTTCCTCGGCCCCGAACGGCTGCGAGCGGGCCACGAGTACGACTTCATTTCGACCGCCGACGGCATGCTCGACCTCTGTTCGGCGGTCGGCGACAACGCCGGCCTGCTGCTCGACTGCTGGCACTGGCACACCGCCGGCGGCTCCGTCGAGGCGCTGGAGGCCCTCGACGCCGACGATATCGTCGACGTCCACGTCAACGACGCACCGGAGGGGCTCGGGCTCGACGAGTACGTCGACACCGAGCGGGCGATGCCCGGCGCCACCGGCGTCGTCGACATCGAGACCTTCCTCTCGCATCTCGACGCCGTGGGCTACGACGGCCCCGTGATGGCCGAACCGTTCTCCGACGAACTGGAAGCGATGGCCGACGCGGACGCCGCCCGCGCGACGGCCGAGTCGCTCGAACGCGTGTTCGAGCCCGCCGGCGTCTGAACGAAAGCCATGTCCGAGGGGAGTCGGCTCGCCCGCACTTGACAGCATGCGGTGAAAGCCCTCGACCCGTTCGCTCTGAGTCGGCTCGCCCACACTCGACGGCATGCGGTGAAAGCCCTCGGCCCGTTCGCGGTCGCTGAGCGGGATATTCTCGGGCGCTTCGCGCCCTCGAATAGAGCCCGCTCAGGCGACTGGAACGAGCGCGAACGTGCCTCGCCCTTTCAGTCCGCCAGGGGCCGCACCCACTCCGCATCCCCCCCGCACAACAACCGCAGACGGCCACAACCCTCCCCAACCGATTCACTCCGTCACTTCGTTCCTCCGTTCATCCCTCGCACGATGCTGTCGCGCGATGAAACGCACGACAGCGCGCGCCACCACGCCTGACCCATCGTCCGTGCTCGCCGACCACGTTCCGCCGCGCCGGGGCCACAGTCATTGTCCCGGGGGTCGTAGCCGCGGGTATGAGCGAGCGTGAGGCGACCGACGACGAATCGACCGCGGACCCGGCGACGCCGACGGTCCGCCGCGCGGAGGACATCGAGTACGAGCCGGTGGACGCCGCCGAGGGGCTGTCGAAGGCGGTGCTGGTCGGCGAGGACCACGGCGCCGAGAACCTCGCGATCCGGCGGTTCACGCTCGCGCCCGGCGCCGAGGTGCCGAAACACAGAAACGAGATCGAACACGAGCAGTACGTCCTCGCGGGCGAGTACGTCGTCGGCATCGACAGCGAGGCGTCGGAGACGCCCCGAGTAAACGGCGAAGCCGTTGACGGCGAGGAGCACACGGTCAAGGGCGGGGACGCGCTGCACATTCCCGCGGGCGCGGTCCACTGGTACCGCAACGAGCGCGACCTGGAAGGAGCCTTCCTCTGTGCGGTCCCGACCGGCGACGACGCCATCGAACTCGTCGAGGAGTAGCGGGCGCGAGCGAGCTACTCGGGCGGCCAGCACGGAGGGACGCCGCGGACGACGCGCCGCCCGAGCCTTTTTTGACCGCGGTGGCCCACCCTCCGGCAATGACCGACCACGAATCGCTCGTCAGGCGCTCGCTCGCCGGGACCGACGCGTTCGACGAGCGGGTCCGCGCGCAGGCCGACCGGCTGACCGACGCGCTGGCCGACGGCGCCTTCGACAACGAGGCGGCGACGCTGGGCCTGGAGCTGGAAGTGTACGCGCTGGCGGGCGACGGCGCCGACCGAACGCTCGCGCCGATCCCCGACGACGTGTACGAGGGCCCGGCCGACAAGGAACTCGGGCTGCACAACGCCGAACTCAACGCCGCGCCGAGCGAGTTCGACGACGAGGGGGTCGCCGCCCAGGCCGCCGAGATTGAGAGCGACCTGGCCGCCACCCGCGAGCGAGCGCGCGAGCACGGCCTCGAAATCGTCCTCGACGCGATGCCCGCGGTCGCGCCCGCGGAGGGGACCCACGCCTATCTGGACGACGTGACCGTTCACGGTCCCGGTCGTCAGGACACCGGGAGCGACCACCCGGTCGTCGTCCCCGGCGGCGACCCCGACGACCCGGTCCTCGTCGCGCGGAACATGCGAAAGGACCCCCGCTACGGCGCGCTCGACAACGTCGCCGTCCGGCGGGCCGGCGGCGAGATCGACTTCTCGGTCCCCGGCGCCGAGACGGGCTATCGAACCATCCTCTTCGAGTCGCTGGCGACCTCGATCCAGCCCCACGTCCAGGTTCCCGACACCGACTCGTTCCCCCGCTATCACAACCTCGCGACCCGGACGCTCGGCCCGCTGGTCGCGCTGGCGGCCAATTCCCCGTTCCTCCCCGGCGACTGCTACGGCGACGTGGACGACCCCGAACGGCTCGTCGACGAGACCCATCACGAACTCCGTATCGCCGCCTTCGAGCAGTCGATGAACCAGAGGTGTCGGAAGGTACGGGTGCCCGATGACCTCGACGACCCCGCCGAGGCGCTCGAACACGTCGTCGCCGACGACAGCTTCGCGCCGTTTCTCAGAGAGTGGATCGAAGACGAAGATGACCTGGAAGAGGAGGGCCAGAAGGGCGGCGACCCGACCAGCGCGGCCTGGGAGTTCGACTACAAGCGGGGCACCTTCTGGCGGTGGGTGCGGGGCGTGGCCGGCGGCACCGCCGTCGACGGCGCCTGCGACCAGCGGTCGCTGCGCATCGAGTACCGCCCGCTGCCCACCCAGCCGACCGTCCGCGACATCGTCGGCCTGCAGGTGCTCACCGCGGGCCTTCTCGAAGGGCTGGTCGCCGTCGACCACCCGCTCGCCGAGTTGTCGTGGGACGACGCCGAGCGGAGCTTCTACGGCGCCGTCGAGGACGGTCTCGACGCCGAGTTGGCGTGGGTGACCGCCGACGGCGAGCGGACCGACGACAGCGACGAGGTCTTCGCCGAGGTGTTCGAGTACGCTCGGCGCGGGCTGGCCGAGCAGGGGGTCGACGAGGCGACGCGGGACCGCTACCTCGACCCCATCGAAGCGCGCTGGGGGGCCGGTGTCACGCCCAGCGCCTGGAAGAAGGAGCGTGCCCGCGAGCATCTGGCCGACGGCGCGGACCTGGAGGAAGCGCTCGCGCGGATGCAGGGCGAGTACGTCGAGCTGAGTCGCGGGCGCGAGCACTTCGCTGAGTGGATCTAAGCCGACGCTCCGCGCCGAGTAATTGCGGATCCGTTGCGGGTCGCTCGCGGAACGGTTGCCCTACATAACCGTACCGCCGGCGTGCGTCGTGACGGCACGGGCACACGGTCGAGTCGGTTTCTTTCACCCCCCGCGAGTCCACTCGGATATGTCGACAGCGACCGAGGCTGCGACGGAGGAATCGCACGCGAACGACTCCTGGCAGGCCGGCGTGGTCGGGGGGATACTCGGCGCGCTCGGGATGGGCGCACTGGTGGTCGTGATGAACGAGCCGACGATCGCCGTCGCGATCCCGTCGCTGTACGCGCTAGCGCCGCCGCCCAGCGGCGCCGCGGGGCTGTTCGTCCACGCCTCCCACGGCGCCGTGCTGGGCGTGGTCTTCGCCGCCATCGTCGGCGCGCTGGACCTCGATTCGCCCGGCGAGCAGGTCGGCGCGGGCGTCGTCTGGGGCGTCCTGACGTGGGCGGTCCTCGCTGCGCTCGTCATGCCGCTGTGGCTCGGCGCGGTGGGGTCACCGGCGTCGCCGCCGTTCCCGAACTTCGCCGTGCCGTCGCTGCTGTGGCACGCTGTCTACGGACTGGTGCTCGGCGGCGTCTACGCCGCGACCGTCGACCGACTGTAGGCGGCGCTGGGACCGGTCACTCGTCCACCTCGACCGCACCGGTTCCCGACCGGTCGACCGCCGCGAGGTCGATCTCGCCGTCGGACATCGGCACGCCCTCGAAGGGATCAGCATCGAGCAACAGCGAGCCGTCCAGGTCAGCGTAATCGAACAATGGCGCGAGGTGGGCGCTGGCCGCGATGGTGGCGTTCGAGGCGACCATACACCCGATCATCGCCTCGCAGCCGCGGGCCTGGGCGATTTCCGCGACCCGACGCGTCTCCCGCAAGCTCCCGCACTTCTGGAGTTTCGCCACGACGATGTCCACGGCGTCGGCGATGCTGGGTACGTCCGTCGCGCGCTCGACGGACTCGTCGGCCGCGACGGGGACGGCCCCCTGGTCGCGGACCCGACGGAGTCCCGCGATATCGTCGGCAGGGACCGGCTGTTCGACGAACTCGACGCCGTGGCCAGAGAGGGTTTCGGTCTTCGCGACGGCCTCGGCGGGCGTCCAGGCCGCGTTGGCGTCCACGCGGACCGTCGCCTCGGGCGCGCCCTCGCGGACGGCCGCCAGGCGTTCTGCGGTGCGGCCGGCCCCCAGTTTCACCTTGAGGATCGAGTAGCCCTCGTCGACGGCGCGTTCGGCCCAGCGGCGGGTCTCGTCGGGCTCGGCGAGGCCGATCGAGAACGACGACGTGGGCGCCGCGGCGGGGTCGAGCCCCCACTGGCGATAGAGGGGAACGTCGAGGCGTTTCGCGGCCAGGTCGGCCAGCGCGGTGTCGACGGCGGCCCGTGCGGCGGGATTGGCTCCGACGCGCTCCCGTAGCTCGCGGTCGATCCGCTGGCGCACGTGCGGGTCGCCCACCTCCTCGACGACTTCGAGGAGGTCCGGCAGGACGGCCTCGACGGTCGCGGGCGTCTCGCCGTAGTAGGTCGACGGCGCGGCGGCGCCGATACCTTCGTGGGAACCATCGGATACCTGGACGAGGACGTTCTCTGCCGTCTCGGTCGTCCCGCGGGCGATGGTGAACGGGTCCGCCAGCGGGAGGGAAAGGCGTTCGAACTCGGTAGTGAGGTCGGCGTCGGCGCTCGCTGGCATCCTCAGTCCTCCCCGAGGACCGCCGGGAGCAACTCGGCCGCGTCGAAGCGGACGGGGTCAGTCGCGGGCGCGTCGATGGCCTCGGCGTACTCCTCGACCGCGGCGCCGGCCGCGTCGTCGTCGAGTCGCTGGGTGTTCAGCGCCCCGGCGACCACCTCGGCGGGCGCGACGGGCGCGGCCAGCGACTCGTAGAGCGCCGCGTACTCGCCTGGCGGCGGGATCGGGACGTGCTCGTAGCCGTGGACGGCCTCGTGGTCGGCGACGTGACAGAGGACGAGCCGGTCGGGCATCGCCCCGTGGAGGATACTCGTCGTCACGCCCGAGTAGGCGGGGTGAGCGATGGCGCCCTGGCCCTCGACGAAGAGTACATCGAACTCGGCGGCGCGCTCCTCGACCATCCGCTCGACCGCGCCGGCGGCGAAGTCCGAGACGACCCGATCCACGGCGATCCCGTAGTTCTCGACGGCGATTCCGGTCTGGCCGGTTGGGACGACGCCGGCGTCGACCCCGCGGTCGCGGGCCGCCGCCGCGAGTTCGAACGTCGTCGTCATCTTCCCCGACGAGCAGTCGGTGCCCACGGTGAGGACGACTTCGGCGTCGACATCGCTCGCCGTCCCCTCGCTGACGGTCAAGTCGTCGGGCGGCCGGCGCAGGTCGCGGATCGCGGCGTCGCGTTCGTCGGCCAGGTCGGCGAACTCGGGGTCGTCGCCGAGGAAGTAGTGCAGGCCGGCGACCACGTCGGCGCCGCGTTCGAGCGCGCCGCGTACGTCCGGTCGCCACGTCTCATCGAAGCCGCCGCCGATGGGCGCGATCCCGACGACGAGCGCGTCGATCGGCTCCCCGACCGCGTCGATGCCGTCGACGATGGGGGCGTCGGCCGCGTCCGGGACGTGGTCGCGGACGCGCTCGCCGGCGCGGGTTCGGTCCAGCACCGCGACCACCTCGTGGTCGCCGTACTGCAGGATCCCGACGGCGGTCTTCGCCCGGTCGGGGAACCCCTCGTGGGCCAGGATCGCGACACGCATGGATCGGTGTTCGTGCGGGTCGGATTTAATCGCACGGTGGAGGGGGCTTTCTCAGTCCCCGCTCTCAGCACCGCGACCGCAGGCTCGATCATGACCGCGAACAGCGTGAAAGCCCCAGCCTGCTTCGGTCGCGCGCCTTGCTGCGCGCTTCGCTCACTCCGTTCGCTCCAGTGCTTGCTGCGTCGGGCTTCCCGAAGCAGGCTGCCCCTTTCATTCCCGCCCATGTCGGCTGATCGGCCAGTCTGTGCGGGTGGGAATGAAAGGAGCGGGGCTTTCACGCTGTCTGCGGTTGCTGTTGTTCCGTTCGCACTCGGTGCTGTCACGCTGTTCGTGGCCGTGCTGCTCGCGGAAGTTCCGATTTTCACTCCGCCACAGTCTACAACGCTCGCAACCGTACTTGCCAGAACTCCCGGAACGCCTCGTCGAGAGCGGGCTCGGGCTCACCGGAGGCGCTGACCGACGAAACCCCGTCCGCCACCTCTTCGAACTCGTCCAGCACCGTGCGCTCGCCGACGACGTACAGCCGCTCGGTCTCCCGGTCTTCCAGCGCCACCTGGCAGCGCTCGATGTGATTCTCGATCTGCTCGTCGCGCAGCCGTTCGAAGCGGGCCTGCGAGTAGCCGCCCTTGGAGTGCTGGCTCTTCAACTCGGAGTCGAACCCCTGGAACGCCACTCGCTCGTCCCCGTCGTACTCGCCCATGGCGAACAGATCCGAGCGGACGAGGGCGAACGTGAACGAGCCCGTGGGTTCGAACCACGACCGGTCGAACGCGAAGGCGTCGCTCCACTCCGCGAACGGCTCGGGCGGGTTCGGCACGGAGAGACAGCTGTCGACCAGTGCGGCGTCGTCGGTGACGGCGAGACAGGGGGCGGCGCGGCCCACCAGCGCCGCGCGGTCGCCGAAGGCCTCCCGGACGGGTTCGGACAGGTCGTGACCGTCCGGGACGTACGCGGTGAACGCGCCCTCGGGGTCGGTCTCGACCGACTCCAGGCGGTCGAGGACCGCGCGGAGGCGCCCGTCGCGCAGCGTCTCCTCGGCGGCGAACGACCGGTCGGCGCCGGCCTGGCCGTCGCGCAGCCGCTCGACTTCGCCCTCCAACTCGGCGATGCGGTCTTCGAGGCGGTTGACCCGCTCCTCGGCGTCCTGGCGGTCGCTGGCGGCGTCGGCGCGGCGGCGTTGCTCGGCCTCCAGTTGTTGCTCGCGGCTGTCGAGTTCGTCCTCCAACTCCGCGATGCGCTCTTTGAGTTCGGCGCGACCGAGCACCCGGTCTAACATCACCGGATGGGGACGCCGCGTGCGGTTAAAATGCGGGGTCCCAGCGCCGGGTCAGATCCCGGTCGGCCCGCCGAACTCCCCGTCGACGGGGTGGTCGGGGACGGCGTCGTCCATGGCTTCCTCGCTGGTCGGGGTGCCCGCGGCGACCGAGAGCAGTTGCTTGGCGCGCTCGGCCTTGGCGAGGAACACCTCCCGGAGCGAGGGGGGGTTGCGGACGTTCGTCGCTTCGACGAGCGACTCGGGGATGGCGATGGTGTCGGCAGGGACGCGCTCGTCGCCGTAGACGGTGAAGTGTGTGTTCTCCAGTTTCATTACCAGTGGGAGGTCCGTCCGGGAGACCCCCTCGCCCGCGTACAACTGCTGGTTGACCTGCTCGTGCTGGGCGGCGGCGATAGCCGCCGCGTCGCCCTCTCTGGGTTCGACGTAGAGCCGCCCCAGGTAGTAGCCGCTGGAGAACTGTTCGAACATTGCTGTGCGAGTGGATCACAACCATGGCAACGGATAAGTCTTCCCCGGTAGCCTTATACCGGCGTGCTTTCAGACCGCACGACGGGACCGCGGTGGGACCGTGACAGGACCGGTCAGCGGGATGACGGGGGAGGGGCGCGGGTCGTCTACGGCTTCGATACGGCTATGTGGCCGGGGGACTCGGGGTCGTCTATGGACGAGTCGCCGGTCGGCGACGAACGGGCGGAGGGGGGAGCGGCCGGTCGCCACGCCGTGATCCCGCGCCGATGGGCGCGGTACTACCTGGAGAACGCGCCCAGTCTCCTCTGGCTCGTGTTCGCCAACGTCGCGGGCGTGTTCGTCGGCGTGTTCTTCTACCTGGAGACGCTGCCCGAGGTGGACACGCTCGCGTGGCCGGTGTACATGGACTCGCCGGTCGCGACGCTGTTGATGGCGCTGGCGCTGGCCACGCTGCTACCGAACCTCGGCCGCCGACTCGACGCGGCCCCCGCTAACCTCGTACTCGCCTATCTGTACACGATCTCGTTCGTCTGGCTGGTCGAGACCGGGCTGTGGCTCGCGCTCGCGCTGAACCTCCACTTCGGCCTGTACTACCCCGACGTGTGGCGCTACTTCGGGGTGCTGGTCACCCACCTCCTGTTCATTCCCGAGGCGTACCTCCTGCCGCACTTCGGGCGGACCACGCCCGGCGCGCTCGGCCTCGCGCTGGCGCTCGCCCTCGGTAACGACCTCGTCGACTACGGGTTCGGCCTCCACCCGCCGCTGCGCTACGAGACGGGGGCGCTCTTCTCGGCCGGCGGGTTCACCACCTCGGGCGTCGTCCTCGCCGTCGGAAGCGTCGCAACGTCGGTCGTCGCCGTCGGGCTCGCCGCCCGGGCGTTCCCGCGACTGGGGGCCGACGACGCGGCGTCGCGGTGACCGCTCACGGTGCCCGGAACGGTCGCACGACGGCGTCGGGACGGCGGGGAAACGCTTTTCACTCTCTATCGCGAACCTCAGGTGAATGGACTCCGCCGAACTGCTCGACCTGCTGGGCAACGCCAACCGTCGGCGGATCCTCCGGTTGCTCGCGCACAAGCCCTGTTACGTCACGGAGATCAGCGAGTACATCGGCGTGAGCCCGAAAGCGGTCATCGACCACCTCGAACGGCTCGACGAGGCCGGGCTCGTCGAGAGCAGCGTCGACGACCAGCGCCGCAAGTACTTCCGCATCGCGCGCAACCTCCGTCTCGAAGTGACCGTCTCGCCCTACCAGTTCGGCACCAAGAGCGCCTATCCCGGCAGTTCAATCGACGTGACCACCTGCCGGCACATCTCCATCGACGCCGAGGTCCAGGAAGATTCGGACACCGGCGAACTCGCCGCGGAACTCGACCGCCTGCAGGATCTCGATCGCGAACTCTCGCTCGCCCAGCGGTGGGTCCACGGCCGCCTCGCCGAGGTGATGGGCGAGCTGACCGACCAGTTCGAGGGCGAGGACGCCCGGCTGCTCGGGGACGTGGTCTCGGCGCTGGCGACTCGCTCGGGCACCGTCGAGGCGGTGAGCCGCCGCGTCGAGGCGCCGCCAGAGGTCGTCGAGGAGGCCCTCGAACGGCTCGCCGAAGAAGACGTGGCCGAACGCGACGGCGACGAATGGTCGCTACCGGACTGATTACTCCTCGAGGTCGTAGGCTCGTTCGGCGTCGCGTCTGAACTGGTTTCGCTCGACGAGTTCGGGGACCGCCTCCTCGGCGTCGTCGCCGCCGACGGCGAACGCGACTGCGACGAGCGCGACGCCCGCGGCCGCGAGCGCCAGCGAGTCGCTGAGGACGCCGTAGGCGGCGATCCCCAGCGCGACGAGTCCGGCAGCCAGCAGTCGGCCGACCCGGCGTTTGCGACGCTCTCGCTCGTGAGCCGCGACGATCGCCTCGCCCTCCCCGGCCGGGGCCGCGCGGTAGACCGGTGCGTCGTCGGTCTCGTAGCGGAGTACGTCGACGGGCCCGCTCTCGGTGTCTGACTCGCCAGTCACCATCGACCGTATCTGTCGCCTCCGGCGTCGTAAGCGTTCAGGATCAGACCTCGCGGGTGAGCCCGTCGCGCAGGTCGCGGCCGAAGTAGTGGCCGACGACGGCGACGAGGATACCCGTGGTCGCGCCGAGCGCGGCGGTCGGCGCCAGGCCGAGACTCTCGACGGCCGTCAGCGTGAGCACGCCCTGCATCATCGTCGCGACCACGGCGGCGGCCGCGCCGGCCACCGCGACCGGGACGTATCGGCGGGTTCCGCTCATCGCGCCGAGGAGGAACGCACCCAAGAATAGGCCGACCAGGCCGGTGACCGACCCGATGAAGGGGACGGCGCTCCCGACGAACATCCCGCCGATCACGACGACGGCGGCGAGCAGGAACGAGCGCAGCGACGGGACGCTGATCCCGAGACTCGGCCGACCGATCGAGGGCGTGAGCCGCGAGCGCAGGCTCGGCCCCGAGTCGGTGTCGGACGCGGCGCTCGACTCGCTCTCGGCGGGCGACGCGGCCGGCCCGCCGCTCGCGCCGTCCGGCCCGCTCGTCAGCGAATCCACGTCGACGCCGAGTTCGTCGTCGCTGAACCCCACGTCGCCGTCGGAACCGTCGATGTCGCCGAGGTCCTCGACCCGCTCGTCCGTCCGCTCTGACATACCCGACACTCCGGACCGAGGGCCCATGTGCCTTTTCCTCGGGTCGCCCGCGCGGCGACAGAACGGTCGATCGCTTCCGGTGCCCGCACGTTTTTGCGCCCGATCCGCGTAGGAGATACATGCCAGTGGAGACGCACCCGCCGGCCGACTGGACGAGCGGGTACGTGGACGTGGCGGACGGCGTCAGACTGCACTACGACCGCAGCGGCGGATCAGGCCCGCCGCTGCTGGTCGCGCACGGCGTCTTCGACGACGGCCGGTGTCGACTGCCGCTCGCGCGCGATCTCGCCGACGACTACGACGTGATCTGCTACGACGCCCGCGGTCACGGCCACTCCGACGCCCCCGAATCGGGGTACGACGCCGACACGCGCGCCGCCGACCTGATCGGGCTACTCGAAGGGCTCGGCGTCGAAGACCCGACCTACTTCGGGCACTCGATGGGCGGCGATACCGTGCTGGCGGCCGCCGCGCTCGACCCCGGCCGGCCGCGGGCCGTCGTCGCGGTCGACCCCGCCTGCCTACTGGGCCACAACGCCGAGAACCGCGGCGACGAGCGCATGGACGACGCGGAGATCGAGGGGGTCCGCGACCGCATCCTGTGGTGGCAAGACCACAGCAAGGCCCAGCTCCTCGAAGCCGACGACGAACTCGCCGGTCACGTCGCGGCCGGCGACGAGGAGTTGGCGAGCCTGCTCGCCGACGCGCGCCTGCGGGTCAGCCCGAACATCACCGAGGTGTTTTCGAGCGGCTGGGTCGACCCCGAGGAGACCTTCCCCGGGATCGAGGCGCCGACGCTCGTCTTCCGCGCGGACGTGGACGAGGAGGCGCGCGAGCGCGACCGCGAGGCCGTCGACTCGATCCCCGACGGCCGACTGCGACACGTCGACGACGCCGGCCACTGCGTCTTCCGCGACCGCCGCGAGTTCGCGACGGCGGAACTGCGGTCGTTCCTCGCCGAGGTCTGAACGGCGGGCACGCTCGCGGGCACGTTCGGTGACCTGCGCCAGTCGTGGCCGGGTGACGGCGCGACCCCCCAGCGACCGCCGATCGACGCACTATCCGACCGACCGGTAGTCGACGCGTTCGCCGGGATACCCGTCGGCGCTCCGGAAAATCGCTCGTCGTTATCAGTCGGCGGGCTGGCGGGGTCCGCGGTGTCGCCCTTCGTCGTCGTCGTCCGCCCGCTTGCTGGCGACGATCTGGCTGGCGACGAACGGCGCGGCGACGATGGCGCCGGCCAGCCCCCACAGCGAGGTCTTGAAGAGGTCGATCCCCGCGCCGCCGCCGCTCGCCGCGGCGGGATTGCCGACGACGACCGCACCCTTCATCCCCGCCGCCTTGTGCGGCGTACAGGCGTACTTCACGACGCCCTCGCCGTCGAGTTCCAGCGCGTAGGTGTCGCCCTCGGAGCCCTGCATCGGGCTCTCGAAGTCGTGGGTCTCGCCGGCGACGTTGTGCTGACCGCCCTTGCCCGTCCACTCCCAGACGACCGTCGTGCCGGGGTCGACCCGCACCGCCGCGGGCCCGAACGCGAACGGACCGCTGTTGCCCTCGGCGCCCACCTCGATGGTCACCTCGTCCTGGCCGGTCATGTCGACCGTGCCGTCGTAGTTGCCGACGCCGTCGAACCACCCCTCGTAGTCCGGTTCGACGAAGTCGCCGCTCCCGCCGGACCCGCCCGAGCCGCTCCCGCTGGTCTCGTTGCCGCCGCCCCCGCCGGAGGCAGTCGCGGTCGAACTCCCCGAGGAGACGGTCACGTCGGCGTCGCCGACGATGACGGCGCCTTTCATCCCCGACACCTTGTGCGGCGTACAGGCGTACTTCGAGACGCCCTCGCTCTCGAAGGTGTGGCTGAACGTGGCGCCGGCCTCGGTGATCATCTCGCTCTCGTAACTGCCGTCCTCGGCGACGACGTTGTGGGGCGTGCCCTCGCCGGTCCACTCCCAGACGACCGTCGTGCCGGGGTCGACCCGCACCGCCGCGGGCCCGAACGCGAACGGGCCGCTGTTGCCCGAGACGCCGACCTCGACGGTGACCTCGCTCTTGCCCGTCTCGTCGACGACGCCGTCGGCGTTGCCCACGTTCGAGAACCAGTCGGTCAGATCCGTCGACTGGGCCGCGGCCGGCCGCGCACCCGCGGCGGCCAGCCCCCCGACCGTCGCCCCGATAGCGAGGGTCTTCATGGCGTCACGACGCCCCTCGTCGATACCGTCGTCCGTGCTCATACACGACCGTTGCCGCCTTTCTCAAATAACCACCCTCGGGCGTTCCCGGAGACTGGGAACGCCGTCGCTCGGCGACGAACGCGTTCGGCCGGATCCTATCCGGGCGGGAACCCGCGTCCCCCCTTATCCGTGTGGTTAACTCACATCCGAATGTACCCGGCCATGACCCCCAAATCCACCCGTCGAACGTTCCTGAAGACCGGCGCCGCGGCGGGCGCCGCGGCCGTCGCCGGCTGCGCCGGCGAGATCCCCGACGACAGGGTCACCGTCA
The DNA here is from genome assembly GCF_000337455.1 of Halosimplex carlsbadense 2-9-1. Taxonomy (GTDB): domain Archaea; phylum Halobacteriota; class Halobacteria; order Halobacteriales; family Haloarculaceae; genus Halosimplex; species Halosimplex carlsbadense. Next base: position 186,948 of record NZ_AOIU01000008.1, on the reverse strand, counting down.
CCGAGGTCGACAGCGAACCCCGGTCGCTCGACGCCCCGAAGGCGCCGACGGTCGACCGGGTCGCCGCCGATCCGACGGCGATCCCCGACCCGATCGACCGGTCGGAACCGGCGACCGTCGAGGCGGAACTCACCACGCGGGAGGTGACCGCCGAGATCGAACCGGGGGTCACCTTCGAGTACATGACCTTCGACGAGCGGATCCCCGGCCCGATGATCCGCGCCCGCGTCGGCGACACGGTCGACCTGACGATCACGAACGCCGAGGGCAACCGGATGCCCCACAACGTCGACCTGCACGCGGTGCGAGGCCCCGGCGGCGGCGCCGAGGCCACGAACGTCGCCCCCGGTGAGACCGAGCGCGTCCGCTTCGAGGTCACCTACCCCGGCGCGTTCATCTACCACTGCGCCGTCGCCAACATGGACTACCACATCTCCTCGGGGATGTTCGGCATCATCCTCGTCGAGCCCGAGGACGGCCTCCCCGAGGTCGACCGCGAGTTCTACCTCGGCCAGCACGAGGTGTACACCGACGGCGAGACCGGCCAGGAGGGCCACCACACCTTCGACATGGGCGCGATGGCCCGCGAGGAGCCCACCTACGTCCTGATCAACGGCGAGAAGTACGCCATCACGCCGGACAACTACGCCGAGATGGCCGCCGAGACGGGCGAGACGGCGCGGGTGTACTACTGCGTCGGCGGCCCGAACCTCGCCAGCTCCTTCCACCCCATCGGGAGCGTCTGGGACGAGGTCTACCCGCAGGGCGGGCTGGGAGGGAGGCCCCAGCGGAACATCCAGACCACGCCCGTCCAGCCCGGCTCGACTGCCATCGCCACGATGCACTACCCCGTCCCCGGCCCGATCAAGCTCGTCGACCACGCCCTCTCGCGGGTCGCCCGCAAGGGCGCGATGGCCGTCATCGACGTGCAGGGCGAGGAGAACACCGAGATCTTCGACCCGAACCCCGAGGCCTGAGAGTCGACGGGGCGGGTCACAGGCGTTCCTGCCGGTCACGGTTCGGCGGGCGTCGTCTGTCCGGCCTGATGCACGATGCCGTCCGGTTCGGTGTGCGAACAGCCTACTGCAGGTCCTGATAGACATTTTATATATTCTCGGAGTTGTGCAAGATAGAGCGCGCTTGTCCGACAGGATAACTGATCGGGCCGTCCAATACAGGCCATCGTGCGACGAGCCCACTCCAGCCAGTTCGTAATCTCGCGAACTCGGTACTTCGAGTGTGGGTCTAATACTACTGTCTCGCCCTTGTCGGCAACACCCTTTTGATAGTCTCTCTCTCTATCAGTATCTGCACCCGAGCAGCTTTCTGTGTGTGACACTGGATCGATGATTTTCTGAGAATGCGGACTCGCGAACTTCGTGGGGGATCGACTCGTGATCAGCTAGAGCTCTGTTGTCGAAAAATGAATATCAGACCAATCAACGCAAGTATCACAGCTACAGGTGTGAATCCGGGTCCAGTCGCGCCGGTTGTTGGTAGTTCGGTGTCTTCTGGTGTGAACTCAGTCGCCGTTGCCACTTCGGCTTGAGTGGCAGTCTCGGTTGGAGCCGGAGCAGCAGTCTCGGTCGGAGTGGGTTCGATGGTCTCGGTCGGAGTGGGTTCGATGGTCTCGGTTAGAGTGGATCCGGCGGTCTTGGTTGGTGTGGAGGTGGCAGTCTCAGTCGGAGTGGGTGCGGCGGTTTCGGTCGGAGTGGGTGCGGCAGTTTCGGTCGGAGTGGGTGCGGCAGTCTCGGTCGGAGTGGGTGCGGCGGTTTCGGTAGGGGTTGGTGTAGCAGTCTCAGTCGGGGTGGGTGCGGCGGTTTCGGTCGGAGTGGAGGTAGCAGCTTCTCCGTCATCGGAAGAATCAGATTCTTCCGAACTGTCCGTCTCTGTGCCTTTCACTGACTCGTCGGCGACTACAGTGAAATTAGAGAATCCAGGAGTGTTCCCGGTCACTGTTACTGTAGTGCTGTTCTCGCCCAGAACGCTCGTCGGAATCTCTTCGTAATCACCAGCAGATTCGTTATATCTGACGAGTCTGAGCGACTCTGCAGGGTTATCGAATTTCGATTTGTCGAGTGTCACATTCACGTTGGCGTCTGAATCGGGATCAGGCGGGATAATACCGACCGTATCCAACGTTGTATCTTCTGTTGAGACGTTTTCGACATCTGAAGTCATGTTCGCAAAGTCTTCTTCACCAGTCGGCGGTAGACCTCCTTTGACGTTGACGCGCAACTGACCGCTACTGATACTTTCTTTAAATTGGATTTCGATTTCGTCGACCGACTGATTCTCCTTCTCGGTTGCTAAACGAATCGCGACTTTCCGGACATCCTGATTTACAGGCCTGTACTGCGGCGTGCTACTAACCACTACTGGCCTCGTGACCGTATCATTCGCAGTTTCGAGCCGATGGTAGTACACCCCGATGCTGTTGTTGCCGTGTCCTGCGATGGCTCCCTCTATTTCTTCGTCTTCGCTGAGTGTGACAAACTGGCCGACGGTGGGTGTCCCTCTGATTCCGTTGGAGCCTATCGACACCGTCTTATTAACTATTAGTTCCGATGAATTGAATTTCCCATCTTGGTTGTGGTCAAAATAGTATTTCACCTGTTGAGTCCCCGCATCGGGAGAGTAGTTTGCTATGGGGGCTGAGATACTGAGACCGGACACATAGCTGTCCTCGATCCTGTTTTTCACGACGTTTCCTACCCCGTCGACCGCCTGTGATCCCTGTGCGTTAAACGCGCTAATCTGGAAGTTTCCTGCTCCATTCGTCGCCGTATTGCCCGCTGCTGCTGCTGTCCCTGGGACGCCGGTGAAAACAGTGCCCAGAAGCATACACGAGATAACCAAAGATTTCAATTTGGTGTTGGGTCCCTTCTCCATGATGGCTCGCGGGTACAGGCTCGGTTGCTATTATTCTTGGGACACACGGATACTGAATCTCAATACCCGAAATACTGCAATCGGGTAGCCTCTCCCAGTGAATCGAGTATCGTCTCTTTGGCGAGTAACTACTGATGTATTTTAGTACCGAGTAGCGGACAGTTCGGTGTGAAATAACTGAACACAATGGGGCGCTGTGCTGGCCTCTTGCGCTCCATCTTGCATATCACTCGTGCCGAGAGTTGGGTGTGTTGTATCCGGTTCTGCTACATCGTTCACTTGTACCGAGGGTTCGCGCGAGCGTAGCGAGGGCGAGTCACGCGGCTGAACGGAGCGAGCCCACCCATCTCTACCCCTGTCTCTGTCGGCCGGGTTTCCTCGGCACGCAGAGCGCGCCTGCGGGAACCCACCCGTCAAAAAGATGGTAACGTACAAGCGGCGTCCGGCCAGAGGGCGGGTATGGACGCCGACCCGATGTTCTACGACGACCGGCTCGCCGCGGAGATGGACCGCGGCGAGTTCGTCCTTGCGGTCGTCACCGCGACCAAGCCCGACTTCTACAAACAGGCGCCGGTCGTCGCCGCCGCCCGCGAGCGGGACCTCCCCTGTTTCGTGGTCCACACCGGCCAGCACTACGACGACCTGCTCGGTCACGGTCTCGAGGAGTACGATCTCGAACCCGCGATCGCCGCCGACCTGGGCATCCGCGGCGACCTCAGCGAGAAGACCGCCCAGATGATGCTCGCGGTCAAACAGCTGGCCGAGCGCCTCGCGGAGTGGCCCGACACGACCGTCCTCCCGCTGGTCCACGGCGACACCCACGCCGCGGCTATCTTCCCGCAGGCCTGGCTGTTCGCCACCAACCAGCAGGTGGCCCACAACGAGGCCGGCCTCCGCGGGATGGCGCCCGACTACGACGCCGTCCCCGACACGGCCGAGGGGTACCCCGACCCGGCCGCGCTCGTCGACGCCCAGTGGGACGGCGAGTGGCGCGTCGACCGCACCGAGCCGTTCCCCGAGCAGTACGACACGTTCGTCGGTTCGGCCGCCGCCCGCTACCAGTTCGCCCCCGTCGAACTCAACCGCGAGCACCTCGAATCGGAGGGCTACCCCCCCGAGGTCGACGGCGACGAGCGCATGCCCGTCGTCGGCAACTCCGTCGTCGACGCGATTCAAATGAAGGCCGACCACGACGGCGAGAGCGTCTTCGACGTCTACCCCGTCCTCGAAGCGCGGGACGACTGGATCCGCGTCGACGTACACCGCCGCGCGAACCTCTTGCCCGGCCGATTCAGGGCGCTCGTCGAGGGCGTGATCGCGCTGGTCGAAGACGGCTACAACGTCAACTTCGTCGAACTCACCGCGACCCGTCACGCGCTCGAACGCCACGGCTACCGCGACCGCCTGCAGCGGCTGGCCGACGAGCGCGACAACTTCCTCTTCACCGGGCTCTGGAAGAAACACGCCCACGTCTACGAGTTCCTCCGCTCCGGGCAGTGTCTCGCCGAACTCACCGACTCGGGCAGCATGCAGGAGGAGCTGAACTACATCGACGAGGCGTGCTGTCTCACCGCCCGGTTCAACACCGACCGCCCGGAGACGGTCTTCGACGCCGAGACGAACCTGCTCGTCCCGCCGGTCTCCGGCGAGTTCGTCCACGAGACGGTCACGCACGTCCTCGAAACCGACGCCGTGCGCGAGCGCCTCCGGTCCGGCCCCGATCTGTACGGCGAAGGCGTCGGCGAGCGTATCGTCGACTTCCTCGCCGAGCGCCGCGACGCGGACACCTTCGAGTGGTCCCACGAACGGCAGGGCTTCGACGGCCTCGACGGACAGTCCGTCGACTACCTGTAGCGGCGCACGGACCGAAAACGGCCGAGAGAGATTCTAACTGCCGTACTCTTCTTCGAGGTACTCGACGATGTCAGTCCCACGTTTTTCCGCTCGGGTATCCTCGCTCGCTTCGCTCGCTACGGGTACCACTCGCGCAAAAACGTGGGCGAAAAAGCGCTCGCTCCGCTCGCGCTCGATCAGCTACCGTACTCTTCTTCGAGGTACTCGACGATGTCGTCGCTCTCGGGCATGCCCTCGACGCCGTTGTCGGGGTCGACGAGGACGGGGACGCCCGTCTGGCCGCTCACGTCCTCGACCTCGGTCCGCTCGGAGTGCGACCGGGGCACCATGTGCGACTCGTAGTCCAGACCGAGCTCGTCGAGCTTGCTCGTGACCTTCGCGCAGTAGGGACAGCCTTCGAGTTCGTACAGTTCGAGGTTTGCCATCGCTTTCCGTAGGGGATCCACGGTGAAAGGGCCAACGGTCGTGTGTCCCGGCCGCGCAGGGCCGGCGGCCGGTCGCCGAAGCTGTTCGGCCCGTCCCGGGGACCGATCAAAGCCAGGTTGAAGCTTACGGGAGTGGTATTTGTGTTCCGACTGACGATCCGAGTGCGATGAGAGACGACTGCCACCCTGACCGGTCGCCCGCGACCGGCCTCCGACCGACGTACCGTCCGCCGATAGCCCCGCCCGCTCGCGACCGCCCCACGGGGGTGGTCGGATGACCGCCGACGGCCTCGTCGCGCGAGTTCGCGGGGGCGTCCGCCCCGCGCTCCTCGTCTTCCTCGTCGCGACGCTGGTCACGAGCCCGCTGGCCGGCGTCGTCGCCGCCGACGCGGCGAGGAGCGCCGACTCCGGTCCCTCCTTCGAGGAGTCGATCACGACGGTCCGGCAGGGCGAGACGGCCGAGATCGCCGTCAACACGACGGGCGCGTCCGGCGACGGCGTCCAGTTCGTGATCGGTGACGCCGACGACGAGGACCAGAACTTCGAGGCGCATGCGACGGTCACCGACGCCGACGGCGACGGGACCGTGGTCGTCCGCTTCGACACCGCCGCCGTCGACGAGGGCAGCCCAGAGTCGTACCTCACGGTCGCCGGCGACGACGCCATCGAGGACCGGACCGAACTCGCGGGCACCGACGACCCGCTCGCGCCCACGGCCTACGACCTCGCGCTGGGCGACCCCGCCGATCCGGTCGCCATCGGGACGCTGGCGCTGCTGAGCGCCGACGGCGACTCGGCGGGCGGGGCCGACGGCGACGACGGAACGGCGACGCCGCGCCCGCTCCACGACGGGACGACCGTCGACACGACCGACGGCGAGGTCGTCGTCGACGCGGGCGCGGGGCAGACGATCGCCGGCGAGACGACGCTCGACCCCGGGACGACGCTCTCGATCCGGGTGACCTCCCGCTCGGATAAGTCGCCGTTCCTCATGCAGGCCGAGACCACCGTCGGCGACGACGGTTCGTTCTCCGCGCCGTTCGACTTCGGCAACGTGCCGGTCGGCACCGCCCTCGAGGTGTCCGTCCGTGGCGACGGCGAGGCGCTCGCGGAGGTCTACGGGCGCGTCGCCGACTGCGAGGACAGCTGTCCGACCGCGACGGCCACGCCCGGCCCGGACGGCGAGGGCTCGACCGCGACGCCGCTCGATACGGACGAGATCCAGGTCCAGAGCGTCGCCCAGGTCGCCAGCGGTGACACGGTTCGGATCCCCGTCACCTTCGGTGACGCCGACGCGCTGACGGTCACGCTCGGCGACGAACGAGCGGTCAACTACGAGACGAGCGCCGTCGTCCGCGACACGAACGGCGACGGCCGCGCGGTCGTCGTCGTCCGGACGGGAGCCGCCGCCGACGCCGACCGACCGGTCCTCGCCGTCGCGGAAGCCGGCGAGACCCGCCCGGCGAACGTCACGAGCGAGACCACCCTCGACGGCTCGCTCGACCCGTTCGAGTACGACGTCTCGGTGTCGGCGGGGACCGCGGCCGACGGCGAGCCCGACGCCATCGGGACGCTCGTCGTCCTCGCCGACGACGGGAGCGCGGGCGACGACGCCCCGACCGCCACCGCCGACGACCCGCCCGCCGACCCCGCCGGGCCCAACGGCGCGACGGTCGCCGCCGAGGGCGGCTCGGGCTCACCCCTCGCCGGCCTCGGCGCGCTCGCCGTCGGCGGCTTGATCGCCTTCGGCGGCGTCGCCACGTTCCTCGGCTTCGTCCGCGACTGACCGCCGCCCACGCTTCCGTTCACCCTCCTGCGCTCCGCTGTTCCTCTCGGGCTCTCGTCCTTCCTCCCTCGCTTCACTGTTGCTCCTGCCTTCTCTCTCGTCCGCGTTCTCCGCTTCCCGCTCACCGTTCCGTCTCTCGGGCCTCGCGACCTTTACCGCCGGTGCCCGGTCGACGCCGGACCGACGGTCTCGCTGTGTCGTCCCGAGCGTTGCTGGGTCGTCCCGTTCGTCGTGGCGCGCACCGGTCGCTCACCGCTGAGTCGTCGATGCGGACGGCGACCGCTCGTTCGCGCGGTACCGGTCGCTGCAGGGTGGAGCCGAACTCTCGGAAGTCGGAGCCTACCGGTCGAGCGCGAGGGCCGCGAGCGCGGCCACCGCGAGGCAGAGGAAAAAAAAGAGGACGCCGGGTTCGACCACGTCGAAGACGACCCAGGCCAGCGAGCCGGGCTCGCCGATCGTCGCGTTGGGGCTGGCTGGGCCGGCGCCCGAGCCGCCGATCGAGGGGCGGGCGACCCGTTCGGCGCCCCACTGGACGAGCAGGGCGGCGACCCCGAGCAGGCCGATCCCGCCCACCACGTCGGTCAGCGTCCGCTGGACGCGGGGGCGAACCTCCTCGTTGCCGACGATCACGAGCGGGTCGCTGGCCGGGCCGTAGACGGTCATCTCGTTGCCCTTCTCGGAGTACCGCGAGTCGACGGGCTCGACCAGCCCGGCGGCTTCGAGGTTCGAAACGTGGTAGTGAACGTTCTGGACGGACGTGTCGACGGCGTCGGCGATCTCCGAGGCGGTGCGCGGCCGCTCGAACAGCGTCCGGTAGACCGCCCGCCGGGTGTCCGTCGCGAGCGCGTCGAGCACGTCGTCGGTCTCCTCGCCCTCGACGTCGAGGACTCGCAGTCGCTCGTCGCTCGTCGCCGTCCGGTCCTGGATCCGGTCGATGAGTCCCGACATCTCTCCGTCCCGATCGATCCGTCCGCGCCCATATATCCCTACCCGAAGGTTAAATCTCGCTTTGAACGCCCGCCGTCGCTCGGTATCGGGAACGCCCGCCGCGCCGGATTCGATCGGCCGCTGCGCTCCGTCGAACACGCCCAGCGGACGGAGGTGGCCGCGTCGCCGAACGGATGCGGCGGCAGGTTTTCACGGCCGGGCCGCCCACTCCCCGTATGAGCGCCATCGAGGAGAAACGGATGTACGGCGACCGTCGCGAGGAGACGGTCGCCTACCTCGCGACGGGACAGGGCGTAGCGACCGTGCGGGTCTCGGGCGACCAGGTGGGTCGGTTCGGGCTCGCCCACCGGGCGGACGCTCGCGACGTGACGACGGTCGACGGCGCGGTCGTCGTCGCCACCGACGAAGCAGTTCTCGTCGGCCCCGAGGAGTTCGAGCCGCTCGAATTCGGCCCGGCGGTCGCCGTCGGGACCGACCGCGAGGGCGACGTGCTCGCCGCCGACGAGTCCGGCCGAGTCGCCCGCTACCGCGGCGACGAGTGGACGGACCTGGGAACGGTCGCCGACGTGCGGGCCATCGCCGACGGGTTCGTCGCCGCCGCCGACGGCGTCTGGCGAGTCGACGGCGACGGCCTCGCGAACGCGGGGCTCGACGCGGCCCGCGACGTGGCGGTCGCCGACGGCGTCCCGCTGGCGGCGACCGACGACGGGCTGTACCGACTGGGCAACGGCTGGCTGCGCGAGCGCGAGGGGGCTTTCCGCGCGGTCGCCGCCGGCGGCGACCACGCCCACGCCGCGACGGCCGACGCGCTGTTCGAACGCGACGGCGAGGGGTGGGGAGCCGTGGACCTGCCGATCGAGGAGCCGGTCGTCGGCGTCGACTACGGCGAGTGCGTCTACGCGGTCACCGCCGGCGGGACCTTCCTCGTCGAGGCCGACCCCGAGACGACCGCCGACGGCGCTGGCGGCTGGCGTTCGCGGTCGATCGGACTCCCCGGCGTGGTCGCGCTCGCGGTGGCCTGAGCGGTCACCGCTCGGGGGAGAGCGGTCCCGGAGGGGCGACGGACGGCGGAGGCGATCGACGACTCGTCAGTTCCCGTCGCCGTCTCGACCGCGCGCGAGCGCGCCGGCGACGAGCGCCGCCGCCGCGGAGAGGAGGCCGAACCCGGCGCCCGCCCCGTCGGTCGTCCCGGCGGGCTGGGTCGGTGAGCCCACCGACGCGTTCGTCGCCGAGTCGGTCCGGCCAGCGGCCGATGCGGGTGTCGGCGTCCGGCTCCCCGTTCGGGTCGGTGTGGACGCCGGGCCCCGCGCCGCGGTCGAACTCCCCACCGGGGTCGGAGTCGGCGACCGAGTGGGCGACGGCTCCGCGATCGGATACGTCGCGGCGACGCCGGCGTGGTCTGAGGGCCACACGGTGACGGGCTCGCCGTCGACCGTCGCCGCCACGCGGTCGGCGGGGTCGGCGCCGAGCCGTTCGACCGCGGTCGGGGCGGGGCCGCGCGAGAGCACGTGGTCGACGCGGCTGCCGAAGCGCGGGCGCTCGTTCCGCAGGTTCGCCGGCTGACAGCAGGTGTCGCCCGGCTCCGGCGGCGCGACGCTGGCCGCCGCGTCGGTCAGCGCCCGGGTCACCGTCTCGTAGGCGTCGCGGCCGGCCGCCGGTCCGCTGTTGAGGTCCGCGCCGACGACGACGGTGCCCTCGGCGGGGAGCACGTCGACCAGTTCTGCGGCCTGCCGACGGCGGACGCCCGACTTCGACGATTCGAGGTGGGTCGAACAGGCCGTCAGGGCCGTCCCGTTGACGACGAGGTCGGCCAGGCAGTACCCCCGCCGGAGCGTCACCGTCAGGTCGTCGCCGAGTATCGGGAACCGTGCCTGCGCGTCGTAGCGGCCCGAGCCCGCGTCGCGCACGTCAACCCCCTCGCGGACGAGCAGCGCGACGCGGTCGGTCAGGCGCACGTCCAGCCACTCGTCGTCCGACTCCGCCGGGACGGACACGTCGGTCGTGACGGCGGTGGCTGCCACCTCGTAGGCGCCGTCCCGGTCGGCCAGCGCCGCGGTCACGAGGTCGAGCATGTCGACGACCGTCTCCCCGCTCCCCTCGCCGAACAGCGGCCGGGTCCGGACGACCGCCGCTTCCTGGAGCGCCACCACGTCGGCCTCGGCGGCGAGCAACCGCTCGGCGATCGCGTCCGCCCGGGCGGCGTAGGGATGGCGCCGCGCCTCGGCGAGGAGGTCCCCGGCGATCGACCGCGCCTCGGACAGCGAGTCGGCGTCGAACAGGTCGAACAGGTCGACGCCGAGATAGCAGTTCCAGGTGGCGACGGTCACCGCCGCGGCGCCGTCCGCGCCGGTCGCGGCGTCAGTTCGCTCGCCGACGGTGTCACCCCTCCGCTCGCCGGGCGCGGCCGTCGACCGACCGACGGCGCTGGCCCCGAGTCCGGCCGCGCCGGCGAGAACCGCCCGACGCGTCGGCGAGCCGAGCGGCGAGTCGGTCGCGTCGTCACGGTCGCTGCCGTCACCGTCGCCGTCGTCGCCCCCGGCCGCATCGGTCGTCGCGGGCATCGTCGGCCCGTATCCGGTTGTCCCTCTTGACGATGTCGAACCAGTTCTCAGCGTCGATTCTGGGGGGTCACTCGCCGGTCGACGCCCCGGTTCGCCGGTCGCGGGCGACCGTCCGCTGCAACCGAAACGGTGTTTACCGGCGAACGCGACCCCCCGGACATGATCGTCAGCGGGTCCACGTCACAGGCGTTCGCGGCCGCACTGGCCGACGCGACGGGTCGGGACCTGGCCGCCGTCGAGTACGACCGCTTCCCCGACGGCGAACTCCAGGCCACCCTCACCGACTTTGCGGCCGACGACGCCGTCGTCGTCGGGTCCACCGTCTCCAGCGACGCCCACGTCGAACTGCTCCAGCTCCAGGACGCCGTCCGCGAGGCCGGCGCGAACGAGGTAACCACGGTCCTCCCCTACATGGGTTACGCCCGCCAGGACGCGGCATTCTCCGATGGCGAGCCCGTCTCGGCCCGGGCGGTGGCCCGAGCCGTCTCGACGGGGACCGACCGCGTACTCACCGTCAATCCCCACGAGACCGCCGTCTGTGACTTCTTCACGGTTCCCGCCGAGCCCGTCGACGCCGCCGGCCGCCTGGCCGACCCGCTGCCCGCCGATCTGGCCGACCCGCTCTTCCTCTCGCCCGACGAGGGCGCCATCGACCTGGCGGCGACGACCCGCGACGCCTACGGTCGCGGCTCGACCGACTACTTCGAGAAGGAGCGCGACTACGACACCGGCGCGGTGACGGTCGAGCCCAGCGACGCCGCGGTCGCCGACCGCGACGTGGTGCTGGTCGACGACATCGTCGCGACGGGGTCGACGATGAGCGAGGCCATCGCCGTCCTCACCGACCGCGGCGCCGCCCGCGTGTTCGTCACCTGTGTCCACCCGATGCTCGCCGCCGACGCCCGGACGAAACTCGAACGCGCCGGGACGACCGCCATCTTCGGCACCGACACGATCGAACGCCCGGTCAGCGCCGTCAGCGCCGCTCCCGCCGTGGCCGACCGCCTCTGAGTCCGTCGCCGCGCCGCCCGTCTCCGCAGTGACGTGTCAACACCGAAGCCTATAAGCCGGCCGTACGTGAGCTACCAGATAGCACGGACCAATGACGCGACACACGCAAGGCACTTCGGGGGCGACGGAGGGGCCACCGCTGGGGACGCTCGATCCGGACTCGATCGAGCGGATAGACGTCCACCTGCAACGGGCGCTCGATACCGAGGACACCGACGAGAAGGACTTTCACGTACGCCACGCCAGGCAGTTGCTCGAAGCCTGCCGGGAGTAGCTCACTCCGACCGGGGTCTGACCCGTATCCGGCCGTCGCCCGTGACGGTCACGTCGGTCCCCGCGTAGTCGATTGTGACGTTGACCGTCAGCGGGTCGCCCGAGCGGACGAGCATGTCCAGCGCGTCCGCGTCGACGACCCCCTGTACCGGCGGGAGCGCCGTCACGTTTCGGTTCGTGACCGCCGCGACGGCCTCCGCGACCGCGATACTCGGCGAGTCCTCCTCGCCCCAGTCGTAGTGGTCGAACGTGACACCGCTGGTTTCGCTGCTGTGCGCGTCGACACTGTCGCCTTCGTCCCCCTGCTTTTCGTCTCTCATGTCTCGTATCCGATTGACGACGCCGGTCGGCCCGATACGTGACCGGCAATACACGTCACTACGGTCCCCTGTCGCATATGCCTTGTGTCGCCAGCTATCAGTAGTGAAATTAACCATCGGCCCAATCGGACCCGTCAGATAGTCATACGATGGTGTCACTGTAATCATCGATAAATGTAGTGCTAACTTAATCTCCGAAGAAAATGACATTAGGCAGATACACCCTGCCACCGTTTTCCGCACGGGATGTCCTCGCTCGCACCCGCTCGCTGTGGGCACCCCCGACGCAAAAAGATGGGGCAAAAACCGGGTCTCGTTCCACTCGACCCGGAGCACCGGCGGCCTGCGGCCGCCGGACGGTCCCGACTTAGTCCCACTTGGCGCCGGGGTTGGTGACCGCGCCGTTTGCCGCAGACCCGAAGTCGCGGTGGTACTTGGCGAGCACGCCCGACTCGTAGTTCGGTTCGGGCTCGTAGTCTTCGAGACGCGCCTCGATCTCCTCGTCGCTGAGGTCGACCGAGAGTTCGAGTTCGTCGACGTCGATGGTGATGGTGTCGCCGTCCTCGAGCGCGGCGATCGGGCCGCCGACGAACGCTTCCGGGGCGACGTGACCGATCGAGAAGCCCCGGGTCGCGCCGGAGAAGCGACCGTCGGTGAACAGCGCCACGTCGTCGGCGTGGCCCTGGCCGGCCACCGCGCTCGTGACGCCGAGCATCTCACGCATGCCCGGACCGCCGCGCGGCCCCTCGTTGCGGATGCCGATCACGTCGCCGCTGTCGACTTCCCCTTCCTGGACGTACCGCATCGCCTCGCTCTCCTCGTCGAAGATCCGGACCGGTCCCTCGTGGCGGCGGTACTCCTCGCCGGAGATCTTGATGACCGCGCCCTCGGGCGCGAGGTTGCCCGTCAGGATGCGGATCGCGCCCTGCTCGTTTTTCGGCTCGTCGACGGTGTAGAGGTAGTCGGCGTCGACGTCCTCGATCGCGGGCGGGTCGTAGGCTTCGAGCGCCTCGCCCATCGTCTCGCCGGTCACGGTCAGTGCCTCGCCGTGGAGCAGGTTCGCCTCGTACAGCGCGTTGAGGACGACCGGGACGCCGCCCACCTGGTGGAGGTCGTTCATCACCTTCTCGCCGCCGGGCTGCAGATCAGCGATCTTCGGCGTGCGCTTGCTGATCTCGTTGAAGTCCTCGATATCCAGGTCGACGCCGGCTTCGGCGGCCATCGCGAGCAGGTGGAGCACGGCGTTGGTCGAGCCGCCGATCGCGACCTGCAGGGCGATAGCGTTCTCGAACGATTCGCGGGTGAGGAAATCGGATGGGCGACGGCGCGCCTCGACGACCGCGGTCGCGAGTTCGCCGGCCCGGCGGGCTTCCTCGTAGCGGCTCTCGTCTTCAGCCGGCGGGCTCGCGCTGCCCAGCGGCGCGAAGCCGATCGCCTCGGAGATCGAAGCCATGGTGTTGGCGGTGAACATTCCGCCACAGGACCCGGCGCCGGGGCAGGCCTGCTGTTCCATCTCGTAGAGTTCGTCCTCGGTCATGTCACCGTCGGCGACGGCGCCGACGCCCTCGAAGACGTTCTGGATGGTGATATCGCGGCCGTCGTGTTCGCCGGGCATGATCGACCCGCCGTAGAGAAAGACGCTCGGCAGGTCCGTGCGGATGGCGGCCATCATCATCCCGGGCATGTTCTTGTCGCAGCCGCCGATGACGACGAGCCCGTCCATGCGCTCGCCGAAGCTCACCAGTTCGACGGAGTCGGCGATGACCTCCCGGGAGATGAGCGAGGCCTTCATGCCCTCCGTGCCCATGGAGATGGCGTCGGAGATGGTGATGGTGCCGAACTCGATCGGCATGCCGCCCGTCTCGTCGACGCCCTCGTAGGCCTCGTCGGCCAGGTCGTCGAGGTGGACGTTACACGGCGTGATGTCGGCGGCCGGGTTGGCGACGCCGACCATCGGCGACGAGAGGTCCTCGTCGTCGTAGCCCATCGCGCGGAACATCGCGCGGTGGGGCGCGTGCTCGGCGCCTTTCGTGACCTCGCTGCTCGGGAGGTCGTCGGGTTTGTCGTCGGCCACTCCGCTCGCACCGTCGCGGGGTTCCGATTCCTGCTGACTCATACCTCTGAATCGTCGCCAGTGGCCTAAACCGTTTTCCACCGCGTGCGGAGACGTCCCATTCGACCCCGAACCGGTTCGACCCGGTCCGACGACTTCCCCGCGGGCGGCGTCGTGCGCGCGTCTGACGGGTAGCTTTGTAGGACGGGCGACAACGGTCGGCTATGCCCAGTCTCTCGGAAGCCTACGACCGCGGGGAGTGGACCGGGCGCGACCCGCGGCGCGTGTCGGCGGGCGGCGGTCTGTTCGTCGTCGGTGCGCTCGCCGTCGTGAGCGCCATCCTCGTGTTGACGACGGACCTGGCCGCCGTCTTCGACGCGACGAGCACGACCGACGCCCGCCGCGTCGCGGGCGTCCTCGCCGGGCTCGGGATCCCGGCGATGTTCGTCGGCGTCGTCGCCGTCCTGCCCGCCAGCCGCCGTGAGCGACTCGGCGCGCTCGCCGGCGCCGCTATCACCGTCGCCGGCGTCGTCATGTACTGGCGCGTCTACCCCCAGCGGTGGGTCGAGGCCAGCGACTCGATGGCGTTCCCGACGGCGATGCTCTATTTCGTCGGCGGGAGCGTCGCGCTGTGGTTCGTCCTCTCGGCCGTCGCCTCGTTCAAGCTCCGCAACAACCCCCAGGGGACCGTTCGGCTGGCGGTCACCCGCCAGGGCGAAACCGAGGAGATCCACGTCACCCGCAGCGAGTACCAGCGCTACAAGCGCGCCGTCCAGGGCGACGCCGACAACAGCGAGGCCGTCGCCGAGGAACTGCGCGCGCTCCACCGGGACTGAGCCCGCGCCGCACCGCTCGACCGTTTCTGCCGACGTCGACGCTGTCGACAGCGCAGCGAGCGGTAGCCGACCGTCCCCCCCGCCGACGCGACCGCCAGCCAGTGGCGACGCCGCTCCGCTGACCGTCGGCTTTATTCGACGGTAGGAACAACGAGCGGTCGATGCGAATCGAGCCCATCCACGCCCGGTACCCCTGGCGGGGGGAGTCGCGACAGGCCGTCGGCGAGGCGGGCGTCGACCTGGCGGCCCTGGTCGCCGAGGACGCCGCCGTCGTCGAACGGGGGGTCGAGCGCGTGGTCTGGGCGCTGGAGGACGGCGCGGTCGGCGACAGCCACGATATCGACCGGATCGAACTGCTCTCCTATCCGGTCGCGCGCGTCCTCGTCTCGCTCGTCGACGAGCACGTTCTCACGCGCAAGTACGCCGAGGCCGAAGCCGCGACGGCCTTCGAGCGCTTCACCGCCGACTTCGCCGATACGACGGAGTTCAAATCCGCCAGCAAGCCCCGGCTCACGCTCCGGGAACTGCTCGCGGAGTTCGACCTGTCCGGGAGCGTCCGGGCGGCCGACGGGACCGTCGGCGACGGCTCGGCCGTCGTCAGCGACGGCGCCTCCCGGGAGTTCCACGTCGAAGTGGGAACGTACCTCGACCTGGTCGCCGACCAGCGAGGCGACGAGTGGCGCCTGGTCAACCGCGCGCTCGCCGACGGCGAGGTGCTGGTCGACGGCGAGGAGCTCCTCACCCTGTTGCGCCAGGCCGTCCGTCACCGCGTCGACGACGGCCTCCCCCTCTCGGTCCCCGAGACCATCGCCGACGAACTCGCCGAGGAAGCCGAGAACCTCCGCGAGCGGCTCTCCGAGCTCGACCTCACCCGCGACATCGACACCGTCGTTCCCGAGCTGTTCCCGCCCTGCATGAAACACCTCCTCGACCAGGTCCAGCAGGGCGACCACCTCGAACACCACTCGCGATTCGCCATCGCTTCCTTTCTGACCAGCATCGGTATGACGACCGACGAGATCGTCGATATCTTCGAGGTCAACCCGGGCTTCGGCGAGGAGGCGACCCGCTATCAGGTCGACCACATCCGCGGGGCGACCAGCCCGACGGACTACTCCCCGCCCGCCTGTGCGACGATGCAGTCCTACGGCGACTGCATCGGCAAAGACGAGATCTGTAAAGACGAGATCAACGAGTCTCACCCGCTGAACTACTACGAACATCAGCTCGACGAGGCCGAGGAGGACGACCTGACCGACTGGCGCGAAGCGCGCGAGGACGGGGACGGAGAGAGCGAGGACCCCGAGGACGGAGAAGCCGAAGACGCAGAAGACGGGGAAGCCGAAGACGCCGAAGCCTGAGCGGTTCCGGCGCGACGGCGGAGGGCGTCTACGCCTCGTCGAAGCTCGCCCGGTACAGGATCAGTCCGGCGACGGCCATGATGAGGACGAACAGGCCGACGACGCCGACCATGACGAGCCCCCCGTCGGGCTGGAGTACGGGCGCAGCCGAGCCGTTGTCGGTCACGTTGGCGGGGTCGGCGTAGTTGGAACTGACGACGTAGGCCGCACCGACGAACAAGACGACCGAGGCCGCCGAGATACCGAGTTCGACGGCGAACTTCCGGTCGATTTCCATGGCCGTGGATTTCCCCGGCCCGGGCAAAAGCGCTTCGAAGCGCGCGTTCACTGGTCACCGACCGGCCGCCGACGCATCGGCGTCGTCGACCGCCGGCACCGCGCGCGCACACCCGCGATGGAGTTAGGTGCGTTCGGAACCTACGTTTCGAGTGGACGCGACAGCGATAAACACCAGCGTCCGAACGCCTATGTCCGAATCACGTACCCCTACCCAGGTCCGAAAGACCGCACTCGCACCGGACGTTCGGCGGCTCGACGAGCGGGCCGCCCGCGCCTGGACCGAGCGCATGGCCGTCCGCCCGCTGGGCGGCGGCCGCTACGCCGTCGACAGCGCCAGCGGCGCGACCTACGTCGTCGACCTCCCCGCGGGCACCTGTACCTGCCCCGACTACCAGATCCGCGGCGAGCGGTGCAAACACCGCCGGCGCGTCGCCATCGAGATCACCACCCGCCGAGTGCCCGCTCCGGGCAAGCGCGCGGCCGTCTGCGACGCCTGCGGCGTCGACACCTTCGTCCCCGAGAGCGAGGGAGCCCCCGACCTCTGCGGGGCCTGCCGGCTGGAGCCCGGCGACGTGGTTCGCGACCGGGAAACGGACGACCGGCTCGTCGTCGCCCGCGTCACGCCCGAGCGGGCGCACGAGGTCGTCATCGAGGGCGTCGGCGAGACGGTCGCCGACTACGCCACCAACGAGGGCTACCCCCTCGACGATCTGGTGGTCGAAGCGGTGTATCTGGGCGACCTCGCCCGCCGGGAGTCGCCGCGCCGCTACTCGTTTCCCCTGTCACGGCTGCAGCGGGTCGACGACGCCGCGGTCGTCGACCGAGATCTGCGTGAGCGCGCCACGGCGTAGCGGCGACCCGGCGGACCGCGTCCCGTCGTCCGCTTCGTGTCCGGGCACGAGACCGTCTTCGACGCCGGCGAGCCGCGCCTCCGGCCCGCGGTGGGGTGGGTTCGAGACGAAACCGGGGGGTCGAGCGCGGGCCCGTCGGGGGACCGCGACGCTACAGCATCTCGGCGGCTTCCTCCTTCGAGAGGTCGCCGCGTTCGAACGCCGAGAGCACGTCGAGGGTTCCCTGGTCGGGGCCGTCGTCGGCCACCTCGTCTAAGGTGACCTTCTCGGAGTGGCCGACGAGTTCGTCGAAGTCGACGCCGTGGGCCAGCGCGGTCTCCTTCTTGACGCGGTAGTTGCCGCCGTCGGTGACGTGGACGGCCTCGTCGCCGGGGTGGAAGAAGTACCAGTCCTCGCGGTCGAAGCGGACGCCGATGCGGGGTTTGGCGCCGAAGTTGCGCGAGAAAAAGAGGAGCGCCTCGACCTCCTCGCCGTCGAGGTAGATGGGGTCGCCCGCCGACGACTTCGCCTCGACGGCGTAGAAGTCCTCGCCGTCGCCGGCCAGCACGTCGGGGAGTTCGCGCTCGGTGGCGCTCCCGCTGGCGGGCGCGCGCATCACCGCGAAGCCGGCCGCGTCGAGTTCGTTGACGAGCTCCCGCTCGCGGCGGTCGCCCTTCGCGTTCGAATTCGCCATCTGCCCGAAGATTGCCGACGGCCGGCTAAAGACTGTCGGGACCGGAGCGGAAGTGGTCGCCCGACCGCCCGACTGCGAACCGGTGACGCGCCGGCCGCGCTCAGCGGCCGAGCGCGACGGTGGCCATCGCCGAGGGCGTCTCCCAGACGGCGTCGGACTCGTCGTACCAGGCGACCTTCGCGTCGCGCCTGATGCCCCCTTCGGCGTCGTCGACGACGTGAACGTCCATGCCGAGGCGGTCGCCGACGAAGGGCGCGACGCCGTAGGGTTCCCAGGGCACCGCGATTTCGGCCCGCCAGCCGTCGCCCGTCTCGGTCACGGTCGCGTCGACGGGGTCCACGGTGGCCGAGTTGGCACCCGGAGTCAGCCGGCCGGATCCGGCCTCGACGACGAGCTGGAGGTCGTCGACGCCGTCGTACTCGTCGCCGCCGTCGTGGGCCAGGTCGAGGTACAGCTCGACCGCGTCGTGGTCCAGCACCGCCTCGTCGGCCACCGTGACGAGGACGTACAGCGCGCGCCCGTCCCACAGCGCCCGCCACTCGCCGGTCACGTCCGACGCCTGCTCGGCCCAGACTCGGGTGTCGATCGGGTGGGGCGGCGTGTCGGCCCAGGCGTCCTCGACCGACCGGTCGACGGCCGGCGCGTCGCCCGCGGCAGGGATCGTCGCCGCCGCCTCGGCGGACGCGGCGGTCGTGAACTCGGCGGTCGCGGGCCGGGACTCGCGACCGGCCCCGTCGACCGCGGTGGCGCTCACTGCGTATCGCTCGCCCGGGTTGAGCCCCGTCAGCTCGTACGACTGGCGCGAGCCGCGGAGGACCCGCGGGTCGTCGTCGCCGAGCGCGATACGATACTGCACCACGTCGTCGCCGCCCGAGTCAGTGGGCGCCACCCACACGAGCGTCGCCGCCGTCTCTCCGATCGACGAGAGGCCGAGGCTCTCCGGGGCGCCTGGCGGTCGGCCGGTCGGCGTCGCCGTCGCGGTCGGCGCGTCCGCGCCCGCCGGCGGCCAGTGGCGCTCGCGCTCGGCCGCCAGCCACCGCTTGACGAGCTCGCCCATGTACCGGTCGCCCCCGCGGAGGTTCCACTCGGCGTCGAACATCGGCGGGACCCACTGGGAGTCGAACGCGCGGGCGCACCAGCCGACGTTGTCGTGGCTGGCGAGCCACTCCCGGAAGGGACGACCCCACGACCCCGTCGTGGCGGCGAAGTGAGAGTCGACGTTCGCGTCGTCGGCGTACCCCCACTCGGTGACGAACACCGGCACGGACAGCGCCGGGTCGCCGAACGTCGCCTCCCAGGTCTCCGGTTCCCAGGAGGGGTAGACATGGGCCGAATAGACGACGTTGTCGTCGGCGAACGGCTCCTCGGCGGCGTAGGCGGTCAGCGACGACCACCGCGGCGAGCCGACGACGACCGGCGTCTCCGGCGCCCGCTCGCGGACGAACCGTACCCAGGGCTCGGCGTACTCAGTCCAGGTCCGCCAGGCCTCGATCCCGCCCGTCGCCGGCTCGGTGGGCTCGTTGAACAGCTCGTAGAGGACGTGGCTCTCGTCGGCGTACCGCGGCGCGACCGTCCGCCAGAACGTCCGCAGTCGGTCGTCGATGGCGTCCGTGTCGTAGCGCTCGGTCGCGTGATAGTCGATCAGCAGGTAGACGCCCCGCTCGGCCGCCAGCGCCACCGCCTCGTCGAGATACTCGTTCGCGAACCGCTCGACGCCCACGTTGGCGAGGGTCTGGGGCGTCGCGGGAACCCGGAGGACGCGGCTGTGCCAGCCCGCCCCGGCGTCGGTGGCGAGTTCCAGGGTCTCCCGGTACCCCTTCCCGCGGGCGTCGGCCCGCTCGCGCCCCCACACCGGCCCGGGGACGTTCACGCCCCGCAGGACGACACGGCCCCCCGACGGGTCGGTGAGCCACCGCCCGTCGACCGACAGCCGCGGCGGCCCCGCCGGTCCCGACCGCCCATCGGACCCGAGAACGTCCCCACAGCCCGCCAGGCCCGCGAGCGACCCGGCAGCGGCGCCCGACAGGAACCGTCGCCTTCGCATACACGTCGGTTTCGGCGTGACCCCTAAAATGGTAGCGTCGTAGTTATCAGTAGAGATTCCTGAAAGCGAATCGCACATAAGAGGTATCGAACCGTGTGTAGGAAGGTACACAACAGTTATCGAGTGCGATTCTGTGCGGGATACGTCAGCCTTCTGGGCTGTCGGTGTCGGTGGCGTCGTCGAACACGTCGGAGACGACGAAGCGGGCGCCGTCGTGGTCTGGGTCGACGGCGACCGACCAGCCGTGGGCCTCGACGACGGTTTCGACGATCGCGAGGCCGAAGCCGGTCCCGTCTTCGTCGGTCGTGTGGCCGTATTCGAAGACCTCGTCGACGGTGTCGGCCGGGATGCCGGCGCCGTCGTCGGCGACGGCGAAGCCGTCCTCGGTGAGTTCGACCGTGACAGTCAGCCCGTCGCTCTCCGTGCCGTCGTCGGGGAGTCCGTGTTCGACGGCGTCGTCGGGCGCGTCAGCGCCCGACGGCTCGACGGAGCTTGCTCCGTCGGTGCCCTGCTGAGCCTGCGAATCCGGGCTCGTGGAACCGTGTTCCACGGCGTTCCGGAAGCAGTTCTCGAAGGCCTGCCGGAGGCGGTCGGGGTCTGCCGCGATAGTGCGGCTCTCGGGCACCGACAGCGTCGCCGACCCGCTGTCGACGGTCGCCCAGGCGTCGCGGGCGACGGTCGCCAGATCGACCGACTGCGTCTCCTCGATGTCCCGGCCCTGCCGGGCCAGCGTCAGCACGTCGTCGATGATCTCCTCCATCCGAAGGTGGGCGTCGTCGATCGTCTCGACGTGGGGATCCAGCGCCTCGACGCCCTCCGCTCCGAGGTCGTCGACTTTCCCATCGATCAGTTGGAGGTGGCCGCTGGCGACGTTCAGGGGGTTGCGCAGGTCGTGGCTGACGGTGCTGGCGAACTGGTCGAGCCGTTCGTTCTGCCGCTGTAGTTCCGCCCGCGAGCGTTCGGTGCGCTCGCGTGCCGCCTCCGCCTCCCGGATCTGGCTCCGCAGCGCCTCGCGCATGTTGTCGAACGCGACGAACAGCCGTCCGATCTCGTCCTCGCGGCTCGTCGAGAGGTCCACGTCGAGGTCGCCGTCCGCCATGGCTTCCGCGCGCCGGCGCAGCCGGCGCAGCGGGACGACGGTCCCGCGGCCGAGGACGAACCCGACGACCGCCAGCGTCGTGATCGAGGCGACGACGAGGACGACCACGTTCCGCCCGACCGTCTCGCTGGCCTGGTAGAGCTGCGACTTGGGCGCCTCGGTCACGACGACCCACGGGCTGTCGGGGACCGGCGCGAACGCGACCACGTCCGAGGCCCGCTCGCGGCTCGCCGACTCCCCCGCGACCGCCCGCTCGAAGGCAGCCGTCTCCGCCAACGGGCTCGGCGCCGTCTGCCGGGAGGCGAACACGTTCCGCCCCTCGGGGTTCAGCAGCTGCGTCCGGACGATCGAGCGGGCCCGGTGGAGCTGTTCGAAGTCGCCGCGCACGTCACCGACGACGACGAGTACGCCCTCGCCGACGCGGACCCGTCCGGCGAAGGCCATCAGCAGGCGACCGTTGGACTCGTAGGCCCGGTCCGAGACGCCGACGCGCCACTCGCCGCCCGACGCGTTCCGCGCCGCCGCGATCGGCGCCGTCCACTCCGGGCGCCTCGTGTCGACCGCGCTCCCCTCCACGTCGGCGACCGTGCTCGCGAGGACCGTCCCGTCGGCGTCGACGTAGTGGATCCCCGCCACGTCCGTACTGGCCTGTGCCCGCAAGGCGTCCAGCGTCTCGCCGATCCGTTCGGGGTCCTCGGTGGCGTAGACGTTCGAGCCCGAGAATCCACGTACCTGCGCCCGCATGCTCGTCATCCACTCGCCGACCGAGTCGGCCTGCAGCGTCGCTGTCGACCGGAGCGTGTGCTCCGCGTCGTCCTCGATGATCCCCCGGATCTGGACGTAGCTTCCGACGCCGACGACCGCGACCAGCAGGATCACGACTGCCATCGCGACCGCGAACTTCAGGGCGTAGCTGCGCCGGACCGGCCCCGGGACCAGCCGCTCGGCGACGCCCCGAACCGACCCCGACGCGTCGCCCGTGTCGGCTCCGTCCGCGTCCGATTCCGCCGTGTTCGATCCCTCCATCGTCGTCGCTCCCGTCGTACTCTCTGATACGATCCCTTGAGCGTTGTCCCCCGATTCTCAGGGTCTGATCGGCAATGATTTATATATCGACTGGCCATTCAGTCAGATATGTCGGGGGACGATTCGACGCGCGCGGCGATCATGGACGCCACCTTTCGCGCGCTCGCGAACCACGGGTACGCCGACCTGACGGTCCAGGCCATCGCCGACGAGTTCGAGAAGAGCAAGTCGCTCATCCACTACCACTACGACTCGAAGGCGGACCTGATGGTCGCGTTCCTCTCGCACCTGCTCGACGAGTTCATCGACGAGGTCGAGGGGGGCGGCCCGGACGACCCGCGCGAGCGACTGCTCCGGATGGCCGAGATCGTCGTGGTCGGCCTGGGCGACGACGCGGCGACTCGCGATTTCCACACCGCGCTGCTCGGAATGCGCGCCCAGGCCCCCTTCGAGCCGGACCTGCAGGAGCAACTCGTCGAGAACGACCGGCTCATCCGCGGCGTCGTCGCCGACATCGTCCGCGAGGGGATCGACGAAGGGGCGTTCCGCGACGTGGACCCCGAGCGCTACGCCGCGCTGTTCCGCTCGACCATCGAGGGCGCCCAATCGCACGACGTGATCCTCGGCGACGCCGCCCCGACCGACGAGGCGTTCGCCGGGATCGAGGCGTACCTGATCGACGACCTGCTGATGGCGGACGGCGTGCCCGACGGCGCCGACGACGGAGGGGCGTGACCGCGTGACGGATGCACCGGACGAGTCGTCGGCCGAAACGGCGGATATCTCGGAGGACGGTCGGCCGGACGAACCGGCTCGGGACACCGACTACGACCTGACCGAGGGGTCGCTCCTTCGGCCGCTGGTGGCTCTATCGGCGCCGATCGTCTTCACGCAGCTGCTTCAGGTGGTGTACAACCTCGTCGACACGTTCTGGGTCGGCCGGCTGGGCGGCGACGCCGTCAGCGCCCTCTCCTTTTCCTGGCCGCCCGTGTTCGTGCTCATCTCGCTGGGCGGCGGACTGACGCTGGCCGGGAGCGTCCTCGTCGCCCAGCACAAGGGCGCCGGCAACCTCGAACGGGTCAACGAGGTGGCGGGCCAGACGCTGGCGTTCGTCACGTTGTTCTCGCTGGCGCTGGGCGCCGTCGGCTACCTGCTCGCGCCCGCGTTCCTCCGGCTCATCGGCGCCGATCCCGGGACCACGGTGTTCACCTACTCCCTGGAGTACATGCGGGTGATCTTCCTCGGCGTCTGGTTCATGTTCGGCTTCTTCGTCTTCCAGTCGCTCCTCAGAGGCTGGGGCGACACCCGAACGCCGATGTACCTGATGGCCGTCAGCGTCGCCGTCAACGTCGTCCTCGACCCGATCTTCATCTTCGGGTTCGTCGACAACCCCCTGTTCGGTATCCTCGGCATGCGCGGGCTCGAAGCGGACCTGCTCGCCGCGACGGGGTTCACCGGCCACGGCGTCGAGGGCGCGGCGATGGCGACGGTCCTCTCTCGCGCGCTCGCGACGATCCCGGGAGTCGCCCTGCTATTTTCGGGCCGACTCGGCCTCTCGCTGTCGCTGGCCGACCTGCGACTGGAGCGGGCGACCGTCCGGAAGATAATCGAGATCGGCTACCCCGCCAGCATCGAACAGAGCTCCGGCGCGCTGTCGTACACCGCGATGACGGCCATCGTCGCGGTCATCGGCTCGACGGCCGTCGCCGCCTTCGGCATCACCGCCCGGCTGACCTCGTTCGTCTTCCTCCCCGCGGTCGGGCTGGGGATGGGCGTCGAGACGGCGGTCGGCCAGAACCTCGGCGCGCGCCGCGCCGACCGCGCCCGAAAGGCCGTCTATCTCGCCGTCGGCATGCTCGTCGCCGCCTACGTCGTCGTCAGCGCCGCCGGGATCTACTGGGCGCGGGACATCGTCGGCGTCTTCATCGTCGGCGAGGAGGCCGACCGGATCGTCGATATCGGGGAGACGTACATGGTGATCGTCGCTCCCACCTTCGCGTTCATGGGCACATTCCACGTCATCAAAGGCTGTTTCAACGGCGCCGGCAACACCCGCGCCGCGATGATCATGTCGGTCACCGCCGTCTGGGGCCTGCAGGTCGTCCCCGCGTGGGTCCTCGTGACGAACTTCGACATGGGCACCACCGGCGCCTGGTGGGCCATCGCCGTCATGCACGTCGGCTCGGCGCTGATCGTCGGTGCCTGGTTCCTCCGTGGCACCTGGACCGACACCGTCGTCGAGGAGGAGGAAGCGGCCGCGACGGCCGCGGACTGATCCCCGGCCGCCGCCGCTTCTACCCGTATTCGCCGCATTCGATCGGTCCGGGTCGCCGCTTCCGCGACCGCCAG
The DNA here is from genome assembly GCF_000337455.1 of Halosimplex carlsbadense 2-9-1. GTDB lineage: Archaea > Halobacteriota > Halobacteria > Halobacteriales > Haloarculaceae > Halosimplex > Halosimplex carlsbadense. The sequence goes on along the minus strand of NZ_AOIU01000008.1, from coordinate 162,307 downwards.
TCCTTTATTTGATTGAATACTCAATCAAGAGCATGACCGACGACGCCGCGGACGAGAGCGCGACGACCGAGGGCGATCCACCGGACGGTCGGTCCGACGACGCCGCCGACGCGACCGCCGACGGCGGCGACGAGCCCTCGACGGCCGACGAGATCCGCTGGGCGGCGTTCGACGTGCTGGTCGAGGACGGCTTCGACGCGTTCACCACCCAGGCGGTCGCCGACGAAGCGGGCGTGAGCCAGTCGCTCGTCCACTATCACTACGACACGAAGGAGGATCTCGTCTTCGCGATGTTCACGAACGGGCTGGACCACCTCACCGACGAGGTCCGCGAGCGCGCCGACAGCGACGACCCGCGCGAGCGACTGCTCGAACTGGCCCGGTACATGCTCAGAACGCCGGAGGGCGAGGGGTTTCAGGAGACCGTCGAGTTCTCCCGGATGCTGCTGGAGATCGAGGCCCAGGCCCCCTACGACGACCGCCTGCGCGACGCCGTCGAGTACGATTCGGAGTTCCTGGAGGGGTTCGTCACCGACGCCGTCGAGGAGGGGATCGAGTCCGGACAGTTCCGCGACGTGGAGCCCGAACCGTTCGCGGTCACCTTCGTCGCGGCCATCCGCTCGGGGCAGAACCGCCGCGCCATCTTCGCCGACGACGAGCGGGTCGACCCAGTCCTCGACGGCGTGGTGGCGATGGTCGACGACTACCTCGGGGAGGGCGACGCGTGAGTCGGCCGACCCGCTCGCCGGCGGCCGACCGCGTCCCGCGCGCCACCGCTTCACACACCACCGCCAGCGCTTTCCGGGACCCGACGACAGATCGATGGACGCCGCGCCATCGCCCCGCCGCCCTCCCCCGAGGTGACTACGAGTGAGCGAATCGTCCGACACCCCCGAGTACGAGGTGCCCGACCACGTCGACAACCCGCTGGTCCACCTGATCCGGCGGTACGCCAGCCCCTACGGCGCCCGCTACGCCGTCGCCATCGTCGGCACGGCGCTCGCCCAGATCCCACAGCGCGTCCCCGCGCTGGTCGTCGGCGTGGCGCTCGACGCCATCCTCCTGTCGAGCACGCCCTACGACCTCCCGCTGGTTCCCAGCGGGTGGGTCCCGACGACGACGGAGGGCCAGGTCACCTTCACCATCGGCCTGCTCGTCGGCGCGTTCGCGCTGGACGGCGCGCTGACCTGGCTCTCCGGCCGGGTCGCCGGTACCGCTCGCCTGCGCACGCTGCACGACATCCGCGTCGACACCTTCGACGCGCTGGTCGGCCGGGAGATGGACTTCTTCGACCGACGCCAGACCGGTGACGTGATGAGCGTCCTCAACAACGACGTGAGCAACCTCAACGGCTTCGGCAACAACGCCGTCGAGGGGCTGCGCTTCGTCACCCAGATCGCCGTCGCCTTCGCGTTCATGGCGCTGTTGCACGTCCGGCTGGCGGCGCTGTTGCTCGTGCTCCCGGTCGGGCTCGCGTTGCTCGGTCGCTGGTACACGACTCGCGTCGAGCCCGTCTACGAGGACGTCCGCGAGAGCGTCGGGCGGATCAACGCGCGCCTGGAGGACAGCATCGACGGCATCGCGACCGTCAAGAGCTTCGCCCGCGAGGACCGCGAGCGGACGGCCGTCGCCGACGCCTCCCGCGAGTACCGCGACCGCAACTGGTCGGTCATCCGTTTGCGACTCATCTTCAACTACAGCAGCTGGTCGGTGTCGTCGTACTCGTTCGTCGGGCTGTTCGCCGTCGGCGCCTACATCAACCTCAACGGCGCGCCGCCGTTCCTCGGCCGCTCGCTGACCGCCGGGACTCTCCTCACGTTCCTGCTGTACAGCAAATCGTTCTACGGCCCGATCCGCCAGCTCATGCTCGACGTGCTCGACAGCTACGAGAACGCCCTCGCGTCGAGCAAGCGCATCGTGGCCGTCCTCGAAACCGACCGGCAGGCGAACGAGACCGGCGACGACCTCCGCGTCACGGAGGGCCGCATCGAGTACGACCGCGTCGACTTCGGCTACGAGAGCAGCGACGAGCAGCAGCTGAGGGACGTGAGCTTCACGGCAGAGCCGGGCTCGCTCGTCGGCATCGTCGGCCCCACCGGCGCCGGCAAGTCGACGATCACGAAACTGCTCTTTCGCTTCTACGAGGCCGACGCGGGCACCGTCACCGTCGACGGCCAGGACGTGACCGACGTGTCCCCGCGCAGCCTGCGCGAACACCTCGGGTACGTCAGCCAGGACCCGTTCCTCTTCTACGGGACGATCCGCCAGAACATCGGATACGGGGTCGACGACGCCAGTGACGAGGACATCGAACACGCCGCGAAGCTGGCGGGCGCCCACGAGTTCGTCACCGGTCTCGACGACGGCTACGACACACAGGTCGGCGAGCGCGGCGAGAGCCTCTCGGGCGGCCAGCGCCAGCGGATCGCCATCGCCCGCGCCCTGTTGCGCGAGCCGGAGATCCTCGTCTTAGACGAGGCGACCAGCCACGTCGACAACGAGACCGAGCGCCAGATCCAGGAGAGCATCGACGCGCTGGCCGGCGAGCGGACGACGCTGGCCATCGCCCACCGGCTGTCGACGGTCAGGAACGCGGACACCATCGTCGTCGTCGACGACGGCCGCGTCGTCGAGCAGGGGAGCCACGAGGAACTCGTCGAGCGCGACGGCCTCTACGCCGACCTCTGGCGGGTACAGGTCGGCGACACCGACGCCGTCTCCGAGGCGTTCCTGCAGCGGGCCCGGGCGGAGGATCGGCCCTCCGAGCGCATCGAGTCGGCGGTCGACGGGGAGGTGTCGCGATGAGTGGCGAGGACGAGCAAGGCGAGTCCTCGGGGAACGCGAGCGGCCGCGCCGCGAGCGACGAGGAGGCGGACTCCGACGACGACCGCGAACGCGGCCGGATCGCGGCGGCGGCCGACGACGTGCGCTGGCCGCTCCCCTCGCTGCTGCGCGACGGCGGCCGCGGGAACCTGCGGTGGCTCGGCGCCGGCAGCGTCTCCTCGGTGATCGCCCAGTTCCTCTCGAACCTCGACATGTTCGTCGTCGGGCTGGCGTTCGACGCGATGTTCAACGACCGGGCCTACGACCTGCCGCTCGTGCCGGCGGGGTGGATCCCGGCCGACCCGACCGGGATGCTCTGGTTCACCGCCGCGCTGCTGGTCGGGCTGAAGCTCGTCGACATGAGCTTCGGCATCTTCGCGGAGTACTCGCTGTTCCTGTTCGCCCAGCGCACCCTCCACCGCATCAGGGTCGACGCCTTCGACCGCGTCCAGCGCCTGGACATGGGATTTTTCGACACCCAGCAGACCGGCGAGGTGATGAGCGTCCTCAACAACGACGTGAACGCGCTGGAGCAGTTCCTCGAAGTCGGCCCCAACCTCGGGGTCGTCGCCGCCGCGATGTTCGCAAGCTCAGTCGTCTACATGGCGCTACTGAACTGGCAGCTCGCCCTCATCTCGGTCGCCGTCGCGCCGCTGTTGCTGGCCGCGAACGTCTGGTTCGGCGCCCGCCACGAGGCGCGCAACGACGACGTGCGCGAGGAGACAGGCCTCCTCAACGCCCTCCTCGAGACGAACATCAGCGGCATCCAGACGGTCAAGGCCTTCGGCGGCGAGGGCCACGAGACCGACCGCGTCACCGACCAGTCGGCCACCCACCGAACCGCGAGCTGGCGGGCCCACATGGTCGGCGTCGGCCACCAGCCGGCGCTGCGGATGCTCGCCGGCGCCGCGTTCGTCGCGACGCTGTTCGTCGGCACCGAGTGGGCCATCGACAGCCGCTTCTGGTTCCTCCCGGGTACCATCACCGCCGGCGAACTCGTCCCGTTCATGTACTACACCCAGCAGCTCGTCCTCCCCGTCCGATTCCTCGCCTGGGTGACCGGCCTCTACAAGGGCGCCACCGCCGCCGCCAAGCGCATCCTCGGCGTCCAGCGCATCGAACCGCCCCGCGAGGACGGCCGGACCGAACTCGACGACCCCGAGGGCCGCGTCGAGTACGACGGGGTCTCGTTCTCGTATCCGGGGACCGACGAGCGCGTCCTCCACGACGTCGACCTCGACGTCGAGCCGGAGGAGACGGTCGGGCTCGTCGGCGAGACCGGCGCCGGCAAGTCCACCCTGCTCAAGCTCCTGCAGGCGTACTACGACCCCGACGAGGGGAGCGTCCGCGTCGACGGGACCGACGTGCGCGAGATCAGCCGCGAGAGCCTCCGCACCGCGATCGGCTACGTCGCCCAGGACCCGTTCCTGTTCACCGGGACGATCCGCGAGAACATCGGCTACGCCGTCGACGGGGCCACCGAAGAGGACATCGAGCGCGCCGCCCGCGAGGCCGGCGCCCACGAGTTCATCGCCGACCTGGAGGAGGGGTACGACGCCGAGGTCGGCGAGCGCGGCGTCATGCTCTCTGGCGGCCAGCGCCAGCGGATCGCTATCGCCCGCGTCCTGCTGGCCGACCCCCCGATGCTCGTCTTCGACGAGGCGACCAGCCACGTCGACAACCGGACCGAGGTGCTGATCCAGCGCTCGCTCGACGCGGTGACCGAAGACCGCACCACCTTCGTCGTCGCCCACCGCCTCTCGACCGTGCGCGACGCCGACCGCATCGTCGTCATGGACGACGGGCGGGTCGTCGAACAGGGCACCCACGACGAACTGCTCGAGTTGGACGGCAAATACGCCGACCTCTGGAGGGTGCAGGTGGGCGCCGTCGGGACCTGAGGCGGTCCCGGCCGCCGACTTCGGGGACTGCCGGGGGCGAAGCGCTTACCCGGCTGTTGGCCCTATCTCCGTCGAGATGAGCGACCCAGCCATCACGCTCTACCGGCTGCAGGCCTGCCCGTTCTGCGAGCGGGTCGTCCGCACGCTGGAGGCGTACGACCTCGACTACCGCTCGCGGTTCGTCGAACCGATGCACAGCGACCGCGACGCCGTCCAGCGGCTCACCGGCAAGCGCTCCGTGCCGGCCATCGTCGACGAGTCGACCGGGGTCACGATGTCCGAGAGCGCCAATATAGTCGAGTACCTCGACGCCACCTACGGCGAGCGTTCGAAGGGAGGCGCCTGAATGGACCTGCCCTTCGAGGTCGTCGACCTCCCCGAGACCGACCACCCCGAGGTCGGCGACCGCGTCCCCGACTTCGAGCGGCCGCTCGTCGGCACCGAGTTCTGGGAGGACGTGGCGCTCTCGGATCTGACCGACGAGGCGCCCGTCGTCCTCCTGTTCCACTCGATGGACGGCGCCTTCCCGGCGACGTACGTCTGGAACGAGGTCCGCGACCGCGGGTGGCTCGACCGCGAGGACTGCCAGGTCGTCGGCCTCTCCATCTCCTCGCCGTACGAACACGCCGACCTGCTGGACGACCGCGGCGTCGACGCGCGGCTGTACTCCGACCCGAGCAACGGAGTCGCCGAGCGCTTCGACATCGTCAACGATCTGGACGGGATGGCCGGGGTCGAAGAGCCTCGGCCCGCCGTCTTCGTCCTCGACGGCGAACGCGTCGTCCAGTACGCCTGGGTCGCCGAGGAGTGGCCCGACTTCCCCGACTACGACGACGTCGAGGCCGCGATGGACGAGCTGTAACCCGATTCGGCGGAACGACGGGCGCCCCCGCGCGCCACCGACACCGGCGGGACCCGGTGACATCGATGTCAGCGCCTTTTGAAGTACCGCGAGCGCCTACGTAGTCGTAATGGCAGATCCGAACCCGACACCGGGCATCCACCACGTCACCTGTATCGCGGGCGACCCCCAGCGGAACATGGACTTCTGGGTCGAGACCCTTGGACTGCGGCTCGTCAAACGGTCGATCAACCAGGACGACCCCGGCACCTACCACTTCTTCTTCGCCGACGCGGAGGGGACCCCCGGGACGAGCATGACTTTCTTCCCCTGGGAGGGGATGAGCCGCGGCAAGGTCGGCTCCGGCCAGGTCTCCCGGACCGCCTTCCGCGTGCCCGAGGGGAGCCTCGACTACTGGGAGGACCGGTTCGACGACTACGGCGTCGACTACGACGACCGCGTCGACCGGTTCGGCGAGACCGTCCTCCCCTTCGAAGACCCCGACGGCCTCCCCGTCGAGCTGGTCGAGACCGAGATCCCCGACGACGACCCCACCGTCCCGTGGACGGAGTTCGTCCCCGAGGAGTCCGCCATCCGCGGGTTCCACTCGGTGACGCTGTGGCTCGCCGACCCCCAGCCCACCGAGGAGCTACTGGAGACGATGGGTCTCGAACGCGTCGGCACCGAGGAGGCCGAGGGCGACACGCCCGGCGACGAGCGCACCCGATTCGAAGCCACCGGCACCGTCGGGCAGTACGTCGACGTGCTCCCGACCATTCAGGGCGGTCGCCAGGGCCACGGGACGGTCCACCACGTCGCCTTCCAGACGCCGACCGACGACGACCAGGCGGCGATGCGCTCGGCCATCCGCTCGCGCGGGCTCAGTCCCACCCAGCAGATCGACCGCCACTGGTTCCGATCGGTGTACGTCCGCGAACACGGCGGCGTCCTCTTCGAACTCGCCACGAGCGACCCCGGCTACGACAGCGACGAACCGCTCGACGATCTGGGCGGCCGGCTCGTCCTCCCCGGGACGTTCGGGGACCGCCGCGAGGAGATCGAAGCCAACCTCACCGACGTCACCGTCCCCCGCGCCGAACAGGCCGAAGCCGACGACTGAGGAGGGTTACCGAGGTGCGGAACGGATACGAGACGGCCACCGTGGCGCGTGCTGTCGAGCGTGCCCGCCTCCTGGCGGGCCGCTCGAAACAGCCGCGCGAGGGATGAGTAGCGCAGCCTGCGAGCAACGCAAGAGGCTGGGGAGGTAAGAGGCCGTTTGCGGTGCCGTGCGGGGCGGGTTCGGCCCCTGGCGGACTGAAAGGGCGAGGCGCGCTCGCGTTTAGGTGGTCGCCTGAGCGGGCGACTATCCGCGCGGGCGGTGCGGAGAGCGCGGATATCCCGCCTCAGCGACCGCGAGCGCGTCGAGGGCTTTCATCGCTTGCTGTCACTTGCGGTCAGGACATCTCCGAGCGAGCGGGTCGAGGGCTGTCATGGCCTGCGGTCTCCGTCGAGTACCGTCGATCCAACTCCTAGCGAGCGAATCGCGTCACGCTTTTGCCGACGACCGACGGAACACCGACAATGAGCGACGTGAAGCGCGCCGCACGAGCCATCGCGGACGGCGACCTCGCGGTCTACCCCACAGAGACGGTCTACGGGATGGGTGCGAACGCCGTCGACGCCGAGGCGGTCGAGCGGGTCTTCGAAGTCAAGGGCCGGGACCGCGACAAACCCGTCTCGCTGGGGGTCCCGAGCGTCGAGCGCGCGACCGAGTACGTCGACCCGACCGAGCGGGAACTGCGGTTCATGCGGGCGTTCCTCCCCGGCCCGGTGACCGTCGTCGTCCAGCGCCGCGACGTCGTCCCCGACGTGCTGACCGCCGGCCGCGAGCGAGTGGGTGTTCGCGTCCCCGACCACGACCTCGCGCTCGACCTGTTCGAGGCCGCCGGCGTGCCCGTGACCGCTACGAGCGCCAATCTCTCGGGAACCGGGAGCGTCCGTGAACTCGACGAGTTGAGCGACGAGGTCCGGGACCGGGTGAGCGCGATGGTCGACGGCGGCCGCACCGACGGGATGGAGAGCACCGTCGTCGACGCCGAATCGGGCGACGTCCATCGCCGCGGCGCGATGGCCGACGAGATCGAGGCGTGGCTCGCCGACCACGCGGACACCGAGTAGTTCGACCCGAAACCGGGGGGTCGTCCGGGTATCGACGCGCCAGCGGTGATCCGAGCGCGACCGACCACAGCGCCCCTCACAACATCGATTTCAGCGAGCGGGTCGTCACGCCGCACTGGCCCTGATAGTCGCAGGGCGAGCACTTCTCGCGGTTGGGAGTCCGCGAGGGCGGGCCGTCGATGGCGTCGGCGGTGCGGACGGCCGAGCGGTAGGTCGCCTTCCGGCGCGTCGTGAGCGGCACCTCACGGACGACGCCGTAGGCGGGATACTCGGCGATGGCGCTCTCGACGGTCGTTTCGCGTTCCCAGGCCAGCGCCTTCGCGGCAGCGACCAGCCGGACGGTCTGGGGTTCCCAGACTCCCTGGTCGGGCGGAGCGCCCGCGAACACCAGCGACGGCCGCGGCGGGCCCGACAGGACCTTGTGGGCGATACCGCGACACTCCCGCCCCTCCAGCAACACGTCGCGGCCGGCGGGGTCGACCAGGTCGTCCCAGGCGTCGAGACTCGCTCGCAGACGGCCGAGTCGCGAGCGATACTGCGTGGGCGTGACCTCGATGGGGGCGGCCTGTATCTCGGGGTCCGAATCGAGCAGTTCCGGGTAGCGAAAGGCCAGGTCCCGGCGAGCGTGGACCTCCTGTGGAACGTCCTCGTCGGCCGAGGGGTCGCGGTGACGGTAGTAGAGCTTCCGCGGGCAGTACGCCGCCGTCGCCACGTCGCGGAACGTGTGCATACACGGCGGTGGCCCGGCTTTCGGTCTTAAATTCTCGGTGGCACTGGTCGGAGTCGTCGACCGTTCGGCGAGCGAGAAAGATCGAGTCCGGGGCCGCCACTCAGAACGAGACGTTGGTCTCGATGTCCTCGGCGGCCTCGTCGAGGCCGTCCTCCGTCACGCTCTCGGTGAGCGACCCGGAGATGGCGGCGTCGGTGCATATCTCGTCGAACTCGGTGCGGTAGCGGTGGTTCGCCGCCCGGGCGGCGTCCTGGGCGTCGACGACGCGGCGGTAGTGGGCCAGCGTCGACTCGTCGACGCCGAACTCGGCGGCCAACGTCGCATCGTCGGCGTCGCGACGGCGGCGCAGTTCGCAGACGTCGAACGGCGCCTCCGTGTCGTCCCCCCGGAACAGGTGCAGATCCATGCGTGCGCGGAACACTTCCTCGGGCGAGAGGCCGAGGTCGTCGGCGATCCCCTCGTCGGACCCCTCGTCGTAGAACCCCCGGACCAGGTCGACGTACGTCTCCGTCTCGAACGTCGAGTCGAAGTCGTAGCGGTCGGCGAGCGCCTCGATTACCCCCCGCAGGCGCTCGCGGATCGTCGCCTCGTCCGGCTGGTCCGCGATGGAGCCCCGCGGCTCCTCCTGGGTCTCCGTGACCGTCTCCTCGTCGGAAACGTCCATGAAGATGTCCCGCAGTTCCTCTGTCTTTTCGTCCATTGCCCGAACCGCACTGCAGGGACGCACACCTAAATAATTGTTGACACCTGCGGCCGGTCGGCACGGTCGTCGCCGGCTCGGCGGCGCCCGCAACCGGCGAAACCGACAAACGGAACAACGATTGTGAACCGTGCCCGTGTGGGATCGTGACAAACGTTAAGGGCGCGTCCCACCGCGTTCTAGTATGCTCTTGCTCCAGGCCGACGCGCCGACCCGCCCGACGTTTTGGGGGATCGGCCCCGTCGGGAAGGCGGCGTTCTACTATCTGGCCGCCGTCGCCATCGCCGTCTTCCTGCTGGGGTCGTACCGTCGCGTCGCCCGCTACGCCGAGGGCCGCGAGGACCCGCTGAATCGGCTCGACGACCTCCCCCAGCGGGTCGTCGGCGCCGCCGGCACGATCCTCTCGAACCGAACCCTGCGCGACGGCGACCTCGTCGCGGGGCTCGCCCACGCGTTCGTCCTCTGGGGCTTTCTCACCCTCCTCATCGCGACCACCATCCTCGGCATCGACATGGACGTGTACGGCCCGCTCACCGGCGACTCCTTTTTCGTCGGCGACTTCTATCTCTCCTACTCCTTCGTCGTCGACGCGATGGGCCTGCTGTTCGTCGTCGGCCTCGGCGTCTTCCTCTACCGTCGCTACGCCGCCCGCGACGGCCGCCTGTGGGGCCGCCACACCTCCGCCGAGGACGACCTCTTCGTCTGGGCCCTGTTCCTGCTGGGCGTCGGCGGCTACCTCACCGAGGGGGTTCGCATCCTCGGGCAGAACTTCCCGGACTTCGAAACGGTGAGCTTCGTCGGGTGGGCGGTCGCCGTCGCCCTCGACGGCGTGGGCGTGACCCCCGCCGCGGCCGAGGCCGCGTACCCGCTCGTCTGGTGGAGCCACTCGATACTCGCGCTGGCCTTTGTCGCGGCGCTCCCGCTGGGAAAGCCGTTCCACATGCTCGCCTCGGCGGCCAACGTCGTCGCCCGCGACGAAGACGCCGGCCGCCGACTCCCCGGCGTCCCCGCCGATCTGGACGCGACCAACGCCGAATCTATCGACGATTTCACCTGGAAGGAGTTGCTCGACCAGGACGCCTGCACCAACTGCGGCCGCTGCTCGACGGCCTGCCCCGCCAAGGCCGCCGGCCGCCCGCTCGACCCGCGGGACGTGATCCTCGACCTGAAGAACTACCGCGAGAGCCGCGACGCCGGCGGCGAGGCGGTCGACATCGTCGCCGACGGGGGTCGCTCCGTTATCGACGCCGAGACGATGGAGTCCTGCATGTCGTGTATGGCCTGTATGGACGCCTGTCCCGTCGAGATCGAACACCTCGATTCGTTCACCCGGATGAACCGCCAGCTCGTCGACCAGGGCGACCTCGACCGCAACGTGCAGGACGCCTTCCAGAACGTGATGCAGCAGGGCAACACCTTCGGCGAGTCACAGCGGACCCGCGCCCAGTGGGCCGACGACCTCGACGCCGAACCCACGGACGCCCGCGAGGAGTCCGTCGAGTACCTCTGGTACGTCGGCGACTACCCGAGCTTCGACGACCGGAACAAGCGGGTGGCTCGCTCGCTCGCCAGGATCTTCGAGCGGGCGGACGTGGACTACGGCATCTGCTACGACGACGAGGTGTACGACGGCAACGACGTGCGCCGCGTCGGCGAGGAGTTCCTCTTCGTCGAGCAGGCCGCGACCATGGTGAGCGCCTTCGAGGACTGCGAGTTCGAGCGGATCGTCTGCACCGACCCCCACGCGTTTAACACCTTCGACAACGAGTACCCCGAGGTCGACTTCGAGGCGTTCGCCGACGACCCGATGATGGAGGTGCCCGAGGACAACTGGGACGGCGCCCCCGTCTTCCACTGGACCCAGGTCGTCGAGGATCTGGTCGACGAGGGCCGACTCGGCCTGCGCGGCGACGAACTCGACTACACCGTCACCTACCACGACCCCTGTCACCTCGGGCGGTACAACGGCGAGTACGAGGCCCCCCGCGACCTCGTCCGCGCGACGGGCTGCGAGCTGGCGGAGATGCCGCGCAACCGGAGCGACTCCTTCTGTTGTGGCGGCGGCGGTGGCGGCCTCTGGATGGAGTTCGACGAAGACCCCAAGCCGAGCGAGGAACGGCTGCGCGAGGCCGTCGAGGACACGGCCGTCGGCCCCGCCGTCGAGAAGTTCGTCGTCGCCTGCCCGATGTGTACCACGATGTTCGAGGACGGCCGCAAGACCGGTGGCTTCGAGGACGACATCGAAATCGTCGACGTGGCCGAGTTGCTGATCGAAGCGATCGAGGTGCGTGAGGGAGGCGGTGTGCCAGCCGGTGAAGGCGACGCGGCGGCGTCGCCGGCCGACGACTGAGCGACGCCGGACTCACGACTCGGCGACGGAGGCGCCGGGACGCCCCTGGCGCCCGCGTGTCACCGAATCCTCGCGACCGTCCGTCGCGCCGAAGCGCGGCGACGGCGCGGTCAGTACAGCCCTTCGGTCAGGCTCACGGTGCCGTTGCCGACTTCGACCCGGACGGTGTGGCCGGGGGCGGAACTGACGCGGCACTCGGTGGCCACCTCGCGGCGGTTGTCGAGTTCGACGACGACCTCGTACTCGCCGGGCGGGAGGACGTTCTCGACGGCGATCACCTCGCCGGGCTGGCAGAAGTACCGCGACTCGAAGACCGGGTCCTCGCCGCGCCCGAGAACGGTCACGTCGAGGTCGTACCCGCACTCGCGGTCGTAGTTGCGCAGGTGGATGTCCTCGGTGCGAGGGGGCTCGCGGGTCGCGGAGCGGCCGGGGCTGCGGTCGGCGAACGGCAGGTCGCCGTCGGAGGGCGGGTTCGCTCGCATACCTCCTCCTTCGAACGGGCGCATCAAAGGTCCGCTGAAGGCTCAAACGGCGATTTAACCCGCTTCCCGCGCGACCGTTCGATCGCCGGACCCCGCCCGGATCGACGGTCCCGTGGCGGGACGGATCGACCGCCGCGACCGATCGGTTAACACGCTCGGGGCCCACCTGCGTCCCATGGGACTGATCGCCGAGTTTCGGCTGGCCGGTGAGTCGCTCGCGCTGGTGGACGTGGCGGCGGGCGTGCCCGACGCGACCGTCGAGTTCGAGTCGGTGCGGGCGGCGCCGTCGGGGCCGCCGGAGTTCGTCGTGCGGACGGTCGGGGCCGACCGGGAAGCGGTTGCGGCGGCGTTCGCCGAGGCCGACTCGGTGACCGACCACTCGATGGTCGTCGCCGACGGCGACGCGCGCCGCTACCGGTGTCGACCCACCGGCGGTCCGCCGGAGGGGCTGGAGACCCTCGCGAACAACAAGTCGGTCCCCGACCGCGTCACCGTCACGCCCGACGGCTGGACCGAGCGGCGCTGGTTCGCCGACCGCGAGGAGTTCGACGCCTTCCGCGAGTTCTGTCGTACCAACGACTTCACGTTCCGTCTCGACCGCCTCGTCGAGGTCGACGGAGACGACGTCGGCGAGGACGCGACGTCCGGCCCGTTCGGCGCCGTCGACGGCGACGCCCCGCGCCCGCCCGGGATGACCGAATCCCAGCGCGAGGCGCTCGTCCTCGCCCACGAGATGGGATACTTCGACGTACCCCGCACCGCCTCGACGGCCGACGTTGCCGACGAACTCGGCGTCGCCCCCGCCTCCTGTTCCGAGCGGCTGCGCCGCGCCCAGAGCCACCTCGTCGCGCAGTTCCGCCGCGCCGACGCCAACATAAAACCCCGAATGGATTAGGGCCAGGGCTACGGGCGCGTAGCCGTAACCCACTCGCGTGAGAGAACGGAAGCCACGAACGGACGGCGGCCGCGACGCCGGAGACGGTCGCGGGAACGCCATCGAGGCCAGCGGCGTGGAACTGACGTACGCCGACGGGACGGAGGCAGTCAGGGGGATCGATCTGGCGGTCCCGAAAGGCGAGTTCTTCGGCTTCCTCGGCCCCAACGGCGCCGGGAAGACGACGACGATCAAGACCTTCGCGACGCTGCTGGCGCCGACGGGCGGGTCCATCACCGTCAACGGCTACGACGTGCGCAGCGAGTCCCGCCGCGTCCGCGAGACGATCGGCTACATGGCCCAGGAGACCAGCGTCGACGAGGAGCTCACGGCTCGCGAGAACATCCGCTTCGCCGCGCGGGCCTACGGCGTGCCCAAAAGCGAGCGCGCCGACCGCATCGACGAACTGCTCGATCTGGTCGACCTGGCCGACGTGGGCGACAAACGCGCCGGCGAGTTCTCCGGTGGGATGAAAAAACGGCTGGACGCCGCGACCGCGCTCGTCCACAGCCCCCCGCTCGTGTTCCTCGACGAACCGACGACGGGACTCGACCCCAAAGCCCGCAATCGCCTCTGGGAGTACTTCGAGCGCATCAACGAGCGCGGGACGACCCTGTTTCTCACCACGCAGTACCTCGAAGAGGCCGACCAGCTCTGCGACCGCATCTCGGTCATCCTCGACGGCGAGATCGTCGCCACGGGGTCGCCGATGGAGCTGAAACGACGGGTCGGCGGCGAGATCCTCGACGTCGAGATCGCCGGCGACCCCGGAGACACCGACGACCCCCGCGAGCGCGCCGCCGAGATCGCCCGCACCGGCGACGTGTTCGGCGCCGACGCCGACGTGGCGGTCACCGACGACGGCGTCACGGTCACCTCCGAGCGAGCGCGCCAGCACGGGACCGACCTCCTCGTCGCGCTCCGGGACGCCGGGATCACGGTGACCGGCTTCAACATCCGCGCACCGACGCTCGACGACGTGTTCCTGGCGATCACCGGCGAGGAACTCGACTCGGAGGACCGCTCGGCCGAGCGCGGCGACGTGACCGGCCCGGAGGTGACCGCCGAATGAGCGACCGATCGGCCGACTCCAACCACTCCGACCGCACTCACACCGACGGCGGTCCGGCGAGCGAAGCGAGCCAGACCTCCTCGGAGCGTCGCTCTGACGGCGGGACCGCCCGCCCGACCGGCGACCGTTTGTCGGGCAACTCCTTCCTGGGCGACTTCTGGGTGAACTTCGTCCGCTGGAACATCAAGGCGGTGCGCAACCCGTTCGTCGTCGTCGGGTCGCTCGTCCAGCCGATCATCTTCCTCGTCCTCTTCACGCAGGTGTTCGGCCAGGTCGCGACGGGCGCCATCAGCGGCGGAGCGACCGGCGGGATCACCTACGAGACGTTCCTGCTGCCCGCTATCGCCATGCAGGTGTCGCTCGCGGCCGGCGCGGGCTCGGGGATCGGTCTCGTCAACGACATGGAGGAGGGACTGTTCGAGAAGACGCTGGTGATGCCGATGAGCCGCTCGGCGATGTTCCTCGGCAAGACCGCCGCCGAGATCCTCCGCATCGTCGTCCAGATCGCCATCATCCTCGGGCTCGGCACGCTCCTCGGCGCTAACGTCGCCACCGGATTGCTCGGCGCCGTCGGCATCATCTTCATCGGGATCCTCTTCTCGCTGTGGTTCGTCGCGCTCTCGAACATCTTCGCCGTCGTCACGAAGGACCAGGAGTCGACGATCATCGGCGCGAACCTCCTGCAGTTCCCCCTGCTGTTCGTCTCGACGGCCTTCCTCCCGCTGTCGGCGATGCCCGGGTGGATCCAGACCGTCGCGACCTTCAACCCGATCACCTACGGCGTCGACGCCGCCCGCGCGCTGATGCTCGACCAGGACGTGATGACTGTGGTCGAGGTCACCCGCTTCGGCGGGATCTGGGACACCCTCGTCCCCGCGGTGGCCGTCCTGCTCGCGCTCGACATCGTCATGGGCGGGATCGCCGTCTACCTGCTCAACCGCGCGTCCTCGTCGGACGTGCAGTAAGCGACCGTCCTCACTCGCTTCGGTTCCTCTCGCCGACCGCTACAGGTCCGGCTCCTCCCTGTCGGGGTTCTCGATCACCTCGATCTCCACGTCTTCGCTCGCGAGCCCGAGCCGCGCGAACTGCGTGCGGACGTGTTCTTTCGCCGCGTCGAGCGCCGTCTCGCGGGTGTCGAAGCCGCGGGCCGTCGGCGCCTCGAAGGCCACGTGGCGCTCCTGCCCGTCGATCCGCTGAACCTGTCCGCCCGACTCGACCTCGTAGAACTCGTCGCAGACCCAGACGTAGGGGGCGCCCTCGTCGGGGGCGCCCTCGAAGGTCGGCGGCCGCTCGCCGCGCTCGTAGAGCGTCCCCGTCAGCGCCGTCCCGCCCGCGTGACCGCGTACCAGTAGCATATTCCCGATAGTAGGGAGCCGAGCGGCAAAAGCGCGCCGGGCGGTTCCAGAATCACTATCGTGTCGGCCCGCCGACCGCTCGGTAATGTCCCCGGATCTCGAACCCCTCGCTCGCCACCTGGCGATGCCGTACTACGACGACGCCCTCCCCGCCCACGACAGCTTCCACGCCAAGCGGGTCCGCGACCTGTCGCTCCGGCTCGCCGCCGACTGGGATGAACCCGTCGACCGCGGCGTTCTCGCCGCTGCGGCCTGGCTGCACGACGTCGGCCGGCCGCTCGAACGGACCGGTGAGATCGACGACCACGGCGAGTGGGCGGCCGCTCGGGCTTCGGACCTGCTGGCCTCCGAAGGCGTGGCGGCCGACCGCGTCGACGCCGTGGTCCACTGTCTCCGGAGCCACAGCATCCGGCCGAGTTCCCCCGAGCCGGAGACTCCGGCGGCGAAACTGCTGTTCGACGCGGACAAGCTGGACGCCGCCGGGGCGGTCGGACTCGTCCGCCTGGCGTGTATCGTCGGCGAGCGCTCCGGTCGCGCCGGTGAGAAGTACGCGGCTATCGACACCGGGTCGGTCCCCGGCGCGGACGACGCCGGTACGCCCGACCTGACGCTGCTGCGCGAGTGGGCGCGCGAGCGGCTGGACGCGCTGTACACGCCCCCCGGTCGCCGCCACGGCGAATCGCGCTGGGCGTTCATGCAGGACTTCTTCGACCGGTTCGAGGCCGAGACCGCGATTCCTGACACCTGACCGCTCCGGCGCGGCCGCTCACTCCCCGCTCACAGCGCCAGATCGACGACGACGGGGAGGTGGTCGGAGGGGAACCAGCCGTCGCCGACCACGTCGGCGGCGACGCCGTACCCCTCGACCGCCGCACCGGCGACGAAGACGTGGTCGATCTGCAGGTCCGGTCGCAGCGACTCGAAGTCGGTTCGGGTGGTGTCGGGGCCGTGGGGCGGGTACGGGCTCGACTCCCGGGCGTCGACGAGCGGTGACTCGCCGCCGCCGGCCTCGCGGTCGTCGCCGTCGACGATCGCCCGATACGGGTCGTCACCGGCCACGCAGTTGAAATCCCCGCCGACGACGACCGGCTCCTCGTCCTCGCGGATCTCGCTCACCCGCTCGCGGAGCACCCGAGCGCCCTCGACGCGGGCGCGTTCGCCCTCGTGGTCGAGGTGGGTGTTACAGTACAGGACCGTCCCGCCGGCGTCGCGGTCGCGTAGTCGGGCCCACGTGGCGATCCGGGGGTAGGCGGCGTCCCAGCCGACGCTCCCCGACTCGTCGGGCGTCGGCGAGAGCCAGAACGTCCCCGAGTCGAGTCGCTCGAAGCGCTCGGGCCGATAGCCGACCGGGCAGAACTCCCCGTCTCCCTCGCCGGCCTCGCGCGAGCGTCCGACCCACTCGAAGTCGGGGAGGGATTCGCGCAGGTCCGAATACTGGTGACCGAGCGGCTCCTGCAGCCCGACGATGTCGGGGCGGTGAAAGCGGACCGTGCCCGCGACGGCGTCACCCCGGCCCGCCCAGTCGAACTCCCCGTCGCGCGCCGTGTCGCGGCGAACGTTGTACGTGAGCACCCGAACCGCCTCACCGTTCATACCCGCCTCTCGGGCGCCGGGGGCCTTGAGGCTACCGAGGGCGGCGGTCGTCGACGCTTTCCCGACGACCCCACGGCCGCCAGGACCTCGACGGGGCGGCCGCTCGGCGGTGGCCGACCGACGCGACGACCGCGGCCTCCGAGCGTCCCGAAGCGCCGCGGGGTCGTCGGTCGGTGAGGCCCGGTCGCTGCCGTCGCGGTCCAGGGGGCGGTTTCGTCAGCTACTTGCGGGGCTGTTCCTAAGCGTGGGGCGATGGAGTACCTGGAGTCTCGTCGGGGACGCGTCGAAGAGCGGCTGGAGGCGACGCTCGACGCCGTCGAACCCGACGAACTCGGCGAGGAGGTGCGCCACGTCGTGCTCTCGGGTGGCAAACGGGTGCGCCCGACGGTGACGGTGCTGGTCTGCGAGGCGCTGGGCGGCGACGTCGACACCGCCGTCGAGTTCGCCGTCGGCATCGAACTCGTCCACAGCGCCTCGCTGGTCGTCGACGACATCATCGACCGCTCCGAGCTTCGGCGGGGAACGCCCAGCGCCTGGGCGGAGTTCGGCCACGGCCCCGCCATCATCGCCAGCGACGGGCTGCTCGGCGAGGCGTTCGCGCTGTTCTCCTCGAACGAACGGGCGATGCAGGCCGTCTCGGAGTCGATGGTCGAACTCGGCGAGGGCGAAGCGACCGAGCTGGTCGCCCAGCCGACGAGCGAGGAGGAGTACATGGAACTGGCCCGCCGGAAGACCGGCGCCCTGTTCCGGGCGGCGGCCGAGCTGGGCGCCATCGCCGCCGAGGCCGACGCCTACACCGTCGAGAACTTCGGCAAGTACGCCGAGCGGGTCGGCGTCGCCTTCCAGATGCGCGACGACGTGTTGGACGCGACCGCCGACGCGGCCGACCTGGGCAAGCCCACCGGCCACGACGCCGCCATGGAGCGCCCGTCGCTCGTACAGGTGGCCGACCTGACGCCCGAGGAGGCCAACGATAGGGCGCACGAACAGTCCCAGGTGGCCCTCGACGCGCTGGCCGCCGTCGACGCCGAGGACTCGAAGGCGATGGATTATCTCAGCGACCTCGCGGAGTTCGTCGTCGTCCGCGAACGGTAGCCGGAGATTTTGCGGCCTATCGGGAGCGGTTCCAGTCGAACCGACGCTCGGTCTCGAGGACACCGGCCAGGAGTATCGAGAGCGTCCCCAGCGTGACCGCGTAGCCCGCGGCCGTGGCCGAGTACGGGTCGAAGACGACACCGACGAGGGTCACCGCGGACCCGCAGACGCCGACGACGAGGGCGGCTACCGCGCGGAGTCGCGGCGCCGCGACGGCCCAGACGAGCGCGACCGACGCTACCCCCGCGGTCAGCGCCCACTTGAGCGCGGGACGGAGCCCGACCGACGCGAATCCGGCGTCTAGCAACTGTGCCCGGGCGAACGCGACGACGAGAACGACACCGAGCGCGAGCAGTAACGCCGAGCGGGTCGCCCATCGCTCGGCCTGGGACCACAGCTCGTCGGCGGTCGACATGCGCGGACGGTCGTCCGGCGCGTTCAAAAGTGCCCTGCCGACCCGGGCCGTCTACTCGTCGTCGGCCGCGACGACCGCCTCGGCGCCGCAGTCCGGACACTCCTCGTACTCGGTGGCGAAGCGCGCGTCGCAGGCCTCACACCGGTAGTCGTGGCGCTCCTCGGCGGCCTCTTTGGCGCTCTGCTTGAACTCCTCGACCTCCCGGCCGAGCCTGTTGAAGATGCCCATCGCTCTGGTCTACCGAGGTCGTCGACCGGGATAAGCCTCGTGGCGCGCCCGTCCGGTCGCGGTCCCCTACCCGTCGAAGTGTACGTCGGCGAAGTCGAGGACGGCGTCGAGGTAGCCTTCGTTCAGGGAGTGGCCGGTCTCGCGGCGGTAGTGACAGAGCGAGCCGACGGTCTCGTCGGTGATCGCGTCGTCGCCGTACAGCGGGAGGTCGTCGCCGATGCCCTCGGCGCCGAGCAGTTCCCAGACTGGCTCGGCGGCGCGGACGGCGTCCAGCGCGCGGCCGGGGTTGGTCCAGTAGTCGCGGGCGCCGGCGGTGTCGAAGAGCGGGCGAGGCGCGACGAGCGCGGCGAGGGAGTGGCTGTCGACGGGCAACCGGTCGACCTGCCCGTCGAAGGCCGCGTAGGTGTCGGCGAACCACTGGGGGAACATGCCGGTGATGTCGCCGACCCCCTCCTGGTCGTTGTCGCGGTCGAGGGCCATTCCGCCGGTGCCCGACTGGTGGGGCGCGACGAGGCCGATCCGCTCGTCGGTCGCGCCCGCCAGCAGCGCGGCCTTGCCACATCGGGAGTGGCCGAGTACGGCGATCTCCTCGGTGCGAACCGCGTCCATCGGGCCCAGCGCGTCGACGCAGCGCTGGAGTCCCCAGGCCCACGCGGCGAGGACGCCCCACTCGGTGCCCGGCGGGCCGGGCAACTCGCCGTCGTAGTACGGGCGGACGCCGTCGGCGGGGTCGCCGCTGTCGGGGTCGACATCGGCGAGCTGGAAGGTCGCGAAGCCGTAGCCCCGCGCGATGACGTGTTCGACGCACCAGTAGTCGGCGGCGGCGCCGCGCTCGGCGGCTCCCTCGTCGCGGCCGCCGTGTTCGCGGGCGGTGTCGGTGATCCTCACCGCCGGGTCGTCGACCGCGGCGTGGTTGCCCCGCCAGTTCAGCCCCAGCAGGACCGGCACCGAGCGGTCGGCGGCGACGGCGTCGCTCGGCAGGAAGACGGCGAGGGTAATGGTGGGCGCGTCGTCGGGTAACTCGGCGAACGCGATCTCGGTCTCGACGAGCGTCGCCGCGCCGTCGAGAATCTTCGGGGTGCGCTCGCTCGTCGTCTCGATCTCCGGCGGGTCGGGCGCGTAGCCGTAGACGTAGTGCCGCAGGAGCCGGCGGAGTTCCTCGCGACGCTCGCGCCAGTCGGCGGGATTCTCGACAGGCGAGCCGTCGCGGAATTCGAGAAGCGGGGGCAACTCGTCGGTCGGGCGACACCGCGACGGCGGCGCCAGCCCGTCGGCGTCTCGGGACACGTCCGTTCCGGTGGCCCGCCAGCGGCAAGGCGTTTGCCCCGCCTGGGGCGGCGGAGCGCGGTCAGACGGGAGTGCGGTCGAGCGCGCCGTCGGCGCGCGCTAGTCGTCGGCGTACTCCTTGCGGAAGCCGCGGAACTCGGTGCGGTGGGCCTCCTCGTCGGCGAGCAGCGTCACGGCCAGGTCCTCGGTGAGCGGGTCGTCGGCGTCCTCGGCGGCGTCGATGAGGTCGTGGTAGGTGTCGATGGCGTCGGACTCGGCGTCGAGGACGCCCTCGATGACGGCGAGCACGTCCGTCGAGTCCTCGGGCGGCTGGAGGCTCTCCTGGTGGGCCTCGAACGCCATCGAGCCCGGCGGGCGGGCCTCCAGCTGCTTGAGTCGCTGGCCGATCTCCTCGGCGTGGGTCAGCTCCTCCTGGATGTCCGCCTGGAGGCTCGCCTTGACCTCCTCGGCGTGGATCCCGTCGAGGACGATCGCGTTCGTCTGGTAGTTCATCACCGTCTCGATCTCGTCGCTGTACGCGCGCTTCAGCAGGTCGACGACGCGGTCGGATGTCATGACGGTTCTGACTACGGTCGCCAGCGTCATAGGGGTGGCGTGGGACGGGGTGACTCGGCCGTCGCGAGGCGGTACGCAGCCGCGTGCGTCCCGTGGGGCGACGGCGGTGAGTCGGGAGAGCCGACGCCAGCGAGTCGTTCCGGGAGGCCAACGGCTTTCGGCGCGCGGGACCGATCTGGACCGATGACACGCTCTGCCGTCCAGCTGTACACGCTCCGGAACGTCGACCGCCCGTTCACCGAGGTACTCGAACTGGTCGCCGACGCCGGCTTCGAGGGCGTGGAGTTCGCCTACCGCGTCACCGAAGCCGACACCGACGAGGTGCTCGCGACGCTCGACGAAACGGGCCTCGACGTCGCGGGCGCTCACGTTGGAATCGACGAACTCGAAGACGACTTCGAGGAGACCGTCGCCTACTACGACGACCTCGGCGTCGAACACGTCGTCGTCCCGTGGCTCGACGCCGAGCACTTCGAGTCCGTCGCGGCCGTCGAGGCCGCGGCCGCCCGCCTCACCGAACTGGCCGACGAACTCGCCGCCCACGGCATGACCTTGCACTACCACAACCACGACCACGAGTACACCGACCTGGGTGATCGGACTGGCTTCGACGCCTTCGTCGACGAGACGGCGTTCCCGATCGAACTCGACCTCGGGCTGGCGCTGGCGGCCGGCGACGACGTGGTCGAGCGACTGCGCGACCTCGGCGACCGCTCCCGGCTGGTCCACCTCAAGGACTACGACGTGGCCGGTGGCGAGTCGGTCCCGGTCGGCGAGGGCGACCTCGACCTGGACGGGGTCGCCGACGCCGTCGCCGACAACGACAGCGAGTGGCTGATCTACGAGTACGAGGGCGCCGACCCGCTGGACTCGCTGGAGCGGGCGGCCGAGCGGACCAACGAACTCGTCTGAGCGGCGCCGAGCGGGGGCGGGGCGAACCGGTCGCGGTCAGTTCCAGGGGCCAAACGCGGGGTCGAAGACGCGGTGTTCGCGTTCGATGTCGTCGATACGGGCGACGTCCTCGTCGTCCAGTTCGAGGTCGCGAGCGGCGATGTTCTGGCGCATGTGCTCGCGACCGCTGGCCTTGGGGACGACGGCGACGTTGTCCTTCGAGAGGAGCCAGGCGAGCGACACCGTCGCGGGCGTGGCGTCGTGTTTCTCGGCGACCTCGCGGACGGCGGGCACGTCGAACACCTCGCCCTGTGCGAGCGGGGAGTAGGCGACCAGCCAGTGGTCGTGTTCCCGGGCGTAGGCGCGGAGTTCGTCCTGCTGGAGCAGCGGGTGACACTCGACCTGGTGGGCGGCGACCGGCGCGTCGAGGTAGTCGCGGGCCTCGTCGAGCAGTTCCGGCGTGAAGTTCGACAGGCCGACGTGGCGGACGACCCCTTCGTCGCACAGTTCGTCGAGCGCACGGAGCGTCTCGTCGGGGTCGTAGCTGTCGGCCGGCCAGTGGACGTACAGCAGGTCGATGGTGTCGACGCCGAGGCGGTCGCGGCTCGCAGCGGCCGTCTCGAGCGCGTCCTCGTACGCGAGGTTGCCAGGGGCGAGTTTCGTCGCGAGGTAGACCTCCTCGCGGTCGACGGCCGCGTCGGCGATCCCCTCGCCGATGTAGGTCTCGTTGTCGTAGTCCTGCGCGGTGTCGAAGTGGCGGTACCCCTCCTCGAGGGCGGTCGCGACGTTGTCGCGCCACTGCTCGCGGTCGTCGTCGGAGTACGTGCCCAGCCCGATCGGTGGGAGCGCGTCGGTCGGCATCGTCTTCCTGTCGGACTCGGCCGCCTTCGGAATGACGGTCGCGGCAGCGCCATCGGGGGCCGGGGAGACGACACGGGCGGACGCCGGCGACGGCCAGCGGTCGATACAGCGCTCGTTTGAGCCTCCTGAAGACACTTTGCCGCGGCGCGCGCTCGGTCGAACACGATGGACTGGGACCGACGACGCTACCTCGGGCTGCTCGCCGCCGCGTTAGCGGGGACCGCCGGCTGCCTGGGGAACGGCGGCGACGCGACGGTGACCGACCTGGGGAGCGGCGCGGGCGACGGCGATCTGACCGCGACGCCGACCGCGACCGGCCCCCCGACAGTCACCGATAGGCGGACGACCGACAGGCGGACCGCAACGGCTCCCCGGACGACACCCGCCCCGTCGCTCGTACTCGATTCCGTGGAACCGACGGGCGACGCGTCGCTGACCGTCTATCCGCCGAAGCTGGCGTCGATACTTCGTGAGGCCGCGGCCGGTGACGGTCCCGTCCGCGCGGTGGCCGACGCGTTCGTCTACGCGCCGGTGCCGGTGGTCCCCTCGTTCGACGCGGTCGCGATCGACGACCCGCACGGCGACGCCGGCGGCACGTACGCGGTCGACTGCGAGGGGGGAACCTACCACGAGATGACGCTACAGGCCGAGGAGGTCCCGTCCGAGGAGGCCGACGATCCGACCCCCGTCTCGTCGTTCCGGGCCCCGTACCGCGAGCTGGTCGTCGACGCGCTCACGGAACCGGCCGCGCGGACGCAGGTTGCCCCGCAGACTGAGCGCGGCGAGTGGGTGCGCGAGCACTTCTTCGGCGAGTACGTCGCGTACGAGGGGCAAACCTACCGCGGCCGAGCGGTCCACCCGACCGATGCGGTCTTTTTCAGCACCGAGGTCTGGTACGTCTGCTCGCTGTCGCCCGTCGACGACGCCGACGACTCCGTTCGGCTCCGCCTGCCCGAGATCGACCCCGCGGTCCGGAACACCGTCGACGGCGCGCTGGAGGAGTGGTCGAAGAACGAACGAGCGCCCGCCGCCGCCGGGCCGCCCCTGGACGAGTCGGTTCGCGCGTTCGCCGACGGCACCGACCGAATCCTCACGCACACTCACGCCTACGACCCGTCGGTTCGATCCCGGGACGAGCGGGAGTCCGGGTGACCGGGCCTCCCGGGAGCGACGCCCCGCGACGACCCGCTCGGACACTCCGACGGATCGGTGGACACATGGGCGACGGCGGGCCAATCCAGCACGATGGACATCGACTGGCGGGCGCGGGCGAGCGAGGTGTGGACCGTCCCGAACCTGATCTCCCTCTCGCGGCTCCCCCTCGTGGCGGGGATCGTCCTCACCGTCGATTCGCCGGTCCGCTACGCCCTGTTCGCGCTGGTCGTCCTCTCGGACGGCGTGGACGGCTGGGTGGCCCGCCGGCTCGACCAGACGACAGAACTGGGCGCCCTGCTCGACCCCGCGCTGGACAAGCTTACGGCCCTGGTCCTCGTCGTCGCCCTCTTTCCGGCGACGGGGCTCGACCTCGCGTATCTGGCCCTCTTCTTCGCGCGGGACGCCTTCGTCGTGGCGCTGGTTCCCCTGGTTCCGTTCCTGGCCTTCGAGACGGACAAGGTGAAAGCGCGGCTGCCGGGGAAGGTCGTCACGAACCTGCAGTTCCTGGCGATGGTGGCGATGCTGGTGCCGGCCGTCGGGGCGACCGAGGCGCTGCTGTGGGCGCTCGGCGTCGCGTCCGCCGTGGCGGTCGCCGACTACGTCGTCTTCGTGGCCCGGGAGCAGACCGACCGCGCGTGGGTCCACGACTGGCGGGGGATAGCGGTCGCGGCCGCCGCCGTCGCCCTGGCGTTCGCCGCCGTCGTCCGACTGTTGCTCGCCGAGCAGCTCGCGGACGTGCTGGCGGCGCTGTAGGGGCGAAACGCCACTGTGAGGGTGGGATACAGGTGAACAGGGGAACCGCTAGAGCAGCCCGCCGTCGCTCCCGTAGGCGTTCATGTCGGCGAAGCGGTCGGGGTAGTCGCCGGCGGGGTGGGTGGGCTCGTCGCCGGGGAGGACGACCCGCTTGAACTTGTCGTGGGAGTTCTCCCAGCCCAGATGGGCGAACTCGGCGCGGCGTTTGAGCTGGTGGACGAGACCGTCCCGGTGGTACATCCGGCGGGGGGCGCCCGAGCGCAGCGCCGCGACGAGGTCCGCCGCCGAGTCGATGGGCCGGTCGAACTCGACCCAGGCCTCGCCGATGGTGGCCGTGAGATGGGCGTACGAGGAGAGGTACGTCGGGAGGCCCGACTCGCGGGCGATCTCGCGGGCGCGGCGGTCGTCCCACGGCCAGTGTTTGGGGTTGTACACCTCGACGGCGTCGACGGCGTCGGCGTGGTCGGCGATGTCCGTTTCCGTCATGCTGAGCGTGAGGAACTCGGGGTGGGGGACCAGGATTCCGGTGTCGTGGTCGGCGATCTCGGCCACGGTGTCCTCGAAGGTGAGGAAGTCGGGGACCGGCTCGTCGGGGTCGACCGCGAGGACGTGCTTGCGGGCGGACCACTTGCCGGTGAAGTACTCCCGACCGGGCACCACCAGGAGGTCGTCGTCGGAGAAGCGAGCGGCGCGCTCGCGGATCGTCGAGAGATGGGTGAAGTGGGGGGCGTAGACGATGGCGTCGAGGCCGACGGCCTTGGCCCGGCGGACGACCCCCTCGTCCAGAATCTTGACGTGGAGGTCGACGCGCGACTCGCCGTCGGTCGATGCGCCACCCTGAGCCATGCCACGAACTACGCAAGCCGGACTTTATGTGTTACGAAGCCCGGAAGCGCGCTGTCGGGCGACTGTGCGGTCGAGCGCTCCGGCGGCGACGGGTCTGGGTGACCGTCGGTCGGCTGCTCACCGGAATTTTCTGGCGAGGTCGGCCAGTCCGGCGGCCTTGCGGCCGGCGGCGAGGAAGGACCCGAGGACGACCATGAAAACGTAGAGGCCGAGCGTCGAGAGCCAGACGACGAGCATGGCGGCGACGGCGGCCCAGTTGTTCAGGTAGTAGAAGGCGCCGATGGTCATCGCGGTGCCGTAGAGGAGGACGACGTAGGGGCCCCACCCCGTGGCGTGGCCGCGGCGCTGGCGCTTGCGGACGTAGCGCCGGAGTTCCTCGCGGATGTCGTCGCGATGGACGGTCTTCTCGTCGATGCGGGTCCGCAGCGCATCCAGTTCCTCGCGTAGCTCGTCGACTTCGGCGTCGACCCCCGCCTCCTCGGACCCCGGGCTCGGGGAGGCCGTGCGCTCGTCGCCCGCGGCGGAGTCGTCGTCGCCACCAGTGTCGGCGGTCATGGGCGCGTACCTCCACTGTCGCCTGGGTCCCTCTTGGTGTTGGTGGTACGGCCCCCTCGCTCGGCCAGCACCGCGTTCAGCGCCGCCCCGACGAGCAGGACCGTCGCACCCACGTAGTACCACGTCACCAGCAGCAGGACGACCCCGAGCACCCCGTACACGTCGAACTGCCCGGCCATCCCCGCGTAGACCCGAAAGCCCGTCCCCAGCAGCGCCCACCCGACCGCGGCGAAGACCGTCCCCGGCAGCGCCTCGCCGAGCGCGGTCTCGGTGTCCGGGAAGATCACGAACAGCGGGAAGAAGACGACGCTCAACACGACGACGAGCGCGACGGTGCCGAGGAGTCCGACCAGCGCGATGTCGGCGTAGCCGACCGCGACCCCGACGCCGACGAGCGCCGCCAGGCCGACGCCGACCGCCCCCAGCGCGACCGCCGCGTCGCGCACTTTCCCCACCATCGAATCGGCGGTCTCCGTGCCGTAGATCCGTGAGAACGCGATGTCCAGGCCGCGGAACACTTTCAGCGTGCTCCAGGCCAGCAGGCCGACGCTGACCAGCGTCGCGGGCGCGGCCCCGGCGGCGTCGACCAGCGTCGACCGCACCAGGTCCTGCCCCACCGGCGAGAGCGCGTTCCCGGTCGCCGCCACGACCTCGCCGGCCAGCTCCTCGCCGCCCAGCGTGGCCGCGACGACGAGCAACAGCAACAGCGCCGGCAGGAGCGACACGAACGCGTAGTAGGCGATGCCCGCCGCCAGGAAGGTCACCTCCCGCTCGCGAACGAGCGCGACGACCCCGCTCCCGACGGCGACGGCTTCCCGCCCGCCCGCTCGCGCCCGCTCGCCGACCGACTCCGGTTGCACGCTCTCGTCTGCGTGCCTCGCCCACTAATAGCCGCGGGCTCCGTCGGTCGCGTCTCGGCCCCGGGGGCGCGGTCGCGCCTCGATCCGGCGGTCAGACCGCGTGACGAAAGGACCAAGGCGCGCCCGCCGTGCCGTAGGTGTATGGACCGGGGACTCGACGAGGTCGTGATGCGCGGGACGGTCGTCCTGCTCACCGGCGGCCTGCTTCTGGTCGCCGCCGGGACTGCGGGCATCACCGGCTCGCTCGCGCTCGTGGCCGCGCTCGTCCTCGTCGGCGTCGGCCTCTATCTCGTCTCGGAGCGGGTCGGTGCGGTCGCCGCCGCGGACGCGAGCGACCTCGACCCGCGCGTGGTCGCGGCCGACCTCTGGCTCGGGCCGTTCCTCGCGGCCGCCGTCGCCGGCTTCTACCTCGGCGCGACCGCCGGCGAGGTGCAGGCGCTGGGCGGCCTCCTCGGCCTCGTCGGCATGCTCAACTACTTCCTGCGCCCGTTCTACCACCTGCTCTACGGGCTCGCTCGGCGCGTCCAGACGCTGTGAGCGCGGTCCTCCGCGGATAGGAAGGTACTCGTGTCGTCGGCCTGTCCGTTCTGGCGATGACGACCAGACGGAAGGTGCTCGCGGCGTTCGTGAGCGGCGCCGCGGTCGGGGGAACTGCCGTCGGGCTCGCGTCCTCGGCCCTGGAGTCCGGCTACGGCTCCGTCTCGTGGATCAACGAGCGCGAAGAACCGGTGTGGGTCCGCACGGTCGTCCGGTCCGACGGGGGGCCCTTGTCCTCGGCCGGCATCGCCTACGAGAGCGAGTACCGGATCCGGCCGACGACCCACACCCGAGGCGGGGACACGAACGTCGTCGAGACCGGGACCTACGACGTGACGGTCACGGTCGAGTCGGCCGACCGCTCGGAGCGAGCCGGGCCGTTCACCGACACCTGGGCGCCTGCGGGCTGTTTCCACCAGGACCTGATCGTCACGGTCACCGACGACCTGTCGGTCGAGTTTCTCCAGGACGAGTGCTGAAAGGCGTTGCGCTCCGCCCCGCCTCCGACCGCGCCGCGTTCGTCCCTGCTCAGTCCTCCTCGACGGCGGCGGCGCGGATCTCGGTCACCTCGGCGTCGGTCTTGAACGTCGTCCCGCCGTAGTGGGTCCGCGAGGCCGAATACCCGGCCGCCCGCAGTCGCTCGATGAACTCGTCCATCGCGACGGCGCCGACCCCCCAGCGCTTGCACAGCCGGTGCTGGTCGTAGTGGGTCGGCTCGTCGAGTTCCGCGGCGACCGTCTCGCACAGCTCGCGGGCCTGCTCGGCGGTGCCCATGCCGTCGTCGACCGCCTCGCGGACCGTCTCGGCGAACGCGGGGTCGCAGGTTCGGCCCAGCCAGATGGGGCCGGCGGTCTGGATCGCCTCGTCGCACTCCGGACACCAGTCCAGCGGGTCGGCGACCAGCCCGGGCGTCGCCTCGCGGTAGAGACAGTGCTCGCAGTGGTCGACGTGGCCCAGTTCGTCGACGAGCGCGTTGGCCGCTCGCGCGCCCGAGTCCAGCCGGAGGTAGGTCCGGGCGTAGTGTTTCGTCGCGTGGCTGAACACCGGTCGAGCGGCCAGGTCGTAGCGGGCCGCGGTGCGCACGAGCGCGGAGATCAGGACTCGCATCCCCATCTCGGCGTGGTACTCGGTGTTGCGCGGGACCGCCGAGTAGTGGCGGACGCCGCTCTCGAAGTGGGCGCCACAGAGCGGGGCGGTGTCGGTGGCGGTGATACACACCAGGCGGGTCGCCCCGCGGAAGGCGGCGTCGGCGAAGGGGATCGGCGTGCCGAACGGGTCGATATCGACCACGTCGAACGTCTCCTCGTGCATGAGGGCGTTGGCGTCGCGGTGGACGACGCGACCGTCGAGGTCGTTGCGCGCCATGTTCTCGCGGGCGAGTTCGACCGCGTCGGGATCGACGTCACAGCAGGTCGCCTCGAACCCCTCGGCGGCGGCCCGCACCCCGCGGACGCCCGAGGCGGCGTTGGCGTCGAGGTAGCGGGGCGTGCGGTCGCCGTCGCGGTCGGTCTCGGCTTCCAGCGCCCGGAGGACGGCGACGGTGAGGTCGCGGTTGAGCTCCTGGACGGGGTTGAAAAAGACCGCGTCGCCGACCCCGGCGTCGGGCTGTTCGGGGACCGCGACCGTCACGTCGCCCTCTGTCACGCGCATACCGGGACCACTCCGGCGACGGCGAAAAGCCATGCGTTTGCCGGTCGGGGTCGGCCGCCGTCCCCGTCCCCACCGTCCGGCCGTCAGGGCTCCGAGAGGACGTGGACGCGGTCGGTGTCGAGCGCGAGCGACACGCGGTCGCCGGTCGCGGGCGCCTCGGCGGGGTCGACCCGGAGCGTGACCGATTCGCCGTCGGGCAGGTCCGCGACCGCGCGGACGTGTTCGCCGAGGTAGAACCGCTCGCGGACGGTCGCCTCGAAGGACCCGTCGCCGACGCGGAACGCTTCCGGACGGACGACGACGGTCACCTCGCCGTCGTCGCCGTTCGGTGCGGCCGTCGTCGCGTGACCGAAGTCGAGCGTGCCGTTCCGGGCGGTCGCCCGGAGGCGATTCGACGTGCCCACGAAGTCGGCGACGAACGCGTTCGCGGGGCGCTCGTACACCTCGTCGGGCGTCCCGACCTGCTCGACGCGCCCGTCGTTCATCACGGCGATCCGGTCGCAGACGGCCATCGCCTCGGTCTGGTCGTGGGTGACGTACAGCGCCGTCACGGCCAGTTCGTCCAGCAACTCGACCAACTCGCGCTGGAGGCGGGTCTTGAGTTTGGCGTCGAGCCCGGTCATCGGCTCGTCGAGCAGGAGGATGGTCGGTTCGATGGCCAGCGCCCGCGCGAGCCCGACCCGCTGTTGCTGGCCGCCCGACAGCGTCGTCGGGTCGCGGTCGGCTAACTCCGCGATGTCGAGCAGTTCCAGCAGCTCCGTCGCCCGCTCGCGGCGCTCGGGCTTCGAGACGCCGCGCATCTTCGGGCCGAACTGGACGTTCTCGCGGACGGTCATGTTCTCGAAGAGGGCGTACGACTGGAAGACCAGCCCCACCGAGCGCCGCTCGGGCGGGACGCGGGTCACGTCTTCCTCGTCGAACAGCACGCGGCCCTCGGTGGGCGTCTCGAAGCCCGCGATCGTTCTGAGAGTGGTCGTCTTGCCGCAGCCGGAGGGCCCGACGACCCCCAGTATCTCGCCGTCGCCGACGGTCAGGTCGACGCCGTCGACGGCGGTCGTCTCGCCGAATCGTTTGGTCACGCTGTCGAGTGTGATGGTAGCCATGTTATCTGGTGGAGAATCCCCTGTTGCCGAGCAGTTGCAGCGCCGCCGTCACCGCCGCGATGAGGACGAAAAACACCGACACCGCGGCGCTGGTCGTCAGGAAGGTGCTGTTCGAGATGTTCGCCTTGAGGAACAGGGCGAGCGGCCGCGCGCCCCGCGAGAAGACGACGTAGGAGAAGTTGAACTCCGCCGCCGCGAGCGCCCAGCAGATGATCGCTCCCGAGACGATACCGCGTCTCGCGTTCGGGACGATCACCGACAGGAACGTGCGCGGCCACGAGGCGCCCAGCGAGCGGGCGCTCTCCTCCAGTTGGCGCAGCGGCATCGACTCGAAGCTCGACTGGACGGCCATCACCATGAACGGGGCTTTCAGCAGCGAGTAGCCGACGATGAGTCCGAAGTCGGTGCCCGAGAGCTGCGGGTACGCCCGGAGGAAGGCGACGCCGAGGACGATCCCCGGCGCCAGCGGCAACACGGCGAGGGCGTTCAGCAGGTCGCGGCCGGGGAACTCGTAGCGGGCGACCGCGTAGGCGATCGGGACGCCGACGACGAGGTTGATCAGCACGCCGCCGAGCGCCAGCCACATGCTCCGGAACAGGGGGCTCTGGCCGGGCGCGGCCAGCGGGTTCTCCGTCAGCGTCCGCAGGACGGCGCCCAGCCGCAACGAGTAGTCGGCGGCGCCCTCCGTCGTCCGCAGGCCCAGCACCTGCTCCCAGTGGGTGAACGTGACGAACCCCGAGGGGAGCGCGCCGGTCCACTCGGCGGCGAACGAGGCGACGAAGGTGACGACCACCGGGAAGACGAGAAAGGCGAACGTCAGGGCGAACACCGCCGTCACGAGCGGCCGACCCAGCACCGCCGAGGGGGACCGGCGCCACGACCGCTCCGTGATCTGCCCGGCGGCGACGGCGCCGCCGTCCGTGCGGCGCGGGTCGGTCGCCTCGTCGGACGTAGCCTCGTCGCCGCCGACGACGTCGTCGCCCTCGACGGCGTCGGGGTCGCGGTCGCTCACAGCCCCACCTCCGCGCTGGTGTAGCGCAGGCCCAGCGTCGTGAACCCGAGGACGAAGACGAACCAGACGGTGGCCATCGCGGCCGCCAGCTGGATCTGGAAGCCGTTCGACAGCCCGTAGTCGATCTCGTAGGTCCACACCCGTAGCGCCTGGAGGATCAGGACGGTGCCGAAGATGGCCAGGGCCGTCCGGACGGTGAGGATGAAGGCGCCGATGAGCCCGGGTTTGATCTGCGGCAGCGTGACGTGATAGAACGTCCGGGCGGGAGAGGCGCCCAGCGACCGGGCGGCCTCCTCCGTGCGTTCGTTCACCTCGGCGTAGCTCCCCCGGAGAAGCAACAGCGCCCGAGGTACCATCGAGTAGCAGTACGCGACGAACAGGCCGCCGACGCTCGTGGCGATGGCCAGATCGGCCGCGCTCCGGCCGGAGAACCACGCGATGAGGTTCGTTATTAGGCCGCTGTTGCCGAGCAGGACGATGATCATGAACGCGGCGACGATCCCGGGGAGGCTGATCGGGAACGAGAGGAGCGTCAGGAGCGCGCCCCGGAACGGCAGGTCGTACTTCTCTAGAGCGTGGGCGGTCGCGGTCGCGACGCCGAGGCTGACGACGGTGGTCGCGAGCGCGAACCACAGCGTGTTGAGAGCCGACGCGCGGAGGTGCGGGTTCGCGACCAGTTCGCGGTAGGCGGCCAGCGAGAACCCCTCCGAGACGTATCTCGCCTCGGAGACGCTGATCCGGGCCATCTCGGTGAGCGGGTACAGCCCGGCGACGACCGCGAGCGCGAGGAACGGCGCGCACAGCGCGGCGATGCGGCGACGCTCGCGGTCGCGCTCGGTCCGCGGAACGAGGAGCCGCTCCATCGGTTCGGGGAGCCTGGCGACACCGGCGCGGGCGGCGCTCGCGGCCGCGTCGACGACCGGGGCGAACCGGTCGGGGACCCTGCCGGGCGACTCGTCTGCCGCCATCGGCCTACAGGCCCGCCGAGCGCTCGATCTCGTCGATGATGTCTTCCTGCTTTTCGACCATCGTCCCGTAGTCGACCTGGAACTCCGTCTCGTCGTAGGTCGACTGGGCCGGGAACTCGTCGGGCATCTCCAGTTCGGGCGCGCGGATCGGCCGCACGTAGGCGTCGAGGAACTTCCGCTGGCCCTCCTTCGAGAGCACGTAGTCCATGAACAGCTTGCACGCCTCGGGGTTCGGGGCGCCGTCCATCATCCCGAAGCCGTAGGGCTGGTTGAACGCCCCCGCGTTCCCGTCGGCCCCCTTCAGCAGCGCCACGCCGACCTTGTCCTCGGCGACGTCTCCGTTGTTGTACTTGAGGTTCAGGCCGGAGTAGTCGTAGCGGACGAACGTGGCGTACTCGCCTTTGGTGAACTGCGCGAGGAAGTTGTCGGTGAACTCGGCGCCGCCCTCCTGGATCTGCTCGTAGTAGTCGATCACCGGCTGGACATCGTCGAGCGACCCGCCGCGGGCGTTGTTGACCGACAGCGCGGTCGCGAGCCCGACCGCGGCCGTCGGGGTCTGGAGCGCCAGGTCCTGCATGATGTCGGGATGGAGCAGGTCCTCCCACGTCTCGGGCGCGTCGAGGCCGCGCTCCTCGTAGATGTCCTCGCGGTAGGTGACCGCGGTGGTCATCCGCCGGGTGGCGGTCATCTCACCGTCGTCGGTCTTGAGCTTGCTCGGCACCGTGTCCCAGTTTTTGGGCTTGTATCCGGTGAGAAACCCCTCGTTCTTGGCGATAATGCCGTAGGTGTAGCCGCCGTTGTACGCCGAGTGGTCGGGGTTCTGGGCGCGCGAGCGCATGTGCTTGAGCGCCTCGCCCGACGATCGGTCGTCGTCGTTGAGCGGGACGCCGTACTCCTCCTCGAAGGCGGACATGATCGCCGGCCAGTTCGACCAGCCCGACTGCACCGCGTAGACGTAGAGTTTTTCCGGGAACGACGAGGCGTTCACGGTCGTCTGGTAGTCGCCGTGGCCGACTTCGTACTGCTCGCCACTGGGTGTGCTCGTCCCGCCGCCCCCGAGCGCGCTGGAACAGCCGGCCAGTCCGGCCGCCGCTACCGCACCCGTACCTGTGAGGAACCGCCGTCGTGTTCGCGTCATACGGGTGAACCGCCGAAGACGACGTACATTCTGGTTTATATTTTCTACCCGTTACGATCCCGAGGCGTACGTTCCCCACTGTGCGATAGTCGCTGCTATTGACGTGGACCGACCGCTATATACGACCGGGTAGTGGCCTCACTCCGCGTCCGCGGTCGCCGCCACGACCGCCTCCGCCAGCGCGTCGAAGTCGGCGACCTCGGGGACCACGTCGACCTCGATTCCGGCGTCTGTCGCCGTCTCGGCGGTCGGGTCACCGATGACGCCCACGACGGCCCCGTCGAGTCCGTCGAGCGCCTCGGGGCGGACGCCGCGCTCGTCGGCGGCCGCGAGGAAGTGCTGGACCGTCAGCGACGAGGTGAACACCGCCCCGTCCAGTCGCCCCTCGGCGGCCAGCACCGCGGAGTCGCCGGCGTCGGCGGGCCGCTCCAGCCGGTAGAGGACGGTCTCGTGGACGTACGCGCCGGCGGCTTCGAGCCCGGTGAGCAGGACCGCCGAGCCGTGGTCCGAACGGGCCACCTCGACGCGGGCGCCGGCCACGTCGTCGCCGAGTTCCTCGACCAGTCCGGACGAGGTGAACTCCGACGGGACCCGGTCGACTCGATAGCCGTGCGCCCGCAGCACGTCGGCGGTCGACTCGCCGATGGCGCAGACGGTCGCCTCGCCGGGCTCCCAGCGCTCGTCCGGTCCCCCGCCCTCGGCGCGCTCGCCCGCCACCAACTCGACGCCGGTCTTGCTGGTGAACACGACGTAGTCGGCGTCGCTGCGGGGGGCGGCGCCGGTCGGGTCGACCGTCAGCATCGGGTCCGGGACGGCCTCGGTGCCCAGCGATTCGAGCAGTTCCACGGCGGCGTCCAGTCGCTCGTCCGGCGGCCGGAAGACGGCGATCCGCGGGCGGTCCGCGGCACTCATCGGCGATGTCCCCCCGTCACTGTTCGCTCACCTCGCCCTCCTCGGGCGCGTCGCTGCCGTACCCGCGGAGGAACGCGGCCAGCGTCTCGCGCTCGCCGGCCACGTCGCCGATCACGGTGATCGCCGGCGGCGAGATGTCGGCCTCGTCGCGGGCGTCGACGACGGTATCGAGCGTCCCCGTCGCGACCCGCTGGTCCGGCCAGGTCGCGCGTTCGACGAGCGCGACGGGCGTGTCGGCGTCCATCCCGGCCTCGCGGAGCGCGGCGGTGTAGTCGGGGAGCTTGCCGACACCCATCAGGACGACGATGGTGCCGCCGGTGGCCGCCAGCGCGTCCCAGTCGACCGCGGATTCGTCCTTCGTGGGGTCCTCGTGGCCGGTGACGAACGAGACCGAGGAGGCGTGGTCGCGGTGGGTGACCGGGATCCCGGCCACGGCGGGGCCCGCGATGGCCGAGGTGACGCCCGGGACGACCTCGAAGTCGATCCCGTGGTCGGCGAGGTAGGCCGCTTCCTCGCCGCCGCGACCGAAGACGAACGGGTCGCCGCCCTTCAACCGGACGACGGTCTTCCCGTCCTCGGCGAGTTCGACCAGCCGCTCGTTGGTGACCGACTGGGGCGTCCGGTCGCCGCCGGCGCGCTTGCCCACGTCCTCGCGTTTCGCCTCGGGGATCAGTCCCAGAATTTCGGGCCCGGGCAGCTTGTCGTGCAACACCACGTCGGCCTCCTCTAGCAGGCGCTGCGCCTTGACGGTCAACAGATCGGGGTCGCCCGGCCCGGAGCCGACGAGGTAGACGGTCCCGGTCATTCCTCGCCACCCGCACCGGCGCCGTCTCCCTCTCCGTCGCCGCCGTCGGCGGCGCGTCCGTCACCGTCCTCGTCGGGCGTGTCCGGCGAGGCGCTGGCGGCGCCGCTCTCCTCGCCGGTCGTTCGGCGCGCCTGCTCGATCAGGTCGGCGGCGCCGGCGTCGGCGAGATCCGCGGCGAACTCGCGGGCTGCCTGCGCGTGGTTCTGGACGGGCAGTTCGCGCGTCTCGCGGACCTCCTCCTCGCCCTCGCGGTCGAGCACCCGAACGGCGGTGCGGACGACCGACCCCTGGAGGACGGCGTAGATACCCACGGGCGCGACGCAGCCGCCGCCCAGTTCCTTCAACACTGTGCGCTCGACGGTCGCTTCGACCCGCGTCGGCGAGTGGTCCAGCACGCTCCGGAGGTCCTCGGCGAGCTCGCCGTCGCGGGCGGTCACCGCGAGCGTCCCCTGGCTCGGCGCGGGGACGAACCCCTCGGGACCGAGCTGTCGGTGCTCGACGTGGTGGAGCAGGCCCGCCCGCTCCAGCCCCGCCTCCGCGAGGACGATAGCGTCGTACTCCGTGTCGGGATCCCGTTCCAGCGCCCGCCGCTGGAGTTCGGTCAGGTCCTCGAACCACTCCTCGACGGTCCGGTCGTACTCCGAATCGTCGTCCTCGTCGTCTTCGTCGTCCTCGTCGTCGTCGTCGGCATCGTCGAGGTGCTTGTACTCGGCCATGTCTTCGGCCTCCTCATCGGCCTCGGCGACGACGCGGCGCTCGTGTTCGGCCAGTAGCGGCGGCGCGAGCAGCTTCTGGATGCGCGTGTCGACGTTGCCCCGCAGCGGCTGGACGTCAAGGTCCTCGCGCTCGGCGAGCAACTGCGCGCCGCGCCGGAGGCTGGACGTGCCGACCGTCGCGCCCTCGGGCAGCCCGTCCAGGGTCGCCCCGTCGCGGGTGACCAGCACGTCCCGCGGCGCGGCCCGCTCGGGGACGCCCGCGACGATCATGTCCTCGGGCATCGCCGTGGGCATGTCCTTCATCGAGTGGACGGCGGCGTCGCAGTCGCCGTCGATGACCTCCTCGTCGAGCGCGCGGACGAACGCCCCCGTCTTCCCGAGTTCGTGGATCGCCTCGTCGGTGATCTGGTCGCCCGTGGTCTCGACCTCGACGAGTTCCACGTCGAAGCGACGGTTCTCAAGCCGTTCCTTGATGGTTGCGGCCTGCCGCAGCGCGAGCGCGGACCCGCGAGTCCCCAGCCGGAGCGTCGTACTCATTGGTACGCACTCGGCCGCCCGAGGTGAAAAGCACACCAGTTCCGGACTCGGACGGCCCTCGGCGCGGCTCCGCCCGGTCCGGCGGGCCGACCGCCGACGAGGTGCTCGAACGCGTGATTTTTCCGTCCGGCGGCGTCACCGATCGCCGTGCCCTCCAGCCCGCCATCGAGCGACAGCGAGACTCGCAGAGCGTTCCTGGCGACGTTCGGAACCGTGACCGGGGCGGCCCTTGCCGGCTGCGCCGGGCGACTCCCGGGAACGGATCCGAAAGGGGTCGACGCCCGACGGACGACCGAGGCCGGCGAGATCAGCTGGGAGTACCCGCCGAACGACGACGCCGACGGGATCGGCTACGCGAGCGTCGAACTCGACCGAAATCGGACTGGCGAACGGTCACCCTCGGCGTACCGTCTCACGCTCAACTCGACGGTGCGGGGCTCGCACGGGAGCGAACAGTACGAGGGGTACCGGGCGGACTGGTTCCGGTTCCGGGTCGGGCCGCCGGCCGCGTACGCGGCGCGGTACGGCTTCGAGATGCGAGTCCAGCCGCCCCCGTGGCCCGAGCTTTCCCTCCGGTACGACCGGCGGGGCGGCCGGCGAGCGCTCGTCGTCGAGAGCGAACAGTTCGGTTCCGACGGGACGATCACGTTCGACCTCCTGTTCGTTCCGGGCGGGAGCCCCGCACCCCAGCGGTTGCACTGCTCGTTCGAAGTCCAGGCGTCGCGGGGCGGCGCGCTCGCGAAGACGGTCAGCGCGGACGGCCAGGGGACGCTGGCGATCCCGTCCGACTCGGGCTGACCCGCTTCGCCGAGCACGCTCCTCGGTTCGGTCATCGAGGCTCGTCTCTGCCGAGGCGAGAGTCGAGGCCGTCTCAGCGGATCGCCGCGGACGGCCCGCGGTGTCGGGGAGTGACACGAGTGATTGATATGGCGTCCGCCCTCTAATTCCCGTATGGAGTGGAAAACGGACTGGGGCCTCCGCGGGCGCATGTTCTTCACCATGTTCCTCCTGGCCGCCCTGTACATCGCCTTCCTCGGGGTGTTGCTGTGGACGAACCAGTCGTTCGTGCTCATCGTCGGCTTCATGAGCGTCTTCCTGATCGCACAGTTCTTCTTCAGCGACAAACTGGCGCTGCGCAGCATGGGCGCCCGGGAAGTCTCCGAGGAGGAGTACCCCGAACTGCACCGGATGGTCGGCCGGCTCTCCCAGCAGGCCGACCTGCCGAAACCGACCGTCGCGGTCGCCGATTCGCGGACGCCCAACGCCTTCGCGACCGGGCGCTCGCAGAAGAACGCGACCGTGGCGGTGACGACCGGTCTCCTGAAGACCCTCGACCAGGACGAACTGGAGGGCGTGATGGCCCACGAACTCGCCCACGTCAAGAACCGCGACGTGGCGGTGATGACCATCGCTTCGTTCCTCGCGACCATCGCGATGTTCATCCTCCGGTGGGGCTTCCTGTTCGGCGGCGGCGGCCGCAACCGCGAGGGCGGAGGTGCCGGCATCCTCGTCGCCATCGTCGCCTCGCTGGTGGTCTGGATCGTCTCGTTCCTGCTCATCCGCGCGCTCTCCCGGTACCGCGAGTACGCCGCCGACCGCGGCGGCGCCGCCATCACCGGCAAGCCCGCCGCGCTCGCGAGCGCGCTGATGACCATCGACAACCGGATGGACCGCGTCCCCGACGAGGACCTGCGCGAGCAGTCGGAGATGAACGCCTTCTTCATCGTCCCGATCAGCAAGGGCGTCGTCGCGAACCTCTTCCGCACGCACCCGACGACCGAGCGCCGCGTCGAGCGCCTCCAGGAGCTGGCCGGCGAGATGGAGACCGCCTGAGCGCCGTTCGACGGAACTCTCATCAGTCAGCCAAAGTTACTTTTCGGCATGGAATGGCAGACCGACAGCCGCCTGACCCGTCGGATGGTCCTCGCCCTCGCGCTCGCCCTCCTCGGCTACGCCGCGCTGCTCGGCCCGGTGGTCTGGCTCCTCCCGCCCGCCGGCGCGCTCGTCGTCTGCGGCGTCCTCCTCGCCATCCTCGGCGGTCTCGTGCTGGAGGCCGACCGGCTGGCCTACCTCGCGACGCGGGCCGTCGCTATCGAACGCGATGACCACCCCGAACTGTTCGACACCGTCGAGCGACTCGCCCGTCAGGCCGACTTGCCCCGGCCGCCCGTGGCCGTGATCCCCAGTGACGAGCCCAACGCGATGTCCGCCGGGACCGGCAACCGTACCGTCGTCTGCGTGACCCTCGGGCTCCTGAAGGAACTCGACGACGAGCAACTGGAGGCCGTCCTCGCCCACGAACTCGCGCACGTCAAGAACGGCGACTCGTCGGTGCTGACGGTCGCGGGGTTCCCGGCGACGGTCGCGCTGGCGATGCTCTCGACGGCGCTTGAAGGGATGAACGGGTGGGCTATCGTCCTGGGCTACTTCGGCGCCGCGGTGGCCCTGGCGATACTGAGTCTCCCCCTGTTGCTGGTGAGTCTGCCGGGGACGCTCGTCCTCTCGCGGTACCGCGAGTACGCCGCCGACCGGGGTGCGGTGGCGATCACCGGCAAGCCGGTCGCGCTCGCCGAAGCGCTCGCCGAGTTGCACGGCCTCTCGAAACCGCCCCAGGAGGACATGCGCTCGATGGCAGGGTTCAACGCCTTCTGCATCGTGCCGTCGCCGTCGCTGGGACTGCCCGGGACACATCCGCCGACGCACATGCGCATCCGGAAGCTGCGGGAACTGGCGGCCGAGCTGGAGCGGCCGGCGTAGGGGGAGAGGACGGCCGCTTCCCCAGCGGTTAGGTGCCCCCAGTCCAAGCCGGGAACAGCATGAGCGAACTCGACCTCCATCGACTCGGACTCGGCACCTGGCAGAACACCGACTCCGACCAGTGCGCCGAAAGCGTGCGGACGGCGCTGGAACTCGGCTATCGAAATATCGACACCGCACAGGCCTACGGGAACGAGGAGGCGGTCGGCCGCGGGATCGCCGAGGCCGACGTACCCCGCGAGGAAGTCTTCCTCGCCACGAAGGTCGATACCGCTAACCTCGCCCACGAGGACGTGCTGGCGACGGCCGAGGAGAGCCTGGATCGACTGGGCGTCGACTACATCGATCTGCTGTACGTCCACTGGCCGACGGAGGCCTACGACCCCGAGGGGACCCTGTCAGCGTTCCAGCAGCTCTACGACGAGGGAACGATCCGCCACGTCGGCGTCTCGAACTTCGAACCCGAGCATCTCGACGAGGCCCGCGAGGTGCTGGACGCGCCGGTCGCCGCGAACCAAGTCGAGATGCACCCGTACCTCCAGCAGGCCGAACTGCGAGAGTACGCCGCCGAACACGGCCACCACGTCGTCGCCTACTCGCCGCTGGCCCGAACGGAAGTGCTCGACGACCCCGTGCTGCAGGACATCGCCGAGAAACACGATGCGAGCGTCCCGCAGGTGACCCTGGCGTGGTTCCTGTCGCTGGAGGGGGTGGCGGCCATTCCGAAGGCCACGAGCGCCGAACACATCCGGGACAACTGGGGCGCCTACGACGTGGATCTGGACGAGGAAGACCTGGACCGGATCGCCGACCTGGATCGGGGCCACCGGGAGATCGACTTCGAGGGCGCGCCCTGGGATAACTAAACGCCGGCCGCTGCGCTCGCCTCGCACCCGCGAGACACGCCGGAGGGAAGCGACTTTTACGCGCTCGCCCGAATACACGGACATGGGACTGCTGGACGGCCTGAAGTCCGCGCTGGGGATGAAAGCGGAGGCCGACGCGACCAGGGACGCCGACCCCGAGGACCTGTTCGGGATGAGTACGGCCTACATGACGATGGAGGCCGACCTGGGGTTCGTCCCCGCGGACGCGGCCGCGCTGTGTTTCGCCGAGGTCGACAGCACCGACTTCGAGGACGCCGTCGAGAACGTC
Source organism: Halosimplex carlsbadense 2-9-1 (assembly GCF_000337455.1). Taxonomy (GTDB): domain Archaea; phylum Halobacteriota; class Halobacteria; order Halobacteriales; family Haloarculaceae; genus Halosimplex; species Halosimplex carlsbadense. Next base: position 122,557 of record NZ_AOIU01000008.1, on the reverse strand, counting down.
GAGGCCATCCTCGAAGCCGGCGAGGTCGAGACCGGCACCGAGGCGCGGTTCACGACCGACGACCACGGCTACGAGTGGGTGGTGCTGGAGGACGACGACCCCGAGGACCTGGTGACCAGCGTCCACTTCGCCGCCGACGAGTTCATCGAACGGGGCTACGGTTCTCGATTGCTCGCCGCGCTCTTCGCGTTCGAGAAGGACGACCGGCTGGCCTACTGGGTCTACTCGTTCCGCCGGGGCAAGTACTACCCCTTCGCGCCCGAGGGCAACCACGACCGCCACAACCAGACGGAGATCAAGCTCCAGAGCGTCCTCGACGGCGAACTGACCGTCGAACCGGACAAGGAGTACTGGTACCCGCTCTGGCCGGACCGGCCCGGCGGCCACCCCTGGGAGTAGCCCTCCCCGTAGGCTTATTCCGGCCGCGAGCGTCGGCCCTGCCGTGACGCCGACCGACTACACCGTCTACGACCACGTTCGACCGCCCGCGTCCAGCGTCGCCACCGACGCCGCTCTCTCACCGGGTGTCTACCGCGTCGTCGGCGTCGACGAGGGGACAGTCACGCTTCTCCGAGTCGGGGACGCCGACGGCTATCGGGTCAACACCGGTGCGGTCGCGACCGTCGACCGCGACGCGCTGGCGGCGTTCGAACCGGCGGACAATCCCGACGGCGACCGACCGGTCGGCGAGAAGATCAGACGGACTGCCGAGACCCTCGTCTGGAACCTCCGGGCGTTCGTCGCCGGCCTGCTGGCCCACCCCGTCCTCGCCGTCGCCGCGCTCGCGCTGGTCGTCGTCGGCCACCAGGGCCACCGCGTTCTCTCGGTGCCCGAGCCGTGGCTCACCGCCGTCTACTTCCTCGGCGTCCTCGGCGTCGTCTACCTCGGAGTCCGTGGTTGAGCGCGGCGGCAGACTCCAACCGGCCCACCCCGACGCAGTTCCGCCGAGCGCCCCGCTCGACGCGTACCCACACATCAGTGTTCGGACTGGTTCGATCCGAGCGGCGAGCCCACCCGCGGTTTCACTTTCACTATGGTGTTAACGAGGGTTTATATGACGGGCGGCGCAAGCGATGTCCATGGCGACAGAAGACCTCGAAGAACTGCCGGGCGTGGGCCCGGCGACGGCGGAGAAGCTCCGGGAGAACGGGTTCGACGGCTATCAGGGCATCGCGGTCGCGTCACCGGCCGAGCTGTCGAACACGGCGGACATCGGCGAGTCCAGCGCGGCGGACATCATCAACGCCGCGCGTGACGCCGCGGACATCGGCGGCTTCGAGACCGGTGCGACGGTGCTGGAACGGCGCGAACAGATCGGCAAGCTCACCTGGAGCGTCGACGAGGTCGACGACCTCCTGGGCGGCGGCATCGAGACCCAGTCGATCACCGAGGTGTACGGCGAGTTCGGCGCCGGCAAGTCCCAGGTCACTCACCAGATCTCCGTCACCGTCCAGCTCCCCAGCGAGCACGGCGGGCTGGAGGGGTCGGCGATGTTCATCGACAGCGAGGACACGTTCCGCCCCGAGCGGATCGACCAGATGGTCAAGGGCCTCGCCGACGAGGTCCTCGAGGACACGATGGTCCTCCACGGCGTCGTCGAGGAGCCCGAGGACGCCGACGCCACCGACGAGGCCCTGCTCGACGACCTCGTCGAGGTGATGCTCGACAACATCCACGTCGCGAAGGCGTTCAACTCCAACCACCAGATCCTGCTGGCCGAACAGGCCCAGGAGCTCGCGAGCGAGAGCCAGGACGAGGAGTTCCCCATCCGGCTGCTCTGTGTCGACTCGCTGACCGCGCACTTCCGCGCGGAGTACGTCGGCCGCGGCGAACTCGCCGACCGCCAGCAGAAGCTCAACAAGCACCTCCACGACCTGATGCGCGTCGGCGACCTCCACAACACGGCCGTCGTCGTCACCAACCAGGTCGCCTCGAACCCCGATTCCTTCTTCGGCGACCCGACCCAGCCCATCGGCGGGAACATCCTCGGCCACACCTCCACGTTCCGCATCTACCTCCGCAAGTCCAAGGGCGACAAGCGGATCGTCAAGCTCGTCGACGCCCCGAACCTCCCCGACGGCGAGGCGGTCATGCGCGTCGAAGAAGACGGCCTGATGAACGAGTAGGGAACCGGGCCGTTCGCTCCGAGTGGTTCGGGCCGCAACGCACTTGCCGGTCGCTTCCGAACGGCCGGGTATGGCGTTCACGCTCTACCAGCTCGACGGGTGTCCGTACTGCGAGAAAGTCGCCGACCGGATGGACGAACTGGACCTGGACTACGAGACGGTCTGGGTCGACGCGCTCCACTCCCAGCGCAACGAGGTCAAGCGCGTCTCCGGCCAGCGCGGCGTTCCCGTCCTCGTCGACGACGACCGCGGCGTCACAATGGCCGAATCGGCGAAGATCGTCGAGTACCTCGACGCCAGCTACGCCTGACTGCGCCTCACGTTCTGTCACGATAGACCAGCCACGCCCCCAGCGTCGCGAAGATCGTCGGGTAGGCGAACCCGTAGACGACGAGCAGGTACCGGTCGGGCAGGATCGTCACCCCACCGACCGACACCGCCGTGAACAGCACCGACCCGACGAGCAGGACGAGAACGTAGCCAGCGGCGATGGCGAGCCCGAACCGCGCCACCCCCGCGAACGACTCCGTCGTCGTGTCCGCCCAGTGGCTGTCGGCGAACTCGTAGCCGGCGCCGACCAGCGCCACTGGGGCGAGCAGGTAGTAGACGACGACCGACACACCGGTCTCGCCCAGTTGGGTGAGGAGGTTCAGATGACCGATCTCGGCCGTCTGCCCGCTCACGATCCCACTGACGTGGGAGACCGGCGCCGCGTGGCCCGTCCCGAACGTGAACAGGCCGCGCAGGAGCCGACCGATGCCCGGGACCGCGACGACCGGGTCGGCCACTGGAGCGAGCAGCTGCGGTACCGCGCCCGTCGTAGCCGGGATGTTGTGGGCGTTGAAGACGGCGATACCCAGCAGCGCGAACCGCCGCTGGAGCGATCCGGAGCCGAAGCCGCCGATCGCGGCGACTGCCCCCGTCAACACGAAGGCGGCGAGAAAGGCGCTGGGCGCTCGCGCCATCCCCGCGCGCCACGGGAACGAGACGAACGCTCCCTCCAGAACGACCTCGGTCCCGCGGACCGACACCGTCCGGTCGCCGGACCGCTCGCCACCCGTCGACTCGTCCGTCCGATCCGAAGTCACACCTGTCCACGCGCTCAGCAGTTCAAAAAGGCTTCCGCCCGCTTCGACCGGTCGCCGGACGACCGTCGGGCCCGGAGACAGAGCCCCTACTCGTCGCCGTCGAAGTCCAGCGCCGCCGAATTGATGCAGTAGCGCTTGCCCGTCGGGTCGGGGCCGTCGTCGAAGACGTGGCCGAGGTGGCCGCCGCAGGTCCCACACACGACCTCGGTCCGGCGCATCCCGTGGCTCGTGTCCAGTTTCGTCTCGACGTTGCCGTCCTCGATGACATCGAAGAAGCTCGGCCAGCCGTGGCCGGCGTCGTACTGCTGGTCCGTCGAGAACAGCTCCGTCCCGCACCCGGCGCAGGTGAACTCGCCCTCCTCGTCCACGTCGAGGAACTCGCCGCTGAACTTCGGTTCGGTCCCCTGCTCGCGCAGGATCTTGTACTCCTCGTCGGTCAGCCGCTCGCGCCACTCCTCGTCGCTACTCGGGAGCCCCTCTTCCTGTTCTGACATACCTTCGCGTAGCCGCTCCAGGCGTTTATACCGACCGCTCGGGGAATCGGTGCCGTTCGGTACGGGGCGGCGAGCGAGCGGGAGTCGGCGAGAACCGCGCCCCCGCGACGGGTCTAGCGGCGGTCACCGTCGTTCGTAGGTCACGAACGACAGCTCCCCCTCGCGCTCGCGGTCGGCTTCCACCCACTCCGCCGAGTCCCACTCCGGGAACCGCGTGTCGCCCTCGGGCTCGCCAGGTACCTCCGTCAGCACCAGCCGGTCGGCTCGGTCCAGAAACGCCTCGTAGACGGTCGCACCGCCGGCGACGAACGCCGTCTCCGCGCCCGTCTCGGCCGCGGCCGCTTCGGCGGCCTCGACTGCGGCGTCGGCGCTCTCGACCTGTACGACTTTCTCGGGCGCTTCCACGCCGGAGCGCGTCAGCACGATATTGGTCCGGCCGGGCAGTGGCCCACCCAGCTGCCCCGAGATCGACTCGTAGGTCACCCGACCCATGATCACGGGGTGGCCCGTCGTCGTCTCCTTGAAGTGGGCGAGATCCGCGGGGTAGTGCCACGGCATCTCTCCCTCGTGACCGATGACGCGGTTCTCCGCGACGGCGGCGATGAGCGCGATCTCTATCGACGCCCCGTCCCGCTCGGCGTCCGCCATCACGCCCCCTCCATCACTCGGCGACCGCGAAATCCAGTCCGGGCGCGGGGTCGTAGTCGCGCACCGCGATGTCCTCGTAGGTCAGGTCGTCGATAGGCTTGTCCGCGACCTCGATCGTCGGCCGGTCACGGGGCTCCCGGGTCAGTTGCGCCAGCAGGTTCGGGACGTGGTCGGCGTTGTCCGTCCCGGGTTCGGCCGGTGCCTCCGCCAGGATCCAGTCCCGAACCCCGGCGTAGCCCTCGCGGCCGTCGACGGCGGCCATCCGCTCGCGCAACTCCGCGCGATTGGCCTCGTACCACTCGCCGCGGTCCCCCTCGCCGCAGTAGGCGTGGGCGTCGACGACCGAATGGGAGAAGCTCCCGACCTCGAAGCCCGTCCGTTGAGCGACGATGTGTGTCACTAGCGAGTAGGCGGCGATATTGAAGGGGATCCCCAGCGCGATGTCGCCCGAGCGCTGGGTCAGGTGGAGGTTCAGTCGGTCGTCCTGGACGTTGAAGACGAACGTGTAGTGACACGGCGGGAGGGTGCTGACCGCGGCGTTGGCGGGGTGCCATGCGTTGACCACGATGCGCCGCGACTGGGGGTTCTCCCGGAGCGTGTCCAGCACGTACTGGAACTGGTCGAAGGTGTTCTCGTCGTCGTTCACCCACCTGTGGGCGTCGTCGGGCCAGGATTCCCCCTCCAGCCCCTCCGCCGGGATGGGGTACCGGCGCCAGAATCGGCCGTAGGCGGTGTCGAGCCGGCCCTCGTCGTCGGCCCAGGCGTCCCAGATCTTCGTCTCCTCGCGGAGGTTGCGGATGTGCTCTTCGCCGGAGAAGTACCAGAGCAGTTCGTGGATCAGGGAGTTCCAGCGGTAGCCCGAGAGGTCCTTCGTGGTGAGCAGGGGAAACCCCTCCTGGAGGTCGACCTCGTAGTGCGCGCCGAACGTCGAGAGGGTGTCCACGCCCGTCCGGTTGGGCTTGTAGGTGCCCTCGGCGATGGCCTCCCGGACGAGATCGAGATACTGCTGCATCTTTGCGAGTACCACCGTCCGAGGATTCTTTAGTTTGCCTACTCCGGTTTAGCGAGCAGCAGATCGAGAAAGAGACCTACGGGCGAAAAGAATTCACTCGTCTCTCTGGGTTTTAAACAACTCTTTCGACTCAAGGTGAAGTCGAAGATTATGAAAAAACGCGTACCAGCCGATGATTCCGATCAGCAAAGGCGCGAGTAGGACTGTGGGAACATCATACAGATAGTTCGGGACAGTATCTGAAGCTTTGATCAGCAGCTCTCCTATTAAATATAGGATGTAGAACAAGATCAAACTAGCAGCTTTGGCAACCCCGAACCTGATAGGATCCGGGAATTCCCCAAAGTGATTTCTGACAAATGGGTTCTTCTCGGAAATATCCTGGTTGGGCCATACTGTTGATGCCCAATCTAGCGTCCAGCCAGTTGCAGCAAACGACCATATTAGAACTTCTAAAGAAGCCATTGGACTGGATAACAGCTATCCGGAGGGCCGACTTGGAACGAGCACCAGCACGTGCCGAACGAGCGACCGGTGAACGCGTCGCTCGAAGTGTTCCTCGACGGCCCATCCGGCGTCGACGGCTTCCCCCTCCCACGAGCGGTCAGCGACGACGACCGCGCGCGCGGCGACTCGCCGCGCCTCCGCGAGCGCGCTTCCGACGAGGTCCGCCAGCGAGTCGCCCTCGATCTTCGACTGCCGGCCGTAGGGCACGTCGAAGACGGCGGCGTCGGCGAAGCCGTCGGCGAAGGGCAGCCGCGTCACGTCGCCGCGACAGACCGCGAAGTCGCCGTCGTCGCCGAGCGCGTCCCGGAGGTTCGCGCGCGTCCCGCGGGTCATCTTCGCCTGGGCGTCGCTCCCGACGGCGCGGGCGCCGACGAGTCCCGCTTCGAGCAGCAGGCCCCCGGTCCCGCACATCGGATCGACGACGGTCGCGCCGTCCCGTGCGCCGGCGATGTTCACCAGCGCGCGGGCGAGGATCGGGTCCATGCTCCCCGGCTGGAAGAACGGGCGGTCGGTGGGACGGCGGTCGCCGAACCCGCGCTCGCTCTCGGCTTCGAGCCAGCCGAGGACGCAGATACCCGTGCCGTCGGCGTTCTCGGAGTCGTCGACCGCGTCGGCATCCGCGTTCGCCACCGTGCTCTCTGCGCCGGGCGGGCCGGCGAACAGCGCGCGCAGTTCGTGGTCGGGGTCGTCGAGGTCGACGGGAAAGCCGCGGTCGACGAGCGCCTGTCCCAGCTCGCGCTCGGCGCGCTGGGTGTCGACGCCGGTCGTCCCGCGCACGTCGACGGCGCGGACGGCGACACTCCCCTCGCGGTCGACGCTCGCGGCGTCGAGGAGCGCGCGGGCGCTCGCCGCGTCTGGGTCGCAGTGACCGACCACCTCGCTCGCGCGGTGGACGTAGGCGAGACCGCGCACGCGGTCGGTCACCGCGCGCGCGGTGGCCAACCCCGCGCCGACGACTTCGACCCCCGCGGCGGCGCTCGCGGCCTCGCACGCCGCGAAATCGTCGTCCTGGCCGCCGAGTTCGAGGACGTACACGCTCGACAGTCGCCCGCCGCCGGCCAAGAACCCACCGGTGCCCACCGGCGACCACTCTCGCCCCCGAGCGGCCCACTCGCCGGACCCCCACCCCTCATAAAACCGGTTCTCACCCCTACTAAAAGGCGTTTTTAGGCGTCGCCCGGACCGAGAACCTAAGCGAGGTGACCCGTCCGCGTTCGTGACGTATCAACGTCCCGTATGAAAGTTTATAAGCCTTAAATACAACGTTTAAGTCGAGACATGGTTGACCCCAAAGAGACAATCAATATCGAAAACGTCGTCGCCTCGACTGGAATCGGGCAGGAGCTTGACCTGCAGAGCGTGGCGATGGACTTAGAGGGGGCGGACTACGACCCCGAGCAGTTCCCCGGCCTCGTCTACCGCACTCAGGAGCCCAAATCGGCGGCGCTGATCTTCCGTTCGGGCAAGATCGTCTGCACCGGCGCCAAGAGCACGGACGACGTCCACGAGAGTCTGCGGATCGTCTTCGACAAGCTGCGCGACCTGAACATTCAGGTCGACGACGACCCGGAGATCGTCGTCCAGAACATCGTCACCTCCGCCGACCTCGGTCGCAATCTCAACCTCAACGCGATCGCCATCGGCCTGGGCCTGGAGAACATCGAGTACGAGCCCGAGCAGTTCCCCGGCCTCGTCTACCGGCTGGACGACCCCGACGTGGTCGCGCTGCTCTTTGGCTCCGGCAAGCTCGTCATCACCGGCGGCAAACAGCCCGAGGACGCCGAGGAAGCGGTCGACAAGATCGTCTCCCGGCTGGAAGACCTCGGACTGCTCGAATAGACGCGACCCGCGCCGACGGGACGACGGCCCCACCGCGAAACGACGGCCTGCGATAGCAGGCTACAAACGGCGGCCCTCCATACCGCCTCCATGGACCTCGTAGCGCAGCCCTCGGCGGACGCCGTCGCCGCGCTGGGCCCCGCCGCGCTCGATCCCGCCTCGCTCGCCGGCCTCGGGCCGCTCGGAGCCGACACCGTCGCGCCGCTCCAGACCGACCCGACGGGCGGCGGCATCTTCGCGGTCGTCGTCACGTTCCTGCTCACCGCCGCCTTCTACGCTGTGACGCTGCATCTCGCCGCGACCTTCTTCATCGGCGACGTACCCAGCCAGCGGGCCGCCTACGTCGGGCCCGTCCCCGCGGCCGTTTCTATCCTGCTGGGCCGCTACGGTGTCGAGAGCATCGGGTTCGTCTCTCCCGCCCTCGGGATCGTCATCGTCCTGCTGGCGACGCTCGTCGCCGACGCCATCGCGATCAGCGTCTCCTACCGGGTCTCCTGGCGGCCCGCCGCGATCCTCACCGCGCTGCACTTTGCCTTCGCGGCCGTCCTCGGGTTCGCGCTGAACAACATCTTCGGCTTCTTCTGAGCGACTCTCGCGGCGATCGCCGTTGTGGCAACCCGTCGCATCCGACCCGAAGCAATTTTGTCAACCCGTCTGAACGAGTGGTGTGCCGACGATCGAAGTCGCGGACGAGGCGCTCTCCGACGAGGAGGCGCCGGTCCGTGTGACCGGAGTGGAACCGGGGGCGACGGTCGCACTCGTCGCCGAGAGCAACAGGTGGTACGACGACGGCTGCGGTTCGCGGACGACGTTCGAGACCGACGGCGAGGGCGTCGTCGACACCGCTGCACACGAACCCGTCGAGGGCTATGACGGCGTCGCGCCGATGGGCTGGCTCTGGTCGATGACGCCCGACGGTGAGGCCGAGACGGGGTTCCCCCACGCCGGTCGCGACCCCATCACCGTCGAACTCGAAGCCCGCGTCGACGGCGCGGTCGTCGCGCGGGCGGAGACGACCCGGCGTCCCACGGACCCGGGCGTCGAGCACGTCGCCGTCGACAGCGAGGTGGTGGGGGACCTGTTCGTCCCCGCCGGCGAGGGGCCGCACCCGGGCGTACTCGTCCTGCACGGGTCGGAGGGCGAACCGTCCCGCGGCCGCGCGGCGCTACTGGCCGCCCACGGCTTCGCGGCGCTGGCCGTCCACTACTTCGGCGACCCCGACCCGATCCCCGATCAGTTGCTCGACGTGCCCGTCGAGTACTTCGACGCGGCGGTCGACCGCCTGCGCACCCGGTCCGACGTGGCGGACAGCCCGGTCGGCGTGTACGGGCACTCCAAGGGCGCGGAAGCGGCGCTCGTCGCGGCGGTGCGGTACGACTGGGCGGGCGCGGTCGTCGCTGGCGCGCCGGCGGCCCACCGCTGGCAGGGACTCGACCAGTCCGGCGAGCGGCGGACGGGCTCGTGGACGGCGGACGGCGACCCGCTCCCGTACGTCCCGTTCCGCGCCCCGCCGGGCTCCGACGAGGACGGCAACGTCGCCTTCGCGAACGTCTACGCGAACTCCCTCGAGCGCGCCCCGGACGACCGCCGCGAGGCCGCCCGGATCCCGGTCGAGCGGGTCGACGCCCCCCTCCTGCTGGTCGCCGGCGGCGCCGATCGGATGTGGCCGAGCGACGAGTTCGCGACGACCGTACGCGAGGCGCACTCGGACGGGGACAGCGCCGGCACGGACACCCTGGTCTACGACGACGCCGGCCACAGCGTCACGCCCCCGTACCGACCGACCGCCGGCACGACGGTCGCCGACGGGATGGCGCTGGGCGGAACCCCCGCCGCGAACGCTCGCGCGAGTGCGGACTTCTGGCCGCGGGCGCTGGGCCTGCTGGACGGCACGCTCCGTTCCGAGTGACTACTCCACCAGCCGCTCGATCTCGGTGACGAGCACGTCGCTCGCACCCACTTCCTTGAGCGCGTTGATGGTTTCGAAGACCGCGCGTTCGTCAACGACTGCGTGGACGGCCACGTCCGCCTTGCCGGCGATGTCCATCACCGTCGGGCCGCCCATCCCCGGCAACACGTCTTTCACGTCGTCCAGTCGGTCCTCGGGGACGTTCATCATCAGGTACCGTTTCCCTTCCGCCGAGAGGACGGATTCGAGCGCCATCCGGATCTGCTGGACCTTCTCGTCGTCGGCCACGTCCTCGCGGGCGAACAGGCGGACCGACGACTCCAGCACGTCGGCGATCTCCGCGAGGCGGTTCATCCGGAGCGTGGTGCCCGTCGAGGTGATGTCGACGATGGCGTCGGCGATGTCGACGTGCGGCGTCAGCTCCGTCGCACCCGACACCTCGGCGATATCCACCTCGATACCGCGTTCGGCGAAGAAGTCACGGGTGACGTTCGGGAACTCCGTGGCGACGGTGCCGCCGTCGAGGTCTTCGACGGCCTCGATGTCGCCGTCCTCGGGCGCCGCGAGGACGAGCCGACAGGAGCCGAATTCGAGGTCGAGCAGGTCGACGAGTTCGTCGGTGTCGGACTCCTGGGCCTGGTCCAGGCCCGTGATCCCCACGTCGGCGGCGCCGTCGGCGACGTACTCGGGGATGTCGGCGGCCCGCGCGTAGAGGACGGTCACGTCCGGGTCCACAGTCTGAGCGTAGAGCTTTCGGTCGGCCCCGTCGACGACGTGGAGGCCGGCCCGGTCTAGGAGATCGATCGCCGGGTCGTGCAGGCGGCCCTTGTTGGGGACGGCGATGCGCATACCGCCAGTGGGCGGCCCGCGGGCAACTGTCTTTCCCTCTCCGGGCGTCGCGCGTCCCCTCGGTGGCGGTGCTCCCCCGCGGCGACGCCCTGGGCGGTCGGTGCCCGTAGGTTTATATCTGAACGTGGGGCCACCGAATTCCATGACATCAGTCAGCGTGACCGACGGACTCGCGTACGGGTTTCGAATGGTGGCGGCGTTCGGCGTCCTCCTGACCGTGGCGGCCGTGTTGAGCGTCGTCGGAGTGAACATGGCGACGACGGCTCGGACCTACGGCCTCTACGGCGAGGGCACGAACTGGGGGCAGTTCTCCTCGGTGCGACCCTGTCGATCGCGGGCGGATTTGCCCTGTACGCCGGGTCGATGGGGTTGCTGTACAAAGTGATCGCCGACGGTGTCCGCCGGGGGAACAGCCGCGCGGTCTGAGCGAACGTGACGACACACAAACGTTTTGCCGCGACCGGCCGGATCACCGGCCATGCTCGCCCGTCTCCCCACCCTCCAGTCGGGCATCGACAGCGGTGCCGTCCTCGACTCGCTGGGCGCGCTCGGCGCGGGCGCCGCCATCGGCGGCCTTGTCCTCTACCTGTACGGACTGCGGGTACGAGACGCGGACGACCGCGTCGCCGCGCTCTCGCGACTCCGGCGGGCCGTCCGCGTCGTGCTGGTGGTCGTCTACGCGGCGACGGTCCTCGCGTTGCTGGACGCCGACTGGTTCCTCGTCGTTGACGCGGCGGCCGCGCCGCTGCTCGGGACGGACACGGAACTCGCGAGCGCCGTCACGCTGTTTCTCGGCGTTACGACGCCGCTGGTGGCCGTGATCGGCGCGTACCTCGGCGCGTTCCCTGCGATTCGGTCGCTCCGGGGGACCGACCTGTCGCCGGGGTCCGCCGCGCTCCGCCTGGGTCGGTTCGGTCTCGCGGTGGCGCTGTACTTCACCGCGCTCGTCGTCGTGCAGGACGCGTTGACCACCGAACGGACGACCGCGCTGCCGTTCGTCGCCGTCCTCTTCCTGTCGGTCCTCGCGGTCTGGGTCACGGCGCCGTGGCTGGTCAGGCTGACCCGGTCGACGCGGCGACCGACCGAGGCCGAGCGCGACCGACTCGGGCGGCTGTGCGACGACGCGGGACTGGCACCCCACGCCGTCCGCGTCCTCGACGGCGCCGACGCGAAACAGGCGTTCGCGGTCCTGCGCGGCCCGCCCCGCCGCCGACAGCTGTTCGTCACCGACTACCTGCTCGACGAGCTCGACGACGGCACGCTCCGGGCGTACCTGGCCCTGCAGGCCGAGCGCGTGGACAGGAAGCACCTCGAAGCGCGACTGGCGATCGCCGTCGGAACGACGGTGTTCGCACTCGGTCCGCTCCTGGGTGTCTTCTCCGTACCGGGCGTGAGCGACGCGGTGGTCGCGCTGGTCGCAGTCGCAGCCGGTCTCCTCGGGCTGTGGGCGGGCCAGTGGCTGGTCTACCAGGCCGACACCGCGGCCGTCGAGCGGACGAGTCGCGAAGCCGTCGAGCGGGCTATCGAGCGCTACGCCGACCTCAACGACGCGCCGATGGAGTGGGGTCGCCTGACCGGCATCCGCCGGATGGAACCCTCGCTCAACAGCAGGGTCGACCGACTCCGGGACCGCGCCGCCCGGAAGTGACGCCGGACACGCCGTCGTCGAGGGACAGATTCACGCACCCGCCGCGAAAACTCCCGTGACATGAGCGACCTTCTCGTCGCGGGCGGACAGGTACTGCGACCCGACCACACAGTCGAGCGGGCGGACGTGCTGGTCGATCGGGATTCGGGCGACATCGTCGACGTGGTCGATCCCGGCACCGCGGACGCGTCGGAGACGCTGGACGCGAGCGGCGGCCTGGTGATCCCGGGGCTGGTCAACGCCCACACTCACGTCGCGATGACACTCCTGCGCGGGTACGCCGACGACAAGCCGCTGGACGCCTGGCTACAGGAGGACATCTGGCCGGTCGAGGCCGAACTCAGCGCCGACGACATCGAAGCCGGTGCGGAACTCGGCATCGTCGAGATGATCAAGTCGGGAACCACCGCGTTCTCGGACATGTACTTCCACGTCGACCGGATCGCCGACGCGGTCGAGCGAGCCGGTGTGCGGGCCGTCCTCGGCCACACCGCCGTCACCGTCGGCAAGGACGACGAGGCCGCGCGGGCGGACCTGCAGCGGAGTCTCGACGTGGCGGCGGAGTTCGACGGCGCCGCGGACGGGCGGATCGCGACGACGTTTCAGCCCCACTCGCTGACCACCGTCGGCGAGGCGTACCTCCGGGAGTTCGTCCCGAAGGCCCGCGAGGCTGACCTCCCCATCCACTTCCACGCCAACGAGACCGAGAACGAGGTCGACCCGATCGTCGACGAGCACGGCGTTCGCCCCCTCGAATACGCCGACGACCTCGACCTGCTCGGGGCGGACACCTACGTCGCCCACGGCGTCCACGTCGACGAGACGGAGATCGACCTGCTGGCCGACACCGGGACCGGCGTCGCCCACTGCCCGGCGTCGAACATGAAACTCGCCAGCGGGATGGCGCCCGTCGAGCGCCTCCGCGAGGCGGGCGTGACCGTCGGGATCGGCACGGACGGCGCGGCCTCGAACAACGATCTGGACGCCTTCGACGAGGTGCGCGACGCGGCGATGATCGGCAAGCTCGCCGCCGAGGACGCCAGCGCCGTCCCCGCCGAGGCCGTCGTCGAGATGGTCACGGAGGGGAGCGCCGACCTCCTGGGCGTCGACGGCGGACGCGTCGAGGCGGGCGCCAACGCCGATCTCGCCGTGGTGGGTCTGGAAGCGGCGCACCTGACGCCCGCCCACGATCCGGTGAGTCACCTCGCCTACGCCGTCCGCGGCGGCGACGTGCGCCACACCGTCTGCGACGGCGAGGTCCTGATGCGCGACCGCGAGGTGCTGACGCTCGACGAGCGCGCCGTGCGCGAGCGCGCGACCGAACACGCCCGGGACCTGGTCGCGCGGGCCGAGGACGGCGCGTAGCGCGGCCGGCCCGCGGCGAGCCGGGAGGTGGGTTCTTGTACGCTCGACTACGTGTACGCACACGTGGTGGAATTAACGGGGTTGCTGTACGTCGGGTTCGGTCTCTACGTCGCGTACGTGGCCCGGGCGATCGCCGCGCGACTCGGGACGGGTGTCGAAGGCCGCGGCAGTTCCGGTGCGGACGTCGCGGCCGTGCGCCTCGCGGGCGGAGCGGTGGCGATCTGGGGCGTCTACGTCCTGATCACCGGGTGAGAACCCTCGGACGGCGAGTGCCCGCTCAGAACGGGTAATTGAAGTAGAGGTATCCGACCGCGGCCAGCACGACCGCGGCGACCGACGCCCCGAGGACGGTGTCGGTCACCGCGCCGACGACGAGGGCCGGGACGAGGAACGCGACCAGCCACAGCGCGTACGAGTCCGTCGGCACGTCGCGAAGGTTCATGCCCGCTTCTCACCCATCGCACCTGAAAACGCTTCCCATCCGCTGGGCCGATGCTCCCGTCCCGCTGGCCGTTTTCAACGTGGATAATCGCCCGGAGACTGTTCATGGCGGGAAAATTCGCGTTAACTCGGCGAAAATCGAGCCGAGAGTAACCCACGACTAAGTGGAAACCGACCCTGGAGTGTCGATGTATGAACCAGGGCACACGAGCACTCGTATTGGCGGCGCTGATGGTCGTCTCGGTTGCGACGCCGGCGATGGCTGCGGCGTCGTCGGCCGAGTCGCTGGGCGTCGATGTGGAACAGGACGACGACATCACGGTGACGGTCGCGAACGGGACGGCGAACGACACGGTCGCGAACGCGTCGGTCGAGGTGACGGCGGTCACGGAGAACGTCACGTACGACGGCACGGGAACGTACACCACCGGACCGGACGGGGCCGTGGGCCTGCCCGCGCCGAACCAGTCGCTGACGGTGTCGGTGACGGCGACGGTCGACAACGGCACGGCGACGACCACGGCCAACTTGACCGCCGCGGCGTCCAACGAGGCAGCGGCGGGCGAGACGAACGAGACGACGACGCCATTCGGTCTGCAGCTCGGCGGCTTCGTGTCGAACCTGAACGACACCGACGGACCGCGCGGACTGGCGATCGCCTCGTGGGTGACGGCCAACAACCCCGGCAACGGCAGCGGCCCGCCGGCTCACGCCGGCCCCGGGAACCAGACGGGCAACGAAACCGACAACAGCACGCAGGGTCCGCCCGACCACGCCGGCCCCGGGAACCAGACGGGCAACAGCACGCAAGGTCCGCCCGACCACGCCGGCGACGATGAAGACGGAGTCGGTGAAGAGGAAGACGAGGAGGAAACTGAGGAGGAAGAAGAAGAGGAGGAAACTGAGGAGGAAGAAGAAGAGGAGGAAACTGAGAAGGAAGAAGACGAGGCGGACGAAGGAGATAGCGAAGAAGCTGAAGACGAAGAGAAAGAGGATGGCTCGGACGGTCCGCCGGATCACGCCGGCGGCGGTAACGGCGACGAGAAGAGCGGCGGGCAGCCGTAGGGCGAGCGCGAAATCGTTTTCAGTCGAATGTCCCGTCGGGCAGCGACAGCAGAGCCGGTCCTCACCCGTCGAAGTCGTCGATGACGGGAATCCCGACCGTCTCGAAGTCGGTCATGTCGTCGAGGACGCCCGACACCTCCTCCAGGCCGATGCGTTCGGTGATGATCGCGGCGGGGTCGAGTTTCCCGGTGGCGACCATCCGGAAGATTTCGTCGTAGCGCTCGGGCGGCATGCCGAGCGCGCCGAGGAAGTCGATCTCGGCGGTGACCATCTCGTCGGTCGGCAGCGGGAGGGTCCCGCCGGCCTCCTTCGTCGTCAGCCCCACCTGGACGTGCTGGCCGGTCTTGCCGAGACTACCGATAGCGTTGCGGCAGGTGGTCTCGATGCCCAGCGCGTCCATCGACACGTCGGCGCCGCCGTCGGTGATCGCCCGG
Organism: Halosimplex carlsbadense 2-9-1; assembly: GCF_000337455.1. Lineage (GTDB taxonomy): Archaea > Halobacteriota > Halobacteria > Halobacteriales > Haloarculaceae > Halosimplex > Halosimplex carlsbadense. The sequence continues at coordinate 107,132 of NZ_AOIU01000008.1, read as the reverse complement.
ACTTCCGCCGCGGGGTCCTCGACGTCGCCGGCGTTGACCGTCTCGACGGCGCCCTGCGCTTCGGCGAAGTCGAGCTTGTCGTCCATCAGGTCGACGCCGATGACGTTGGCGCCCAGCGCGTCGGCGATCTGGACGGCCGAGAGCCCGACGCCGCCGCAGCCGTGGACGACGAACCAGTCGCCGGCGCCCACGTCCGCGCGGTGGGCCAGCCCGTGGAACGCGGTCATGAACCGACAGCCCAGCCCCGCCATGTCGACCGAGGAGACGCCCTCGGGGAGCGTGACGAGGTTGTGGTCGGCGTGGGGGACCGGGACCTGCTCGGCGAAGGCGCCCGGTGCGCTCGGCTGGAGACCCAGCGCCTCGCGGTTCTCGCAGATGTTCGAGTGGCCGGTCCGACAGAGGTGACAGGAGCCGTCGCCGAGGTTGAACGGGACGGCGACGTGGTCGCCCTCGGAGACGCCCGTTACCTCCTCGCCGACGGCGACGACGTGGCCGGCGGGTTCGTGGCCGAGGATGTGGCCCGGCACCGGGTCGAGGCCGCGCCACTCCCAGTCGCCCTGCCAGGCGTGCCAGTCGCTGCGACACACTCCGCAGGCCTCGACGGCGACGACCGCGCCGTGGGGGTCGGGCTCGGGGTCGTCGACCTCACGCACGTCCAGCGGTTCGCCGTAGTCCGTGAAGACTGCTGCGCGCATACCCGGGCTATCGGCAGCGCCCGCTATATACCCTCGTACCTGGAGTCGTCTCAGTCGTCTCGTGCGTGAGTTTTCGCGGCGGACGAGACAGTGCGACCGGGACGGCTACCGCTACTGATCGCCCGATTGCGAACGGCCCGCGACCCTCCGCGACCGCGACGACAGACAGCACCGCGGGACTGATCGTAGTGCAAGACAGCGTGAAAGCCCCCGTGCTCTGCGCTCCCGGGCCTCGCTGTCGTTCGAGAGAGCTTTGCTCTCTCGTGATGACGAAAGACGCCTGTGGCGTCTTTCGAACCACGCTCCTCGGCCTTTGACCTGCGGTGTCTGAGGGCTACGGCCTCAGATTAGCGGGACCTCCGGTCCCGCGTCACTTGCTTCGTCCGTCGTCGTCGAGCGGGTCGGGGCTTTCACGCTGTTCGCAGTCACGATCACGAGGGCGGTCGTGGTAGCGGCGGCTGTTCGAGGGTATCTCGCGCTGTTCGCGGAAGCGATAGTAGCGGAAGCAGTCGGGGCCGTAAAACGAAGCCGACAAACAGCAGATCGACGGAGAGGGGCTGTATCTGTTCCTAGCCGGAGAACTTGTGATAGTCGAGGCCCTTGTGTTTCATCTCGTTGTGCTTCTCTTCGAGGAAGGAGTAGACGGTGCCGTGGGGGGCGCCCTCGATGATCATCTCGGCGGCTTCGCGGACGGTGTCGACCTGTTCGGGGCCGCCGATGATGCCCAGGGTGGAGCCGTAGATGACGACGGAGGCGCCGGAGAGTTCCTCCATGAGTTCGCGGGTGCGGCCGTCCTCGCCGATGAGTCGGCCCTTGTGGCGCTGGAGGTCGTTGCGGTTGCGCGCGGCGGCGTCGATGTCGATGATGTCGAACATCATCATCTCGTCGTCGAGCAGGCGCATGGCCTCCTCGGGGGCGAACCCGCGGCCGATGGCCTTGACGATGTCCGGCCCCTTCAGCGCGGTGAGGGGGTCGCCGGTCTGTTCGACCTTCACCTGCCCCGTCTCGCTGTCGACGTCGAGTCGCACCTCCGCGCGGTCTTCGATCTCCCGCAGCGTCGCACCCCCTTCGCCGATCAGCACGCCGATCCGGTCCTGCGGAATCTTCACGTGTTGCATGCCTGACCGTAGGAGTCTCCGTCGGTTTAAGCCTTTGTTGGACGGGCCACCGTGTGACGGGCACCCAGACCGGCGTACGGGCGACCCACCCGCCGACCGTCCGCGAGACCGGCACATTCTTGTTAGACGGAGTGAACTATCGGCCGTGACGCAGTCGCTGACCCAGCGACAGTGGGGGACGCTCCTGATCGTCGTGGGATTCGCGCTGCTGGTGAACCCGTTCGTCGTCGGCGCGCTCGACATCGGCGACCCGGACAGCTACACGTACGAACCCGGACGGGTCACCTTCTACGACAACGGGACGTACGACGCGGCGGACCCCGCAGACGTGATCGACCCGAAAGTCGCGTGTCTGGACGACCAGCTCCCGACCCGGTCGTGCATGCTCGAACGGGCGGTTCACGCGAATGACGGGGTCGTGTACGACGGACTCCCACAGCGGATCCTCGGCACCGACTACTGGTACGTCTACGTCTGGGACGAGGGATTTTTCGAACCGACCAGCCTGGACCGGGGGAACGGCACCTACGAGTACGGCCTCGAACCGGCCGAACAGTCCCAGGCGCTGGACTACGTCGCGGTGTCGAGCGAGGACGCGTCGACCGGCGTCCGTCGAGCACTGGAGACCGGCCAGTTCCGGACGAGCGACCCGCTCGACGACGCCGACGAACTCGTGGCCCACGACGGGAGCTACTACGTCGTCACGGCGACGAGCTACAGCACTACCGACGGGGAACGCCGCGATATCGTCGTCGCGCTCCAGTGGATCGCGGGCATCGCCGGCGGGTGGCTCGTCCTCCAGGGCCAGCGATTGCGGGTCGCGGGGACCGGATAGCGGCGACCCCCGCGGGGGTCGGTGACTCGATTCCGCGCCCCCTCACTCGTAGCGCAGCGCGTCGATGGGATCGACGCGGGCGGCCCGCCAGGCGGGGTAGAGCCCGGCGACGACGCCGGTGAGGACGCCGACGGCGACCGCGGCGGCGAACCATCCGGGCGCGAGTTCGAGGGAGATCTCCGCGTAGCGGGTGGCGGCCCAGCCGCCCGCGATCCCCAGGGGGACGCCGATGAGAGCGCCCAGCGCGCCCAGCAGGACCGCCTCGGCGAGAAAGAGCTCCATCACGTCGCGGCTGCGCGCGCCGACGGCCTTCATGATCCCGATCTCGCGGGTGCGCTCGGTGACGCTGACGAGCATGATGTTGGCGATGCCGACGGCGCCGACGATCAGCGCGATGACGGCGATCCCGGTCACGAAGCGGGTGAGCCGCGTGACGATGCGCTCGATGCTGTCGACGAGGTCGGCGTTCGTCCGGGCGGCGACCTCGTACCCCTCGGGGACGAGCTGTGCGGCGTCCGAGCGGGGGCTGGCGAAGTACTCGCGGACGCGCTCCTGGGTCGCGGTGGTGTCGGCGGGGTCGGTGACGACGGTCACCTGTGAGTAGACCCGTTGGTTGCTCACGGCGTTGGGGCTCTCGACGACGGACTGGTAGAACGGATCGGCGGGCACGAACACCCGCGGCTGGTCGGTAAAGGAGCTAAAGGGGAGCTGGCCGCCGGTTCCGTTGACGATCCCGACCACGCTGACGTTGAATCGCTCGCCCGACGAACGGGTGATCGAGAGGTCGTCGCCCGTCGTGAGGTTGCCCGGGAACAGCCGCGCGGCCGGGCGGTTGACGACCGCCTCGTTCGCGCCGTTTTCGAAGGCCCGGCCCGACTCGAAGGTGGCCGTCTCGAATGCAGTCGCGTTGGTCGCGGTGACCTGTCGCTGGGCGATCGTCTCGTTGTCGTGGGCGATCGCGCTGACGGGGACGATCCCGCGGGGGACGACGCGCTGGACGCCCTCGATCTCGCGCAACTGCGAGAGGTCGTACTCGGTGAAGACGGGCTGGCCGGCGCCGCCGAAGCCGCCGCCCTCGTCGGCCTCGCTGGCGACGAGGTACACCTCGTTGGCGCTGGAGCCCTCGATCTCCGAGACCACGTCGGCCTTCAGGCTCGCGCCGAAGGTGGCGAAGGTGACGACCGCGGCGATCCCGATGACGATGCCGATCACCGTCAGCGCCGCCCGCAGGCGATGGGAGCGCAGCGAGCGGACGCTGATCCGCAGCGTCTCCGAGAGATCCATCAGAGGTCCTCCACGTCCTCGATCACGCCGTCGCGGAAGTGGACGATGCGCTCGGCGTGTTCGGCGATGCGGCGCTCGTGGGTGACCAGCAGGATGGTGTTGCCGGCCTCGTGCAACTCGGCGAAGAGATCCATGATCTGCGCGCCCGTCTCGGTGTCGACGTTGCCGGTCGGCTCGTCGGCCAGCAGCAGTGCGGGGTCGGCCGCCAGCGCGCGGGCGATGGCGACGCGCTGGCGCTGGCCGCCCGACAGCTCCGAGGGGCGGTGGTCGAGGCGGTCGCCGAGGCCGACCCGCGAGAGCAGGTCCGCGGCGCGCTCGCGGCGCTCGCCGCGGTCGACGCCCTGGAAGACCAGCGGCAGCGCGACGTTCTCGACGGCGGTCAACCGCGGCATGAGGTTGAACGTCTGGAAGACGAAGCCGACCGTCCGGCCGCGGGCCCGCGCGCGCTCGGCGTCGGACAGCGCCGCGATGTCCTGGCCGTCGATCCGGACGACTCCCCCGGTGGGCGTGTCGAGCCCGCCGACGAGGTTCAGGAGCGTGCTCTTGCCCGACCCGCTGGGGCCCATGACGGCCGTGTACGAGCCCGCGGGGAGCGACAGCGAGACGTGCGAGAGCGCCTCGACGGCCACGGCGCCCTCGTAGGTCTTCGTCACGTCCGCGAGGTCGACGACCGGCTCGCCGTCGCCGGGCGTCGGGTCCGCCCTCGCGGGGGAGTCGCCCCCTGCCACGTCCGTGTCAGTCGCGTCGGTCACACCCGTCCCAGGGGGCCCACGGAGATTAAACGTTGGACGTTCGCGCGCTGGCGGCGCGAACGCGTGCGACGGCGACGCCGGCGACGAGACAGACGGCGATCCCACCGTAGAGGAGGAGATGCACGGGACTGTCCGGCGAGATGGCGACCGCGATCGCGGCCATCCCGAGGAGATAGGCCAGTGCCGCACCGACGGCGAACGCCCGGACCCCGACGCCGGTGAGCGCCCCGAACGCGCCACTGAGCGCCAGTGCCGCGACGACGACCAGCGCCAGCGTCGCAGTCTCGCCGACCGCCGCGGCCACCGCGGTCCAGTAGACGCCGCCGGGCGGCCAGAGGGCCAGTCCCGCCACGGCGGCGAAGACGGCGCTGACCGCGACGGTCCGGGCGTTCACCGTCGGGTTCGCTCCGGCCTTCGCGTTCACGGCCGCGGGTTCGGCGCCCGGCGGGAAAGCAGTTGGTGTGGTCGACGGCCGTCCTCACTCGGCCGTCGACACCCAGGCGTCGGGTCCGAGCGACTTGACGGTCGAGAGGTCTTCCTGGGCCTCGACGCGGCTCTCGAAGGTCGCGATGCTCCGGGCGAGTTCCTCGCCGTGGTCGTCGACGAGGCGCCACTGCCAGCCCTCGTCGGTCCGGTGGAACTCGAAGGCCGCCGAGTCGATCTCGAGGACGCTCGCGTCGGCGAACGTTTCGCGGGCCGCCTCGAGGTCTTGCTCGGCGTCCTCGCGGGTGTCGTGGTACCCGGCCGCCGCCCCGAGGGCGCGGCCGTCCTCGTCGACGAGGCGCCACGTCCAGCCGTCTGCCTCGGACCGGAGTTCGAAGGCCACGTCGTCGTAGTCGACCACGTCCGCGTCCGGCGCGAGCGCGCTGACGCGCTCGACCGCCGACTGCACGGCCGCGCGGTCGTCGTAGGTCGCCGACGCGCGGGCCAGCGGCTCGTGGTCGGCGTCGACGAGCCGCCAGGTCCAGCCGTCCTCGGAGCGATAACAGTCGAAGGCGGCGTCGCGGATCTCGTAGACGGTCGTCTCGGCGGCCGACGCCTGCAGGTCCGAGACGGCCGACTCGACGGCCGCGCGGTCGTCGTGGGACACCCGACCGGTCGCCACCGGCTCGCGGTCGGCGTCGACGAGTTCCCAGTGCCAGTCGTCGGGATGGAGCCGGACCGCGAGTTCGCCGAGCGTCGCCACGGACGCGTCGGTCGCGTCGCCGCGGAGCGATTCGACGGCCGCTTCGACCTGGTGGCGGGTGCCGAACGCCGAGGGCGACTCGGCGACGACCCGACCGTCCGGGTGGACGAACCGCCACCACCACTCGTCGTCGCCGTCGGCGTACACCTGGAAGATGCCGTCGCGCATCCGGCGCTCGTCGACCTCGCTGACGGAGGCGACGAGGCTGTCCATCGCCCCACGAGCGCCCTCCTCCTCGTCGTAGCGGGTCGCGCTGTCGGCGATGGTGTCGCCGATGTCGTCGACGAGCCGCCAGCCCCAGCCGTCGTCGTCCTGGAACAGCTCGAAGGCGGCGTGTTCGATCTCGAGGTGCTCGGCGTCGGGGGCGTTCTCCTGCAGGGTCATCATCGCGCTCATCGCGTCGTCTTTGGACTCGTACTCGCCCTGGCCGCTGTCGGCCAGGACCGTCCCGTCCTCGTCGATGAGCCGCCACCGCCAGGCGCCGCCCTCGGCCTCGTACACCTGGAAGGCGGCGTTATCGAACTCGATGAGGTTCGCCTCGGGCGCTTCGCTGCGGACGCGGTCGACCACCGCGGCCGCTTCCTCCTCGGAGTCGTAGGCGTCCGTGCTCCGGGCGTGGACCGCCCGTTCGGCGTCGACCAGGCGCCAGTGCCACGCGCCGCCGCGCCGGTAGGTCTCGAACTCCAGGTCCTCGATCTCGACCACGTCGGCCGCCTCGGCGTGAGACTGTAGCTCCTCGGCACCGGCAGCGGCCGTCTCAGCGTCGCCGACGCGTTCGACGCCGCGGGCGACGGGTGCGCCCGCGTCGTCGACGAGGCGCCACGCCCAGTCGCTCCCGGTCCGGTAGACGTCGTAGGTCGGCTCGCCGGCGACGACGGTGTTCGCGCGCTCGACCCGTTCGAGGAGGTCGTAGACCGCCGACTCGGCGACGCCCTTCGACTCGTAGGTGCCCGTGCTCGACGCGAGCCGACGGTGGGCGTCGTCCCGGAGGAACCAGCGCCAGCCGTCGTCGTCCGACCGGAGCTCCACGCCGTAGGCGTCGACGAGCAGTTCGGTCGCCGCGCCGACCCGCTCGCGGAACGCGTCGAGGTCGGTCCGCGCCGCCGAGCGGTCGCCGTGGGCCTCGACGGCCTCGGCCAGCGGCCCCCGGTCGTCGTCGACGAGCCGCCAGGCGAACTCCGAATCCCGGCGGTAAACGTCGAAGGCGGCCGCCTCGCGGACGATGACCTCGGCGTCGGGGCCGTGGTCCTTGATCGCGTTGATCGCCGACTCGGCGGTGTCGCGCGAGTCGAAGTCGCGGCCGCCCTCGGCCACGGCGCTACCGTCGTCGCGCAGGAGGTGCCACTGCCAGCCGTCGTCGCCGCTCTCGTACAGCCGGAAGGCGGCGTGTTTGATCTCCAGCAGCCCCGCGTCGGCGACCTGCTCTTTGACCGCGTCGACCCGCTGTTCGGCCTCCAGTCGCGAGAGGAACGACCCCGTCGACCCCGCGACGGCGTTCTGGTCGATGAACCGCCAGCTCCACTCGGTGTCGCGCTTGAACACCGCGAACAGCCCGCCGCGGTCGGCCTTCCCGAGCGCGATGTCGGGGTGGTCGTACTCGTGGCCGACGGTCGTCTCCGAGAAGTAGCTCCGCTCGCCGGTGACGACCGGCACCATGATCACCACGCCGGCCACGATCGCGACGCCCGCGGTGTAGACGGCGATGATCGGTTCGCTGTAACTCGGCGTCCCGAAGTGCCAGTTCTGCGGGTAGTGCATCCCGAACGCCACGACCGCGCCGAGGCCCACGAGGGTCCCGACGACCGCCGCGTAGAGGCTCCGGTTGGTCACCGGCAACAGCGACACGATCCCGAGCAACGAGAGCAACAGCCCCGGCGCGGCGAGCAACACCGCGACCTTCCGCACCAGATACACCGTGTCGTTTGGCACCCCCGTACCGCTCGGCCCGATCAGGTAGACCGCCATCCCCCCGATCGCCAGCAGGTATCCCGTCACGAGCAAGGTGTACCCGTAGACGTCTATCTTCGACTCCGGTTCTCGAACGTACTTGGTGTACAGTTCGAACAGCCGCCCGTCGTAGGGCGTCCCCCGACTGTTCGTTTCTGTCGCCATGGCCGAGCGCACAGCGGAGGTACTAATAAGTCTTCAGACAGTTCACGGCGGTCTGGGGCTGATTGTAAACGGCAACCGTCCGACGAATCGCCGGTACACACCTGGGATCGTCGCGACCGTCTCCCGGGGCCGGTCTCTCGCTCCGCTCAGGGGTCCAGGCGCCGTCCCGACCGGCCGGACGGCGTCTCGACGGTCGACCGTGGCGTTATGAGTCTCCGGTCCTAACTCGCGCCAATGACTGACGACAGCGGGTCCCTCCCGATGCGGTCCGCGCTGGTCGCCGTCGGCCTCCTCGCGGTGGCGCTCGCCGGCGCGGCCGCGGCGGGCGCGCTCCCCGGCTCTCTGGACGGCGACGCGCAACCGGACGGCGAGGAAGTCCTCGACCGGGTCGAACAGCGCTACGAGAACGCCGAGACGCTGAGCGGCGACGCGACGGTCACCGTCGCCAACGCCACGGCGGAGCGCTCGGAGACCGTCTCGTTCGTCGTCGACCGCCCCAACCGGACGAAGCTGAGCCACACCCGCGACGGCAGCGAGTACGCCGTCGGCACGAACGGCACGGTCGCGTGGGCGTACGACGGCGCGAACGACACCGCCCGCGTCTGGGAACTGCCGGAGAACGCCTCGGCCTGGAACGAGTCGGTGACAGCCGCCGACGGCGCCGCGTTCGCCGGTAACGCCACCGCGCCCGCCGGGAACTGGTCGACCGCCGGGGACAGCCACGACTGGAACGGGAGCCACGCGAACGCGGGTAACTACACTTGGAACGACAGCTCGTGGGCCGACGTCGACCGTTCGACGAACGTCTCGACGTGGCTCGCCGAGAACGTGAGCGCCGAGGTGCGCGAGACGACCGCGCTCGACGGCGCGGAGGTCTACGTCGTCGGGGTCGAGCCGACGAACGAGTCCTACCGCGGCGAGGCGACGCTGTGGGTCGACACCGACGACTACCGCGTCCACCAGATGCGCGCGGACTACGGCGACAACGCGACGACCGTCGCTTTCGACGGCCTCCAGTTCAACGCCAGCGTCCACGAGAGCACGTTCCAGCCGCCCGACGCCGCGTCGGTGAACACCGTCGGCCAGGAGCGCTACGACACGTTCGACGCCGCGCAAGCGGGCACCGACGTGACGCTCCAGCGCCTCGACGGCGAGGGCTACGCGTTCGACGAGGCGGTCGTCGTGACCCGGGCGGGTCGGACCGTCGCCGTCCAGCGCTACGCCGGCGCGGCGAACGTCACCGTCGTCGCGACGGGCGATGACCTGCCGTCTCTGAACGCCGCGGACGAGAACGCGACCGAGGGCGAGTCCGTCACCGTCGCCGGGACGAACGCGACGTACGTCGAGCGCGACGACGGGTCGGCCGTAGTCTGGGACGACGACGGCGTGACGCGAGCCGTGGTCGGCGACCTGCCGCGCGAGGAACTGGTCGAACTGGCAGAACGGGTCGCGGCCTGACGGCGGTATCGACGCGATGGGGCCGGGTCAGGGCGGTCCCTCTCGGTGCAGGACCCAGAATACCGTGTGAACGTCGAGTAGGTTCGCCTCCGCGTCCATTCGGTCGTCGAGTTCCGCCACGAGGTCGTGACAGGCGTCGTTGAGGAGCCGGTAGTGGTGTCTGTCGTAGCCGTCGGCGAACCCGTAGTCGGTGTACCGGTCGAAGAACGTCTGCATCATGTCGTGGCGATACAGCACGTAGTTCTCCGGGTAATAGAAGGCCAGGAACAGGGTGGCGACGCTCAACAGGGTCCCGCCGGACGCGCGGTCGTTCTCGAACACCTGCTCGAACCAGGCGAGGCGGGAATCGACCGCCGACCGGTCGCCCGGTGCGTCGACGACCTCGAACAGATACGAGAACACCTCGGCGGCCGTCCCCGGGTTCTCCGTCGCGATCTCACGCACGCTGTTCCAGGCGTAGGTCCCCCACTGCCCACCGAGCAAGTACTTCGGGGCCGTTGCCCCCCAGGACGTGGCGTACTCGTAGGCGTCGAACAACTCCGGAACGTCCTCGCCGTCGAGCGCGGTCAGGCTCAGCGACGCCAGTTCCGACGTGAGGTGGTCGTGGTAGCTCCACTTCCACCGCTCGTGGTGGGCGCCGCCCCAGTACTCCGTGTCTTCGTCGCGGTAGGCGCGGTTGTTCCGGGCGCGAGCGTACGCCTCGAACACGGGGTCCGCTTCCCGGAGCGATATCTCACCGCCGGCGATCTGCCCTCCCGAGCGCAACCCGAGGAGCGGCCGGTAGAGCGGAGCGAGGTCGCCCGAGGCGTAGCCGCGGATCTCGGCGTTCTCCAGTTCGCCGACCAACAGCAGCAGCTGTTCGAGTTCGACGTGGAGGTGGACCTCGTGGTCGGTCCCGCACGTCACCTGTCCGACGGCGGCCTCGTAGTCCGACCGGAAGGCCTCGGCTGTTTCGACGACACTGGCGTACTCGCTGCCGGGATCGAAGCCGAGCGTCGCCAGCGCGGACCGGACGTGGCTACTGACGATCGGGGACTCGTCGGCGTGAAACCGACTGTAGACCTCCCAGGCGGTCTGTCCCGGAAGCTTCGACTCCCACGCCGGGTCGTACTCGTCCGCCGTTCGCATCTCGCCCAACAGGTCGGCCAACCCCTCGACGGTCCCGTCCCACCGGTTCAACACGAGCCCGGCGATGCGGACGTGTGCATCGAGCAGCGTTTCCGCCGACCAGAACGCCTCGAACCGTTCTTCGGTCGGATCGTCGAGAAAATCCTCGACCCGCCGCTCGAACCGAAACGTGGGATTCGACCCGGTCAGATCGAAGCCCGGACCGCTGGCGTGACGGCTCGCGACGTTGCGCCACCCCTGCAGGAGTTCCGCGTGATTGACAGATTTCCGAGACATCTGTGCCGTATTGCAGCGTTCCCGCCAAATAGCTACGTGTCGGCGCGCGCTCGTCCCGTCGCAGTCCCGAAGCGTTACCCCAGCACGGTCGGCCCCAGTCGCGTCCGTTCCTCCTCGCTCAGTCGATACGGGTCGAGTTCAGTCTCCAGGTCGCCGAGCGCGTCCCTGCGCTCGCGGTGTTCGGCGAGGAAGGCACCGATGCGCTCGGCGGCGATCTCCTTGAGTTCGCCCGTGAGCAACTCGCCCGAGCGGTAGTCGGTCGCGAGCTCCTCGACCCGCTGGTCGTCGGGCTCGAAGAACGTGTGGAGATACTGGTAGGCCACGTCGACGCTCGGGTCGCCGCCGTGTTCGCGGTGGTCGTCGATATCGACCCGGCCGCCCGAATGGGCGTGTCGCATGATCTTCTCGCGGACGGTCCCGCGGTCGTCGGTCAGCTCGATGGCCGGTGCGTCCGACGAGGACGACATCTTCCCGGGGCCGTCGAGCGCGGGCAGGAACTTCCCGAGGAGCGCCCCGGGCTTGTCCACGTCGAAGCGCTCCTTGGCGGCCACGTCGCGACAGACGCGGACGTGTGGGTCCTGGTCGACGGCGATGGGGACCAGCGTCGGGTGGCGGCCGTGGACGAGCTGGGGCAGGAGGAGGTGGGTCGCCTGCACCGCTGGATAGAACGAGAGGCCGACGTTGTCAGGGTCGCCGTAGGTCGCGTCGACGGTCGACTGGGTGATATCGGTGGCGACGCGGGCGGCCTGCGGGTACACCACGTCGGCGTCGAGGCGGTCGACGACGATCCGGGTGCGCTCGGGGTCGAAGCCGACCGCGAGCAGATCCCGCAGGTTCGAGCGGGTGGCTCGCTCGATCTCCTCGAACGACAGATCCTTCGCGTAGAACTTCTCGTCGTCCGAGAGCGGAATGTAGACGTGGGCACCGGTCTCCTCCTGCAGTCGCCTGGCGAGGTAGAAGACGAGGACGTGGCCCAGGTGCATCGGGCCGGAGGGGCCGATCCCGGTGACGATCGAGTGAGTCTCACCGGCCTCGGCGGCCGCGAGGTAGCGGTCGGCGTCGCGGCCGGCGTAGAAGACCCGCCGGCGCAGCATCGGGTGGTCGGGGAAGCGAGCGACCTGCTCGTCGGTGAGCCGGTCGGCGCCGAACTGCTCCAGCAGGCGGTCGTAGTCGACGGTCCCCGCCACGTCGTACGGCGTGACGGTGAAGTCGTCGCCGTCGGTCTCGTCGATTTCGTCGGGGTTCGAGGCCGGATCCGTGGGCTGTTCGGTGTGCGGTGCGTCGGTGGCGCTGTCGTCGTGCATGTGTGTCGGTGGGAGTGCGGTGGCTGGCGAGCGAGCGTGCGGGAGAACGAGTGAGCACCGCGCCCCGGACGACCGGGTTAGGCCCGACCGACCGCACTCGCGATACTGTCCGCTCTCTGGGCGGGCGAGCGCCAGCGCCACGCGAGAGCGGACCGGGTCATCACCAGTCGGTAGCCCGCTGGCGGGCAAATAGGTTTCGGAACGTCTGGACATATCACTGCGTTCACAGGGGTGTGACGCCCGGCTGACGGGTGTTTTTGTACGGAGACGGCCGTCGTTGTAGTGATGGCTACGTCGGCGAACGGGTATCTCGAACGGGACGTACTGGCACGGGCGGGGCCGCTCATCGGCGCGACGACGCTCGCGCTCACGGCGGCCTTTCTGGGCATCGTCGGGATCGCATCCGGGAACGCCGGGGGGCTGGTCGGGCGACTGCCCCTCTACGTGCTCGCCGGGTCGGTCGGCTTCGTCGCCGCCCTGCTGGCGGCCGAACACTCCGAGTACTACGGGCGGCCCGCGCTCGTCACCGCGGCGGGCGTCGGCGTCGTCGGCTTCGTGATGATCGGGCTGGGCACCGAGGGCGTCGTCTACGGCGTGACCTATCCCGACGCCGTGGTCGCCTCACACCTCTTCGTCTACCTGCTGTCGGCCGCGATCGTCGCCTCCGGTGTCGGCTACTGGACCGTCCGCAACTGGCGCGACGTGACGACCGCCGTGAACACGAGCGGACTCTAAACAACCAACCGCCGGATCCGGCCGACGGGGAAACCGTTTTTCGGCCACAGTGTCAACTGGCTGTATGTTCGAGAACTTCGTCGAGGCCGCGGCGTTTCTCGTCGCGATGCTCACCCTCCCACTGGGCATCCTGTGCGCGCTCTTCCTCGGACTGACACCTGCCGCTACGGTCTTCGTCGTCGGGTGGCTGCTGCTGACGCCGCTGTTGCTGTTCGTCGGGACCGAACTCCTCCCGATGCTACGGAACCGAACGGACGACGGTGCCGAAGCGCCGGAGACGGACCCCCTCGACGAGCTCAAAACCCGCTACGCTCGCGGCGAGATCGACGAACGCGAGTTCGAGCGCCGCGTCGACCGGCTCGTCGAACTCGATACGGGTGATACGGGCGGGGTCGACGCCGCCGACCCGGACGGATTCGACCCGGCGGACCGAACGCTCGCCGCCGAGACCGAGTGATCAGACGCCGGCAGTCCCGGGGCCGCCGAACAGTTCCTCGTGGCGGTCGGCGAGGTTGGCGTAGTCGCCGGAACTGAACGCCTCGAAGACGGCCTCGGGGTCGATGTTCGTCTCCGAGAGCGGCGTGACGGTGGCGGGCATGCCGCGGACGAACGACTCGGGCGGCACCTCGTAGCCCGGCGGGACGACGGTGCCCATCGCGACGATGCTGCCCGCGCCGATGACGGCGTCGCTGACGGTGGAGTTGAACCCGACGAGGGCGCCGTCCTCGACGGTCGTGTCGTTCAGCACCGCGCTGTGGCCGACCATCACTTTCTCGCCGATCGCCGAGGCGTGGACGGTCGCGTTGTCGCCGACCGCCGACTCGCGACCGACGCGGACCGGTGCCACGTCCCCGCGCAGGACAACCCCCGGCCAGACGTTCGCGTTCGCCTCGACGGTCACGTCCCCGACCAGCGTCGCCTCCCGGCTGACGTGGGCGTATCCGTGGATCTCCGGCCGTCCCCCCTCGAAGGCGTATTCGCGACTGTCCATACTCTGTGTGTCGTGTTCACACGTCTAAACGCTTGGCCCGTCCCGTGCAGTTCGGTCGTTCGTGACACGGTGATCCCCCCCGTTTCGTGTGGAACGGGCGCGCGTCGCCAGCGTCCGGCGTCGGGCGGCCCCACACAGCTATGCGGATTGAGGCCGTGGGCCACGTCATGAACATGGCGTCGGACGATATCGCGGTCGAGCGCCCCGTCCTCGCGACGATCATCGTCGCAGTCGTCGCGACGGTGGCCTACGTCGGGGTCCAGCTCGGCTTCGACGGGGCCGTCGCGCCCGCCGAGACCGCTTCGTTCGTCCTGATATTCACGCTCGTGTACGTCGCCGGGAGTCGCTACCTGCGCGAGCGAACGAACGACACCGGCGACGACGCGGCGACCGGTGACGACGCGGCCGGCGAGCCCGTCGAGTAACTCACAGGAACCGGTCGAGGCCGGCCTGCCGGCGGTCGACGCCCGCCGGGTCGGGCTCCCAGGCGCTTCGTCGGGCGCGGACGGCGTCCGAGTCGGCCACCGGCGGCTCCCCGTCTTCGTCAGTGTCGGCATCCCCGTCGACGGGCTCGTACCCCGGGCACGTCGGCCCGCAGTCGGCGACCGGACGGACGATTTCGTCGCCCCACGCGCACCACGGCAGCCCCGCGTCCGCGAACGCGACGGGCTCGGCGTCGCCCGGCACGCACCGCTCGCAGTCGGGCGGCTCGTAGGTCCGCCACCCCTTCCCGTAGGCCCGTTCGGCGATCCGACGACGCTGGCGGCGCTTCTCGTCGGCAGTGACCGGCCGCACCTCGGCGCGGCCCGGCTCGCGGTCGAGCAACTCGATGCCCGGCCCGTCGGTGTCGAGCGGTTCGGGCTCGCGGACGACCTCGCGCTCGCCGGTCTCGGGGTCGAACCGCCAGACCCCGACCGCGTCGGGCAGGCGGTTGAGGTGCGCGCCGGTGACGTACGTCTCCGTCGCCAGTATCACCTCGTCGAACACGCCCAGCGAGGCGTCGATGCGGAGCTGGTCCCGCAGGTCGCCCGGTCGGTCCAGGTCGGGCTTGTTCTCGATGCCGACCAGCGAGTCGAACCAGTCGTCGGGGTAGCGGACGGTCGCGCGGACGGCCGTACTCGAACCCGCCCGCTCGCGCTCGAAATAGCCCAGTTCTACCGCGCGCTCAGCGATCGCGCGGGCGCGGTCGGGGTGGCAGTCGAAGGCGTCGGTGACCGACCGAGCGGTCCCCGGCCCGACGGCGCTCTCGATCGCCAGCGGCGGGATCGTCTCGGCCGTGATCGCCGCGCGGTCCTCGAACTCGGGACCGGGCTCGACCAGACAGACGTCGGCGACCCGACGGCCGTGGACCGCGGCGCCGAGCTGGCGGCCGACCACCCGCTCGGGCTCTTCGAGGCGGGCACACAGCGCGAGCTCGAACGCGAACTCCTGCACGGGCGTGGGTTGGCGCGAACGGACATAAGGACGCCGGCGCGGTCCGAGGCGGGGAGATCGAGCCGGAGCGGCGCCGGCTTGCCGGGCCGAGTATCCCGCACCTATCCCCACGCATGGCGCAAGTTTTATCTAAACGTGTTAAGCTATGTGACGTACGACACTGGTGACGACTCGGGTCGTCCGCGAGCGAGAGTCGGTCGCGGACGCGGGTCACAGGGGGGTCCGGCGGTTCCCGGTCGTCGCGCAGGGTAGGGACCGATGAATCGGGACAATCACGGGGTCGGAGTCGGTGATCGCGGCCAATCAGTCTTCGACTTCTCGATCGGCGTGAGCCTCTTTCTGGTCGTCGTGCTCGGGACTCTGGTGTTCGTGCCGACGGCGTTCGGGTCACTGAGCGACGACAGCGGTACCGACAGCGAGGACTCGCTGGCTACCGAACGCGTCGCGGACTATCTCGTCGAGACGGCGCTTTCGGGGTCCGGGGACTCCAGCGAACTCGATCAACGCTGCACGCTCGCGTACTTCCGCGACCAGGGAGAGTGTGGATTCGGGGCCGACAACGGGTTCGCGGTCGACTCCGGACGCGCTCCCTATCAACCGCTCAACGTCACGTTCGAAGCGGACGTGAACGGCGACGGAACTCGCGAACGGCGTTGTTTGGACACCAGCGGAAACGGTGCGCTCGTGGGCGTCGGAGACGGTAGTTGTGATACGCCCCTGACCGCCGGATCGAGCGCAGTCAGAAACCAGAACTACGTGACGGCCACGCGACTCGTGCGGTTCGAGGGCGAGGACGTGTTCGTCGTCGTCAGGACGTGGTAACGTGAGGGAGAACCGTGGACAGGTGTTCGCGCTCGAGGGGGTGTTGGCCGCGCTGGTCGTCCTGGCAGCGCTCGCGTTCGCGCTCCAGGCGGTCGTGCTCACACCGACGACGAGCGGTGCAACGGAGGCACCGGTGGACAGCGCTCTGGTCGGCAGCGTTCTCACGACGACGGCCGCGGACGGCGACCTCCGAACGGCACTCGTCGACGACTGGGCCGGAACGAGCTTCGGCGGCGCGACTGGACGGTGGTACACCGGTTCGTACCCCTCGAACAAGTTCGGGACAGCGCTTGAGGAGAGCTTCGGTCCGGCCGTCACGGCCAACGTCGTCATCCGCTATCGAACACCGGGTGACGGCCGGCAACGAACGAGACTCGTCTACAACGGCGCGCCCGGTGACGGGGCCGTCCGGAGTTCGACGACGGTGACGCTGTACGACCGGCACGTGTCGTCTCCCGGGACGTTCTACGCCAAGGACGTGAGCCCCAGCGAGCTGTACAACGTCCTCGAAGTCGAGGTGGTCGCGTGGCGGGGGTAGTACTCGATACCGCTCGCGACGACCGCGCACAGTTGCTGCTGGCCGGCGCGTTCGTCCTGGCCGTCGGACTGATCGGGTTGACGCTCGTCCTCACGTCGAGCACGTACACCGCGACGCTCGCGAGCCACGACAATCAGGTCGTCCGCGGAAGCGACGCCGTCGCGGTCCGCGACACGGTCGAAGCGGATCTGACCGACCAGTTCGACGAGGTCTTCGACGGGCAACCGGGCGCTCCGTCGTCGTCCGTCGAAACGAATCTGAAAACGCAGTTTCGGGAAACCCTATACCCCCTCGGTAACGAGACTGGGACACACCACGCACGACACGGTCGACTCGTCAACGTCACCGCTCCGCCGAGTGGCGGCCTGTTCGTCGAGGGGTCGCGTATCAAGCAGTCCAGCACCGACCGGTTCGCCGAGCCGAACAGTCTCACGGGTGTGCTGATAGATGACTGGACGGCCGCCGAAGACGTCGAACTCAGGAACGCGACGTTCAAGATCGAGAGCCTCACCGCGACCAGTCCTGCGACCGGATTCACGCTCCGTCTCGATTCACCCGAAAGCTCGGGTCCCGAGTGGACGATAACGCTCTATCAGACGGGCTCTTCGACCATGGAGATCAGAACCGAAGGTCCGGATGGAGGGGACTGGACGTGTACGCGGCCGAGACCGGACGGCACCACGAACGTCTTTCTCGACCTCGATGCCGGGACGGCCGGCGGAACCCACTGTCGGGCACTGGCTGCGCTCGAACCCGACTGGAACAAATACGACGTGGAGTTCGTCAACGGAAACACAGTCTCGGGGAAATACTGGATGATCGTCGACGCGCCACCGTCGAGTTCGAAGGTCATGACCGACGCGAACCGCGTGGTCTACGGTGCCCAGGTGCGATACCGCTACCACTCGGCGACCGTGTCCTACGAGACGGACCTCGAGGTCGCACCGGAGGAGATCACATGATCGACGACCGCGGGGTCTCGACGGCGGTCTCCTACGTCCTGATCGTCGCGATCGCGCTGTTGCTGACGACCGGGCTCATCCTCGGGACGGAAGCGCTCATCCAGAACGAGCGCCAGGAGACGGTCCGCCAGCAGCTCGAAGTCGTCGGCCAACAGCTCTCGTCGACGGTCATGACGGTCGACCGCTTCAACGAGACGGACTCGGTTCCCGAGCAGGCCGCGGTGACCCGGCAGTTCCCCACCCGCGTCGCGGGGTCGCAGTATCAGGTCGGCGTCCTCCCCGAGGACGTCGATAGCGGCCGGTACACGCTCTACCTCGATGCGGTCGACTCGAACATCAACGTGACCGTCCCGGTGCGACAGGCCGACAGCGACCTGCGCCGGACGCGGCTCAACGGTGGACCGATCCGAGTCAGATACGACGGCCCGACGGCCGAGGTGGTGATCGAACGTGTTTGAGCGCCGGCGCGACCGCGAGCGAGGACAGAGCCAGGTCATCGGCTACGTGCTGGTCTTTTCGGCGGTCGTCCTGGCGGTCGGTGGGGTCGTGACGTTCGGCGTGTCGGCGCTCGACCAGGTGCAGTCGTCGACGGTCGCCGACAACGGCGAGTTCGCGATGCAGTCGGTCGCCGCTGACGTGGAGGCGCTGTACTACGGGACGGCGACGAGTCGGAACACGGAGTTGACCCTCGACAGCGCGACGCTGGAGACCGGCGCGCCGACGACGGTCAACGTAACGGCGAATCGGGGAAGCGGGAAAGTCGCGATCAACCGAACGTTCCGACCGATCGTCTACAAGACCGACGACGTGAACATCGCCTACGAGAACACGCTCGTGATCCGCGACCAGGCGAGGGGGTCGGTCGCCGTCACCGAACCCCATCTCACCATCTCCGGTGACCGGTCGGTCGTCCCCGTCGTCGAGACGAACTCGTCGGTCCAGTCAGTGGGCGGCGCGACCCACCAAATCCACGCGGTGCTGGCCAACAGTAGCGGACGCTCGCTCACGAAAACTGCCAGCGACCCCGTCCGACTCAACGTGACAGTCCAGAGCGTCCCCGACCGCGTCGACGTGTGGGAACGCCAACTCAACGAGAGCGTCGACGGCATGACCCGACCCGCCAGCGCGCCGCTGGCCGGCCGGCCGGCCTGTCGCCGTCCGGACCCCGGACACGTCACCTGTATCGTCGGGACGGACCGGGCAGTCATCTCGCACTCGAAGGTCGTTTACGACTTCCGGTGACTTGGATCAGCGATTTCTGCTTCACCTCGCGTACCACCGTATCTCCGTCACGGTGGTGTGCGACACGGGGCTCCAGCTTACAACAAGTCTGCTCGGCGAACGGAGAATCGTTGGCCAGTAGTGCAGTGTCTCAAGCCGGACTCACGAAGCTGGCTCGTTTCCGGTCATCCGTCGACGGAGACGGCCCGGTTTTTCATCTGAAGGTATAGGATCCTGTCGCTACCGGACACGCTCGTGACGTACGACCGCGAACTGAGCGCCTCGTCGTAGTGAATCTCGAAATTACTGCTCACTTCAGTCACATCGCCGATCATACTCCCGTACATATCTACGTCGTTCGTGACCTTGGTATCGGCGCCCGAGGAACTACCGCCGTGTAACAGGCCGGTGAACGACGCGTCGCTGTTCAGTTCCATGCTCTTCGAGGGGTTTACGTAAACTGACATCAGCGATGCCTGGTCACCGGTCGTCGTGAACTTCGACGATCCAGTCATATAGAACGCGTGTCCGCCAGACGATGTCGATTGTCCGTCGACGTATATTTCGACATCGTTCTCCGCACTCGGAACGGAGATCGTCGAACTTCCGATGACCGAGACGTAGTCGCGGACGAATATTCGAATCGGACCATTGGACGTATCGAGCTCGAGGTTCGTGTTGCCGAGGTCGATCGCATTGAGGTAGTAGTCTCCGGCCTCGAGCCGAATCGTGTTCGTGTCGTCGTTGCTCCACAGCTGTGGATTGGGACCGGCGTTCTTGTAACACTGCGAGAGCCCCCCACAGATGAGTTCATTTCCGCTGATATAGGTCGCAGCAGTGTTGTCTCGGTCTCCGGGGTTCGAGAACGTCTGGAAGTCGCTGTTGACTTCCGAGGGGTTCCGCTCGGTCAGGTCGGCCGGAACGTCGGTCTCGAGGGGGTCTTCCATCGAACTGGAGGGGATAGTCGAGGGCTGCTGAACGGTCCCATCGACCACAACTTCCGACGGATTCCCTTCGATGTTCTGGTCGGTCGTGATCACGTCCCCTTTGACGTAGGGCTTGGCGCCGCCACCGGTGTTGTCGCTGAATTCGAGGTCGCCGCGGACGTACAGGTCACCTTCGATCACCGCACCGCTCCCGATTTCGGCGTCACCATCGACGTACATATCCGCCTCATCCGGTCCGGGATCTTCGATAACCGACCCGTCGAACAGGACTACGTCGTTGTCGACGATCACGTCTCCTTGGAACGTGACGCTGCTACCGGCCGTCTCAAACGTATCCTTCGTGGAGAACGTATCGCGGAAGACTGGGCTCCCGCCAGCGAAAACGGTCGTCCCCGAAGGATTGTCCCCGAGTGCAGTCGTACCGTACACCTCCAACGTGTTCGTTATCTGTTCCACACCTTCTTCTGCCCTTACATCACCACGGATAGTGACAGCCGACGATGGATCTAGCGACCCCCTCGTCCAGACATCGCCGTTGGAACCACCTGGTGCCGAATACGGTCCGTTTGCCGAGTCGTAGCTGTCCGTCGATATCGTGTTCGTCACCGGCAGGACCCCACCGACCGCGGTAATCGACGTCGATACGCTCGTCGCGGGGCTCGGTCCTTGCAGTGTGAATGACACCTGCTCGTTGGTGTGGTCGTAGCTTATCGGCGCCGACAGGCGGCTTTCGAGGACCGCTCCCCATCCCTCGTAGTACTGGCTCTCTATCGTGAGCGTGACCTCCATTCCCGGGCGGATAGGGTTAATCGGTTCGCCGGCGCCGATCGAAGCGAACTTCGACCTGTCGATCGATTCGAGCAAGTCGGTGGCCGGTTGTTGTTCGAATCGGACTCGCCCGTCGACGCCGTTTCCGGTTCCCAACAGTTGCACAACCGGAATATTCAGCGTCGGTTCGTCGTTACGAGTTCGGTACCCGATCTGTGGCTCCGATGTAACTGCGGTTCCCTCTCCGGTCCGTTCGAAGATCGCGCCGTTCTGATAGGCGAGTGTCCGCTCGCCTTGCTCGTAGACGATGGCACCGAGGTCCGTGCTCACAGAGTCACTGCTTCCCCCGGATCCCTCGAGCGTGAGCGTAACCGCCCCGTCGTCAACGCGTTTCCAGTTCCCGTTCTCGATCGGCGGAAGATCGAACGACTGCCCCCCATCGTTAGCCAGGGTCTCCTGTATCTCGGCATCGAGCGACTGCATCGACTGCTCGGCGGTCGAATACGATGTGCCATCTTGCGCTTCATTGATCGCCGTCGACCCGGCGACGACGACCACAGTCGCGCCCGCGAGGACCAGTCCCGCGAGCAACACCACCGCGATGACGTTCGATTGCCCCCTGCCCGACCGCAACCCCTCGTCCCGACGGATGCCCCTACGCATATGTTCAGTCAACGTAACGTACAGCTACGTCGAAATAATCCTTTCGACACTTCACTACCGACCGGCAAGCGAGCGGCAGCCTACCGGCCACTACCGGTCGTCCACCGGCTACCAGTCCACCGACATCCGTCGCGAGAGAACCCGGGGACGGCGGGGGAGCGAGCGACGACCGACGGAGGATGGCCCTTCGCGTCACCCCTCACAGGTGAGACACTCGCTGTCGACCACGTCGAGGTCGCCGTCGAGCGTGACCGTCAGGCGGTCGTCGGCCAGCGGGATCTCGACGGTGACGCGCCAGGGGTCGACGGAGTCGACGGTCGTGTACTCGTCGTCGACGCACCACGGGAGCGTCCAGTAGCGCCGGTCGGACAGGTCGATACCGTGGTCGTCGTAGAACGCCGAGACGACGGACTCGTCGAGCAGGACGAGACCGACGGGCGAGCAGAGCTCGTTGCGACAGCGCTCGCAGACGTGCTCGGCGCGCAGGGCGACGTCGAGACAGCAGTCGCCGCCGCGGGCGATCTCGGTGTGGATGCGGCCGGCGCAGGAGGGGCAGACGCCGTCCGCCGCGAGGCAATGGAGGTGTCGGACGCGCTCGTCGAAGGCGGTGGCGATCTCCTCGTTCGTGCGGTCGACGAGCCCGCCGGGCGGGAACTCGTACTCGCCGTGGGACTTGCCGCAGTCGACGCAGTCGATGCGGAACTGCTCGTCGGCGTAGCGCGCTTCGAGCCCGCCGCCACAGCGGGTACAGGCGCCCTCGACGGCGAAGGGGTCGACGTCGGGCTGGCGGGTGAACGTGCCCGCCCGGACCGCGCGGACGACCTGGGCACCGGCGTGGCGCAGGTCGTAGCCCGCCTCGGTCTTGACGACGAACTGGTCGGTGAGCTGCTGGAGGTGGTAGTTGAACTGCGCGCTGTCGCGCATCGCCACGTCGTCGTGGAGCGCCGAGAAGCTCACGGGTCGGTCGTCGGCGCGCCACAGCGCCTCGAGGATGTCCAGACGGGTCTCGTTGGCGACGACGCCGAACGCCTCCGCCGGGTCGACGTCCGCGACATCGCCCTCCTCGCCGGCCTCCTCGCTGGCTCTGCTCATACCCCAACCATCGGCGCCGAGCCCCTAAACGGTTCGCTGAAGCGGCTTTTTGTATTCGAATTGCCATTATCGGGCGGCACTTTCAGCGACAGAAAACGCTGGTCGGTCATTAACACGGACCGAAAATAATCTTGGGGTGATGTGTGCATCGCGTGATTCGGGTCCGCTCCACCGGTCGACGGGGCGCTGTGAGATGCGGACGGTGCTGGTCGTCGACGACGACCCGGACCTGACGGCGCTGGCGGGCGCCTATCTGGGTCGGCTCGACGACGTGGCCGTCCGGACGGCGACCGACGCGGACGACGCGCTCGCCCGTGTCGACGACTCGGTCGACTGCGTGGTGAGCGACTACGAGATGCCCGGTATGGACGGACTGGCGCTGCTCGACGCCGTCGACGCGGCCCACCCGGAGGTGGACCTGGTGCTGTTCACCGGCGCGGAGGAGGACGACCTCGCCGAGCGCGCCCGCGAGCGGGGCGCGCAGTACGTCCGGAAGGGCGCCTCGACGGGAGGGTTCGACGATCTGGTCGATGCCGTCGAGGGCGCGCTGGACGGCTGAGGCGGCGACACCGTGGACGGCCGGTGCTCGGTGCTACCACGGTCCGGCCACGGAACAGTAGGTTTATCAGTCGCAGAGGGCGAAGATTCGGCAAGATTACTCTCCAGATGACGACGAACACACAACCGGAGGTGAACATCGGACTCGTCGGTCACGTCGACCACGGCAAGACGACGCTGGTGCAAGCGCTCTCGGGCGAATGGACGGACCAGCACTCCGAAGAGATGAAACGCGGGATCTCGATCCGTCTCGGCTACGCCGACGCGACCTTCCGGCAGTGTCCGGAGGGTGAGGTGCCCGACGCCTACACCGTCGAGGAGACCTGTGGCGACCACGACACGGAGACGGACGTGCTGCGCACGGTCTCGTTCGTGGACGCGCCGGGTCACGAGACGCTGATGGCGACGATGCTCTCCGGCGCGGCGATCATGGACGGTGCGGTGCTGGTGGTCAGCGCCAACGAGGACGTCCCGCAGGCACAGACCGAGGAACACCTGATGGCGCTGGACATCATCGGCATCGACAACATCGTCGTCGCCCAGAACAAGATCGACCTGGTCGACGCCGAACAGGCCCGCGAGAGCTACGAGCAGATCCAGGAGTTCGTCGAGGGCACCGTCGCCGAGGACGCCCCTATCGTCCCGATCAGCGCCGGGCAGGGAGTCAACATGGATCTGCTGATCGACGCCGTCGAGCGGGAGATTCCGACGCCCGACCGGGACCCCGACGCCGACGCGGAGATGCTCGTCGCGCGCAGTTTCGACATCAACCGTCCCGGCACGACCTGGGACTCGCTGCTGGGCGGCGTGCTCGGCGGCTCGCTCGTCCGGGGCGAACTCGAAGCGGACGACGAGATCCAGCTCCGCCCCGGCCGCGAGGTCGACGAGGGCGGCCAGACCGAGTGGCAGCCCGTCGAGACGACCGTCAGGTCGCTGCAGGCGGGCGGCGACACCGTCGAGACGGCCACGCCCGGCGGGCTGTTGGGCGTCGGTACCGGGCTCGACCCCTCGATCACGAAAGGCGACGCGCTCGCCGGGCAGGTCGCGGGACCGCCGGGGAGCCTGCCGCCGACCCACGAGCAGTTCACGATGGACGTCGATCTGCTCGACCGCATCGTCGGCGAGAACGCCGGCGAGGTCGAGGAGATCTCGACGGGTGAGCCGCTGATGATGACCATCGGCACGGCCACGACGGTCGGCTCGGTCACCAGCGCTCGCGGCGGCGAGGCCGAGGTCGCGCTCCAGCGACCGGTCTGCGCTCGCGAGGGCGCGAAGATCGCCATCAACCGACGGCTGGGCGGCCGCTGGCGGCTCATCGGGATCGGCACGCTGCGGGAATGAGCGTCGTCATGGACACGAACGCACTGATGATGCCCGTCGAATGCGACGTTCGCGTGTTCGAGGAGATCGAGCGGCTGCTGGGGGACGACGAGTTGCTCGTCCCCGACGCGGTCCGCGACGAACTCGCGAAGCTCGCCGACGGGCGGGGCAAAGAGGCGACGGCGGCCAGCGTCGGGCTGGATCTCGCGGCCGACCGCTGTGAGTCGGTCGGCCACGAGGAGGGCTACGCCGACGACGCGGTGGTCGAGGTCGCCGGGCGGGAGGCGGTAACGCACGCGGTCACGAACGACGGTCCGCTCAAGCGCCGGCTGCTCGACGCCGGCGTTCCGGTAGTTAGTTTACGGGCCGAGAACAAACTCACAGTCACTCAACCATAACATGTACAAACGGGTTACACTCCGCGACACGGTCGAAGTGCCGCCGGCGCACCTGGCCGAGGTGACGCCGGGGCTGGTCAAACGGCTCCTGCAGGACAAGCTCGAGGGACGGATGGACGAAGACGTGGGCTCGGTCGTCTCGGTGATCGACGTCCACGACATCGGCGAGGGAGCGGTCGTCCCCGGACAGGAAGGGGTCTACTTCACCGCCGAGTTCGACGCGCTGACCTTCGATCCGCAGATGCAGGAGGTCGTCGACGGCGAGGTCGTCGAGGTCGTCAACTTCGGCGCGTTCGTCGGGATCGGCCCCGTCGACGGCCTGCTGCACGTCTCCCAAATTTCCGACGAGTACCTCGCCTACGACGAGGAGGGCCAGATGCTCTCCTCGCGGGACTCCAACCGCACGCTCGGGGTCGGCGACGCCGTCCGGGCGCGCATCGTCACCAAGAGCATCGACGAGCGCAACCCCCGGGACTCGAAGATCGGCCTCACCGCCAAACAGGTCGGCCTCGGCAAGCACGGCTGGCTCGAAGAGGAGCGCCAGCAGCGCGAGGCGCCGACGGAAGCGGGTGAGGACTGATGGCCGACCGACTGGTCTGTCGCGAGTGCCACCGCGTGCAGGACTCCGAGGAGGCCGAGACCTGCGTCTCTTGTGGGTCCTCGTCGCTCACGGAGGACTGGGCGGGCTTCGTCGTCATCACTCACCCCGACCGTAGCGAGATCGCCGAGGAGATGGGCGTCACCGAGCCCGGCCGCTACGCGCTGAAGGTCCGCTAACGTGACCGTCGTCCTCGAACTCCAGTCCGCGCTCCGTTCGGAGCTCAAAGACCCGTTCGGCCCCGTTTCCACCGACACGGCCGCCGTTCTCGACGCCGCCGGCGACCCGCTCGTCACCGTCGGCGACATCGTCACCTACCACACCCTCGACGCGGGCCGGGTGCCCGACCTGGCCTTCGTCGACGAGCGCACCGAGCGCGTCGCCGTCGACGACGAGGTCAGCGACGGCATCGAGGACGACCGCTTCGACCGCGTCCGCGCCATCGAGAACCCGCCCGGGACGCTCACCGCCGCGCTGCTGGACGCGCTGACCGACGCGCTCGCGACCGACGAGCGGACGCTCGTCCGCGTCGACGGCGAGGAGGACCTGGCCGCGCTCCCCGCTATCGCCGCCGCGCCCGACGGCGCGAGCGTCTGCTACGGCCAGCCCGGCGAGGGCGTCGTCCACGTCACCGTCGGCGCCGAGTCCCGCGACCGCGTCGTCGACCTCCTCGGCCGGATGGACGGCGACCCGCCCCGCGCGTTCGACGCGCTCGGCGTCGACCCCGAGTGACATCCGTTTCTCTCGGCATCCGCGCTTGCCCGTAGCCGTGCGACAACCTTCAGCACTTGCCGTCGACTGCGGTAGATACGACAGCTAGCGAGCGCGGCGAGGGCTTTCAGCGCTCACTGTCGAGTACGGTCGCGGTCACTCGACGCACGCCTCAGTACCGGAATCGAACACGAACGCGCGCTCAGTCGGGTCGGGAGTAGGCGGTCGCGGAGGCGGACTCCCCCGAACGGACGGCGCCGACGACGGCGTAGACGAAGGGAGTGTCGGCGACGGCGACGAACAGTTTGAAGAGATACTGGCCGGCGATGAGGGTGACGGCGCCCGACAGGGATGTCGAACCGAGGAGGACGAACCCGACGAGGATGAAAATGACGGTGTCGATGAGTTGACTGGTCGCGGTCGAGCCGACGTTACGCAGCCAGAGGTGGTCGCCGTCGGTGGCCTCGCGGATCCAGTGGAAGGCGAACACGTCCCAGTTCTGGCTGACGACGTACGCCGAGAGGCTGGCGACGACGATGGCGGTGCTCGACCCCAGCACGCTCCGGAAGGCGGCGAGGTCGATCTGTCCGGGGGCGGACTGGGGAAGCGCCGGCGCCTCGATGGTGCTCCAGACGAGCACGAGCATGACGACGTTCATCAGGAAGCCGACGTTGACGACGACGGTTGCGGCCTTGCGGCCGTACAGCTCCGAGTAGCAGTCGGATGCGAAGAAGGTCACCGCGTACGCCAGCGCCGCGCCCGGGAGGACCAGCGCGCCGCCAGCGAGGGGGAGCTGAAAGGGGAGCTGGAACATCAGCAGCTTCGAGGCGGTCAACTGCGCGGTGACGATGGCGGTGACGAACAGGCCGATCAGGCCGACCTGCACCGGCGAGAGCGCGGGACGCGGCTCGCTCATCGCTCCTCGTCGAGGCGGCCCTGTCGGGCGTCGATGTCGTCGAGCATGTCGAGCGTCTTGCGCATCGAGGCGCGGATCGCCTCGCTGCGGTTGACGAACTTGCCGTCCTCCCCGACGTGTTCGTCCATGTCGTCCAGCAACTCCTGGGGCACCTCCACGCTTATCTTGGGCATGATATTATCCAGGGGTTCCCAGAGGAATATAGGCGGTTCGATCCCGCCGACCGGGCCGCTCGTCGACTGGACTTCCGTGCAACCATGCACCACGTTTATGATACGAACCGGCATAGACGGCGCCATGTCCCGATTCGGTGACACCTCGGCGCGGGTCGCGGTGGTCGCGGAGGACCCGGTGGTTCGCGACGCCGCCGCCGACGCGCTGGCGTCCGACGCCACCCTCTCGCTGGGGGCGCCGTCTGGCGACGGCGACGAGCCGACCCGAGACGGGCTCGGGTCGGTTCGGGAAGCGGTCGAGTCGAGCGCGGACTGTCTGGTCTGCGGGACGGGCGCGGGCGGCTACGACGCGGTCCGCGAGGTCGACCGGACGGTCCCGGTGGTCGTCCTCGACCCGGGCGGCGAGGGGATCGACGGGGCCACGCTCGACCGGGTGCTGGACGACCCGGCGGCGGCGTACGTGGGCGAGGACCGCCACACCGGGCGAGTGGTCCGCACGCGGGTGGACGAGTTCGTCGAGCGCGAGCGCGACGAGGTGGGCTGGCGCCTCGCGGACCGGTCGGGCGACGCCGTCGTCTCCTTCGACCTCGACAGCCACGCGGTCCGCGAGGCCAACGACGCCTTCCTCGAACAGTGGGCGCTCTCGGAGGCCGATCTGGAGACGGCGACGCTGGCCGACCTCCGGGAGACGGACCTCACCCACGAACACCGCGGTCGGGGCCGAGGCGAGCCCGGCGAGGCGGACCTGGAGTGGATCGACGGGACCGAGGCGGACCCGGTCGAGACGTTCGTCGCGGGCGCGCTGACCGGCGACTTCGAGCGCCGCGAGTGGCACTGCACCGGTGTCGACGGCGCGTTCAAAAGCGAGGTCGAAGTCGTCGCCGACCGCTCGACGGGGATCGGCTATCTGCTCGCGTCGGTGCCCGACTCGGCCGGCCAGGACACCGACCACGACGACGGCGCGATGCTGCGCTCGGTCATGGAACACGTTCCGATGTCGGTGTACTTCGAGGACCGACGAGGCCGCCACGTCCGCGTCAGCGAGGACCTCGTCGAGCCGTTCATCGAGGGGACCGACGGGAAGATCATGCACACGCCCGAGGACGTGCTCGGGAAGACGTACTTCGACCTGTACACCGTCGACATGGCCGAGCGGGCGACCGCCGACAACGAGCGCATCATGGAGACGGGCGAGCCCCTGCGGGGCGAGGAGAAACACGTCCAGCCGCCCCACGGCAGCGACCTGTGGTTCTCGACGAACAAGGCGCCGTGGTACGACGACGACGGGCGCCTGCAGGGTATCGTCGGCATCACCGTCGACATCACCGACCGGAAGCGCCGCGAGCGCGAACTCGACCGCCAGAACGAACGGCTCGAGGAGTTCGCCGGCATCCTCAGCCACGACCTGCGCAATCCGCTCAACGTCGCCGAGGGCCGGCTCGACCTCTACCGCCAGACGGGCGACGAGTCGGAACTCGACGTGGTCGCGGAGATGCACGACCGTATCGGTGCCATCATCGGCGACGTGCTCGACTACGCCCGCGAGGGCAGCCGCGTCGAGGAGACCGAGTGGTTCGACGGCGCCGCGGTCGCCGCCCGCGCCTGGGGGAGCGTCGACACCGGCGCGGCGACGCTCGAACAGGACTGGACCCACGCCATCGAGGCCGACCCCGACCGGCTGGCCCGCCTGTTCGAGAACACCTTCCGGAACGCCGTCGAGCACGGCTCGACGAGCCCTCGGTCGCAAGCTCCCGAGGACGCCGTGGAACACGGTTCCACGAGCCCTGATTCGCAAGCTCAGCAGGACGCCGTCGAGCACGGTTCCACGAGCAGTCGGCCGGAGGCCGACGACGCCACCGAACACGGCTCGACGAGCAGTGGGCCAGGGGACGACGACGGCGACGCGTCCGCGCTCGCCGGCCGAGACCTGACCGTCCGCGTCGGCACGCTCGCGGATCCCGACCCCGGGTTCTACGTCGAGGACAACGGGCCGGGGATCCGGATCGACGACCCCGGGACGGTCTTCGAGCGCGGCGTGACGAGCGCCGCGGAGGGAACCGGCTTCGGGCTCGCTATCGTCCGCGAGATCGCCGAGGCGCACGGCTGGGAGGTACGGGCAACCGAGAGCGACGACGGCGGCGCCCGCTTCGAGTTCCGCGGCGTCCCCCGCGGCGACGACGTCTGAGGGCGTCGCCGGCACACCCTCGGCGCTGTCGTCCCGGACCCCATCGAAGATTCACATTTCGAGCGCGACTGTCCCGTCGGGAGGTATTTCACAGGGCCGAGCGAAGACGGGTCCAATGCAGGGGACGCGGGACGAACCAGTCAGGACTGCGGTCGTCGGGGCGCCCGAGGACCGCGAGCGGCTCGCGGCGGTGTTGTCGGGGGACGACGCCGTCGCCGTCGTCGAACACGGGGGACTCGACACGCTCGTCGACGGGTCGACGACCGAGGTCGATTGCATCGTCTGTCCGTCGAGCGCGGACTACGAGTGGACCAGGGAGGCCGACTGCGCGGCCGCGGTCGTCGTCGTCGCCGAGGGGCTGGAGCGGTCGGTCCTCGAGCGGATCGTCGACGACGCACGCGCCGCCCACGTCCAGCCGAGCGACGACCTCGCGACGGTGCTCCCGGTGCAGGTCGAACGACTCGCCGACCGCGCCTCGTCTGCCACCGCGTGGCGCCTCGCCGACTTCGCCGACGAGGCCGTCGTCGAGTTCGACCCCGAGACGCTGGCGCTCCGCGACGCCAACGAGCGGTTCTACGAGCGGTGGGGGTGGGAGCCGGCCGACCTGACCGACGCGACGGTCCGGGACCTGCTCGTGACCGACATCACCGAGGAGCTTCGCGGCCAGGGTCGCGGCGCCGACGGCGAGGAGCATCTGGAGTGGATGGACCCGGACGCGGACCCGGTCGAGACGATGCTCGAACGCGCGCGGGGCGGCAACTACGAGACCCGCGAGTGGCACTGTACCGACGCCGACGGGGTCGCGTTCAAGACGGAGGTCGACCTGCTCGTAGACGAGCGCACGGGCTCCGGCTATCTCGTCGCCAACGTTCCCTCACCGGAATCCGGACGCGAGGCCGACCCGCTCGCCCGCGACGAGGCCGCGATGCTGCGCTCGCTGGTCGACCACGTCCCGATGTCGGTGTACTTCAAGGACACCGAGGGCCGCCACGTCCTCGTCAGCGAGGACGTGGTCGAGCCGTTCATCGAATCGCCCGAGGGGAAGATCCTCCACACCCCCGAGGACGTGCTCGGGAAGACGGACTTCGACCTCTACGAGGTGGACAACGCCGCCGAGGCGGTCGCCGACGACCGGTCGGTCATCGAGAGCGGCGAGCCGATCCGCGACCGGATCGAGCACGCCCAGCCGCCCAACGGTCAGGATCTCTTCTTCCAGACTACCAAGGCGCCGTGGTACGACGAGGAGGGCCGCGCTCGCGGCATCGTCGGCGTCACCGTCGACGTGAGCGAGCAGAAACGCCGCGAGCGCGAACTCGACCGCCAGAACGAACGGTTAGAGGAGTTCGCCGGCATCCTCAGCCACGACCTGCGCAACCCGCTCAACGTCGCCCAGAGTCGCCTGGAGCTGTACTGGCGGTCGGGCGACGAGTCGGAACTCGAGGAGGTCGAGGAGATGCACGACCGCATCGAGGCCATCGTCGACGAAGTGCTCACCTACGCTCGGGAGGGGAGCCACATCGACGAACTCGAGTGGATCACCGGGGCGGACCAGGCCGAGACCGCCTGGGACGCCGTCGACACCGGCGGGGCGACGCTGGCGACCGACTGGGCGTACTCGATCCGGGGCGACGCCGACCGCCTCGGACGTCTGTTTGAGAACTGCTACCGGAACGCCGTGGAACACGGTTCCACGAGCAGTGAGCCAGGGGCCGACGACGCCGTCGAGCACAGCTCGACGAGCCCTGCTTCGCAGGCTCAGCAGGACAGCGTGGAACACGGTTCCACGAGCAGTCGGCCGGAGGCCGACGACGCCGACCACGTCACCGTTCGCGTCGGCACGCTCGCGGAGAGCGACCCCGGGTTCTACATCGAGGACGACGGCCCCGGGATCCCCGAGGACGTGCGCGGGCGAGTGTTCGAACGCGGCGTGTCGAACGACGAGGGTGGGACCGGCTTCGGGCTCGCCATCGTCGCCGAGATCGCCGACGCCCACGGCTGGGAGGTGCGAGCGACCGAGAGCGAGGCCGGCGGCGCCCGCTTCGAGGTGACCGGCGTCACTCGCGGCGACGAACTGGACGAGTAGCGGGCGGGCCGAGCGGTCGCGAGACCGTCACCGACCCGTCAGTCGGCGGCTTCGCCCTCGCGGCTGGGCGTGCGGCGGCCGCCGAGGGTGTACACCCACAACAGCCCGAGGCCGATCATGTAGGCGACGGCGACGGGAATCGCGAACACGAGCATCGTCAGCAGGCTGGAGGGGGTGATGAAGGCGGCGACGACGATGATCGCCATGACGACGGTCCGCCAGCGGTCGAACATGGTCTGGAAGGAGATCAGGTTGCCGCGGTGGAAGAGGAACATCGTGACCGGCACCTCGACGAGCAGGCCGAAGCCGACGGTCGTCAGCACGACCAGCCACCCGAACTTGTTGATCCGGTAGTAGATGACCATGCTGGACTCGATGGCGTCGGCCGCCAGCCAGGAGATGATCGCCGGCGCGACGTAGAGGAAGCCGACGATCGACCCACCGATGATGCCGACGATCAGGGTGACGGCCCACGCGCCCAGCACCCGTCGGTCGCCGCCGACCAGTCCCCGTTCTTTCAGCCGGGGCCAGGCGTAGTAGAGGATCAGCGGGAACGTCGCCACCAGCCCAAGCAGCGTCGCGAACTTGATCTCGAAGATGAGCGCTTCGGCGGGGTGCAGCGTCACGATGTTGGCCTGGATCTGTTGGCTCTCGGGCATCCGTCCGAAGAACGCCCGCTGGAGCGTCCCGATCCCGCCCTGGTAGAGGAAGACGAACGTCGCGGCCATGACGATCCCGAACAGACCGACGATCCGGAACGCCCGCGAGGTGAGGCTCTCCAGGATGAAAGCGATGTCGTAGTAGTAGCCGCCGATGTCGTCCTCGGTGGTCTCCTCCTCGGTAAAGGAGTCGACGACGCCCGCGGTCGTCGAGGTGAGGAGGCCGCCCTCGTCGTCGTCGGCCGCCCCGTCCCCGCCGGTGGTCGCCTCCTCGCCGTCTTCGGCGGCGGCCTCGGCGCGAGCCTCCTGGGCCTCCTGGACCTCGTCGAAGCGGTCGAGGATGGCCTGGGCCTTGTCGGGGTCCTCCTGTTCCTGTAGCGCCTCGCGGGCGAGTTCGGTGGCCTCGCTCTCGTCCATCTCCTCGAAGCGCTCGGGCGGTGCAGCGGGGATCGCGGCGGCCGACAGCGCGAGCAGGTCGATGTCGGTCGGCGAGCCCGTCGGTTCGGTCGGGTCCCGCGCCGCGTCGAGTTCCCTGATCGAGAAGTAGAAGATGGCGATCCCGAAGGCGACGCCGGCGACGGCAACGCCCGCGAGCGCGGCGACGACCTGGGTGTCGAGGCCGGTGAGTTCGGTGAGCGTCGGGAACGGGCCGACGCGGTCCGATATCGAGGTGACGACGTCGTTGATCGCGGGGACGCCGTAGCGGGTAAAAAACAGGTAGCCGGCGCCGCCGGCGACCAGCGCGACGGCGAGGAGCTTGTTCCAGTAGCGGCGTGCGACCATCCCCGCGGAGACCTCGTCGGCCGACCGGCGCAGGAGTTCGGCGAAGCGGGCGAGCGCGAGGCTGAAAGCGTAGAGGCCACACAGCGGAAGCGCCCACATGATCTGGGTGAGCGGGTCCGGCGGCGAGAAGAACGCGCCGAACGCGAAGATCGCGAGCACGGCGTACCGCCAGCGGTCGCGCATCGCCTCGTAGCTCACCACGCGCAGGTAGGCGAACGAGCTCATCGCCAGCGGTAGCTGTGCGGCGAGACCGAAGGAGAGACTGAGGAAGGCGATGAACTGCGTCCACTTGACGATCGACCACGCGGGCTGGAAGCCGGCGTTCGCGGCGTTGCCGGCGAGGAACTCCAGCATGAGCGGGAAAAACAGGTAGTAGGCGTAGGCGATGCCGACGACGAACAGCACGACAGAGAGCACGGCCGGGCCGGCGAGCTTCCAGCGGGGCACGTCTTCGGCGGGCCACCAGCCGCGCGCCCGAAGGGCGTCGCGGCCGAAGTAGACGACGACGGGGATCGCCATGAGTACCCCGACGGCCATCCCGATCTTCGCCTGCAGCAGGATCACGTCGAACGGCGTTGTCGCGACGACGCTGACCTGCGTGTCCCCCGGGAGCTGGGGATTCAGGTCGGCCTTGAGCTGGTCCCAGACGTAGAGCCGCAGCGCGTAGAACGTCCCCATGAACCCGATCACGAAGACCATGAACGCCTTCTGGAGGTCCCCGCGGGCGCTGCCGATCATGGACCCGAGGGTCGCGCGACCCTGTGCGACGGTCCGTTTCGTATCCTCGTCGATCGCGGCAGCCATCTCGGGGAGTGGTAACCGAGTGACTGTTATCAATCTATTCATCACGAGAGCGTGCGCGGGTCGAGACGACCGTTCGAGCGCCCGAACGCCGGCCGCTTCCCCCCACCGACGGGGCGAGCGAAAAGAAGGCTTACAATAGGGGAGCGCAAACCCGGCGACGAATGACTGACGAGCGGCCCGGCGACGGCGACGACGAGGAGGGAGCCGCCGGTCCGCGCGACGACGAACGGGGGGCAGACGGCTCCGCCGACGAGCACGCGGCGGACTCGCCCGACGACGGGTCGGGGGAACCACCCGAGGAGCCGACCCCCGGCGGTCGGGAGGAGCCCGACCGCTACGACCCCGCGGCCGAGCGCCGGACCGACGCCAACCCCTCGCCGCGCCCCGACAACCTCCCGGGCGACGACCAGAGCGACTCTTCGGACTCGCTGGGCCGCCCCGGGGCCGACGACGACGACGCGCCGGGCGACCCGTCCGAGTGGGTCGACGACGAGGGAGACGCCGGTGGTGACGACACCGACGGGGTGCCCGCCGACACGGTCGAGGGCGGTGCGGCGGCCGACGGCGGCGACGCCACCGAGTTCGGCGGGGACATCAACCCGCACGCGAACCCCTCCGCCGGCGGGCCGGCCGAGGGCGCGCCGGCCACACCGGTCGAGGAGGGTATCGGCGGCGCCCCCGACGACCAGGAGATGCCGCTGGCCCAGCACATCGAGGAGATGGTCCGCCGGCTGGGCGTCGTCGTCGTCGTGATGGCGCTGGTCAGCGGGCTCACCTTTCCCTTCGCCGACCGGCTCATCACGTTCCTGTGGTACTCCTTCCTCGAAGGGTCGCCGCAGGTCTGCCCGACGACCGCTCCCTCCGCCGACGCGGCCTGTCCGTACCTGTTCCAGCCGCTCGCGCTAATGTTCGCCCGCTTGAAGGTCGCCTCGTTGGTCGGGTTCGTCATCGCCCTGCCGGTCACCGTCTACGAGTCGTACCTGTTCATGCGCCCCGGTCTCTACCCCCGCGAACGCCGCTACTACCTCGCCTCGGTCCCGACGAGCCTCGTCCTCGCCGGCGTGGGGATCCTCTTTGCGTACCTGCTCATCCTCCCGACGCTGTTCGTCTACTTCACCGGCTACACCGCCCAGGCCGCCGAGGTCACCTTCAGCCTCACCGAGACGTTCAACCTCATCGTGATGATGCTCGGCTTCTTCGCCCTGGTCTTCCAGATCCCGCTGCTCATCATGCTCGCGGTGATGATGGGCGTCACCTCCCGCAAGTGGCTGGCCGCCCGCCGCATCTACTTCTGGGGCGGGTTCGCCACCGTCGCGTTCCTCTTCAGCCCGGACCCGACCGGTATGGCGCCCATCCTCGTCGCCGCGACGATGATCGTCCTCTTCGAGGGCACCCTGCTGCTCCTGTACTGGACCGGCGAGGCGGCGGGCGTCACGGCCGAGGATATCGCCGCTCGCCGGCCGTTCGTCTGGCTCGGCGCCGCCCTGGTCGGTTACGTCGTCTCCACCGCGCCGCTGCCGGGCGGCTACTACGAGCAGCTGCCCGCCGCGGTCACGTCGGCGCTCGCCGACTTCGGCGTCACCCGCCTGACGCCGCTGTTCATCGGCCTCGCCCTCATCGGGGTCTACGAGGCGGTGTTGTACGTCGACCGGAACGCCCTCGGCCGCTCGGACATCTACAGCTACCTCGCCCGCGCTCGCGTCGGCGTCTGGCCGCTGTCGCTGTTCGTCGGCTACCTCGGGAGCCCCGACCCCGCCCTGCTCGCCCGCATCGACGCGGTCGACCTCTCGACGGTCGAGTCGGCCGGCGTCGTCGTCGGTCTGATCGTCACCTACGAGTTCGTCATCGTGGTCGTGGACTGGGTCGAGAACCGCGGATGACGGGGACGGTGGTGCTGGTCCGCCACGGCGAGACCACCTGGAACCGGGCCGGCCGTATCCAGGGATGGGCCGACGCGACGCTCACCGAGGACGGCCGCGAGCAGGCCCGCGCCGCCGGGTCGCATCTCGCCGACTCGCACGCCGTCGACCGGCTCGTCGTCTCCGACCTCAAGCGGACGCTGGAGACGGCCGACGCGCTCCGAACGGCCGGCGTCGCTGCCGAGCCCGAGCGCGCCCGCGCCTGGCGCGAGCGCGACTTCGGCGAGCTACAGGGGCTGACCCGGACCGCCATCGCGAGCCGCCACCCCGAGTACCATCGGGGCGGCTCGCTGCTGGCGGTGCGCTCGGTCGAAGGCGGCGAGTCGCTGTCGGCGTTCGAGACGCGCGTCCGCGACGGCTGGGACCGACTCGTCGGGGATCTCGGTGCGAGCGAGACCGTCGCCGTCGTCACTCACGGCGGCCCGATCCGGGCGGTATTATCGGCTGTGACCGGCCGCGAACTGGCGTCGCTGGCGTCGGAGTTCTCGCCGTCGAACTGCGGGCTGACAGAGATATCGGTGGCGGGGTCAGGGCCCGAAGTGGTCGTGCAAGACGGGACCGACCATCTCCCGCTCTAACGGCTCAGGTCGCGGTGTCGATCTTCGACAACCGCCAGAGCCCGTACAGCAGGGCCGCGGAAATCGAAACCGCGAGCAGCAGCCAGAGCCAACCCCAGGACCGCGGCGTCGACGTTCGCACGAGGGGCCACTGCCAGTTCGCGATCACGGTAGCCCGAATGTCAGGCCCGACGGTAAAAACGGTTCCCTCAGTCGAACTTCTCAAGCAGTTCGACGTAGAAGCCGTCGCGTTCGTCGGCGAGCTTCTCGACGATGAGTTCGGGCGTCGAGCGGGCGAGCACGTTCTTGACGGGCGAGCGGTCGACCACGAGTTGGCCGTCGACGAGTCCCTCGGCTTCGATGCCGTCGACGGCCAACTCGGTGCGGGCGGCGTCCCGGATCTCGCGGGCGAGGTGGGTGACGAAGACGGCGGTGGCGTCGGTGGCGTCGAACGCTTCGAGGATGCCGGCCATGATCTTCGCGCTGGCGCCGGGTTCGGTGATGCTTTCGAGTTCGTCGACGAGGACGACGACATCGCCGCCCTCGCCCGACCGGACCGCCTCGACGAGGCTACCGAACTCCCGGAGCGTGGACTCGAAGGCGCCGGCGTCCAGCGTCCCCTGGGTCTTGGCGTGGTAGTGTAGCTCCTCGACGTGCTCGACGCGGGCCGAGTCGGCGGGGACGGGCAGGCCCATGTGCGCGAGCGTGACCGTCAGCGCGACCAGATCGAGGACGGAGGTCTTCCCTCCGCTGTTGACGCCCGTCAGGAGGGCGACGCCCCCGACCTCGTAGTCGACGGGATCGACCGCCTCGTAGGGCACGTCCAGCAGCGGCGAGCGGCCGCCCTCGATGGCCACCCCCTCGCCGCCGATCTCGGGCAACGTGGCGTCGTACGCGCGGGTGAAGCGGGCGATCGCGAGTTCGACGTCGAGTTCGAGCGCGGCCTCGGCCAGCCGCTCGGCGTCGTCGCGGGCGTCGGCGAGGTCGGTCGCGACCTCGCGTTTGAGGCTGGTCGCGCGGCGGTCGCGGGCGGTGGTGAGCTCCTCGCGCAGCCGGGAGACCACTTCCTCGTCGCGCTCGACGGGGAAGGTGGGCTGGTCGGGGAAGGCGCGACGGGCCATATCGGCGTAGTCGTCCAGTCCGAGGGCGTCGACGAGGTGGTCGCGGGCGTCGTCGACCGCCGCGGCGTACTCGTCGGCGAGTTCGCGCTGGAGCAGCGAGTCGACGCCGGCGCCCTGCTCGACCAGCGAGAGCAGGTCGGCGCCCTCGATGGTCACGTCGCGTTCCTCGATGGCCCCCCGGAGGCGGTCGTTGGCGACGCTCTCGGCGGTCGAGACGGCGGCGTCGAGGTCGTCGACGGCGGTCTGCAACCGTTCGAGACGGTCGTCGTCGGCGACGTTGCCGTCGTCGTCGATGCGGGCCAGGGCGTCGGCGAGGGCGTCCAGATCGCAGGGCGGGTCCAGGTCGGCGACGCGGTGGACCTCGACGGCGGCCCGCAGGCGGTTGCGGTTGTGGGCGAAGAAGGCGAGGGTGCGCTCGGGGACGACGGTAGCCGGGTCCTCTAAGGCGTCGGGCTCGACGCGCACGTCGCCCTCGACCTCGACGCCCGTGAAGGCGTCGTCGAGCGCGACGACGGTGGCGTACCCCCGGGCCAGATCGGCGAGCCCGCGGGCGTCGTCGACGATTTCGACGCTGACCTCGGGGAGGGCGTCCTGGGCGCGGGCGTAGGTCTCGGCGTCGGTCGTGGCGAGACAGCGGTCCCGCACGCGGACGCTGGGTGGCGATTCGAGCGGTTCGACGCCGGCCAGCGCGCCGCGGATCTCGTCGTCCGGTTCCCGGTCCATCGCGCGGGCGGCGAACTCGCGGGCCTCCTCGACGCGGGTGCGGGAGGGCGAAGGGTAGAACGTCTCCAGGCGGCGCTCGGCGTAGCGGGTGACGGCGTGGTCGGCGACCAGATCGAGGGCGTCGCGGTAGATCTCCTGGGCGCGCGGCGTGGCGGCGAACCCGCCCGGATCGCCGTGTTCGCGGCGGATAGCGGCGCGGGCGATGCGGGCGGCCCGGCCGTCGCTGATGCCCGGCGCGCGCGCCAGCGCGGCCACGTCACCGTCGCGCAGCGCCCGCTCGGGGTCGTCGAGGTCCGACAGCGCCGCGGCCGTCTTCTCGCCGACCCCGGGGATCGTCTCGATGTCCATCTACCCGCCACATTACCACCGGCGGAGAAAAATCCCGCGGCCGCCGCGGCGGCCGCTCCTCCACCCGTCACCGGGGTCACTCGTTCCAGGGCCAGTCCTCCGGCGGCGCGAACGGCCCCGTCGAGACGGTGTAACGCATCACCGTCGACACGCGCAGCAGTCGCACGACGAGCACGACCAGCGGCGCGAGCACGACCGCGACCGCCCCGCTGATCACCCACGGCAGCGCCGCCGCCGACAGCGTCGCCCCGTTCGAGCGATACAGCAGCGGGACGGAGAGCGCGACGAGCAGACAGGGGACGCTCAGGTAGATGATCTCCCGCGAGAGCTTCGCCAGCTCCTGGTGGAGCGCGAGCGTCTTGTAGTACTGCCGGGCGACCGAGAGGTGACCGAGCAGTTCGCCGACCGCGTCCGCGTCGTCGGCGACGCGGTCGGGGAGGTCGGCGTCGGCGGTGGCCGCGCGGAGCCGCCGGCGGAACCGCGCGTAATCGGACCCCGCGGTCTTCGAGATGACCTCGACCGGCTTCATCTCGCCCGAGACGCGCTGGATCCCCTCGGCGTAGCCAGACAGGTCGTCCGCCAGGGCGGCGAGGCCGTCCCCGCTTCCCGTCCCCTCGGTCCGCCCGCTGTCGGCGGTCGCGGTCGCTCGTCTCGCGTCCCGCAGTGAGTCGGCGCGGTCGTCGAGCGCCTCGCCCACGGCGGCGACGAACTCAGCGGTGTCGACCGGCGTCGTCGTCCGGTCGCCCAGGTCCGTGACGGCGTCCCGGAGGCCGACGCCCTTCTGGTAGCGCTGGCGCAGCGAATCGGGCTTGCCGAACACCTGCGAGGAGACGAGCTGGTTGATCGTCAGCGTCAGCGTGACGAGCGTGAACACGCCCGCGGTGATGCCGCTGCCGAACACCGTCGGCACGTTGCCGCTCGGCCCGACCGCGAGGGCGCCGGCGGCGACGGCGACGCGGACGACCGCGAACACGCCCAGACTGACCAACGCCGTTATCAGCAGGCGGTTCCCGTCGAGGAACAGCCAGTGGCGGAGGCCGCCGTCGCCGTCGTCGTTCGAGCCGGATCCGCCGCTCTCACTCATGCTGTACCGCGACTCGACGACTTCGACTCGGATCCCCGGTGAGGCCGACGCCGTCGGCGCCGCAGTGGTGCGGGAGCCGAGCCGCAGGCTCCGCGTTCGACCGTGAGACTGGGACGCTCATGTCGGAGGGTCGGCCGCCGCGCTGAAAGGGGCGGGGCAGGCACTCGCCGGTGGGCGGTCGAACAACGGGCTTTTGCCCGTTCACACCGAATCGCCGTCGATGAGCACTTCGGTCGCCGACAAGCTCGCCGCCGCGCGCGCCGACCTGGCCGACCGCGACGGCGTCCTCGTCGCCTTCTCCGGTGGTGTGGACTCCAGCGCCGTCGCCGCCATCGCCCACGACGCGCTCGGCGACGACGCCGTCGCCTGCACGGCCAGAAGCGAGACGCTCCCCGACGCCGAACTCGACGACGCCCGCCGCGTCGCCGACGAGATCGGCATCCGCCACGNGATCGTCGAGTTCTCCGAACTCGACAGCCAGGCGTTCGTCGAGAACGGCGACGACCGCTGTTATCACTGCCGCACGATGCGGCTGGGCGCGATGTTCGACCACGCCGAGGAACTGGGCATCGACGTCGTCTGCGACGGCACCAACGCCTCCGACCCCGGCGAGGGCCACCGCCCCGGCCTGCAGGCCGTCGACGAACTCGACGCTTACTCCCCGCTCCTGAAACACGACATCGTCAAGTCGGAGGTCCGTGAGATCGCCGACGACTACGGCCTCTCGGTCGCCGACAAGCCCTCGATGGCCTGTCTCTCCTCGCGCATCCCAACGGGCCTGGAAGTCACCGAGGAACGGCTCGGCCGCATCGAGCAGGCCGAGACCGTCCTCCGGACCTGGGGCTTCGAACAGTTCCGCGTGCGCGACCACGACGGCATCGCCCGCATCGAGGTCGGCGAGGACGAACTGGAGGACGCCCTCGACCCCGAGTTCGTCCGCGCCGCCCGCCAGTACATCGGCGAACTCGGCTTCGACCACGTCACCCTCGACCTGGACGGCTACCGGACGGGGAGTGTCAGTCCGGCCGACGAGAGCGATGAGAGTGACGGCGAGCGCGAGGACGCCGACTCCGCAGGGGAGAGCGACGACGCCGTCGTCGAGGACGTATTCGGCACCGACTACCCGACGGCCGACGAGATCTGAAACTCAGGCCTCCGTAGTACGTCCGACTTCCGCCCTGAGACCGGCAGTCGTCGCCGTGCGAGCCGTCTTTTCACGCGACCCGATGCCGGCCGAGGAGACGTTTTTCTACGAGAAACGGACGTAGTCGTACGCTCGTTCGGGCCCAAAGGTTCGTGAGACGGAACGGAACCAGACCGACGTGTCCGTGCCGACGACGGTGACGACCTGTCGAGACCGGCCGAAACACGGTAACACGGCGCGTACGAGTCCGCAACACTGAAATACGGGACGGCAGTATAGTCGAGTGCAGTCCTGTGGTGTAGTGGCCAATCATGTAGCCTTCTGGGGGCTACGACGGAGGTTCGAATCCTCCCAGGACTATGACTTTTGACACTAACTCACGAGTAGCTGCGTCTACGGCGCCACCACGAGCTTCCCGACGCTCTCTCGCTCGGCCATCGCGGCGAACGCCGCGCCGGTCTCCGCGAGCGGGTAGGTTTCGTTCACCAGCGGTGAGAACGCGCCGTCGGCGACGAGTTCGACCAGCCGCTGTAGGTCGGGCTGGGTGCCCATCGTCGAGCCGACGATCCGCTTGTGTCCGAGAAAGAGGTCGGCCACGTCGAACTCGGAGGTGCCGCCGGCGGTGCGACCGCAGACGACCATCGTCCCGCCTCGGCGGAGGACGGACTGGCCCAGCTTCGAGTACTCGCCGCCGAGGTGGTTGACGACGGCGTCGACCGGCTCGTCGATCGCGGCCTCGATCTCGTCGGTGTCGGCCGATTCGATCCCGCGGTCGAGCCCGACGTCGCGGACGCGGTCGAGTTTCGCGGGCGAGCGGGAGGTGCCGACCGATTCGAGTCCGAGGGCGTCACAGAGCTGGACGGTCGCGACGCCGACGCCGCCCGTGGCGCCGGGGACGAAGACGCGGTCACCGGCTTCGACCGCCGCCCGCTGAAGCATCCGGTAGGCGGTCATGTAGGCGGTCGGGAGCGCCGCGGCGGTCGCGGCGTCGACGCCGTCGGGGAGGGCGACGAGGCGGTCGGCGCTCACGCGCGCTCGCTCGGCCAGCCCGCCGTGGTACAGCGAGAAGTTCTCGCACAGGTTCTCGGGACCGTCGCGGCAGAACCGGCAGCGACCGCAGGTCTCGTTGGGGCAGAGGACGACCCGGTCGCCCGGTTCGACGCCGGTCGCGTCGGGACCGACGGCCGAGACGGTTCCGGCCACGTCCAGGCCGGAGACGAACGGGAGGTCGTCGGCGTCGACCATCGCGGAGTCGCCCTCCAGGATCCACAGGTCGTGGCGGTTGATCGAACAGGCCTCTACGTCGACGACGGCTTCTCCCCGTTCCGGTTCGGGATCGGGTCGGTCGACGACGCGCACGCCGTCCGGTCCGACGAGGTCGGTGAACGCTGCGGCTTGCATGGGTCGCGATCCGCGGGCGACGGCCAAGAGTGCGGCGGCGGCGGCGAGTCCGTCGGGCTCTCCGACAGATGGGTCCCCGCCGCGCGGAGCGCCGTAGATACTTGTGTCACGGCCTGCTCTGTCCGGGTATGGCCCCTTCGCACGTGCTCGTCCCGCTGGACGGGTCGCCGCTCGCGGACGACGCGCTCGCCCACGCGCTGGAGACGTTCGACTGCCGCGTCACCGTCCTGAACGTCGTCACACCGCTCGACGCCTCGATGGCCGAGGGCGGCGTTCTCGAACCCGACGAGCAGCGCCGGGAGGACGCCCGCGAACGGGCCGAACGGCTGGTCGAGGACGCCCGCGAAACCGCCGCGGAGGCCGACCGGACCGTCGAGCCCGTCGTCGAGACGGGCGACCCCGCCGAGACCATCCTCGCGACCGTCGACGACCTCGACATCGACCACGTCGTCATGGGGGGCCACGGCGGCGAACGGAGCGACATCGGCCGCCGGTTCCTCGGTACCGTCGCGACGACGGTCGTCGGCGAGGCGCCCGTGACCGTGACCGTCGTTCGGTGACGCGGTCGGTGACCCGCGGGCTGACGAGGCGGTCGAGCCGCTGTACCCGCCGCCGAACCGTTTTGTAGGGGAGGAGCCAACCCCGGTCCATGGACGCACAGGACCGCGTCGCCGCGTTCGTCGACGACCACGACATGGGCGCCGACCCGGCCTACCGGGTGCTAGACCTGGCCGCCGAGGTGGGCGAGATCGCCGCCGACGCCGCCAAGTCCAGCGAGTACGGTGGGGCGCCCGAGGAGTTGGCCGTCAGCGAGGACGAACTCGGCGACGCCCTCTTCGCCCTGCTGGCGACCGCCGACGCGCTGAACGTGGACGCCGAGGCCGCGCTGGAGGAATCGCTCGCGAAGTACGAGCGCCGGCTGGACGAGTCGGATTCGGCCGGTTCGGAGTGACGGTCGGCTCTCGGCGAGTCCGGTGGAGAACGGCTCTGAAGGGAACCGTCGGATGCGCCGTCAGTCGTTTCGTAGCGCGTCGAGATCGAACTCGAAGGCAGCGACGGGGACCTCCAGGTCGTACTCGACGAGCACCTTCGGGTGGACTTCGCCGATGACGCCGACCTTGCGGCCGTCGATGACGATGTCGGCGGTGCGCCCGGAGATGAACGTCGGGTGCTCGGTCGGCGGGGTGGCCAGCTCGACGTCGAAGGCGCGACACAGCGCCTGCAGCGAGGCCTTGGCGTCCTCGTAGGAGGCGTCGTGGTCGGCGACGGCGGCCGCGACGGTGTGGCGTTCGTCGACCAGCGTCGGCTGGGTTTCGTCCTGCTCGATGGCGAGGCCGACCTCGGAGAGGTGCTGTGGGTACGAGCGGTGGGTGTTGTTTTCGAGGACGAGCATGACCGAGGGCAGCGCCCAGGTGCGGACGATCTCGTAGTCCTCGCTGTAGGGCTCGCCGATGACGGCGGGCTCGCCGCCGCC
The DNA here is from genome assembly GCF_000337455.1 of Halosimplex carlsbadense 2-9-1. Taxonomy (GTDB): domain Archaea; phylum Halobacteriota; class Halobacteria; order Halobacteriales; family Haloarculaceae; genus Halosimplex; species Halosimplex carlsbadense. The sequence continues at coordinate 63,852 of NZ_AOIU01000008.1, read as the reverse complement.
CAGCGCGCCGCTGCCCCGTTCGACGCCGGGTCGCTCGTAGTTGGCCGCCTCGCTGATGAGGTGGAAGTTCAGCAGGTCCTCGAACCCGAGCCCCACGAGCGTCTCGCGGGTCGCCCGCTCCAGGCGGGAGCGCTCGTGGCGGCCGCCGACGGTCGACACGTCGGGGTAGCGGGGGTCGAGTTCGTTGAACCCGAAGGCCCGCCCCACGTCGTCGATCACGTCGACGGGGTGGAGCACGTCGACGCGGTAGGGCGGGATCGTCACCTCGTAGGACAGCGCGTCCTCGCCAGCGTCGTAGTCCTCGGCGCTCGCGTCGAGGCCCGCCCGTTCCATCAGGTCGACGACCTCCTCGCCGTCGAGGTCGACGCCGAGCATCGACTCGATGTCGGGGTGGTCGACGGTCTTGGTCTTGGTGTCGAAGTTCGGGCGGACGAGCGTGTTGCCCGCGTAGTCGCCGCTGGCGTCGTCCGCATACTCGATCTCGACTTCCTCGACGCGGCCGCCGCGGGCGTCGAGCGCGTAGCAGACGATCGACAGCATGTGGTCGATCGTCCACTGGTCGGTGCCGGTCATCTCGATGAACAGATCCCGAGAGTCGGTGGTGACCTCGGTGCGCTTGCCGTTGATGATCGGCGGGAACGAGAACATCCCCACGTCGTCGTAGATGGCCGGCATCGACTCGTAGTCCTCGACCAGGTCGGAGAACTTGTTGGCGGTGTGGTGGGCCATCAGCACCTCCTGGGGCGTCATCTCGTGGTTCTCCTCCAGGGGGACGAAGCGGTCGTCCCGGCGACCGATACCGGTGTAGCGGACCGAGTTGCCGCTCGGGGTGGCGATCTCGGTGCGGGGGTCGGCCTCCTCCTCCGGGGTGTCCTCGCCGCCGGTGGCGCCGACCTGGCCTTTCAGCATGGTCAGGTCGTGGACGCCGATGGCGCCCTTGGCGCGCTGGCGGCCCATCGTCGCGTGGAGCTTCTCCTGGAGCTGGATGAGCGATTCGAGGGCGGCCTCGTCCATGTCCAGCCCGCGGACGACGGCGCCGGTGACGTAGGGGCGCTCGTCGGGCACGTCGGCGTCGACCTCGATGGTCCAGTCGGCGTCGTTGGTCGTCGGCACGTAGACGCCGCGGTCGTCGCCGTACTGGTAGCGCAGCGAGCGGGCGACGCCCTCGACGGAGAGTCGGTCCAGCCGATCCGGCGCGAACTCCAACTCGAACTCGCCGTCGTCGGTCTCGCCCTCGTACTCGAGGCCGAGGGCGAACATGTCCTCGCGGAGTTCGTCGTCGCTCTTGTCGTCGTGGCCGGTCAGCTCGCGGAGTTCGTCGGGGTCGATTTCGACTGTCGGCATCAGTACACCACCTCCTCGTTGCGGAGGAAATCAAGGTCCACGAGCGTGCCGTGGACGTCGCGGATGTCTTCGGCGCCGGTCGCGAGCATGAACAGTCGCTCCAGCGCGAGCCCCCAGGCCATCACGTCGGCCTCGACGCCGAGCGGTTCGAGCATCTCCGGACGGAAGATGCCCGAGTTACCGATCTCGATGAGTTCATCAGTTTCAGGATGGCGGCCGAACAGCTCGAAGCTCGGCTCCGTGTAGGGGTTGTAGTGGGGTTTGAACTGGATGTCGGTGATGCCGAACTGCTCGTAGAACTCGGTGAACGTGCCCATCAGGTCCCGAACGGACAGATCCTCGGCCATCACCCACCCCTCGATCTGGAAGAACTCGAGCAGGTGCGTCGCGTCCAGCGTGTCGTTCCGATACGCTTTCTCGATCGAGAAGTACCGCTGGGGCGGGTCGATGTCGCCCTCGGCGAGGCCGGCGAGGTGGCGCACCGAGAGGTTCGTCGTGTGTCCGCGCAGGGCGAGCGCGCGGGCGAAGTCCTCGTCCCAGGGGGAGTGATACCCCTCGCCGTCGGGGCCGACGCCGTCGCGGTGGGCGGCTTCGACTCGGTCGACCAGGTCCGGCGGGAGGTTCTCCCGATCCATCTGGGCCGGCTCTTCGAGGGCGAAGCGGTCCCAGTGGTTGCGCGCCGGGTGGTCCTGGGGCATGAACAGGCAGTCGTTGATGTAGAAGTCGGCGTCGACGTGGGGGCCCTGCATCTCCTCGAAGCCCATCCCGACGAGTACGTCCTTGACGCGCTCGGACATCTCCCGCAGCGCGTGGGGTTTGCCGCCGTGAACCGTCTCGGCGTCGGCCTGGACGTTGTACTCGGCGAACTCCACGTCCTCCCACTCGCCGGAGGTGAGCAGTTCGGGCGTGACCTGGCCGACGGTCTCGGCGACCTCGACGCCCTCCATCATCGCGGTGACGCCCTCGTCGGTCAGGGTGACCTCCCGCACCGTCGACTCCTCGACCTCGACGAGGCCGCGGCGTTCGAGTGCGTCGACGCGGTCGTCGTCGGTCTCGGCGGGGTCGACTCCTTCCTCCTCGGAGAGGCGTTCGAGGAGCGCGTGCTCGGGGTCCGAGTCGGGATCGAACTCAGGGTCGACCGCGACCGTGCCGCTGTCGATGTCCCCCATGCCCTTCCGGGCGAAGTTCGAGAGCGCGATGTCGACCTGTTCGCCCTGGAGGCCGGCGGGACCGATGGCCTTGCCGAGTTCGATCGGCTCCTCGTCGGCGCCCCCCGAGAGGGCGCCGACCCACAGGGAGTGTTCGGGCAGTCCCTCGAAGGCGTACTGTTCGCCCTCCTGGGTGAGCACGAGTTCGGCGTCGATCCGTTCGGTGACGGCGAGCAGCCCCTTCTCTTCGAGTTCGAAGGCGGCGCCGGCCACCGCCTGGACCTGCTCGCCGGTCTCCTCGGCGATCTGTTCGACTGGTGTGGGGTCGTCCGCGCTCGCGGCTTCGAGCACGGCGACCTGGGTTTCCGGAAGTTTCATTCGTTGGTCGTGAATCTGCGTGGTCGTCAGTTAACGGTTGCGAGGTCGACCGTAGGGAGACCTCGGCGATGCGACCGGGGAGCGGGGCGAGGGTGACTGAACGGAGCCCTCGATGCGAGCGGGGCGGAGCGCCGTGAGCGGAGCGACCCGTGAGCAGACGAAGTGCGTGCCGTGCCCCGCGAGCCGACGCGGACGGTTTCCGCCGGGACCCCGGGCGTTCGCTTCGACACGAACCGTCGGTCCGGGCGTCCGCCGTCCGTCAGGCGACGGAGAAAAACCCGAACCCGGGCCGCGAGGCCGATAGCTTGCGGACGAGGCGCGACCGGGAGGAGCGCCTCGAAGCGAGCGGGGCGAGGCGTCCCGCCGTGGGTTCGGGTGCCATGTGAGAGTTGTCCACGGCGCCGCGCAAAAGCGTTCCGGACTCGGCGGCCGCGAGGCAACGTCTATGCCCTCGGGTCACAAAGGGCGCGTATGGACCGCACTCGCAACGCCGTGCTCAACTTCGCGATCAACTTCTTCGTGGGCTACGTCCTCGGTCGCGTCCTGCGTGACCGCGACACCGGAGTTCGGGCGGGCGTCGTCCTCGGGGCGCTCGGTGCCGTCGCGAGCTGGCGGCTGGCCGAGCGGTTCGAGGTCGACGCGGTCGAGCCCACCGCCGAACCGATCGAGATCGAGATCGAGGACTCGTAACCGCACGCGCCCCACGAACGGGAGACCACTATCCGGAGAAGCGAAGACACTTCTTATTAGCGCGAATTTTCCGACTCGATGACGGGTACTTGGGAGCGACGGGAGTTACTTGGATGGGGCACCGCGGTCGTGGCTGCGGGGATCGCGGGCTGTCCGGCAGGGACGAACGGTGACTCGACGGACGAGCGGGCGACGGCGGTGACACCGTCCGTCACGCTCACGCCGGACGAGACTGCCGCTGCGATGGGGACGGGAACACGACCGACGAGCGTCGAGACCTCGACCGCATCGACGACGGACGTATCGACACCCGCGGTGACGGCCACCGAGACGGCGACACCGACACCCACGGAGACGCCGGGGACGGTTCCACAACCCGCGAAGATCACGGCTACGGACGGCGAGTCCAAAGACGTCTTCGGGGTCGCCGTCGCGCTGACCGAAGACCGGGCAGTCGTCGGTGCCGACGGTGCGACGAACGCCGACGGCGAGCCCGGGGGCTCGATGTACGTCTTCGAGCGGTCCGACGGAGGCTGGCGACAGGCGGCGAGGGTCAGTCCCGACGACGGCGCACACGTCGGCGAGTTCGGCGCGTCGATAGCGGTAGACGGCGATCTCGTACTCGTGGGCGCTCCGTCGACCGACGCGAACGGGGACAACAGCGGGGCCGCGTACGTCTTCGAACGCTCGAAGGGGAGTTGGACGTCCCAGGCCGTCCTTCGACCCACCGACGGTGACTCGGGCGACTACTTCGGGAACGCGGTCGCTCTGCTCGACGATACCGCGCTCGTCGGCGCCCACTGGGACGAGGACCCGCGCGCCGAACAGTCGGGGTCCGCGTACGTCTTCGAGCGGACGGGCGAAGAGTGGTCTCAGCGGGCCAAGCTGTCGCTACCCATGGCGGGGCCGAACGACCACTTCGGGAACGACGTCGCACTCGGGGAGGAGACGGCGCTGATCGGCGCGCCGATACACGACGACAGCACCGGACTCGCTCGTGTTTTCGAGGTCGTCGACGGCTCGTGGATCGCGACGGCGGAGTTGGAAGCGAACGACGGGAGCGGACAGGACAAATTCGGGTCGGCGGTCGCACTCGACGGGGAGACCGCTCTCGTGGGCGCGAGCTCCGTGGACGAGAACGGCAAAGCGTCCGGGGCCGCGTACGTCTTCGAGCGCTCGGGGGTCGACTGGGACCGGCGTGCCACGCTCCTCGCGGACGACGGGACCGTCGGGGACCGTTTCGGCTGGTCCGTCGCGCTCGCGGGAGACACGGCGGTCGTCGGTGCGTTTCAGGACGCCGATCCGTACGGCCGGAGCGGCGGGTCAGCGTACGTCTTCCGACGGGCGGACGGGGAGTGGGCCCAGCGAGCCAAGCTGGTCGCCCCCGACGGCGAAAGCTACGACCACTTCGGGTACGACGTCGGTGCGACGGAGACGAACGCGCTCGTCGGCGCCCGCTGGGACCGGAACGTCGACGGCGAACAGACCGGATCCGCGTACCTCTTCGACTTCTGAGAACGGCTCATCCCCGGAAAGTCCCCGATTGACCTCCGCCGGTCGGCCGCTCCGTCCAGGTATCCCTACGAGGAGCCGCCGCCGACGACGACCTCGACGGTCCCGTCGGCGTAGGCGATCTCCGTGTTCTGCATGAAGGTCCCGCGGTGAGCGACCACGACGGTCGTGTCCTCGGCGGGCCGCGTGACGTTGACGGCGTACGTCCCGTCTGCCCTGGCCTCGCCGTAGGCCTGGCTGGCGTTGACGAACTCGTCGGCCTCGCTCGCCGAGTCCCAGCTGTGGACCCAAACGGCGCCGGCCGACTCGTTGCGGGCCGACGTGAACGCCATCCCGGTGTCGTTGCCCCAGCCGTCGGCCGCGGCGGTGGCCTCGGAGGCCGAGAGCTGACTCCGGAGGACCGCGCGGGTCCCGAGCTCACCGAGCGTCGACTCCAGGCGCGGCATCCGCTCGTCGATCCACCAGTTCGACACGTCCGCGGTCACCGAGAGGTCGGTCGGCCCCTCGTCGGTGTCGTGGAGGAGCTGCTCGGTCGTTTCTGGGACACCGCCCTCGTAGATCGACGAGATCTCGCTGGCCGAGTCCGTCTGCGAGTCGACGTAGTCGGCGCCGTAGTAGTTCAGCGCATCGTAGGTGGCCCACTCGTACGGAGTGGTCGCCTCGAACGCGGCGTCGGCGGAGTCGTACGCGTTCACGAAGTTCACGTCCATGTGCTCGTCGGCGTATTCACGCATGACGGCTTCCAGCGTCCCCCGCAGGACCGCACTCTCGGTACTCTCGGCGTCGATCCAGTCGTTCTGGTAGTGGAGCCCGAGCGCGAAGTTATAGGCGAGCTGATACTCGATCTGGGAGCCGTTCAGGTCGAAGACGGTATCGTCGTTGAACAGGACCGTCTCCTCCTCGGGGTCGTACGTCGCGTTGACGGGATTCGTCAATCGCTGAGGGTCGTCAGGCAGCCCGACCATCGCGTTCATGAACGGGCTCGACAGGTTGCGGCTGGTCGGCAGGTTCGTCACCCTGACCCCCGGCGCCTCGCCTTCGACGTCCATGATCTCGGTGACGCGGCTGAAGACCTCGCTCGCCGAGGGGTCCATGGGCTCGGCGATCTCCCGCGGCGCGTCGATGTTCCCCTGTGCTCCGCCGTCGCCGTCGCCGCCGTCGCCGCCGTCGCCGCCACCGAGCATCCCGCATCCGGCGAGACTCGCGGCCGTGACGACCAGCGCGACGATCGCGAGCGACCGGACCGTCGTCATCGCGCGACCGGCCCGGCCTCGCTCGTCGGTGTCGATACCACCCCGTCCGCTGCCACTGTCAGTCATCCGATGACTCGTATGCCACTTACCCACATTATCCTTGGGAATTCCTACCGCGTTCGTGCGAAGCGTCGCGAGCCCGTCGCCGTCTCACTAGCCTCGCCGGTCGGCCGCCACGTCCAGATCGATGTCGAGGTCGTCGAGCTTCTCGGCCCACTCGTCGCGTTTCTCCTGGTGGTCTTCGAGGAACTCGGCCATCAGCTCGGCGGCCTGCTCCTTGCAGCCGCCACAGAGGCGCTCGCCGCCGACGCACTCCTCGTAAACTTCCGTGGCGAACTCGTCGTCCTCGCCGGCCAGCAGGTAGGCGTACAGCTCGTAGACGGGACACTCGTCGGCCTCGCCGCCGAGTTCGCGCTGCTCCTCCGCGGACTGGCGCCCGCCCGTCGTGGCGGCCTTGACCTTGTCGTAGCCGTCCTCGGGGTCGTCGAGTAGCGAGATGTGCGAGGCGGGAACCGACGAGGACATCTTGCCCCCGGTGAGTCCGGTCATGAATCGGTGGTAGATCGACGAGGGTGCCCGGAACCCGTAGCCGCCGTGGTCGAGTTCGACCTCGCGAGCGAGGTCCTCCGCCGCCTCGCGGGAGAGGTCGAAGGCGTCGACGTGTTCGTCGTAGACGCGCTTCTCGCCGTCGACCGCCTCGATCAGCGCGTCGAAGGCCGCGTCGGTCGCGTTGCGCCCGAGGAACCGGGTCCGCCGGCGGATCGGCTCCATCCCGGCGTTTTCGAGCTTCTCCAGGACGCCCTCGACGGTGGCCGCGTCGTAGCCGGCGGCCTCGTAGGACTCGCGGTCGGCGCGCAGCGCGTCGGCGGCGTTCTCACAGCGCAGGGTGTCGTCGCCGTCGTCGCCCCCAGCGTCCTCCTCGGCCGTCAGCGCCTCGTACACCTCGCCGAGCAGTGCGCGCTCGTCCTCGGCGACCTCGAAGCCGGCGAACGCCTCGGTGACGCGGAAGTAGCGCATCCGCGCGGCCAGGTCCCGCGCGAGGCGCATGTGCGGGTCTTGGTCGGGCCCGACCGGGATCACGGTCGGGCGGGGCTCGTCGGCCTGCGGGTAGAGGATGTCGGCCATCTGCGTGACGACGCTCTGCATGTGCGACACGTCCGTCTCGCCGTCGAAGTCGTAGATCGCCTGCAGCTCCGAGAAGTTCGCCTCGACGCCGAGTTCGAAGGCGAGGTCCTGGACCTCACGGTTCGTGGACTGGCGGTACAGCTCGCCCGCCTCGGGGTCGAAGCCCAGCGCGAGCAGCGAGAGGACGTAGTCGGTGGCGTGGGTGTCGATCTCGTCCCAGGTCAGCCCGCGGGCGCTGTGGGCCTCCAGGTCGGCGATGAGTCCGTACGCGTCGCCGCCCTGTTGCTGGTGCCAGATGATCTCGTCGAAGACGAGCTTGTGGCCGATGTGGGGGTCGCCGGTGGGCATGAACCCCGAGAGCGCGGCGAAATCGTCGCCGTCGCGCATCGCGCGGGCGACCGGGCGGTAGTCGCGGTGGCCGAAGATGACCCCGCGGCGCATCAGGTAGTGGGGCTCGGGCACCTCGGGAAGCACCTCGTCGAACTCCTCGATGCCGAACTCGGCGAACAGCTTCCGGTAGTCCGAGACGGTCGCCGACCCCCACGGGTCCAGCGTCGTGTCGTCCGCGCCTTCGGCGTCGACACCTCCGTCGGAGCGAAGCTCCGACGAGCCCTCGCTCGCGTCGCTCGGCTCCCCACCGTCCGGGAGTGGTTCTGGCGCGTCCCCCTCCGGCGCGTCGGAATCGGGCGAATCGGATGTCATTGATTGGGATGTACTCGCCCCGACACGCACTAATAGCGTTCGCTTTCCCCACCCCGCCGCGAGCTCACGACGCCCACCCGACCCCGGGAGACCGGACGCTCGCCCCAAACCTTATTACCCAGCCGCTCGAATTTGTAAGTAAGAAGTAAACTTAATCGAAGTAGCAAATTTTATCCGGGAGTGGCAACTATCTCAGTATCCCGAGAGTACCGAAGCCTCTCGGCCGCTCCGACGGGATGAACTGATCGCCGACCAGCCACAGCTACGCCCACATGACAGTACTCGCACCATACGGTTTCGCGACCGCCGACGGATCGGGGACGGACGACTGCGACGACGACGAGGAGGAGGACGGGACCGCCGAGGGCTCGGCGAGCGGGCGGACCTGACCGACGGCGCGGCCACGCGAGGCACCGCCGGACGGACGACAGCGACCCACATTGGATGACAGACACCACCCACGCAGACACCATCGACTGGCACAGCTTCTGGACCGACGCCGACGAGGGCGACCGCGCCGACGCGGCGCCGAGCGCCCACCACGCGACCGACGCCGTCGTCGAGTTCCTCGCCGACAGGGGCGCCCCCGACGGCTTTGCCGACGTGGGCTGTGGCCCCGGCCACGTCGCCTTCGAAGTCGCCGAAGCGTTCCCCGAGGCCGACGTGGTCGGGTACGACGCCGCCGAGCCCGTTCTCGCCGAGAACCGCGAGCGCGCTCGCGACCGCGACACCGACGTCGACTTCGGGCGGACGGTCCTCCCCGAGTTCGACCCCGACCGGCAGTTCGACGTCATCTTCTCGTACTTCACGCTCTGTTACGTCCGCGAGGTCGAGGACGCCCTGCGCGCCATGTACGACGCCGTCGCCCCCGGCGGCTATCTCGTCTTCAACTATCAGAATCGACTCGCCCGCGCCCACTGGCAGCGGATGGCCGACGACCCCGACGAGTTCCTCGGCGAGGACTCGCAGTTCGACGCCGACCGCTTCGAGGAGCGGTTCTCGCTCCTGCTCGACGGCGAGAACCTGCTCTCGTACGACCGCATCCACGACGCGCTGGGCACCTGGCCCCAGAGCGTCTGGTCGGTGATCGACAAGCCCGACACGCGGTGGGCGTGGCGTCACCACCCGCTCGTATACGTGCCGAAGTAGTTCCGGGAGCTTCGCTCCGGTGACCGATCACCTCGGCGTGCGCCCCCGAGCGTGCCCGCGCCCTGCGCGGGCCGCGAGGCGGTCCCGCGCGAGGGACGAGTGAGCCGAAGGTGAACGAGTCGGCTGGGGAGGCGCGTGGTGCGGTGCTGTACGGGGCGGTCCTGGAGGAATGAAAGGGCGGGGTGCGCTCGCGCTCGTTCAGTCGTCTGAGTCGGCCCTATCCGTGCGGTGCGAGGCGCGCAGCGCCTCGAAGCGAACGGCGCTGCCGTGAGCGGGCGGTGCGGAGAGCGCGGATATCCGACTCAGCGACCGCGAGCGGGTCGAGGGCTTTCAGCGCCTGTTGTCGAGGGCGCACGATCCGTTCCGCGCCCCACTCACGGCGTCAGTCGCGTCACGGACAGCCACTCGATCCCGTCCGAATCGTCCTCGGACGGGTCCTCTCCGTCCACGAGCGCGAACACCATTTCTTTCCGAACCCCATGGGCGAGCCGCACGTCCAGCGCGAGGTCCCGCGGCGAAAACGTGTGCTCGCGGTCCAACACCCGGATCAGCAGCTCGGAGTGGCCCAGGTCGTCGACCGACTCCACGTCGGCGTAGGTCCGGAAGTCGGCGCCGAACTTGTAGCCGGTCTTGGGCACGAGCCCGCGTTCGCGCAGGCGCTCGTACACCCGGAGCCGGCGATCGAAGCGCTCGCCCTCGACCGCCCGACCCCGCTCGACGACCGCCTCGGGCCCGCCCTCGACGTCGAGGACGCCCTCGCGGGCCAGAAACGCCGCTTCGAGCAGGGAGAGCTGGATCACGTCACCGTCCCGGTCGTCGAGGGGCTGGCCGTAGAACCCCTGGTCGTAGATAGCCGCCGGCGGGTCCCAGAGGAGCAGTCGGTCGGAGAGCAACTCGCCCGAGACACCCTCCGGCAGGTCCGCCTCGCTCGTCCCCGACACCGCGCGGTGTTCGGTCGCCAGGTACGTGAGCGCGCTCTCCTCGTCGACGACGGCCAACACGAGGTCGCCCAGATCCCCCGCGCGGACGGCCTCGCGCTCGCTGACGACGCCGACCCGGTGGGCCACCTCGTCGTCCCACGGGCCGGAGCCGCGGGGGTACACCACGAAGTCGACAGCCGGGTCGTCGACGGCCGACCGGACCGCGGGCGAGTCGGACCAGTCCGCGCGTGCGGGCGAAAGGTAGAATCCGCGGTCGCGCAGGTCCTTGTAGACGAGGAAGGCGATCTCCGAGACCGCGGCCGAGGAGAGAAACGCGCGGAAGTCCATCGCGGTGCCGTCAGGTCCCTCGACCGCGTCGAGGTCGCCGCGGTAGAGCAGGTGAGCCGCCTCGACGGGCGCGAGTTCGAGCGACCCGCCGTCGACGGGGTGGCCGTAGCCGCTGGAGTCGTAAAAGCGCTCGCGGGCCCGCTCGCCCGCTCGAACCACGTCCCCCGAGAGCGTCGCGTGCATGTGTGAGAGCAACCTGTCCCGGCGGAAAGCCCCTGCGATTACGGGTTCCGGTGGTTCCGCCGTAGTCGGAGACGCGCATCCGGTGGGCGGCGGGCACGCCCGGCCGAAAGACACTCCACACCGCGCCGAGACCACCGGTCATGGACGCGGTCTGTTTCGACATGGACGGCGTGTTGGTCGACTCCGAGGACTACTGGCATCCCTACGAGCGCGAGGAACTCCTGCCGCTGATCGGCCTGGAGGACCTCGATCTGGACGAGATCACGGGCATGAACTACCGCGAGATCTACGACTACCTCGCCGAGACCTACGCGATCGGGACCGACCGCGAAGCGTTCCTCGGGTGGTACGAGGAGACTGCGACGGCGATCTACGGCGAAGAGGTCGCACTGCTCGACAGTGCCGAGAGCCTCCTCGCCGAGTTGCGCGAGCGCGGCGTCACCCTCGCGCTGGTCTCCTCCTCCCCCCACGACTGGATCGACGTGGTACTCGACCGCTTCGACCTGACGTTCGACGCCGTCGTCAGCGCCGACGCGTTCGGCGGCCCCGGAAAACCCGAACCGGGCGTCTACGAACACGCCGCCGAGCGAATCGGCGTCGACCCCGCCGACGTCGTCGCCGTCGAAGACTCCCTGCACGGGATCGAGTCGGCCGGCCGTGCGGGGATGCACGTCGTCGGCTTCCGTCACGGGGCCGCCGACGAGACCGACCGGAGCGGCGCCGACTACGTCGCCGACTCGCCGACGGACCTCCGCGAACACCTCCTCGCCCGCGTCGAGGACTGATCAGGTTCGCTCACACCCCGTGTCCAGACAGCGCCGGCCCGACGGCGTCTCGAAGACGGGGAGCCCACAACCGCAGGTGCCGTCGACGACGCCGGTCGGGACGCCGAACCCGGTGTCACAGTCGGGGTAGCGCTCGCAGCCGGCGATCAGCCCGCCGCGGCGGAGGATCCGTAGCTCACCCTCGCAGTTCGGACAGTCCCACTCGCGGTCGAACCGCTCGGTCACCCGGTCGTCGATGGAGTCGCAGTCGCGGTCGATACAGACCTCGAACGCCGCGCCCCGCTCGACCCGAAGCAGGGGGAGCCCGCAGACCGGACAGGAGTCGTCGAGGACCGCACCGTCCCGCGGGATCGAGTACTCGTCGTCGCACTCGCGACAGATCACCGACCCCCGGGCGAGCACCAGCGACCCGTCGCAGGTCGGGCACTCGCCGACGGGGACGCCCGCCCGCGAGACGGGGTGGCGAGCGGCACCGTGTTCGTCGTGGATCTCGACGCGGAGGTGCTGGTCGCCCTCGCGGGCGTCGAGGACGCCGTCGACGAACTGGACGCTGTCGGCTCGGGTGAGCCAGGCGACTGGCTGGTAGCCGTCGGCGTCGTGGACCAGCACCGTGTTGTCCGGCTTGACTACCATGACCACGTCGCCGCGGTGTTCGCGCTCGTTGCGTCCGTCCATCGTCGTCGTGCAGTCGCCTGCGACGACGCGCACCTCGTCGTGCATGGGTCGGCCTGGTCGCGTGTTCGGACTTAAAGCTCGGGACGGAACGAGAGGGAGGGCGGGAGTCGGGGAGAGAGGGGGAGGTGACCGCGGGGACAGCCAGCGATGTCGGCCGAACGGGCGTGGTTGAGGGCGCGTCAGTCCTGTTTATGACCGTGCCCGACGCGGAGCGCGGCGACGTTCGCCAGCAGGAGCGCGACGAACAGCGGGACCTGCTGAGCGACCGACCCGGAGGCGACCAGAGCGAGCATCGCGAACGGGAGGACGACGGCCGACCAGAAGCCGGCGAACTGAGCCGAACCGACCGCGAGCGACTGGAGGCGCTGTACACCGGTGGTCGACGGGAGTTCGGGGGCGGACCGACGGAACGGGGAAGCACTGGACATTGTTCGTCACCTACCTCCCACTTGCATCCACTACCCCATATAAAGGAACGACCCCTAGCGTGATTTCGCGTCGTTTCTCCCGACCGGTCCGTTTTAGCCACCCCCGTATCGACGTTTTAGTTGGCTTCCTAACGTTTTACAACCGCTCCAGAACCGGTTAGATGATTTAAAACCGAATCTGAGGGTGAAAGAGACAGAATAGATATATTTTCGACGGACGCCGATTCACTCCACGTCTCGGGTCGAATCTGGGTGTGGATCGGGGACCGGTGCGCGGTCGCTGACGGCGGCGCGCGGTCGACGGCTCGCGCGGTGCCGACGGCGGTCGCGCCGGACCCCCTCACTCGACGCGGACCGACCGGGCCTCGACGACGGGGTGGACCGGGAGTTCCGGGAACGCGACCTCGATCGCGTACTCCAGTTCGTCGGCGTCCCCGCCGAAGACGCCGACGGGGAGATCCGCCTCGCCGAGATAGCGGTTCTTGGTCGTCATTTCGACGTTGTTGACCGTGACGCGCAGGCCCGCGCGGGCGTCGCCGCCGACGTTGCGCACGGTGACCTCCCGCATGTCGTTCTCGCCGTGGGCGACGCTGTCGGGAAAGTCGCCCCACTCGAAGACGACGTTCGGGAGTTCGCCGGCGCTCTCGACGACGCGCTCGGCGACGCCTTCCGAGAGCCCCGCGGAGACGAGCCCGGAGACGCCGGCCTCGCGGACTTCCGCGGGTGTGGTGATCCCCTCGGCGGCGAGTTTGCTCGCGCGCCCGGAGCCGACGCCGTCGATGGCGGTGAGCCCGACGGCGTCGTCGCTGATGCCGTTCTCGATGCGCGCCTCGATCCGGCAGGCGAGGTTCGCGGCCGCGGGACCGGCCAGTCGGTCGAGAAACGCGCGAAGGGCGGCGAGCAGGCGCAGCGCGTTCTGGGTGATGACCCACGCGTCGCTCTGCAACTCGCCGGGCGTCGTCCCGCGCATCCGCGATTCGAGGATGGCGAGTATCTTCCGGCCGCCCGGGTCGAGGTCTTCGGTCTCGCCGAGGACGGCGGCGACGGCGTCGCGCTCGTCCGAACGGGCGCTGACACTGTCGAACTCCGCCGCGGTCGCGATGGCGCGCAGGATCCCGTCCTGGTCGAGGCGAGCGTCGTCTTCGTCCGCTCGTTCGGCCAGGTCAGCGAACTCCCGGGCCGTGTCGAGGCGCAGGTAGAACTTCGAGGCGAGTCGCCCGAGCGCCGTGGGTTCGAGGCGCATGTCCTCGCGTTCGACGAACCCCCGCGCCACGAGCGAGCGCAGCGTGTCGCTGACCCGCTCGCGCAGCGCGCTCTCGGAGGCGTACTCCTCGGGCGCGCTCGCCGCGCGGACGTAGTAGAAGGTAGTCTCAAGCCAGTCCATCACGTCCTCTAAGTCGGCGATCGTCCCCAGGGCGATCTCGGCGTTGAGGTGGGCGTCGAGATCCTCGGCCAGTCGCGACTCGATCTCCTTGCCGTCGCGCAACAGCGCGCGGTACTTGTCGGCGTCCGAGGAGTCACAGACCACCCAGGCGTAGCCCTTGTCGTCGTAGCCGGGCCGACCGGCGCGGCCGAGCATCTGGAGCACGTCCAGCGGGCTCATGTCCACCTCGCCCTCCAGCGGGTCGTGGAGCTTGGTGTCGCGAATGACGACGCAGCGAGCGGGGAGGTTCACGCCCCACGCGAGCGTCGACGTGGAGAACAGCAGCTGCAGTTTCCCCTCCTTGAACCACTGTTCGACGAGGTTCTTGTCCTCCTTCGAGAGCCCGGCGTGGTGGAAGCCGACGCCGTCGAGCACCGACTGCCTGAGCGTGTCGTTCGAGAGCTCGGCGGCGTCGTTGTGGAAGTCGTAGTCGCCCCGTGCGCCCATGGGGATGTCGCGCTCGACGATCTCGTCCCTCGATTTCTTGGCGGCCTGGACGGTGTCCTGGCGCGACGAGACGAAGACGAGGGCCTGGCCCTCGTCGCGGATGTGCGGTTCGGCGATGTCCAGGGCGCGATACAGGCGGCGGTACTTGTCGGCGAAGGCGTTGTCGCCGTGGGCGTAGGTGCGCACGTCGGCGTGCAGCGGGACGGGGCGGTAGTCGTCGCCGAACTCGAAGGTGTTGTCGGCGGGGGCGTCGAGCCACCCGGCCACGTCGTCGACGTTCGGCATCGTCGCCGACAGCGCGACCACGCGCGGGTCACAGAGCCGGCGCATGCGCGACACCGTCACTTCCAGCACGGAGCCGCGCTTCTCCGAGTCGAGCAGGTGGACCTCGTCGATGACGCAGCAGTCCACGTCGGTGATGAACGAGTACCGCGGCGAGTCGTGTTTGCGAGTGGCCGAATCGGCTTTCTCGGGGGTCATCACGAGGATGTCGGCCCGCTCGGCCCTGCGCGGGTTCAGGTCGCGCTCGCCGGTGACGACGTAGACGGAGTAGCCCATGTCCTCGAAGCGCTCCCACTCGCTCTCCTTCTCGTTGGTGAGCGCGCGCAAGGGGGCGAGAAAGAGGGCGGTCCCGTCGGCTTCGAGGGCTTCGCAGATGGCGACCTCGGCGAGGGCGGTCTTGCCGCTTGCGGTCGGCGCGCTGACGACGACGTTGTCGGTCGAATCGAGCAGCGCGGGCAGGACCTCGCACTGCATGGCGTTGAACCGCTCGAAGGGAAAGGCCCCGGCGTAGTCGGGCAGCACCTCCGAAACCGCCAGTTCCGTCTCGCCGTCGGCGTGCCGTGACACGGACGAAACCGGGTGCCCCGTCGGCATATGCGTTTCTATGGCGGAGCGGAAGTGGTCGGGCGGTCGCCGGCCGGAACCCACGACTCGGCACGTCGCCGGTCAGTCCGCCGCGGCCTCGTCGGCGGCCCGGTCCAGCATCCCGCTGTCGGTCGAACGGTAGAAGAACCCAGCCAGCCAGACGGCGGCGGCGACGTTCGAGAGCGTGACGCCCCAGAAGACGGCCGCGACACCGAGGTCGAGGACGTACGCGCCGACGAGGGCGACGGGGAGACGGACCGCCCAGTACTGCGCGAGCGTCGAGTACATGCTCACGTCGGTGTTGCCGGCGCCGTTGAAGCCGGCCTCGACCGTGTAGATGACTCCCAGCGCCCAGTAGCCGTAGGTGAGGATCTGGAGGTAGAGGACGGTGTATTCCAGGGCCTGGCCGGAGAGATCGGGGACGAACACGTGCGCGATGGGCGCCGGGACGACCCACTGGACCGCGCCGAACACGGCGAGGCCGACCGCCGCGATGGCGGCGCCGACCCAGGTCGCGCGGCGGGCGCGAGCGGGCTGCTCCGCGCCGAGGTTCTGCCCGACGACGCTGGTCGCGGCCTGGGCGAGTCCCTGCGCGGGAACGAACGCCACGGTCGCGACCTGCGACCCGATGTGGTAGGCCGCCAGCGCCGCGGGGCCGCCGACAGCGGAGACGATCCAGATCATCGCGAGGCGGGCGAGTTGCCGTCCGGAACTCTGCCCGGCGATGGGCAACCCCACGTCGACGACTTCGCGGGCGGTGTCGAGGTGGGGCCGGAGCGCCGCGCGAGTCAGTTCGAACCCCTGGCGGCCGCGGGCGGCGAGCGCGAGCGCGAGCGCGGCGCCGACGGCGTAGCCGACCGCCGTCGCCAGCGCCGCGCCGAACAGTTCCAACCGCGGGAACACCCACCACCCGAGGATCAACAGCGGGTCGAGGACGACGTTGACGACGATAGCGGTGAGGTTGACGTACAGCGCCGCTGTCGTGTCGCCCCAGCCGGTGAAACCGCTTTCGAGGGTGTCGCTGGCGGCGACGGCGACGAGCGCGAACGCGTAGGCGGTGAGGTAGTTCGCGGCCAGCCGTCGGACGGCCGCGTCGTCGGTGAACAGCGCGGCCACCGATTCGGCACCGACGACGAGAGCCGCACCGATCACCGCCGCGAGCGCGACTGCGCAGGCCGCGGCGGTGAACGGGACCCGCCGCGCGGCCGCGGTCTCGTCGGCGCCGACGCGCTGGGAGGTGACCACCTGGCTCCCGGTGAAGAACGCCCGGAGCGGGACGGTCAACAGCGCCACGACGACCGTCGCCAGCCCCACCGCCGCGACCGCGGTCCCCCCGAGGCGCCCGACCCAGAACAGGTCGACGACCGACTGGGCCACCAGCGCGAAGTTCTGGGCGACCAGCGGCGCCGCGAGCACCACGAGCGCGCGCGACAACGACCCGCCCACGATGTCGTCGCGCGTCACGTCGAACATACCCTACTGTCTCTCGTCGATACATGTTAAATATTTGTATCTACCTGTTGAATGTTTTTACCGAACCGTTCGATGACATTAGGTTGGCGGGGGCCGTCGCTCCGCGCGTGCGTCCCGCTCTCGCCCTGCCAGTCGCCCTCGCGCTTCAGGTCGTCGTCGCGGTCGCCGTCGTCGTCGCGGTCCGGTGGCGCGGTCGGTCGGCCCACGAGGGGCCGGCGGGCGATGCCGAGACGGCCGCCGCACTGCGACGCCTCCGACGGCGCGGGGTCGTCGCGGGTGGCGTGGCCACCGTCGCGCTCACCCGCCTTTCCGGCCTGGCCCGCTCGGTCCAGGTCGACGCGACCGGCGCAGTCACGGACGCGACGGGGCCGGCGGCGGGCACGGTCGTCGGTGTCGCCGCTGCGGTCGGCGCCTACGCGCTCCCGGTCGTCGCCGTCGCCGTGGTCGCCCGACTCGCGACGGTCCCCTACCGCCGTGCGGCCCGCGGGTTCCGGGTCCGCTACCGCGACGCCGCGGCCTGGGAACTCGAACGCGACGGCGTCGGCCTCGCTGGGGTCGTCCTGACCGCCGGCGCCATCGCGCTCGTCCCCGCCGGCTGGCCCCGCGTCGTCGCCGCCGTCGGTCTGGGGCTGGTCGCGACGGCAGTGACGCCGTTCGCCCTCGTCGTCGCGCTGCGGACGCGCTGGCCGACCGACGAGGAACTGGCGGCCGTCGACGGCGTGCTTCCCGACGGTGTCCGACTGCGGGTCGTCGACGACCGCACTCGCCTCGGCAGCGCCTTCGCCGCCGGCCTCGTCCCCGGCGCCGAGTACGTCTTCCTCACGGAGTCGCTGTTCGACGCCCTCGACGGCGACCAGTTGCGCGCCGTCGTCGCCCACGAAGTCGGTCACCACGAACACGAACACGTCCTCCTCCGCTACCTGCTGGTCGCCGTCGCCGCCGGGGCCGCCCTCGGCGTCGCGAGCGTCGCACCCGACGTCGCGCTGGTCGCGGTCCTCGTCGGGACGCCCCCGTTCGCCGTCGCCCTCGCCTGGGCCGTCCGCCGCACGGAGGCCCAGGCCGACGCCTACGCCGCCGAGGCGGTGGGCGGCGCCGCCCTCGCCGGCGCGCTGGAGACGCTGGCCGAGCGCCGCTACATCGCCGAGGGCGGTGGGCCGGCCCGGATACTCTCGCACCACCCGCCGCTCGGCGAGCGGATCGAGGGACTCCGGCAGCGCCGGACCGGCTGAATCGGCAATAGGTTTTTCTGTCGGCTGACCAACCACCGCCAGTGCCAGTCTCGCCCATCAGTCAGGTGCGCGAGCGCGTCGGGGCCGCCGCGGTCCCGCTTGCGGCGTTCGGTGTCACCGTCTGCGTCGGCGTCGCGGGCTTCGTCGCCTTGACCGGCATCTCGGTCGTCGACGCGGCGTTCTGGCTCCTCGACCCGACGAGTCTCGAACTGTACTTCGAGCGCCACAGCGGGCCGGAGCGGACGACGAAGGTCTTCGCCGTCGTGGTTTTCGTCGCGCTGGTGCTCGCGGGTATCTGGGTCGGCGAGTCCGCGCTCGACGCGGCCTTCGACGGGCGACTCGGCCGGGAGTTGACACGCATGCAGACCCAACGGGCTATCGACGACCTGCGCGGGCACGTCGTCATCTGTGGCCACGGCATGTTCGGCCGCACCGTCGCGAACCGACTCCGCGAGCAGGGCCGCGACGTGGTCGTCGTCGAACGCGACGACGAGGAGCGCGAGCGGATGGCCGACGACGCCCCAGTCGTCGGTGGCGACGCCCGCCGCGAGGAGGTGCTCGAACGTGCGGGCGTCGCCCGCGCCGACGCCGTCGTTGCCGGTATCGACGACTCCAACGCGAACATCCAGATCGGCGTCGCTACCAGCCAGCTCGCCCCGGAGGCGACACTGGTCGTCCGCGTCGGCGACGAGATGTACGAGTCGACCGCCCGTCGGGTCGGCGCCGACACCGTCGTCATTCCCGAGGTCGTCAGCGGGAGCGATCTGGTCGCCGACCTGTGAGCCGATCTGTCACTCCTGCACAAAGTATACCTCGGCCGCCCGACACCGCCCGACGATGGACGACGCCGAAACGTACTACGACGACCACGACGAGGCCGAGTGGGAGCGGTTGACGGCCACGCTCCACGGTCGCCTGG
The DNA here is from genome assembly GCF_000337455.1 of Halosimplex carlsbadense 2-9-1. Classification (GTDB taxonomy): domain Archaea; phylum Halobacteriota; class Halobacteria; order Halobacteriales; family Haloarculaceae; genus Halosimplex; species Halosimplex carlsbadense. The sequence continues at coordinate 44,854 of NZ_AOIU01000008.1, read as the reverse complement.
AGTGGGAGGGAACCGTCGAGCGACTGGAATCGGGCCTCCCCGAATCCGGTCGCGTCCTCGACGTGGGCGGCGGCGCCGGCCGCTACGCCGTCTGGCTGGCCGACCGGGGCCACGACGTGACCCTCGTCGACCCGAGCGAGGGCCAGCGAGAACTCGCCCGCGAGAAGGTGAGCGAGCGCGGCCTGGGCGACGGAGTGACCGTCGAGTCCGGTGACGTTCGGGACCTCGACTTCGGAGACGGCGCGTTCGACGCGACGTGCTGTCTCGGCGGCCCGCTCTCGCACGTGCTCGACGCCGACGAGCGGGCGGCCGCCGCCCGAGAACTCCGTCGGGTGACCGCGCCGGGCGGGCCGGTCTTCGTTTCGGTGATGGGACGGCTCAACTGGCTCGTACTCTACCTCGTGAGCGGCACGGAACACCTGACGCGCGCGGCCGAACTCGCCGAGACGGGCGACTACGACCGGGCGTTCGTCGACCGGCTCGACTACGACTCGCTGTTCACCGAGACGCACTTCTTCCGCGCCGACGAGTTCGAAGCGCTGCTCGCGGAGGCGGGACTGGACGTGGATCGACTCGTGGGGCTGGAAGGGCTGGCGTCGGTCCTCTCCGCCGGACCGCTGGGCGAGACCGCCGAGGAACTGTCCGACCGGCAGCGCGAGGGCGTCCGCGCGCTGGTCGACGGACTCCGCGACGACCGCACGGTTGCCGATATGTCCGCGCACATGCTCGCTATCTGTCGGGCGTAGGGCGAGCGCACCTTCGCCCACGCCCGGCCCAACTCCCCAGGCTTTTGCCCGACCGAACCCAACCTCCGTCAATGAGTCGCGCCCGCAAGCCCGAGTGGCTCAAGATGCGGCCACCCTCGGGCGAGCGCTTCACGGACATCAAAGAGAGCCTCCGCGACCACGACCTCAACACGGTCTGTGAGGAGGCCAACTGTCCGAACCTCGGCGAGTGCTGGTCGGGACGGGACGGTCCCGGCACGGCCACGTTCATGCTGATGGGCGACCGCTGCTCGCGAGGCTGTAACTTCTGCGACGTGGAGACCGGCGGGATGGACGCCCTCGACGACGAGGAACCCGAGCAGGTGGCCGACGCCGTCGCCGAGATCGGGCTGGACTACGTCGTTCTCACCTCGGTGGACCGGGACGACCTACCCGACCAGGGCGCCGCCCACTTCGCCCGCACCATCGAGGCGATCAAGGAACGCCACCCCGGAATTCTGGTCGAGGCGCTCGTCCCGGACTTCCGCGGCGAACAGCGGCTCGTACGCAAGGTCCTCGACGCCGAGCCGGACGTGTTCGCCCACAACGTCGAGACGGTCGACCGCCTGCAGTGGCCGGTGCGGGACCGCCGTGCGGGCTACGAGCAGTCGCTCTCGGTGCTGCGCCAGGCCGCCCGCGAGTCGGAGTCGTACGTCAAGACCAGCCTGATGCTCGGCGTCGGCGAGTACGACCACGAGGTGTACCAGACCCTCTCGGACCTGAAGAGCGTCGGCGTCGACGTGGTGACGCTGGGCCAGTACCTCCAGCCCTCCCGCTCGCACCTCGAAGTGAGCGAGTACGTCCACCCCGACGCATTCGACACCTGGCAGCGCGTGGCGGAGGAGGAACTGGGCTTTCTCTACTGCGCCTCGGGCCCGATGGTCCGGTCGTCCTATCGGGCGGGCGAGCTGTTCGTGGAGAGCGTACTGCGGGACGGCGAGAGCGTCGAGCAGGCCCGTGCGGAGGCACGGGCGGGCGACTGACGCCGAACGGACCGCTCGGTACGGCTATAGACCCGAAACCCGTGGACAATAGGGCTCTTAGTCACTGTCTTCCGTCCGGTCCGCGCGGGCACGGGTATGGCGTCGCTGGCCGACACTGACCTGGAGGACCGACTCACCGACCGCATCCTGCCGTCCCGGGCCCGGATCCCCGAGGATCCGCCGGCGGGCGACTACGTCGTCATCGACGTGACCCACTTCTCGACGACCGTCGTCGAACTGTTCGAGAACGGCGCCGAGTACGTCCACGTCACGGAGGAGCGCGGCGACGAACACGCGTTCAAGGAGAGCCACCCCGAGGCGCGGATCGGCGGCGGCTCCAGCGACGACTACACCCCCACCGAGGGCTACGACTTCTTCAACTCCCCGACGTGGGTGAACGACACCGACGTGGCCGGTCGCCCGACGGCGCTGACCTCAACCAACGGCGGGGCGGCGGTGACGGATCTCCGACTCGCCGGCGGCGACGACGTGGACGTGTACGTGGGCACGCTCGCCAACGCTCTCGCGGTGGCCGACCACCTCGACGGGTCGGAGAAGCCGACGTACATGGTCGCCGCGGGGTCGAAGGGCAAGCCCTCACCGGAGGACACCGTCGGCGCCGTCGTCATCGGTCGCCACGTCTACGACGAGGCGCCGACCGACGCCGAGCGCGATCTCTATCGACAGGTCGCCAAGCTCGGCAAGGCGCCCAAATACGAGCAGAAGGCGGACATCCGACTGAACGACCTCCTCGAGTACGACCTGCGGTTCAGCGAGAGCGGGGTCGTCCCGAAGCTCGACGGCCAGAAGCTCTACGACGTGAGCGAGTGATGCGCGCGGACCTGCACGCCCACACCACCTACTCCGACGGGTCGCCACTCCCCGAGATGTGCCGGGCGGCCGAGGCGGCGGGGCTGGACGCGGTCGGCTTCACCGACCACCTGATCGTCGTCGACGACGACTTCGGCCGCCGCGAGCGCTACCACCTCGTCGAGACCTACGAGCGCCGGCGCGAGGCGATCGAGCGGTTCCGTCCGCGGACGGATCTGACCGTGTGGGACGCCGCCGAGGTCAGCTACGTCGCCGACGCCGAGGCCGAGACCGCCGACTTCCTCGCTTCGGCTGGGTTCGACTACACCATCGGGAGCGTCCACTTCGCCGGCGAGTACGACTACACGACCGCCGCGGGGTACGCCGACGCGAGCGAGGCCGAGCGGCGGGCGGCCGTCGAGCGCTACGTCGACGCCGTCGTCGCGGCCGTCGAGTCGGAGCTGTTCGACGTGCTCGGCCACCTCGACCTGCCCGAGCGGATGGCCCCGCTGCGCGGGCACGCCCGCCGGTCGGACTACGAGCGGGTCGCCGTGGCGCTGTCCGATTCGGCGACGGTCCCGGAGATCAACGCCGGCCGCGTCCACGACTCGCTCGGGCGCGTGCATCCGGACCCCGCGATGCTCGACGCGTTTCTGGAGCGCGACGTAAGCTTCGTCCTGGGCACGGACAGTCACTCGCCGAGCGAGAGCGAGCGCCGCGTCCCCGCGTTGCGGGACGCCGCGGTCGAACGCGACGTGCCGCTGGCCGACTTCGAACCGGCGGTCGGACGGTAGCCGTGCGCGGCGGTTTTTCGACGAGCGGATAGCCGGCGACCGTCAGGTAAACGCCCAGACGGCCGCGACGAAAAACAGCGAGCCGAAGACGAACGAGACGTCCCGGGTCCGGACCATCATCCCCTCCGTCCGGAGCGCCCGACTGTTCTCGTCGCCGAGCGAGCGGGAGAAGCCCTTCGTCTCCATCGCCTCGACGGTGACCCGCGAGCGCTTGGCGACGTTGAAGATGAGCGGGTAGAACGCCTTCACCGACAGTTTCAGCAGGTAGTAGAAGTAGCGCCACTTTAGGAAGCCGGTCTTCTCGGGCACCTCGCTGCGCAGGCGGAAGGAGTTGACCAGCGCGTGGTACTCCTCGACGAGCAGCGGCATCATTCGGTAGCCGTAGGCGATCGCGAAGGGGAGCTGTCTGGGGACGCCCAGCCGGAGCATCCCCTTTGCGAGCTTCTGCGGGCTCATCGCCGAGAAGACCGCCAGGCTGATCACCGAGATGATGGTGAGCTTCAGAAAGAAGGGGACGACGGCACCGACGGCGTCGATGCCGACCTCCTGGCTGGTGAGCGCGGTGTCGACGCCGCGAGCGGCCGCCCCGGCGACGATCGACCAGATCTCGCCGAAGACCGCGGGGTCGAGCGTCGCGATGGCTTCGGTGACCCGGTCGGTGTTGTCCCGGAGGTAGCCGACGGCCTGGATCGCCCCGCCCATCGCCGGAACCATCACGACGAAGAAGCCGACGTTCGTCACCTGTCCGAACAACAGCAGCGCGAGCAGGTACTTGCTGACCTGCGAGAGCGCCGCGAGGACGAAGGCCGCGGCCAGCAAGATTGCCAGCGGGAGCGGGTCGTAGAACAGCCACGGGACGATCATGAACAGGACCGTCCACACCAGGACCACCCGCGGGTCGAAGGAGTTCAACAGCGCGCGGTCGTTGTCGTAGGCCGTCCGCATCAGGTCGATCTTGATGTCGGCGATCGAGAGATCGGTGATCGCGTCGACGTACTTCACCGTCGGTCACCCCGCCGCTCCGTCTCGTCGTTCCCGGGGATGCCCGGCCCGCCGTCCGCGAGCGCGCCGGTCGCCTCGGCCGCGTCGGTCAGCGTCGCGACCATCCCGTCGGCGGTGAGCGCGGCCGGGTCGACTCCCAGTCGGTCGCTCAACTCGACGACCTGCGGGCGGCGCAGGTCTGTCCGGGCCAGCAGGTCCGGGTCGTCGAACACCTCGCCGGGCGGCGCGTCGGCGAGCACGCTGTCCTCGCCCATGACGACCACCCGGTCGGCCCACTCGGCGACCAGCTGCAGGTCGTGGGAGGCGACGACGACCGTCTCGACGCGGCTCTCGGCCTTCCGGAGCATGCCGGTCACCTCGCGGCGGCTCTGCAGGTCGAGACTGCCGGTCGGCTCGTCCAGCAGGACGACCGTCGGGTCGGTCGCGAGACCGATGCCCAGCGAGGCCCGGCGCTGCTGGCCGAGGCTCAGCAGCCGTCCGTCGCGCTCGGCGAGGTGTTCGAGGTCGAGGTAGTCGAGGATCTCGCCGACTCGCTCGTCGGCGTCCTCGGCGCCGCGGTTTCGCAGGTAGTAGCCCACGTCCTTGCGGACGGTGTCCTCGACGAACATCTCCTCGGGGTTCTGGTGGATGTAGACGGTGTCGTCGGCCAGCGTCTCCGGCAGCGTCTCGCTCGTATCCTGGCCGAGCACGGTCACCGTCCCCTCGTCGGGGGACTCCAGCCCGGTGATCAGCCGGAGCAACGTCGACTTGCCGGCGCCGTTGGCGCCGACGAGCGCCACGCGGTCGCCCGCGTACAGGTCCAGATCGACGCCGTCGAGCACGCGGTTGTACCCCTCACGGAGCGTCGGGTAGCCGTGGCCGACGCCGTCGAGCGCGATCAGCGGATCGCCTCCCGCACCGGTGGCCGACTCCCGTCCCGCGGTCCGCTCGCCCCCGTCGGCCGCCGGGGGACGCTCGCCGCGACCGACCGACGGGAACGCCGTCGCCGCCTCGTTGACGGTGACGGGGTAGCGCCCGTCGGTCAGACGCCCCGAGCCGTCCGGGAGGTCGGCGGCGATCCCCGTGACCTGCGGCGGGTGGATGTCGTGGGCCTGCAGGTCCTCCAGCCGGTTGAGCCCGACCTCGACGGGCTCCTTCCAGGCGACGCCGCCCTCGGACACGAGGACCATCTCGTCGCAGTAGTCGGCGACGAACTCCGAGTGGTGCTCGATGACGACCACCGTCTTGTCGTGGTCCTCGTGGAGCCGGCGGAGCTGTTCGTACGCCTCGCGGGCGTTGTGCGGGTCCAGCTGCGCGGCGGGCTCGTCGACGAAGACGAACTCGGGGTCCATCGCGAGCACGCCCGCGAGCGCGACGAGGTGCTGTTGTCCTCCGGAGAGCTCCCAGACGAACCGGTCTTCGAGGTGGTCCAGCCCCACGAGTTCCAGCGCGCGGGTCGCCCGTTCGGCGTAGTCGTCGAGGCCGTGGTTGAGCGGGGCGAACTCCACGTCGTCGCGAACCGTCTCCTGGACGAGCTGGTTCTCGAAGTCCTGGAAGACGTAGCCGACGGTCTTCGAGAGCTCGGCGACGCCCGCCTCGCGGGTGTCGGTCCCGGCGACCGTGACGCGGCCGTCGAACCGCCCCTCGAAGAAGTGCGGGACGAGCCCGTTGAACGTCTTGCACAGCGTCGTCTTGCCGCTGCCGTTGCCCCCGACGACGGCCGTGAACTCCCCCGGCTCGATCCGCAGGTTCGCGTCGCGCAACACCGGCTCGTCGCCCCCGGGATACTGAAACGTCAGGTCCTCGACGACGATATCTGAGTCACTCATAACAAGTTGAATCCGCGAGTTACGCCCCGGTGCCCTCGACTTTGCGCTGGCGGTAGGCGACGAGCCCGAACGCGATCACGGCGGCGACGACGATCGGCACGAACAGGAACGTCTGCCCGTAGGTCTCGACGAACTCCGGCGTGAAGGTGATGATCCCGCCGCTGGTCTCGCTGAGCGCCTCGGCGCCGAACGCGAGCGGAAGGATCGCGACCCAGGCGACGAGTCGCTTCAGCGACGAACTCGTGACCGTCGAGCCGTCACGTCCCTCGACCGAGCGCATCCCGAGCAGCGGTTCGATCTTCCCGCGCAGGCGCGGGTAGAGGAACAGCGTCGGAATCGCACCGAAGACGATGCCCGCGACGACGATCTGGATCAGGGCGCCAACGCCCTCGGTGGCCCACACCGTCGCGGGGAGCCACGAGATGGCCTCCAGTTCCTCGACGCCGATGTAGAACTTCCCCACGTCGATGAACCACGCGGCGGTCTCTTCCATCGCCTTCGCGAGCAGGCCGACGCCCGCGATCTGCTTCGGGTCCGTCGGGTCGGTGATCAGCGACATCGCGAAGAACCACGACGCGGTGATGACGAGTAGCCCCTCGACGGCGCCCAGCGCGCTGAAGTCGCCGATGAGGATCTCGCCGAAGACGATCCCGCCGACCGGGATCGCCAGACACGCCCAGAAGGAACGAAAGAGGAGGACGACCGACATCGCGACGAACCAGAACGGCCCGATCGAGACGCCGAGTCCACCCACCGAGAACTCCGGCAGCAGCTCCGTGATCATGCTCTGCAGACCGTGCAGCGACATGACGAGGATGAACACCATCATGTCCCTGTGGTCGAAACTGAATACCCCACTCGAATCCGCTGACGTGGTCGTCGCCATACGGGCGGCGATCCACCGACTCAGCCCTTAATCGCTGGTATGAGCTCTACATCTCCCGATAGATGGGTCGGTACCGAGACGTTCGTCCGGGAGACGATCCTACACCTATTGAACGATCATAGCGCAACCGACTCGCAACACTCCGGCGACCCGGCCGAGCGCGCCAGACCGCTCCCGGCGGCGGCCTGCCCACGAAGGCACGAACCCCGTGTCTGGACGAACGACCAGTTTCGACCCCGTTCGGCCACCGAAATCGTCGATATCTCGGCTTCGGCATCACCGTTTCGCCCACCGCGACCGGCAAGATTGGGACACAGCGAAAGCTATTTACGAAAATCCTTAAGCCGACAGCCCTCCTTGCTCAGGGTATGTTCCCGAGGAGGGAGTTTTCGTGAGTTCCTTGCAGCGCGACCCGGGTGACCGGGTCCAGATCCTCGACGAGGACGGGCAGGTACGGGACGGCGCGACCGTTCCGGATCTGTCCGAGGAGACGCTCGTCGAGATGTACCGGGAGATGAAACTCGCCAGGCACTTCGACCAGCGGGCGGTGAGCCTCCAGCGCCAGGGTCGAATGGGGACCTACCCGCCACTCAGCGGCCAGGAGGCCGCCCAGATCGGGAGCGCCCACGCGCTGGCCGAGGACGACTGGCTGTTCCCGAGTTACCGGGAGCACGCGTCGATGCTCCACAGGGGCCTGTCGCTGGAGCAGACGCTGCTGTACTGGATGGGTCACGAGGAGGGCAACGTCCGCGAGGACGTGAACATCTTCTCCGTCGCCGTACCCATCGCCACCCAGATCCCCCACGCCACGGGAGCCGCCTGGGCCTCGAAGCTCAAAGGCGAGCACAAGGCGTTCCTCTGTTACTTCGGCGACGGCGCCACGAGCGAGGGCGACTTCCACGAGGGGCTCAACTTCGCCGGCGTGTTCGACGTGCCCGCCGTCTTCTTCTGTAACAACAACCAGTGGGCCATCTCCGTCCCGCGCGAGCGCCAGACCGCCAGCGCCACCCTCGCGGGGAAGGCCGACGCCTACGGCTTCGAGGGCGTCCAGGTCGACGGGATGGATCCGCTCGCCGTCTATCAGGTGACCGAGGCCGCCGTCGAGAAGGCCAGACACCCCAACCCCGACGAGCTACGGCCGACGCTGATCGAGGCGGTGCAGTACCGATACGGCGCCCACACGACCGCCGACGACCCCTCCGTGTACCGCGACGACGAGGAGGTCGAGCAGTGGCGGGCGAAAGACCCGATCCCGCGGATGGAGCAGTTCCTCCGCGACCGAGGGACCCTCTACGACGAACGGGTCGCGGCCATCGAGAGCGAGGTCGAAGACGCGGTGGCCGACGCCATCTCGGCGGCGGAGTCGGTCAAGCGCCCCGACCCGGCGGAGCTGTTCGCGCACGTCTACGAAGGGATGCCCGACCGGCTGGACGAACAGCTCGCGTACCTGCGGCGGCTGCGCGACCGACACGGCGACGAAGCCCTGCTGGAGTGACCATGAGCGAGACCACCACCGACACCGACGACGACGTATCGAGCGGCGAATCGCAGAGCCTGACGCTGGTCCAGGCGGTCCGCGACGGGCTGGCGACGGAGATGAGCCGCGACGACCGCGTGCTCGTCATGGGCGAGGACGTCGGCCGGAACGGCGGCGTCTTCCGCGCCACCGAGGGTCTGCTCGACGAGTTCGGCGAGGACCGGGTGATCGACACCCCCCTCGCGGAGTCGGGCATCGTCGGCACCGCCATCGGCATGGCCGCCTACGGACTGCGCCCGGTGCCCGAGATCCAGTTCATGGGGTTCATCTACCCCGCCTTCGACCAGATCGTCTCTCACGCCGCGCGCCTGCGGACGCGATCGCGGGGGGAGTTCACCTGCCCGCTCGTCGTCCGAGCGCCCTACGGCGGCGGCATCCGCGCCCCCGAACACCACTCCGAGTCGAAGGAGGCCTTCTTCGCCCACGAACCCGGTCTCAAGGTCGTGATCCCGAGTACGCCACACGACGCGAAGGGGCTGCTCGCCGCGTCGATCCGCGACCCCGACCCGGTCGTGTTCCTCGAACCGAAGCTCATCTACCGGGCGTTCCGCGAGGACGTGCCCGCGGACGACTACACCGTTCCGCTCGGCGAGGCCGCGGTCCGTCGCGAGGGCACCGACATCTCCGTGTTCACCTGGGGCGCGATGACCCGGCCGACCATGGAGGCGGCCGACGATCTGGCGGGCGAGATCGACGTCGAGGTCGTCGACCTGCGGACGCTGTCGCCGCTGGACGAGGACGCTATCGTCGAGTCGTTCAAGAAGACCGGCCGCGCCGCCGTCGTCCACGAAGCGCCCAAGACGGGCGGCCTGGCCGGCGAGATCACCGCGACCATCCAGGAGGAGGCGCTTTTGTACCAGGAGGCGCCGATCGAGCGGATCACCGGCTTCGACGTGCCGTATCCGCTGTACGCGCTGGAGGACTACTACCTGCCCGAGCCCGAGCGCATCGAAGACGGCATACGGGATGCAGTCGACTTCTGAGCCATGGTCCGCGAGTTCAAGCTCCCCGACGTGGGAGAGGGCGTCGCCGAGGGCGAACTGCTGGAGTGGCACGTCGAACCGGGCGACACCGTCGCCGAGGATCAGGTCGTCGCCGACGTCGAGACCGACAAGGCCGTCGTCGACGTGCCGTCGCCGGTGAACGGCACCGTCCGCGAGTTGCTCGCCGAGCCCGGCGACGTGGTCCCCGTCGGCACGGTTATCATCACTTTCGACGTGGAGGGGGAGGCGCCGCCGGAGAGCGAACGGGACGCCACCACCGATGCGGAGACCGGAGCGGTCGCGGAGGGCGACGGCGACGCCGAAGCGGCCGCCGAGTCGTCGGGCAACGGCCAGGGCGGCCGCGTCTTCGCCGCGCCGAGCGCCCGTCGGCTCGCCCGGGAACTGGGCGTGGAAATCGCCGCCGTCGACGGATCCGGCCCCGGCGGCCGCGTCACCGAGAGCGACGTGCGCGCCGCCGCCGAGAGCCAGCCGGACGAGAGCGACGACGGGAAGCAGCTCAAATCCGCCGTCTCCCGCATCGACGACGGGGAGGACGGGAGCGGGAAGTCGAGCGTGAGCGACGGGCTGTCGTCTGCCGTCTCCCGCGTCGACGACGGCGAGAGCGGCGGTTCCGACGCCGCCGGCGGAGCCGTCGCGGCGGGGGCGGTCGAGGCCGCGGGCCGCGAGCGGACGCTGGCCGCGCCGGCCACCCGGCAGGTCGCCGAGGACCTCGGCGTCGACATCGACGACGTGCCGACCGACGAGGTGCGCGACGGGCAGGCCTTCGTCGACGAGGCCGCCGTCCGCGAGTACGCCGACGCCCAGCAGCGGGCCCAGGAGGCCGACGCCGAGGCGCTCGCCGACGCGAGCGAGGCCGGCGAAGCGGGGCCGCCGACGACGACGGCCGAGAGCGGCGCCGGCCCCGACGCCGTCGAGGCCGCCGAGGGCGATCGACGCGAGCCCTATCGGGGCGTCCGAAAGACCATCGGGCGGGCGATGGAGCGCTCGAAGTTCACCGCGCCCCACGTCACCCACCACGAGAAAGTCGACGCCACCGCGCTCGTGGAGACGCGCGAGAAACTCAAAGCACGTGCCGACGATCGCGGGGTAAAACTCACTTTCGTCCCGTTCGTGATGAAAGCGGTCGCCGCCGCGCTGGACGAGCACCCGGTGCTCAACACGCAGCTCGACGAGGACAACGAGGAGATCGTCTTCAAATCCGACCGGAACTTCGGCGTCGCGGTCGCGACCGACGCGGGGCTGATGGTCCCGGTCGTCGACGGCGTGGACGGGAAGGGCCTGCTGCAACTGGCCTCGGAGACGAACGAACTCGTCGCGAAGTGTCGCGAGCGGTCGATCGCCCGCGAGGAGATGCAGGGCGGCACCTTCACGATCACCAACTTCGGGGCCATCGGCGGCGAGTACGCCACGCCGATCATCAACTACCCCGAGACCGCGATCCTCGGCCTGGGCGCCATCGAGGAGCGCCCCGTGGCCGAGGACGGCGAGGTCGTCGCGCGGGACGTGTTGCCCCTGTCGCTGTCGGTCGACCACCGGGTGATCGACGGCGCCGACGCCGCGCGGTTCGTCGAGACGCTCAAAGAGTACATCGAAGACCCGACGCTACTGCTACTGGAGTGAGTCACAGGTCGTCGAGCAGCGACTCGGTGTATCGGTGGCCGAGGGCGACGCCGACGGCGCCGACGACGGCCGCCGTCGCGAACGTCCGGACGGAGACGCCGAGGTCGCTCTGTCGGAACGGGCCGGCGCTGGCCGTCTCGACGTACGACGCGAGCATCTGTTCGCCGCCGAGGCCGAGCGCGAGCAGTCCGACGGTCGCGAGCGTCGCCAGCCCGCCGGTGCCGAAGCCGACGTAGGTGGCGAACGTCTCGGCCGTGAACAGCCGCTCTGCTTTGCGTTCGGTCAATGGTTCGTTGCGCGCCCGGAAGACGACGACCCCGACCAGTAGCGCCGCGGTTCCGAGTTCGAGCGCGAGCGCGAACAGCCCGACGACGAGGACGATCGGCGACGCCGCCGCCGGGTCGACCGTCGGGAGGTACGACGCCGCGCTCGCCGGATACAGCAGGTACAGCGGGAGCGCCAGCGCCAGCGCGCTCAACAGCAGCGACTGGACCAGCAGCTTCCGCGGTACCGGCTGTGTGAAGTGTGAAAACCGTTCGATGCGGACGCGCTCGTACGCCGAGTCGCTCAGCACCCGCTGGAGGATGGTGTCCTCCGGCAGGTCGTCCGGTCCGTCCGTTGTGTTGCCAGTCATGCGCGAACCCGTTTCCTCCCGGTCGACGGTACCGGTACAAGACCTTTGTGTTGTGCGGGCCGGCGGCAAAAATTCCCACCAAACGCCGCGCTACCGCCCGTTCAGGCGGTTCGAATCCCGGCCGGATCCGCGGTCGAGTACCGACTGCGAGCCGTCGACGTTCGCGTGCTTGCAAGTGCAAGCAAGTCGGACCGGGCGAACGAACGGGGGCCGCCACGCGCGGGTTCCGAAGGCGCCAGCCTCGACCCGCGCGTCAACCCGCCTCTTTTTAGGCGGGCACTCCACCCTCCGACAATGGTCGTCGGAGACGTGACTACCGGAACTGAGGTACTGGTCATCGGGGCGGGGCCGGGCGGCTACGTCGCCGCCATCCGCGCCGGGCAGCTCGGTCTGGACGTGACCCTGGTCGAAAAGGACGCCTACGGCGGCACCTGTCTAAACTACGGCTGTATCCCCTCGAAGGCGCTGATCTCCGCGACGGACGTCGCCCACGACGCCGGCGACGCCGAGGAGATGGGCATCTACGCCGACCCGGCCGTCGACCTGCAGCGCATGGTCGAGTGGAAAGACGGCGTCGTCGACCAGCTGACCGGCGGCGTCGAGAAGCTCTGCAAAGCCAACGGCGTGAACCTCGTCGAAGGACGCGCCGAGTTCGCCAGCGAGGACACCGCCCGCGTCGTCCACGGCGGCGAGGGTCAGGGCTCCGAGACAATCGAGTTCGAGCACGCCATCGTCTCGACGGGGTCGCGACCCATCGAGGTGCCGGGCTTCGAGTTCGACGGCGAGCATATCCTCTCCTCGCGCGAGGCGCTCGCGCTCGACGCCGTGCCAGAGAGCATGGTCGTCGTCGGCGCCGGCTACATCGGGATGGAGCTCTCGACCGTCTACCAGAAGCTCGGCTGCGACGTGACCGTCGTGGAGATGCTCGACGACGTACTGCCCGGCTACGAGGACGACGTGGCCCGCGTCGTCCGCGAGCGCGCCGAGGACCTGGGCGTCGACTTCCACTTCGGCCAGGCCGCCGATAGCTGGGAGGAAGCCGGCGACGGCATCACCGTCCGCACCGAGAACGAAGACGGCGAGATCGCTGAGTTCGGCGCCGAGAAGTGCCTGGTCGCCGTCGGCCGCCGGCCCGTCACGGACACCCTCAATCTGGAGGCGGTCGGGCTCGAACCGAACGAGGACGGCGTCCTCGAAACCGACCACGAGGCCCGGACGGACGTGGACCACGTCTTCGCCGTCGGCGACGTGGCCGGCGAGCCGATGCTGGCCCACACGGCCAGCGCCGAGGGCGAGGTCGCCGCAGAGGTCGTCGCCGGCGAGCCCGCCGCGCTCGACCACCAGGCCATCCCCGCCGCCGTCTTCACCGACCCCGAGATCGGCACCGTCGGGATGACCGAGGACGAGGCCGACGAGGCCGGCTTCGACCCCGTCGTCGGGCAGTTCCCGCTCCGGGCCAACGGCCGCGCACTCACGCTCGGCGAGGACGAGGGGTTCGTCCGCGTCGTCGGCGACGACGACAGCGGCTTCCTGCTGGGCGCCCAGGTCGTCGCCCCCGAGGCCTCCGAGCTGATCGCCGAACTCGCGCTGGCCGTCGAGATGGGCGCACAGCTGGAGGACGTGGCCGCCACGATCCACACCCATCCCACCCTCTCCGAGGCCGTCGGCGAGGCCTGCGCCAACGCGCTCGGGAAGGCCATCCACACACTGAATCGGTAACTGGGCGACGAGCAGTCGCTTTCTGCCGAGTGGATTTCCAACAGTGGCGCGCGCTGTCGAGCGTGTCCGAGCAGTGCGAGGACCGCGAGACGTAGCCGTGCGAGGGACGAGAAGCACAGCGAAGCGAGCATCGCAGTCGGTTGGGGAGGTTGGTGGCGCGGCGCGATACTGTGTGGTTCCTGGTGGACTGAAAGGGCGAGGACCGGTGGCGCGGTCTGCGCGGGCGACTATCCGAGCGAGCGAAGCGAGCGAGGATATCTCGCACAGACCGCGCGAGCGGGCCGAGGGCTTTCAGCGCCTGCGGCTGCTCGCGGTCGAGATCACTTAGAGCGGGTCGAGGGCGCTCAGCAGTACTGTCGCTTCGGATCGGACTTCCCGGAGACGAACGACCAAGGCCCACGGGCACGACGACGGATCCGTGCCACTCGAGTACACGCACACGCCGGTCACGGTCGAGGGAAAGACGGCGGTCCTGATCGGGGCGACGAGCGGGATCGGCCGCGCCATCGCGCTGGGGTTCGCCGAAGAGGGCGCGGACGTGGTCGCCACGTCCCGCTCGGAGGACCGCGTCGCCACCACGGCCGACGAACTCCGCGAGCGCGGCGCGGAGACGCTCGAAGTCACCTGTGACGCGACGGAGCGCGCGGACGTGGTCGCCCTCCGCGACGCCGTGATCGCGGAGTTCGGCAGTATCGACACCCTCGTCTACGCGCCCAGCTACATCGCGCGCGAGTCGATCGACGAGGTCACCGAGGACCAGTGGGACGACGTGTTCGACGTGCAACTCAAGGGTGCGTATCGCGCGACACAGGTGTTCGCCGAGGCGATGGACGACGGGTCGATCCTCCATATCGCCTCCGAGTCGGGCGAGAGCGCGATCCCGAACCTCGCGGCCTACTCCGTCGCGAAGGGCGGGCTGGACACGCTCGTCCGGGTCGCCGCCGAGGAACTCGGCCCGGAGATCCGAGTCAACGCCGTTCGGCCGGGATTTATTGAGAGCGAACAGACCGAGGGGACCTACACGGAGGGCGAGCCGCGCTTCGAGACCATCGAGGCGCGGACCACCCAGGGACGCCTCGGCCGACCGGAGGAGATCGCGGGCGCGGCGATCTACCTGGCGAGCGACGCGGCGAGCTACACGACGGGGGAGATCGTCACCGTCGACGACGGGTTCGGGGCGGCGACGTTCGAGGAGTAGCGAGGGCGACCGCAGGGAGCCCTCGGACACCGAGCGGAGCGCCCGGGCCGCCGCCCATCGGCACTCACCGCCGTACTCGCGCTGGGGTCAACACCCGCCGCCGTAGCCGCGCCGGCGGAGGTACGCCAGTAACGTCAACTGGCCGTACAGCAACGCGAGAGCGACCGGGAACAGCGCCAGCGTGGAGTAGAGATCGCCGAGCGGGAGCCACTCGGCGACCTCCGTTCCGACGACGACCGTGACCGCGCCGATGTACAGCAGCGGCGAGGCCGCCATCGACTGCGCTTCGGCGTACAGACTCGCGAGCCCGTTCGAGTCGGAGTCGACACCGTTCGTCGCCATATCGATCCCTCCGGCTGTCGCCCACTTGAGCGCTCGGCGAACGGATCTTCTATTCACGTTCTGTCATCCTTCGCGGACGGATACCTGGCCCGCTCCGTCGACGGAGACGGCGAGCGTCTCGCCGTCGAGGGTCACGTCGACGGCGACGCGGAGGGGATCGCGCTCGACTACCTCGACGGCGTCGTCGGCGACGAAGGCGGGCTCCCAGACGTGGCAGGCGTCGAGCGGGCGGTCGTGGCGGCGGTAGAAGGCGGCGACGGCGGGGTCGACGAGCAGGCAGAAGCCGACGGGGCCGACGAGACGGCCGCCGCAGGTGTCGCAGGCGACGCGCAGACCCGGCACGGGATCGGCCGGCTCGGGGTCGTCGCGCTCGGTGACGACCCGGGGTTCGACCGGCGCCGAGCACTTCGGGCAGACGCCGGCGAGCGCGCGTTCGATGGCCTGGCGGGCGTACAGCTCGGCCAGCGAGACCACCTCTGGGAGCGTCGCGTCGGCGGCCGCGGCCGGCGGGAGGCTCCAGGCGAACAGCACGTGGTCGCTCTCGCAGGTGACGGCACACCGGCCGTCGCGATAGACCGCGACCGCCGCGCTCGTGCAGGCCGAGCACTCGCTGTCGATGGGTTCGGGACCGAGCGTCCCGCCGTGGGTGTAGGTGCCGGCGAGGATGGCGGCGACCGTCTCGATACCGGTGACCGTCAGGCGGTAGCCGCCATCGTCCTTCCGGACGAAGTTGTCCCGGAGCTCGTTGAGGTGGTAGCGAAACCGCCCGGAGTCGCGAACGCCGACGCGCTTGCGCAGGTCGGCGAACCCCATCGGCTCGACCGCTCGCTCGCGGTGGGCGCTCGCGAGTTCCCGGAGGATATCCACCCGAAGCGGGTCCGACAGCGCCGCGAACGCCTCGGAGGGGTCGACTCGCTGCTCGGCGGCAGTTCCCGACGCCGCTTCGGCGTCGCCCTCTTCGTCGTCGCGCTCCGCGTCTCCGTCCGGTGGTGTCACGGCCGCGACCCTCCCGTACCTGCCCCACGCATACGCGACCGTTCAGGGTCGACGGGCACAAATCCATCGGCCGGCCACGGACGGGGTGGCCCGCCGACGGCAGACGGCGCGACCGGCCGACGGTGAACGACCTGACCGACCGCGGGATCGACAGACCGGCCGCCCGGCGACCGCTACAGCCCCGTTGTCCAGTCGGCGAGGTCGGTGACCAGGTCTCGGGCGACGCTGTCTGCGAAGAGGTACTCCGTCTGCAACGACGGCTCGGCACCGGGCTGGAACAGGTGCGACAGGTCGGGGTAGCGCTCGAAGCGGTGGGCGTCGGCGTCGTCGATCCCCTCGCGCCAGCCCGTCATCGCGGGGTCGATGGGGATCTGGAAGTCCCGACCGCCGTGGGCGAACAGGAGGTCCGCGTCGATACGGTTGGCGGTCGCGACCTGGTCGTACTCGTAGAACGTCTTCCACCAGATCCCCGGGAGCGGGCCGATCGGCCGGTCGTCGGCGACCGATCCGTCTTCGACGGCGCTCATCAGCTGCGTCACCGCCGCGAGCTGTTGCTCCTCCCGGGCGGACAGGCCGCCCTGGACCTCGAAGATGTGTCGTACCTGTCCGGGATAGACTTCGGTGAACGGGCGCGCGTTCCCCGCGAGGACCGCGCCGCCGGCGACCCGTCCGTCGCGCTCGGCGATCCGGGGGACGCATGCGGCGCCGAGGCTGTGGCCCGCGACGGCCGACCGCTCGGGGTCGACCTCGGGCTGGTCGCGGAGGACCCCCAGCGCGTGGACGGCGTCGTCGACGACGATGTCGTCGATAGCCCACTCGGCGCGGGACACGTCACAGGCGTAGGTCCGCTTCTCGTACCGGAGGACTGCGACGCCACGGGTGGCGAGTCCCTGGGCGATGTCGCGGAAGGGCTTGTTCGGGCCGATCGTCTCGTCGCGGTCGTGCGGGCCACTGCCGTGGACGAGGACGACGCCGGGGACTGTACCGGAATCCGTCGCGGTCGCGGTCGCCGTCCCGCCACCGCTCGCACCGGCGGGGACCGTCAGCGTCGCCGGGAGCGAACACCCCTCGGGTTCGAGCGTCAGCGTCCGCTCGGTGAACGCCGCGTCGTCGACGTACTCGGGGGCGCTGTACTCGCCCGAGAACCACAGGCCGCCAATCCGGCCGCCACCGGCCCCGGCGACTTCGATTCTGGCCGACCCCTGCGCGCACTCGACCGGGACGAGGGCGACATCCGAGCCCCGGTCAGTGGTCGTCTCGACGCTCCCGACGGACCGGACGGCACCGTGTTGGGCCTGCAGTCCCAGCCAGTAGCGTTCGAGCGTGGGGCGCGTCACCGCCGACGCGAGGTCGGGAGTGAACATCGCGTGGGCGGCGTCGAACTCGCCCGCCCGAAGGTGTGCGAGGAACTCGCGAGCGACGGCGGGCTCGGTCGGCGTGGACGTGACCGTCGCCGTGGGGGACGGGGTCGGCGTCGCCGTCGGTGGGGCGGTCGGCGGCGCGGTCGTCGGCGCGACCGTCGGGGAGGGCGTTGCGGGCGCGGAAGGCGTCGGACTCGGCGCCGGCGTGTCGGTCTCGGCGGGCGTCGGCGAACCGTCGGTCCCGTCGGCGCCCTCGTTACAGCCGGCGAGGGCGCCGACGGCCGCGAGACCGGCGACCGAGCGGAGGAGTCGTCTGCGCGACGCGTCTGGGGAGGGGTCAGGGTCGGGCTGCATCGTCACTCGAGGCCACTCCCGGACGGGCCTTCAGCGTGTGGTGAACGGTATTTCTATCCGTGATCCGAACGGTTTCGCGACCCGACGGTCGTACCCGCCCGCTCACGCCGCGTCGACGACGCAGCGAAAGCCGATGTTGCCCGTCGAGCTGTCGGGACCGTTCTTCGACCGGGCGGCCAGCCGGTATCGGTTGCACCACGACTCGTGACAGAGGTGCGAACCGCCGCGCATCACCCGCTCGTCCCCGTCTCCGGGCCCGGTCGGGTTCTCGCGGTCGGAGGCCGAAGTCGTGTGATACTCGGCGTCGAACCAGTCGCGACACCACTCCCAGACGTTGCCACAGACGTTGAACAGGCCGGAGTCGTTGGGATCGAAGGCGTCGACCGGTGCGGTCGCGCGGTAGCCGTCGGCGGCCGTGTTGCGCTCGGGGAACTCCCCCTGCCAGACGTTACAGCGGTGTTCGCCGTCGGGTTCGAGATGGTCGCCCCACGGGAACCGCGTCCCCTTGCGGCCGCCCCGGGCGGCCCGCTCCCACTCGGCCTCGGTGGGGAGGCGCTTGCCCGCCCAGTCGGCGTAGGCCGCCGCGTCGCGGTGTGAGACGTGGGTGACCGGGTGTGTCAGCAGGTCGTCGGCGACGACGCTCGAACTCGGGCCGCGGGGGTGGAACCAGTCGGCGCCGGCGACGGCGACCCACCAGTCCGCACCGGGGGCGCGGTCGCGGACGTGTTCGCGGTCGGACTCGGCGAGGAAGTCCTCGAAGACGAACGACCAGCCGAAGCGTTCGGCGTCGGTGGTGTGGCCCGTTTCGCGGACGAATTCGAGGAACTCGGCGTTCGTGACGGCGTAGCGGTCGACGTAGTAGGCGTCGGTCGCGACCTCGCGGGCCGGCCCCTCGCCGTCCTCGGGGAACCCCACGTCGGAGTCGGTACCCATCCGGAAGCGCCCCGCGTCGACGCGGACCATCCGGTCGGTGCGCGGGTCGTCGCCGGTGGCGGGCTCGGTGCGCCACTCGTCGCTCGGCGAGTCGGCGGTCGCAGGGTCGGTGTCCGTCGGGGCCGAGTCGTCCGCTCCACGGCCGGGGCCACAGCACGCGCGGTCGTCATCGCTCACGTCCGCGCTTCGAGCGGCGCGGACGAAACGGTTTGGGTGCGAGCGGGTGTCGTAGGGGGTGTACCGGGGCTGCAAGCGACGACGCGACGACCGGACACCGGACGGCACCGGGGATTTCAGGCTGTCCGCGGTCGCGGCCGGTGTTTCCGTGCTGTCGCGGAGGATGTCGGACGGTGACGTCCCCGCTCTCCGAGAGATCCCGCTCGCTCCCGGGCGTGGATTTAATGGCGCAGGGGGCATGGTGGCGGACATGGACATCCGGGACGCAGTCGAGGCGGACGCGGAGCGGCTGGCGGAACTCACGGGGTCGCCACAGGACGTGATGCGCAACCTCGTCCACGACCGGACCGTCCGCGTCGCGACCGACGGCGAGACCATCGAGGGGTTCGTCAGCTACGACGCGCGCGAGGAGACGGTCCACGTCACGCAGCTCGAAGGCACAGACGGCGTGCGCGACCGCCTGCTCGGGGAACCGATCCGCTTCGCCGACTCGGAAGGGATGGCCGTCGAGTTGCTCGTCCCGGAGGACGAGGGCGCCACGCGCGACACCGCCGAGGACGCCGGCTTCGAGCGGACCGGGTCCGGCCCGACCTTCGAGGGCCAGCCGACCGTCCGCTACCGGCTCGACCCGTCGTAGCTACGCGCTGTCGCTCTCTTTCGTCCAGCGCTTCTCCACGTCGCGGTTCGCGAGGACGACCGTCTCGCCGTCGTCGAGTTCGAAGCGGCTCTTGCGGAGTTCGATCGCCCGCACGGTCCCGGTCATCGACTGGGTGGTCACGCGGTCGCCGGGGTTGAAATCGGGGTCCCGCAGGAGGTAGATGCCGGCGACGGCGTCCTCGATCATGCTCGACAGCGCGTAGGAGACGCCCAGTGCGAGGAAGCCGGTCGCCGTCCCGAGACTCGCCGCGATAGCGCCCAGTCCGAGGATGTTCAGGAGGACGAGCGCGGCGCCGAACCAGAGGAAGACGCCGACGATGGTCACCCACAGCTGGGCGATCAGGTCCTGGTCGGCCGGATAGACTCCGGTGAAGAACCGCCGAACGACCGACAGGACGACCGTGATCGCGAGGTAGGCGAGCGAGACGAAGACGATCGCCATGACCAGCCGCGGGACCGCCTCGGTGAGCGCGGCCCCGAGTTCGTCCACCGTCTCGGCCGCGAGGTCGACGACGAAATCGACGGGCGTCTGCATAGCGGCCCCAATGAACCGGCGATCCAAGAGTTTCGGGGGCGGTCGGGCGTGGAGCGGTGTGGTAACCGTGGCGGAGCGGGGCGGTGGCGGAGCGGATGCGGTGGTGAAGCGGGGCAGTGGCGGAGCGGTGGCGGAGCGGTGGCGGTGGCGGAAGCGGTCGAACGTCCGGCGAGCGGAGCGAGCCGGTTCCCCGGAATCGAGCGGAGCGAGATTCCGGCTTTTTCACCCATGTTTTTGCCGCCCGGGGTCCCCACAGCGCGCCTCCGGCGCGCGAGGAACCCCGGGCGGGAAAAAGATGGTTAGAGAAACTCCCGAACTTCGGAGTACCACATGTCGTGGTGGTCGAGGGCGTCGACGGCGCGGGCGATGCGGACGGCGATGGCGTGCCAGCACAGCTCCTCGGGGTCGTCGTCGTTGAGGTTGTACTCGGCGTCCTTGCAGTCACAGGAGTCGTCCTCGATGACGTACTCCTCGTCGAAGCCGACGACGACGGTGAAATCGCGGTACTCCTTGACGCGTCGCTCGGCGACCGCATCGATAGCGCGGGCCCCGCGCTCGCCGTGGAGGTCGAGAAGCCGGTCGACGACTTCGGGGCTGAGTTCGCCCCGGTCGGCGAGCGCGGCCTCCCAACGGTCGACCGCGTTCACGATACCGACGGTTGGAGATACCCGAACTAAACAGGTTCGGTGCGGCGGGGAGCGCAGCGTCTCACGCCCGAACGCCGGCCTCACGCGCTCGTCAGCCCCACGTCCGACGCGCGGCGGACATCGGTCGAACACCCGGACGCTTAAACCCGAAGCCGCGATAAGAAACGCTCGATGAGCACGACCGGGCCGGTTCCCGACCTGGCGGGACGAGCGAGCGCCTGCGCCGACAGACTGCTGGAGAGCGACGCGGTGCTGCTGGCGTCGCACATCGACGCGGACGGGCTGACGAGCGCGGCCGTGGCGTCGACGGCACTGGAGCGGGCCGGCCTGGCCTTCGAGACGGTGTTCAAGAAACAGCTCGACGAGACCGAAATCGCGACGATCGCGGCTCGGGAGTACGACACCGTGCTGTTCACGGACTTCGGGAGCGGGCAACTCGACGCCATCGCCGCCCACGAGCGGGCGGGCGACTTCGACCCCGTGATCGCCGACCACCACCAGCCCGCCGACGCGGAGACGGAGTTTCACCTCAACCCGCTGCTGGAGGGCATCGACGGGGCGTCGGAACTGTCGGGCGCGGGTGCGGCGTACGTCCTCGCCCGCGCGCTCGAAGAGCGGGGCGGTCAGTCGACGGGCAACCGCGACCTGGCGGCGCTGGCGGTCGTCGGGGCCGTCGGCGACATGCAGGCGGTCGGCGGCGAACTCGTCGGGGCCAACCGAGGGATCGTCGAGGAGGGCGTCGAGGCCGGGGTGCTGGCGGAGGGGACGGACCTGTCGCTGTACGGCAAGCAGACCCGGCCGCTGCCGAAGCTGTTCGAGTACGCGACGGAGGTGCAGATCCCGGGCGTCTCGGGCGACGAAGCCGGTTCGGTCCGCTTTCTGGAGGGGCTGGACGTGGACCTCAAGGAAGCGGGCGAGTGGCGGACGTGGGTCGACCTGAGCGACGGCGAACGGCAGACGGTCGCGAGCGCGCTGGTGAAACACGCCGTCCAGCGCGGGGTCCCCGCGAAGAAGATCAACACGCTCGTCGGGACGACCTACGAACTCGTCGACGAGCCGCGGGGAACGGAGCTGCGCGACGCCAGCGAGTTCTCGACGTTGCTGAACGCGACCGCGCGCTACGAGCGAGCGGACGTTGGTCTCGGCGTGTGTCTGGGGAACCGCGAGGGGGCGCTGGACCGCGCGCAGACGCTCCTCTCGAACCACCGGCGGAACCTCTCGGAGGGGCTGGAGTACGTCCGTCGGGAGGGGGTCACACACGAGGACCACCTCCAGTGGTTCGACGCCGGCGACGCGATCCGCGAGACGATCGTCGGGATCGTCGCCGGGATGGCGCTGGGAACCGACGGCGTCTCGGCGAGCAAACCCATCGTCGCGCTCGCCCGGAAGAACGAGGAGGAGACGAAGGTGTCGGCCCGCGGGACCGGGACGCTCGTCCGCGAGGGCCTGGACCTGTCGGCGGTGATGGGCGAGGCCTCCCGGTCGGTCGGCGGCGACGGCGGCGGCCACGACATCGCCGCCGGCGCGACCGTCCCCGCCGGCACAGAGCAGGCGTTCGTCGACGCCGCCGACGACATCGTCGCCGACCAGACCGGCTGACTCGCGAGTCCGTTTTCGCCGCCGATCCGACCGGTCCAGAGCGACCGGCACGGCGCGGCTGCGCCGGTTCGATATAGCCGAATGCGGTTTATCGCCGCGGATCGGTCGACGGCCGGCGAGTGGAGAGGGTAGCGACGAAAAGGGGCGAACGGCCGGAGATCGCCGCCGTCGGCGCTTAGCCGTCGACCGGCGTCGCGGTGTCGAGCGAGCCGGCGGTCGGGCCGGCGGCGGAGAGGGAGATCCGCCAGCCGTCGTCAACGGGGGTGGCGGTCGCGGCGACCCGTGGGGAGCCTGCCGTGCGGCGGACCGTCTCGGCCGAGAGCGGGAGCGTCGGGAGGCGCCCCTCGCGGGGCTGGAGTTCGTAGCCCCGGACGGTCACCGCTCGGGGCCGGTCCCAGTGGCCGTCGACGAGGGCGAAGCCGCCGATCAGTCCGACCGACCGGAGGTGCGCGAGCGCGGCGCGGACGGGGCGAGCGCTCCCTTCGGTGGCGGGAAGGTGCGCGCTGGCGCGCTGGAGGGCGTCCGCGCGGGCCGGTTCGGGGAGCCGCGACTGCAACTCGGTCGCCATCGTCGCGAGCAACTGGAGACAGAGGCGGTCGCGGTCGGGCGTTCGCTCGGCGGCCGCGAGGTACTCGTCCATCACCGCGCGCTCGACGCCGGCGTGGTCGCTCGCCGACAGCGCCTCGAACACCGCTCCGGCCAGGTCGTGACAGTACGCCACCAGCGCGCGTTGGGAGGGGGACTCGCTCGCCGCGGTCGGCGGGAACGACCATGCACGGTCTGAGGGGCCCGCGTCGCTCTCACAGACCACGAAATCGTACCACGGCGCGCGCGGGTCGTACCGCCGGAGGGTCGCCCGGTAGGCGTGGGCCACTCGTACCGCCTGCACCGCCGTCTCGCGGTCCGGGAACCGCCGGCCGTCGACGGGAACCGGTCGCTCGCCCGTCCGCCCACACTGCACGTAGTACTCCCCCGACGGCTCGGCGAGCCCCTCCAGCTCGGCCCTGATATCCGTGAGCGTTCGTCCAATCATTTTAGGCATGCCTAAAACACCGCGGTATATAACAGCGGGTGGTTTCCGGTAGCACGGACGGTGCGCGGAATGGGGCGTCGGGTCGTGAGGTCTATGAGGGCGGCTACCGAGTCTCCGGTCGATGGCTGTCGCGGAGCGCGACGCGTTCGACCTGGTGCTCGTCGCCGTAGCCCTGGTGCTCGTCGTCGGCCCATCGGTCACCGCCTCGAACCCGACCGCGGCCGTCGGCCCAGTGGTGAGCGCAGTCGCGTCGCTCGGCCCGGTCGCATATCTGGTCGGATTCGCTATCAGCGGGTTCCTGTTCATGGCCTACGCCATGCTGTACCTGCCGACCACGCAGTGACGCTCGCGGACGAGCCCAGATCCCGCTAGAGGAGGCTGTACTCGGTCGAAATCCACGAGCAGCGGCGCGGCGCCGATCGTTCGATAAACTTCATACCGATATATCGAACGGCGACCGCAGCGGGATACGACTACCGGGGGCGGGGAGCGGCGGCGACGGGTGGCAGATATATATGCGAGAGGCAGTAACGTGGGCCACGTATGGCTACGAAACCGGCGCAACCGCTGACAGACGACGGAAAGCTACTGTTCGGGGCTGGGTTCGTCTTCGGGGTGATGGTGACGCTGGTGTTGCTGGGGGTCGTGGTAGCGGTCGCCGTGTCGAACGGGGGATCGATGCCGACGACGGTGGTCGCGACGGTGGCGGGGGGAATCGTCTTCGCCGGTATCGTCGGGAGCGGGCTGTTCCTGCTCGCGTTCCCGGAGAACCGCACGCGGATACCGGTCGAGGACGTCGACTTCGGGATCGGCGACGAGGAGTGACCGGCGCCAGAGTGCGGCCGGGCGGTCGCGGGACGGCCGAGACGGACGACTTTTGTCGGCGGTGGCCCTGTCTTGGGCCAATGGCCGAGTTCGACCCCGAGAAGTTCGAGGACAAGTACGCGAACTACTTCACCGAACTTCAGCGCGCGTACAAGGGCGCCTTCGAGACGATGAACGACCGCTACGACTCGGAGTTGATCCACGCTATCGACCAGCGGATCCTCGCCGAGAGCGAACCGTTCTACGAAGGCGATGGCGAGTTCCGGATCGACCTCCCCGACGACCCCACCGACCGGTTGTCCGGTGTCGTCGTCGCCGACGACGAGAAGGTCGAGACGATCCTGGAGCGGTACGTCGAGGAGATCGAGACCGAGATCCGGTCGGTGTTCGGACTCGACGGGGAGTAATCGCACGCTCGACGGACGGTGCCGTGATTCTCGGCGAAGTGTGCTATCGGATCCCGCGAGACACTTATCTCTCCGCGTAGCGAAGCGAGCGTGATGTTCGTCGGCCACGCCTGTCTCGCGTTCGCCATCGCCGCCGTCGGGGCCGACCGACTGGGGTGGTCACGGGAGCGCTCACTGCAGGTGGCCGTTCTCGCGGGACTGTTCGCTACGCTCCCCGACGTGGACGTGGTCTACGGCCTGTCAGGCTTGGTCGCGCCCGCGGCGGGAGCGGGGCCTATTCCCGTCGAGTCGTTCTGGGACGCCGGCAACCGCGTCCACCGCGGGGTCACACACGCGCTTCCCGTCGCCGCGGTCGTCACCGCCGCGGCCTGGCTCGTCGGGCGGTCCGAATCGGTCGCGCGCGCGACCGGTGCCGCGGCGTTCGCGGCGCTCGTCCCGGTCGTGGTCGCCGTCAGCGGCGGACTGGCCGGAGCGGTGACGGCGGTGTTCGTCGTCTGCGCGGGCGGACTCGTCGAACTCGCCCGTCGTCGGGACGTGTCGCCGCGAGTCCTGGCGAGCGCGGCGTTCGTCGGCCTGTTCACCCACCCCTTCGGCGACCTGCTCACCGGGGAGCCGCCCGCGCTGTTGTACCCGTTCGACCTGACGCTGATCGCCGAACGAGTCGTCCTCTCGGCGGATCCGACGCTGCACCTGCTCGGCGCGTTCGGGGTCGAACTCGCGACGGTCTGGCTGGCGCTGGCCGCCTACTTCCGGGTCACCGGGAAGCGCCCGGCCGCGCACGTCGACCGCCGGGCGGTGCTGGGCGTCGCCTACGCGGGGGCCGCGCTCGCGCTCCCCGCGCCCACGCTGGAGGTGTCGTATCAGTTCGTCTTCAGCGTGCTCGCCGTCGGGTTCGTCGGCGTCGCGCCGCCGTCGCTCGACCGGCTTCGGACCTGGCGGGCCGGCGTGACCGCCCTCGCGGCCGTCAGCCTCGCGGTCGTCGCTTACGCCGCGGTGTATCTGGTCGCCGGATGAGTCGAGCGGCCGACGGATCGGCGCCGCTGCCGGCGGCGGGCCGACGAGAGCCAGCGCGCAGGCCGATCCCGATTCTGCAAAAGTTAAAACGTCTCCCGAGTCAACGGTCGGGTATGAGCGACAACGAGGGTCGAACCGACCTGCGGATGCCGGACGACGACGAGGTGTTCGCCGTCGTCACGGAGATGCTCGGGGCCAACCGGGTAGCGGTACGCTGCATGGACGGGACCAACCGCACCGCGCGCATCCCCGGCAAGATGCAGAAACGCATCTGGATCCGCGAGGACGACGTGGTGCTCGTCGAGCCGTGGGACTGGCAGGACGAGAAGGGCGACATCACGTGGCGCTACGAGAAACAACAGGCCGACCAGTTGCGCGAGGAGGGGCACATCCAGGAGTAGCATGGAGGACCACACCACCGCCGGGCGCGCACCGGCTATCTTCTCCTCGCGCGCCGGGTGGCGCCGCTGACCATGCCGGAGTACCGCCTGCTCGACACCGACGAGGCCGACGCGCCCGGTGACGAGTTCGAAGAGATCGACGTCGAGGACACCGAAGCCGACACGATTGCCCGCCAGCGCGACCGGGAGTTCAGCGAGTTCCGCAAGCGAATCAAGAACACCGAGCAGTTCAAAGTCGAGGCCTCGGTGTTCGACGACGCCACCTACGCCGCCCTCTACAAGCTCGTTCAGGACGACTACATCGTCGCCTTCGGGGGCCCCATTTCCACCGGCAAGGAGGCCAACGTCTACACCGCCCTGGGCGACGAGGACACCGAGGTCGCCGTCAAGGTCTACCGCATCAACGCCTCCGATTTCACCGACATGCGCGGCTACCTCGACGGCGACCCGCGCTTCCGGGGCATCGGCTCGGACAAGAAGAAGGTCGTCCTCGCGTGGGTCCGCAAGGAGTTCGCCAACCTCAAACGCGCCCGCACGGCCGGCGTGCTCGTCCCCGAACCCATCGCCGTCGAGCGCAACGTCCTCGTCATGGAGTACCTGGGCACCGAGGAGGGGCGGGGCAAGCGTCTCTCCGAGGTGAACCTGGAGAACCCCGAAACCGCCTACGAGGTGGTCCGCGAGTACATGCGACGGCTGCACGACGCCGGGCTCGTCCACGGCGACCTCTCGGAGTACAACCTGATCGTCCACGGCGACCACATCTACGTCATCGACCTGGGCCAGGCCGTGACGGTCCACCACCCCAACGCCGAGGAGTTCCTCGACAGGGACTGCGAGAACGTCGCCGCCTTCTTCGGCCGGCAGGGCCACGACGTGACCGCCGACGAGCTGAAGGCCTACATCATCCCCGACGAGCAAGCGGAGTGACCGCGGGACAAACGGCGGCCTACTCGGCCGGCTGGGCGAACCCGAAGTTCGGCTTCACGTCGCCGACGCGGACTTCCAGCGTGTCGCCCTCCTCGACGCCGGAGACGAACAGCGTGAACCCGTCGACTTTGGCGATCCCGTCGCCCTCGCTGCCGATATCGACGATCTCGACCTCGACACGGTCGCCCTCACGAACCGGCGCCGTCAGGTAGTTCTTGGCGACCAGATACAGCTCCGACGAGGAGTCCCGGGAGGCCTCGGGGCGGACCTGCCGGACGTACTCGAACTGTTCTTCGATGTCGGCCTCCAGGTCGTCCAGATCTTTCCCGTCGAACACCTTGACGGCCAGGTCGCCGCCCGAATCGAGGACGCGGTCGGCGACCTCGAAGGCCTGGCGGGCGAGGTGGACCGAGCGGGCGTGGTCCAGGTCGTAGTCGCCGGTCATGTTCGGTGCCATGTCCGAGATGACCACGTCGACCGGGCGCTCGCCGGTGTCGGCGCCGACGCGCTCGACGACCTCGTCGATGGTCGACGCCTCGGTGAGGTCGCCGCGGACGAGTTCGACGCTGTCGTGGTCCTCCAGCGGGTCGATGCGCTGGCGGTCGACGCCGACGACCGTCCCCCGGTCGCTCACCTCTTCGGCGGCGACCTGGAGCCACCCGCCGGGGGCGGCGCCGAGGTCGACGACCGTGTTCCCCGGTCCGAACAGCCCGGCCGTCTCGTCTAGCTGTTTGAGTTTGTACGCCGAGCGGGCGCGGTAGCCCTGCTGTTTCGCCCTGTTGTAGTAGTCGTCTTTCCCGGACATAGTCAGTTGTCCCTGCATACCCCACCGAGACGGATAACTGGCTCGGAGCGGGGCGTCGGCGGATGCGAGCCGTTCCCGGCCGCCGTGCGCTGTCCCGGTGGCATCGATGTCAGCCGGTATCATGTACGACGCCTGAAACTTATGAGTGCGCTCGCCCTACCGATATACGAGCCAATGAGTGACGAATCCACGAGCGTACTGGTGACCGGAGCGACAGGCAATCAGGGCGGCGCGGTCGTCGACCACCTGCTGGCGAGCGAGGCGGCGTTCGACGTGCGGGGACTCACCCGCGACGCGAGCAGCGATGCGGCGGCGGCGCTCGAAGACCGCGGCGTGACGGTGGTCGAGGGCGACCTGAACGACACCGAGTCGCTGCGCGGGCCCGTCGGTGACGCCGACGCGGTGTTCGCGATGACGAACTTCTGGGCCGTGGGCTACGACCAGCAGGTCGAGCAGGGCGAGAACATCGCCACCGTCGCCGACGAGGAGGGCGTCGACCACTTCGTCTTCTCCGGCGTCGGCAGCCACGACGAGGAGACGGGCGTCCCGCACTTCGACTCGGCGGGCGAGATCGACGAGTTCCTCCGCGGGACGGACCTGGACTGGACGATCTTGAAGCCCGTCTTCTTCTTCGAGAACCTCGAGGCGTTCGCCGAGGACATCGTCGACGACGGGCAGCTCGCGCTCCCGCTGGCGGAGGGCGTCTCCCTCCAGATGGTGAGCAACGACGACATCGGACACGCCGCCGCCGTCGCCCTCGAACGTCCCGAGGCGTTCGTCGGCGAGTCGATCGACCTCGCGGGCGACTCGAAGACGCTCGAAGAGACTGCCGACGTGCTCTCCGACGTGACCGGCGTCGACGTAGAAGCCGTCCACGTCCCGATCGAGGACGCCTACGAGAGCTTCGGCGAGGAGTTCACCGTCATGTGCGAGTGGTTCAACGAGGTCGGCTACAGCGCCGACATCGAAGCGCTCGAAGCGCAGTTCGGCTTCGCGTTCGACGATCTGGAGGGGTACCTCCACGACCACGGCTGGGCGGACAAGGACGGCATGGCGACCGTTCCCGGCTGGGTCAAGGCGATGTAGTAAGGCGGCCGAGAATACGAAGGTTGGAGTCGGTCCCGTCCCTGGCCGGGGTATGCCGACACAGGACGGCGGCCACGTCGACGCGGCGGTCGCGGCGCTTGCGGCCCGCGAGTACGAGCGAGCGGGCGACGAGTACACCAGAGCGGGCCGGCGAGTGCTCGCCGACCCGCGGCCGGATCTGGACCCGTTCGCGGCCGACGAGAAGGGGTGGGTCGGCCAGGGACTCCAGTACCTCGTCGTCGCCGCAGTGGCCTACCGCGTCGCCGACCGCCCGGATCGAGCCACCCATCGCGCGGTCGAGGGCGTCGCCGTCGCCCGCGACCTGCGGACCGCGCTCGACCACCCAGTCCAGCGGGCCTGCCTGCTGGAGTTCGTCGCGGACTATCGCGTCGCCGGCGGTCTCGACGGCGCGAGCGACGCCTACGACGAGGCCGCGACGGCCTACCGCGAGGCCGACGACGCCGTCGACGACGCGCAGTACTGGGGGACGACGCCGCTGTTCCAGGCGGCGGCGGACCCGATCAAACAGGTCGCTCGCGGCGGGGCCAACGGCGAGATCGCCGTCGACTGGGAGGACTTGCACGGCGCGGACCCGAGCGCGGCCGGCGACTTCCTCGCCCACAGGGCCGAATACAAGCGCCAGCGCTTCGTCGGGCTCGTCGAGCGAGCGGTCGCCGACGGCCACCTCGCCGCTCCCCGCGGGACCACCGAGTACGGCAACGCGAACCACGAGTGTCCGGCCTGTGGCTCCGCGGACGTGAACTGGGCCGGCGACGATATCCTCTGTCTGCGCTGTTCGACGCCGGCCGAGCGGACCTGACGAGGCGGTGAGCGACCGCACCGGGTGGCGCTTATGACCGTGGAGGCCTGCGCTCCGACGTGCATCTCCTGGTCACCGGCGGCAACGGTTTCATCGGACGTCGAGTCTGCGAACGCGCGGTCGCCGACGGCCACGACGTGACGAGCGTCGCGCGCAGTGGCCCGCCCGCTCCCGAACACCGCGAATCGTGGACGGGCGCCGTCGAGTGGGTCGCGGCCGACGTGTTCGCGCCCCACGAGTGGCGCGACCGCCTCGCGACCGCCGACCGCCTGGTCCACTCGGTCGGGACCATCGACGAGGCCCCGACGGCGGGCGTGACTTTCGAGCGGATCAACGGCGACTCCGCGCTCGTGGCGGCGCTGGAGGCCGAGCGGGCGGGCGTCGACCGGGTGGTCTACGTCTCCTCGTCGACGAAACCGCCGCTGGTCCGCGAGGCGTACCTCACGGCGCGCCGGCGCGCCGAGGCCGCCATCGCCGACCTCGACCCGACCGTCGTGGTCCCGCGGTTCGGTCCCGTCTACGGCCCCGACCAGCCCCACTTCCCGGCGGTCGCCAACCGGCTGTTCGCCGCCGTCGGCCGGTTCGAACCCGTGGCGCGGCTGTTCGGCGTGGACCTGTCTCTTATACACATCTCTGATGGNGGGTCCGCCGCCGGTTTCGCGGACGGTGGGTCCGCGAACGGTGGGACAGT
This sequence comes from Halosimplex carlsbadense 2-9-1, assembly GCF_000337455.1. Classification (GTDB taxonomy): domain Archaea; phylum Halobacteriota; class Halobacteria; order Halobacteriales; family Haloarculaceae; genus Halosimplex; species Halosimplex carlsbadense. Next base: position 14,485 of record NZ_AOIU01000008.1, on the reverse strand, counting down.
GGAGGGCGGTCCCGCGGACGACCGGACGAGATGAGCGACGGCGACTCCCGACTCAGACCAGTCGGTCGATCGTACTTTCGAGCTGCGAGCGGGCGGCGTCGGCGTCGACCTCGGGGAGGGCGAAGCTCGTCTTGCGCTCGTCGGCGTCGGCGAGTTCGCTGAGCAGGCCCGCGCGGCGGTCGACCTCGGCGTAGACGGTCAACGCCTCCGGTGACGGATCGAAGACGAGTTCGAGTTCGTCCAGGTCGCCGCGGAAGGGGCCGCCGGAGGCACGGAACTCGAACTCCTGGACGAACCGGCGGTCGGTGTAGCGGGCGTAGGGGTCTGCTTCGCAGTCGGCGGTCCGGAAGGACAGGCCCAGGTCCTCGGCGGCGTCGAAGACGGTCTGCATCCGATCGGTGGGTCGGACTTCCAGCCGATCCTTGTCCTCGGGGTCGACGGCCATCGACACCTCCAGGTCGGTGTCGACCCACACCGACGCGTCCCCCATGGTCAGCGGCGTCGCGTAGGGGATATCGAGCGTCGTCTCGTAGCTCGTCGACTCGTCGGGCTCGACGGTGAATCCGTCGGTGAGGTGGAGGCGGTCGACGGTCGCATCCTCGTAGCCCTCCTCGCCGCGGTAGCGGGTCTCGACTTCCAGTTCGATCCGGTCGACGGTCTGTTCGGCGTCGCCGCCTTCGACTTCCACGACGGCGTCGACCGAGTCGCCCGGCCGGACGGTCTCGTTCGCCAGGACGGTGTCGACGGTCGCGTTCCCGATGCCGACTGATGCGAGGATCTTCTTCATCCGATCCGACACTTCCGGCGGCTCGGTACATAAAGGTACGTGCGTTCGGGCCCCGGACGGGCCGGTCTGGGACGGAGTGGAGTCGTCGGGTTCGAAGCGGGACCATCGGGGAATGCGGGGGACCGTCACTCCTCGCGGTCGCGACGATTGAGGAGCGCCCCGCCGCCGAGGAGGCCGGCCACCGTCGCGAGCGGGCCGAACCCGGGGCCGAAGGCGCCGGACCCGCCCTCGCCGGGCTCCGTCGTCTCAACGTCGACGTTCACCTCGGAGAGACCGATCTGTTCGAGACTGACGCCGAGAAAATCGCTGTCACAGCGATTGAATCGGTTGACGATGTAGAGTTTGCCGGCGGTCACGTCCGCCGTCTCGCCGATGTACAGCGTGGTCTCGGCTTGCTCGGTGCTGTCGTCTTTGCGGTTGATGAGCTGTGCGTCGTAGGCGAGCATCTCGTCGGGCGGCCACGTGTCGCTGCCGACCAGCTCGCAGTCCGCCGCGACTCGTTCCTGTTCGGGGGAGAGCGACCCGCCGACGTGGACCATGAACCCGGCGAAGTTGGTGCCGTCGGTCCATTTCGTCGGCTCCGGAATCGCCCCGGCCTCGGTGACCTGGGCCGCCGCGACGTCGCTGGTGCCGACGAAACCGCCGGCGGCGACCGCTCCGGCCCCCAGTGTCGCGGCGCTCTTCGCGAGGACGGACCGACGCGTGACCGCCGCCTCACCGGGCGTACCGTCCGCCGACTCGTCGGCGTGGTTCCGGTCTCGCTCCATAGTCGGGGTTCGTCGGTGAGTCGTCTAATCGACGTGCGCGCATTCGCAGGCATCGCGGCGGCCGGCCGGACCCGCTGAAACCGCGTCACGCGGCCACGCGCGGGCTCGCGGGTAAAGAAGGGACTTTTTAACGGATGGGGGCGTAGCCGCGGGCAAGATGTTCAACGCTATCGTGAGCGCGGACACGCTCCGGACGACACTCGACTCCGTGAGCGTGCTGGTGGACGAGTGCAAGATCCACCTCGAAGAGGAGGGCCTGGAGATCCGGGCGGTCGACCCCGCTAACGTCGGTATGGTCGACCTCGAACTGTCGGCCTCGGCCTTCGAGTCCTACGAGACCGACGGCGGCGTCATCGGCGTCAACCTCTCGCGGCTGGAGGACATCGCCGGCATGGCCGACGCCGACCAGCTCGTCCACCTCGAACTCGACGAGGAGACCCGCAAGCTCCACATCGCTATCGACGGCCTGGAGTACACGCTGGCGCTCATCGACCCCGACTCCATCCGCCAGGAACCGGATCTGCCCGACCTCGATCTGGCCGCCGAGATCGTCATCGAGGGCCGGGACATCGACCGCGCCGTCACCGCCGCGGACATGGTGAGCGACCACATCGCGCTCGGCGTGAACGAGGCCGACGAGTACTTCTACGTCGACGCGGAGGGAGACACCGACGACGTCCACCTCGAACTCACTCGCGACGACCTCATCGACCTGACCGCCGGCACGGCCCACTCGCTGTTCTCGCTGGACTATCTGAAGGACATGAACAAGGCCATCCCGAAGGACGCCGAGGTGCGGATGGAACTCGGCGAGGAGTTCCCCGTCAAGATGCACTTCGACATCGCCGAGGGCGAGGGCCAGGTCACGTTCATGCTCGCGCCGCGCATCCAGAGCGACTAACCACCCGTCCGCGCTCCACAGTTTTCGCCGTTCGTTCGCCTCGCCAGCGGCCGCTCTGCCAGACCGGCGACCGCTCGGCCACCGCGGGTCGCCCCGTCGGTCGCTCAGTCGTCGTCGCCCACTGCGTCCGGCCGGCCGCCGGACGAGTCACCACCGGGAGCGTCGAGGGCGGGGCCGTCGCTCGCCCCCGCGGCGGACACGTCGAACTCGTCGACGAGGGACTGCAGGTCGGCGGCGAGGGCGGCCATCTCGTCGACGTTGGCCGCGACGCTGTTGACCGAGGCGGCCTGTTCCTCGGCCGCGGCGGAGACGTTGCTCGCCTCGGCGGCCGTCTCCTCGCTGACGGTGCTGACCTCGTCGACCATCGCGACGACCTCCTCGGTGGAGGCGGCCTGGTCGTCGGTGGCGTCGCTGATCTCCCGGACGCCGGCTTCGGCGTCCTCGACGGCGTCGGCGACGTCGTCGAACTGCCCCATCGCGTCCTCGATGGTGTCGACGCCGGACTCGACGCGGTCGCGCATCCGCTCTATGTCCGCGACGGCGTCGCCGGTCGTCCCCTGGACCTCGCCGATGCGCTGTTCGACGCGCTCGGTCGCGGTGGTCACCTCGTCGGCCAGGCCCTTGATCTCGTCGGCGACGACCGCGAAGCCCGCGCCCGCCTCGCCGGCGTTGGCCGCCTCGATGCTCGCGTTCAGCGCCAGCATGTTCGTCTGCTCGGCGATGTCGTCGATCATGGCGACGATCTCGCCGATCTCGTCCATCTCCTCGTCGAGCGCCGCGATCTGGTCGGCGGCCCGGTCGCTCTCGGTCTCGATCTCGGCGATCTCCGTAGAGGCGTCTGCGGCCTGCTCGCGGCCGGCGTCGGCTCGCTCGGCGGCGCGGCGGGCGGTCTCGGCCACGTCCGCCGACGAGGAGGCGATCTCCTCGACGGTCGCAGAGAGGTCGTTCATCTCGCCGGCGGCCTCCTCCAGGTTCTCCGCCTGGCGGTCGGCCCCGCTGGATATCTCCTGGACCGAGTCGGCCACGTCCCCGCTGGCGGACTCGATCTCGTCCGTGCTCCCGGCCACCTCCTCGCTGGCCGCCCGGACCGACTCGGCGATCTCCTGGACTCGCGCGACGCTCTCGTCGACCGCGTCGAGCCCCTCGTCGATGTTCGCCATCACGGCGCCGTAGTCGCCGGGCAGGTCGGTATCGAGGTCCTGGTCGAGCCGGCCGTCTCGCAGGTCGGCGCTGACCGCCTCCAGCTGGTCGAAACTCTCCGAGAGCTGTCCGAGCCCGTCGTCGAGTTCGCCCATCACGGCGCCGTAGTCGCCGGGCAGGTCGGTGTCCAGATCCTGGTCGAGCTGGCCGGCGCGGACGTTGGCGCTCGCGCGGTCGATCTCGTCGAAGCTCGTCTGCAACTGCCCCATTCCGTCCTCGAGCGCGGTCATGATCTCCCCGAACTTCCCGGGGAGGTCGGTCTCGACGTCGTCGTCGATGTCGCCGGCCCGGAGGCGCTCGCCGACGGCCTCGATCTGTTCGACCTGTCGGTCCATGTTGGCCCGCATCTCGTCGAAGGCGGCGACCATCTCGCCGATCTCGTCGTCGCGGTCGGCGGCGTCGCCACCGGTGTCGCCCTCGTCGTCGAACCGACCGTTCGAGAGCGCGGTGGCCCGCTCTTTGACCCGAACGATCGGTCGGGAGATGTAGCGGGCCGCGCCGTAGCCGGCGCCGCTGACGACGACCGCCGCGAGGAGGAACAGGCCGAGCATGAGGGTGCGGGCGTCGGCGCTCCGCTGCTGGAGGGTGGCACCGAGCGCCGCGATCGGTTCGTTCACGTCCGACGCGGGGACCGTCGCCACGAGCGTGAACTGCCGGTCGCCAAGGCGGAGCGGCGCGAACTGGACGTAGCGAGTGGCGTTCGCACCGTCGACGGACCGGGTGTGGGTCGCCATCCCGGACTCGCCGGCGAGCATCCGTTCGGTGACGATATCGCCGAGTTCGGCGCCGTACTCGCCGTCGGCGGCGTTCGTTCCCGCGGCCACGAGCGAGCGATTCGAGTGGCTCACGATCCGGCCCTCGTCGTCGAGGACGTAGAGGGAGCCCCTGTCGCCGACGGTGACGGCGCTGGTCGTCTCGGTGATCAGCGAGTAGTTGAACTGCGCCGCGACGACGCCGCGGACGGTGCCGTTGTAGTAGACGGGCGCCGCGACGGGCAGTCGGGCGCCGTCGTCGGTGGTCCGGACCTCGCCGTAGTAGGTCTCGCCGGCCGGCAGCGACGTCGCCCGCTGGAACCACGTCGCGTCGGCGCGCGACACTCGCGTGCCCAGTCGGGTGACGACCTCGTCGTCACGGCGCTGGACCCGGATCTGCGTCTCGCCGTCGGCGTCGACGAACGTGAGCGACTCGAACGCCGGCGACTCCGTCCCGCCGACGCTCATCGTCTGGGTCTGGGCGCGCCGTCGGAACGAGGACGCCGCCCGCTGTTTCGCGTCGGTCTGCGCCGTCTTCTGGAGTTCGTAGTGGTAGACGCTCGGTGCGAGGACCCAGTCGAACGGCTCGTAGTAGGTGTAGGAGATGAACTTCGTCTCGACGGGGTTGCCCTCCTGGGTGGTGTCCTCCCAGTCGTACTCGGCGACGCCCCAGCGCTCGCCCCCTTCGATGCGCGGCGACGACTGGATGCGCTCTTTGATATCGTCGAACACCCGCAGCGTCCCGCCGGAGTCCTCCTTGAGGTTGTGGCCCTCCTCGAGGCTGTGGTGGACGACGACGTTCGACTCCAGGTCGGTGATGTAGGCGTAGCCGGTGTCGCCGACGTACCCCGGCTGGAAGGTTTCGTACATCGTTCCGTTCTCGGCGAGGCCGTCGCCGGCCGTCCCGGCGATCCGCGCTTCGACCCGGCGTTCGACCGCGCGCTTCTCCGAGGCCGACAGCGCCCGCCACGAACGGCCGTCGTACTCGGCCGCGAGCACCGACTGGCGGACGCTCTCGATCCCCGTGTGCATCTGGAGGGCGACGTGGCCGACCTGCTCCTGGCCCATCCGCTGGATCAGGTCCATCTCGCCTTCGCCGGCGGCGAGATAGTTCTGCACCGGCGCCGAGGCCGCCGCCGACCGCACGTCGACCCCGCGCTTGTCGATCTCCGACTGGATACCGTCCTGTCGCGCGTCGACGGTCGTGTTCAGTTGATTCGTGATCTCCGCGCGGAGGTACTCCCCGCTCTGCTCCTGAGCGTGCTGGTTCAGATCGCCCATGCTGGTGGTCGCGACCGCCCCCACGGCCGTCAGCGGCACCAGCGAGATGACGAGAAAGAGAACGACCAGCTTGATCTTCAGGTTCATACTCACGAGACTCCGATACCGGTATATAGAGGTTGGCGGCAAATTTTCCCAACTGATAGCCACCGTTTCGATCCGCCGGAACGACCTCCGAAACTGGATATATCTCTGATTGTTCTCACGGACCGAGTCGATCCGGTCTCCGGGCGTGGTTCTCGGGAGGCGGGCCCACACGGGTTCGGATCCGGATGAGTCGGGCGGGTCGGTGGCGATACCCCGCGCGGCCGAACCCGTCGCCCGCGTCCCGACAACGGTAAACCGGACGGCCGTGTAACGCTGACGAATGACCGAGCCCGCCGGTGACGACATCGGGGTCGACGGGGAGCTGTCGCTCCCGCCTTCCCGCGAGCGCGGCGAGGGGGAGGTTCACGTCCTCGGCACCGCACACGTCTCCGAGCAGAGCGTTCAGGACGTCGAGGAGACCATCGCCGAACGGAAGCCGGACGTGGTCGCCGTCGAACTCGACGAAGGGCGATTCCGCCAGTTGAAAGGCGAGACGCCCGACGACATCGACCCCGGCGACATGCTCCGGGGCAACACCGTCTTCCAGTTTCTCGCCTACTGGATGCTATCCTACGTCCAGACCCGCATGGGCAAGAAACTCGGCGTCGACCCCGGCGCCGACATGCTGGCCGCCGTCGATTCCGCCGAGAAACACGGCCTCGGCGTCGCGCTCGTCGACCGCGACATCCAGCTGACCGTCCAGCGGTTCTGGGCCAGACTCAGCCCGCTGCGCAAGATATCGATGCTCGGCAACCTCACCCTCGCAGTCGGGTCGCCCGTCGCCGTCGGTGCCGGCCTCGGCCTCGCGTTCGGCCTGTTCGCCGGCTTCTCCCTCGCGATGGTCGCCGCGGGGTCGCTCGGGTTCGCGAGCGCCGATTTCGTCGCCGCGCTGGGTCCCGACACCGTCGCGCTCGCTGGCGGCCTCGTCGGCGGCGTTATCGGCGGCGTCGTCCTCTGGAGCCTGCTCGAACCGTGGCTGGCCGAGTGGCTCGACCCCCTGCCGGTCCCCAACACCACGTACACGCGCGCCGCGGTCGGCGTCGTCGTCGGCTCCGCGGCGGGCGTCGCGATCGCCGCGAGCGGCGGGCTCGCGCTCGGCCCCCTCTCGCTGTCGAGCGACCGACTGACCGGGCTGGGCGGGTTCGTCCTCCAGGCCGGGACGGGCGTCCTCGGCGGCGCGCTGGCCGGCGCGACCCTCGGCGCGCTCGGCGGCGCCGTCCTCGGGCTGTTCCTCCCCGAGGAGGAGGACCTCGAGGAGATCGACATCGACGAGCTGACCGACGCTGACGTGGTGACGGCGATGATGGAGGAGTTCCGCCGGTTCGCACCGGGAGCGGCCGAGGCGCTCATCGACGAGCGCGACGCCTTCATCGCTCACCGACTCGTGGCGCTGCGGGAGGCGGGCTACAGCGTCGTTGCGGTCGTCGGCGCCGGCCACCGCGAGGGGATCGAACGATACCTCGCCGACCCGGAGAGCCTGCCGCCGATGGAGTCGCTGGTCGGCGAGACCTCCGGGTCGAGTCTCACGGGGTATCTCTACAAGGCGGTCGGCTACCTGCTGACGGTCGGCTTCCTCGTCTTCTTCGCGCTGCTGGCGCTGGGCGGGGCGAGCAACGCGTGGCTGGTCGAGCTGTTCGTCGCGTGGTTCGTCATCAACGCCGTCCTCGCGGGCGGGCTGGCCAAGGTGGCCGGCGCGACCTGGCCGAGCGCGGTCGTCGGCGGCGGCGTCGCCTGGCTGACCAGCGTCAACCCGCTGCTGGCGCCCGGCTGGTTCGCCGGCTACGTCGAGTTGCGATACGTCGACGTGAACGTCTCCGACATCGCCCGGCTCAACGAGATCATGGACGACGAGACGGCGCCGGTGAGCGAGATCTTCGCGCGGATGCGCCAGGTCCCGCTGTTCCGACTGATCCTCGTCGCCGGCCTGACCAACGTCGGGAGCATGATCGCGAGCCTCGTCGTCTTCCCGCTCGTCCTGCCGATGCTGTCGGCGCCGATCGGCGGCGTCGACGCCATCCCGGGCCTGCTGCTCGACGGCGCGCGCAACGGGTGGCAGATCGTCTGGGGTGTCGTGTCGTGAGCGGCCCCGCGGGCGGCGGTCGGCCCGGACAGGGTGGCCGCGGCGGCCCCGGCGGTCGCCGCCGACCGGGGAGCGGCCGCGGCTGGCACGGCATCAGCTTCAGCCGGCGCGAACTCCGGGATCTGGGGATCGCGTGGCTGGCGCTGGGCGTCGCGTTCATGCTGTTCATCGACCGGTCGCTCGTCGACGCGGTCGCCCGCGGAACCGTCGCGTCGTCGACGATCGCGATCGCGCTCGGCGTCTCCCTGGCGAGCGTCGGCGTCGCGTTCCTCCTGCACGAACTCGCCCACAAGGTCGTCGCCGTCCGCTTCGGACAGGTCGCCGCGTTTCAGGCCGACTACGGCATGCTCTTTCTCGCCGTGATGTCGGCGCTAGCGGGCTTCCTGTTCGCCGCGCCCGGCGCCGTCGTCCACCGCGGCCGGATCACGGCCCGCGAGAACGGCCTCATCGCGCTGGCCGGCCCGGTCACGAACGTCGGGCTCGCCGCCGTCTTCCTGCCGCTGTTCCTGTTCGGTCCCGGCCTGCTCGGCCTGGTCGGCCAACGCGGCCTCAGCATCAATCTCCTGCTCGCGGGGTTCAACATGATCCCCTACGGCCCGCTGGACGGCCGGAAGGTCCTGGGCTGGAGCAAGCCGGTGTACGTCGCCGCCGCCGTCCCGATGGTCCTGCTCGCGCTGTACGCGCTTGTCGGCCTCGGGCTGTGAGCCGACGGCCACCCGGCGAACAACCTACTTCCGGCTGGCGGCTCAACCGCCGATATGGCCCAGCCAGTCCCCGACGAGGTCGAAACGCTGTTGACCGGCGCCCCCGTCGCGGCCCACCTCGCGACCTGCGCCGACGGCCGGCCCCACGCCGCGCCGGTCTGGTTCCGCTACGAACCGGCCGACGGCGACGACCGGCCCGTGATCGAGGTGATGACCACCGGCCGGAAGCTCGCCAACGTCCGCGAGAACCCCCGCGTCGCGCTCTCGATCCAGGAGAGCGACGCGGGCCACCCCGAGTGGACGGTCACCGTCCGCGGGACGGCGACGGTCGTCGAAGACGCCGCCGTGACCGAGCGGGCGAACCGGCGGATCAACGAGCGCTACGGCGCCGACCCCGACGACTGGTCGGACAACACCCTCGTCCGGATCGCCGTCGGGTCGGCGTCGCATCGAACGTACTGACCCGTCGCTCCCTCCGGTGGGGTGTCCTCGGCGCGCGAACGCGGCTGTGGGGGCCTCCGCCGGGGAAAGCGCGGTTACAATACTGACTGGGACGAACGAGACGGGTCGGACCCAAATCCCGAAGTAACTGTACTCGCTGTAGTACCCATGGCACTCCTGCCGTGGCCGGTGGCGGCCTCGTTCGCGGCGGCGGCGGGGACGCTGCTGCTGGTTCGGTATCTCCGGCGATACCGCGGCAAACCGGGCGCGGACTGGTTCCTGGCGAGTCTGGGCGCCCAGGCGACCTGGAGCGCGGCGTACGGGGCCGCACTGCTGACGTTCGCCGAGCCGGTGCGGTGGGCGCTGGAGGTGGTCTCGTGGGGGGCGATGGCGGGCACCGGCGTCTACTTCCTGGCGTTCGCGCTGGCGTACACCGGGCGCGGGGGCGTCGTCGACCGGGCCCGGTGGGGGTTCGCCGCGTTCCCGATACTCGTCGGGCTGATCGGGGCGACGAATCCGCTCCACGGGCTCGCCTGGACGGACTTCACGGTGGTCGAAGCGCTCGGCGTCGCGGGCGCGACCTACGACATGCGGCTGTGGGCGCTGCTGGCGGCGACCGCCGGCGTCCTGCTGATCACCGTGGGAAGTCTCCTGCTGTTCGACACGGTCGTCAGCTACGGCCCGCTGTATCGGCGGGAGGCGGTCGCGGTGGGGCTGTCGACGTTCCCGCCGGTCGCGGCGGTGCTGGCCTGGCTCTACGGCGTCGGGCCGGTGCCCGAAGTCAACTTCGTCACCGTCGCCTTCCTCCCGCACGTGGCGCTGGACGCCTACGCGTTCGTCGGCAGCGACATGTTCGAGTTCCACCCGGCGACGCGGCGGGTGGGCGAGCGAGCGGCCATCGACGACCTGGGCGCGCCGGTGGTCATCGTCGACGAGCAGCGGCGGGTGGTCACGCTCAACGGGGCCGCGGAGACGGCCTTCGGTGTCGAGAAGACGGCCGCGCTCACCCGGCCGCTGTCGACGTTGCTCGGCGAGGGCGGCGACGACCCGACCGAGGCGGACACCGTGACGGTGCAGTCGGGCGGGCGGCGGCGGATCTTCACAGTGACGACGACGCCGCTGTCCGACGCCGGTGGGACCCACGTCGGCTACACCGTCGTCTTCCAGGACGTGACCGAAGAGCGTCGGCGCGAGCAGCGCCTCGGCGTGCTCAACCGGGTCCTGCGACACAACCTCCGCAACGACATGACCGTCGTTCAGGGGTTCACCGAGGCCGCCGCGCGGGAGGTCGACGACCCCGAGGTCCGCGGGATGCTCGACCGCGCCGAGTCGAAGGCGACGGAGCTGGTCGCGCTCGGGGAGAAGGCCCGGACCGTCGAGCGCGTTCTCGATAGCGACCCGCGTGCCGACCGGGTCGACGTGGCCGAGCTGCTGGCGGCCGTGCGAACGGAGCGACTCGACGGGACGAGCGACGGCGCCGCGGCCGACGGAGGCGCGGCGACCGTGACCGTCGAAGCGGCGGACGTGACCGTCACCGCGGACCCGGCGGTCCTGCAGGTCGTCGTCGGGACGCTGCTGGAGAACGCGCTGGAGCACGCCGGCGAGGCGCCGACGGTGACGCTGTCTGCCGAGCGCCGGGACGATGCGGTAGCGATCACCGTCACCGACGACGGACCGGGCGTACCCGACCACGAACTCGACGTGCTGACGGCGGGCGCGGAGTCGGCGCTCGAACACGGGTCGGGACTGGGACTGTGGCTGGCCGACTGGGGCGCGACGGCGCTGGGCGGCGACCTATCGTTCGACACCCGCGACGGGACGCGGGCGACGGTCACCGTGCCGGACGCTGAAAAGCGAGAGCCGACTGGCGAGTCGCAGGGCGGCGACAGCGATCAGGCGCTCGCGTAGCCGGCGACCTCTTTCTCGTCGAGTTTGCGGTCGGCCTCGGCGACGGAGTCGGCGGTCTCGCCGCTGTACCCCACGTCCCGGGACCGTCGCTCGAAGGCGTTGACGACGACCTCGCTCGTCTCCTCGTCGGTGACGCGGACGACGCGGTCGACGCCTTTCTCCTTCAGCTCGCCCTGGGCGCGCTTGATGGGCTTGGCGGCCTCGGGCGACGGCGGGGTGAAACCCGAGAGGTCGTTGATGATGTCGAACCCGTCACGCAGGTGCTCGGCCGCCTCGACCGTCTCGTCGGCCGCCGTCTCCATCTCCTCGCGGTCCATCCGGCCGGTGAAACTCAGGTGCAGTCGGTTCGTTCGCGGGTCGGCCTCTATCTCGTACATACCAAAACGTAGTCGCCAGTTATCAATGGTAGGAATACCTTACTCGTTAGGGATCGGGGAAACTGCCGAATATCCGGGTGAATAAGCTCAGAGCCGGTCTTCGAGGACGGCACCGAATCCGGCGGCGCCGATACAGAACGAGAGAACGCCACCGACGCCGGTGAGGACGAGCCCGCCGTTGAGGGCGGCGGCGACGAGGAGCGCCGTCCCCCAGTCGTCGCCCTCGCGGTCGACGAACCGCTCGGCGATGGCGAGGAACGCGACCGCCGCGCCGATAGCCCAGACGACGTAGGCCAGAAGGACCAGCGGGATCGCGACGAGGATGCCGAGGATAGTGATCACGAGGACGAGGACGGCGAGCGCGAGGAATATCAGGACGAGGAAGCCGTAGACGAACGATCCGACGGGGTCGTCGACGACCGCGGCCATCCGGTCTTCGAGGAACTCTGGGGCGACGGCGGTGAGGATGGCACCGACGACCAGCGTCGTCAGAAAGGAGCCGACGGCGCCCTGGACGACGTTCGCGACCGGGTTGAGGTCGATGTCGACGTTCACCTGGAGCAACGCCTCGGCGAGACCCACCACCACTGCGGACATAGTGGACGGCAACGACGGCCGAGGGTAAGTAGCCACCGCCGCGAGCGGCGTCGGAAGGGCCCGGACGTGCGCTTCAGAGCCCGTCGACGCAGATATCGACGAAGTTCCGCAGGATACGCAGGCCGGTCTCGCCGGACTTCTCGGGGTGGAACTGCGTGCCGAAGACGTTGCCCCGCTCGTTCGCGACGATGGAGGCGAAGTCGGTCCCGTAGTCCGTGGTGGCGACGACGGCCTCGGCGTCGTCCGGTTCGGCGTAGTAGGAGTGGACGAAGTAGGCGTAGTCGCCGTCGACCCCGTCGACGATCGGGTGGTCGCGGGCCGCGTCGAGTTCGTTCCAGCCCATGTGGGGCACCTTCAGGTCGCCGCGGAAGCGGACGTTGCGGCCCGGAACCAGGTCGAGCCCTTCAACGTCGCCCTGGCCCTCGCGCTCGGCCTCCTCGCTGGTGGTGAGCAGCATCTGCATGCCGAGACAGATACCGAACAGGGGCGTGCCCGCCTCGGCCCGCTCGACCAGCGCGTCGCGGAAGGGGCCGGCGTTGTCCATGCCCTCGGAGAAGGCGCCGACGCCCGGGAGGACGATCCCGTCGGCGCCGGCGAAGTCGCCGGGGTCGTCGCTGAGTTCGACGGCGGCGCCCGCGCGTTCGAGCCCGCGCGTGACGCTGCGGAGGTTCCCCAGCCCGTAGTCGACCACGACGACCTCGGCCGCAGTCGCTCGCGTGTTCATACCCGCCGATACGGCGACCCCGGTCAAGTCGCTTTCCGTCGGCGCAAGCTTCGGCGCGAGCGCCACCGCGCCGCCCTCGCCGCGAGGTCGCGCGGTCACTGCGGTCGGGCGCGGCGCTCACTCCGGTCGGTGGCCGTCGACCGCGCGGGCGGCGTCGACCACCGAGTCGTGGTTGTGGCCGCTGGAGGCGACGAGGCCGCGGCTGTCGTGACGCCAGGGCTCGCCGGCGAGATCGGTGACGCGACCGCCGGCCTGCCGGACGAGGAACGCGCCGGCGACGGTGTCCCAGGCGTTGGTCTCGCGGTTGGTGAACGTGGCGTCGAGCGACCCGGCGGCGACCATCGACAGCGTCGCCTGCGCCGAGCGGAACCTGACGAGGTCGCCGAAGCGTTCGACGATCTCGGTCGCGGCCGCCCCGTACTCCGCGCGGCGGTCGAGCCCCCACCAGAACGTCGGTGCGACCGACTGCGTGTCGGGGTCGTCCCGCGGGCTCACGGCGATCGATTCGTCGTTCAGGCGCGCACCGGACCCGTCGGCGACGTAGGTGTCCCCGAGCGCCGGCAGGACGACCGCGGCGCCGACGGCCTCGCCGTCGACGACCGCGGCGACGGCGGTCGCCCACACGGGGATCCCGTGGACGAAGTTGTTCGTCCCGTCGATGGGGTCGACGATCCACGCCGGCCCCGAATCGGGGACCGCGGCGCCGCTCGCCGTCTCCTCGGCGACGACCGGCTCGCCCGGGAACGCCGCTTCGATCCCGTCGAGCACCGCCGCCTCGGCCTCGCGGTCGGCCCGCGTCACGAGGTCGGTCTTGCCGTCCTTGCGCTCGACGGCCAGTTCCTCCCGGAACAGGTCCGCCGCGACCCCCGCGCCCGCTTGGGCCGCCCGTCTCGCCGTCGCCGCCCGCTCGTCGAGTGACATCCTATCGGCCAGTCCGGACGGACCGCCGATAGTCCCACCGATGCGACCGAACCGGCCGAAGCGGGCCCGCGAGCGGACCCGTCTCAGAAGTCGCCGATCCGCGATTGGCCGCTGGACTCGTCGGTGAACTCCGCCGCCCGCTCCAGCGTCGACGAAAAGGTGTCGCGCTGGGAGGGGTCGTACAGCGTCGCCGCGGGGTGGACGCAGACGAGGACTCGCCGCCGCTCGCCGCCGATCGCTGCCTCCACGACGTCGCCGGCCTCGCCGGTGACGGCGACGTCCCGCTCCAGCAGGTGCTCGGCGGGCACTTTCCCCAGCGTCACGACGACTTCGGGGTCGACGCGGTCGATCTCGGTCTCCAGATACTCGCGGCAGTTCGCGAGTTCCGAGCCCGTCGGGTCGCGGTTGTCGGGCGGGCGACAGCGGACGCAGTTGGTGATGCGCACGTCGCCGCGGTCGAGTCCGGCGTCGCGCAGACCGTCGTCGAGCACGTCACCGGAGCGGCCGACGAACGGTTCGCCGCCCTCGTCCTCGTGTTGGCCCGGCGCCTCGCCGACGAACAACAGATCCGCGTCGGCCGGGCCCACCCCGTTGACGATGCGGTTGCGACACTCGACCAGGTCGGGGCAGCGCTCGCAGGCGACCACCGCCAGCCCGTCCATCTCGCCCTCGCTCATGACTCACGGCTCGTCCGGCACGACCATAATCGGGTCGGTCTCTGCGATGGGCAGGTCAGTCTCCGGCGTCGTCGCCGTCACTCCCGTCGCCGCCCACGAACCGTTCGTCGGCCGCGCGGGCGGCCAGCCGGGCGACTCGCAACGGCTCGGGCCGACCGCCCTCGGGGGTGAACGCGCGCACCACGTCGGCCGCCTCGTCGGCGTCGAGGCCGGCCGCGCGGACGTAGACGGTCCCGTCGTCGAGTTCGACCGGGCGGCGGTCGGGCTGGCGGCGGTAGGCG
>NZ_AOIU01000007.1 GCF_000337455.1 Halosimplex carlsbadense 2-9-1 | reverse complement strand
ATGGCGCGAACCCCGCGTTTCACGTGTTCTCTTTGATGTCCTGTAGCCTGTCGAGCAGCTCGTCGTTCGAGGCGTCGAACTCGTACTCCACGTCGCCGTCGTGTGTGTTCTCCGCTGTGTTGACGCCGTCGTCGTCCTCGAGGTCGGCGTCTAGCTCCTGGTTCTCTTGTTCTGATTCGTCGTAGCTCCCGAACCCCATACGAGTAAACGTTATACACTGATCGTGAAAAATCATACGCCCACCGGGGAGTAACCGGCAATTAACTGATCGAACATCGAGTAACGGCGATCAAACGGGACGTATTCGGACCGATTCCGGCTCCCGCGGACGTTAGTCAAAATCCGGGACCGATAACTGGACGGCCGTGTGTCTGGTTATCGTGGCACTGGCGGGGGTGTCCGACCTCACGGATCGTCGTCTCTCGGGGGTCTCGACCGCTCTGAATCCGTATCGTCGTTCGACTACGGCGACTTCGATCGTTGTTGTAGTTCGGGAGACAGGTCGACCGCGGTGCGGGCGGCCGTGAGCGACCGGCGGGCGGTCGAGCGTGTCAGCGTGGTATCTCGTGCGGGCGGGTGTGGTAGAGCGAGCGCGGGCGGGTGTTGGATGGGGTGCACGCGAGGGTTCTCAGGTCGGATCGGGCGGGCGCGTCGTCGGGCGGCGGAACGACTCTCCGGGACCGGTAGTCCAGACGAGACAGACGAATGACGGGACGCCCCGAGGTTGAATACGGAGGACTCGGAAGGGGGCGCCATGACAGACGTGGAAATCACAGACGTACAGGCGACACAGGTCGACGCGGACTGGACGTGGACGTTCGTCCGGATCTACACCGACGCGGGCGTCACCGGCACCGGCGAGTGCTACTGGGGCCCGGGCGTGGGGGACATCGTCGAGGACTCGGCGGAGTGGCTGGAGGGCGAGGACCCCCGCGACATCGAGCCGTTGGTCCACAAGCTCTACGAGATCCACTCGGCGACGGGGTCGCTGGCGGGCGCGACCGTCAGCGCCATCTCCGGGATCGACATCGCGCTGCACGACCTGGCGGGCAAACTGGAGGACCAGCCCGCCTACCGACTGCTGGGCGGCGCCTACCGCGACGAGGCGCGGATCTACGTCGACTGTCACGCCGGCGCGCACCTGGGCGGCGCCTTCGAGGGCGCGAAACAGGACGAGCACGACCGGGACATCTACGCGCCCGAGAGCTACGCCGAGGCCGCCGAGCTGGTCGTCGACGAGGGCCACGACGCCATCAAGTTCGACCTCGACGCGAGCAAGCGCTACGAGAAGGACCGCCACAACCGCCACCTCAACGCCGAGGCCATCGACTACAAGGCGTCGGTCGTCGAGGCGGTGACCGAGCGGGTCGGCCACGACGCCGACGTGGCCTTCGACTGCCACTGGAACTACGCGGGCGACAGCGCCCGTCGACTCGCCGCCGCCGTCGAGGACTACGACGTGTGGTGGCTCGAAGACGTGGTGCCCCCGGAGAACCTGAAGGTCCAGCGCGAGGTCACGCAGGCCACCGACACGACCATCTGCGCCGGCGAGAACGTCTTCCGCACCCACGGCGTTCGTGACATGGTCGAACGGCAGGGCATCGACGTACTTCAGCCGGACATGCCGAAGTTCGGCGGCATGCGCGAGACGGTCAAGGCCGCCAACCTCGCCGACGACTACTACACCCCGCTGGCGCTGCACAACGTCTCCTCGCCGCTGGGGACGAAAGCGGGCGCCCACGTCGGCGTCTCCGTCTCGAACTTCCTCGCCCTGGAGTGGCACGGCCGCGACGACCCCGACTGGGACACCTTCGTCGAGGAGGACGTGATCGAAGGCGGTTCCGTCCCGGTCTCCGACGAACCCGGCCTCGGCGTCACCCTCGACCTGGACGTCGTCGAGGAACACATGAAAGACGGCGAGACCCTCCTCGATCCGGCTCCCTGAGCCGGATCGAGCCGGCGAATCTCCGATTCGACACGCTGGACCCCGCGTGAGACCGGGTACTGGGGACTGACACCGCCTGACCGCTAGCCGACCGGTCACGTTGGTCGAATGACTTTTCCTTCCGGTAGTCGTAGCGACCGCGTATGGACCGAACACTCCTGCATCGACTGCTCGCGGTCGCGCTGGGGGTCGCGACGGGCGGGGGTCTGTGGTGGTTCGGCGCGAATCCCGGTATCGCCGGGGCCGCCGGCGTCAGCGTGCTCGTCCTCGGACTCGTGATGGGTCGCGTCGTCCGCCAGCACCCCGAATTCACCGCCTCGAGCGGGAGCTGGCAGGACAGTAAGTGGACCGCAGTCGGTCAGTTCTTCGTGATCGTCGTCGCGTTCCAGGCCGTCTTCTCGGCGGCCGTCCCTCTGCCCGACCAGATCGGTCTGCACGTCGTCGTCCTCGCCACCTACATGGTCGGCTACTTCGTCGGCGGCCTCGACGCGCTGGAAGGCGGGTCGAGCGACGACGAGCGACGGTCGGTCGACGCAGTCGAACCGGCCGACGACTGAGCGACGACTACCCCCCGTCCATCGACCGGTACTGGTCGCGCAGCCCCTTCAGATACCCCACCGCGAACAGCCGGCCCTTGTCGTGGTAGCCCGGCGACGCGTTGTCCTCGCCGGCCATCGTCGGGCAGTGGTCCGGCCGCAGCGGCCCGTCGAAGCCAATCTCCTCGTAGGCGCGGATCGCCGCGGCCATGTCGGTCGGCCCCTCGTCGTGCCACACCTCAGTGAAATCGTCGCTCGTCCCCTCGACGTCCCGGAAGTGCGCGAAGTGGATCCGGTCGTCGAACTCGCGGATGGCCGCGGGCACGTCGGCGCCCATCGCGGCGAAGTTGCCCTGACAGAGCGTGATGCCGTTGTACTCCGAGTCGTGCAGATCCATCACGCGCCGGTAGGCCTCCGGGCTGGTGATAATGCGTTCGACCCCCCGAACGGGAGAGTGCGGTGGGTCGTCGGGGTGTAGAGCGAGTTTGACGCCCGCCTCCTCGGCGACGGGGACGACCTCGTCGAGGAAGTACTCCAGGTTCGCCCACAGCTGTTCGGCGCTGGCGCCCTGCAGTTCCGGTCCCCGATCCATCTGCTCGTGGTCGTAGCGAGTGACGAGCGAGTCGCCGCGGCCGCGGACCGACCGCGACGTGCGGAGGACCTTCAGCGGCGCCATCCAGACGTAACACCACACGTCGATGCCGACCCGGCCCATGTTCCGCAGGAGCGTCTTGACCGTCTCGATCTGCTCGTCGCGCCCGTCGCGACCGAGGATGGCGTCGTCCAGCGGCGGCCGGTCCTCGATGACCGCGAGGTCGAGCCCAGCGTCGGCAAAGCGGTTCGACAGTTCGAGCAGCGCCTCGAAGTCCCAGGGGTCGCCGTCGGCGCCGCGCGGGAGCCCCGAGACCGCTTTCGAGAGCCCCATCTGCTTCGCCAACTCCCACCGCTCGGTGGGCTCGGTGGACATGAAGACGGTGTAATCCATACCCCCAGCCTGCGACCGGCGGGGCAAAACCGTTCGGTTGGTCGCGGTTCGCTCCGGTTCCGGGGGCGCGAGTGGCACGTCGGCGGCTCGCCCGGGTCAGACCGCGTCCTCGGAGACGCGGTCGGCGAGGTAGATGTCGGCGTCGGGGTTCTGGTCGGCGTCCTGGACGATGTCGCCGCGGTCGCCGGCCTCGGCCAACGCCTCCCGCGCGGTCGGGCGGCTGACCCTGCCCACGAGTTCCAGCGCCTGCAGGACCGCGGGTTTGGGCACGCCTTCGCCGGGCCCGCCCAGCGCCAGGTCGTCGAGGTACTCGGGCTGTTCGTCCTGGACGAACCGAACGTACTCGGCCACGTCGGTCGACCCGCCGAGTTCCTCGTGCCACGACTCGGGGAACAGGCTGATCCGGTGGTCGTCGACGGCGTCGCCGATCTCGTAGTAGTGACCGCCTGCCCAGCGGTCGGCGTCGGTGGTGTGTTCGTCCACGTCGGCGAGAAACGCCTCGGCGTCGAAGGCGTAGTCGTCGCGGGCCGCCAGTTCCTCCGCGTACGCCTCGATCGTCTCGGGCTCGACGCCGGCGCCGTCGTGGTGGCGCTCGATCAGCGCGACCAGGTCGCGCCCGCCCATCGACTCCCCCTCGCGGACCGCCTCCTCGACGGCCGCCTGGTTCGGTTCGGACACGTGACCCGTTCGGCCCTCGTGCGAATAAGTCGCCGGCCGGCGATGGAATGGCGGGCGTGTCCTCGTCGGCGTCGGGAACCAGGCCGAACGCCGGACGAGGCGACTAAGTGCGAGCGAGCGCGAGAGGGAGCAATGCGAAACGCGCTGGTCGTCGCCGACGACCTGACGGGGGCGATGGACACCGGCCACGGCTTCGCCGGGCGCGGCCGGGGCGTCCGCGTCCGCCGGTCGGTCGACGGCGGTCGCGCGGACAGCGACGCCGGCACCGACGCGGACGTACTCGTCGTCGACACCGACAGCCGCGACGCCGACAACGAGGCGGCCGCGGCGGCGGTCGCCCGCGCGGTCGAAGCCTACCCCGCCGGTCTGGTGTACAAGAAGGTCGATTCGACGCTACGGGGCAACGTCGCCGCGGAAGTCGACGCGGCGCTGGCGGCGACCGGGGCGGCTCTGGCCGTCGTCGCGCCGGCGTTCCCGGCGACCGGCCGGACCACCGAAGGCGGGCGCCACCTCGTCGACGGGACGCCGCTGGCCGAAGCGGGCTACGGCGTCGCCGAGTCCGACCTCCGCGAGTACGTCGCCGGCTCGGAGTACCCCGTCGCACACCTCGACGGCGACACCGTCGACGCGGGGCCGGCGGCCGTCGGGGAGTTCCTCGCCGACCGCGCCGCGGCCGAGCGGCCGCCGCTCGTCGTCTGTGACGCCCGGACCGACGACCACCTCGAAGCGATCGCGGCGGGCGCGGCGTCGCTGGACGCGACCCCCCTCTACGTCGGGAGCGGGGGTCTCGCGGCACAGGTGGCGCTGGCCGGCGAGCCGCCGGGTTCCTCACCGGACGTGTCGTCCGACCCGCGACGGTCGGGCGTCCTCGCCGTCGTCGGGAGCGTCAACGAGCGGACGCTCGCGCAACTGGACGCGGTCGACGACGAGGCGGTCGTCGCGCTCGACCCCGCGGCGGCCGTCGGCGACCCGGAATCGGCGGGCCGCGCGGCGGCCGAATCGCTCTCCGCGCTGCTGGACTGGCGGGAGCGAGCGGTCGTCACGGCCGCGAGGAGTCGCGAGGACGTGGCCGCGGCCGAGCGGGCGGCCGCGGACCTCGCCGAGGATGCGACGGCCGCCGATCGGATCGCGGCCGACCGGGTCGCCGCGGCGCTCGCGGCGGCCGCGCGGGCGACCGTCGAGGCCTCACCGCCGGCGGGGCTCGTCCTCACGGGCGGTGACACCGCGGAGGCGGTTCTGGACGCGCTCGACGTCGCGGAGATCGCGCTCACCGGCGAGTCGGTCGCCGCGGGCGTCCCCGAGGGGCGGATCGCGACCGGGCCCGCGGCGGGGACGCGGGTGGTCACGAAGGCCGGCGGCTTCGGAGGCGAAAGGGTCATCCTCAACTGTCTGGACACGCTGGGTCGGTAGCATGGAGCGACCGACTGTCGCCGTGACGATGGGCGACCCCGCGGGCGTCGGCGCCGAAGTGATCGTCGGCGCGTACCCGGCCATCTGTGACGCCGCGGCGCCGCTCGTCGTCGGTGACGCCGACGTGTTGCGCGCGGCCGTCGCGGTCTGCGAGAGCGACCTGACCGTCACCGCCGTCGACTCGCCGAGCGCGGCAGACGCCGACCCCACGAGGATCCCGGTGCTGGATCTCGACAACGTGGACGCCGACGCCCTGACCTACGGCGAGGTCCGCGAGGACTACGGCGCCGCGAGCCTGGAATACGTCGAGCGGGCCATCGAGTTGGCGACCGACGGGGCCGTCGACGCCATCGCGACCGCGCCGATCAACAAGCAGGCGACCCGCTGTGCCGGCAGCACCTACGCCGGCCACACGGGGATGCTCGCCGACTACACCGACACCGACGAGTACGCGATGATGCTCGTGGAGGGGATCGAGGACACCGCCGACGGCGCCGCCGCGGACCTGATCGTCACCCACGTCAGCACGCACGTCCCGCTGACAGAGGCGTGCAACAGGGTCTCGCGCGGCCGCGTCCGGACGACGATCGACGTGACTCACGAGGGACTGCGCGACCTGGGCATCGACGACCCGACCATCGCCGTCGCGGGGTTGAACCCCCACGCCAGCGACGGCGGCATCCTCGGCGTCGCCGAGGGCAGCGAGATCGAACCGGCGGTCGACCACGCCCGCGCGGACGGACTGGACGTACACGGTCCGGAATCGCCCGATACGGTCTTCGCCCAGGCCGCCGGCGGCGCCTACGACTGCGTCGTCGCGATGTACCACGACCAGGGCCACATCCCGATCAAGATGCTCGGGTTCGCCAGCGACGACGCCGTCTCCGGCGTCAACGTCACCGTCGGCCTGCCGATCGTCCGCACGAGCGTCGACCACGGCACCGCCTTCGACATCGCCGGCGAGGGGTGCGCCAGCGAGGCCAGCATGGTCGACGCCGTCGAAGTCGCGGCGCGCATCGCCCGCAATCGCGCGCGACGCGGGGACGGCGACGGAGCCGAAGCCGCCGACCTCCCGGACGCCGGGAGCGGCTGATGGACATCGAGTTCCCCGACGCCGCCGCGCTGGCCGACTGCAACGACTACACCGTCGACGACCTGCCCGAGTTCGCCGTCGCGCGCCGCGAGCGCGACCCCGAGACGGTCGGCGACGTACCGGCGGCGGCCCGGGCGGCTGTCGACGCGATCGAGGGATTCGACGACCTCGATCCCGGGTCGTCGGTGGCGATCACCGCCGGGAGCCGCGGGATCGAGGATATGCCCGCGGTCCTCGCCGCGGCGGTCGACCGGCTGGCCGAGCGTGGGTTCGCACCCTTCGTACTCCCGGCGATGGGGAGCCACGGCGGCGCGACCGCCGACGGGCAACGGGAGACGCTCGCGGCGCTGGGGATCACCGAGGAGACGCTCGGCTGTCCGATCCGCTCGTCGATGGCCGTCGAGGCGGTCGGCGAGGACGACCTCGGACGGCCGGTCTACGCCGCCGTGGACGCGCTGGAGGCCGACGCCGTCCTGCTCGCCAATCGCGTCAAACCGCACACCGATTTCCGCGGCGACGTGGAGAGCGGCCTGGCGAAGATGGCCGTGATCGGCCTCGGCAAGCATCGCGGGGCCGAATCGCTACACAACGCCGCCATCGCCACGGACTTCGCCGACGTGATCGCCGACCGCTACGAGGTCCTGCGTCGGGAGACACCGATCGCCGGCGGGATCGCGCTCGTCGAGAACGCTCACCACCGCGCCGCCCGGATCGAGGGGATCGACGCGGCCGACGTGCGCGACCGCGAGCCCGAACTGCTCGACCGGGCCCGCGAGCACCTCGCGACGCTCCCCGTCGACGATCTGGATCTCCTCGTCGTCGACGAGACGGGCAAGGACAAGTCGGGCACCGGGATGGACACGAACGTCCTCGGCCGCTACGACTTCCACGGCGAGGCCGAGCCGGACTCGCCGTCGATAACCCGCGTCTACGCCCGCTCGCTGACGGCACCGTCCCACGGTAGTGCGGTCGGCGTGGGGCTCGCGGACTTCGTCCACCGGGACCTCGTGGCCGATATCGACTTCGCGGACACCTACGTCAACATCGCCACCAGCGGCGAGCCGCGGCGGGCGAAACTGCCGTTCGTCGTCCCCGACGACGCGACCGCGCTCCTGCTGTCGTGTTCGACGACGGGCGTCGCCGACCCCGGCGAGTTGCGGATCGCACGGATCCCGAGCACGATGGACCCGGACTCGCTGGTCGTCTCCGAACCGGTCGCCGACGAGTTGCGCGAGCGCCCGGACGTGACCGTCGGCCCGCTCGCGCCGCTGTCGCTCGACGGCGGCGCGTTCGCTCCCGACCCGTACTGACGGCGACCCGGGCGGACCGTTCGACTGGGTCGCCGGCAGACATACGTGCCTGGCGACGTATCACCGTGCTGTGAGTACTGACTCGCCGGGCGGGGCGAACGTCGAGGGCGAGACGCCCGTGATCGAGGAGACGGTCGAGACCGACGAGGCGACGTTCACGGACGACGCCGAACTGGAGCGGACGCTCGGCCTGACCGGCGGGCTCGCCATCGGTATCGGGACGATGATCGGCGCGGGTATCTTCGTCTTCCCCGGACTGGCGGCGGGCGAGGCCGGGCCGGCCGCGGCGGGGTCGTTCGCCATCGGCGCTGTCGTCGCCCTGCTGGTCGCGCTCCCGACCTCCGAACTCGCGACGGCGATGCCGAAAAGCGGCGGCGGCTACTACTTCATCTCGCGCGGACTGGGGACGCTCGCGGGGACGGTCGTCGGCCTCTCGCTGTGGTTCGGGCTCGTGTTCGCGACGGCGTTCTACCTCGTCGGCTTCGGCTACTACGCCGTCGACACGCTCGCCGAAATCGGCGTCACGGTCGGCGAGGGACTCGTCATCCCCGTCGCCCTGCTGTTCGGTGCCGGCTTCACCGTCCTGAACGTCACCGGGACCGAGAACGCCGCCAAACTCCAGAACGGCGTGGTGGCGCTGCTGCTGTCGATCCTCTCCGTGTTCCTGCTGTACGGCAGTCTCGACGCGGTGGGGCTGGTCGGCGCGGCCAGCGCCCCCGAGCGGTTCATGCCGTTCGGCCCGGTGCCGGTCCTGACGACCGCCGCGCTCGTGTTCACCTCGTATCTCGGCTTCGCCCAGGTCGCGACGGTCGCCGGCGAGATGGAACAGCCGGGGCGGAACCTGCCGCTGGCGATGGTCGGGTCGGTAGTGATCGTCGGCGTCATGTACGTGGTGACGGTGTTCGTCGCGACCAGCGCGATCCCGAGCGGGGAACTGGCCGACCTCGGCGAGACGGCGATGGTCGACGTGGGACGGTACTACCTCGGCGGTGCGGGCGCGCTCGCGATCGTCTTCGGCGGCCTGCTGGCGACGATGTCCAGCGCCAACGCGTCGGTCCTGAGCACCTCGCGGGCCATCTACGCCGTCTCGCGGGACGCCATCCTCCCGCGGTGGGCCAGCCGCATCAACCTCAGATACGGGACGCCCCACGTCGCGCTCGGCCTGGCCGGCGGGCCGGTGCTCGTGCTCGTCGCCACCGGACAGGTTCAGGTTCTCGCGGAGGTCGCCTCGTTCCTGCATCTGGTGCTGTACGGGCTGATGTGTATCGCGCTGATCGCGTTGCGACGGGACGAACCGGAGTGGTACGACCCGGACTTCCGGACGCCCGGCTACCCCGTCGTCCCGATACTGGGCGCGCTGTCGAGTTTCGCGCTCATCCTGTTCATGCAGCGGCTCTCGCAGACCATCGGGATCGCGGTCATGCTGGCGACTGCAGGCTGGTACTTCTATTACGCTCGCGACGTAACACTCAGAGGGAAACTATGACCCGCGTGCTCGTGCCGCTGGCGATACTCGAGGGAGCGAGCGTCTCCGCGGGGCTGCTCGACCTGCTCGAGACCGTCGACGTGACGGTGCTGGGCTACCACGTCCTCCCGGAGCAGACGCCGCCCGACCAGGCGCGCCTTCAGTACGAGGACCGGGCCAACGAGGCGCTCGACGACGTGACCGAGGAGTTCGCGGCGACCGGAGGCGCGGCCGACCACCGCCTCGTGTTCACCCACGACCGCCGCAAGTCGATCGACCGGGTCGCCGCGGAGCTGGAGGCCGACGCGTTCGCGATCACCGGCGCGACCGGCCCCGTCGAACGGCTGCTCGTCCCGGTCACGGGCGAGGTCGCCGTCGACCGCATCACCGACTTCGTCGCTACGCTCGTCGGTGGCCGTGCCATCGAGGTGACGCTGTTCCTGGCGACCGGGTCGGCCGAGGGCGCGGGCGACGAGGGGCGGGCGCGACTCGACGACGCCGCGGCCGCCCTGACCGACGCGGGCGTCGCGGTCGAGACGCGCACCGCGACCGGCAACCCCTTCGACGCGCTCGTCGACGCGGCGACCGGTCACGACGCCGTCGTGATGGGCGAGCAGGCGCCGTCGCTCAGCACGCTCCTGTTCGGCGAGGAGAGCGAACGGATCGCCGCGGAGACCGTCGGACCGGTGATCGTCGTCCGTCGGCCAAGCGAGGCCGACCCCGACCCGGCCTGAGCGCTCCGTTCAGAGCTTTTCGGAGCGTTTCGCCTGTTTCGCGCGCCGGTCGAGCTGTGCGAAGCGGTTCTCGGCGGCGGCCGCGAGGTCGGGCGGCAGGCCCTCGCGAGCCGCTTCGAACCGGTCGGTCGCCCGTTCGAGCCGCATCGCGACGGCGTCGATCCGCGCGTCGGCGCCCTCGCCGTTCCCGGACTCGGCCTGTTCGGCCGCTCGACGGGCGCCTTCGGCGATGGCTTCGAGGACCTGGACGAGCCCGCGCAGCGAGTTGCCCGGAGCGTCGCTGTCGTTCCCACCGCCCCCGTTTCCGTCACCCGACGGTTCGTCACCTCCGTCCCGGCCGTCGAGTTCGGCGGCCACCTCGTCTCGCGTCTCCTCGGCGACGGTCGCGACGTAGCGGGCGAGCGACGCCGTCCCGGTCTCCGGGCGGTCGACGGGCACTCGCGCCTCGTCGCCGGGGTCGACGCGAACGGCGCCGATCGCGTCGTCGGCGTCTCGCACTTCCGTCGTGTAGGCGCCGTCGCGGTGGACGTAGACGGCGTCGGGACCCGACAGCGGCGCGTCGTAGAGCCGACCCGCGAAGTCGTCCTCGACCGCGAGAGCGGTCAGTTCGGCCTCGCTGTCGGTCGGGTCGACGGCGAGTTTCGTCGCGTCCTCGCGGGCGACCAGCGGGACCGAACCGTCGGCGCCCGCCAGCGTCACGCCCGGCGGGGCGGCCGCGTCGGCCCCGGTGGCCGCGGCCGCGTCGTCAGTCCCGGCGGGTTCGGCGGTCGCGTCCGTCCCCGTGGCCGCCTCGCCGACGGCGACCGTCTCGCTGTGGGGCGCGAGGCCGGCGCCGTTGACGGTGAGGCGGTGGTCGCCGGCGGGCAGATCGCTCACGGCGGCGAGGCCACCGAACGTCGGGACAGCGACGGCGTCGCTCTCGACCAGCGCGACCGCTTCGACCCGGGACTCCTGGGTGGTCACGCCTTTCCCGTCGGGGGCATCGGGCTCAGGCACCGCCTCGACGGCGCGCGCGAGCAGCGTGTTGACCGGCGCGGGGTCGCCGACGGCGTCGTAACGGTCGGCCAGCGCCCGCCGGTGAGCCGGGTCGGAGATGTCGCTGGCGGGGTTCTCGTATCGGGGCTGCTCCCAGGGCGCGCTCGGCGCCGTGAGGTGGCTGGCGACGGCGTCCTCGACGGCCGTCGGGATCGCGAACTCGAAGCTGAGTTGCGGCCCTGTGAACTCGTCGACGTGTTCGAGGTCGGCGGTCGGCACGAGGTCGTAGGTCACGTCCGCGTCGGCGGCGGGGCCGGTGGCCTCGGCGCCGGATCCGAACACGAGCCCGGTCGAGCGCTCGGGCACCTCGCCGGGCGGCGCCGACAGCGCGTCGTACGAGCGGATCGTGTGCTCCGGGGGGAGAAGGTCCGAGCGCTCGACGGCGGGGAGCCGATCGTGTTCGTAGATCGGCGCGCCGTCGAGTTCGGGGACGACGAACGGGAGTCGGCCGCCCTCATCGCGCGGGAGGCCGTACGCCAGCGGGAGCTCGGCCACGTCCTCGATCCCCTCGATAGCGCTGTTGGTGATGTCGGCGGCCAGGTCCGCAACCGACAGGCGCTGGAACTCGTCGACGGCGTCGTTGACCGACAGCGCGCTGGAGTGCGAACCCAGCTCCGAGAGCACCGTCGGCCGCCGGTCGGGGTCGAGGTACTCGTTGTTCGGCACCGACCGCGAGTGGGAGCTGGCGACGTAGAGCACGGGCTCGTCGGCGCCGTCGGCGGGCGTCCCGTCCCCCTCGGCGGTGTCGACGTAGACGTGCAACACCTCCCAGTCGTGCCAGTGGAAGTTCGTCGTGAACTGGTCGAACGCGGCGTAGAACCAGTACTGGACGACCGCAAGCGGGGAGTCCTCGTAGGTGACGGCGTTGTAGAACACCGCGGGGTCGGGCGGGGCCTCGGGGTCGAACCGCTCGGTGTAGCCGTCGAGCGCGGCGAAGCCGTCGACGACCGTCTCGCCGTCGCGCTCGCGCTCGTACGGGCGGGGGTCGGTCGGGAACCACCGCTCGGCGGCGTCGAAGTACAGCGTCGGCGCGAACCGCTCGGCCAGTTCGCGAGCGCGGGCGGCCGGGACGGCGGTGGTGGTCGCGTCGGCGCCGCGCTCGAAGGCGCTACAGCCGGCCAGCGCGGTCGCGCTCGCGCCGGCGACCGCTCCCAGGACCGTCCGACGGTCCACGACCGGCCCGTCCGGTCGCGCCGGTCCGTCGTCGGTCACCGTCTCACCGACGGACCGACGTGGTCTGTCGGTGGTCCTCGTCTCACCGCCCGGCTGGTCGGTCCCCCCGGCGCGTCCGAGAATCGCATTGCCGGATGTTCGGGTGTCGGCGGAAATGTCTTGTGACGCGTCCGGAGACCTGTCGGCCGCCCGCGACGACCGCCAGACCGCCGCCCCGCGGCGCGAACGTTTATTCGCCGGCCGACACAACGTGTCGCGCATGACCGAGTCGCGCGCCGAGAGCGGGGCGTCCACCGTCGACGAGGGACCGTCTGCCGCCGACGGGAACGGTCCCGGTCCAGACGACTCGCCCGTCGCCGACGGGAGGACCTAGCGTGGCGACCGTCGGCTTCTGGGCGCTGGTGGTACTCGCGACGGTCGTGAGCCTCGGCACCGCCTGGGCGCTGGGCGCCAACAGTAACTCCCCGCCCTTTGCCCCCGCTATCGGCGCCAACGCCATCTCGACGATGCGCGCCGCCTTCCTCATCGGCATCCTCGCCGCCGCCGGCGCGCTCACGCAGGGGGGATCCATCTCCGAGACCGTCGGCGCCGGCCTCATCGACGGCGTCGCGATCACCTCGCTCGCCGCCACTGCCGGCCTGCTCACCGCGACGGCGTTCATGGCCTTCGGCGTCTATTCGGGCTACCCCGTCCCCGCCGCCTTCGCGACGACGGGCGCGATGGTCGGCGTCGGCCTCTCGCTCGGCGGGGATCCGGCCGTCGCGACCTACCAGCGGATCGCCCTCTTCTGGGTGCTCGTCCCGCCGGTCTCGGGCGGCCTCGCGTATCTGACCGCGACGATCCTCCGGCGCGACGACATCCCCGAGACCGTCGGCGTGCCGGTGCTCGCGGCGCTCGTCGGCGCTATCGTCGCCAACGTCGAGTTGAGTATCATCCCGTCGGGCCCCGACGCCACGCAGAACTCGCTGGCCGGTCTCGGCGCGGACCTCGTGGGGCTGTCGCCCGTCGCCGGGGTCGAACCGACGGTCGCCGTCGTGACGGTCGCGTTCGCCGCGCTGAGCTTCCAGTTCATCCGTCTGCGAACCCAGCAGTCCGTGGACAAAGGGATCCGCACGTTCCTCGTCGTCCTCGGCAGCGTCGTCGCCTTCTCCAGCGGCGGCAGCCAGGTCGGGCTGGCCACGGGGCCGCTCGAAAACCTCTACAGCGCCGAGCTGGGACTCCCGGGCATCGTCCTGCTTGCCATCGGTGCCGTCGGTATCCTCGGCGGCGCCTGGATGGGTGCGCCGCGACTCCTTCAGGCCACCTCCCGGGAGTACGCCTCGCTGGGCATCCGCCGGTCGATCGCCGCGCTGGTGCCGGGGTTCGTCATCGCCCAGCTGGCCATCGCGCTCGGGATCCCCATCTCGTTCAACAACATCATCATCTCCGGCGTCATCGGCGGCGGACTGGCGGGCGGCTCGGCCGGCGTCTCCCGTCGGAAGATCGGCGTGACGCTGGCCTTCTGGGTCATCACTCTCGTCTCCTCGATCGCCGTCGGGTTCGGCCTCTACCGGGTGTTCGAGACCGTCCTCGGCGGGTGACGCGGAGGCGGACCTGCAGTCGCTCGCGGCGCCCTCGACGACTGGTCGGTGTCGGTCCTACAGATGGTGACGCCCCCGCCGAACGACCCCGCAACAACACTTAGGGCGGCGGCGGACGCCCGTCGGGTATGCCCGGGGCCGACCGGCCGAACGTCCTCTGGATCGCGATGGAAGACACGACGCCGCGGCTGGGGTGCTACGGCGACGACCTGGCGCGAACCCCCGAGATCGACGGTCTCGCGGCCGACGGACGGCGCTACCCGAACGCCTTCTCGACCGCGCCGGTCTGCGCTCCCAGTCGCTCCGCGGTGATGACCGGCTGCCACCAGAACGCCGTCGGCACCCACCACATGCGGACGACTCACACCAGCGACGACGCCCCGGAACTCCCGACGCCCTACGAGGCCGTTCCGCCCCACTACGTCACCGCCGTCCCCGAACTGTTCCGGCGGGCAGGCTACTACTGCACGCTCGACTCGAAGGCCGACTACCAGTTCGGCACTCCCGTCACGATGTGGGACCACCACGGGTCGGGCGCGGACTGGCGTGACGACGCCCGCGAGGGCGACCAGCCCTTCTTCGCGATAGTCACCAACGGCGTCACCCACGAGAGCGGCCAGTGGGACCCCACCGAGCCCGGGACCGACGACCAGTTCGGGGGGGCCGTCGCCGATCCCGACACCGACCCCGACGCTGTCGAGGTGCCGCCCTATCTCCCCGACACGGAGACGACCAGGCTCGCCATCGCCCGCCAGTACGACAACGTCGCGCGCTCGGACGCGTGGGTCGGCGACGTGCTCGACCGCCTGGAGGCGGACGGGCTGGCCGAGGACACCATCGTCGTCCTGTGGAGCGACCACGGGGAGGGGCTCCCTCGAAGCAAGCGCTGGCCCTACGACGGGGGGATCCACGTCCCCCTGATCGTCCGCTGGCCCGGGGAGGTCGACGGCGGCGAGGTCGACGACCGCCTCGTCAGCATGATGGACCTCGGTCCGACGATGCTGGCCGCCTGCGGGCTCGACGTGCCGCAGTACGTGGGGGGCCGGCAGTTCCTCGGACCGGGCGCCGACGAGCGCGAATACGTCTTCGCTTCTAGGGACCGCTACGACGAGTCCTACGACATGGTCCGGGCGGTCCGCGACCACCGGTTCAAGTACATCAGGCACTACCGGCCGGGCACCCCGTATCGCCAGTGGATCCCCTTCCGCAATCGCCACCCCGTCATGCGCGAGATCCTGGAACGGGCCCGCGAGGGGCGACTCGAGGGCTCCGAACGGTGGTTCGACGCCGATCGACCGGCCGAGGAGCTGTACGACCTCCGCGAGGACCCCTGGGAGGTCGACAACCTCGCCGACGACCCGGAATACGCCGACACGCTGGACCGGATGCGCGGCGCGCTGGACGACTGGCGCGAGCGGGTCGGCGACGCCGGCGACACCGCCGAGGCCGAGATGGTCCGCGACCGCTACGGCGGGACGGACCAGCCCGAGACCGCGGCGCCGCGGTTCGTGATCAATAGCCCGAACCACGACGAGCGGACGGCCCGGACGAGCGGGCTGGACCTGGAAGGCCCGGCCACGCTGTCGCTGTACTGCGCGACTCAGGGGGCGTCGATGGCCTACGCCGTCGCCGACGACCTCGTCGAGAGCGACGGGACCGAGCCGCAGTGGGTGCTCTACACCGGTCCCGTCGACCTGCCGGCGGGCGAAACCACGGTGCGCGCGAAGGCCGTCCGCTACGGCTTCGCCGAGAGCGACGAGCAGGTCGGGACGTTCTCCGTCTCGGAGTGAGGCGTCAGAAGAGCTATCGGGCTGGACGGACAACCACACGTTGATCGACCGAACAGCATGACCGAGGACACGGACAGGCCGACCGCGGACGGCCGCGCGGGCGAGACGGAGACCGTCGGCGACCTCGTCGAGAAGATCCGGTCGCTGGACGACGACGGCGAGCGCAGCCAGGGGATCCTCCTCGACCAGCTCTCGGAGGTCGAGGACCGGCTGCTCGCGTTCGGCCGCGCGCTCGGCGGCGACCCCGACACCGTCGCGGACCTGCCCTTTACCGAGGAGGCGGGCACCGACCGCATGCCCGAACCGCTGTACGTCCGCCACGACACCGAGATGCTCAACCAGGTGACCGGGTGGCTCCTCCAAGAGCAGCACATCGGTCTCGTCAGCCACTACGGCACCGGTAAGACCGCCTTCCGCGAGATCGTCCGGCGGGACCTGGGCGAACACGACGACTTCGTCGTCGCCGTCCTCGACAACCCCCGCGAGACCACGCCCCGCAAACTGTACGCCACGATCCAGACGACCGCGGAGGCCGCCGGCTACGAGGTCGAGGACCGCGACTACTGGCAGACCCGCGACGGCGTCCCCTGGGCCACCGAGGACGCCAAAGAGGCCGCCCGCGAACTCGTCGAGGACGTGCGCGCCGACGGCAAGACCCTCCTCCTCGTCGTCGACGAGATCGAGGTCCTCCCCGCCGATATCCTCTCGACGCTGCAAGTGGCGGGGGACATGGGCGTTCGCCTGTTCCTGATGGGCACCCCCGAGGGCAAGGAACGCGTCGCCGACCTCCGGGGAACGCTCGACTCGCGGCTGCGCTACTACGAGGGGATCGAGCCGTTCGGCCCCGAGGACATCGCCGAGTACGTCGCCCGCTCCTTTGCCTACTTCCGCGGCGAACCCTACGAGGACCAGCCCGTCGAGCTGTTCACCGAAGCCGCGATCCGCGACGTCCACGAGCGCAGCGAGGGCATCCCTCGCGAGGTCCGCATCGAGTGCCGGGAACTGTTCACGCGGGCCGCGTTCGTCTGGTACCGCACCGGCCAGGAGATCGACCGCATCCAGATCACCCCCGAACTCCGGCATCGGCGCTTCGGGATGGGTCGATGAATCTCACAGTCTGCCGGTAGCGCGTCGTCGTATCCGTTTCGTGCCCGACCGATGACCGCACGGTGACCGCTAGCCCGGAGTGAACGAACTCGAACAGCGCGAAAGCCCCGACGCGTTCGACTCGGGCGCCTCGCTGTCGTTCGAGAGAGCTTCGCTCTCTCGTGATGACGAAAGACGCCATCGGCGTCTTTCGAACCACGCTCCTCGGGCTTCGCCCTGCGGTGTCTGAGGGCTACGGCCTCAGATTAGCGGGACCTTCGGTCCCGCGTCACTTGCTTCGTCGGCCTTCGCCGAACGCGTCGCCCCTTTCACGCTGTTCGCGGTTCCGGTCACGAAAGCGGTAGCGGTACGGGGACCCCTCTCAACAAAATCGATTCCTACGACGGGTGTTCGTGTTTGATGCGCTCGGCGTGGACGCTGGGGATCTCGCTGAGACACTCCCGGCACTTCCAGGTCGGGTACACCTCCCCCTGCTCTTTGGCGAGGTCCTGCTTGTATCGGATCGTCGCGCCGCACTGGCAGGTGTAGGCCATAGTCGAGCGGACGCGACGAAGGCGAATAAGTCGCCCGGCGACCCCGCCCATCGCGGACCAGTCAGCCCACCAGAATCTACAGGGGTCTGGCGGTCCCACGTCCGGGTATGACCGCCACCGACGCGAGCCTGCTCGATCTGTCTTCCGCGGCGTCGACGCGCCACACCGTCAACGGCGTCGACCTGCACGTCGTCACGGCCGGCGACCCCTCGAACCCGATGGTCGTCTTGCTGCACGGGTTCCCCGACTTCTGGTACGGCTGGCGCCACCAGATCCCCGCGCTGGTCGACGCCGGCTTCTACGTCGTCGTCCCGGACCAGCGCGGCTACAACCTCAGCGAGAAGCCCCGCGAACTCGACGCCTACCGGATGCGGGAACTCTCCGGCGATATCGCCGCGCTGATCGACGCCGAGAACCGGGACGACGCCCACGTGGTCGGCCACGACTGGGGCGCGGCGGTCGCGTGGGACCTGGCGCTTCGCCACCCCGAGACCGTCGACCACCTCGGGATCGTCAACGTCCCGCACCCGTCGGTGATGCGCCGGACGCTGAAGTCCAGCCCCCGCCAGCTCGCCCGGAGCTGGTACATGTTCGCGTTCCAGTTGCCGGTCGTGCCCGAGGCGTTCCTCGGGCGCGGCGACGCCCGGGGCGTCCTCGACGTGCTGGAGGGCAGCGCCAACCCCGGCGCGTTCACCGACGACGAACTCGCCCACTACCGCGACGCCTGGCGCCGCCAGGGGGCGATCCGCGGCGCCGTCAACTGGTACCGCGCCCTCCTGCGCCGCCGCGACGACGCGCCCCGCGAGACCGTCGAGGCGCCGACCCTCGTCGTCTGGGGCGACGAGGACGTGGCGCTCCTCCCCCAGATGGCAACCGAGAGCGTCGGCTACTGCACCGACGGCCGCCTCGAACGGATCCCCTGGGCCTCCCACTGGGTCCACGACGAGGAACCCGAGCGAGTCAACGACGCGCTGGTGGGACATCTGAAGGACGGCGCCGGGGAGTGACCGCCGTCCGTTCGCCGCTCAGTTCAGTGCGAGGAACCGGTAGTTCAACACCGCGGCGAAGGTGACCCAGGCGAGATACGGCACGAGCAACAGCGCCGCCCGGCGGTCGACGCGGTCGAAGGCCCAGATGGTCACGACCACGGCGGGCCACAGCGCGACGATGACGACCAGGCCGGCGAGCAGGTTCGCCGCGGCGAAAAAGGCGGGCGTCCACGCGACGTTGAGGACCATCTGGCCGGCGAACGCCGCCAGCGCGACCCGACGTGGGGTCCAGCCGTCGCGCCCCGCTCCGACCGGGTCGCTCTCACCGGCTAGCCACACGAGCGCGAGGGCGACGCCAATCAGGGTAAAGAGGAGCGTCCAGACGACGCCGAACAGCCACGACGGCGGGTAGATCGTCGGTTTGGCGAGCGCCTGAAACCACGGCGACCCCGGCCCGGACAGCACCGCCGGCGCCGCGCCGACGAGGTTGACGAGCAGGACCCCCGCGACTATCGTCAGCACGCGCTCGCGTCCCCAGCCCCCGGATCCGATCGTCCGTGTCTCGGCCATACGACCGGTACGTCCCGGACGGGCAAATGTGATCCGCCCGAGTCGTCCCAAACCCCGCTCTCGGCCGGCTCACTCCCGGTTTCGGGTCTCAATCGCCATATAAATGCACCTTTGATACGCGTTCACATACTCTCTTCGGGCGTCCAGCGAAGTCAACGGCACCACTCACCGGTACTTTTATATAGAATCGCAAACAACCTCTCTCTTGACTATGGCTCAGCAGATGGGTAACCAGCCCCTCATCATCATGTCCGAGGACTCTCAGCGCACCTCGGGCAAGGACGCACAGTCCATGAACATCACGGCCGGGAAGGCCGTTGCCGAGTCCGTACGGACGACACTCGGCCCGAAGGGGATGGACAAGATGCTCGTCGACGACTCCGGTGGGGTCGTCGTCACCAACGACGGCGTCACCATCCTCGAGGAGATGGACATCGAGCACCCCGCGGCCAACATGATCGTCGAAGTCGCCCAGACCCAGGAGGACGAGGTCGGCGACGGGACGACGACCGCGGTCGTCATCTCCGGTGAGCTGCTGGGCAAGGCCGAGGACCTCCTCGACCAGGACATCCACGCCACCATCCTCGCGCAGGGCTACCGCCAGGCCGCCGAGAAGGCCAAGGAGGCCCTCGAGGACATCGCCATCGACGTCGACGCCGACGACACGGAGATTCTGGAGTCCATCGCCGCCACCGCCATGACCGGCAAGGGCGCCGAGAACGCCAAGGACACCCTCTCCTCGCTCGTCGTCAACGCCGTCCAGGCCGTCGCAGACGAGGATGGCGTCGACACCGACAACATCCAGCTCGAGACCGTCGTCGGCGGCTCCATCGAGGAGTCCGAGCTCGTCGAGGGCGTCATCATCGACAAGGAGCGCGTCCACGAGAACATGCCCTACGCCGTCGAGGACGCCAACGTCGCGCTCCTCGATACCGCCATCGAGGTGCCCGAGACGGAACTGGACACCGAGGTCAACGTCACCGACCCCGACCAGCTCCAGCAGTTCCTCGACCAGGAGGAACAGCAGCTCGAGGAGTACGTCGACAAGCTCGACGACGCGGGCGCCGACGTCGTCATTGCCCAGAAGGGCATCGACGACATGGCCCAGCACTACCTCGCCCAGCGCGGCATCCTCGCGGTCCGCCGCGCGAAGAAGTCCGCCATGAAGGCCCTGTCGCGAGCCACCGGCGGCCGCATCGTCTCCAACATCGACGACATCACCGAGGACGACCTCGGCTTCGCGGGCTCGGTCGCTCAGAAGGACGTCGCCGGCGACGAGCGCATCTTCGTCGAGGACGTCGAGGACGCCAAGGCGGTCACGATGATCCTCCGCGGCGGCACCGAGCACGTCGCCGACGAGGTCGAGCGCGCCATCGAGGACTCGCTGGGCGTCGTGAGCGTGACCCTCGAAGACGGGCAGGTCCTCCCGGGCGGCGGTGCCCCGGAGGCCCACCTCGCCCTCGAACTGCGCGACTTCGCCGACTCCGTCGGCGGCCGCGAGCAGCTCGCCGTCGAGGCGTTCGCCGACGCCATCGACGTCGTCCCGCGCACCCTCGCCGAGAACGCCGGGCTCGACCCGATCGACTCGCTCGTCGACCTGCGCAGCCAGCACGACTCCGGTAACCACCAGGTCGGCCTCGACGCCTACACCGGCGACACCGTCGACATGGTCGAGGAGGGCGTCGTCGAGCCCCTCCGCGTCAAGACCCAGGCGGTCGAGTCCGCGACGGAGGCCGCGGTCATGATCCTCCGCATCGACGACGTGATCGCCGCGGGCGACCTGAAGGGCGGCGGCACGGACACCGGCGACGACGACGCCGGCGGCCCCGGCGGCCCCGGCGGCGCGCCCGGCGGTATGGGCGGCGGCATGGGCGGCATGGGCGGCGGCATGGGCGGCATGATGTAAAAGTCGGCCCCCGATAGCCAACCCACTTTCCGCCGATCGTCGTACCGCTTTCCGGCCGCTGCGATCCGCTCTCGGACCAGGCTTCCGCAGTTCGCGTTTCTTCCGTTTTCGACCGGCCAGCGACTGCGCGATCAGTGGCAGAAAGCCTATCACGCAGAGACAGTACGACCGAGTATGCGCGCCGCGTCGCTCTCGCTCGCCGACCGAGTCGCCGCGGTCGGGCTGGCAGTGCTCGCGGTCGGCGTCTATCTCCACTGGGGACAGGACCTCGTGGGGACGCTCGGAGCGCGACCGCCCTGGGACGTGAACGGATTCTATCCCGGTCGGGCGCTGGTGCTCGTGCCGCCGCTGAGCTACGGCCTCGTCCGCGCGAGCCGTTCCGTCCCGCGGATCGAGGTGGGGGTTCTGTGCGTCGCGGCGTTCCTCTGCGTCGTGTACCCACCGGTCAGGTTGCTGGAGGCACCGGGCGGATACACACCGTACTACGGGTTCTTCCTGACGACGCTGAGCGGTCTCGCGTTCGCGGTCGCGGCCACCGCGCGCTACGCGGAGGCGTTTGGGATCGACCCCCGGCCGAGAGGCCGATCGTCCGCGATCGACGGGTAGCCGTGAAACCGCCCCTATATCGTTCCGTCAATCGCCGCCGACCGCTTCGAGGTCGTTCCGGAACCCCTCGACGGCGTCGTAGCGCTTCATCTTCTCCCTGGCCATCGCCTTCCCGAGGACGCTGTCGAGTTCTTCGGGAACGGCCTCGTTGACCGCGCTCGGTGCGGGCGGGCGGCCGTCGATGACGCCCTCGCGGACCTCGCAGTAGCTGCCGGCGTAGGGCGGTCGGCCGGTGAAGAGGTAGTAACAGGTCGCGCCGAGGCCGTACACGTCGGTCGCGGCGTCGACGCGGCCGAAGTCTGTGTCGAAGTACTCCGGGGCGGCGAAGCGGGGGTCGAGGTAGTTCGCCGGCTGGAAGTACTCGCGGAAGGCGTGCATCAGGCCGACGTTGTCGAGCATCGGCCGCTCCAGCCCCGAGAGGGCGTCGCCACGGAAGACGACGCTCTTCGGATCGATGCCGGCGTGGACCGTGCCGTGGCGGTGGCAGTGAGCGACGGCGTCGGCCAGTTGCTCGGCCTGGGCGAGCGCCTCGTCGACCGGCGGCCGGTCGCGCTCGGCCAGCGAGTCGTCGACGGGCTGGGTCGCGACCCACGGGCGCGGGCGGTCGCCCCACTCGAAGAGGTCGACGACGCGCTCGCCGTCGGCCAGCGCTCGCCAGCGACTCAGCCGCTTCGTCAGGTCCGCGGCGAAATCGAGCCGGTCGCACTCGTCGGGGCGCTCGAACAGCCGCGTCGCGACGCCACGCTCCTCGTCGTCCTCGACGGCGCGACACCGGTAGCCCGTCGCGAACCGCGCCTCGCAGCCCTCGGCGACGGCCGAGAGCCGGTCGAACGAACTCAGGGCGCCGATCGCCGCGAACGTCTCCGGCGTCTCCGGCGCGTGGGTGCCGATGGTGGGCGTCCGCTCCGCGGCGCCGTCCGACTCCGTCGGCGCCGCCGGCTCGGTGGTCGTCGGCTCCGCGTCGGCGTCGTCGAACTCCGGGTGGGTCGGGTGAGTCTCGGGGACCGCTGCCGAACGGTCCGGCTCGTCGGGTCGGACCGGCCGTTCGGCCCCAGGTTCGACGGGTCGCTGGTGGACCCCGCCGCGCCGGCCGGAGGGGCGGACGACCTGTCGCCCGTCGCCCAGATCCGCGACGGCCGTTCCGCCGACGCCGCCGTCGGTCTCGACGCGTTCCCCGGAACTTCCGGCCCCAGCCCGCTCGCCCGAGCCGGTCGGTGTCCCGTGGGTCGTCCGGTCGTCGGTTCCGTCCGCCGCCGCTCGCCGTCCGCCGTCGGCGTCGAGCGCGCCCAGCGCCGCCGCGCTGTCGACCGCGTCGGCGACGCGCCCGGGGTAGCTCCCGCGCAGGTACGAAAGTACCTGTTCCACCTCGAACGGTTCCTCGCCGCCTCCGCGCTCGCTCCAGGTGGCGAGGCGCTTCGCGAGGTAGTCGACGGCGGCGGGCTGGTCGTCGGCCAGCGCACACAGCGTCCACGCGGCGCCGATCCGGACGGCGGTCGCGTCGTCGCCGAGGGCCGAGAGGAGCTCCGGGACGAGGCGGTCGCTCCCGCCGGCCGCCCGAGCGACCGCGCGAAGCGACTCGTCGGTGCCGGCGCCGTCGCCGACGACCAGCCCCGCGAGCACGTCCCGGACGTCCCGGTCGGCCGCGTCGCCGTCGACGGCGACCGGCCGCTCGGTCGAGCCCCGGCTGTCCATACCCGTGAGAAGGCCACTCACCCCACAAGAATACCCGTCAGACCCCCGTCAGACGGGCCGCTGACGGCCGTTTCGGACGCGGAAAATCGGCGGTGGGCCACGC
>NZ_AOIU01000006.1 GCF_000337455.1 Halosimplex carlsbadense 2-9-1 | reverse complement strand
TGCCAGCCCGCTCAGAGATGTGTATAAGCGACACTCCTTGATGTGCTCGTTCATGCCGTCGGTGTCGGTGAACTTGCCGATGGCGATGATGTCGTAGTCGCCGGTCACCTCGTAGACGGAGATCATCTGGTCATGGTCGCGAAGCGAGTCGGTGACCTCCGGGAGCGCGTTGCCCTCGACTTTCAGCTGGAGGACTGCGGTCACGTCGTAGCCGAGCTTGTCGTAGTCGACTTTCGGGGTGTATCCCTCGATGATGCCGTCCTCCTCCAGATCCGAGAGGTGGTTCGACACCGTGGTCACCGACACGTCCAGGTCCTCGCCCAGGCTGCGCAGGCTCGCCCGCCCGTCGCCCAGCAGCGCATTCACCAACTTGCGGTCCAGATTTTCGTACGTCATTACGTCCACAGACGACACCGGGGCATTAGAATTTTACGAATATACAATTCCGTCTCTCGAAGGGGAAGATTTGCGCAGATGGATAGGGTTTTAATAATAGGGGCACACCGTTCTGGTGTCGATCAACATGACAAGCGAAAACGCGAAACCGGACGGGGGTCTCTCCGCCGAGGCACAGGACGTGCTCGACGAGATCGAAGAGAAGAACGTCGACTTCCTGCGCCTGCAGTTCACGGACATTCTGGGGACAGTGAAGAACGTCTCGGTCCCGGCCGACCAGGCCGAGAAGGCGTTCACAGAGGGCATCTACTTCGACGGGTCGTCGATCAACGGCTTCGTCCGCATCCAGGAATCGGACATGCGGCTGGACCCGGACCCGTCGACGTTCTCCGTCCTCCCGTGGCGCAACACGGAGGAGAGCGCGGCCGGTCGCCTCATCTGTGACGTCATCGACACCTCCAGCGGCCAGCCCTTCTCGGGCGACCCGCGCGGGGTGCTCAAGCGCGCCATCGAGCGCGCCGAGGAGATGGGCTACACCGTCAACGCCGCGCCCGAACCGGAGTTCTTCCTCTTCGAGGAGGACGAGGACGGTCGCGCGACGACGAAGACCAACGACGCCGGTGGCTACTTCGACCTCGCGCCGAAGGACCTCGCCCAGGACGTGCGCCGGGACATCATCTACGGGCTGGAGGACATGGGCTTCGACATCGAGGCCTCCCACCACGAGGTCGCCCAGGGCCAGCACGAGATCAACTTCACCTACGACGACGCGCTGTCGACGGCCGACAACGTCGCCACCTTCCGCGCCGTGGTCCGTGCCATCGCCGCCGAGCACGACCTCCACGCGACGTTCATGCCCAAGCCGATCCCGCGCATCAACGGGTCGGGCATGCACACGCACCTCTCGCTGTTCACCGAGGACGGCGAGAACGCCTTCCACGACGAGGACGACGAGTTCGACCTGAGCGAGACGGCCAAGCAGTTCACCGCCGGTATCCTCGACCACGCCCCGGCCATCGCCGCCGTCTCCAACCCGACGGTCAACTCCTACAAGCGACTCGTCCCGGGCTACGAGGCGCCCGTCTACGTCGCCTGGTCCGACCGGAACCGCTCGGCGCTCATCCGTAAGCCCGCCGCGCGCGTCCCGGCCGCCTCCCGCATCGAGGCCCGGTTCCCGGACCCCTCCTGTAACCCCTATCTCGCGTTCGCCGCGCTCATCCACGCCGGTCTCGACGGCATCGAGCGCGAACTCGACTGCGACGACCCGGTCCGCGAGAACATCTACGAGTTCGACGAGGCCAAACGCGAGGAGTACGGCATCACCACGCTGCCGACGAACCTCGGCGAGGCCCTCGACGCCCTCGAAAGCGACGAGGTCATCGCCGACGCGCTCGGCGAGCACGTCTTCGAGAACTTCGTCGAGGCGAAGACCCAGGAGTACGACGACTACCGCGTCGACGTCTCCGACTGGGAGCTCGACCGCTACCTCGAGACCTTCTAACGGTCCGACACCGCGTCGGCTCACACCGTATCGCTTCGGCCACTCGCCCGCCGCGGACCCGACGCTCGCGGCGGGTCCGGTGCCCGACTCGCGTTTCGCTTCCCGTAGCAGTGTCTCGCACCCCGGCCGACCGGCGTCGATCCTCCCGCCCGCCGACAGGTCACCGTCGCATTTATAAGCCACTACCGGCTCTGTCTCCCCAACGGACGGTCGGTCGCCGCCACAGGCGACGGAGAACGTGTGAAGATACTCTCGTGTAACGCCGGTTACCTGCTCGACTACGACGGATCGCTTCGCGACTACGCGCTGAAACCCCACCGGGCGATGCTCGGCGACGACGCCGCCGAGGAGCGCGCCACCGAGCGCCTCGTCGACGTGATCGCAGAGGAGCGCCCCGACGTGGTCTGCCTGCTCGAAGTCGACCAGGGGTCGGCGCGCACCATCACCGAAGGTCAGGTCACCCGCCTCGCGGAGATGCTGACCGACCGCGGACTGGCCTACCACGCCCGCGCCGACGCCAAGTACGGCGACGGCAACGTACTCGGTCGGCTCCCCGTGCTCTCGCATCTCTCGAACGGCCTGCTCGTCCGCGACGACATCGACGCAACCATCGAGGCCCACTACCTCGAAACCGGCCCCAAGCGGCTCGTCACCGAGGTTCGCATCGGCGACCTGTCGATCTTCGCGGTCCACCTCGCGATGAGCGGCCGCGGCCGCCGCAAGCAACTCGACGAGGTCGCCGCCATCGTCGCCGAGCGCGACCGCGTCGTCGTCGCCGGCGACTTCAACGCCTACGACGGCCTCGACGAGGTCGAGGACGCGCTCGAAGCGACCGGCCTCGTCCTCCACAACCCCGGCGAGACGGTGCCCAAGCGTCCGCTCGATTCGCTCGTCTCCGAGACCCGCACCCTCGATTTCTTCCTCGCCTCGCCCGACATCGAACCCACTCGCTGTGCCGTGATCGACGTGCAGGTTTCGGACCACCGCCCCGTCGTCATGGAGTTCGAGAACGGCGGCGTGTGAGGCGAGCGAGCGGGCCCCAGCGGCGCCCGGACGCCCCGCGGAACCCGAAAGGTCAAAGCCGCGGAGGGAACCACACCACACGTAATGACACCGACGCTGCCCGGCGAGGCCGACGAGTGGGCCGAGCGGTTACAGAAGCGACTCAACGACCGCGAGGCGTTCGCCGAGGCGGCGGCGGACTTCGACGCCACCTTCCGGTTCGCCATCCTGCCGGACGACCGCTACGACGGAGAGCCGGTCACGCTCACCGTCGTCGTCGCCGACGGCGCCTGCGTGGCCGCCCGCGGGCACGACCCCGACGCCGACTACGACTTCGGGCTGGCCGGCCCCTACGCCGTCTGGGTCGACCTCCTGACCGACGACCTCGACATCACCGAGGCCGTCATGGGGGGCTCCCTGGAGTTCGAGGGCTCGGAGATGGAACTGCTGAGCAACCGCGAGGCCGTCACGGAACTGGTTCGGGCCGCCCAGAACGTCGAGGCGGAGTTCGAGTACTGAGCGTTCCGGACCGTTTCGCCCGTCGATCGGGGACCACTCGGTGGGGCCGTGCGTTCGGACGCGCAACCGGATACGTCACTCGGCGGAGCGTATTTTCCCCAGCGGGATGTACCCGCTCGCATGGGCGAACCCGGTGGGAGGCTCGCGCGTGCAGATGCCTTCCTGTGGCACCTGAGCAACGTCGGCGTCGGTGTCGCCGTGCTAGTTACCACGCTTCTCTACGCCCCGCCGGGACGCCACTCTCTCGAGTTGGTCGCGCTCGGTATCGACCCGTTCTATCCGCTCGTTTCGCTCTCGGTCGCGTACACCTGCTGGACGGGGATCGACTTCTGGAACTGGTACTCCGGGACCGACGACCGGTAGCGCTGCCGGACCGTCGCTGCGCGCCGGGCGACGCGTGCTCGCCCGGGACTGAACAGCCCCGCCGCGGGGACTGAAACGGTTAAGGGCCGGGGGAGTGCACGCCGAGACGTGCTCGACAAACTCGGCGCCGCCGGGATCGTGGGCATCCTCGTGATCCTGGGCGGTATCGGACTCATCGCGTCGGTCGAACCGCTGATCGCCGCCGGCATCGGCCTCGTCGTCGCCGGCGTCGGCCTCATACTCTACGGCGTCGTCACGAACGTCCTCGCCTCGTTCGGCATGGGCGGCATGGTCTGAAAACGGGCGGAGATCGACCCGGTCAGTCACTCTCGCCGCGGTCGCCGGCGCGGTGTTCGCTGATGAGCCGGTCGACCATCTGGGCGTTCTGCTCGCGTTCGCGCTCCTCGGCCCGGTCCTCCCAGTCGTCGATCGCGGCCTCGACTTCGCGCTCGCGGGCGACGGCCAGCTCGTCGACCTCCTGGACGGTCACCATCTCGGCGGGGGCGACCGGGACGTCGTGTTTGAAGAGGATCTCGTCGGCGACGTCCGAGAGGCCGCCGTCGCGGAGGACGATCTGCGGATCGATGTCGACGATCTTGTCTGCAGTGGAGGCCCCCGCCCCGGAAGCGTCGCGGAACAGGATCACGTCGTCCTCGGCGAGCCCGAACCGCTCGTCGGCGTCGTCGATGGCGTCGCTGGTGAACTGCTCGACGACCTTCACCGGCGTCAGCCCTTCCTTCTTCTCGGAGATGTCCGCGAAGTTCGAGTGGTCGAGCTTCCACAGCGCCTTCAGCCGTTCGAGTTTCCCCTCCAGTTCGTCGACGCGCTCCTCGCGCTCGTCGACCTCGCCCTTCAGACGTCGGTTCTCGCGCTCCAGCCGGGTGACCTCCCGGTCCTTTCGGGCCTCGATACGGGTCTCGCTGCGCG
The DNA here is from genome assembly GCF_000337455.1 of Halosimplex carlsbadense 2-9-1. GTDB lineage: Archaea > Halobacteriota > Halobacteria > Halobacteriales > Haloarculaceae > Halosimplex > Halosimplex carlsbadense. Next base: position 55,229 of record NZ_AOIU01000006.1, on the reverse strand, counting down.
CCTCGTCGAGCTTCCCCTCCAGGTCGTCGATCGCGGCGTCCTTCTCGTCGACCGTGGCTTCGAGGCTCTCGACGTGCGACTGCAGCTGGGCGACCTGTGATTCGAGCTGTGAGATCCGCTTCTGTTCGGGCGATTGCTCGTTGTCGGGCTGGTCGGCCTCCTCGCTCTCCTCGCCGCCGTCGTCGCGCAGGTCCTCGAGGACGGTCTCGACGCTCTCCTCGCCGGCGACGACGCGGGCGACGACGGGGCCGACCTCCTGGCCGGGCGGGACCTTGGCGGCGATGCGCTCGAACTGGTCTTTGCGGGCGTCGAAGGCGCCGAAGGCGGCGGCCATGGCGTCCCGTTCGTGGTCGTTGTCGTAGCCTTCCTCGCGGGTGCGGTGCTGTTTCACGTCGACCGGGAGGTCCCGGTCGGGCGTCCAGCCGGCGGCGTCGAACGACCGGCGCAGCTTCTCGACCGTGTTCGGCATCGGCGTCACGTCGGCGGCGACGATGACGGGCCGACCCCGTTCGACGATCCACTCGGTGACCTCGGCGCTGTCGGCCGTCCGCGTGCTCAGCACGTCCAGCACCTCGCCGTCGAGGCCGACGATAGCGACCGCCGTGGTCGTCCCGGGGTCGACGCCGACGACGACGTGGTCCCGCCGCTTGGCGAGCGGGCGGAACTCGATACCGTCCCGGCGGACGCGCTCGACCTCGACGCGCACGTCACCGGCTCGCTCGTTCGAGACGGGGATGTCGCGGGGCCGGCCCTCGACGGTGAAAACGGCGTTGGAGAAGCCGCCGTACTTCTCGGTCTCCTCGCGTTCGAAGTCCAGCCCGGCGTCCTGCAGGTCGGACTCGACCTCGCGGGTGCGTCGCTTGACCGAACCGTGGATCCGGCGGGTGTAGCGGTCCTCGGACCAGCCGCCGCCACCGCCAGTCGAGCGGCCACGGGAGACTTTGATCTCGGTCTCGTCGGTGAACGCGGAGACGACCTGCCCAACGTTGTTGGCGGCCAGTCGGGCGGCGGCCTCCGCTTCCTTCATGGGATCTTTGCCGTAGGGCACGTCGTGACGGTTGGCGACGCGTGAGAGCGGCTCCGGCCGCTCGGCGCCGGTGACCTGCACGAGCGTCGTCTCGTCCGGAAGTTCGCCGAGGAAGTGGACGAGGGCGTCCTTGTTCTCCGCGAGTTCGTACATGTTGTCGGTGGCGAGGATGGCGGGCCGTTCGTCGCGGATCAGCCGGCGGAGCTTCCGCCGGGAGACCACGTCCCGATCCACGTGCTCGCCGTCGAACGCCACCAGCGCGTAGGACACGTCCCCGCGCACGTCGCCGCTCTGGACGTCCACCCCGAAGACGACGGTGTCCAGCGCACTCGTACGGGTGCTCACACGCACGCGTATGCAGCATACGAATATAAACCCGGCGCGGGGACGGGGGTCGACGGGGCCGGAACCGACCGACCGCGCCGCACCGCTCGCGGGCGAGGGGGCGCCCGGGGCGGGTGGAGTCACCGGCGAGCGGTCAGAGGTGGTCCTTGCACGTCTCGGCGAACGTCGCCAGGGGCAGGTCGGCCGCGGAGTCGACGCTGACGAACAGCCCCGAGAACTCCCCGGCAGCGAAGTGGAAGGCCGTCAGGTCGTCGAAGCGGTGGATCGAACACTGCAGGTCGCCGGCGGCGAACAGGTCTTCGAGGTGACCCCGGCCGAGTCCCTGCAGGACGAGTTCCTCGTGGACCCGCTCGGCCTGCGAGCGGACCCGGTCCTCTGCGCCCGGGGCGACGTAGACGGGGTCGTAGCCGTCCCGGTCGTACGTGGCGACCACGCGGAGCCCCCTCCGACCAGTTCCCGGAGGGACTCGATCAGCGCATCCTCGTCATCGATTACCATACGCCACGCCTTTTCGAGTCTCGCATTGTCAAAGTAGCGGCCGTGCGGGCGGTCCGGGGAGCGCCGCGGGGTGCCACCGGCCGTCCGCGAGCGGTCGTTTTACGTCCGCTCGCGCGCTCGATCCGGTATGGAGTACACCACGCTCGGTTCCACGGGCATGGAAGTCTCGAAGGTCTGTCTCGGCTGTATGAGCTTCGGGAGCCAGGACAGTTGGATGCTCGACGAGGAGGAGGGCCGCGAACTCGTCGAGCGGGCCATCGACCTGGGCGTCAACTTCTTCGACACCGCCAACACCTACTCCGCGGGCGAATCGGAGGAGATTCTCGGCGACGTGCTCGCTCACTACGACCGCGACGAGCAGGTCGTCGCCACCAAGGTCCGCTTCTCGGGCGCCAGCGACCACCGCAACGCCGAGGGGCTCTCCCGCAAGACCATCGAGCAGGAACTCGACCACTCGCTGGACCGGCTCGGAATGGACACCGTCGACCTCTACCAGATCCACCGCTGGGACTACGACACGCCTATCGAGACGACGCTGCGCGCGCTCGACGACGCGGTCCGCCGCGGGAAGGTCCGCCACATCGGCGCCTCCTCGATGTGGGCCCACCAGTTTCAGCGAGCCCTCCAGGTCAGCGACGAGGAAGGACTCGCTCGCTTCGAGACGATGCAGGACCTCTATCACCTGACCTACCGCGAGGAGGAACGCGAGATGTACCCCGTCTGCGAGCGAGAGAACGTCGGCGTCCTCCCGTGGTCGCCGCTGGCGGCGGGCTATCTGACCCGTCCCCACGAGGAGTTCACGTCGACCGACCGCGGCGAACACGAGATCGACTACGGGACGCCCTATCACGAGGGTCCCGGCAGCGAGGAGATCAACGGACGGGTCGAGGAACTCGCCGACGACAAGGGCGTCACGATGGCCCAGATCGCTCTGGCCTGGCAGTTCCAGAACGACAACGTCGACGCCCCCATCGTCGGCACGTCGAGCATCGAGCACCTCGAAGCGGCCGTCGAAGCCCTGGACGTGTCGCTGTCGGATTCCGACGTGGAGTACCTCGAAGAGCCGTACCACCCGGTTCCCGTATACGGTCACGAGTAGTCAGCCCGGGCGAGCGGTGTCTCTCCCCCTCGACTCGATCACCGACCACAGCGCCACCGCCATCCTTTCGGCGGTCTCGCCCGGATCGGCGGGTGTGTCCGACCAGTCGCCGAACACGCGGACTCTCTCGACGGGCCACGAGGTCGTCGTGCCGCTGGAGACCGAGGCCGAAGCGACGGCAGTCGTCGTCACGGCCGACGCGGGGGCGGTCGCCGGGTGGCTCCCCGAGGGGCTCGCACCGCTCCGCCTCGCTCCGGGACGAACCGCGGTCACCTTCCTCTCGGTCGACTACCGGCGGATCGGCGACGACGCGATGGCGCCCTACGAGGAGTTCGGCGTCCTCTTCGCGGCGACGCCCGCCGACGGGCCCGTCCCGGAACTCGGCGCCCTCCGTCGCGGAGTCGCGGGGCCGGGGAGCGCGCTCGGGGGCTACGTCGCGGCGCTGCCGGTCACCACCGAACCGGCCCGCGCGCTCGGCGTCGAGATCTGGGGGTACCCGAAGTCGGTCGCAGACATCGCGGTCACCGACCGGGGTGACCGCCGGCGGACGGCCGTCGGGGACGAACGGGGGCACGTCGTCACGCTCGACGCGCCCTGGAACCCGCGGTTTCGGACGCCCGTCGAGACGGCGAGTTACACGGACGGGGCGGGGCTCGAACGCCAGCCCATCGAACTGTCGGGGGCGTTCGGCGCCCGCCCCCTGGCGGGGTCGTACGCCCTGGGGGGCCACCCGCTGGCCGAGCGCCTGCGCGGCCTCGGGTTAGGTCGGCCGCTCGGGGCGGTCGCGTTCGACGGCACCGTCGTCATCGGCGAGGGGCGGCCCCCGGTCTGAGGCGAGCGAGGCGGTCCGCGGCGGCCCCGTCCGCTCGGCGTCCCCGCCGACGGGGAGCAGGACCCGAGCGAGGACGCCCGGGCGGAGCAGGGCGGTCGGCGGCTGCTCCAGTCCGACGACTTCCTCGTAGGCCGCGGCGACGACGCTGTCCTCGTGGGCTCGTCGGAGCAGGCGGTCGAAGTAGCGCTCGAACAGCCGTTCGGCGGGCGAGGCCGCGGCGTCAGTCGCCGCGAAACCGCGGTCGGCGCCGACCGCCAGTTGCCAGGGGGTGTCCAGCACCGGTGCGACCCGGTCGAAAAAGCGGGGACCGAGGCGGTCGAGGCCGTCGTCGGCCAGCGCGTGGTGGAGCACTAGCGCGTCGAGAGCGGCGACGGACATCCCCTGGCCGTAGACGGGGTTGAAACTCGCCATCGCGTCGCCGGTGACGACCAGTCCCTCGGGGAACCGGTCGAGCCGTTCGTAGCGCCGGCGCACGCTCGCCGGGAAGGGGTAGCGGGCGACGCCGTCGCCGACCCAGGGGCGGGTGCTCAGGAGGTCTCCGACCAGGTCGACCGGCAGGTCCTCTGCGAACGCGATCACGCCGGCGCGGTCGGTCGGGCCGCCGTCGGCGCCCATCTCGGCGAGGATCACCTCCCACCGGTCGTCCTCGACGGGGATGAGCGCGGCGCCGCGGGTCCGCGGCGGGTCCGGCGGGACGCTGACCACCCGTCTGTCGCCCGGCGGGCGGTCGATCCGGACGGAGCTGTACTGGAGGTCGATCTCGACCCGGTCGGTCGGCGGGGCGTCGTAGCCGGCGTCGTCGAGCCACTCCGGCGTCCGACTGGCCCGGCCGGTAGCGTCGACGACGAGGTCGGCGGCGAGCGACTCCGTCGGCCCGTCGCCGTCGCGAACGGTGACGCCGGTCACGGCGCGGCCGGCGTCGTCGGTCCGGTAGTCGACGAACCGGCAGGGGCTCAGCAGCCGGACGGCCTCGCGCTCGCGGAGGTGGCGGCGGACGACGTGCTCGAACAGCGGCCGGGTGGCGCAGTAGGTCGGCGTCCGCTCGGTCGCGGGAGCGACGAACCCGCCGCGCTGGTACTCGAGGAAGTTGCGCGTGGTGTCGACGACGAGCCCGCCGGCCCGGACCAGATCCTCGCCGAAGCCGACGAAGAAGTCCTCCAGGACCGCCTGGCCGGCCGTGAGTAGCGCGTGGGGGTGGCTCGTCTGCGGGGCGCCGTCGCGGGCGGTCGGCGCGTCGGGCAGCGGGTCGCGCTCGACGACGACCACCTCGTCGAAGCCGTCGGCGAGCGCCCGCGCCGCGCACAGCCCCGCGACGCTCCCGCCGAGGACGACCGCGCGACCGCCCACGTCGCCGACGCGACCGGCGTCGTAGCGGTCGACGGCCGCGAGCGTCACCGCGAACCCACCCCCGTCACCTCGACGGTCGGTTCGCGACCGGACACGCGGTTCGTCACCCGATAAGAGGACAGCGATCTCACAGGATCGGCTGCGAGCGCGACCGTGAAAGGTACTTCCCCTCATTCGTGACGTAGCTATATCCTACCCGCTCGCACCTGGCCCGGAACGCTTTTTCCGCCGGCACGCGCCGGGTTCGCCGTGGCACGGAACGACGAGCCGACGCGTGTCGAGCGCCGAGCGGGTCGTCCAGTCGTCCTCGTGACGGGCGCTGGCGGGGGGATCGGGTCGGCCATCGCGCTGGCGTTCGCCGAGCGGGGCTGGCGCGTGTACGCGACCGACGTAGCGACGCCGCTCCCCGAGGCCGTCCGCGCCCGCTGCGAGACGCGCGCGCTGGACGTGACCGACGACGAGCAGTGCGAGGCCGTCGTCGACGAGGTGGTCGCCGAGGCCGGGCGATTGGACTGTCTGGTGAACAACGCCGGCTACGCCGAGGCCGGTCCCGTCGAAGACGTGCCCGTCGACGCCGCCCGCGAGGAGTTCGACGTACTCGTCCACGGGCCCCACCGACTCGCCCGTGCCGCTCTCCCGCACATGCGCGAGCGCGGTCGAGGGCGGATCGTCACCGTCTCCAGCGTCATGGGTCTGGTCGCCTCGCCGGGGCTGGGGGCCTACGCCGCCGGGAAGGCCGCCGTCGAGTCGCTCCACGACGCGCTGCGGGTCGAGCTGCGCGGGACCGGCGTCGACGTGTGCCTGGTCGAGCCGGCGTGGGTCGAGACCGACTTCGCCGCCGCCGCACGCGCCCGGATGGCCGGCCGCGAGCGGACGCCCGCCTACGCGCGGACCTACGGGGCCATCGACGACGGCTGGATCCTCGACGGCAACCCGCTGGCGGTCGGGCCCGAGCGCGTCGCCGCCGCGGTGGTGCGGGCCGCCGAGGCCGACGACCCGCGGGCGCGCTACCCCGTGGGGCGGTTCGCCCGCTTCGTCCGCTGGGCGAACTGGCTCCCCGCGCCCGTGATCGACGCGATCCAGGCCGGCTACGAGCGGGCGACGGCCACCGTCGGTCGCTGGTTTGGGTAACGGTCGGGGCGACTCGGTCAGCGACCCCCACGAAACGATTTCGGTGGTCGCGCCCCTATCAGGGGACGTGTCCACGACCGTCGCGACTCCCGATCCGGGCGAAGCGTGCGTCTACTGCGGGTCGCGGATCTTCGACCACGACCCGATCTGCGTCCGCGACTGTGACGACGACTGCGGGTCGCCGGCGTACTTCTGCAACTACGCCTGTCTCTCGGCGCATATCGACGACGGCGACCTCACGACGGGCGACGCGTGCGCGTGGTCGCCAGACGACGGGGACCGCTGCTGAACGGGTCGAGAGCCACACCGACCCGGAGGCGACCGCTGTCGGCCGGCGGCGGCGTTAACTCGGTTCGGGCCGAACAGTGAGCTATGACGGACGTACCCGGCGACTCGGTACTCGGTGAGGGGCACGTCGCGCTCGTGACGGGGTCGACGAGCGGCATCGGCGCGGAGACGGCGCGCAACCTCGCCGCGACGGGAGCGACGGTCGTCGTCCACGGCCGCGACCGGACGGCGGGCGAGCGGCTGGTCGCCGAGTTGCCCGGCGACGGCCACGCCTTCTACGCCGCCGACTACACCGACTTCGACGAGGTTCGCGGACTCGCGGACGCCGTACTCGCCGACTTCGACCGGCTGGACTGCCTGGTGAACAACGCCGGGACCTGGCAGGGCGACCGGGAACTGGTCGCCGTGCCGGGAATCGACGATGGCGTCGAGCTGACCTTCGCGATCAATCACCTCGCGACGTTCCGCCTGACGAACCGGCTCGCCGACCGCCTCGCCGCGACGGGCGAGCGTCGCGCCGAGGAAGCGGGTGAACGGGAGCGCGGCACCGACGCCGGAGTCGACCCCGCGCGCGTCGTGACGGTGTCCTCGGACTTACACCGGCGGGCGGAGCTGGACCTCGACGCCGTCCGCGGCCCGGGGCGGATGAGCGGCGTCGGAGCGTACGGCCTCTCGAAGCTCGCGAACGTCCTGTTCACCTTCGAACTCGCGCGGCGACTGCCCGAGTCGGTGACGGCGAACTGCTGTCACCCGGGCGTGTCGCCGTCGACCGGGCTCTCGCGCAACGGCTCGCTTGTGGCCGGCCTCGGCTGGAAACTGTTCGGTGCGGTCGGGCGGCTGACCGGCACGGTCGACACCGCCGCCGAGTCCGCCGAGACACAGACCTTCCTGGCGAGTTCGCCCGAGGTAGCGACCGTCACCGGCGAGTACTTCGACGACTGCGAGGCCGTCAGCCCCGCGGCGGCCGCCGCCGACCGCGACGCCCAGCGCGAACTGTGGCGGGCGAGCGTCGAGTGGCTGGGACTGGACGAGGGCGAGGTCGTCGGCGCCGGCGGCGAACCGGCACCGGAGGCGTAGCTCCTCACCCGGAGTCGGCGGGCTTCAGGAACCGCAGGCAGAGGAAGTTCGGCGGGCCGTCGACGAACGGGTCGATACGGTCGGGCTCGCGCTCGGCGAAAGCGTCGGTGACGCCCGGTTCGACGACCCGCTCGACGAGCAGGCCGGCGTCGGTCGCGGGTTCGAAGACCGCCTGTAGCGGCCGGCGGTAGAACGGAACGACGAACGCCTCCGCCTCGTCGCCCCAGTCGCGGTCGGCGCGCTCGACCGCGCCGTAGGTGGCTCCGTCGGCGAGGACGTGCTCGCGCGCGCCGTACTCGGCGTCGACGTAGTCGCGGACGGGATGGCTCGTCGAGACGACGGCGCGACCGCCCGGGCGGAGGACGCGTGCGAAGGTCTCGAAGACGGCCGGCCAGTCCTCGACGTGCTCCAGCGCGAGCTGACACAGGACCAGATCGAACGCCCCGTCGTCGAAACGGGGGAGGCCACCGGTGAGGTCCGCCTCGTGGATCGGCACCTCGGTACTCCCGTCGTCGTCGGCGCCCCCTCCCTCGTCCCCGTCGAACCGTTCGCGCGCCCGCGAGACCATCTCGGTGCTGGCGTCGACGCCGACGGCGTCGGCGCCCGAATCGACCAGCCGCGCCGTGTAGAACCCGTCCCCGCACGCGGCGTCGAGGACTCGCCGCCCGTCCAGATCCGGGAGCAGGTCCCGGACCGCGGGCCACTCGTAGTGTTCGCGGATCGCCGCGCCAGTGATGTCCCCGTACCCGTCGGCGAGGTCGTCGTACGTCTCCCGCGCCGGCGGGTCGTCGGTCGACTGTGTGCGTTCGGTCGGTGGGTCCTCGGCCCCCATCGTGTCGACGGATCGACTGGTGTCGTGATATACTTTCCCGGGGATCGCGGTCGACGATCCAACCGTTCCGCGCTTCTACAGCTCCAGTCCGCGAATCGCGATGGACTCCTCGCCTTCCTCGACGCGACCGACGATCCGCCCATCCTCGGTGGCCTCGCCGACCGCTTCGGCGTCGTCGTTCACCAGTGGCGCGTGCGTCAGCTTCGGTACCGAGGGGTGCTTGCCTCACGGTGAGGCGATCCCGGATACTAACCCGACAGTTCTATCGCACATCTAACAAATATTTAAATTAAATTTATACGCTCATGTCAGTATTTGTCTCTGTAGAGTAACGAAATGTGGTGTCTGGATGACGGCAGTGGGGGCGGCGACGGACAGGGTGCTTCGAACGACAACGGCGTTCCGGTGGGAGACAGCGGTAACTCCGGATGCTGTGGCGGTCACGGACAGTCACGGGGACGGTCCGCTGGGCCGGAAGTGTCGTTCCCAACGGGCCACACCCCCAGATGAGCGAAGCTGACTCCGGGTCCGTCGAGCAGCTCTCGCGGATCACCAACAGATACACCGCGATGTTCCTCGTTGCGACGGTCGCCACGTTCGGGCTGGCGTATCGGGAAGGCGTCCTCACAGTCGCGGGGGAGCCAGCCGGGCCGCCGGCGATAGCGGTCGGCGCGCTCGTCGGTGTCGTACTCGCCTACGTCGGCTGGCGCGACTTCGCCACGTCCGGATCTCGCCGGGGTGACGCGGTAACCGCCGTCGTGATGTCCGTGTTATCAGTCGTCGCTGTCCGCTACGTTCCCGGACGACAGCTCCTGTTCGGCGTCGCGGTCGTGTTCGCCAGCGCGACGGTGACGTGGCTCCTGTTGCTCGGTCTCGGCCCGCCCACCCGGGCGTCCTGAGACGGCGCGGGAACCGGTCGGAGCCACCGCCCGTGGCTCTCACCTGCTCGCGAGCGCGCCAGCAGCAGACCTCTCTTCCCATGGTCCGTCGGAGTCGATCACGATTCCGAGACGACAGCGCGCGCCACGGCGGAAAATCGAAGAGTTTCGACCCGTTACAGCTCCAGCCCGCGAATCGCAACGCTACCCTCGCCCTCCTCGACGCGACCGACGATTCGCCCGTCCTCGGTCGCCTCGACGACTGCCTCGGCGTCGGCCTCGGACATCGCGGCGACGAAGCCGGTGCCCATGTTGAACGTGCGGTGCATCTCTTCGTCGGTCACGTCGCCCTCCCCCTGAACGAACTTGAACACGGGCTGGGCGTCGAAGGGGTCGTCGACCTCGTAGCGAAAGTCGCCCATCCGGGTGAGGTTCGTCCACCCGCCGCCGGTGACGTGGGCGGCGGCGTGGGTGTCGACCTCGCGGAGCGCTCCCAAGAGGTCGCTGTAGATACGCGTCGGCTCCAGTAGTTCCTCGCCGATCGATCTGTCGGGATTCGGCGGGAACGGGTCGGTGTACTCGTGGTCCCGAGTCACGGCCTCGCGGGCGAGGGTGAGGCCGTTGGAGTGGATGCCGGAGGAGGGCCAGCCCACCACTACATCGCCCGCTTGGGCCTCGCCGGGGAAGATGGCGTCTTTGGGGGCGAGTCCGGCGCAGGTGCCGGCGATGTCGAGCCCCTTGATCACGTCGGGCATGACGGCGGTTTCGCCGCCGACGAGCGCGACGCCGGCGCGCTCGGCGCCTTCGTCCAGCCCCTTGCCGATGGCCTCGGCGGTGGCGTCGTCGGGCTCCTCGACGGCGAGGTAGTCGACGAAGGCGACGGGGTCGACGCCCGCCGCGACCAGATCGTTGGCGTTCATCGCGATGCAGTCGATGCCGATGGTCGAGTAGTCGTCGAGCGCCTCGGCGACCAGGAGTTTGGTTCCGACGCCGTCGGCCGCCAGCGCGAGGTAGCGGTCGCCGATGTCGAGCAGGCCGGCGAAGTCGCCCTCGAAGTCGCCGGTCGCACCTACCAGCGCCGCCGTCGCGGCCTCCTGTCCGGCGATGTCGACGCCCGCCTCGGCGTAGGTCAGTCCCTCGCTGTCCGCCTCCTCCGTGTCGTCCGCGGCGTCCCCGTCGGTCATGTGGAAACCCCCGCGGAGCGCGAGCAAAAGGCCACCGTTTCGGGTGGAGCGGCGCCCGGTCGTCGAGTGGCTCGGACGCGGGCCGTCGCGGACGCCCGCCGCGGCTCATCCTTCGAACGGCGGTTCGTAACCGTTCCGGACGAAGTAGCGCACCCAGTTACCGTAGGTGCGGTCGGCGGGGGTGTCCGAGCGGTCCTCGTACCTGACGGTCCCCGACTCGTCGATCACGTAGGTGGCGGCCTTGCCGGTCAGGCCGTGACTCGTCTCCTCCGTGCCGCTGTAGCGCTCGCAGACTTCGCCGTCGGGGTCGGCCAGCAACTGGATCGACAGGTCGTAGCGGTCGCGCATCTCCGTGACCTCGGGGAGCGGGTCGGGGACGACCGGGACGACGCTCACGTCGTCGTGGAACCACATGTCGTAGGACACCTCGCTGAACGTCTGGAGCTGCTCGGCGCAAAAGGAACACCAGACGCCGCGGTTGATCAGGACGACCGCCGGCCCCGACGCCAGTTCGTCGGCGAGGGCGACGGTGTCGCCGGCGGTACTCGGCAGTTCGAACTCGGGTGCGGATTCGCCGTCGAGACTCATATCGGAGCGAGGGCCGCGAGCGGGGTAAGTCGGCGGCCGGCAGTGTGCGGGTCGCGGGCGCCGGCCCTTCGCCGGTCGGAAGTGATGCGGCGGCGGGCGGCCGCTCAGCCGTCGTCGGTCCGCGCGCCCTCGTCGATGGCCATACCGGTGGTCATGATCGCCTGCATCCCTTCCTCGACGGAGAGGTCCACGTCGAAGACGCGGTCGTCGGGGAGGTTGACGAGGTGGCCGCCCATCACCGGATTGGGCGCCATCGGGACGAAGACGGTCTGCATCTCGCCGTGGTCGGCGGCGTCTTCGAGGACCGGCGGCGTGCTGGCAGTGAGGAAGGCCAGCGCGAAGCAGTCCTCGCGGGGGAACTCGACGATTTTCACCTCGCGGAAGCTCTCGGTGTCGCCCTCGACCATCACGTCGCTCATCCGCTCGACGCTGGTGTAGATGGAGCCGATCCCCGGCAGGTCCTCCATGAGTACGTCGAACCGGCGGGCGATCTGCGTGTCCGGGCCGTGCTGGGCGGCGAAGCCGACGGCGAGGACGAGCCCGAACACGACGGCCCCGGCCAGCAGCTGCACGACCCAGTCGCTCATCTCCCGGCCGGGACCCACCGCGGTGAGCGCGTCGGCCAGCGGCGCCAGCAGTCCGGCGACGAACCCCAGCGCCCAGATCAGCACGAGCACGGTGATCAGGAACGGAACCGTCAGCGCCAGCCCCGACAGGAGCGTCTGTCTGAGGTCCCGGCGCACCTCCTTGCTCTCCTCGGCCGCGACCTGCGCGATGTCGTTCACGTCCGGTCTGGACATGTGAACGGTTGGGCCCGAACACCGAAGTGGCTTGTTCGGGGCTGGGGCTCGTCCTGCTTCCACCGGCGGGCCCGTCAGAAGAACGTCCGCAGGTACACCCGCTCGGGCGGGAACAGCGCCGTCAGGGTTTCGGCGACCGACTCCTCGACCACCGAGAGGTCGCCGACGCGGCGCGCGGCCGCCGCGTCGTGATACCCGACGACGAGTTGCGAGAGCGTCCCCGCGTCGAGGGTCGCGTCGGCGCTCGTCGAATCGCCGTCGGCGACCGCGACCCGCTCGCACTCGCCCGTCCCCTCCTCGACGGTGAGCCGAAAGCGACCGTCGTTCCACTCGGCCCGCTCGTCGGTGACGCGGACGGTGAGGTCGGCGCTCGCGGTCTCGGGATAGGGGCAGGCTTCGAGCGCGTCGACGACGTCGACGACGCGGACCATCGGCCCCGTCTCCACCTCGCAGCCGACCGCGTCGGGGTCGTCGACGAGGTCGAGGAGATCCGTCCGATCGTCGCTCTCGAAGCGGATATCCGTGGTCTGGGAGTCGTGGTCGGCGAGGAAGCCGAGGAGGCCGAGCCGCGCCTCGTGGTCGACGGCGGCCATGTCGTCGACCGCCAGCCGTCGTTCGCCGAACCCCTCGCCGTCGTCCTCGAACGTGTATACGAGATACCCCCGCGGCTGGCCGTCACGCTCCCAGACGTACGCCCACGGGCGGTCGTCGCCGCCCTCGCTCAGGACCCGCTCGCGCCACCACGTCTCCGAACGCCGCTTGAGCGCGAGCGTCGTCGCCTCGGCGGCCGTCTCGTGGACCGACTGCAGGGCGCGCCACTCGTCGGGTTCGACCGGCCGAGCGCGCCCCTGGGCCGCCCCGCGGGCGAACGCCAGTTGCTCGGGCGGGCAGGTGTAGGTGGTGGCGGTGTTGGCGGTCGCCCAGCCGAACTGTTCGTAGTACGACCGCGAGAACGGCCACAGCGCCGCCAGCGGGTACTCGCCGCGCCACCGATCCAGGGCGTCCTCGACGAGAGCGGCCACGTGCCCCTCCCGGCGGTGTTCCGGAGGCGTCGCGACGGCGGCCAGCCCCGCCAGCGGCACCCACTCGCCGCGGAGGTTCGCTCGGAAATCGTAGTGGCCGCAGATGCTCACGAGGTTGTCGCCGACGAACGCCCCGTAGCGGTCGGCGATCCGCTCGGGCTCGTCGTCGTAGGTTCGGGGCCCTTCTTCGGGGTGAAACGCGTAGTCGACGATCCGGCGAAAGTCGTCGTAGTGGTCGGCCGAGAGGGGAGCCACTGCGGGAGCGGACGCGTCGTCGGTCATACGTCCGTTCGGGCGACGCGGCCCGATATAGCTTCGGTCGCGAGAGCGATAGCGGTCGGTACGGCCTGTGAGTTGAGTTGTGGATTCTGTTGGACGTGTCGCGGAATGAAGTCGAACGACAGCGACCGCACTTACCGGTGACAGCACGCGATGAAAGCCCTCGGCCCGCTCGCGGTCACCTGAGTGACATATCCGCGCTCTCGGCACCACCCGCGCGGATAGGGGTCGCTCAGGCGACCACGTAAACGCGAGCAGGGCGGTCGGCTCCGCCGACCGCCGCAAGCCGTGGCGGCTGCGCCGCCACGCGCGCCTCGTCCGTTCAGTCCACCGGGAGAGCACGCTCTCCCGAGCCCGCGCGAACGCTGTCGCGCGGACACCAGGAGCCGCAACCGCCCCGCACAGCACCGCAAACAGCCACATGCCTCTCCAGCCGATTCCTTCGCTCGCTATGCTCGCTCAGGTATCCCTCGCGCGACTACCGGCGCGCATGAACGCGCGCCTCAGCACGCGCCGCGGTTGATTGCTACGTCTATCGCCTGCACCGAGCATCCCCCGCCGCTGGCACACGAAAACAGCCCTCGCCGGGAACGATGGTCGCTACATGAAGTCGGCGATGCCGGACTGCTTGTTCGTGTCGTCCTCGAAGACGCGGTTGATCGACCGTTCGAGGACTTCCAGCCGCTGTTTCGTGTAAGTGCGACAGCCGAACTCCTCGGCGACCCGCGTCGCCGTCTCGATGTACTTGTTGACCGACCCCTCGTGGACGGTGAGGTTGACGCGGCCGCCACACTCCCGGCAGTCGCCCGACAGCGGCATCCGGCGGTACTTCTCCCCGCAGTCCAGACAGCGCACGTCCTGTCGCGAAAACGCCCGGAGGTTCCCGATGAGGTCGGGCAGGAAGTGGTACTCGATGATGCGCTCGGCCACGTCCGTCTCGTCGACGGCGCGAATCTTCCGCGAGAGGTTCAATTGGGCGTCCATCTTGTCCTCCATCGACCCGAGCGTCTTGTACGCCGACAGATCCGGCCCGGCGGCGATGTTGGTGGTGTCGTGGGTGTGGTCGAAGCCCGTGTACTCCTCGTCGGTGCCCAGCGTCTCCTCGGCGATGGTCATCACGTCCTCTACGTCTTCTGGGTCGGCGAGTTCCCGGGTCGCCTCGTAGAACTCCTTCGGGTACTCCCGCATGATGTCGACGTTGTGCGCCTCGTCGTCGATCTCGGCGGGGTCGATCCGCGAGGACATGACCAGGGGTGCGTCCATCGAGTTGTGGGCGTACAGCCAATTCGCGGTGAACACCGGATCGCCGCCGACCTGCAGGTCGTAGAGATACCCGTCGTAGTCGACGCGCTCGATGTCGGTGACTCGGAGGTACGAGAGGTCGCCATCGACGATCGGTCGGATCTCGTCGAGTTTCGCCTCGGCTTCCGGCGGGAGATCACGCGTTTCGAGTGCGTCGACCATCTCCCCGAGTTTCTCCAGCGAGACGTTGTCGCGCCGGAGGAGGTACTTCGGAATCGTTTGCTTCACGCCCTCGATGTCCATCTCACGGAGATCCATCAGCGCGTCCGGGATCGAGACAACGAGGCTCTTGGGCTGGTAGGTCTCCTCGCCGTTTAGAATCCTGTGGAGCGGGTTGTCTTCGGCGCCGCCGGATACCGTCACCGTATAGATGTCCTGTCTGTTCCCCTCGCGATCAGTCCGTTCGGAGACGTTTGCGACGAGCCCGAGCCGGTGGAGCAGGAAGACGACCCCGTCTTTCACGTCGTCGCTGGTCGTGTGGAACGCGACCGTGGTGACGTTGTCGTCGGTCTTGTCGCTCCCGTCACCGGCGATGAACCCGCGGAGGAACTCGATAGCCACCGCACGCGGGGCGCGCAGGATGCACTCGGGAACGACTTTCTCGCTCGAATCGTACGAATCCGCGTCCTCGAAGCCCAGAGCGTAGAGTACTTCGCGGAACACGGCGGGGAAGCGAAGTTCGTAGGAGCGATTCGACCACCGACGGCCCGGTTCGATACCGAACTTCTGGGTCGCGATTTCTGAAGCGCGGTCGATCAGTTCCTCGTCGGCGTTGTGGATACACGGGTTGAAGCTCGACGTCGACCCCTCGGCAACGAACAGTCCGAGGAACCACGCGAGGTCCTCGTCGACCTCAATCGTTCGAGTGATACCCGTCTCCGAGCCAGTGAGACCCACACTCACATCGTCCGGAACTTCGAAATCGGTCGTCTCGAGGATCGTCTCCAGGCGGTCGAGCGATATCTTGGTCTTCGAGAGCCGATATGATAGCCCGGAGTTGAACGCTGCGTGGGTGTCACTCCCGTGTTCGGTCGATTCCCACACGGTCCGTAGCAGGTCCTCGACGTGGTCGTCGATGACGACGTAGGGCTCGTCGACGCACTCGGCCACATCGATCGTCGTCTCGGTCGGTTCGATGCCCAGTTCGCGCGGCGCGACGACGAGGTCACCGGCTTCGAGCTCCGCGCCGGCTACCTCTTCGATCCCGTCGTCGTACCGGAAGAGGCTGTGGTGTTCGGTGATATCGAGCGACCGGCCGAACTGTGTCTCGATCCGGAGGAGTTGTTCGTCGTCGTCCGCCCGATACCGAATCGCCTTCTCGATGGGTTTCAGGGACGCCTCGTGCTCGTCGTCGAACGCGTAGGTCTGCCAGCCCTCGGCGTAGCAAGTCCGTTTGCGGAATTTCCCATCGGCCTCGATCGGTGATTCGAGTTCGTCCCAGAACTCGTCGAACGTCATGAACTGAACATCGCCGTCGGGGTCGACGGCGACGAGTTGGGAATCCTCGGCGACGCTCCCGCCGCGCTGGTCGGGGAGGTACTGTCTGCTGAAGTTCAATAGACCGTCCATCAGGAGCATCACGCAGTCCTCGTCTCCGTCGCATTGCGCGGCATGAAGCCCGTTCGCGACGAGACTGTGCGTGTCTGCAACTGTGAGGCAGTAAGTGTGGTCGACATCGGCTGGGACGTACTCGACTCGTTCCACTACTTCAACGTTCGGCGATCCGCCGTCGACGGCTGTCGCGCTGGGTTCTGTGTCAACACCGAGTCCGTCGGGCGATCCGTCGAACCGTGGTACCTCATCGCCAGCTGACAGTTCGTGAGCCTCGCATTCCGTTTTTCGCCCCTCCCAGCGGATCATCGTGTGATCGGGCGTCACCGTCACGGACTGACCGCTCTCGGTGACGACACGGACGAGATGATCCGGCGATGGATGCTTCGAGACTGCCTCGACCGACTTCACCACTTCCCGACCGTCGGCCGTGAGTGACGGGACACTGATCTCCCCGTCCATCTCCTCGACGAGCGCGCCGAAGTCGTCCGTCTCTGGGTCGTCGAGTCGCTCCTCGACCAAGCGTGCGATGGGTTCGTGACGCCACTCGCCTGCCTCGTCCTCGTACCATACCTTCGTCTCCGGGTGGAAGCAATTCCGGCGCTTCGCGGCGTGGAAGTACGGATGTGCGTACCCAACTGCTGCTGTCGTAAATCCGACAACACGCCCGACTGTCGCGGCGCTGGTGTGGGGCGCCATCCCGAAGACGAGTTCGCCCACCAGGTCGTCGCGCTCCTCCAGGTTGTAGAAGGGCTCTAAACCGTAGTAGGATTCGAGCAGGTCGTCGACGAAGTCGGCGGTCTTGAGCATGTGCTCGGCGGCGCCCTCCGAGAGGACGACGTCCTGGACGTTCAGCTCGACGAGCTGGTCGTCGTGCTGGAGCGGCTGGCCGTGGATGTCCGCCTCGTAGCCCAGCGCCCGGAAGGCGTCGGCGGTCACGTCCAACTCGGAGGGGCGGACCGCCGTGACGGGCAGGTCGGTCATGTCGTAGCGGACGGTGCCGTCCTTGAACGCCGAGACGCCGTGTTTCGCCCGGAGGATGCCCTTCTCCATGGGTTCGGGCGTCTTCTGCTCCGAGGAGAGCCCCTTCACCGCTTTGAGCGCGTCGTAGGCGGTGGGGCGCTCGTTGAGGTTCGCGAGCGCGGACTTGAACTCCGCGTTCACGTCGACGACGGTCGTCTGGGTGGGGCGGGCAAGAGTCTCGCAGCGCGAACATTCGGCGCGGCCGGACTCGTCGGGTTCGACCTCGTGGTCGCAGTCCGGGCAGACGTAGACGGCCTCGCAGACGCCGCCGCAGTCGGGACAGCGGGGCTTGTACGTCCGTTCGCCGCAGTCGGTACACTCCTGGCGGCCGACTTCGAGTTCGATCTTCCCCTGGCTGTCGTCGTAGCTGTCGCCGGCGACGGCGGCGTCGCCGACCTTCCGCTGGGAGCCGCCGGCCTCGCCGATGGGGAACAGCGTGTGGACCGCCGGCGAGAGGTCGCGCTTCTCGGATTTTTCCGGGCGGCCCATCCGGTTGCCGATGCGAGTGGGCGCCCGTTCGCGGACTTCGAAGGGCGCGATCTCGTTGACGGCGAGGATAGCGTTGGCGCCGTCCTCCGTGGAGGCGGCCGACGATTCGAGTTGCGCGTCGCTGGCCTCGCCGCCGCCGTACGCTCGCGCGCGTTCCGAGAGGTCGTCAGGGGTCCACGACCGTTCCAGCGAGTCGTCGAAGCCGAGCGTCCGGACGAGCGGTCGCCAGTCCGGGATCACGAGCGTGTCCTCGGTCTGGGTGTGTTCGACGAGGAGGTGCTCGACGGCGTCGCATACCTCGGGTGAGCGCGGGATCACGAGGTCGCCGGCGGCCGCGGCGCCGGCGTCGCGGTCGTGGCCGTCGGTCGCGGCGTCGTGCTGGGCCTCGCTCGCGCCGTCGTCGTCGCGGTCGTCCGGGTCCCGCACGACCGCACCATCGGTCTGCGCGATTCTCCCCTCGTCGACGGCGTCGGCCAGCGCGCACACCTCCTCGACCGACAGGTCGTGCCAGCAGTAGGTGTATTTCGGGTGCAGCGGCGCGTCGTACGCCTCGACCCACTCCAGCGCCTCCTCGGCGCTCGGGTCGGAGAGATCAACGTCCAGGGAGTCGCGCATCGCCTGCACGTCCGCGCCGGCGTCGTCGAACTCCTGGGCCCACCACTCGACCGTGTAGGAGGCGGGCGCGAGCGGGTGGTTGTTCTCGACGAACTCGCCGTAGTTGACGAGGTACTCGCCCAGGTCGATCACCTTCTCGACGCCGTTGCGGACCGCCAGCGCCTCCTCCGGGTCGTCGATGCGGCGGACTTCGCCGTTAGCCAGGCGGACCGTCGGGCCCTCGATGGTGTCGACGGGAACGACGCCGGCGGCCTTCCCGGGGCGCTCGGTCTTGATCTGGGTGCCCGTCGCGAGGAAGTCGTCGACGAGGTGCATCGTCGCCGGGTGGACGCCGGCGGTCGCGTTCCCGTGGTTGCGCGCTCGGCCGTAGCGCAGGCGAAAGCCCCCGGCCTCGCTCGGGTGTGAGAACACCGGCCGACCGGCGATGAGGTCCCGCAGGAACTTCTTCGAGGGGTCCAGCCGGGGCGGTCCCGCGGGTTCGTCGCCGTCTCCCTCGCCCTCCCCGGGGTCGTCGCCGTCGTCCGTCGCTTCGCCGTCCTCTCCGTCGTCGGCCTCGTCATCGCCGTCGTCTTTCCCTATCGTGCCGTCGATGAGGTCCTGCAGCCACGGCCAGTCGACCTCGTCGAGATTTCGGGTGTAGCGCTGGATCTTCGGCGCTTTCAGCGCGATCCCCTCGGCCATGACGAGACACATCCCGCCGCGGGTGGAGTTGGAGTCGATCCGCTCCAGATCCCGATAGCCCGAGACCTCCTCGTCGCCGGTGGCCTCCCCGTCGAGCATGATCGGCATGTGCTCGGCGATGAACTTGCTCTCCTTCTCTTTCGGGGTGTACTGCAGTCCGGTCTCCTTGTCGTAGAGGTCGATCTCCTCGGCGTAGCGGCCGATCTCGTCGTCGCGGGCCTTGTACTGGTCGATGCCGAGCATCGCGCGGGCGTAGTCGGCGACGAGGACGGAGAGCGCCTGCGCGGTCCCCCCGGCCGAGCGGATCGGGCCGGCGTAGTAGACGTTGACGAACTCCGTGCCGTCGTCGTTTTCGAGAATCTCGACGCGGTCGATCCCCTCGATGGGCGCGGCGACCACGCCTTCGGTGAGCAGCGCGACCGCGGTGCGGACGGCGCCCTCGACCTTGCCCGCCCGGGAGTCGTAGTCTCCCACGTCGCCGTCGACGAAGTCGGAGACCAGTTCGAGCGCCGCCTCTTCGCGGCTCATCTCGCCCTCCAATTCGCGGACGCGCTCGGCGACGCCGTCGATGCCGAGGATGTTCTCGACGCGGTCGGCCATGTCGCGAGCGACCGGGATCTCGACGCTATCGGTGGGGTCGTCGCCGCGCTCGCGGGCCGCCTCGGCCACGTCGAAGGCCTCGTCGAGCCCGGATTCGAGCCGTTCGAAGTAGCGTTCGTCCTCGGGTTTCATCCTCGCACCTCCAGGGTCATCGTGCCTCGTTCATGTGTCGCTCCGCTCACAGGGGCCACAGGTCCAGCGCGGTCTCCTCGTCGTACTCCCGTTCGAGCGCCGCGTCGAACTCGCGGACGTACAGCTCCCCGGCGAAGACGGTCGCGCTGTCGAGGTGTCCGGCCAGCGTCGTGCCGTCCTCGCGCGAGAGGACGGCGTGGGTGTGGGCGAACGGCTCGCCGTCGAGGTGGGAGACGTTGCCGACGCAGGCGGCCATCTCCAGCGGCTCGTCGAAGCGCTCGGGGTAGTACTCCTCGTCGTCCTGGTCGTAGTAGAGGATCTCGGCGTCTTGGACGGCCCCGAGGCCGAAGAAGAACGCGGCGTCGACGCCCTCGTCGGCGGCGAAGGCCTCGATCTGGGCCCGCCAGTCGCCCCCGTGTTCCAGGCGGGCGACGAACTCGCGGGCGCCTTCGACTTCCAGATAATCCATACGTCTACGAGGGACGGCCGCCACAAAAAACGTTCCGAGCGGCGCCGCGAGTCGGCGTCCCCGGTCGGCGTGACTTCGGTCGGCACGGGTCCGGCGGCGTCGGCCCGACCCGAGCGGCGGCGAGCCGTTCCCCCACCGCCGGGCTTGAAGACGGCGGGATTCGAACCAGGCGCCATGGACCTCGACCTGTCAGGGAAGACGGCGCTGGTGACCGGCGGCGGCCGCGGCAACGGCCGCGCGATCGCCCTCGAACTCGCCGAACACGGTGCCGACGTGATCGTCAACGACCTCGACGAGGACGTGGCGAACGACACCGCGGCGACCATCCGCGACCGCGACGACGACAGCGACGCCGTCGGCGTCGCCGCCGACGTGACCGACGAGGCGGAAGTCGAGGCGATGGTCGAACACGGCGTCGAGGAACTGGGGAGCGTCGACATCCTCGTCAACAACGCCGGCGTGGGCAACGCCGGCCCGTTCCTCGACGAAGGCCACGACGACGACTTCCGGCTCAACATCGAGGTCCACCTCTTCGGGTCGATCAACTGCACCCGCGCCGTCGTCGACGGCATGATCGAGGACGGCTACGGCAAGATAATCAACATCACCTCGATTCACACGAAAAACGGCGTCGGCCAGTCACCCCAGTACGACGTGGGCAAGTACAGCCTGCTCGGGCTCACCAAGAGCCTCGCGCTGGAACTCGGCCACGAGGGCATCCGCGTCAACGCCGTCGCCCCCGGCTGGGTCGACACCCGCATGACCGAGGGGTTCTCCGAGGCCGTCACCGAACAGATCGAGGATCTGAACCCCCTCGGGTACTTCGCTCAGCCCGAGGACATCGCCAACGGCGCCACCTTCCTCGCCTCGCCCGCCGCCGACTACGTCAACGGCCACGAACTCCGCGTCGACGGCGGCCAGGTCCCCATCCCCGACTGGCGGCTCGACAACCGGTAGGACGACCGTTTCGACTGCCCGCGAACACGCCCGCCGCTCATGCCGTCAGGGCGTCGTCGTCGACCCGCTCGGCGGCCGTCTCCAGCGCGCGAGCGACGTACGTCTCCAGTAGCTCCCCGCGGAATTCGCCGGAGGCGTAGGCGTCCGAGCGCAGTCGCCCGGGGTCGATATCGACACGCGCCTCGCTCGCCGCGGCGTCGATGGCCGCCGAGTCGAGCGGTCCGTCGACGAGCGACTCCTCGACGGCGGGCAGGCGAACCGCCCGGTCGACCGCGCCGGTCGCGGCGACGCGCGCCCTCGAAACGCTCCCCTGGCCGCCCGGGCCGTCCGTCTCGACGACGGCGGCGACGCCGACCATCGCGTAGCCCGTCGCCGGGTGGGTCTTCTTCGCGTACGCGAAGCCCGCCTCGTCGGTGTGCGGGATTCGGACGCCCGTGAGGAGTTCGCCCCGCTCGACGGCGGTCTCGCCGTCGCCGCGGAAGAAGTCGGTGACCGGGACCTCCCGCTTGCCGTCGCGGTCCCGCAAGAGGACGACCGCGTCGCTCGCCAGCGCGGCCGCCGGCAGGTCCGCGCCGGGGTGGGCCGCCGCCAGGTTCCCGCCGATCGTCCCGCGGTTTCGGATCTGGGTGTCGCCCACTTCGCTCGCTGTCTCGGCCACCAGCGGGACCGTCGAGCGGACCGCCCCGGCGTCGACGAGCGTCGCGTAGGTCGTCAGCGCGCCGACAACGGTCCGGTCGTCCAGCGCGTTGACCGCGTCCAGCGCGGGCACGTCGAGGTCGACGACCACGTCCGGTTCGCGCCCCTCGGTCTTCATCGCCGGGACGAGGCTGTGACCGCCGGCCAGGATCTCCACGTCCGCGTCGCCGTGTTCCTCTAGCAGGTCCAGCGCTTCGCCCACCGATTCGGCCCGCTCGTAGTCGAATGCGGCCGGGAACATCTCAGTCCTCGGCCTCCGGCCGCGGCGCGCCGGTTCGATCGTCGGGTTCGTTCGACTCGCCCCGCTCGTCGGCGAGCCGCTCGGCCGCCGTCTCGACCGCGTCGACGATGCTCCCGTAGCCGGTACAGCGACAGACGTTGCCTTTCAGGGCCCTGCGGATCTCCGCCCGCGAGGGGTCGGGGTTCTCGTCGAGCAACTGGTGTGTCGTCGCGAGCATGCCGGGCGTGCAGTACCCGCACTGCAGGCCGTGTTCGTCGTGGAACGCCCGCTGGACGGGGTCGAGCCCGTCGTCGGCGTAGCCGGCGGCGGTCGTCACCTCGCTCCCGTCTGCCTGGACCGCCAGCACCGTACAGGACTTGACCGCGTCGCCGTCCAGCTCGACCGTGCAGGCGCCACATTTGCCGCTCTCGCAGCCGACGTTCGGCGCCGTGTAGCCCAGTTCGTCCCGCAAGGCGTGGACCAGCAGCGTCCGCGACTCGACCGTCAACGCCTCGGTCGTTCCGTCTACCGTCAGAGAGATGTCGTGTGTCGACATGAGAGGGTGATCGCTTGTCCCGACAACGGCGGCGAGCGAGTAAAGTGTTGGTCCCGAAAACGGGGCGGCGACGCCGGACGGCGCTCACTCCCCCGTCTCCAGGATCCCGACGTAGTCGCCGCCCGCCGGGTCGAGCCCCTCCTCCGGTTCGATCGTATCGACGAGGGCCCACGGCGTGTCGCTCGCCAGCTCGGCCATCGTGTCGGGCGCGGCCATCAGGTAGTCGAACCACGGCGTCGCGAGGCGCTCGTGGCGGACGCGCATCCGGAGCGCACCTGGGAGGCGACCGCGCTCGCGATTCTTCTCGTGGTAGGTCAGGTGGGCCTCGTCGTCGGTCGCGACCGGGTCGCGGCTCTGGGCGACGAGCGTCGCGTCGTCGGCGGCTACCGCCGCCAGTCCCCGGAGGCGCTCGGGCGCCGTCTCGGCGGTCCCGACGAGCCCGAAGTTGTTGCCAAGCATCAGCACCGTGTCGAACGTGCCGGGGTCGAACGCCTCGGCCACGTCCGCCACGTCGACCACGCGGGCGTCCTCGACGCCGCGCTCGCGGGCCACCTCGACGGCCCCTTCGGACACGTCGATCGCAGTCACGTCGTGGCCCCGCTCTTGCAGGGCCAGCGCGGCTCGACCCGCGCCACAGCCCACGTCGAGGACGCGACCCTCGACGCGGTCGATCGCGCGTCGGTCGGGCTCGGGCCACTCGTCGTAGTCGGCGAAGTAGAACTCGCCGCCGGCGCTGACCCCGACCCAGCCGTCGTCGCGTTCGATCAACTCGGCGGCTTCGCCGGTCTCCTGGTAGTTCCGGAGCATCGCACCGAGTGCGTCACCGGTCTCCGGCGTCGGTGCCTCGCCCGTCTCGCTGTCGTTCATACGGGCCGATCGATTCCCCGGAAAATCAGTGACAGGGGTGGTGTGGCAGCCGATAGCATACGAGTCGACGCGGGCGATACCGCCGCGAGGGAAACAGTAAGGGCGGGGCGGTCCTCGGGGTGAGACATGTACCTCGGAGACCGGACCTGGCCGGAACTGGGCGAGTACTTCGCCGAAGAGTCGCTGGCGCTCGTGCCCCTCGGCTCGACCGAACAGCACGGCCCGCACCTCCCCGAATCGACCGACCACCGCATCGCCGAGGCGCTCGCCCGCGAGGCCGCCGACCGGACGGGCTATCTCTGCACCCCGACGATCAACGTCGGCGTCAGCCCCCACCATCGCCAGTTCAACGGCACGATGTGGGTCGACGCGCCTGTCTTCCGCGACTACGTCGAGTCGCTCACCCGGAATCTCACCTACCACGGGATCGACCGCGTGGTCTTCGTCAACGCCCACGGCGGCAACGTCCAGCATCTCCGCGAGGTGGGTCGCCGGGTCCGCGACGACGAGGTCGCCTACGCCGTCGAGTGGATGTGGGACGAGTCCATCCCCGATCTCGTCGACGACCTGTTCGAGTACAACGGCCCCCACGGCGGCCCCAAGGAGACCGCGATGATGCTCCACATCGACGACCAGCTGGTCCGCGAGGACCAGTTCGAGCGCGCCCGCGACGAGGGCATCCGCGACGTGGCGAACTTCGAGGGGCTCCGGAAGCACGGCGCCCGCACCTTCTACGACGCCATCGACAACACCGAGAGCGGCGTGCTGGGCGACCAGACCGACGCGACCCGCGAGAAGGGCGAACAGCTGTTCGAGGCCGCCAGCGACCAGCTGGTGAAACTCGCCGAGTGGCTCGACGACCAGCCGTTCGAGGACCTGATGCCCCGCGACCACGTCTAAGTCGCAAGAGACAGCTGGGACGATTCCGATCGCCCACACATGAGCGACGACGACTTCGAAACTGAACTGGCCGACGCGTTCGAAGACGAGTTCGACGCCGACGGAGCGGCCGCCGCGACGGCCGCGGAAAACGCCGCGGCGTTCCGCGCCGACTTCGACGAGGATCTGACCGCCGAGGACGTGCTCGACCGCGTCGAGAGCCACACCGGCGACTTCGAACACCGGTTCGACTACGCCGTCGGCGACCTCGCGTCGGAAAACGACGACTGCACCGACTCCCGCGAGTACCGCATCGCCGGCTACGACCCGATGGCCGCCGAGCCGAACCAGGGCTTCTGAGCGGTCGGTTCGGCTCCTCGTCCGGCTACTCGACGGCGTCCAGCCGGCGCTCCATCGCCGCCAGGTACTCCGCCGCGGCCTCGGCGTCGGCGGGCTCGTCGCCGGTGTCGAGCAGGTCGACCACTCGCTCGCAGCCGTGGCGGAGTTCCCGCTTGAACTCGCCGTCGGGGAGCTTGTTACGGACGACCGAGGCGGCGCTCGTCACGCTCTCCCGCGCGGTGTCGCGGTCGTCGTCGGCGAGCGCGCGCTGGCCCTCGGCGAACAGCTGCGAGAGCACCGTCCGCACGTCCGTCGGCAGGTCTTCCACGCCCGTACGTTCGGGGTGGGCGGCAAGTGTCTTTGGGGGTCAGAGCGAGTCCGCCGAGCGGACCCGCAACTGCGCATCCACCGGGTCGCCGTTCACCCGGAACGGCTCGCCGTCGTGTCCGGTGAGGTCGTACGTTCCGGTCGCGAGTTCACCGATCCCGTCTCCGGTAGTCGCGTCCTGGCGGAGGGAGTAGGTCGATTCGACCGATTCTCCCGGCCGTAGTCCGGTCGTGAAACCGACCCTATTCACCAGGCCGATGGTGTAACCCTCCGTCTCGACGCCGTCCGACCGCTCGTACGCCTCGTTCCAGAGCGTGATACTGTTCGCCGTGTCGACTGCCTCCGCGACGAGAATCCCGAACGGTGCCGGCGGTCCCGCCGTGACCCCAACCGATTCGTCCCCCGTGTTCTCGATAGTCAGGTGGAGGTCGGCGATCACGTCTTCGGCGTTCGGATACTCGACATCGAAGGCTATCGAGTACCCCTCCGATCCCCCTCCGGTCGTAACGTCGACCGTATACTCCCGCTGGCTCGTCCGTTCCGCACCCGGTGCAGCCGCACAGCCGCCGAGCGATACGGCCACCGCGGAGAGCAGTTCCCGTCGCTGCATCGGGCCTCACGACTCGATGGACGGATAAGTGTCTTCCCGTTGTCCCTTCGCCCCGAATAACTCCGCCTCGTTGGAGCGGGCGCGGTGGGTTCCGGTTCTCCGGCGACACGCGACCCCGATAGCAACGAATGTGGTCCGCCCACCGAAACCTTTTGATTGTAAGCGTTGTAAGGATTGCATACACAGGACGATACGCATGTCTAACGCCAGCAAACGAATTCCGGTCACGGAAGAGCGGTGGAAGGAATTAAACGAACTGAAGGGGGCGGGCGAGACGTACGACGACCTGCTCGGGGAGTTGATCCAGGAACACCAGCGGCGACAGCTCGCCGAACGAGCGAAGGAGGTCCGCGAAGCGGATAATGAAGAACTGACATCGCTCGATGAGCTATGAGGTCCTCCTCGCGGAGGAGGCCCGCGAGTACGTCGCCACGTTAGACGAGAAGAGCACACGCATCGTAAAAGATAATCTCCGAAAATTGGCGGACGGCCCGTATCCGAGACCTGATTCGGGGTCCGGTGACAAAGAGAAGCTGGTCATCGAGGGCGAGGAGTTATATCGACTACACATCGGGCGAACCCACACCGCGTTCTACGACGTCCTCGAAGCAGACGGGGAAGTCCGCGTGATCGAGATCGTGGATATCGACGAGGCACACAAGCGCTACGGGTTCGACTGAATGAGTGAGCGGTCGCGTTCGTTACCTCCTCGAAGTCGAGAGATCTTGTCTGACGATGTGGGATCTGGTTCACCGTTCTTATATTCTCAATTCAGGTTTAGAAGCACTCTATAGCCGAATTTCCACGTCTCAGTACTGCCACGGGCGCGGTGGGATTCGAACCGGAGGAAGACGGTCGCCCTCGCTATGCTCACGGGTCACTTCGTTCCCCGTTCGCCACGAGGCCTCGTTACACTCGCCCTCGCCCCGCTCGGGCGCTGCGACTTCCAGGGTTCGAATCCGTGGCCGCTTCGCTCGTCGCGTCCGCTCCTCGCAGAAGCGGGCGCGGTGGGATTCGAACCCACGACCGTCGGATTAGAAGTCCGACGCTCTATCCGGACTGAGCTACGCGCCCCGTGTGTCGGATTGGACGTGCGCGCGTAAAAAGCGGCCCGGGTTCCGACGCGGGCGCGGTCGCTGAGGCGACACGACAATCGGCCCTCTTTTGGTCGCCGGGCGACCAGACCCCTTCAATGAGCGCACACCTGGCCCTCGACGAGTCCGAGCCCGCCGTCGCCGACGACGGCGTCTGGCTCACCTGCATCGAGTGCGGCGAGACGTTCGCCCCCTTCGACGACGTCCGCTACACCTGCGACGACTGCGACGGCCTGCTGGAAGTCCGCTACGCCGACCTCCCGACGTGGGACGACTTCGGCGCCGGCGGCTCGCCCGAGAGCGGCCCCTACGGCGTCTGGCGCTACTCGGCGGGGTTGCCCTTCGAGGAGGGCGTCTCCCTGCCCGAGGGCGGCACGCCGCTCCACTACGTCCCCAGCATCGAGGAGGAAGTCGGCGTGAACAACCTCCGGATCAAACACGAGGGGATGAACCCCACCGGGAGCTTCAAGGACCGCGGGATGACTGTCGGCGTCCGCGTGGCCAAGGAGGTCGGCGTCGACCGCCTGGCCTGCGCCTCCACCGGGAACACCTCCGCGGCGCTGGCGGCCTACGGCGCCCGCGGCGGGATGGAGACGCTCGTGCTCCTGCCCGCCGGCAAGGTCGCCGCCGGGAAGGTCGCCCAGGCGAGCCTCCACGGCGCCCGCATCCTCGAGGTCGACGGCAACTTCGACTCCTGTCTCGACATCGTACAGGACCTGGCCGCCCGCGGCGAGGCGTACCTGCTCAACTCGCTGAACCCCTTCCGCTTGGAGGGCCAGAAGACGATCGGCCTCGAAATTATGGAGCGGTTCCACGCCGACGAGGGGACCTACCCCGACCGGATCGTCCTGCCCGTCGGCAACGCCGGCAACACGGCCGCGCTGTACAAGTGCTTCCGCGAACTCCGGGAGGCCGGCGCCATCGACGAGTCCGACGTGCCCAAACTCACCGGCGTCCAGGCCGAAGGCGCGGCGCCGATGGTCGAGGCCGTCGAGGAGGGCAACGACGAGGTCCGCCGGTGGGACGAGGTCGAGACGCGCGCGACCGCCATCCGCATCGGCAACCCCGTCAACGCCCCGAAGGCCCTGCCGGGCATCCGCGAAACGGGCGGCACCGCCGTCGCCGTCTCCGACGAGGCGATCACCGAGGCCCAGCGCGATTTGGCCGAGGAAGGCGTCGGCGTCGAGCCCGCCTCCGCCGCCTCGCTGGCCGGCCTCCGCAAGCTCCGCGACTCCGGCGAGGTCGACGCCGACGAGGACGTGGTCTGTCTCACGACCGGCCACCTGCTCAAAGACCCCGACGCCGCCTACGAGGCCGGCGGCGACCCCGAGCCCGTCCCCAACGACACCGAAGCCGTTCTGGACCACATCGACGACGGGTCGTCGGTCGGCGAGACGGTCTGGCGACAGGCGTCGAAGGCAACCAGCTCACCGCTGCTCCCGCTGATCCTCGGCGGTCTGGGCGTCGCGTATCTCTACCGGAAACTCCGCTCGGAGAAGTAGTCGTCCGAGCGGGTCGAGACGCGTCGGCAGTCGCGCGCGCTGGGACGAGCGCCACACCGGACTATCCGACCGATCAGATGTCTTCCTCGCCGAACTCGTCGATGCGGTCGTGGACGTAGGCGGTCCACTCGTCGAGCGTGTCGTGCATCAACTCGCGGGCTTCGGGCATGGGCGTCGCCGAGTACTGGTAGACGTGGCCGCCGCCGTCGAGCAGCCGTCGCTCGCGCTCGGCCAGCCCCTTGTCGCGGAGCGTCGACAGCGAGCGGTTGACGTTGCTGCGGTCGCGTTCGAGCTGGTCGGCCAGTTCGGCGACGGTGCTTCCGGGGTGGTCCTGCAGCGTGAGGAACGTCCGGACTTCGTGCTCCTGGACGTTGAAGACGCAGGCGAGCACGTCCGCGAAGCCCGGCTGCTCGTCGAGCATCAACTCGCGAAACCGCTGGGGCGAAGGGTCCGCCTCGACCATGGTGTCGGTCCCTAGGCACCCCCACCGCTTAAACGGAGGCGGTGGCCGGGGGCGGTCCACCCCCGCCCGCGGGCCGGTCACCGACTGTAGCCCTGCTCGACGAGACAGGTTCGCATCGCCGACTCGGTGTCGTGTTTGTGCAGGCGCGTCGGCGTGTCGCAGTAGAACGTCTCGCCGTCCCAGCGGAGCGTCACCTCGTGGACCGAGTCGAGAAACTCCGTGCGCAGGCGGACGTGCCCCGCCGACTTGATCCGGTCGAGTAGTTCGTCGGCGTCCAGCGTCCCGGCGTCGACGACGGGCGGGTCGGCCATCGTCACCCGCTACGACCGTCGCGACAATTAGTGTTCGCTGCGGTCGCGCGGCGGTCACACACTCGCCGGCGCGTCGCGTCTACCCCGTCCCGGTGTCCGTATCCACCGCGGACCGAACCACCCGTCCGACCCTCCGCGGATGCCCACCGCGGCCCCACCCGTCTCACTGCCGGCCGGCTATCCCGCCGCCGGGTCCGCTCGGCTCAGTGCCAGTTGCGGTGGGGGTGGGGCTGGTTGTCGCCGCGGTCGTCGTAGTATTTCAGTCCGATAAAGGAGTCGTCGAGGTTGCCCATCAGCGCCGTGTACACGTCGTCGGCCGACTCGTAGGTCCCGACGTTCGACCGGGCGAGGACCGTCCCGACCGTCGTCGTGTCGCCCGTCGGCGCCTCGATCTCCACGTCGCCGACCCGGTCGGCGACCGTCGCCGCGTCCGTCGGGTACTCGCACGATTCCGTGAACAACTGTTGGGTCTCTGTGATCCGCATCTGTACGTCACGATTATTCTACTGCATTATAAATCATTAGGGTAAGTGAGTGTCAATCTCTTACACGGTATCGGGGTGTCGTTCTGGACGAACGTGGACGGCGGCCAGAGAGAACTGAAGAGTGCGGTGGCGCGAGCCGGTCGGTGTGCCCGTGGGGGGAACGCTCAGTCGGCGGTCGACTCGTCGCGCTCGGGTCTGTCGTCGCCCAGTCGCCCCTCCTCGCGTTCGCCGCCGAACTCGTCGGGTTTGTCGGCGTCGCGGTCGCGGAGTTGGCCCCCGAGGTACCCGCCCAGCGCGCCGAATCCACCCGAGAACAGCGCCGTGAACAGCAGCGACACGAGGACGACGCCCACGACCAGCAGCGCGACGCCGACCGCGTCGGCCCGCAGGGTCCCGACTGCGACGCCCGCGGCCACGAACAAAAGCGCCACCGCCAGCGGCAGGACCGACAGCAGTCCCGACAGCGCTCCCACCCGCGTCGCGCTCGTCCGCTCGTTGCGGTGGAGGTATCCGCCCGCGAACCCGCCGAGCATCGGCGCGAACGGCAACAGGAACGAGGTGACGGCCGTCACCACGCCGCCCGCGGCCGCGTCGGTCCAGGTGTACGTCGGATCGGCTCCCGCCCCGGACGCCCGGGCGCGCTCGCGCCGCCGATGCGCGACGAACGCCGCCGCCCCCGCCCACGACAACAGCCCCGTCACCACGAGTCCGATCCCGCTCCAGCGCGCCGTCGCGAAGCTCACGTCCACCAGCGCCGCGTCCGTGAACACGTCAGACACGATCATCCCCTCGGCGACCAGCTCGGCGATAACCGCCCGGTCGGCCGCCACCGCCAGCGCCGCCCCGCCGAAGCCGACCGCCAGCCCGTACAGCCCCAGCAGTATCGGCACCGCCCAGTCCACGACTCGCCGTGCCCGTCGCTCTGTGCTCCCGCTCGCCGATCCGTGCTCTGTCACGGTCGATTCCATCGAGGCCATACGATATCTTGGTCGTGGGACAGCTTGACCACCGACGATCGTTCTCGGCGGTCGAGACGCCTTACCAGTGATAATCCGAGCCTATGGCGACGCGAGTTCGTGGACACGGCGGCTTCCGTTCACATGAGGAACAGCTTCACACACCTGTGAGATGAACGTCATCTGCATGATCGACGTGCTACTGTATGCGCTGGTCGTCCCGGCCGCCATCGCCGGGTCGGTCACCGCGCTCTTCCTCCACGAGGCCGCCCACGCCGCGCCGGTCCTGCTCGCCGCTCTGGCGCCCCAACCTTGATTCGCGTCGAGCGTCAACGCTGTCAACGAGGATGTCACATCAGGTCCGACTCGAAGACCACGTGTACGAACGAATCAAGGCCACCAAGCGTGACGACGAGTCGTTCAGCGACGCCGTCGAACGGCTCATCGGTGGTCGATCGCTGCGCGATCTCCGCGATGTCTTCGACGAGGATCAGGTCGACGAGATGCGCGAGGCCATCGAGGCAGCCGACCGGGCCGACCGTGACGAGGTTCGGTCGGTCGCCGACCGATTCGAATGATAGTCGATACGAGTTTCGTCCTCGACGTCATCGACGATGTCGACGCGGCCGTCCGGAAAGAGCGGGAACTCGAAGCCGAGGGTGTCCCGCTCGTGATCCCGGTGACGACGGTGCTCGAACTCTACATCGGCGTCGGCAAAGTCGCGAGCACCCGGGAAGAGCGCCAGCGAGTGGAAGCGGTCCTCGACTCGTATCCGGTCGTGGATACGACGCCGAGTATCGCTCGCCGAGCCGGGCGACTGCTCGGTGAACGCCTGGCCGACGCCGACCACGGGGAGGGACCCGGAATCGGCAAAGGGGACGCGACGATCGCCGCCACCGCACTCGAACGCGACGAACCCGTCCTCGCCGGGGACAGCCACTTCGGGAACATCCCCGGTGTCACGCTCGAAACGTATCGGTAGCGCTCCGCTCGCTGCGGGCACCACTCGTCGAAAAACGTGGGCGAAAACGCCGCTCGCTCCCGCCGGTCGCTCGCGGTACTCAGTCCTGCTCGGCAAGCCACGCGAGCAGCCCTTTCTGGGCGTGCAGGCGGTTCTCGGCCTGGTCCGGCAGCCACCTTTTTGCTGGCGGGGTTTCCTCGCTCACTGCGCTCGCTGCGGGAACCCCGCCAGCAAAAACGTGGGTGAAAAAGCCGGACGCTCCCGTTAGTCGCGTCCGGAGAACCGCACTCGCTCCGCTCGCACGGACGTTACTCCTGCTCGGCAAGCCACGCGAGCAGCCCTTTCTGGGCGTGCAGGCGGTTCTCGGCCTGGTCCCAGACGATGGCGTTGTCGCTCTCGACGACGGCGTCGGTGACCTCCTCGCCGCGGTGGGCGGGCAGACAGTGCATCAGCGCGCGGTCGCCCAGCAGCTCGGGCGTGATCTGGAACCCCTCGAAGGCGTCCAGTTTCTCCGCGCGCTCGTCCTCTTGGCCCATGCTGACCCACACGTCCGTGTACACCACGTCCGCGTCGGCGATGGCCACCTCGGGGTCGGTCGTCGTCGCCGGCGCGGTCCCGAGCCCCTCGGCGCGCTCGAGCACGCCGTCGTCGACGCCGTATCCTTCGGGGGTCGCGACGGCCAAGTCGAGCCCGGACATCGCCGCGCCGAGGACGAACGACTGGCAGACGTTGTTGCCGTCGCCGACCCAGGCCACCGTCGGGTCGTCGAAGTGCTCGCGGATCGTCAGCAGGTCGGCGAGCGTCTGGCAGGGATGGGCGTCGTCGGTCAGCGCGTTGATGACCGGTACCTCCGCGTACTCGCCGAGTTCGACCACGTCGGCGTGGTCGTAGACGCGCGCCATCACGAAGTCGACGTAGCGACCGAGCGCCCGCGCGATGTCCTTCACGGGCTCGCGGCCGTGCAGGCCGATGTCGTCGGGGCCCAGGAAGACGGCGTGGCCGCCCAGCTGGGTCATGCCGGTCTCGAAGGAGACCCGGGTCCGCGTCGAGGGCTTCTCGAAGATCATCCCGAGCGTCTGGCCGCCCAGCAGGTCGCTCGCGCCGTCCTCGCGGTAGTCGGCCTTGATCGCCGCCGCGCGGTCGAGGACGGCCGCCAGTTCGCCGGTCGTGAGGTCGTCGACGTCGAGGAAGTTCATGATTGGAGTTGCTCCGTCGCGGTCTCCAGGACGGCCACGGCGCGGTCGTACTCGGCGAGCGAGACGTGCTCGTCGGGCGCGTGGTCCAGGTCGGAATCGCCGGGCCCGTAGGTCACCATCGGACAGTCCCACTCCTGTGCGTACACGTTCATATCACTTGTGCCGGTCTTGCGCAACAGGCGGGGGTCGCCGCCGACCTGTCGGACCGCCGCGCGGAAGGCCCGCGCCGCCGCAGTCCGCGGGTTCATCATCACCGGCTCGACCGCGTCGTGCCAGTGGACCGTCCCGTTGGTGAGGTGACCGTCCGCGATTTCGCGGATCTCCTCGGTCGTGTACTCGGGCGGGACGCGCAGTTGCACGTCGGCCGTCGCCTCGACCGAGAGCCCGTCGTCGCTGATCCCGCCCTCGAAGCTGATGGGCTTGGCCGTGACGCGCTCGAAGACCGGGACCCAGTCGTCGTGGTCGAACTCCTCCTCGACCGCGGACCACCAGCCGATGGCGTCCTGGATCGCGTTGTTCTCCGGCCGCGAGGAGTGCCCGGACTCCGACGTCGCGACGTACGTCCCGCCGAGCAGGCCCCTGTACCCGAGCGTGATACCGTCCCAGCCCGAGGGCTCGCCGTTGATCACGGCGCCGGGCTCGGCGTCGCGGTCCGCCACGAGGTGGCGGGCGCCGCGTGAGTCGACCTCCTCGCCGACGACGCCGACGAACGAGGCGCCCGTGCGGACGGCCGCGACGGCCATCGAACACAGCGGCCCCTTCGCGTCGACGCTCCCACGGCCCCACAGCTGTTCCTCGCCCTCCTCACCCTCCTCGACGCGCACCGGGATGTCGCCCGGAACGGTGTCGATGTGGGAGGTCAGGAGGACGCTGTCGTCGGCCGGCGCGCGGACGTTGCCCACGTCGTCGACCCACACCTCGCGGTCGTGTGCCTCGAAGAAGTCGACAAGTACCTGTGCGGCTTCTTCCTCCTCGCCGGTCACCGACGGCGTGTCGACGACATCGATCAGGAGTTCGCGCGCTTGCTCGTCGACGGGCAGGTCGGGCGTCGGCTCCTCGCCGTCGCCGCCGCCCCGCTCGCCGGCGCTCTCACTCATCCCCGACGACCTCCGCCATGGCGTCGACCACCTGGTCGACCTCGTTCTCGGTGACCGTCAGCGGCGGGAGGAACCGCACGACCGTCCGCCCCGCCGGCAGCGCGAGGATCTGGTGGTTCATCGCGAGTTGCTTCAGCGCGCGGTTGGCGCCGCGGCCGACCTCGACGCCGACCATCAGCCCCTCGCCGCGCACCTCGCGCACATCGTCGCCGATCGCCGCTTCCAGTTCTTCCTGCATGTACGCGCCCACGTCGCCGGCGTGCGTGGGAACGTCCTCGTCGACGATGGTCGAGACGGTCGCGCCCGCCGCCGCCGAGATGACGGGGCCGCCGGAGAACGTCGAGGCGTGGCTGCCGTAGTTGTCGGCGATCCACTCCCGACACAGCGTCGCGCCGACCGGGAAGCCGTTCCCGAGGCCCTTCGCCGCGGTGATCATGTCCGGAACGACGCCGGACTGCTCGGCCGCCCACAGCGAACCCGTCCGCCCCATCCCGGTCTGGACCTCGTCGAAGATGAGCGCCGCGCCGGCGTCCTCGGTTTCCTCGCGTGCGCGCTGGAGGAACTCGGCGGAGGCGGGGTTGATGCCGCCTTCGCCCTGGACCGGCTCGACGAGCACGGCCGCGGTCTCGTCGTCGACCGCCTCGGCGAGCGCGTCGCCGTCGTCGTAGGGGACGAACTCCACGTCGCCCATCAGCGGCTCGTAGGGCTTCTTGTACTTGCTCTTCCAGGTCGTCGCCAGCGCGCCCATCGTCCGGCCGTGGAAGCCCTGCATCGTCGCGACGATCTTCGAGTTCCCGGTGGCCGAGCGAGCGAACTTCAGCGCCGCTTCGTTGGCCTCGGTCCCCGAGTTACAGAGCCACGTGTAGTCGATGGGGTCCGGCGCGGTGTCGGCCAGCAGGTCGTACAGCGCCGTCCGCGAGGCGTTCGGGTACGAGGCCTGCACGTAGGTCAGCTTCTCGAACTGTTCGGTCACGGCGTCGTGGACCGCCTCGTGGCCGTGGCCCAGCGGGACGCAGGCGTAGCTCGCGCCGAAGTCGAGGTACTCCGTGCCGCCGTCGTCGTACAGTACTGTGCCGTCGCCCGCCTCGATCTGGATCGGTTTCTCCGAAAAGACGAATCCGCTCATTGTGAATCCTCCGTGGTATCCGCGTGACCGCTCGCAGCCTCCGAAAGCGCCGATGCGTGGACGTGCGTGCCGCCGCCGTCGAGCGCCGACAGGATGGGGTCGTCGGCGTTGGCGTCCGCCACCACCACTTCCTCGGCACCGCCCTCGATGGCCTCCTCGATCGCCATCACCTTGCGCTCCATGAACCCCTCGGCGGCGTCTTCGAGGGCCGCCCACTCCTCGCCCGTCTCGACCGACTCGATGAGGGTCTCGGGGTCGTCGGGGTCCGCGTAGATGCCTTCCACGTCCGTCAGCAGCACGAGCGTCGCCTCGACCGCACCGGCGATGTGGGCGGCCGAGCGGTCGGCGTCCGTGTTGACTGGCACCACTTCGTCGTCGTCCATGCCGGCCATCGGCGGCGACGCTACCGGCGTGTAGCCGTCCGCGAACAGCGTCTCCAGCAGGTCCGCGTTCACCTGCTTGATCGTCCCCGAGTGGTCACCGCGCCTGATCTTGCGCGTGCCATCCTCCAGCACGCGAACGGCGGACTTGCGCGGGCCGTACAGGAGCTTGCCGTCCACCCCGTTCAGCCCGACGGCGTCGACGCCCTGGCTCTGGAGGCCCGCGACCAGTTGCGTGTTGAGATGGCCGAACACCATCTCGAACACTTCCATGGTCTCGGCGTCGGTGAACCGGCCGACGACGCCCGACGGCGTCTCGACGTACTCCGGTTCGATGCCGAGCCGTTCGAGCGTCTCGTCGACGGCCGTCGAGCCGCCGTGAACCACGGCGACCGACTCGTCTCTCTCCTCGGTAAGCGTTGCAACGTCCGCCAGAGCGCCCGCGGGGTCGACCGCGCGGGCGCCGCCGATCTTGACGACTGTAGTCACGAAAAATCACCTGCTCAGGGGGCGCCGACCGGGTGGAGGCCCCCGAACTCCAGCCCCGCCGTCTCCTCGATGCCCAGCGCGACGTTGGCGGCGTGGACCGCCTGCCCCGCCGAACCTTTCATCATGTTGTCGATCGCCGAGAAGACGACGAGGCGCCTGTTTCCGGGGTCGAGTTCGAACCCGACCTCCGCGCGATTCGTCCCCGCGACCGCCTTGGGCTCGGGGTAGCGATACACCCCGCCGCCGCCCGCGACGAGCTCGACGAACGGCTCCTCGCCGTACTCGCCGCGGTAGGCTCCCCAGAGGTCTCCCTTCGAAACGGGCTCGCCCGGGAAGACGTGACAGGTCGCGCTCGCACCGCGGATCATGTCCACCGCGTGGACGGTGAAGG
This sequence comes from Halosimplex carlsbadense 2-9-1, assembly GCF_000337455.1. Lineage (GTDB taxonomy): Archaea > Halobacteriota > Halobacteria > Halobacteriales > Haloarculaceae > Halosimplex > Halosimplex carlsbadense. The sequence goes on along the minus strand of NZ_AOIU01000006.1, from coordinate 19,238 downwards.
ACACGTCCAGGCCGAGGAACTGCTCGATCTCGGCCTCGTGGCGGTGACCCGTCGGCGCGTACGGGCGGACGACGCCCGAGCGCTCGGGATGGCTGGAGGCCTCGCCGCCCCCTGCCCCGCCCTCCGAGGAGCCGACTTTCACGTCCACCACTATCTGCTCGTCGCCGGTGAGGATGCCCTCCTCGACCAGCGGCTTGAGTCCCAGAATCGTCGCCGTGGCGTTGCAGCCACCCGACGCGATGAGGTCCGCGCCCGGGAGTTCGTCCCGTGTGAGTTCGGGCAGCGCGTAGACCGACTCGTCGAGCAGTTCCGGCCGGGAGTGCCCGTCGTACCACTCGTCGTACTGGTCCTCCGTGTCGAGGCGAAAGTCCGCCGAGAGGTCGACGACCGTCTCCGCGGCGTCCCGGAACTCGTCGATCTGCTCCATCGAGACGCCGTGGGGCGTCGCCGCGAACAGCGCGTCGACGCTTTCGAGGTCCTCCGGCGAGGAAAAGCGCAGGTCCAGATCGCGGAGGTTCGGGTGGGCGTGGCCCACCGTCTTGTTCTCTTTCGAGCGGCTCGTGGCCTGGACGACCTCGAACTCGGGGTGGCCCGCGAGCAGGCGAAGGAGTTCGCCGCCCGTGAAGCCCGTGCCGCCGACGACGGATGCGGTGTAGGCCGCGTCGTCGCTCATGCGTTCGCCTCCCCCGTCATGTCGCCGCCTCTGCGGTCTCGCTCTCGCCGGCCTCGGCGGTGGTCTCCAGCCAGTCGACGACCGTCGCCGGCACGTCGACCTCGGTGACCTCGTCGAGCGCCTTGAACTCGACGGTGTGGTTGACCTCGTGGACGGTGTAGCCCGAAGGCTCGCCGTCCTCGCCGACGCCGGTCTCCATGAGGTCGATCCCCAGGAGACCGCCGCCGACCGCGTCGCTGGCCTTGGTCACCAGTTCCTCCATCTCCGGCGTGATCTCGATCTCCGACGTCTCGGCACCCTTGGCGGCGTTGGTCAGCCAGTGGTCCGACGAGCGGACCATCCCGGCGACCGGCTCGCCGTCGACCGCGACGATACGGATGTCCCGGCCCGGCTTGTCGACGAACTCCTGGATGTAGAAGACCTTGTGCTCGTAGTGGCCCAGGGTCTCCTTGTGTTCGAGGATCGCCTCCGCGGCCGACCGGGAGTCGATCTTCGCCATCAGCCGTCCCCACGACCCGACCACGGGCTTGAGGACGCACGGATAGCCGAACGCCTCGATGCTCTCGAGGGCGGCGTCCTTCGTGAACGCCACGTCCGTCGCGGGCGTCGGGACGCCGGCCTTCTCCAGCGCGAGGCTGTTTTTCACCTTGTTCGCACAGACCTCGGCGGTCTCTGCGCTGTTGACCACCGGGATGCCGTAGGCGTCGGCGAACTCCGTGGCGTACAGCGAGCGGCTCGTCGCCAGACAGCGGTCGACGAGCACGTCGACGTTCTGCATGTCCTCCGGGGGCTCCGAGAGCCCGAAGCGCTGCTTGCGTACGTCGACCTTGACGACCTCGTGGTCGCGCTCACGCAGCTCGTTCAGCAGGAGCTTCTCGTCCCGGCGGATCCGGGAGTAGAGGATGCCGACCTTCACTCTCACTCACCCCAGTCCTCTTCGAGCTCGGGTGCCGTCTCGAGGACTGGAGGTTCGGTGTCGACGACTTCGAGCTCCGCACCGCAGGTGCCACAGTCGACGATCTCTCCTATCTCGATGCCGTCGTGCAGGGTTACTTCCGCCCCGCACTCGACGCATTCTGCCATCGTAGTCCCTACTCACCCTGCTATCTACTTAAACGCTTCGAACCTATCAGACAAAAATAGTTACGCGGACTCGACGCTAAGCGCGTCGCGGGCCCGATTTCGTGGACAGTCCGTTCACTGTATCAGTTTTATGTTAGTTCCCCTCGCGGGGTCGTGGGAGCGGCTGCGGTCGGTGGTGTGGGTCGGTCTGAAGGTGGTCACCCGCGTCTCGCCGCTCAGACATAGTCGGCCACCTCCGATTCCAGGTCGTCCAGCGCCGTCGCGACCGCGTCGCTGCGCTCGGCGACCGCGTCCTCGTCGGTCGCGAGGCGCTCGCGGGCCTCGTCGATCTGGGCCGCGACCGCTTCGGGCGCCGGCCCGCCGGCCGAGTCGCGCATCGCCACGCTCTCGACGGGGTCCAGCGTCGCTTCCAGCGTCTCCCGGTCGACGTAGGCGGTCAGCGGTTCGCCCAGTACCTCCTCGGCGGCCGCCTCCAGCGCCGCGATCTCGGGGGCGTCCTGGCCGGGATCCAGATCCTCGGCCACCGCCGCCACGACCTCGTGAGCCGTCCGGAAGGGCACGCCCGCCATCGCCAGGCGGTCGGCCACGCCCGTCGCCGTCGAGAACCCGGCGGCGGCCTCCGCTTCGAGCACGTCCTCGTGCCACTCGGCGGTCGTCAGCGCCCCCGTCGCCACCTCCAGCGCAGGCGGCACCGAATCCACCGCGGTCCACGCCGGCGGCGTCGCCTCCTGCAGGTCGATGTTGTACGACCGGGGCAGCCCCTTCAGCGTGGTCAACAGTTGCTGGAGCGCGCCCTGCGCTTTCCCAGCGGTCGCGCGGACGATCTCCAGTGTGTCCGGATTTTTCTTCTGGGGCATGATCGACGAGGTCGACGCGTAGTCGTCGCTGATCTCCAGGTAGTCCCGGCCGCTGTAGACGACCAGATCCTCCGCCAGCCCCGAAAGCGTCGTCGCCAGCGTCGTCAAGGCGCCCGTCGTCTCGACGAGGAAATCCCGGGAGGACGTGGCGTCCATCGAGTTCGCGACCGTCCCGTCGAAGCCGAGCAACGCGGCGGTGCGGTCCCGATCCACGTCGAAGGGAGTGCCGGCGAAGGCCGCCGCACCCAGCGGCGACCGGTTCGTCGTGTCGAATGCCGCGAGCAGCCGTTCCGTGTCGCGGGCCAGTGGGCCCTCGTAGGACAGGACCCAGTGCGCGACGGTCACCGGCTGGGCGTACTGCAGGTGTGTGAATCCCGGCATCACCGTCTCGGTGTGTGATTCGGCGGCGTCGAGCAACTGCTCGCGCGCGCCCACGACCGCCTCCAGCGCCTCGAACAGATCCGCACGGAGGCGGTAGCGGATACAGGTCGCCACCTCGTCGTTGCGCGAGCGGGCGGTGTGCATGCGCCCGCCCTCGGGACCGACGCGCTGGATCACGGCGGTCTCGATGGCCTCGTGGACGTCCTCGGCGTCGGGCAACTCGCCGTGGCCCGCCGCCTCCACGTCGTCCAGGGCCGACAGGATCATCGCGGCGTCCTCGTCGTCGACGATCCCCTGCTCCGCGAGCATCACCGTGTGGGCGCGGTCGACCTGCAGGTCCGCCGCGAAGATGCGCTCGTCGGCGGCCAGCGAGGACATGAACCCGCGTGCGGGACCGCCCGAAAAGCGGTCCCGGCGGATCGCGGTCCCGCCGGTAGCGGCGTCGCCCTTGTCCGCGTCGGGGGTGTCCTCGCCGTCGGTCATGGTCAGTTTTCGCCGTCGTCAGTACCGCCGTCGGTGGCGGCCTCGGCCTGTTTCGCCGCGACGTTCTGTGCGACGCGGTTGGCCAGGCGCGACTGGAAGCCGTGATACTTCGCGACGCCGGTCGCGTCGTCCTGGGTGATGTCGTCGGTCACCGCCTCCTCGTTGAACGAGGCGGCGGACTCGCTGTAGACGGCGTACTCGCTGTCGCGGCCGACCGCGCGGGCCTGCCCGCCGTCGAGCTTGACCGTCACGGTGCCGGTGACCTTCGTCTGGGTCTGCTCGATGAAGCCTTCGAGCGCCTTCGTCAGCGGCGCGTCGATCAGGCCCTCGTAGCCCTTCTCGGCCCAGCGCTGGTCTATCTGCGTCTTGAACGAACGCTCCTCCTGGGTGAGGACGAGCGATTCGAGCGCCTCGTGGGCCGTCAGCAGCACCGTCGCGGCGGGGTGCTCGTAGTTCTCCCTGACTTTGAGCCCGAGCATGCGGTCCTCCATCGTGTCGGTGCGACCGACGCCGTGTTTCCCGGCGCGCTCGTTGAGGTCCTCGATGAGCGAGACGGCGTCCTGGTCGTCGCCGTCGACGGCGACGACCTCGCCCTGCTCGAACTCGATCTCGACGGTCTCCGGGTCCGCCGAACCCGGCGCCTGCGTCCAGTCGTAGATTTCCTCGCCGGGGACGTGGGCGGGGTCTTCGAGTTCGGAGCCCTCGACCGAGCGGCTCCAGAGGTTCGTGTCGATGCTCCAGCGGCCGCCGTCGCCGCCCTCGACGGGCAGCCCCTTCTCGGCGGCGTACTCGCTCTCCCACTCGCGGGTGAGGCCCAGTTCGCGCACGGGCGCGAGTACGTCTAAGTCGGAGGCGCGCCAGACGGCCTCGAAGCGCAACTGGTCGTTGCCCTTGCCCGTACAGCCGTGCGCGAGGGCGCTACAGCCCTGCTCCTCGGCGACTTCGAGGATGGCGTTGGCGATGACCGGGCGCGCGAGCGCCGTTCCGAGCGGGTAGCCCTGGTAGGTGCCGTTGGCCTTGACGGACTGGAGACACAGCTCGGCGAACTCCTGTTTGGCGTCGACGACGTAGTGGTCGAGGCCGAGCTCCTCTGCGGTCTCCTCGGCCTCGTCGAACTCTTTTTCGGGCTGGCCGACGTCGACGGTGACGCCGATGACGTCGTCGTAGCCGTACTCTTCCTTGATGAGCGGGACGCAGACTGTCGTGTCGAGCCCGCCGGAGAAGGCGAGCGCGACGGTGCCGGATGGGTCGGATGTCATGTGTTGTGTGGTGACTGTCGGGTGAGATGTCCGCCCGGAACCCGACGGTGGCGGGAGTTGGAAACGAGACGTGGCGACGTGGGGAGGAGTAGTTGCGGGCCTAACGGCCCGGTCGTCGTCGCCGCGGTCGTCGGGCGTCGACGCCTGCCGGCGCCGCCGTCCGACGCGCGAAAAGTCGGCCGGCGGACCCGCGACTCGCCGCGGCCTGCGTGCCGTGAGCGCGGGTCGGAGCCATGTACCTGCTACTACCGACAACTCGCTACTAAAAGCTTCCGAACCGGTGCCGAGCGGCCCGCTACGCTCTGTTAGCGAGTCACACGCCACGCGGAAACCGGAGCGATACCGCCGCCAGCGCCGCCGGACTACCGCCGGAGCGCCGCCGAGAGCGAACGGTCCCGGCCCCCGTCCGCGCCACCGCTGTCGCCGTCACCGCCGTCGCCGTCGGCAGCGCCGGCACCACCGTTTCCGGCCCCGTCGCCGGCGTTGTCGGGCGGCCCCGTCTCGTTGCCGGGGCCACTCGCTTCGGACGGTCCGGTCCCGTCGCCGGTACCGGCATTCTTGGGCGGCCCCGTCTCGTTGCTACCGGCGCCCTCGGGCGGCCCGTTCCCGTTTCCCTGGGTTCCGGATGCCGCCGTCTCGTTGCCGGGGCCAGCGTCCTCAGGTGGTCCGTTCCCGTTTCCCCGGTCTCGCTCCGTCCCACCGGGGCCGCGGGTCCGGTTTTCGACGAACGCGGGCGGGCCGGCGTCGGCCGGCGGTCCGCCTATCCCCTTGCCCGCGCCCTCGCCGGTGATGGTCCGGGCGATCGCGGCGACCTCCGGGCCGGTCAGCTGGCTCGCCTGCGAGCGGAGCGTCCGGATCGCGGTCACGTTGACGCCCCTGGCCTCCAGCGCCGCCGCGGGGAGCCGGTCGGCGACGGACGCCGTCCGGTTGAGTTGCCGCTCGATCGCTCGCTCGTGGGCGTGGAGCTTCGCGAGGCGGGCGCGGTACTGTCCCTCGCTCACCGTCCCGTTCTCGTGGGCCCGCTCCAGCGCCGCGATCTCGGCGTCCAGCTCCGAGAGACGCCGCTCCTGGTTCTCGACCTCGCCGGCGACGACGCCGGCGGCCGAGCGGTTCGAGGCGGCGGCCGCCACGCGCTGGCCGAACGCTCGCGCCTCGATCTCGCCCGCTACCTCCGCCTGCTGGACGCCGACGACGCCGGCGAAGCGCTCGCCGGGCGCCAGCGACTCGTTCGCTGCGCTGTCGTTCGTCGCGGGCTGCTGTGCCGGGACCCCGCCGGTCAGCGCGGCCACCGGCACCGCGCCGACCGCCGCGACCGCCACGAGCAGCGCCGCGACCACGGGTGACGTTTCGGCCATCTCACTCCTCCGTTGTTCCCGTTCGAATATATAAACCCCTAATCGCCAACCCGGATCAATCCCGATCAACCCGAATTTCGACCCGGGCCGTCGCCCGCTCGGTCGCCCGGTTTCCGTCCGAACGACCGACCGAGCCCGATTGAAGGGTCGAAAGTCATAAGTCGCTCTCTTCGGGCAGCGCGACGACGTTCTCGCGGCCGATGCGGAACGTCTCGATGGCGTCCTCGTCGCGGAGGTTCCCGACCACCTGGCTGGTCTTGGCGTCCGTCCAGTCGAACTCCCCGGCGATCTGCTGCTGTTTGACTCGGCCGCCGTTGTCCTCCAGCAGGCGGACCACCTTCTCCTCGTTGCTGAGCAGTTCCGCCGGGGGTTGCTCGCGCGTCTCGCGGTCTCCCTCGGTGCTTTCGTCCGCTGTCTCGGTGTCGCTCGCCCCCCGGTCGGAGTCGGCGGTCGCCGCGGCGCCGCCCGCGGCCGCGCCATCGTCGCTCGACCGGGAGCGGTAGAGCAACCCGCCGCCGGCGACCGCGGCGACGAGCACGACGAGCAGGCCGGCCAGCGCGGTCGTCGGCAGGCCGCCGCCCGCGGGCGCGGCGACCGCGCGCGGCTCGTTCGGCCCGAAGTCGACGGGGCCGCGCCAGGTGACCGACCCGTTGCCCGTCGCGTCGGGCTCGGGCGTGGCGGACTGCCGTTCGTAGCCCACGGGCCACGACAGCACGAGCGAGGACTCCCGGTCGAGGAACAGGCCCGACAGCGAGTCACCGACCCGCAGGCGGTCGCCGTCGGTCGCCGCGAAGTTCGCCCACCTGAACCGGTAGGTGAGCACGCCGTACTCCTGGGGCAGTCGCTCCCGGGTCGCGGTGACGGTGACGTTCGAAAGCGCCATCTCCCGACCGGTGCTGTTCTCGGCGCTCGCGACCGTTCGGCTCATCCCCGTGGCGAACTGGCTCGTGAACGACGACGCGTTCTCGCGCACGTCGGCCTGTACCGACTCGAAGGCGGCGGTCGTGTTCTCGTCGTCGAGGCGGACGCGGAACTCGGCGGTCCACGCGGCGGTGCCGTCCTCCTCGACCGCCGCGCGCAACACGACCACGTCGGGATCGACGGCCGACTGGAACGCCGGCGGCGCCTGCGTCCCCGCCGCGACCCCCTGACCGGCCAACGCCGGAGATCCACGCTCGCCGACGGCACCGACCGCCGGCCCGACTGCCGACAGACAGCACAGTACGACGAGGACCGACACGGCGACCCCCCGCGACACGTCTTGCATCGTCAATCGCGTCGGTGCGAACGGCGGAAAGTCTTTCGTGGTCGCGTGCGCGCTCGCTTCGAGTGACAGGTGGCCCAAGGCATTTGCCGGGTGCTCCCCACGTGGCGGCCATGGACACACGGGCTGATATCGAGGTCGAGACACTGCTGAAGGTCGTGCTCGCGCTGGCCGTCGTCTGGCTCGCGCTGGAAGTGCTCGACCTCGTCATCGATATCGTGCTCGGTCCCTTCCGGTCGCTGTTCGGTCTGGTGATCGTCGTCCTCATCGTCCTCTGGCTGCTCGACCGGATCTGACCCAGGCCGGGCTCCGCGGGCGACCGCGGCTCGCGACCCGCGCTGCGAGCGCCGCGAACGACGGTCTTTTCGGCCGCTGGCACCTCCCGAGGAGCGTGTACAGTCTGAACGTTCCCGTCCCCGGGACGGTCGCCGCGCTCGCCCGCGACCTGGGCACCCGTCTCGGCACCGCCGAACTCCGCCAGCGCGGCGAGCACACTCTCGTCGCCAAGCGCCTCGGCCGCGGCGACGCCGCCGTCTACCACGAGATCGAAGCCCGCGCTCGCGAGGCGCTCCGCGGCCAGCCCCCCTTCGAGGTGCGGGTCACCGGCGTCGACGTGTTCACGGACGTGCCCCGCGGCGAGGGACCGGTCGTCTACCTCGCCGTCGACAGTCCCGGGCTCGAAGCGCTCCACGAGCGCCTGTGCGACCGCTTCGATCCCGTCGACGACGTGGAAGGCGACGACTACACCCCCCACGTCACCGTCGCCCGCGGCGGCTCCGTCGAACGCGCGGCCGGTCTCCGGGACACCCCCTTCGACCCCGTCGACTGGACCGTCGAGCGCCTGCAGTTCTGGGACGCCGAGCGCTCGCAGTCGGTCAGTTCCGTCTCGCTGGGCTGAACCGCCGACCCGGCGGGTCCCGGCAGCGCGACCGCGCTCGGCCTGAACCACGGGACAACAGTTTAGCCGCTGTCGCCGCACGTTCTCTCCATGACCGACGACGCGCAGGCGGACCCGACAGCGGACGCGGGCGACGCCGGGACGGCCGACGGCCCGGACACCCTGGTCGGCGAGGGCGTCGACCGCCGGGAGGACGCCGCGCTGCTGACCGGCGACGCGACGTTCACCGACGACATCGACCACCCCGACCTCGCGTATCTCACCTTCGCGCGGAGCGAGGCCGCCCACGCCGACATCGAGGCCGTCGACACGGCCGCGGCCGAGTCGACGGAGGGCGTGCTCGCGGTGTACACATGGGACGATATCGCCGCCTCCGACGTGCCGGGCGTGCTCCCCATCTCGACGCACGGACTGGACTGCGACCCGCCGGGCCACCCGGTGCTCGCTCGCGACCGCGTCCGCTATCAGGGCCAGCCGATCGCCGCGGTCGTCGCCGACGACCGCTACCGCGCACGCGACGCGGCCGACGCGGTCGAAGTCACCGCCGACTCGCGCCCCGCGGTCGTCGACCAGCGCGAGGCCCGGGCCGAGGCCGCACCGACGCTCTACGAGGACGCCCCGGACAACGTCGCCGCCACCTCGGAACTCGGCGACCGCGAGGCGACCGACGACGCGCTCGCCGACGCCGACCACACCGTCGAACGCGACCTGACGAACAACCGGCTGATTCCGACGGCCCTCGAACCGCGAGCCGCGGTCGCCCGCTGGGACGCCGGCGACGAGCGCCTGACCGTCGAACTGACGAGCCAGTCGCCCCACGGCCACCGCGGCAAGCTCTCGACCACGCTCGGTCTACCCGAGAGCGCCATCAGAGTGGTCGCGCCCTCCGTCGGCGGCGGTTTCGGCCACAAGGGCCACCATCACCCCGGCGAGGCCGCCGCCGCCTTCGCCGCGATGGACCTCGCCGTCCCCGTCAAGTGGACCGCGACGCGGGGCGAGAACTACCTCGCGGGCGCCCACGGCCGCGACCACCGCACGACCGCAGAGCTGGGGGTCGACGACGACGGGACCATCCGGGGACTGGCCGTCGAGACCGACGCCAACGTCGGCGCCTACGGTCTCGGCGGCAGCCTCGGGATGCCCGGCTGGTACGGGTCGCTGCTGTCCAGTCAGTACGCGATCCCCGCCATCCACTGCGAGACCCGCGCCGTCTTCACGAACACGGCGCCGATCCACTCCTACCGCGGCGCCGGCCGGCCCGAGGCCAACTACGTCGCCGAGCGCCTCGTCGACGCCGCCGCGCGCGAACTCGGCGTCGACCCCGCCGAACTCCGGCGGCGCAACCAGATCGCCGAGTTCCCCCACGAGACCGCCGTCGGGGCCACCTACGACAGCGGCGACTACGGACGCGGGCTCGACGAGGCGCTCGACGCCGCCGGCTGGGCGGACCTGCGCGACCGGCCCGACCGCGACGACGACGGCCGCTACCTCGGGGTCGGCCTCGCCTGTTACGTCGAATCGACGGGCGGGGGCATGGAGAGCGGCGTCGTCCGCGCTCACCCCGACGGCACGGTCACGGTGTCGGCGGGCACCCACTCTCACGGCCAGGGCCACGCCACCACATACGCCCAGATCGTCGCCGACGAGTTGGGGGTCGACTACGACGCCATCGACGTGCGGGAGGGCGATTCCGACGCCATCCCCCAGGGAACCGGCACCTTCGGCAGCCGCTCGACCATCACCGGCGGCAACGCCGTCGCCGAGAGCGCCCGCGCCGTCCGCGAGACCGCTCGCGAACTGGCCGCGAACCTGCTCGACGCCCCCGAGTCGGCCGTCGAGTACCGCGACGGCACCTTCTCGGCGCCCGACCACACCGCCGAGACCCGCGCCTTCGCCGACGTGGCCGAGGCGGCCTACGGCTGGGGCGTCCCCGAGGGGATGGACCCGGGCCTGGAAGCGACGACGTTCTTCGAGCAGGACGAGACCGCCTACACCTTCGGCACGCACGTCGTCTCCGTCGCGGTCGACCCGGAGACCGGCGCGGTCGACATCGAGCGCTACGTCGCCCTCGACGACTGCGGCGAGCGGGTCAACCCGACTATCGTCGAGGGGCAAATCGAGGGCGGCGTCGCCCAGGGCATCGGCCAGGCCCGCTACGAAGCGGCCGTCTACGCCGACGACGGCTCCCTGGAGACCGACTCGATGCTCGACTACGCCGTCCCGCGATCCTTCCACGTCCCCGACATCGAGACCGAGGCGACCGTCACGCCCAGCCCCACGAACGACCTCGGGGTCAAGGGCATCGGCGAAGCGGGAACGATCGCCGCGCCGCCCGCCGTCGTCAACGCCGTCTGCGACGCGCTCGCGCCCCTCGGGATCGACCACGTCGACATGCCGCTCACCGGGGAACGCGTCCGGTCGGCGGTCCGCGACGCCCGAGAGTAGCTCGTTCTCGGCCGCGCGCTCGCACGGTCACTCCCCGCGCTGGCGCGCGAGAAAGTCCAGCGCCTTCGAGAGGCCCCAGACGATCGCGATGAACGGGAGCAACGGGACCAGCAGGACCACCAGTCCGAGGAAGAGGGCCCAGCCGATAGAGTCCATCTCCATGTCCGGTCGGGTCTTCGAGCCCGGCGTGACCGTCCGGAGCACTTTCCGCGGAGCGCTCGGTTCCTCAATCTCGGCGGACTCGCTCATGGGTTCCTGTAGGACTCGCGAAAGGATAAACCCGCGGCCGGGACCGTCGGCGAGATTATTTGTGCGCTCCCGTCGCAGTTCGGGCTATGTCCGCTCTCGAAGTCCGGGGACTCACCAAGAACTACGGCGAGGTCCTCGCCAACGACGACGTGACGTTCGCCGTCGGGGAGGGTGAGGTGTTCGGCTACCTCGGGCCCAACGGGGCCGGGAAGACGACGACCATCCGGACGCTGATGGGCTTCCAGGCGCCCACCAGCGGCGGCGGGACCGTTCTCGGCCACGACGTGACCGACGAGGCCGACCTGATCGCTGCCAAGCGACGGATCGGCTACCTCCCCGCCAACCCGGCCTTCGACGAGGGGGTGACCGGCCGGGAGATCCTCGACCTGCACGCGTCGATCAAGGGCGACGAGCGCCGCGCGGAGTTGCTGGAGACGTTCGACCCGCCGGTCGACCGGACGGTGCGGGACTACTCGACGGGCAACGTCCAGAAGCTCGGGCTCGTCCAGGCGTTCATGCACGACCCCGACCTGGTCGTGATGGACGAGCCCACCTCCGGGCTCGACCCGCTCATGCAGCGGGCGTTCAACGACTTCGTCGAGGCCGAAAAGGAACGAGGGTTGACCGTCTTCCTCTCCTCGCACGTCCTCAGCGAGGTCCGCCGGGTCTGCGACCGCGTGGGCATCATCCGCGAGGGCCGGCTCGTCACGACCGAGCGGATCGAGGACCTGCTCCACCGCACCGGCAAGTTCGTTCGCGTGCGCGTCGCGGGCGACGTGGGTACGCGCGCGTTCGACCTCGACGGCGTCCACGACGTGTCCTGTAGCACCACCGACGGCGGCCGAACCGACGACCCAGCGGAGACCGGCCCGGACGCCGGTGAATCCGTCGACGTCGACGCGCTCGACGGGACCGAGGGCACCCCGAGCGACGGCCCGGTCACCGAGTGCACGTTCACCTTCACCGGCGACGTCAACGAGCTGATCGCGGCGCTGGGCGAGCGGCGACTCCTCGACCTCGACGTGGAAGAGGCGCCGCTCGAAGAGGTGTTCATGCGGTTCTATGGGGGGAGCGATGCTTGAACTCGCGCGCTACGAGGGGCGCCACCGGGTCCGCGGCGCCGCCGCCGCGACCGCCGCGCTCGGCGGGTTCGCCCTCCTCTACATCTTCGTCTACCCCACGTTCGCCGAGAGCCTCGGCGCCGACATCGACCAGTTGCTCGAAGCCTACCCCGAGGCGCTCTCGAAGGCCTTCGGCGTCCAGTCACTGGCGAGCATGGAGGGGTATCTCGCCTCGGAGCTGTACACCTTCGGCTGGCTGCTGATCGTCGGCATCTACTTCGCCTACGCCGGCGCGTCGCTGATCGCCGCCGACGTGGAGCGCGAGCGCATGGACATGCTCCTCTCGCTGCCGGTCTCGCGCGCGCGCGTCGTCCTCGAAGCGTTCGCCTCGTTGGCCGTCCCGCTGGTCGCGCTCTCGACGGTCGTCCCCGTCGTCGTGGTCGTCGCCACCGAAATCGTGGGCTACCCCGTCCCCGCCGTCGACGTGGCCGCGATCCACCTCCTCTCGGTGCCGTATCTCACCGCCTGTGCCGGGATCGGGCTCGTCACCTCCGTCGTCTTCGACCGCGCGGGGATCGCCCAGCGGGTCGCCGCGGGCGTCCTCGTCGGCCTCTTTTTCGCCGAGTCGCTCGTCACCGACACCGACTTCGAGGCGGTGGGCGTCGTCTCTCCCACGCGGTATCTCGACCCCAACGCCGTCCTCCGGGAGAGCGAGTACGCCATCGGCGACGCCGCGGTCCTCGCCGTCGCGACGCTGGCGCTCGTCGCCGTCGCGGTCGCGATATTCCGGCGGAAAGATGTCGAGTGACCCGGGCGGCTCCATCGTCCGCTCCGTCGGGCCCGGCGGTCAGTCCAGGTCGGCGCCGACGGCCGCCTCGACGGAGTCGAAGCCGTCCCGCTCCAGCAACTCGAGCAGACCGAGGTTGATCTCGCGAGCGATGGCCGGGCCGCGGTAGAGGAAGGCGGTGTACAGCTGGACGAGCGAGGCGCCGGCGCGGATCTTCCGGTAGGCGTCCTCGGCGGTGGCGACGCCGCCGACGCCGATCACCGGTACGTCGACGCGCTCTGCGACGAAGCGGGTCATCTCCGTCGCGCGCGCCTCGATGGGCGCGCCCGAGAGCCCGCCGGTCTCGACGCGGTTTGGGCTCTGGAGGGTGTCGGGCCGCTCCGTCGAGGTGTTGGTCGCGACCACGCCGTCGAGCCCGAGTTCCCTCACGAGATCGAGCGTGTCCGCGGCCGCGGGTTCGGGCAGATCCGGCGAGAGCTTGATGAGAAGCGGCGCGGCGCCGGCGTCCTGCAGCTCGGTGAGGATGTCGCTCATCGCCTCGCGGTTCTGCAGCTCCTCGAACCCCTGGGAGTTCGGACAGGAGACGTTGACGACGAAGAAGTCGCCACCGGCCGCGACCTCCTCGTAGGTGGCGAGGTAGTCCGCGGGCGCGCCCGCGGTGTCGACGTGTTCGGACTTGGCGATGTTGACGCCGACCGGGACGGGCGCGTCGAGGTCGGCGAGGCGCTCGCCGACGGTCTCGGCGCCGTCGTTGTTGAGGCCCATGCGGTTGATGACCGCGTCGTCGGCCCGCAGGCGGAACATGCGCGGGCGCTGGTTGCCCGACTGGGGGACGGCGGTGACGCCGCCGACCTCGACGAAGCCGAAGCCCAGCGCGGCCAGCCCGCGGACTGCCTCGGCGTTCTTGTCGAAGCCCGCAGCCACCCCGACGGGGTTGGGGAACGACTGTTCGAGCGCGTCGACGCGCAGTCGCGGGTCGTCGACGGTGTAGTGCCGGCCGAGAGCGCGGTCGATCGGCGCGCGGCCGGCGAGGCCGACGACGCCGTGACCGAGGCTGTGTGCGGTCTCGGCGGGGAGTGAGAACAACAGTGGCTTGGCGATATCGTACGCGTTCATAGGATGAGTTCGCCCCCTGTGTGGGGCGGGACCGACCCGGGCGCTAGAACTCGTGTTCCACGTCGTCCGGGTCGGCCTTCTGAATGATGATCTTGTTGTCGCGGACCCGGACGAACACCTCGTCGCCGATCTCCATGCCGGCGACGGCCAGCTCGTCCTCGTGGATGTTGATGTGGACGTTGTGATACTCGCCGTCCTCGTCTTTGGCGCCACTCGGGCTGAGCTTCTTCTTTCGCACCATCGCGCTATCCTATCGGCCCTTCGCCGCAGGATACACTTAAGTCTACCGTGCGCGCTCGCGTGGCCGACCGGCGATCGCGCTCGAAGGCACTCCCGACCGTGCGCGTGAGTTTTATTCCCCCTGCTAGCGCCAGAAATCTGGAGAAAATCGCCCCTCCTCGGACGCCCGAACGGCCGATCTTATAAACGAATCGCCAGCACGCGCCCCGATCCGGGGGTATATTTATAATGAATCATGTGCTGGGTTGGCATGGAGCGGTCGAATTCATGGCACCCGACAGCGACAAGCGCAACTTCGCGCTCAGGACGGAGAACGGCGAGGAAGACAGCGTCTTTTCGGGGAGCACCCCCCGGCAGGCGGCACTGAAGGCGGCCCGGCGGCTCGACCCGGCGAGCAGCGAGGACGCGGCCGAGCGTGAGTCGATCCGCCTGCGGGAGAAGGGCACGCACAAGGTCCACATCTACGAGGGGTGGTCCTGGAAGGAGTCGCCGCCGGACGTCGACATGAACGAGTGGGACGCCGAGGATCCTTCGGACGTGTGGATGAACGAGGTCGACGAGATCACGAAGGCGAACGTGTCGAAACAGGGCGTCGAGCACCTCGACGATATTTGAACGGCCGCGAACAGTTCTCTCCGACTACCCCCCGACGCCCGATCCCGTCCAAGCCGCGGGACCACCACCCGCGGGTCGCCGCCCGGCGTTCGTGAACTACATAGGGGAGCCACTCCCTCTCACGGACGCGTGGCTCCCACTCGGCCACACCGAGCGCGCGACGCGCGGGATGACTGGCCGCCCTCCTGCCACGCGACATCCGAACCGACCAGCCGCGCGTCCCGTCACTGTGGGTCGGCCCGGGTGTGGCCGTTTGCCGCCCCGCGCTCGTGTGGCCTCTTCCCATGAAATCGCATGACGTGGCGGGGACCGATTCGACGGCCTTAAGTGAATCACCCCCATCGGAATAGATACGAAGCGGCGCGGGGCACACGCCCCCGCCGGGCCGCGGGATGCGCTCGTCGGCCGGCCGGGTCGCCCGGCCGGTCGTCGGACACCTATCCCGTTCCCGTCGTGCGGTTTCGACGGAAATCGATCCGACGCCCTTAAGTGTAACAGGGCACTCGGATGGATTGCAAGCGCGGCCCGGTCGGGGCCGACGAAACCCGGCCGCCCGGACCACGGTGATGTCGAAGGGGTTATGTACCCTGCTCGACCTACACCTAGGTCCGAAGGAGATGAGGATTCCACCCCTGCGGTCCGCCGTACAGATGGGATCTGATGTTAGCCCTGGTAGTTCGGTGACACTCGGTCTGTGACTGCGTGTCGCCGGATGCTAGATGACGATAGCGATCGAGATCACACTCATATCGAGTGTGTTCCCGCCTAACCCCCCTGCTTTGCAGGGGACATTCCGGTTGATCCTGCCGGAGGCCATTGCTATCGGAGTCCGATTTAGCCATGCTAGTCGCGCGGGTTTAGACCCGCGGCAGATAGCTCAGTAACACGTGGCCAAACTACCCTATGGACGGAGATAACCTCGGGAAACTGAGGCTAATATCCGATACAGCTCGCACGCTGGAGTGCAGCGAGCTGGAAACGTTCCGGCGCCATAGGATGTGGCTGCGGCCGATTAGGTAGACGGTGGGGTAATGGCCCACCGTGCCGATAATCGGTACAGGTTGTGAGAGCAAGAGCCTGGAGACGGAATCTGAGACAAGATTCCGGGCCCTACGGGGCGCAGCAGGCGCGAAACCTTTACACTGCACGACAGTGCGATAGGGGGACTCCGAGTGCGAGGGCATACAGTCCTCGCTTTTCTGCACCGTAAGGTGGTACAGGAACAAGTGCTGGGCAAGACCGGTGCCAGCCGCCGCGGTAATACCGGCAGCACGAGTGATGGCCGATTTTATTGGGCCTAAAGCGTCCGTAGCCGGCCGAGCAAGTCTGTTGGGAAATCCACGCGCTCAACGCGTGGGCGTCCAGCGGAAACTGTTCGGCTTGGGGCCAGAGGACTCGAGGGGTACGTCCGGGGTAGGAGTGAAATCCCGTAATCCTGGACGGACCACCGGTGGCGAAAGCGCCTCGAGAAGATGGACCCGACGGTGAGGGACGAAAGCTTGGGTCTCGAACCGGATTAGATACCCGGGTAGTCCAAGCTGTAAACGATGCTCGCTAGGTGTGCCGCAGGCTACGAGCCTGCGCTGTGCCGTAGGGAAGCCGAGAAGCGAGCCGCCTGGGAAGTACGTCTGCAAGGATGAAACTTAAAGGAATTGGCGGGGGAGCACTACAACCGGAGGAGCCTGCGGTTTAATTGGACTCAACGCCGGACATCTCACCNGCAAGGATGAAACTTAAAGGAATTGGCGGGGGAGCACTACAACCGGAGGAGCCTGCGGTTTAATTGGACTCAACGCCGGACATCTCACCAGCACCGACAACGGTAATGATGGTCAGGTTGATGACCTTACCCGACGCCGTTGAGAGGAGGTGCATGGCCGCCGTCAGCTCGTACCGTGAGGCATCCTGTTAAGTCAGGCAACGAGCGAGACCCGCNTTACCCGACGCCGTTGAGAGGAGGTGCATGGCCGCCGTCAGCTCGTACCGTGAGGCATCCTGTTAAGTCAGGCAACGAGCGAGACCCGCATCCTTAATTGCCAGCAGCATCCTTGTGATGGCTGGGTACATTAGGGAGACCGCCACGGCTAACGTGGAGGAAGGAACGGGCAACGGTAGGTCAGCATGCCCCGAATGTGCTGGGCAACACGCGGGCTACAATGGCCGGGACAGTGGGAAGCNGCCACGGCTAACGTGGAGGAAGGAACGGGCAACGGTAGGTCAGCATGCCCCGAATGTGCTGGGCAACACGCGGGCTACAATGGCCGGGACAGTGGGAAGCTAATCCGAGAGGATACGCTAATCCCCTAAACCCGGTCGTAGTTCGGATTGAGGGCTGAAACTCGCCCTCATGAAGCTGGATTCGGTAGTAATCGCGTGTCAGAAGCGCGCGGTGAATACGTCCCTGCTCCTTGCACACACCGCCCGTCAAATCANATCACCCGAGTGGGGTCCGGATGAGGCCATCATGCGATGGTCGAATCTGGGCTCCGCAAGGGGGATTAAGTCGTAACAAGGTAGCCGTAGGGGAATCTGCGGCTGGATCACCTCCTACTGACCGGGACTGGGGCGTTGCCCCAGCCCACCTCCTAGCATCCCGCGACCGCCCACAGACCGGGCACCTATGAACTGCCAGGGCTAACGACGGGCCCATAGCTCAGCGGCAGAGCGCCGCCTTTGCAAGGCGGAGGCCCTGGGTTCAAATCCCAGTGGGTCCATGTCACGTACGGCGATTCGAACCGTGTCCCTTAAGTGGGACACTCCACTCGAATCGTAGTACGGAAGACCGGTGCACCATCCCGTGTGAACGCGGATGGGAAGGGTCGATGCACGCGCCACCTCACCCGTGGGTGTGCAAATGAGACTGTGTGTACGTGCGATCCAGGCGTCCACTGGACTCGTTCATCGAGTCCAACGACGTAGGAGATCCATCACTGGATCTCCACACATTCGGAGGTCCCTCACCGGACCTCCACATTGAAGGTCCCTCACCGGACCTTCTCCACTAACGTGGCTGCTATGCCACCTGGTGAATAGCTCGGCTCGAGAGCCGACGAAGGACGTGCCAAGCTGCGATAAGCCTGTGGGAGCTGCATGGAAGCGAAGAACACAGGATGTCCGAATGGGAATCCCCACCGNGCCGACGAAGGACGTGCCAAGCTGCGATAAGCCTGTGGGAGCTGCATGGAAGCGAAGAACACAGGATGTCCGAATGGGAATCCCCACCGCAATTGCTTCGCGCAATGGGGAACGCCGGGAATTGAAACATCTTAGTACCGGTCGGAAAAGAAATCAAACGAGATATCGTCAGTAACCGCGAGTGAACGCGATACAGCCCAAACTGAAGGCCTCACGGCCAATGTGGTGTATTGGGCCGGCNAATCAAACGAGATATCGTCAGTAACCGCGAGTGAACGCGATACAGCCCAAACTGAAGGCCTCACGGCCAATGTGGTGTATTGGGCCGGCACTCATCGTCGGAACCCTTCTGTGAAGTCTCCTGGAACGGAGCGCGACACAGGGTGAAAGCCCCGTAACGGAAGCTAGTATGACGTGAGCCGGTTCCGGAGTAGCGGGGGTTGGAAATCCCTCGTGAATACGGCAGGCATCTACTGCCAAGGCTAAATACTCCTCGAGACNGTGGCGATGGAGCGACGGGGCATGAAAGGCCCGTTCGAAAACGACAGAGGCGCGAGCCTCCAGTAGGACCGAACGGGAGCCGATGTTCCGTCGTACGTTTTGAAAAACGAACCAGGGAGTGTGTCTGTTTGGCGAGTCTAACCGGTTCATCCGGGAAGGCATAGGGAAACCGACATGGCCGCAGTGCTTTGCACCAGGGCCGCCGTGTTCAAGCGCGGGGAGTCAAACTGACACGACCCGAAACCGGACGATCTACGCGTGGGCAAGACGAAGCGTGCCGAAAGGCACGTGGAGGTCTGCTAGTGTTGGTGTTTTACAACACCCTCACGTGACCTACGTGTAGGGGTGAAAGGCCCATCGAGTTCGGCAACAGCTGGTTCCGACCGACAAATGTCGAAGCATTACCCCTGCCGAGGTAGTTCGTGGGGTAGAGAGACTGATTGAGCGGACCGCCCTCGAGAGAGGTCGGCCGTTCTGTCAAACTCCGAACCTACGAACGCTGGCGACGCGGGGAGTTCGGTGCGCGGGGTAAGCCTGTGTACCGTGAGGGAGACAACCCAGAGTCGGGTTAAGGTCCCCAAGTGTGGACTAAGTGCGATCGAAGGTGGTCTCAAGCCCTAGACAGCCGGGAGGTGAGCTTAGAAGCAGCTACCCTCCAAGAAAAGCGTAACAGCTTACCGGCCGAGGTTTGAGGCGCCCAAAATGATCGGGGCTCAAGTCCACCACCGATACCTGACCATGCTCGTTACAGAGCAATTGTGTAGGTCGGCGTTCTGATCGGGTGGAAGCACGGCCGAGAGTTCGTGTGGACCGATTTGAAACGAAAATCCTGGTCA
>NZ_AOIU01000005.1 GCF_000337455.1 Halosimplex carlsbadense 2-9-1 | reverse complement strand
AGAGTCTCTGGGAAACCCGGTTCGCCGCCTCCATTCATCCCGGCCACATTCGGCCGGAACGCATCACCCTCGACCAGTCACTACTGGTCAGGGGTTTCGTATTTATTTCGCCAGTGCCGACAGCGGGTGCTCGCTCGCCGACCCCGAAGAGTGGGCGAATCCGATGGGCTTAAGCGACACAGGCGGATACTATCTGACGCGCCAAGGTGGCAGAGTCCGGCCGAACGCAGCGGCCTGCAGAGCCGCCCATCGCCGGTTCAAATCCGGCCCTTGGCTTTCTGTTGTAAGTCCGTGAGTGGTGACACTGGTCCGGACGGTGGTTGATAGGCGTGGCGACACAACCGACGATATGAACGCGAACGAACGGCGACGAGCGTGGGACGAGATCGCTCGGACGTATGCAACACAGCGTGACTCCTCCGGATCGGACGCAGCACTCATCGGGGAGTTGCTGGAGCGGTGTCCGGCCGACCCGTTAGTGCTGGATGTCGGTTGCGGTGACGGTGCGCGGACGCTCGCGAACCTCCCGGGGGGTAGTATCGGGCTGGATTTCTCGCGACGGGGGCTGGAACTCGCGGCGGAAACGCTCCCGGACGCGCGGTTGTTGCAGGCGGACATGACGGCTATCCCGCTGGCTGACGGGACGGTCGACGCGGTCACGGCGTACTACGCGGTGTTCCACGTGCCGCGGGACCGACACCGGGAGGTGTACCGCGAGTTCGCGCGAGTACTGAACCCCGGCGGGGTTCTCTTGCAGACACTCCCGGGTGGTCGGTTCGAAACGGTTCGACGCGGCTGGATGGGCGGGTCGATGTTCTTCTCGGCGCCCGGACGGGAGGCGACGCTGGAACAGTTGCGCGAGGCGGGGTTCACCGGGGTGCAGACGGAGACGGTCGACGACCCGCTGGGGAGTTCGAGCGAGTTCGTCTTCGCGGAGCGGTCTCGGTGAGGTGAGCGTCACGGTCCGAGCGATACGTCGGCGCTGGGTCGCGCGTGCGCACTGAGTAGTGACAACAGCGTGCGCCAGCGCGACCGTTCGCTGGCTCGGTCGAGCCGGACGCTACTCCTCGGGGCGGGGTGTCGGGAGCGATCGGTGGCGCCGCGGCGGGACGAGGAAGTTCCCGCGACGGCGGACGAAGATGTACTCGAGGATGCCGTTGTTGACGCGCTGGCGGACGGCCGGCGTGGCGGCCGTGATGTCGGTGCCGTTCATCGCCTCGCGCACCGCTTCGAACGTCGAGATGCGGCGCTGGAGCGACGGGAAGTGGAGGCTGGCGACGGGCTGGTCGGATCCGATGTCGTCGGTCGACTCGAAGTGGCGGCGCAGGAGGCGGACGTTACCGTCGTCGTCGCGGTTGGCTCGCGCGGCCTTCTGGGCGTGGCCGACGCGGCCGGTGGCGCGCGCTTGTTCCTCGATGTCGTCGAGGAATCGGTCGACTTTGCTGTCGTCGCCGAGGTTCGCGCCGACGCCGTCGACGAGGTCGTGCTCGGCGTGGCCGGGGCTGAACAGCTCGGCGACCCGTTCGGGGTAGTCCTGCTCGCCGTACCAGTCGTCGAGTCGCTGACGGAGGTTCGCGATCACTTTCGTCGTCCCGCCGGCGAACGGCCCCTCGTCGATGGTGACGTAGTCCTCGGTGGCCTGGTTGCCGACGAAGCCCGCTTTGAACCCCATGAACAGCGGCGACTCCTCGGGAACGGGGTTCGAATCGGGGATCCCGGCGGCGTCCTGGCGCTCGGCGGGGAGGCCGGCGCCGACGAAGCCGGTACGTCGCGAGTCGACGGTCGCGACGTCGGTCAGTCGCGCGTCGACGGACTCGCTGTTGACCGACTCGCGGTCGCCGGTCAGCGCCTCGTCGGCTTCGAGGACCACGTCCGCGCGGTCGCTCGCGAGGTGGACGACGGCGTCCTGGGTGTCGAAGGTGGGATCTTCGAAGTCCGAGAGCGCGCGAGGCGGCGGGAGGTCGACCGACGAGGGAAGGGGGGTGTCGAAGCGGTCGAAGTAGGTGGGGGAGTACGCGACGGTGTGGAGCAGGCCGTCGGCGCTCCACTCGTAGGCTCGGTCGAGCGTCGACAGCGCGGCATCGAGCGTCGAACGGGCGTCCTCGTCCGGTGGACCGTCGGGGTCGAAGTCGACGTACAGGAGGACCTGGTGTTCGGGCAGGAGGGAGTTGCCGCTGTCGTCGTGTGGGACGTGGTCGCGCCAGGCGTGCTGGCGCGCGGGCTTGGCCGCGGGGTCGCCCGCAGGGACGGCGTCGCCGTCGGTTCGCTCCTGGCAGGCTGCGAGCGCGCTCGCGCCGCCCAGCGCGACGGCCGCCCGGAGGAACTGTCGGCGGGGGAGGTCGGAGTCGGGGACCATCTGTGTGGGGCGGTACCGTGTGGACCGAAAAGGGGGTTTTGGTCGGTCGCCGCTCGGGCGGGACCGAGCGACGGTCGGGTGGGTCCGAGGGGTGGACAGACGCCGCCGTAGCGGCGGAATTGGTAATCATTATACGCGGGGCCGCCCGACCACCCGGGTATGCAACGACGAGCCGCGGCGATTTATCTCGTGTTCTTCCTCGTCATCGGGGCCGGGGCGTACGGCCTCATCCAGACGGCGGAGGAACCGACGATCTCACTGCAAGGCGACACCGCGTACTCCGCGGGTGACACGGTGGAGTTCGGCGATCGGGCGTGGGAGGTCGCCGAGGCCGACACCGACAGCGGCGAACTGGCGTGGGTCAACGAGTCGGCCGTCATCTCGACGACCATCGACAACGGAAGCGAGGTCCCGGTGACCGACGTGCGCTGGTCAGACCAGTCGGCTCGGATGGAACAGGTCTTCGAGGCCGGAGCGACCGTCCAGTACAACGGCAGCGAGTACGAGGTGAGCGTCAACGGGAGCGCGGAGTCGTTCACGCTCGCGCTCGCGAGCGACGCCTCGGTCAACGAGAGCTACGCCGTCGGTGACACGGTGACCTACGAGGGTAACGAGGCAACGGTCACGAGCGTCACGGGCGATGCCGCGACCATCGTCTGGGGCGGTCCGTACATGCTCGTCGTCCAGGCCGAGAACGTCACCGACCCGACCGAGGCGATGTTCGTCGAGCAGCGGGACCTCGAAGCGATGGTCGCCGCCGATCCGGCGCTGTACGACGAGATCATCACGCAGAACGGCACGCGGAAGGTCACGTACCGCGCCAACGAGACGAACGTCGCGCTGGAGGGGTACTTCCCGCCGGTCGAGCGCCACACCATCGCCGAGGGCGAGACGCTGACCTACCAGGGCAACGAGACGACCGTCGACGCCGTGACCAACACCAGCGTCGAACTCACGCGACCCGGCCAGAACACCGTCACCGTGGGCTTCTCCGAGGGCGCGAACTTCACTGTCGCGGACACGCAGTACTTCGCGCACTTCCCGAACAACTCGTCGGTGTACTTCATGGAGACGAGCGAGCGCTACGGTGACTACCAGGCACAGGAAAACGAGATCGCTTCGTACAACGACCGGGTGACGGGCCTGTGGGGTATCGCACAGCTCTGCCTCGTCGCGGCGATTCTCCTGGTCGCCATCGCGTACCTGCCCGTCCGGGGCTGACCGCTCGCGGCGCGGTCGCTTTTCGCGGAACGCTTTTTGCGGACTCACTCGACGACACGGCGGCGGCGCTGTCCGACGTGTCGGGACGAAATAAAAACTGAGTCGGCGTTAGTCGGCGCGGCTGAGCCAGACGAGGAGAGCGCCGATGGCGGCGGTGCCGACGGCGCCGACCACCTGCAACGCCGAGGCGAGCGCGTCGCCTTTCGTCGCCCAGGGTGCGCCGGCGAGCGTCGCGACCGCGACGAGCACGAGCAGGGCGCCGAGGGCGATCCCGATCGGCTCCATCCGGTCCGAGAATCGGTTCGTTTCGTTCATAACGGCTTCTCGCGACTCACCGTGGTAAGTCTCTTGGTTCGAGATGCCGGCGGATCGCCGAAGTCCGAGTCGTCGGGAGAACGGGCCGGGAGGGAGTTGAACCACGTCGAGACATTCGGGGTCGCTCCTACGGTCGCTTCCCGGGCTGTGACTCGCCTCCTTCACTCTCTCCCGGATGCGTTGCTGGTCGCTCACGGTTCGTTCGCTGCGCGTGCCTTCCAGGGTTCGACTCCTTCCTGCCGGTTCACTCACCGCCTCACTGTCGCTCGGCGGTTCGTTGCACGGGCCGGGAGGGAGTTGAACCCCCGACCATCTGGTCTCTCCCGCAACCACGCGGATCGAACGCGTAGCCGCGATAAAAGCCAGACGCTCTGCCTGACTGAGCTACCGGCCCTACGTCTCCGAATGAGGGGGACGGCGATTAAGTACTTACGATCAGCCCTGCCCGAAGCGGCGTTCGAGCGCGGTCGCGACGATCTCGTCGGGCTCGACGTCCTCCAGGGCGGCCCGTCGCCGGAGTTCCCGGTAGATCCCGGGCGGGAGTTCCATCGTGAGTTCCCCGAGGGTGATCCCTTCGGTGACGAGGGCGTTCTCGACGGAGGTGCCGTCGTTGACGTCGCTGGCGACCGAGCGGACCTGGCGGACGGTCATGTCGTGGTCGAGGACGGCCCACGCGAGCTGGAGGCGGGCGGCGCCGGCGACGCGGGCGATGTGTTTGGCGGCGGTGGGGGCGATCTCGCCCATCGCGACGTGCTTGCGGATCGAGCGGGGCAGGTCGTGGACGCGCGACCACTTGCGGATGAAGGCGACGGTGGCCTCCCCGCCGGCGCGCTCGGCGGCGGCCTTGTACGATCCCTCGCCGCGGACGAGGGCGGCGCAGGCGGCGGCCCCGCGGAGCATGAAGACGGTGTCGGCCTCGCCGGCGGCGTCGCCGGCGAACTGTCGAACGGTCTGTGCGGCGGTCTCGAGGCTCTCGGGGTCGTCGGGGTCGAACTCGACGGCCTCCTCCGGTCGCTGTCCGGTGACGCTCGGGTCGCCCCGGATGACCGGCGCACCGACCGGTGACTCGCGGTCGGTCGGCGGCTCTCCCGGCCCCTCGTGACTCATCACTTGCTCCTTTGGAACGGTGTCTCAAAAGGCTCTCGGCTGTCGGGACGACGATGCGCGCGCGAGTTTGGCTCCGGTCGCCGCGCGCAGGCCGTCCCTCGGCGCGTCAGTCGGACGCCTCGGCGCGTTCCTCGGAGAGGTGCTCCCAGACCTCGGCGCAGCCACACCCGTCCTCCACGTCGTCGAGGTGGCTGGTGTCCGGCTCGGGCGCTTCGTCGTCGTGGGTGTCTGTTGCCTGGGTCATCGGTTCGTCGTACACCTGCCTATATCCCCTACTCCCTTAACCGATAGCGCTCCCGTAAGTGCTACCCGGGCTTGGACGTACCGGCAATCCCTTCACCTATCTCGGACGCACGTGTTCGGGCAGCGCGCGTCGACGAGTCGGCTCGGCGCGGAGCGCTCGGCCGGTGAGCGGGCCGGCGTCGCAGCCGGCGGCGAGTGTTGTGCGGGCCGACAGCCTCTGGGTCGTCCGGACCGTAGCTGTCGACAGTGACGACCGACGTTCACCAGCTCGACGACGGTGCCTGGATCAGCGTCAACGACGAGCGACAGGTCAACGTCAGCGACCTGTGGCTGCTCGCCCGCCAGGAGGTCTGTGACTGCGAGACCGCGGACTTCCTCGTCGAGGGGTTCGCCGAGGTGGGCGTCGACCACCCGGACATCCAGGCCAGAGTCGCCGGCCGCTGCATTACCTGCGGCCGGGAAGGGGTTACCGGCTGGCTCACCGTCGGCCGCGTCATCGACCCCGAGGAGGGCGACTTTTCGCCCGTCGACACCGCGAGCGTCCTGATACCGGAACGGCGCCACCGGCTGGCCCGACCGAAACCGTAGGCAACAATATCCGCTTCTCGGGAGAGGTGGGGGCTCTTGTCGAGATGCGCGCGCCTTTAAGAGCGGAAGACGTGGGACTGTACAAGAATGCCGACGAAAGTCGAGAACTGGAAAGACGAGATTTACGGGTCGGAGATCCGCGAGCATCTGATGGAGTTCGCCGAGAAGGGATGGGACGCCATCCCGGAAGACGAGCACGACGCCTGGTTCGAGCGCTTCAAGTGGTGGGGGCTGTACCACCAGCGGAAGGGCCAGGAGTCCTATTTCATGATGCGCATCGGGACGCCCAACGGCGTCCTGAAGCCCGGGCAGCTGGAGGTCGTCGCCGAGATCGCCGACGAGTACGCCCGCGGCCCCGTCGACAACCCGGAGTTCGGCGGCGCCTACTGCGACTGGACGACTCGCCAGTCCATCCAGCTGCACTGGATCAAACTCGAGGACATCCCGGAGATATTCGAGAAGCTCGAAGCCAACGGACTCGGGACCCAGCAGGCCTGCGGTGACTCCTGGCGCAACATCGTCGGCTGTCCCGTCGCCGGCAAGGACAAGCACGAACACATCGACGCTTGGCCGGTCGCCGAGGAGCTCCACGAGACCTTCAAGGGCAACGACGACTTCTCGAACCTCCCGCGCAAGTGGAAGGTCGCCGTCACCGGCTGCGACCAGGGCTGCGGCCAGGGCGACATCAACGACCTCGCCTACGAGCCGGCCACGAAGGAAGTCGACGGCGAGGAGCAGCTCGGCTTCAACATCCGCGTCGGCGGCGGGCTCTCCCGCAAGGAACCCCGGTTTTCCCGCTCGCTCGACGTGTGGGTGCCCCCGGAGCAGGCCGCCGACATCGGCGCCGGCATGTCCGCGCTCTTCCGCGAGTACGGCGACCGCGAGGACCGGTTCAACGCTCGCATCAAGTTCCTCGTCGACGAGTGGGGCCCCGAGAAGATGCGCGACGTGCTCCAGGAGGAGTTCGTCGACTTCGAGCTGGAGACCGCGGGCGAGAACATGCGCGAGAGCTACACGTACAACGCCGGCGGTGAGGAGCACGGCGACCACGTGGGCGTCCACGAGCAGCCCGACGGCAACTACTACGTCGGTCTCGACGTCCTCGTCGGCCGCATGGGCGTCGACGACGTGTCCGAGCTCGCCGAGCTGGCCGACGAGTACGGTTCCGGCGAGGTCCGCCTGACCCAGCGCCAGAACATCATCGTCACCGACGTCGACTCCGACCGACTCGACGAGTTCCTCGACGAGCCGCTGCTGGAGACGTACTCGCCGGACCCCCATCCGTTCATGCGCGGTTCGATCGCCTGCACGGGCACGGAGTTCTGCTCGCTGTCGATCGTCGAGACGAAGAACCGCCAGGTCCGCTACGCTCGCTGGCTGAAGGACAACGTCGAACTCCCCGAGGGCGTCGAGGACTTCCACATCCACCTCTCGGGCTGTACCGCGTCCTGTGCCCAGCCGCAGATCGCCGACATCTCCCTGCGCGGGATGAAAACGCGCAAGGACGGCGAGCCGGTCGAGGCGCTCGACATCGGCCTCGGCGGCGGCCTCGGCGAGGAGCCGCAGTTCGCCGACTGGGTCGAGATGCGCGTGCCCGCCGACGAGGTGCCGGGCTACGTGGAGAACCTGCTCGCCACCTTCGAAGACGAGCGCGAGGAGGGACAGACCTTCCGCGACTTCGTCGCCGAGCGCGACGAGGAGACGCTCCAGGACCTCGCGGAGGCCGAGGAGACCTCCTACGAGGACCCGTACATGCACAACACGAAGATGACGTGGTACCCCTACGCCGAGGAGGACGACATGGGCGACTCGCCCGCGCCGACCGACGGCGAGGGCAACTCGCTCGCGCCGGCCGACGACTGATCGGCGACGACTCGTCGCTTCCGTCGGCACGCTTCGACCAGTGGCGCGAGAACATCGCCGGCGACGTTGGCGGCGAGTGGAGCGGCTGAGCGACGGTGGTTCGGACCCGGCACGCGGCCGCCGGACTCGCCGCCGCTTAAGTGTCTGCGCCGCCGACCGTGGATATGGTCGACCGCATCCTCAAGGTCAACGCCTACACGACCTTCGATCTGCTCGACGGCCGCGTCGAGGGCCACGGCTTCGAGACGGAAGCGCTGAGCGTACTGAACGTCACGACCGACAGCCGCGACGACCCCGACCACGTCGAGTTGCAGGTCGAGATGGACAACACCGACCTGGAGGAGGTGACCGCCCACGCCGACCACGTCGAGCTGTCGGCCGCCCAGGCCCGCGAACTCGCCGGGGAGCTGGAGAAGTACGCCGGTCGGGTCGAGAGCGCGGACGAGGACTGAGTTTCTTTCGGGGAACGTGACCGAGCGGAACCCGCCACTCGAACTGGAACCGCGGACAGCGTGAAAGCCCCCGCTGTTCGCGGTCGTGGTCCTCGGAGCAGTCGATCCGCTCGTACAATCTCTCCAGCCCGATCTATCGACGAAAGCCGCTGCTAGCGACCACGGGGCTTTTCACGGCGACCGGCGAATCGGGGGTAATGGAAGCACTCACGCTCGGTCCGGCGGGGACCTACTCCCACCGGGCGGCGAAGGCGGTGGCCGACGAGGTGGTCTTCACGGACTCGAAGACGGCCATCGTCGAGGCGGTCGCGAGCGGCGAGTACGAGCGCGGGGTCGTCCCCGTCGAGAACAGCACCGAGGGGCCGGTCACCGAGTCGCTCGACGCGTTCGCCGAGTTCGACGTGGCCGCGGTTCGCGAACTCATCACGCCGATCCGCCACGCGCTCATCGCGCAGGGGCCGGAGTTCGACGTGGTGGCGAGCCACCCGCAGGCGCTCGCGCAGTGTCGCGAGTATCTCGACGAGAACTACCCGAGCGCGACGCTGGAGTCGATGACTTCGACCGCCGCCGGCGTCGAGCGCGCCCGCGAGGACCCGAGCGTCGCCGCCATCGGCCACCCGCAGAACGCGGCCGACGGCGACCTGCGAGTGGTCGCCGAGGACGTACAGGACCAGTCGTCGAACGCCACCCGCTTCCTCGTCGTCGCGCCCGCGAGCGAGCGCAGCGAGGCCGGCTCGAAGACCTCCTTCATCGTCTACCCGAACGTCGACTACCCCGGCCTGCTGCTGGAACTGTTGGAGCCGTTCGCCGACCGCGACATCAACCTCACGCGCGTCGAGTCGCGGCCCAGCGGCGAGCGGTTGGGCGATTACGTCTTCCACATCGACGTGGAGGCGGGGCTCTACGAGGAACGCACCCAGGACGCGCTGGCCGAGATCGAGGCCATCGCCGAGGAGGGGTGGGTCCGCCGGCTCGGCTCCTACGACAGCGAGACGGTGCTAGACTGAGTCAGGCCTCATCGGTCGGCACCGGGAGCCGGAGTCGCACGACCGTCCCGCGGGGGTCGTTGTCCTCGATAGATAGCTCCCCGCCGAACCCCGCGACCACCCAGCGGGCGAGCCACAGGCCGATCCCGGTCCCGTGGGTGACCTGGGTCTCCTCGCCGGCTTCGATCGCCGCGCGCTCGGACCCGGGGATACCGGGGCCGGTGTCGACGACGGTGATATCGGCCCAGCCCGCCGCCCCGCCACCGACCGACGTTGCCCCGAGTGTCACCGCCGGCGGGACCCGGTCGTGGTGGGCCAGCGCGTTGTCGACGAGTTCGCGGAGCGCGACGGCGAGTCGGTCGTCCGCACTGACCCGGAGGCTCGCGGGCGCTTCGACCGCGATCTCGGCGTCGGGGTAGCGCTCCGCGAACTCGTCGGCGACGGTCGAGAGCGTCTCGCGCGCGTCACAGACGGCGTCGGGGTCGCGCTCGCGCTCGAACAGCGACCTGGTCGTCGCGACCTTCTCGCCCGTCGCGGTCAGGTCGTCGGCCCACTCCTCGATGGTCGTCGCGTGGGCTCGGAGCTCCTCGTCGTCGAGTTCGCGCCGGAGGGCCGACGCGTGTCCGCTGACGACCGTCATCGCGTTCCGGAGGTTGTGCCGCAGGATCCGATTGAGCACGTTCAACCGCTGTTCGCGGAGGTTCCGGTCCGTGGTCTCGGACTCGATGCCGACGAAGTGGGTTATCTCCCCGTCGTCGGCGATCGGCGCGATCGTCTGGTCGACGTGGTACAGCTCGCCGGACTTGCGCCGGTTGACGATCTCGGCCTCCCAGGTCTCGCCCGCGAGGATCGTCTCCCACAGCTCGTCGTAGAACTCGTCGTCGTGTTTCCCGGACTTGACGATCCGCGGGTTCAGCCCGACGGCCTCCTGGCGGTCGTAGCCGGTGTCGGCGGCGTAAGCCGGGTTCACGTACTCGATCGTCCCTTCGGGGTCGGTGATCACGATACCGTGTCCCGCCTGCTCGACGGCCTTCTCGAACATCCGGCGGTCGCGCTCGCGGGACCGCCGCTCGGTCACGTCCATCACGGCGCCGCGTACTGCGGCCGTCCCGGAGGTCCCGTCGGCTCCGGGACCAGTGGCGTCGCCGACGGCGGACTCGCGGTCCGACGAGACTGGCTCACCCACCGAGCGGATCCACCGGTCGTCGCCCGCGGCGGTCCGTGCCCGGAGTACCACGTCGTACGGCGTCTCGTCCTCACAACACCGGCGGACGAGGCGTCGGATCCGCGAGCGGTCGTCGGGGTGGTAGAACTCGACCGCGTCGGCGAGGGTCGGCTCGTACCCGTCGTCGACCGCGAAGATCGACCGCGTCCCGTCCGTCCAGCGGAGGGCGTCGGCGCGGCGGTCGAGTTCCCAGCCGCCGACCCGTGCGAGCCGCTCGGTCTTCGAGCGGAGGTCCCGGTTCCGTTCGAGTTCGCGCTCGCGCGCTCGCCGCTCGGTGATGTCCCGCGAGATGCCGACGATCCGCGTCACTTCGCCGTCGGGACGGATCGGCGTCAGTTTCGTCTCGAACGTCCGACGGTCGGCGGGGAACGAGAGGGTCTCCTCGTACTCGACGGTCTCGCCCGTCTCGACGCAGCGGCGGTACTGCGCGGCGATGTCGCTCCCGAGGGATTCGCCGAACACCTCGCGTGGCGTCCGGTTCAGTATCTCGGACGCGGACCGCTCCGTGAGCGACTCGTAGGCGGGGTTGACGCGGCGGTACCGGTACGTATCGGCCGGGGCGACACCGTCGACGCCGACGAGAAAGACCGCGTCGTCGACGGTCCGGAAGATGGTCTCGTACTCGTCGGGGAGGTCCGACGGCGGTTCGGAGGGGGGATCCGGGCGGTCGGACGGTGTGGCGTCGCCCCCGCTCTCGACCCAGTCGCGCGAAGTCATCTATCCGAATTCGACCGCTGGCACAAAAAAGGTGCCCGGTCTCTTTCACTCCGTAGGCGAACCCGCCCCGGCGGGGGCTCGGCTCGTCCGCCGAGTCGGGGCCGGCGCGGACGCGCGGCTTAAGACGCGCGGGGACGTACCGCCGAGTGACATGACGGGATCCACCGATCCGTTCGGCGACATCGAGGAGCTGATCGACGTGATGACCGGCGGGCTCGAACCGTCGGGCGACCTGGCGGTCGACGTGGCGGACACCGGCGAGGCGTTCGCCGTCGTCGCCGACCTGCCCGGCTACGACCGCGACGACATCGACGTACAGCTGACCGACTCGACGACGCTCACCGTGTCGGCCAGCCGGGAGACCGAGGCCGTCGAGGAGGCCGACCGCTACGTCACGCGCGAGCGACACGGCGAGTCGATCACTCGTCGAGTCGGCCTGCCCGAGCCCGTCGTCGAGTCCGAAGCGAGCGCGTCATACGAGCAGGGGGTACTGACGGTCACGCTCCCCAAACGGACGACGAGCGACGACGGCGGCACCGACATTCCCGTCAACTGACCGCGCGGTACGGGTCCGCGAGCGGGCGCCCCGGCGCGACGGCCGGTGTCGACGGCGCCGGTCGCCGCAACCGAAACCGGCTTTCGCCGTCGGTCCGAGCCGTCGGTATGGCACTCGAACCCGGCGACCCGGCGCCCGAGGTGGCGGCCCCGAACCAGGACGGCGAGACGGTCGAACCCGACTGGGCGGGGGTCTCCGTCGTCTACTTCTACCCGAAAGACGACACGCCCGGCTGTACGACCGAAGCCGAGCAGTTCCAGGCGGAACTGGAGAGCTACCGCGACGCCGGCGTGACCGTCTACGGCGTCTCGGTCGACGGCGTCGACTCCCACGCGGCGTTCGCCGAGGAGTACGGGATCGAGTTCGACCTGCTGGCCGACCCCGACGGCGAACTGGTCGACGCCTTCGACGTCGAGCGAACCCGGGGCGTCGCGAGTCGGACGACGTTCGTCGTCGTCGACGGGTCCGTCCAGGCGACCTACACCGGCGTCGACGCGGACGGTCACGCGCGGAACGTCCTCGCCGACCTGGTCGAGACGGGCGTCGCCTCGCTCGACGACTGAGCGCGCCGTCGGTGGGCGGGAGTCGGACGACCCATCGCCACCGGAGCGTCGGGCGACCGACCCGTTCAGAAGGCTTATCATCGGAACGGATCGGAATAGCGACAATGAGCGTCGCGAACGGCAGTCTGAGATACGCGCTGCTCGCAGTGGTCGTCGGGGCGGTCCTGTTCCCGTTCTCACGCGTCGCGAGCGGCGCCTGCGTCGTCGCCGCGGTCGGCGTGGTCTACTTCCACCGCGACCCCGCCCGGGTCGTGCCGCCCCAGGGCGTCGTCGCCCCGGCCGACGGGAAGGTGACCGTCGTCCGCGAGGAGGAGGAAGGGCTCCGGCTGGGCATCTACATGAGCGGCTGGGACGTCCACGTCAACCGCGCGGCGATGGACGGGACCGTCGAGAACGTCGAACACATCCCGGGCGCGAACAAACTCGCCTTCACGAAAGACGCCGAGGAGAACGAACGCCTGCGCTTCGAGTTCGAGGACTACACCCTCGAACAGATCGCCGGCACGTTCGCCCGCCGGACCTACTCCTACGTCGACCCCGGCCAGGAGGTCGCCCGCGGCCAGCGAATCGGCCACATCTCCTTCGGCAGCCGCTTCGACATGGTCTTCCCGCCCGAGTACGGCCCCGACGACCTGACCGTCGACGTGGGCCATCGCCTCTACGGCGGCGAGACCGTCATCGCCCCCCAGCGCTCGGCGGTGAGCGGCGACGACGAAACCGCGGCCGACGCCGACGGGTCCGACGACGAATCCGCGACGGACGCCTCCGCTTCCCCCTCCCCCGCCTCGTCCGCCTGAGCGCCGGCGCGGACGCGGTCGCCCGCCGCGCTCCCCAGTTGTGTCCCGCCAACTGGCCGAGTACGTACGGCTCCGTTACCCTCGTTTATCGATTAATAACCTGACATATTTACGCGCGGGGCGACCAGTGAGGCCCGAGGAATGACACGGACAGAGGGGGAGAACGCGCGGTCGGGGGGCGAGTGCGCCTACGATCCGTCGGTCGTCGCGGGGGACGAATCGTTCTTCCGGACGCTGGTCGAGAGCGCGTCGGACGCGATCGTGACGGTCGACGAGACGGGGGGGATCGTCTTCGCCAACCCCGCCATGGAGGAGACGTTCGGCTACGACCCCGAGACGCTGATCGGGCGGTCGGTGACGGCGTTCGTGCCCGAGGACCAGCGCCCGCGCATTCGGGCGGCCTTCGAGGCGCTGCAGTCGGCCCCGGCGCCGCCGTCGGAGTGGGACGGGATCGAGACCGTCGGGCGCCACCGGGAGGGGCGACTCGTCCCGATCGAGCTCTCCTTGCGCGCCCACCGCGACGACGGGGCGTGGCTGTTGACCGCTATCGTCCGCGACGTGTCCGACCGCCACGCCGAGCGCATCGAACGCCGCCGCGAGCGGGACCTGACCGAGCAGCTCCTGCGGACGGTCCCGACGGGGCTGGTCGTCCTCTCCGACGAGGGCGTCATCGAGCGGATGAACGACCGCGCGGGCGAGATCCTGGGCACCGACCCGGCGGACGTGATCGGCGACTCCCGGGAGACCGACGCCTGGCGGCTGCTGGACGCCGACGGCGAGCCGATCCCGCCCGACGAGCGGGTGTTCCAGATCGCTCGCGATTCGGGGCGACCGGTGACCGAGGTCGAACAGCGCGTCGAGCGGACCGACGGCGAGCGCGTCTGGGTGCAGGTCAGCGCGGCGCCGCTGTCGGACGGCGACGGCGGCGGCCGAGTCGTGGTCGTCGTCGAAGACATCTCCTATCAGAAGGCCCGCGAGCGCCGGCTGCGCGAGCAGAACGAACAGCTCGAACGGCTCGACCGCATCAACGCGGTCATCCGGGGGATCGACCAGGCGCTGGTGCAGGCGACGACGCGCAGGGAGATCGACGAGGCGGTCTGCGAGGCGCTGGCGGCCGCCGACCCGTACCGTTCGGCCTGGATCGGCGACGTGAACGCCAGCAGCGACGAGGTGAGTCCGCGGGCTCACGGCGGCGACGTGGCCGACTACCTCGACGCGATCACGGTCACGCGGTCGGCCGAGCCGAACGGCACCGGCCCCGCTGGCCGGGCGATCCGCTCGCGGTCGGTGCAGGTCACCCACGACGTGGACACCGACCCGTCCTTCGAAGGGGTGCGCGCGGCCGCGGCCGACCACGGGATCCGCTCTGCGGCCAGCGTCCCGCTGGGCTACGATGGGACGATATACGGCGTGTTGACCGTCTACGCGGACGAGCCGGGCGCCTTCGACGACACCGAACAGGACGTGCTCGCCGAACTCGGAGCGACGATCGGTCACGCGATCAACGCGGTGACGACCCGACAGGCGCTGGTCGCCGAGCGCGTGACGGAGCTGCGACTGGCGATCGGCGACGAGCGGCACTTCTTCGCGGCGCTGTCGGCCGCGCTGGACTGCGAGGTAGCCTTCGACGGAGCGACCGTCCAGGCCGACGAGAGCCTCCGCTACTACCTGACCGTCGCGGGAGCCGACCCGGACGACGTGCTCGGGTTCGCCGACGAGTTCGCGGGCGTCGAGTCGGCCCGCGTCGTCAGCGTCGGCCCCGACGGGGAGTCGCTGCTCGAAGCGACGCTCGACGCCGAGAGCGCCTTCGGCGTGATCGCCGACCACGGCGGGGCCGTCCGCTCGGCCTCGGCGGCGGAGGGCGAGTGCGAAGTGGTGGCCGAGCTGCCGGTCGCCGCGGACGTGCGTACCGTCGTCGAGGCGCTCGACGAGGCGTTCGCGGACATCGAGGTCCGCGCCCAGCGCGACCGCCCGCGTTCGGGGACCGACTCGGTCTCCTCGTCGCCGTCGCTCGACGCCGACCTGACCGACCGCCAGCAGACGGCCATCGAGACCGCCTACTACGCCGGCTTCTTCGAGTGGCCCCGCGAGTCCACCGGGGAGGAAGTCGCCGAGTCGCTCGGCGTCTCGGCGCCGACGTTCCACAAACACCTCAGGGTCGCCGAGCGCAAGCTGCTCGCCGCCCGATTCGACGACGAATCGACGGCGGAGTGACACTAACCGTTTAGCCACGTCACTGAATACCGCAGGGGAGTATGAATCGATACAGATGGGACGAAACCACCACGAGGCCCTCGAACCGGCGACAGACGCGAACGGCACCGCCGAGACCGACGAACTGTTCGCCGTTCTCTCGAACGCGAACCGGCGGTTCGTCCTCTCGCATCTCGCCCAGCGGGAGACGTCGCCCGCGCTCGACCCGCTCGCCGGCGCGCTGGCCGAATGGAGCGACGACCTCTCCCTCGAAGACGCTCGCATCGCACTCCACCACGTCCACCTGCCGAAGCTTCAGGAGACCGGCCTCGTCGAGTACGACGAGACGGTCCGGCTGACCGACGAGGCTGGGGCCCCGCTCGACCTCGTCGAGGACCTGTAGCCGGTCCGATCCGTACGCGCTGATTCTCTCGACACACACGGTTCCCAGCGCCAGCTGAGGCTCGCGCCGCGGGCGTCGCCAGGGGGGCGACCTCGGCGACGCTGAAACGCGCGAACCGCGTGTTGCCGACGGCGTTCGCGCGCGGACAGGTCGCCCGCGGGCTCTCGCGGGTCGATACGGTGAAAGCGCGGGCGGTCGCCGGCTCGCTGGATGGGGTGCCCGACGGGCGGTTGCGCGCCGTCCGTGACGCCGCCGGCGAGCGTGCGACGGTGCAGTTCGCCGCCCGCTACGGCCGCAGCGGCGTCGACCTGCTCGAAGGGCTGAACGACCGCGCCGCCGGACGGCTGGCGGCGATCAGGGCCGATCGCGCGTTCCAGCGGCGGCTGGTCGAGTCCTACGACACGAGTCCCGACGTGTCCGCGGCCGACGTGGGCGCGGGCGTGCGGCGGTATCGGTCGTACGATGGACTTCGAGCGGCTAGCTATACGAATCTAGTCCGGAGGGGTGGCCCACGGGCAGTCGACGCGCTCGGTGCGTTCGACGACGACACGCTGAAGCGGTTCCTCGACGCGAGTGCGGGATACAACGACCAGCGACTGTTCGTGCAGGTGGCCGACGACGACGCTGCAGGGATCGTCGATTCGTTCGACGAGGAGACGCTGACGACGTATCTCGACGCGGAACTGATAACGAGGGAGTCACCCCTGTCGGAGCCGTGACCCGCTCACGCGATATCGATCGCGGGCCGCCCGGGTTCGGCCTTCCCGGCCAGGTCGTCGTCGGCCGCCTCGGCGGACTGGACGACCACCTCGGCGTCGAACTCCGCCTCGATCAGCCACGCGGCGCGCTCCAGCGCCGCGACCTCCTCGTCGGGCGCGAGCACGTCGGCGAGCGCCTCGCGCTCGGCCTGCAGGTCCTGGGCGAAGTCGGCGGCGGCGTCGCCCTGGCTCCGGATCTCGTCGTGGCCCATCAGGTCGCCGATGAGGTTGTCGGCGTCGGACTCGCGGGCGAGTTCGTGGGCGCGATGTTTCCACTCGGGGGCGACCGCGAGCGTGATCGTCTCGGGGTCCTCGATGCCGACCGTCTCGACGATGTCGCGCACGTCTTCGCGGGTGTCCTCGACGAGGCGGCTGGCCACGTCGTACTCGTCGGGGAGGGCGGCGTCGGGCCACTCGGCCTCGGCGAGCAGGCCCTCGCCGTCGAGCAGGCGCCAGACCTCCTCGCCGACGTGGGGCGCGACCGGGCCCAGCAGTTTGACGACCGTGCGCACGCCGCGCTCGACGGTCGCGGGGTCGGCGTCGGGCCGCTCGTGGTAGCGGCGCAGCAGCGAGACGAGGTCGCGGACGGCCTGCAGCGCGTGGTTGAACCGAAACGCCTCGAACTCCTCGGTGGCCCGCGCGGCGGCCGCGTCTATCTCGCGGTCGACGTAGGCCGCGACGGCGTCCTCGCCGGCGTCGGCGCCGCCGTCGGTCTCGGCGAGGTCCGCCGCGAGGCCGTAGAGGTTCTGGAGGAACTGGTGGGCCGACTGCACGCCCTCGGGACTCCAGGCGAAGTCCTTCTCGGGCTGGGCCGCCTCCATGATGAACAGTCGGGCGGTGTCGGCGCCGTACGCCTCGACGATCTCCGTCGGCGAGACGCCGTTGTCGCCGGACTTGGACATCTTGTTGCCGTCTTCGCCCAGCACCATCCCCTGGTTGGTGAGGTTCTCGAAGGGCTCGCGGACGCCCTCGACGAGGTCGATGTCGTCGAGCACCTTCGTGAAAAAGCGGGCGTACAGCAGGTGCATGACGGCGTGTTCGATGCCGCCGACGTAGCGGTCGACGGGCATCCAGTCGTTCGCGCGCTCGCTGTCGAACGGCGCCGAATCGAGGTCGGGCGAGAGGAAGCGCAGGAAGTACCACGACGAATCGACGAAGGTGTCCATCGTGTCCGTCTCGCGCTCGGCCGGGCCGCCACACTCGGGACAGTCGACCGACTTCCACTCCTCGGCCGCGTCGAGGGGGTTGCCCGTCGTCTGGACGAACTCCGGCAGTTCGACGGGCAGGTCCTCGTCGGGCACCTCGACGTAGCCACACTCCTCGCAGTGGACCATCGGGATCGGGGTGCCCCAGTAGCGCTGGCGGGAGATGCCCCAGTCCCGGAGGTTGTACTCGGTGCGGTGTTCGCCGTCGAAGACCTCGACGAACCGCTCGCGGGCCTCGGCGCTCTCCAGTCCGTCGAACTCGCCGCTGTCGACCAACAGCCCGTCTTCGGGATAGGCCGTCTCCTGCACGTCGACGTCTTCCGGATCCGCGTCGGCGTCGTCGGTCGGCTCCACGACCTGCACGATGTCGATGTCGTGGGCCTCGGCGAACTCGTGGTCGCGCTCGTCGTGGCCCGGCACGGCGTACAGCGCCCCCGTCCCGACGTCGGTCAGCACGTAGTCGGCCACGTACACCGGGATCTCCTCGCCGGTGGCGGGATTGACGGCGTACTCGCCGGTGAACACGCCGGAGGTCACGTCGAGTTCGTCCTCGTCGGCCCCCTCGGCCATCTCGATGTACTCGGCGACCTCATCGTTCTCTTCGGCGATCGCCTGTGCCACCGGGTGGCCCGGGGCCAGCGAGAAGAAGGTCGCTCCGTGGATCGTGTCGAGCCGCGTCGTGAAGATGTCCACGTCGCCGTAGCCGGGGATCTCGAAGGCGACGCTTGCGCCCTCTTGCTTGCCGATCCAGTTGCGCTGCATCTCGCGGACGTTGTTGGGCCACCCCTCCAACTCGTCTAAGTCCGCCAGCAGTTCCTCGGCGTAGTCGGTGATCGTCAGGAACCACTGGTCCATCTCACGGTGGTCGATCGGGGAGTCACAGCGCCAGCAGATCTCGGCGCCGCCGGCGTCCTCCTCGACCTGCTCGTCGGCCAGCACCGTCTCGCAGGAGGGACACCAGTTCAGCTCCGCGGCCTGGCGTTCGACCAGCCCCTCCTCGCG
The DNA here is from genome assembly GCF_000337455.1 of Halosimplex carlsbadense 2-9-1. Lineage (GTDB taxonomy): Archaea > Halobacteriota > Halobacteria > Halobacteriales > Haloarculaceae > Halosimplex > Halosimplex carlsbadense. Next base: position 164,991 of record NZ_AOIU01000005.1, on the reverse strand, counting down.
GAATCGCTGGAAGAGCCACTGGTTCCAGCGGTAGTAGTCGGGGTCGCAGGTGGTGATCTCTCGCTCCCAGTCGTAGCCAAAGCCCATCGACTTGAACTGCTCGGTCATCGAGTCGATGCAGTCCAGCGTCCAGTCGCGGGGGTTGGTGTCCCGTTCGTTGGCGGCGTTCTCGGCGGGGAGGCCAAAGGAGTCCCACCCCATCGGGTGCAGGACGCTCTCGCCGCGCATGCGCTCGAAGCGGGCGTAGGCGTCCGTGATCGTGTAGTTTCGGACGTGGCCCATGTGGAGTTCGCCCGACGTGTAGGGGAACATCGCGAGGACGTACTCGGGGTCCTCGGCGTCGTCGGGGATGCGGAACACACCCTCCTCGTCCCACGTGCGCTGCCACTCGGGTTCGATCTCCGCGTGGTCGAACCCACGCTCCCGTTCGCGTTGCTCTCCAGTCCCGGCGGTCATGCGCGTACGTCGGACAGCGACGTTGCTATACCTTTCCCTTCGCTGGGACGGGTACACACGGGCGAGCGGGCGAGTCGTCTCCGTGGCCTTCCGCTCGACCCACCACCGTGGTTTTACGTCCGCCCGTCCCCAGCCTCCGCTATGCGCGTCGCCTCTCTCTTGCCGTCGGCCACCGAGATCTGTTACGCCCTCGGGGTCGAGCCCGTCGGCGTCTCCCACGAGTGCGACTGGCCGCCCGAGGCCGCCGACCGGCCGACCCTGGACCGCTCGCGGGTCGACCCAGACCAGGACAGCGCCGCGATCAACGAACAGGTCGCACAGGCCGAGCGCGAACACGGCGGCGTCTACGAGATCGATCTCGACGCCCTCGCCGGCGCGGACCCCGACGTGGTCGTCACCCAGGGCGTCTGCGACGTGTGCGCCGTCGACACGTTGCTCGTCGAAGAGGCCATCGCCGAGGCCGGCGTCGACGCCGAGGTACTCACGACGGACGTACACGGTCTCGACGACCTCTATCGCGATATCGAGCGCTTCGGCGACGTGTTCGACCGCGAGGAGCGAGCGGCCGAACTCGTCGCGGACCTGCGCGAGCGCGTCGCGGCCGTCCGCGAGCGAACGGACGGGATCCCCGCCGCGGAGCGGCCGAGCGTGGCCGTCTTCGACTGGCTCGACCCGGTGATGGTCGCCGGTCACTGGATGCCCGAACTGGTCGAGGCGGCGGGCGGGACCTACCCGATGGCCGACGCCGGCGACCGCTCGACGCCCCGGGAGTGGGCCAGCGTCCGCGAGGCCGACCCCGACGCTCTCGTCGCCGCGCCCTGCGGGTTCGGCCTCGACCAGACGCTCGACACCGCCGACGAACTGACCGGGCGGCCAGGGTTCGACGACCTCACCGCCGTCGAGTCCGGTCGGGTCTTCGCCATGGACGGCCACTACTTCGTCAACCGGCCCGGCCCCAGACTCGTCGACACGCTCGAACACCTCGCGGGACTGCTCCATCCCGATCTGTTCGATAGTCCGCCCGAATCCGTCGCCCGCGACCTGCTCGTCGGCGAATCCGCGCGAGCGGGCCCGAAGCCCTGAGACGCCGCGACCACAAACTACGTATCACGGCCCGAAGACGTGGGACTGCATGCCCTCCGCGAAACCGTTCATCGACCCGGCGACCGGCGAACTGGACACGACGCGAGTCGTCTCGGAAGCGGTCCCGATCGGCAAGCTCGTCGGACTGTTCGTCGGGGTCAGTCTCGTCCCGTTCTCCCTCGTGTTCCTGGCGCTCGGCAACTCGCTGCTCGGTGCCGTGCTGGTCGCGATCGGACAGTTCGTCCTCGCGGTCGGCGCCGCGGTCGTCGTCACCTACGCCGTCGCTCGCGGGATACAGCTGTCGGGCGAGGACGCGCCGTGAACGGTCCGGTTCGAGCCGACGGCCGAGTCACCGGCTAGACGGCGACCAGTCCCACGTAGACGTTCGTCAGCACCACGGCCGCACCGAGCCCGATGACGCCGAGGAACCACGCGCGCCAGCCCGGCACGCGCTCGACGACCGACCGACACTCCAGGAGGACGACACCGGCGTACAGCACGACGGCGGCCTTCAGCGCGACCATCAGCATCGGGTGGTGCACCAGCAACAGGCGGATCCACGGGTTGGCCTCCAGCGAGGGGCCGGCGAACGCCACCGCGACCAGCGTCGAGGCGGCGTCGCCGAAGCCCCAGATCATCACCAGCGACAGCACCAGCTCGACGTAGCCGGGCTTCTCCAGGCGTATCTCCGACCAATCGAGCGCGTCGCCCATCGTCTCTGGCTCTGACATCGAATCCGGAGCGATCCGCTCCGTTCGTCTCTCTCGAATATCCACGCATAAATCCTCCTGACGGAGTATCATCGATGAGATTCTGGATCGGTGACGTGAACGACGCGGGGAGTGATCGAGAGCGTGGAGCGAATACGGGAGCGGGGGGCGCTCAGTCGGCCGGGACGGCGCAGCTCTCGGCGTACTCCACGTCGTCGACGGAGTCGATGGGGTCGTCGCCACAGACGGGGCAGGCGGGGTTCGAGCGGACGGTGACCTCCTCGAAGGACATGTCGGCGGCGTCGTAGACGACCATCCGGCCGTCCAGCGACTCGCCGACGCCGACGAACTGTTTGACCGTCTCGGTGGCCTGGATGGCGCCGACCGTACCCGGGAGGACGCCGAGCACGCCCGTCGTCGCGCAGTCGGGGACGGCGCCCTCGGGGGGCGCCTCGGGGAACAGACAGCGGTAACACGGGCCCTCGCCGGTGAAGGTGGTCACCTGGCCCTCGAAGCGGTAGATGGCGCCGTGGGAGAAGGGGACGCCGGCGAGCGTGCAGTAGTCGTTGATCAGGAACCGGGTCGGGAAGTTGTCCGAGGCGTCGACGACGAAGTCGTAGCCGTCGACGAGGTCGGCGACCGTCCCGGGGGAGACGGCGACCTCGTGGGGTTCGACGGTCACGTCGGGGTTCAACTCGCGGACGAACTCGGCGGCGCTCGCCACTTTCGGGCGGCCCACGTCGCTGTCGCCGTGGACGACCTGGCGCTGGAGGTTCGAGCGCTCGACGGTGTCGTGATCGACGATGCCGATGGTCCCGACGCCCGCGGCGGCGAGGTACTGGAGGACGGGCGAGCCCAGCCCGCCGGCGCCGACGACCAGCACCGCGGCGTCGAGCAGGCCCGCCTGGCCCTCCGGACCCACCTCGTCCATGATGATGTGCCGGGAGTACCGATCGAGTTGCTCCGGGTCGAGATCCGGCCCTGCCATACCCGCGAATACCGGGTCGAGCGGGTTAAGCGGTCCGCTCGCGTCGCCGCCGTCAGTCCCCGTCGATCAGCCGGTCCATCTCGCGGTTGATGTCCGCGACCTGGTCGGTCTGGTCGTCGGCCTCGGCGGCGATATCCGCCGTGGAGTCGGCGATCTCCTCGGCCGCGCCGGTCGCGTCGTCGACCATCGCCGCCACCTCCTCGGTGGAGGCGGCCTGCTCGTCGGTCGCTGCGGCGACCTCGTTGATGCCGTCGTTGACCTCCTCGACCGCCTGGTGGATGTCCTCCAGCACCTCGATGGCGTCCTCGACCATGTCGATGCCGCGCTCGATCTGCTCGTTGGACTCCTCGATGGTCTCGACGGCGTTGCGCGTGTCGTCCTGGATGCCCGCGACCATCCCCTCGATGGTCCCGGCCTGGCTCTGTGACTCCTCGGCGAGGCTCTTGACCTCGTCGGCGACGACGGCGAAGCCCTCGCCCGCCTCGCCGGCGCGGGCGGCCTCGATAGAAGCGTTGAGCGCCAGCATGTTCGTCTGGTCGGCGATGTCGTTGATCACCTCGACGATCTCGTCGACCTCGCCGACGCTGTCCTGGATCGTCAGCACGTCGTCGGCGACGCTCTCGGAGGCGGCCTGGATGTTCTCCATCGCCGTCGAGATGTCCGCGGCCGAGTCCTGGCCCTCCTGTGCGAGGTCGCGCGCCGTACTGCTCGCGGCCGAGACCTCCTCCGAGGACGAGGCGATCTCCTCGACCGCCGCGCTGAGGTTCGACACCTCGTCGGCGACCTGGGACATCCCCTCGTGTTGCTCGGCGGCGTGCTCGCGGATCCCGTCGATCTCCTCGGCGATCTCGATAGAGGAGTCCTGTAGCTCCGCGAGCGAGGTCTGGATCTCGCTGGCCGCCGCCGAGTCGTACCCCTGATTGCGGTCGATCCCCTCGGCGATCTCCTCGTCGATGTCCTTGTCGATGTCCTCGTCGAGCCCGCTCTCGGCCGCCAGATCCGTGGTCTCGTTACCGGTTCCTGCCATTGTATCGGTGCAGGGAAGCAGTTCGGCAAAAACGTTCGGCTGCAGTTATCCCGCGTGAGAACCCGAGTGACAACGGTCGTACATCGGAACCGCTCGCGCTCGGAGGGTCAGAGGTCGTAGAGGTCGCCGAACTTCTCGGTCGCGTAGTCGACGAAGTAGTCAGCGGTGAAGCCTTCGCCCGTGGCTTCGCGGACGAGGTCGTCGGTCTCGTAGCGACAGCCGTGGCGGTGGACGCTCTCGGTGAGCCACTCGTGCAGCGGGTCGTACTCGCCGCCCCGGATCTTCCCGTCCAGATCCTCGATGGCCTCCTCGGCGCTGGCGTACAGCTGGGCCGCGAGGACGCTCCCCAGCGAGTACGTCGGGAAGTAGCCCAGCGAGCCGTGGGTCCAGTGGATGTCCTGCAGGCAGCCCTCGCTGTCGGTCTCCGGTCGCACGCCGAGGTACTCCTCCATCTTGTCGTTCCACACGCCCGGGACCTCCTCGACGTCCAGATCCCCGGAGATCAGATCGCGCTCGATCTCGAACCGGAGGATGATGTGCATGTGGTAGGTGAGCTCGTCCGCTTCCACCCGAATGAGATTATCCGGGTAGATCTGGTTGGCGGCCTCGTAGAACTCCCGAGGTGAGGCGTCCACCCCGAGCCCCTCGTTGACGGTGTCGGCGAAGCGGTCCCAGAAGGGGCGCGAACGCCCGACGTGGTTCTCCCAGAGCCGGGACTGGGACTCGTGGACCGTCAGATCGCGGGACTGGCCTAGCGGCGTGCCGTAGTGTTCCCGCGGCAGCCCCTGGGTGTAGGTGGCGTGGCCGAACTCGTGGATCGTCGAGCCGATGGCGCCCATCGGGTCGGCGGGGTCGAACCGCGTGGTCACGCGGGCGTCGAACTGCGTCCCCGTCGAGAACGGGTGGGCCGCGGTGTCCAGCCGGCCGCGCTCCCAGTCGTAGCCCAGTTCGTCCAGCGCCGCCCGGACGGTCTCTTCCTGGGCGTCCTCGCCGTATTCGCCGTCGGCGAACGGGTCCGCCAGTTCCGCGTCGCTGTCCTCGATCTCGTCGATCAGCGGGACGAGTTCGTCGCGCAGCCGTTCCAGCACCCGCTCGGCGGTGTCCAGTCCCAGATACGGTTCGTACTCCTCGAACAGCACCTCGTACGGGTCGCGGTCGGGGTCGATCGCCGCGGCGTAGTCGCGTTTCAGTTCGACCATCGTCTCCAGCGTCGGCGCGAAGGCGTCGAAGTCGTCCTCGGCCTTGGCCTCCTCCCAGACCGGAAGGGCGTTCGACGCCGTCTCGGAGATCTCCGTCACGAGCTGTTCGGGCACCTCGACGGCCCGCTCGTGCTCGCGGCCGACCTCGCGGACGACGGCCCGCTGGCCGCCGGTCAGGTCTGCGTCGCCGAGCTCCTCCAGCCACTCGCCGACCCGCTCGTCGGTCAGCCGCTCGTGGGTGACCGCCGACAGCGCCGAGGACTGCTTCGACCGGGCGGGCGTCCCGCCCTCCGGCATCGTCACCTGCTGGTCCCACCCCAGCACTCCGCCGGCGTCGTTGAGGTAGGTGAGCTGTTCCACGTGCGCCTCGAAGGCGGGATAGGGCTCGGGCGCGGACTCGGACTCGGACTCCGATTCGGGGGATTCCGTTGCCATCACCACCCGATAGCGGCCCTGTCCGTATCAAAACACGGGTGGACGACCGCGCTCGTCAGGGCGAGACGACCAGCACCGCCGGCACCGGCCACTCAGGCGAACAGTTCCCGCGCGGTGTCGAGCGCCTCGACCAGCGTGTCGACCTCCGCCTCCGTATTGTAGATATAGAAGCTCGCACGCGTCGAGGCGGGGATGCCGAGCTTGTCGTGTAGCGGCTGGGTGCAGTGGTCGCCGGCCCGCACCGCGACGGCGAAGTCGTTGAGGATCTCCGAGGCGTCGTGGGCGTGGACGGTCCCGAGGTTGAACGACACCAGCGCCGCCCGGTCGTCGCCGGGCGGCCCCAGGATGTCGATGTCGTCGAACTCCGAGAGGCGGTCGTAGGCGTACTCAGCCAACGCTTCGCCGTGCCGTTGCACGTTCTCCATCCCGATCTCGTCGAGGTAGTCGCAGGCCTCGGCCAGCGCGATACCCTGGGCGATGACGGGCGTGCCGGCCTCGAACTTCCAGGGGAGCTCGTGCCACGTCGACTCCTCGAAGGTGACCTTCTCGATCATCATCCCGCCGTAGAGATACGGCTGCATCTCCTCCAGCAGGCGCTCCTTGCCGTAGAGGACGCCGATACCCGTCGGACCGCACATCTTGTGGCCCGAGAAGGCGAAGAAGTCGGCGTCGATATCTTTCACGTCGACGGGCATATGCGGGACGGACTGGGCGCCGTCGACGAAACACAGCGCATCGTGGTCGTGAGCCACGTCGGCGATCTCCGAGACGGGATTGACCGTGCCCAGCGTGTTCGAGACGTGGACGACGCTGACCATCTCGGTGTCGTCGGTGACGAGTTCGCGCAGATGGTCCATGTCGAGATAGCCGTCCTCGTCGACGCGGGCGTACTTCACCGTCGCGCCGGTCTTCTTGGCGATCTGCTGCCACGTCACGAGGGCGGCGTGGTGCTCCATCTCGGTCATCACGACTTCGTCACCCGGGCCGAGTTCGGCCAGCCCCCACGCGTAGGCGACGGTGTTCATCGACTCGGTGGTGTTCTTGGTGAAGACGACCTCCTTGCGCCCGTCGGCGCCGATGAAGTCGGCGACGCGGTCGTGGGCCTCCTCGTAGGCGATGGAGGCCTCCTGGCTCAGCTGGTGGAGCCCGCGGTGAACGTTGGCGTTGGTGTGGCGATAGTAGTGGGCGATGGCGTCGACGACCTGGTCGGGCGTCTGGCTGGTCGCCGCGTTGTCGAGATACGCCAACTGCTCGCCCGCGAACTCCCGTTCGAGGATCGGAAAGTCCTCGCGGATGCGCTCGACGTCGAGCGACTCCGATTCTGACACTCCCATTACTCCAAGGCAGGTGCTCGACGGGCAACATTCCTTCGGTTTCCCGAAAACTCAGTTCGCGCTCGGCGAACACCGCCGACACCCACCGAGTTCAGACCCACTCGCGGACCGGCAGGACACCCCCGAGCGTCGTCACGAAGACCACGAGACCGACGAGGAACACGGTGAGGCCGACCCCGAACGACGCGGCGGAACTCGCGCCGAGGACAGCCGTCACCCCGGAGACGAGGAAGACGGTGCCGATCCCGAGCAACAGGAGCGTGCCGACGACGCCGAGGATCGCGTCCTCGACGGCCTCGTGGACGATCTCGTAGAGCCGTTCCTCGTCGATTTCGGCGACCGATCCACCGTCGGGAACTGCCGGGTCGGACCCTCCGTCGGAGTCCGCGGGGTCGTCGCTTCCGCTGTCGGGCATGCGTCTGTCGACTCGCTGTGAGGTCAGAAACGTTGCGGTCGCGACGGCCGGGCCGCGGTCACATCCACAGCAGTTGCGCGTGGCGGGTGCCGTCGAGTTCGAGGACGTTCTCCTCGTCGACGAAGCCGTGGTCGACGGCCAGCCCGACGGTCTCCTCGCCGACGAGGTTGGCCGTCGTACAGCGCTTGAGACTGTCGACGACCTCCTCGGCCGAGGCCTCCTCGCCGTCGTAGAAGTCGGGCTCGACGGTCAGGGAGACGCTGCCGTTCTCGTAGGTCTCGCCCAGGTCCTCGGGGTCGCAGACCGAGACGAGCAGCCCCTCGTCGGTGTCGCGTTCGTTGAGCAACATCGCCTACTCTAGCATCTCCGCCTCGGCCTCCTGGCGGAGCTCGTCGGCCTCCTCGGCCAGCTCCTCGGCGCGGTCGTCCTCGCCGAGTTCCTCCAGAGCGCGGGCCTTCTCCTCGATGATCTCGGCGTTGCGAAAGCCCAGGCGGATCGCGTTGTCGAAGGCGTTGCGGGCGTCCTCGGCGAGACCCCGTTCGAGGAGGAAGAAGCCGCGGTTGTACCAGCCCTGAGCGAAGCGGGGGTCGACCTCGACGGCGCGTTCGGCGTGTTCGAGCGCCTGCTCGGTGCGGCCGGACTCCCAGAGGGCGAAGGCGAGGTTCGTCTCGGCGGTGGCGGCGTGTTCGGAGTCGTCGTCGATGTTCAGGGCCTCGCGGTAGGCGCCGATGGCGGCGTCCCACTCCTCCAGTTCGGCGTGGGCGGCGCCCTTGTTGGTCCGGGCCTCCTGTTCGATCTTCTCGTCGTCGGCGAACTGGGCGGCCCGTTCGAGCGCCTCGGTGGCCTGTTCGTAGCGGTTGATGCCGATGTAGCTCAGCCCCACGTCGAGCAGCTGTTCGGCGTCGACCTCGTCGGAGGCGAGGCTGCGCTCGTCGAGGAGGTCGGTGACGGCCCGCGAGTCGACGGGGTCGACTCTGTCGGTGTCGACGTGGAACTCCGGCGGGTCGATGTCGAACCCCTCGTAGGGGTCGCCGAAGCCCTGCCCCGAAGAGAACTCGTGGTCGTCCCGGTCGTCAGTCATACCCCGGGGTACGCGAGCCGAGCGGTTAAGGGCTACGTCCCGGGCTCGTCGGGGTCGGTCCCGTTCGCGCCGGGATCCGAGCCGGTCGGTGCGTCAGCCCCCTCCTCCGCGGCGTCGGGGTTGATCTCCACGATCGGATCTTCCCCCGGGAATCGGCCGAGTGCGCTCACGACGAGGTAGATCACCGCCCCCGCGAGAAACAGCGTGCCGTCGTACTGGTAGTTGCTCAACGGGCCGAACGCCGAGGCGAGCAAGGCGACCAACACCGCCGTACAGCGGCGGATCGTGGTGCGGAGGGCAGCGATGTCCGCCGCGCTCGCCGTGTCGTCCATGCACGGCGACGCGACCGGACGGGGGCTAAATCTATCGGTCAGCCGAACGCCGCCGGTGGTCGCTCGGTTACCAGTGTCCTCCGCCGAACGTCGCGGCCGGCGGACGGTCCGGGTCGTCGGCGTCGCTCTCGTCGGCGCCGTCTCCGTCGTCGGAATCGGCGCCGTCTCCGCTGTCCCCGCCCCCGTCACTCGGCGGTCCGCGTGGCGAGTCGGCCGAGTCGGCGCTCCGCCGGACGAGGCCGGCGAACAGGCTCAGGGCGAGGTAGCCGACGGCGAGGTACGCGAGGAAGTAGCCGAAACTGTTGTCCGGGCCGTACGGATGCGTGTTCGCGGCGATCAGCCCGAGACCGACGACGACGACGGCGGTGCAGCGGCGGAGGGTCAGACGCAGGGCGGCGGAGTCGTCCATGCGTGGCCGTGACTCCGCCGCGGTGCCTAAGTGTGACGGCCGTTCGCCCCACCGCGACAGCCCCTCCCACTACTCCCCGGAAACCGGAGGCGGGGCTTGAAGCCGACGGCGCCCGACGGGACGGCCATGGAACGGCAGGCGGACGTTCGAGCGCTCGCCCGCGACCTCGTCTCGGTCCCCAGCCACGAATCGGAGGCCGCGGCGGGCGACCGCATCGAGTCCTGGCTCCGCGAGCACACCGACGCCGCGGTGACCCGCGACGACGCCGGCGGGCCCGAACGCGGCGGCAACGTGATCGCCCGGAAGGGGTCGGGCGAGACCTCGCTTGCGCTGGTCGGCCACCACGACGTGGTCCCGCCCGACGAGTCACAGGTCGACGGCGGGGAGTACGTCGTCCGAGAGGACCCCGCCGACGGCGAACCGTCCGGTGGCGACCGCGAACGGACGGACCGACGACTCCACGGCCGGGGGAGCGCCGACATGAAAGGCGCCGTCGCGGCGGCCATGTGCGCCTTCCGCGACAGTGAGGTGCGACGCACCTCGGGCAGCCGGACGGCGTCCGGCGACGGCGAGCCGCCCGCGGGGGTCGAACTCGTCTTCGCCTCGTTCGTCGGCGAGGAAGTCGGCGGCGTCGGGGCGCGCGCGGCCATCGACGACGGCTTCGCGCCCGACTACGCCGTCGTCGGGGAGGGCTCGACCGGCTACTCCGCGCCGGGCGTCACCGACGTGGCCGTCGCCCACAAGGGCCGGCGCGGGTCGACGCTCGTCGCCGAGGGGTCGGCCGCCCACGCCAGCGAGGTCGAGTCCGGCGTCAACGCCATCTACCGCGCCACCGACGCCGTCGACGCCGTCCGAGACCTCTCGTTTCCCGCCACCGAGGTCCTGGGCCACGAACTGTCGGGGAGCGTCGCGGTCACGGGGATCGAGGGCGGGTCGGCCTGGAACGTGATCCCCGAGCGCTGCGAGGTGACCGTCGACGAGCGGACGGTGCCCGGCGAGCGCGCCGACCTGGAGCGCGTGGAATCGGTCGACGGCGTCACCTGGTCCGTCGACCAGGACCTGCCGCCGATGGCCTGCGACGACGCCGCTTTCGCCGACGCGGTCCTCGCGGCGGCCCGCGACGCACACGAAATCGAGGGAGCAACGGCGTCGGGCGACGATGGGGCCACCCCGGACGAGCGCCCGGCGGCACCCGGCGACGGCGCGCCCGAACAGGTGGTCAAACCCCACGCGACCGACGCGGGCTGGCTCGCCGACGCCGGGACGACCTGCGTGGTCTGTGGTCCCTCCGAACCCGGCGAAGCCCACACCGCGACCGAGAGCGTCTCGCTGCCCGTTCTCGACCGCTGTTACCGGATCTACCGCGGCGTCGCCGAGTCCTGGGGTGGATAACCTCGTGCTTATCAGCCGACAGCTCTAACGGCGAGTATGCGACGGCGAGCGTTCCTCGCCGCGTGTGTCGCCGCCGGGGTGGCCGGCTGCCGGGGCGACGACGCGTCGACAGACGGCGGAACCGACGACGGTGGTGGGGCGGAAGCGAGTACTCCGACTGGCCGGTCCGGCGGGGCGACGCCGACGGGGACGCCTACCGCGACGCCCACTGAGACACCGACGGAGACCGCGACCGCGACGGCCTCGCCGACCGCGGTCGGGAACGGGACCCGCGAAGCTGTCTTCCCCGGCTACGAGACGACCGACGTTCGAGTGACGACGCCGGACGGCGAGCGGCTCGGGTCGGTGACCGCCGCCATCGCCGATACCGGGCAGTTACGCTACACCGGGCTAAGCGACACCGAATCGCTGCCGGAGAACATGGGAATGCTGTTCGTCTACGAGGGGGTGGACGACCACACGTACGTGATGCGCGAGATGGACTTCGGCCTCGACATCGTCTACGCCGACGACGAGGGAGTCATCACGCAAATTCACCACGCGCCCGCGCCCGGCCCGAACGAGGACGGCGGGGACCAGACCTACCCCGGCCGGGGCCAGTACGTGTTCGAGGTGAACCGCGGGTGGACGACCGACCGCGGCGTCGAGGTCGGCGACGTGTTGCGCTTCGAGCTGTGAGTTCGAGCCGTGAGCGTCGTTTGCCCGGACCAGTTGCCCGTCCGCGTTCCGGCCAGCGATCAGTGCATGTTGCTTATCGACTACCGATCATTCTGTCTGTTTAATTTTCTGTTCAGCATCGCGTGCTGACACGCAAGTCGGTCTCGATCAGGTATTGTGTCGCCTTCGTTGGTACCGTCTGAGATTTGGGGTACCTATTTTCAGTCCTCTCCGGCTGCGACTGCGGCCAGCGACGACAGCGCGTCTGAGGCGGTCTCCACCCAGTCGTCCTTGCCGTCGATATCGTGTCGGTCGACGAGATACGCCGGGTCGTTGTACGTGACTGTCACCGTCCCGTCGTCCTCCTCCGTAACAAGCAGTTTCATCGGGAGGTCGATAGCGATGCTCCGGCCGGCCTGCATCAACGGCGTCCCAAGGTCGGGGTTGCCGAACACCAGAACGGTCGTCGGTGGGAGGTCGCGGTCAACCGTCGTTGCGTTGGCTTTGTGGTCGAACTCGGCCATCAGCCCCAGTTTCTCTTTTTGCCCGATAGCATCTTTGACGCGCTTGACGGAGTCAGTGACGCTCGCATCACTCTCTATCGTTACGAGCCCGTCCGTCACACCACCATCTGCGAGCAGTTGCCGCGCATCATTGGCCGTGCTGTCTGCCTCGTCGTGAGCTTCGAAAGGGGCGTCCGTCATCGTTGGACAGACGACCGCCTCTCATTTAACCCCGGCTTGTAGTTAGCGGGCGGTTTTTGGCAGTTATGAAAGGTATCTGCTTCCGCTTCGATACCTATTTCATCTGCACTGAGCATCCGCGCGCCTGCGGCACGCGGTTCTCCGGACGCGACCGAAGGGAGCGTCCAGCCTTCTTCGTGAGCGAAGCTCTGCCGGTGTTTTCACCTATCTTTTTTACGGTGGGGTGGGTGCGGCTTGCCCACCCCTCCGCGAAAAAGATGGGGTTTATGCGCCTCTTGCCGCTAGAGTCGCGCGTGGAGTCGCCGTTCGACGTTCTCTCGGTCGAGCCGGACGCCGACGAGGAGGCGATCAAGGAGGCCTACCGGGAGACGATCAAAGAGGTCCATCCCGACCACGGCGGGTCGGCCCGGGAGTTCCAGCTCGTCAGGTCCGCCTACGAGGAGATCAAAGACGGGGGCGCCGAGGCGGTCGGCGAGGAGGACGAGGACCGGTCGCCGGCCGAGCGGGCCGAAGCCGCGGCGTCGCCGAGGGAGGGCGAGGACCCTCGCCGCGAGCAGCGGTGCCGGGTCGAGTATCTCAATTACGAAGTGCTCGACGACCGGGGGTGGGACCTCGACGAGGCGGACCTCATGGAGACCGCCGCCGACGGCGGCCTCGACCGCGAGGACTACGGGCAGTTCTGGGTGCGCCCGCGCGAGTCGCTGCTCGAAGCCGCCGAGCGCCACGGCTTCGCCTGGCCCTTCGCCTGCCGCGGCGGCGCCTGCGCCAACTGCGCGATCGTCGTCCTCGAAGGGGATATGCGGACCCGCGTGGACCACGTCCTCCCCGAGGAGATGCTCGACGAGGGCTTTCAACTGTCCTGCAACGGGATGCCCGTGACCGACGAACTGCAGGTCGTCTACAACGTCAAGTCGATGCCCGAACTGGAGGACCTGTTGCTCCCGCCCCGGCCGTTCGAGCAGGCTCACGACGACTGAGGCCGGGACCCGATACCGCGCGGCCCGCAGATTTTTCCCGAGCGAGCGCGAGCGGACGACCGTGACACAGTGGCCCGACCGCCTGTTTCGTGAGCAGGCGGACCTGTTCGCGGAACAGTTCGAGGACATGTTCGCGGCGGCGGACGCCGAGGTCGCGGACCTGCTCGACCTGCTCGCCGACGAGTACGACTGCGAGCCCGAGCGGTCGCTCGACGTGGCCTGCGGCGTCGGCCGGCACGCTCTCGCGCTGGCCGACCGTGGGGTCGCGGCCGAGGGGCTCGACTTCTCCGAGTCGTTCCTCGGCCGGGCGCGCGAGCGGGCGAACGAGCGTGGGCTCGCCGACCGGACCGCCTTCCGCCACCGCGACATGCGCGAACTCGACGAGCTGTCCGGGAGCTACGACCTGATAACGGTGTTCTGGAACTCGCTGGGCTACTACGGTCGCGAGACGGACGAGGCAATCCTGACCGACGCCCGGGAGCTGCTGGCCGACGACGGCGTCCTCGTGGTCGAGCAGTCCAACCGGGACGCCTTCGTCGCCGACTTCGAGGAGGCGACGGTCACGGAAGCCGACGGCCACTTGACCGTCTACCGACAGGACTTCGACGTCGAGACGAGCCGGTTTGCGACGACGCTGGACGTGTTCGACGCGGACGGCGACGGCTACGACTACGTCGACACCATGGAGTGGGAGAATCGGCTGTACGCCCCGCCGGTGCTCCGGGAGCTGTGCGAGCGTGCCGGGTTCGAGGACGTGACACTGGTCGGTGGGTTCGACGGGAGCGAGCTGACGCTGGAGTCGACGCGGGTCGTCGTGCTGGCGCGCTGACTCGCACGGAGTATCGCGAGACAGTCCAGGATCGAGCGCACGACTGCGTGCGACCGCCCCGGGAAACGCTCGCGATACTCCGTCTCAGCCGCCGAACTCCCAGCCTGCGCTCTCCAGCCGCTTCTCCTCGACGCGGTCGCGGCCGGCCTCGTACTCGTCGGCGTCGTGGTGGGGGCGCTCGTCGGCCAGGTCGCGGGCGCGCTCGAACCACTCCTCGGCGTCGCCGTAGCGGTCGCCGGCCTCGTCGGTGTCGTCGATGTCGTCGGCCTCGCGTTCGAGCGCGGCGGCGTGGGCGCTCATCGCCTCCAGCAGGCCGGCGGTGACCCAGGTGAGCTGGTACTCCAGGGCGTCGCCCGAAACCGGGGCGTGGCCGTTCCAGCCGGCGTCGGCGGCCGCGCGGTAGCGGTCGAACGCCTCCTCCCAGGCGTCGACGGCGACGGTCGCGTCCTCGGCGTCGAGCGCCGTCTCACAGCGCCCCGCTGCGTCGTCGAGGAACCGCTCGCCGGCGTCGCGGAGGTCGGCCTCGATGGCGTCGAGTCGGCTCTCGGCGCCCTCGGGCGCGTCGTCGACGTCGTCGATCACGTCGCGGGTCTCCTCGACGGCCCCGCCGGCATCGACGTACGCCTCGCAGGCCTCGCCGTAGCGGCCCTCGTCGAGCGCCGTCTCGACGGTCTCGTACTGTGATTCGGCGCGGTCGAGCCACGAGTTCACGCGGGTGTGGGCCAGTTCCTCGACGACCGCCTCGATCTCGGCGCGGATCTTCTGTTCGGGCGCGCGGTCCTCACGGGTGGCAGAGCGGCGGGCCTGCGAGAACTGTGAGCGGGCGGTCAGCGCGTGGTTGTTGGGGTCGGCGCCGCGCTCGCAGGCGTCCTCGTAGGCGGCGATGGCGTCGCGGGCCTGCGCGAGCGCGCTGGACATATCAGCCCACGACGAGCCCACGTTGCTGATGTAGTCTTCGGCGGCCTCGGCGTCGCCTTCGTCGGGGTCGAAGACGACCATCTCGTCGTAGGTCTGGATCTCCAGCTTGCTGTTGATCAGTCCCTTGCGGATGTGGCAGGTCTGCAGTCGGGTCATCTCGAAAGCGATCTCGGTCTCCTCGGGCTGGTCGCCCAGCACCCAGAGCACCCGCTCGTCGGTCACGAGCATGTAGGCGCCGTGGCCGCCGCCCGATTCGATCGTCGTCGTTCGACCGTCCTCCGTGTGTTCGATCGTCCCGTCGTTGGCGAGCGCGTGCTGCAGCTCCTCGCCGTCGCGCAGCAACCCGTCGAGGTGCTCCGCGTCGACCTCCCCCGACCCACCGGATATCGCGTCGTTTACTCGGTCGAACATTGCCCTGTGGTTGTGCTGTATTTCCGGGACGGTAGGTAATAAACTTCGGTGTAGATTCACGGCGCGAAGCCGCCCGGCGATCGGCTGTCATAGCACGTATACTCCGGAATCGTTCGGTCGCGTGACAACCGCTCCCTCGGAATCCTTTTCCGCCGGTAGGGCATACTCACGGCCGACAATGGGTATCGGCGGATCGGACATGTACCGACAGCAGATCCTCGACCACTACAAGAACCCGCGTAACTACGGGGAACTCGAGGAGGCCACGTTCACCCACGTCGGCGAGAACCCGATGTGCGGCGATACCATCGAGATGGATGTCGTCCTCGACGACGCCGAGGAGACAGTCGAGCGCGTCGCCTTCCGCGGGGACGGCTGCGCTATCTCCCAGGCCTCCGCCTCGATGCTCTCGGAGCAGCTCGCGGGGATGGCGGTCGAGGACCTGAAAGAGATGGACAGGGACGACGTGATCGATATGCTCGGCGTCGACATCTCGCCGATGCGCGTCAAATGCGCCGTGCTCGCCGAGAAGGTCGCCCAGGACGGCGCGGAGATCTACTTCGACGAGTTGGACGTCGACAGGACGACGACCGAAGACGACGAAGACTGACCGGGCGGGCCGGCCGCTTCGGACCGCAATCCTCCGTTTTTCCACCGCTTCGCTTACTGCGCGTCGTCGGGCTCGACGACGGTCGTCTCGTCGTCGACGCCGTGTTCGATGGCCACGGTGTGGCGGGTGTGGCGGGCGTGGGTCCGCGCCCAGCGCTCGGCGGCGTGACGAGCGAGGTGTTCTGACAGCTCGGTACAGCGGCGACAGGAGGCGAGCCACGTTCGCACGTCGTCGGGGAAGTGGCCGGTGTGGCGCTTGTGGTCGAGCGCGAACTGCTCGACGGCCTGGTTGCCGACGCCCAGGTCGTCGAGTTCGTAGGCCAGGTCCCACTCGCGGTCGCAACGCGAGCAACTGACCGTCGGCGTGTCGTCGACCTCCGCCGTCGCTTCGCCGCCCGCGTCGTTGCTGTCGTCTGGCACGACACACGATTCGGCCGCGAGCGGCTTGGGTCTGACGGGGCCGCGCTCGTCGAAACCGGGACGTATTTTGCGTTCACCCCGCCTTCACCGACAACGTGCGT
Source organism: Halosimplex carlsbadense 2-9-1 (assembly GCF_000337455.1). Lineage (GTDB taxonomy): Archaea > Halobacteriota > Halobacteria > Halobacteriales > Haloarculaceae > Halosimplex > Halosimplex carlsbadense. Next base: position 148,504 of record NZ_AOIU01000005.1, on the reverse strand, counting down.
TCCCGTCCACGCTTCCGCGTCCCGCGGTCGCGCCGAGCGCCGCGACCCTCGCGGCTCCGCGACCGCTCCGTTTCGGGGGGGCAGACCCGGTGATCCCCCGCCGGTTCGCCCGGTTCGATGCGCTCGTCGCGACGGCGCTCGTGTGGTTCCTCGGGAAGTTCCTCCGGTACGCGTTCCCGCCGCTGTTCGGGACGATCGGGTCGACCTACGGCGTCTCCCGGACCGTCCTCGGGTCGGCGTTCACGGCGCTGATGCTCGTCTACGCGCTGATGCAGTTCCCCTCGGGGCTGCTCGCCGACCGCATCGGGCCGGTGCGTGTGATCTCCGCCGGGGCGCTCGCCACGGCCGCAGCCGCGTTCGCGCTGGCGGTCGACACCCCGCTGTGGGCCCTCGTCGGGGCGATGGCGCTCGTCGGCGCCGGTACGGGCACCTACAAGACCGTCAGCGTCAGCCTGCTCGCGCGGGCCTACCCCCGCGGGACCGGCCGCGCGCTCGGGATCTACGACACCTTCGGGACCTTCGGCGGCGCCGCCGCGCCGGCGGCCGTCGTCCTCGCATCGGCGACCCCTGCCGTCCTGGGCGCGCCCTGGCGGACGCTCTTCCTGGTCGCCGGGATTGTCGGCGTCGGCCTCGCCGCCGTCTTCGCCTGGCGCGTCCCGCGACGACTGCCCGACGAACCCGCCGCCTCGGCCGCCGACGGCGACGACGGGGACGCCGTACCGCTGCGCGCGTACGTCGCGCTGTTTCGCGACCGTCGCTTCACGCTCTTCGTCGTCGTCACGGTCTGCTTTTCTTTCACCTACAACGGCGCCGTGGCCTTCCTCCCGCTGTACCTCGCCGAGGAGACCGCCGTCTCCGCCGCGACGGCGAACCTGCTGTTCAGCGCGCTCTTCCTCGTCAGCCTCGTCCAGCTGGTCACCGGCGAGGCCAGCGACCGGTTCGGGGCCGGACCGATCCTCGCGCTGACCCTCGCAGTGGCCACTGCCGGAATGGTCGCCGTGCTGGCGTTCTCGGCGACCGGCGGCGCACTGGTCCTCGGCGGTGCGGTCGTCCTGCTGGGGCTCGGCGCCCACGGCTACCGCCCGGTTCGCGGTGCGTACCTGATGGAGGTCACGCCCGAATCGGTCGCCGGCGGGAGCCTCGGCGTCGTCCGGACGCTGCTGATGGTCGCCGGCGCCGCCTCGCCCGCCGTCGTCGGCTTCCTCTCCGAGACCGCCGGCTTCACCCCCGCGTTCCAGCTGCTCGCGGCCGCGCTCGTGGCGGCGACGTCGCTGACACTGTTCCTGTGGGCCACCGATCGGTGAGGACAGTCTATCGCCCGGCGAGGGCGGGGCGCTCCCTACGCGGGATCCCAGTCGAACCCGTTCCCCACGGCCGACACGCCGCCGTCGACCCGCAGGTTCGTCCCGGTGACGAACGACGACTCCTCGGCGGCCAGGAAGAGGACGGCGTCGGCGACCTCCCTCGGGTCGGCCGCGCGCTTGAGGATCCCCGGCCCGTCCGCGCTGGGCGTCGTCTGTTCCTCGCGGTACTCCCGGGCTTCCTCGGGGTCGTCGGGCAGGTGATACTCCGTGACGACGTAGCCCGGTGAGACCGCGTTGACCCGGATCCCGTCCGGCGCATGGTCGCAGGCCATGTCCTTCGTCATCGCGACGATGGCGCCCTTGGTCGAGTCGTACTGCGCCCATGCCGGACGAGCGACCTCGCTCCCCATCGACGCGACGTTGACGACCGAGCCGTTCCCTTCGGGTCCCCTGCCGTCGTCCCCACCACTGCCGTCACTCCTGTCCCCGCTCTCCTCGTCGCCGGTCATCAGCGGGATCAGGTGCTTCGCACAGAAGGCGACGCCTTTCTGGTTGACTGCGAGGATGCGGTCCCAGCTCTCCTCGTCGGCTTCGGTCACCGGCTTCGGGTCGACGCGGATCCCCGCGTTGTTGACGAGGATGTCGACCTCGCCGAACCGATCCGCGACCGTCGCTGCCATCGCTTCGACTGCGCGCTCGCCGCCCACGTCGCACTCGACCGCCAGTGTCTCCCGGCCGGTGTCGTCGGCGATCTCGTCGGAGACTCTTTCGGCCTGCTCGGCCAGCACGTCGACGACGGCCACGTCCGCGCCCTCTTCGGCCAGCCGCCGGGCCGTCGCCGCGCCGATGCCGCGGGCGCCGCCAGTGACGACCGCCACGCTGTCCGCGACTCGTCCGGTCATGGTCGCGGTTCGACCGTCCGGGTGTTGTAACTATCGGCGGTCGAGTAGCTCGAAAACCGCGACCGCGCTCAGGCGAGGAAGACGTGGCGGGGTCGGTCGGCCAGCACTTCACGGCCCCATTGGACCGTCTCGCGGAAGTCCTCTGAGCGGAAGAAGGCCATCGCGTCCTCCTTGGCGTCCCAGCGGCTGGCGATGAACATGTCGGCGTCGTCCTCGCGGTTGGCCAGCAGCGCCGTCTCGCGGTGGCCGTCCATCTCGGCCAGCAGTTCGCCGACGGTCCCGAACGTGTCGACGAACTCCTCGCGGTAGTCGGGCTTGACCGTGTAGAACATCCCCATCGTGCCGAAGCCCTCTCGCTCCTGCGGGCGGCCGACGATCTCCGGGAGGTCCGTGAGGAAATCGGCTGCGGTGTCGGCGGCGCTCTGGGTGTCCCAGAGGCTCACGACGGCGGTCGTGTCCGAGTCGCTGTCGGTGTCGGTGTAGACGGCGGTCTTGACGTGGGTGTCGTAGCGGTCGAAGCCGTCGCGCAGGTCTGATACCTCCGCGTCGAGCGTCTCGGCGTCGGCCTCCGAGTACAGCACCAGCGCGTAGACGTCCTCGCCGTGGGGCTGGCCGGCGTAGACGCCCTCGTCGGCGAGCTCCGCGCGGATGTCGGCCGCGGTGGTGTCGCTCTCGTCGTCGGCAGCCTCGTCGCCGCTCGCTTCCGACTCCTCGGGGCCGGCCTCGCCGGCGTCGCCGAGCGGGCCGCGGGCGCTGTGGGTCACCCCGTCGATGTCGGTCAGGAATCCGAGCGCCGTGTCGGCGGCGCCCTCGTTGTCCCAGACGCTGACGACGGCGGTCTGACCCCCGTTGGCGCGGACGCTCGTCAGGACGTGGGTGTCGTAGTGGTCGAAGTTGCCCCGCAGGCCGTCGACCTCGTCGACGAGTTCCTCGGCGTCGGCGTCGGCGTAACAGACCAGCGCGTAGTCGCCCGCGCCGTAGTCCTCGGGGTAGACGCCGAAGTTCGCGAGCGTCTGTGCGGCCTCGTCGGCGTCGAGTTCCTCGGCGTCCACGTCTTTCTGCGCGGCCGCGGGCCGGCCGCCGCTCGCGCCGCCCTCGCTCGATTCGCTGACCGCCTCCGGCTCGCCGTCGTCGGCGCCCCCGGCGTGGCTCTCGGCCGGCGGGTCGGCCGACTCGCTGTCGCTGCGGGCACCGTGGTCGCCGTTCGCGTGGGTACCGCCCCCGGCGTTGCCGTCGTGGCCGGCGCCCGACGCGCTGGCGTGGGCCGCCCGTTCGCCCGCCGACGATTCGCTCGCCCCGTCCGCCGTCGGTACCGACTCGCCCGCGAGGTAGGCGTCTAGATCCGCCGGCGGGAACTTCCGGCCGACGTAGAAGGGGCCAAAGTCGGCGAACTTCGAGGAGGAGGGGTCGAACCGCATCTCGTAGAGGAGCTCCTTCACGTCGGTCATGTCGTCGGCCCACAGCGTGACGCCCCACTCCCAGTCGTCCATCCCGACCGAGCCGGTGATCATCTGGGAGACCCGGCCGGCGTAGTCGCGGCCGATGTCGCCGTGGCTCTCCATGTGTTCGGCTCGCTCCTCGAAGGGCAGGTCGTACCAGTTCTGGTCGGGCTGGCGGCGTTTCGACATCGGGTAGAACGAGACGTGCTCGCTGTCGGGGATCTCCGGGTGGAGCCGCGACTGGATGTACTGTGCCAGCCCGGAGTCGTCGTCGACCTCGCCGTCGAAGTACTCGCTGGCGCGCTCGGAGTAGCCCGACGCCTCCGTGACGGAGACGTACGACGAGGACTGTTCGGTGAACTGCGCGAACTCGGTGCGCTCGAAGCGCCGTTCGAGGCGTTCGGTGTCCGCCAGGCTCGGCCGGAGGTGGACGACCATGAGATCGGCCTTGTGCCCGACGACGGCGTACAGCGCCGAGTCGCCCGCCTCGGCGTCGTCGACGGCCTCGGCCGACCCGAGGAACTCGACGGCCTCTTCCAAGGCTCGTTCGCGGACGCGCTCGGGCGCGTCGCGCCAGGCCTCCCAGTCGACCGTCCTGAGGTCGTGGAAGGCGTACCAGCCTTCCTCCGTCTGCGGCGGCTCGCGTCTGACCATACCGAAGATAGCCCGTCGCTGCTTAGGAAAGTTGCTGTTCCCGCCCGCGGCCGAGCACTGGGAGAGTCGAACTGCCCTCAGTTGAGCAGTTGCGGCCCGAACAGCATGAGGAACAGGCCGGCGATCATCAGCAGGCTGATCGAGGCGGTGACGGCGGTGGTCGCGCGGCGGCCGTCCTCGACGGGAAGGCGCGCCACCAGCGACTCCGCCGACGCCCGGAGGATGTGCCCCCCGTCGAGCGGGAACGTCGGCACGCAGTTGAACACGCCGAGGTTGAGGTTCACCCAGGCCGTCCAGAAGAGGATGTTCGCGATCATGAACACCCCGCCGCCGAGCGGTTCGAGCGGGCCGGTCACCGTGTAGAAGGTCGTCACGTCGGGGACGAACCCGGCGAAGTTGTAGCCGAAGCCCAGGCCGAGCGTGCTCAGGAACGGCAACAGGAGCACGACGAACATCTGCTGGAGGAACTGCCCGGAGAACAGCCCGCCCCAGTCACCGCTGAACCCACCGAGGTAGGCGAGGAACTGCGCCGCGGGGTAGACGTCGATACCGGCGTCGGTCACCGCGATGCCGCTGAAGCCCTGCTGGGTGCGAAGCCCGAGCGCGTCGCCCGGACCGTCCCAGCCGGCCGTGACGCTGTAGGTGTCGGTCTGGCCGCCGACCGACGCCCGCACGTCGACGGTCTGGCCGGCTTCGAGGCCGCCGACCACGTCACCGTACGCGGAGGCGTTGGGCGTGCGCTCGCCGTCGACCGAGCGGACGATCACGTCCGTCCCGTCGGCCGGGACCGAGGCGTTCGCGAGCGGGCCGTTGTCGACGGCCAGCCCGTAGGCGCCGACGTGGAAGGTGGCCGTCCCGCGATTGGTTTCGATCGTGGCCGTCTCGCGGCCGGCCATCGCCTCGGCGAAGCCGCGTTCGGTGTAGACGGCGGTGCCGTTGACGGCCTCGACGATCGTCGCGTTCTCCTGGTTCGGTCCGATCCCGTCGGTGACCGACGGGACCGACCGGACGAGCGCGAGTTTCCGTTCGAGCGTCGCCGTCTCATTGCCCTTCAACGTGAGTTCGACCGACCGTTCCTCGATCGCGTCGAGGCGCTCCTCGAACTCGGAGACGTTCGCGATCGCCTGGCCCTCGACCTCGGTGACAAGGTCGCCGTACTCCAGACCGGCCTCGTCGGCGGCCGACCCGGCGGCGGCGTTGCCCACGGGGACGCCAGCCGCCACCGATATCGCGCCCGAAATCGGGCCGAACAGGAGCAGGAAGCCGACGAAGGCGACGAGGAAGTTGTTGGTCACGCCGGCGGCGAACATCCGGGTCTGGCTCCCTCGGTTCGCCCGGAGGCGGCTCTCCTCGTCGGGTTCGACGAACGCGCCGACCGGGAGGAACGAGAAGAAGGCCAGCCCCATCGAGTCGATGTCGATGTCCTCGACGCGACAGAGCAGGCCGTGGCCGCCCTCGTGGACGACGAGGCCGATGAGCAGGCCGAGGACGATTTCGGGGGCGGCCGCCAGCGGGAGGAAGTCGTTGACGCCGGGGATGACCAGCACGTTCTGGGGGTTCTGGACGGGCTGGGCGTCGGGCTGTTGCATCGCCTGCCAGCCGGCGTTGAACACGGCGGCGAACATGCCGACCATCGTCACCAGCGCCATCCCGACGCCGAAGTTGCCCCAGGCGCGCCAGATCCGTTTGGGCTTGGCCAGCCACGTGAGGAACTGCCGACCCCGGAGCGTGTGCAGCGTCAGGATCGGGCCGGAGACGCGGACCGAGTCGGGGAGCTTGCCCCTCGCCTGCAGCGCCATCGTCCCCGCGGTGAAGACGACGATCGCAGCGAGCACCCAGTACAGCGGGCTTACCATTACCCGATTGCAGGGGCCTCCCCGTCAAGAGGGTTTGGTTACCATCTTTTTCCCGGAGGGGTGTCCTCGCTCACTGCGTTCGCTTCGGGCACCCCTCCGGCAAAAACATGGGTGAAAAAGGCGCGGCTCGTTCGCTTCGCTCACTCGCCGCGTGGAACCGCGCTCGCTTCGCTCGCGCGGATGCTCAGTACAGAGTGTGTCCCTCGCAAAGGCTCGTTCGAAATGTACATGTTGTGACGGTCAATTCGTCCATCTATGAAGCGTCGCTCGGTCCTCGCTGCCTCCGCTTGCGCCCTCCTGTCCGTTTCTGGTTGCGTCGCTGAACCCGGTACAAACGGTGGACTATTAGAAGTACTTGAAACACAGAAGCCTGCGGGTGCAACGGTTACGCCAGCGAACGACGAGCGGATTCGTTCTGTGGAACCGATCCAAACTGCACTCGATCGGGCAAGTACAGATGGAACTGGAACTACCGACCTACGATTAAACCAGTCTGAGTTCGACGCCACCGCAGATGCACTTACCCCGTTGCCGTGGTACGAGCGAGAAAGCGACTCTCCCTCAGGTATCTATCTCCGTTACGAAGGTGAAACGTTCGTCGCGTCACTTTGGCCCTATTGTAGCGATTCACTCGTCGGAAGTGCAGAAAGCGAGCGCGGCGTCTACGGACGTGGTGGTTGTCTGGACCCAGAAGAGCGCCCAGGAAACCCTTGATCGATACGCAATACGAACCAAACACCGCCGGGCCTCGGAAAACTGACGGCCCGTCTACCGCTGGCGGCGCAGCCGCTCGACGACGAACGCCCGGTCCAGATCGCCGAGGAAGTAGCCCAGCTGGGGCCCCTCCTCCTCGCCGAAGAACAGCCGGTAACCGATGCCGAAGAATTCGCCGATCTCGACGTCGTGGCGCTTCGCGCTCTCGTAGATCTCGCCCTGGATCGCCTCGCCGTCGGCCCCGTCGGCGACGAAGTCCGCCAGGTCGTCCAGCGCCGCCGCGGTCGCCTCGTCGACATCGACTTCGGGCAGCGTCGCTCGGGAGACCGTGTAGTTGTACTCGTTGTCGGTGCGGTCGGCCCACTCGCTGGCGAGCGCGACGCGGCCGAACGCGTCCTCGACGGCCCACTCGGGGTCGTCGTCGGCGACGTGGCCCTCCTTGCGCGCGGTCGCCGCGCGGGCGCCCTCGTCGTCGAACATCCCCAGCACCGCGGCGAAGGTGTAGGGCAGGCGCACCCGGCTTTCGAACTCGCCGTCGACGAACTCGCGTCGCCGACGGCGGTCCTCGGGGTCGTTGTGGTCGAAGTCGGCGGCCAGCGTCGCCGCCTCGTCGGTGTCTCCCACGTCGAACACGCCGCTCGCAGCCAGCGCCGCGGACGGCACGTCCGCCAGCGAACTCAGGAACGGATAGACGCGCTCGGCGCGCCGTTCCTCCCGCTCGGTGCCCGACTCTTCGCCGTAGTAGAGCCGCTCGACGCGGTCGAACTCGTCGACGAGCTGGTCGAGCCGCTCGACGCTGAAGTCGCGGGCCTTGTTCGGGTCTTTGGCGAAGAAGAACCGCAGCACCTCCGGTTCGAGGGTCTCCAGCACGTCGTGGACGAGGACGATGTTGCCCTCCGAGGACGAAAAGGGTTCGCCGTCGAGGGTGAACCACTCGTAGACCATCGGCTCGGGCGGTTCGATGTCGAGGACGTTCTCGGCGATGTCGACGCCGGACGGCCACGAGCCCTCGGCGTGGTCCTTGCCGAACGGCTCGAAGTCCACCCCGAGGACCTGCCACTGGGCGGGCCACTCGAAGCGCCAGGGGAGTTTCCCCTCGCGGAAGGTCGCCGTCCCCTCGTGGTCGCAGCCCTCGATGGTGCGGTTGCCCGCTTCGATGTCGGTACAGCGGTAGTCGACTTCCCTGTCCTCGACGCGGACCGCGGTGACCGTCTCGGTGACCTTCCCGCACTCCGAACAGAAGGGGTTGAACGGGACGTAGTCCTCGTCGACCTTGTCCTGGTACTCCGAGAGTACCTCCCGGGCCCGGTCGCGGTTTTCGAGGACGTGCTCGACCACGTCGTCCATGCGGCCGGACTCGTAGAGGTCGGTCGTCGAGACCACGTCGATGGGGGCGTCGAGCAGCTCCGCGGACTCGGCGATCAGCGTCGAGAAGTGCTCGCCGTAGGAGTCACAGCAGCCGAAGGGGTCGGGGATCTCCGTGTACGCGTGTCCGAGGTTCTTGCCGAGCGCACCGGCGTTCACGTCGCCCAAGTCGACGATCTTCCCGTCGAGGTCGGCGAGCTTGCGGGGGAGCTTGCGCAGGGGGTCGCGGTCGTCGGTGGTGAACACCTGCCGGACCTCCCAGCCGCGCTCGCGGAGGACCTCGGCGACGAAGTAGCCGCGCATGATCTCGTTGACGTTGCCGAGGTGCGGGACGCCCGAGGGGGAGATGCCGCCCTTGATCACGACCGGTTCCTCGGGGTCGCGAGCCTCGACGGCGTCGGCCACCTCGTCGGCCCAGAAGGCGTAGTGGTCCTCGCCCGCGGTCTCGTCGGATCGGGTGTCGTCGGCCGTTTCCGTCCCGCCGGGGGAGTCGGTCTCGTCGGATCCGGTGGTGGCGCTCGGTCCGTCCGTTCCGGTGTCGTCGCCGGTCTCGCTCATCGGTCGCTCCACTCGGGGGGCGCCGCGCCGACGCCCTCGGGGACCACGTTGGTCCCGTCGTGGTCGCCGGTGCGGATCGCCCGCTCGACGGCGGCGGGGTCGCTCCCGTCGAGGACGACGGTCCTGATTCCCGACCGCTGGACGATCTTCGCGGCCAGCAGGTCGACGGGCGCGTTGCTCCCGGCGTCCATCTCCAGGTCGGCGATCAGCCCGACGAGTTCGTCGGCGGTGATCTCCGAGAACTTCGCGGCGTCGGGGTCGTCGTCCGGGTCGGCGTCGTAGACGCCGTCGACGCTCGTGGCGTAGACCAGTAAGTCGGCGTTGACGTACTCGGCGAAGGCGGCGCTGACGGCGTCGGTGGTCTGGCCGGCGACGGTCCCGCCCATCACCGGGATGTCACCGCGACGGATGGCCTCGCGCCCGGTCTCGTAGCTCTCGGGCGGCGTCGGGGCGGCCCGCTCGTCGAGCGCGGCGATGAGTAAGCGACCGTTCAGGCGCGTCACCTCGATACCGAGCTGGTCGAGTTCGATCTCGTTGGCACCCAGCTCCCGCGCGGCGCCGATGTACTCGCGGGCGGTCGGCCCGCCGCCGACGACGGTCCCGAGCGTGTATCCGTCGGCGTCGAGCGATTCGACCGCGTCGGCGTAGGCCCGCACCCGCCTCGGACCCACCGACGGGACGAGCACGCTCCCGCCGATAGAGACGACTGTTTTCATTGGGACGGCGTAACCGCGATGCCGTCTTAAGGGTTGTCAAGCCGCGACGCCCGCCGGGCGGCGCTGGCCGCCCCCCGAGACCGGGACCGCCCTGGCCGCCCCCGAGACCGCTCCTCGCTCGGCCGGCCACAACCGCGGCAATACTCCCCTCAAGATCGGGCTAAATCCCCCTTTCACGCCCGTTCACCGGGCGGCCGTGTGGCCCGAGCGCAAAAACGTCTCGCCGACGCAGAACAGCGTATAAAATGTCTGCGCCGTCGAGAAAACGTTATAAAATCTTGCGAACGGCCCGTTTTACCTCGCTCGTCTGTGAAACGACACGAAGCCACCCGAAGCTTCCTCCGTTTATATGGGATTACCGGCCACAGAGAGAAACGAGGTGTCAACATGAGCTCGATACTCCAGCCCTCCAACGACGACGCGCCGTCGAAAGAACAGCGACTCAAGGCGTACCTGTGCCAGAAGGCCGAGGACGGCGAGATGTACTTCAAGAGCAAGTTCATCGCCGACGAGGTCGGCCTGTCGCCCAAAGAGATCGGCGCGCTCATGGTGAAGATCCGCGATTCCGCGACCGAACTCGAGGTCGAGAAGTGGTCTTACACGAGCGCGACCACGTGGCGCGTCGAAGTCGCCTGACGACGACCGAGCTTCACCGCACACCCACGTTCCGACCCCGCGGAGACCCCATCCACACCCTGGACGGCGACCCCGTCCGACCCCACCACACGCACCGGCTTCCGAACACCATCCGTTCACCACACCCCTGTCCCTGACGGGGCGCCCGAGCGTGGGCGTCCCGACCCGCTACCTCTCGCGTTCGTCCGACCCAGCGGCGCGTCCGGCGTCGCCGCCGGGTCAATGGCGAGGCCGTTCGTTCCGTAGCCCGTTCGCCCCTGCAGTCCGTTCGGCCGCCGGTGTCCCGGGATTTATACTCGGGAGGATCCAACCGACGGTCGATGGACGAGCGTCGCACGCCGGCGGAGGGGCCGCCGGTCGAGGACGTCGAGTCGGTATTTCAGGTGGCCGACGTGCGCGTCGACGACGGAACGGTCTACTATCTCGGCACGCCGCTGGCGTCCGCCGAGGTCCTGGAGCGCGAGCTGTGGGGCCTGTTCCGCGAGGCGGGCTACGACGTGTCGCTGACGACCCGCGCCCAGTCCTCGGGCCCGTTCGACGAGCGGACGGCCGTCGAGGGCCGTTTCGGGCCGACCCGTCCGCAGTACGTCCTCGTCGCCGAGCCCCGCTCGCCCCACATCGACGGGGTCCCGTGGACGAACCTCGTCTTCTTCGTCCTGACGGTGCTGTCGACGCTGTACGTCGGGTCGATCTGGTACTACGTCGAGCTCGACAGCCCGCTGGCCCTGCTGGAAGCGTGGCCGTTCACCGCCGCCATCCTCGGCGTGCTGGCGGTCCACGAGTTCGGCCACTACGTCATGATCCGCTATCACGACGTGGACGCGAGCCTCCCGTACTTCATCCCGTTCCCCTCGCTCATCGGGACGATGGGCGCCGTCATCCGCATGCGCGGGCGCATTCCCGACCGGAAGGCGCTGTTCGACATCGGCGTCTCCGGCCCGCTCGCGGGCCTGATCGCGACGGTCGTCGTGACCGTCATCGGGCTGTTCCTGGACCCGATCACCGTCCCCGAGCGCGTCGCCAGCGGCGGCGGTAGCGCGATCCGGTTCAACGACCCGCTCCTGCTGGTGATCCTCGCCGAGCTGACCGGCCAGCCCCTCTCGTATCCGGACCCGGGGCTGGCGGCCAACCCCGTCATCTTCGGCGGCTGGGTCGGCATGTTCGTCACGTTCCTGAACCTCCTGCCGGTCGGCCAGTTCGACGGCGGCCACATCGTCCGCGCGATCCTCGGCCCCCGTCAGGAGACCGTCGCCGCGGCCGTCCCCGCGGCGCTGTTCGGCCTCGCGGGCTACCTCTATCTCGCTCAGGAGGCGACGAACGCGGTCGTCCTCTGGGTCGTCTGGGGCGTTATCGCCGCCGGCCTGGCCTACGCCGGCCCCGCGACGCCGATCCGCGACGACCCGATCGACTCCCGTCGGCGAGCGTTGGGGGTCCTGACGCTCGTACTCGGTCTGCTCTGTTTCACGCCCGTCCCCTTCGAGATCCTGGCGGGGTAAGCGTCGCTCACGCGTGAGGGCGCGACGACCGCAGAATGGGTTTCAGTGCGTGTATCCCCTGTCGGCCAGGGGCTCGCCGTCCAGCGTGACGCGAGTCTCCGCGGCTTCGCCGCGTCGGCCCGAGGCGCTTCCCGCCTCGCGCTCGACGACCGTTCCGACCCTGGTCAGCTCGACCGACAGGTCCGCGCGGACGGCCGCGAGCGCCTCCTCGGGGACGGTACAGACGAGTTCGAAGTCCTCGCCGAAGTGGGCGCCCAGCTCCAGCCGGTCGTCGGCGTCGGCGGCCACCTCGTCGACGACCGGATCGACCGGCAGGGGCGACTCGACGGCGAACCCGCAGTCGCTGGCCTCGGCGAGCTGGTGGAGCGAGCGCGCCAGCCCGTCGCTGGAGTCCATCATCGCGGTCGCCCGGCCGGCCAGCGCGCGCCCGGCGGCCACGCGAGGCTCGAACCGGAACAGGTCGTTGGCGCGCTCGATGTCGGCGGGGTCGCCCCGTTCGAACAGCCGGAGCGCGGCCCCGCTTCGTCCGAGCGTCCCGGTGACGCAGACCGCGTCGCCGGGCCGGGCGCCCGAGCGCCGGACCGGGTCGTCGGCGTCGCCGAGCGCGGTCGTGGCGACGGTGAACTCGTCGTGGTGGTCGAGGTCGCCGCCGACGTACTCGGCGTCGACCGCCTCGCAGACCTCGCTCGCGCCGTCGACGAAGTCGGCGAGTTCGCTCTCGTCGAAGGCGGGGGCGGCGTAGACGGCGACGGCGGCGGTGGCGTCGGCGCCCATCGCGGCCACGTCCGACAGCGAGGCCCCGACAGCGCGCCAGCCGGCGGTGTAGCGGGTCGTCCCGTCGGGGAAGTCCGTCCGGTCGTGGAGCATGTCGGTGGTGACGACCTGGCCGTCGACGACGGCGGCGTCGTCGCCCGCCGCCGACAGACGGTCGCCGAGCAGCCCCAGCGCGGTCCGTTCGTCCATACCCCGCGTTCGCCTCCTCCGGGGAAACCCCCTGCGGTTCGGTCGGCTCCGTCCGAGCGGGTCGTCCCGGTCGGCTCACGGACGGCGGCCAGCGGCTCCGTCCCGGCTTCGCGGCCACTCCGGAGGGTTCAAGCCGCGGACGCCCTTCGGCCCCGACATGAACGGGGACAGGTGGGCCACGGTCGTCGGCTTCGTCGGCGCTGGGCTGGTCCTCGCGGCGCTCGTGTGGGTCGTCGGCATCGGCGACATCCTCTCTGAACTCCGTGAGATCGAGGTGCAGTACCTGCTCGTGATCCTCGGCGTCGCGGTCGTGTGGCTGTTCCTCTGGGGGATGGCGCTGCGGACGGTGCTGGGCGCGCTCGACGCCCCGCTGTCGATCGGGATGAGCGGGTTCGTCTTTGCCGGCGCGGTCTTCTCGAACAACGTCACCCCCTTCGGTCAGGCGGGCGGCGAACCGGTCAGCGGCTACCTCATCTCCCGGGCGACCGACCGCGAGTACGAGACCGGGCTGGCCGCCATCGCCTCCGTCGACGCGCTCCACTTCGTCCCCTCTATCGGCTACGCCGTGGTGGGGCTCACGTTCGTCCTCGCCGGCGCCGCGCAGTTCGGCCGCAACCTCATCTTCGCGACGACCGCGCTGGTCACACTCGCGGTCGGCATCCCCGCCGCCGCGTACTTCGGCTGGCAGTACCGCTACGAACTCGAAGCGACCGTCGTCCGCGCAGTGACGCCGATAATCCGCACGCTCGGCCGGGTCGTCCCGCGCAAGTCGCCGCCGACGGCCGAGGCGATCGAGCGCCGCATCGAGGGCTTTTTCGCCGCCATCGAGCGCGTCGCCACGAGCCGTACGACGATGCTGGAGGCCGTCGGCTTCTCGGCGCTCGGCTGGCTGGCGATGTGTACCTCGCTGTGGCTGTCGGTGTACGCGCTGGGCTACACGGTCCCGTTCTCGGCGGTTCTGCTCGTCGTACCGATGGGCGCGGTCGCCGGGATGACGCCGCTGCCCGGCGGACTGGGCGGGGTCGACGCCGTGCTGATCGCCCTGCTCGTCTCGACGACCGGGATCTCTGGCGGCGTCGCCGGCGCGGCCGTCCTCGTCCACCGCGGCGCCACCTACGTCTTCCCGACCGTCGTCGGCGGCGGCGTCGCGTTCGCCCTCGGCGTCGGCGACTGAACGGTCCCGTGGTCCACTGCGTTCGGGCTTTCTTTCCGGTCGGCCCCGCTACCCGCGGGTCATTGCCGTTCCCCGCTCGCTGTACCGTGGTCCTCGCTCCGCCCGGACCACGCTCTCCCTGTGTCGTTCTCCCGTACCCGTCCGGCGAACGATGCCCTTAAATGAGCCGCTCCGGAAGACATCTGCAATGACGACACTCTACGACGTGCCCGCGGAAGACCTCAACGAGGCGGTCGCCGAGCGCCTCGACGAGGAAGCAGACGTGCAGGAACCCGACTGGCTCAAGTTCGCGAAGACCGGCGTCGGTCGCGAGCTCCCGCCCGAGCAGGAGGACTTCTGGCAGCTCCGCGCCGCCAGCCTCCTCCGGAAAGTCGCCGTCGACGGCCCCACGGGCGTCGGCGCGCTCCGGACGGCCTACGGCGGCACCAAGCAGGGTTCCAATCGCTACGTGGTCCGCCCGAACCAGACCACCGACGGCAGCGGCAAGATCGTCCGTCGGGCGCTCCAGCAGCTCGAAGAGGCCGGCTACGTCCAGACCGCCGAGGGCGAGGGCCGCCGCATCACCGCCGAGGGTCAGAGCCTCCTCGACGACGTCGCCGGCGAGGTCCTCGAAGACCTGGACCGTCCGGAACTCGAACGCTACGCCTAACGGTCCTGCGGGCTGTTCTCTCTCGTTCGCCGCTTCGGGGAGCCCGGCTGGCGCGCCGATAGCTCCGAAATCGTTTTCCCCGCGACTCGACAAGGGACGCCCATGAGCGGCGAACCGAACGACGAGGAGCTCGAAAAGCTCCGCCAAGAGAAGATGGAGCAGCTGCAGGAACAGGGCGGTCAGGGCCAGGGCCAGGGCGTCGACGAGGAGGCCATGGAGGCCCAGCGCGAGCAGCGCGAGGCCCAGAAGAAGGCCATGCTGCGCAAGCACCTCACCGACGAGGCGCGAAAGCGACTCAACACGGTCAAGATGTCCAAACAGGAGTTCGGCGAGCAGGTCGAACAGCAGGTGCTCGCGCTGGCCCAGAGCGGTCGTATCCAGGGGAAGATCGACGACGAGAAGATGAAGCAACTGCTCAAGGAGCTCCAGCCCGACAAGAAGAGCTTCGACATCCAGCGCCGGTAGATGCCGACGGTCGCCGCGCTGTTCTCCGCCGGCAAGGACTCGGCGCTCGCCGCGGTGTTGCTCGACCCGTTCTACGACGTGGCCCTGTGTAGCTGCACGTTCGACCTCGACGGAGTCCCGTCGGTCGTCGAGACCGCCCGCGAAGCCGGCGACCGGGTGGGGTTTCCCGTCGAACGGGTCGAACTCGACGGATCGGTGGCCCGCGAGGCGGTCGACCGGATGGTCGCCGACGGCTACCCGCGCGAGGGGATCCAGCTCGTCCACGAGCACGCGCTGGAGACGGTGGCGGGTCGCGAGGCGATCGGCGGAGGGTCGTTTTCGGCTGTCGCGGACGGCACCCGCCGCGACGACCGCGCGCCCGCCGTCGAGCGGCCGTTCGCCCAGAGCCTGGAAGACAGGAACGGGATCGACTACCTGCGCCCGCTCGCGGGCTACGGTCGCGGCGCCATCGACGAACTCGCCGAGCGGTTGCTGGACGTGGAGACCGGTCCGAGCGAAGCGATCCCGACCGGCGACTACGAGACGGAGCTACGGGCGCTGATGATTTCGGAGTACGGCGAGGGGTCCGTCTCCGAGGTGTTCCCCGAGCACGTGCAGTCGCGGGTTCGCGGGCGAGGCCGGTGATCCGATACTCGTCTCCGAGCGCCTCTCATACGGTTTATCGTAGCTTATTTTCGGATAGCGCCGACACTGGGGTCGGCCCGTACCGGTAAATCGTTACAATAACCCGTATCAGTCGAGACGAGCGAGGTCACCGCGGCGTTCGCGCTGCATGATCCTCCCGGCGAAGCGGCGTAGTTTCGTGACGAGTTCCGCCTCGGTTTCGTAAGTCTCGACTCGCAGGTCCCACCGCACCGCAGCCGACCGGATCATGGCGCTCGTCACGTCTTCCTCTCGGACGAACACCAGTCGGTCCCCGTGTGTCTCCGAGAGCGCTTCCAGTACGCTTCCAGCCTCCTCGCCGACGCCGAAGTTGTGTCCGAGAAACGGAAGGACGAACGCCGTCGCGTTGCTACATCGCGTGAACTCGATGCTCTGGGTCGCCGCATCTACATCGTCGGTATCGACCCCGGCGTCGAGTGCTAGAAACGCGTTCACCCCGGGATCCGTCCGAAGATCCCCCTGCACCCGCCGCAAGAGGGCCTGTGCTGCATCGATGTCGTCCCTGTTTCGGAACAGTCGCCGTAACGGTCCGGGGAGGTCTTCGACATCGATCCCGTCTCGCTCCTCTTCGCTCAGTACGTAGCTGAGGTCGAACGACTTGTACGGCCCCATCAGGTAGAACAGGAATCGGTCGTATGTCACGTCCCCCAGTCGCTCGACGATCGATTCGCGGGTTATCTCCGCGGCCATACCCGACTGTCCTCCGCCTCACTTATAAAAAACGGTGTTTTCAGCAACAGCTGGCTTGAGAACAGCTAAGTTTGTTCGCCCGGTACGGACTCACGAGATGTCGATAGACCGCACGTCGGGAGCGGAAAACGACTTCCCGGAAGACCCGGAGGAGATGTTGCCTGCGGATAGCGTTCTCTCGCTCGACGAGTACCTCGCCATGCACGCCGCCGTCGGGCACAGAACGCGGTACGAGGTCCTCTATCGGTTGGTTCACGGAGGTGATATGAGTCCGACCGAACTCGAAGCGGCGATGGAGATCGACGACAGCACACTCCATTACCACCTCAACGAGCTCGTCGACGTGGGGCTCGTCGAGAAACGACAGCGGACGGAGCGGGGCCAGAACGGGCTGTACACGTATTATCGCGCGACTGTCTTCGGCGACGTCATACTCTCGGATGGCGTCGACGAACTGATCCGCGGCGAACGGGAGTTCGAAGCCATGTACGACAGCACCGCCGACCTCGACGTTGACGACTGACTGTCCGGGGACTTCGACGAGACTGGACGGGCGCCCCACACGGACAGGTTGAAGCGACCCCTCGCCGAACCACGGGGTATGTACGAGGGACTCAAGGGGTTCACCGACTTCTACCCCGACGCGATGGCCCCGCGCCGGCAGGTCATCGATACGATCGAGGAGACAGCGCGGGCCTACGGCTTCCGGGAGACGTCGACGCCGGCGCTCGAACCGGCGGAGATGTGGACCGACAAGAGCGGCGAGGATATCGTCGACGAACTGTACGACTTCGAGGACAAGGGCGGCCGCCACGTCACGCTCACGCCCGAGCTGACGCCGACGGTCGCGCGGATGGTCGTCGCCAAGCAGCAGGCGCTGTCGAAGCCGATCAAGTGGGTCTCGACGCGGCCGTTCTGGCGCTACGAGCAGGTCCAGCAGGGCCGCTTCCGCGAGCTCTACCAGACCAACGCCGACATCTTCGGCTCTTCGGAACCGGAGGCCGACGCCGAGGTGCTGGCCTTTGCCGCCGACTCGCTGACGAACCTGGGGCTCGACGGCTCGGAGTTCGAGTTCCGCGTCTCCCACCGGGACATCCTCGGGGAACTCCTGCGGTCGTTCGACGCCGACGTCGACACCACCGAAGCCATCCGGGCGGTCGACAAGCGCGCGAAGGTCGACGAGGGCGAGTATCTGGGTCTCCTGTCGGACGCCGGTCTCTCCTACGACCAGGCGCGGGAGTTCGATGACCTGCTCGTCGCCGGCGACGAGGACCTCTCCGCGCTCACCGACTTCTCCGACAGCGACGACCTGGCCGAGGCGGTCGAGAATCTGGAGACCGTCCTCGCCGCCGCCGAGGACTTCGGCGTCCGGGAGTACTGCGACGTGAGCCTGACGACCGCGCGGGGGCTGGACTACTACACCGGCGTCGTCTTCGAGTGTTTCGACGCCTCGGGCGAGGTCTCCCGGTCGATCTTCGGCGGCGGCCGCTACGACCACCTCATCGAGGAGTTCGGTGGCCAGCCCACACCCGCCGTCGGCGTCGGTATCGGCGTCATGAACTCGACGCTCCCCCTGCTCCTCCAGACTCACGACGCCTGGCCGGGCGAGGGCATCTCGACGGACTACTACGTCCTGCAGGTCGGCGACGTGCGCTCGGTGGCCTCCCGGATCGCTCGGGACCTGCGCGAGCGCGGTCACGTCGTCGAGACGGACGTGAGCGACCGGTCGTTCGGCGCGCAGATGAACTACGCCGACTCCATCGACGCCGAAACCGTGGTCATCGTCGGCGAGCGCGACCTGGAGAACGACGAGGTGACGATCAAGGACATGGAATCGGGCGACCAGACGAACGTCCCGGTCGAGGAGTTCCCCGGCGACAGCGAGCGGCCGACCTACGACGAGTTCGCCTGAGCGGATGCGCGCCTATCGGCTCGCCTACGACGGCCGCCCGTTCCACGGTTTCCAGCGCCAGCCCGACGTGCCCACCGTCGAGGACGCGGTCTTCGACGCCCTCCGGGACCTGGGTGTGCTGGCCGACGATGCGGACAAGCCCGACGGCTACGCCGCCGCCGGGCGAACGGACGCCGGCGTCTCGGCGCGAGCCCAGACTATCGCCTTCGCGGCGCCCGCGTGGCTCACGCCGCGGGCGTTCAACAGCGAGCTGCCCGCGTCGGTCCGGGCGTGGGCCAGCGCGGACGTGGAATCGGAGTTCCACGCGACCCACGACGCCGAGTCTCGGACGTATCGCTATCAGCTGTCTGCGCCTCGCGACGGCGCTATCGATCCGGATCTGGTTCGCGACGCGCTCGACCGACTCTCGGGCGAACACGACTTCCACAACCTGACGCCCGACGAGGAAGGGACGGTTCGGGACCTCTCCACGGCGGTTGAGCGCGACGGCGACTTTCTCGTCGTCGAACTCTCGGCGGGCGGGTTCGTGCGGCAACTGGTTCGGCGCGTCGTCGGGTTGGCCGTCGAAGTCGGGCGCGGCGAGTCGGAGCTATCGAAAGTCGACCGGGTGTTCGGTGACGCCGTCGTGGAGGGCCCCGAGGGCGTCGCGCCAGCGCCACCGTACCCGCTGGTCCTCTGGGATGTGGCCTATCCCGGCGTGTCAGTCTCTGTGGACGACGATGCAGCCGAGAGTGCCCGCGAGGTGTTCGGCGAGCGCTCCGTGGCGTTATCGACGCGGGGACGCGTTGCCGGTGCGATCCGCGACTCGCTGGAGTGAGTTGTCGTCGGCGTCGTTGCAACCGTACTCGATGGCAAGCGATGAAAGCCCTCAGCGCGCTCGCTCACGGGTCGTTGCACTCCCCGTTCGCATGTCGAGGCGCTCGCTTCGCTCGCGCCTCGCACTCGCGGTCGCTGACCGGGATATCCTCGCGGCCTGCGGCCGCTTCGGATAGTAGCCCGCTCAGGCGACAATCGGCGCGAGCGCACCTCGCCCTTTCAGTCCGCCAGGGGCGGCATCGAAACCGCCCCGCCCCGCCCCGCACAGCACCGCAGACGGCCTCGAACCTCCCCAACCTCTTGCGCTTCTCGGCCTGCGGCCTGCGATGACTCATCCCTCGCACGGTGTCGTCGGGCGGCTCTCACGAGGTTCGAGCACGCCCGACAGCGCGCGCCAGATGTCAGATTTCCAGAGCCGAAACGCCACGCGGACGCCTCACAGGCCGACACAAGACCTATCGGGGCCGGCCGAAACTGGAGGGGTATGACCGAGGAAGTCAAAGCGTGGTGGGAGCTGACCGCCCGCTGGTTCCAGGACGACATCGACCTCGACGTGGGCGTCAACTGGACCGGGATGGGCGTCGACGACGACCTGCGGCTGTTGCTCGACGTTGCCGGCGAGGACGTGCTGGAACTGGGCTGTGGCGGCGGGCAGTGCTCGGTGGCGCTGGCCGAGCGCGGCGCGACCGTGACGGGACTGGACCTCTCGGAGGAACAGCTGTCGTTCGCCCGTGAGTTGGCCGACGAGCACGACGCGGACGCGGACTTCGTGCAGGGCGACGTGACCGACCTGGGGATGTTCCCAGACTCGACTTTCGACGTGGCGTTCAACGCCTACGTCTTCCAGTGGGTCGACGACCTGGCGGCCTGCTTCCGGGAGACCCATCGGGTCCTCCGGGAGGGCGGTCGGTTCGTCTTCTCGATGCCTCACCCGGTCTACGGCCTGGCCGACCCCGAGAGCCACGAGGTCGCGGAGAGCTACTTCGACACCGGCCGGCAGGTCACCCCGCAGGAAGACACCGAACTCGACATGGTGACCTATCGCCACTCGGTCGCCGACGTGCACAACGCGCTGGTTGGGGCGGGGTTTCGGGTCGAACGGATGCTGGAACCGGGCTCCGACGACCCCGACGACTACGAGGAGGGGCCGTGGGGCGAACACAGGCCCGAGTTACTGGCGAAGTTGCCGTCGACGCTGATATTCGAGGCCCGGGCGGCGTGAGCCGACGGAGTGGGCGGGGCCTCGGGGCGACCCGACGAACAAAGCATTTGCCGCTGGGGGGCGCCATCCGCCGACGATGCCCTCCAGATTCGACCGCGCGGTCGCGGTCACCGAGGAGTCGCTGTCGCTGGCCTGGATTCCGGCCGCGGCGACGCTGCTGTCGGGATCGCAGGTCGCTCGCGCGCTCGCCGCCGAAGGTGGCGGCGGTGTCACGTTCCCCTTTCCCGCCGGCCTGCCGACGCTGTGGACGTACGTCTCGCTGCCCAGCGGCCCGGCCGGCGTCGGGACCGGCGGCCCGCTCTCGGCCGCGCTCGTCGTCCCGCTGTTTCTCGTCGGTCTGCTCGTCACGTCGGCGCTAGAGGCGGGCTTCCTCGGCGCGCTGAACGCTCGTATCGACGGCGAACCGGGCGCGTTCGCCGACGCCGTCCGGCGGTACACCCTCCGGATCGTCGGCGTGAACGTGATCCGGTTCGGGGTCGTGCTCGTCGCGATCCCCTTCCTGATCCTCCCGCCGGTCGGCCTGCTGGTCGTGCTGGCGCTGTCGTATCTCGTCTACGGGCTGCCGTTCGCGGTCGTGGTCGCCGACGCCGACCTCGGGACGGCGCTCGACGAGACGGTCGAGCGCGCGAAGGCGGGCGGGGAGTACGCCGAATTCGGCGTCGCCCACCTCGTCGCCGGCGCGGCGGGGTCGTTCGTCCTCTCGGGCGCGGTGCGGACCCTCGGCCCCGTGGGCGTCGTCTTCGGCACGGCCGTCGTCGCCGTTCCCGCGGTGATCGTGGCCGCCTACGGGCTGTTGCTCTTTCGCGACTTCAGGCCGTCGCCGCGCGGCCGCTCGCACGGGGGAGACTTCGGGAGCGGGTCGACCGGCGACGCCCCGTCGGGACGCGAGCGGACCGAACGAGCGGCGGTCGACGAGTTCGTCCGTGACACCCCGGCCGAAGTCGACGGCTCCGACGACGAACGCGGAACCGACCAGTAGGACCGCTCTCCGGGCCGGGACGACGACGGGCCGACCGATAGCGATCGAACCGCGAGCGCTGCCGGCGAGGGCCCGTTCGCTCGGCCGCTCGTCCCTTCCGGCATCGAACGGCTTACGGCGCGACGGCGCCAACTCCGGGCTATGAGTTCCGTGTCCGAGCGCGGCGACATCGACGAGGAGTACAAGTGGGAACTCGAGTCCCTCTACGCCGACGACGACGAGTGGGAGGCGGCCTTCGAGTCGGTTCAGGATCGCCTCGACGACCTCCGGGCCTTCGAGGGGCGAGCCACCGAGGACCCCGAGACCTTGCAGGACTGCCTGGAGACCTACGAGTCGATCATGCGCGAGGTGGCGAACGTCTCCGCCTACGCCCGGATGCGCAGCGACGAGGACACCGCCGACAGCCACTACCAGGCGCTGTCCTCGCGCGGCCAGTCGCTCGCTTCCGAGGCCTCCTCGGCCGCGAGCTTCCTCGAACCCGAGATCCAGGGCCTCGACCGGGAGACGGTCGACGAGTACATCGACGAGAACCCCGATCTCGAGGTGTACGGCCACTACTTCGACGACGTGTTGCGGATGAAACCCCACACCCGCTCGGCCGAGATCGAGAACCTGCTGGCCGACCTCGGCGAGGTGCTCGGCTCGACCGGCGAGGTGTACAACATGCTCGCCAACGCCGACGTGGAGTTCCCCAGCGTCGAGGACCCCGACGGTGAACCCCAGCGGATCACCCTCAACAACTTCACGACGCTGCAGGAGAACCCCGACCGACAGTTCCGCCGGGACGTGTACGAGACCTTCTACGACGAGTGGGAGACGTACCGAAACTCGATCGCCGCCGCCTACAAGAACAGCGTCAAGACCGACGTGAAACTGGCCCGCGCCCGCAACTACGACACCGCCCGCGAGGCCGCCCTGGACGGCCCGAACGTGCCAATCGAGGTGTACGACACGCTCGTCGACACCGTCGACGACAACCTCGACGTACTCCAGCGACACGCCGACCTCAAGCGGCAGTCCATCGGCGCCGAGGACCTGCAGATGTGGGACCTGTACGTCCCGATGGTCGAGGGCGAGAGCCCCGACGTCGAGTACGACCAGGCCCGCGAGTGGGTCACCGGCGCCGTCGAACCGCTGGGTGAGGAGTACCAGGAGTGGCTCGCGGAGGGGCTGGACTCGCGGTGGGTCGACGTCTACGAGACCGACAACAAGCAGTCCGGGGCCTACTCGGGCGGCACCTACGACTCCCAGCCGTTCATCCTGATGAACTACCAGGACGACGTGGCCTCGATGTACACGCTCGCCCACGAGCTGGGCCACTCGCTGCACTCGGAGTACACCAGCGAACACCAGCCCTACGTCTACAGCGGCTACGAGATCTTCGTCGCCGAGGTGGCCAGTACCGTCAACGAGACGCTGCTCACGCATCACCTGCTCGACGTGGTCGACGACGAGACCCTGCGCCGGCACGTCCTCAACCAGTACCTCGAACGCTTCCGCTCGACGCTGTTCCGCCAGACGATGTTCGCGGAGTTCGAACACGAGACCCACCGCCTAGAGGAACAGGGCGAGGCGCTCACCGCCGACCGGCTGGACGACGTGTACGGCGGGCTCAAGGAGGACTACTACGCCAACGCCGCCGTCGACGACCGTATCGCCCGCGAGTGGATGCGCATCCCGCACTTCTACCGCGCCTTCTACGTCTACCAGTACGCGACCGGAATCTCGGCCGCCGTCGCGCTCGCCCAGGGCATCCTGGAGGAAGGCGAACCGGCCGCCGAGCGCTACCGGGAGTTCCTCGCCAGCGGCTCGCGTGAGTACCCGCTCGAACTGCTGGAGTCGGCCGGCGTCGATATGACCAGCTCCGACCCGATCCAGTCGGCCATCGACACCTACGACGAGTTCCTCGACGAGTTCGAGGACCTGATCTGAGTTCGGAGCGGATCGGACGGAGTGTCGCTACCCCCTTTTTCACCGTGGCGCACGCTGTCGTGACCCCTGTCTGAGCGACCGCAGGGAGCGAAGATATGTCGCACAGACCGCGCGAGCGTACCGAGGGCTTCGGCTCTCAGACTTCCGTCCCCTCTCGCAGCGAGAACCGGGATGAAAGCCCCGAGCCGTTCGAGTCGGGCGCACCGATAGACTCGCTTCGCTCACGGCTTCGCCGTTCGCATCGAGGCCTCCCGCTGGTCGGCCTCGCACCGCTCGTCTATCGAGGTCACGCTCGGCTACACCTCGCGTGACTCTCGGTGCGGTCCTCGGTCGCTCCGCTCCCTGCGGTCCTTCCGTCGTCGGCCGTCCCCGAACGGCTCGCTCCTTTCAGTCCACCCGAACCGCACAGCACCGCACCACGTCCCTCCCCAGCCGATTCGCTCACTCCGTTCGCTCATCCCTCGCACGGTGTTGTCGCGCGCACGAGAGCGCGCTCCAGCGCGCGCCGTCCGCCAAGTCGACTCCCGCTCGACACCCCCGTTGCCACTCAAACCGTCTTACCGACAGAACACACTTCTCCGTGACGCTCGAACGCGCACGCGTGAGTCACGCGAAGGAGAACCCGAACACGGATACGGCGACCAGAATCGTCCTCTCCTATCCCTCGGACCTCAGCACGTGGGGGCGGGACAAGCTCGACGGGTCGCCCTTTCGCGCCTACCTGCGGAAGACGCTCGGGCGCGTCGAGGCGGGAGACGTCACCGAGCAGTTCACCGGTGTCGGCTGTTGCGGCGACACGCTGGACGTGCCGCTACGGGTCGAATCGGTCGAGGGCGGGCCGCTCGTCGACGAGTCGACGACCGTCGAGTACGAAGTCCGCGACGCCTGTGCGGTCGAGGGCGGCTGGCGCGTCCAGAGCGCGGGCGGGCCGACGGAGTGAACACCGTCCGGTTCGGTCGGCCGCTCAGGGCAGGTAGCGGACGCTCACGACGCCGGGTTCCGAGCGGATCTCGACGCGTTCGACGCCGAGGCGGGCGGCCCGCTCGACGGTGGCCTCGTCGTCGCGCACGTCGGCGACGGCCTCGTCTGTCCGCTCTTCGGGCACGGTCAGCACGTGGACTTCTCCCGTCCCCGCGCGCTCGCGGGTGGTCACCTCGCCGACGGGCTGGTCGGCGGCGGTCTCGCGGGCCTGCTGGGTCGGTGGCTCGTCGTGTTCCTCGACGGCGACGGTGAACTGCCGGTCGATCGATTCGACGGTCCAGACCACGTCCATCGGCGGTTCGGGCGCCAGCGTTCCCTCGACGGCGACGCCGACCTCCAGGTCGGGATTGGACCCGAGCGTGTGGATCTGGCCGTCGCTCACGTCGCGCAACACCGCCGACTCCGCGTCGGCCTCCGTGACGACGAACGTCCCGGTCTTCATGGGCGTCCGTAGTCGGTCGGGGGTTTTCCCCGTTTCGACGGCGACTCGTCACGTCGCCGCTGGCTCCGGCGCGCCCCACGAGCGGTCCCCGCCGCTCAGCGCAGCCGTCGGTGGGTGAGGTAGATCAGGAGCGCCGCGCCGACCGGCGGGACGATCGCCGCCTCGTTCGGCAGCCCGTAGAGGAACTCGGCGACCGCGCCGAAGGCGCCGTCGGGGTTGTCCCGCAGGTCCGCGGGCGTCGTGATCACCAGGGCGACGTACATCGCCAGGAGGAAGCCGTAGCCCGTGGCCGCTAGCTGGCGGTCGTAGCGCGTGTCCGACCCCACTCGTCGGTGGCGGCGGGCGACGAACAGCACCGGCGCCACCAGCGGCGCGAGCACCAGGAACATCAGGAACAGGAAGAAGGCTCTGGAGAAGGTGAACGACCCGCCGGACGCGTCGGCGGTACTCCCCAGCAGCGTCACGACCGCGAAGGTGAACAGCAGGACGACGCCGATACCGAACAGGGCGCTGACGCCGGTGTAGATCCGGAACGCCATCGAGTCGCTCGCTCTGAACGCGTAGGGGTAGGCGGTGAGGAGACCCTTGTACGTCTCGGCGGCGTCCGAGCCGTCGCCCGACGACCGGGCGACTTCCCCGTCCGCACTCACCTCGTCCGTGGCGTCGCTCATCTACGGGACGTTCGGTTCGGTCGGGAATAAACCACCCGTTCGTCGGCGGGGGGATCGCGTTCGCGTCCCGTCGCGGCGACCGGCACCGAGACCGCCTCGAAAAGGACTATCCCCCACCCGAGCGACCACCCGCACATGAACGTCGACATCGGGAACGCGCTGGCGAGCGAGGCCGACCCCGGGATCGCCCGAGACGCCCTCGACGACCTCGACGAGCGCGTCGCCGACGCCCACGACCGGATCGCCCGCGGCATGGCCGACGACGACTTCGGCTACGCCTCCCTCAACCTCCCCGAGCGCGCCGACGCGGCCGAGATCGAGGCCGCCGTCGACGGCTTCGACCCCGAGGCCGTCCTCACCGTCGGCATCGGCGGGAGCGCGCTGGGCGCGGTCACCATCACCGAGGCGCTGGCGGGCGACTCCCCGATCGACCACTACGCGCTGGACAACGTCGACCCGGCCCACGTGAACCGACTGCTCGACGACCTCCCGCTGGCCGAGACGGTCGTCCACGTCGTCTCGCGGTCGGGCACCACCGCCGAGACGCTCGCCAACTTCCTCGTCGTCCGCGACGCGATGGCGTCGGCGGGGATCGACTGGACCGAGCGGACCGTCGTCACGACCGGCGAATCGGGGCCGCTGCGTGACCTCGCGGCGGCCGAAGACCTTCCGGCGCTCGACGTCCCGACGGGCGTCCCCGGTCGATTCTCGGCGCTGTCGACGGTCGGGCTCGTCCCGGCGGCGATCATGGGCGTCGACCTCGATGGACTGCTCGCGGGTGGCCGCGCGGGCGCCGACGCGCTCGCGAACTCGCTTTTCGACTGTCCGGCCTACGCCTACGGCGCGGTCGCGTACGCGCTCGACGAGCGGGGCGCGAGCGTCAACGCGATGATGCCCTACGCCGAGGGCCTGGAGTCGTTCGCGGAGTGGTTCGCCCAGCTGTGGGCCGAGAGCCTCGGGAAGGACGACGGCGGCCAGACCCCCGCCCGCGCGCTCGGCGCGACCGACCAGCACTCCCAGCTCCAGCTCTACCGCGCGGGGCCGCGGGACAAACTCGTCACGGTCGTCCGCCCCGCCGAGCGACCCGACTGTCCGATCCCCGAGACGGACGTGGCCGACCTCGAATACCTCGGCGGACAGGACCTGGGAACGCTGCTCGACGCGGAGTTCGAGGCCACCGAGGCGAGCCTCGCCGCCGCCCAGCGCCCCTCGGTCCGGATCGAGATCGACGCGATGGACGCCGAAAGCGTGGGTCGGCTGCTGTTCGATATGGAAGCGGCTTGCGTGCTCGCCGGCGAACTGTACGGCGTCGAGACCTTCGATCAGCCCGCGGTCGAGTGGGGGAAGAAGGCCGCCCGGGGCCTGCTCGGCGGCGGTGAGTTCGAGGAGGCCGAGGCGGTGGCCGAGAAGACGGAACTGGTCGTGGACTGACGGTTCCGAGGGCGTCCGCGGTCGCCGAAGTGCGGCCGCGTCCGGACGCTGTGGGACCGGTGCAGTCAAACGCGTGGGATACGTACCGGCGACCACGCAGATGGCATCGGAGTACTATCACGTCGCCGACATGGAGACTCGCGTCGAGAGTCTGTTTCACTCGGTAGCGCTGGTCGTTCTGGCGTTCGTCGCCGGCACGTTCCTGATCGCCGGCGCCGGGTCGGTCCTGTCAGCTCTCGGCTTCGACGTCACGTCGATGGGGGCGCTGCCCCCACTGGCCTACGCCGCCCTGACGGCCACGCAGTTCGTCGGCTTCTTCGCCGTCATCGCGGCGTATCTCCTGTGGCGGTCGGACGAGCAGTTCTTTCAGGTCGCCGTCCCGTCGCTGCGGGACCTCGCCTGGGTCGTCGCCGGCTTCGTCGGCCTGTTCGCCATCGCGACGGCGCTGTCGGCGGTCATCCAGGCCGCCGGCGTCGAGACGGCGACCAACCAGGTCATCACGCAGGGCCAGCAGGACCCCGTCCGCTTTCTCTACCTGATCCCCGTGACCTTCCTGTTCGTCGCGCCCGCCGAGGAACTGCTGTTCCGGGGGATCGTCCAGGGGCTGTTCCGCCGGGCCTACGGCGCCGTCCCCGCGGTCGTGCTGGCAAGCACCGTCTTCGGCGCGATGCACTACTTCGCGCTGCTCGGCTCGGGCGGCAGTATCGTCTCGTCGCTCGCGGTCGCCGCCGCGCTGGGGGTCGTCCTCGGCACTCTGTACGAGGTCACCGAGAACATCGCCGTCCCGATCATCGTCCACGGCTGCTGGAACACGATGAGCTTCCTCCTGCAGTACGCCCAGGCCACCGGCGCCGTCGGCGCGTGAGGGGACTACCCACCTCCGAGCCGAACCGTTCCGCTCGAACGACCGGGAACCCCGTCCGACGACCGTCTGACGGGTTATTAAGCGATCAGCCGGAAAATACCGTGGGTATGCCGACCCGCTACACGGTCGTCTGCGACGACGACCGCGCCCGGGAGATCGAGGCGATCGCTCGGCAGTACGACCTCACCGAGGAGGAAGTACTCCGGCAACTCGTCGACACCGGGCTCGACAACCTGGAAGAGCACGCACCGTAGTGGGTTGGGGGTGCAGTCGGCCGGGCAGCGGTCGCGCTCGGTGGAGCGAACGTGCGGGACGGATCGGCCGGACGATCAGGCCGGATTCTTCCGGGAGAGGTCGCTCCCGCAGACCGGACAGCGGTCGTGGTTCTCGTCGAACTCGCGGCCGCAACCGGAACACTGGAAACGCCAGTCGCGCTGTTCGCTGATCCCCTCGCGGGCGATGAGTTCGACGGCCACCTCCAGCTTCTCGGCGACGTTCTGCATGGCGTAGTCGTCGGTGACCAGCCGGCCGTCGAGCTCGAAGGCGGCGGCGACCAGGCGGATGTCCGTCTCCGAGAGGGTCTCCAGGTCGCCCGTCTCGCGGGCGGCGCGTTCGATGCGCTCGACGGTCTCGTCTTCGGGGATGTGGATGTGCATCCCCGACCCCTCCATGGCGTCGTAGCGGTAGGCGCTCTCGTCTTCGAGCTCCTCGCGGACGAGCGGCACCGTGGCTTGCTGTTCGGTCGTGTGATACTCGTTGATAAACGCCGAGGCGTCGAGGACGTACATTTAACGCTGGACGATCATGTGGTCTTTGACTGCCTGCACGCGGTCGACGGGCACGAGGAGGTGTCCCTGCTCGTCGACGTCGAACTGCGTGTTGTCGAGGTGGTCGTTGGGGTCGATGATGAGGTTCCGGAGCCGCCCCGTCTCCAGGTCCATCGTGATGTTGTACAGCATCCCCATCTCGGCGCCGTCCGTCCCGGTGACGGCCTTGCCGGAGAGGTTCTCGGCGAGTATCTCGGCCATGCACTCGACTACCGAGTCAGGCCCCATAAACGCCACGGGGGCGTCTGACGACCGCGTGACGCCCGCTGTCACGCTCCGGGGGGCCACCGGCCCCGCCGTCGGCACGCGGTCGCCGGAACCACCGGGATTATGCCGGTCCTCGTTCAACGGGGTTCCCATGGATCGCAGACGTTTGCTGCGGACGGGCGCCGTCGCGCTCGCGGGGCTCGTCCCGGGGTGCGGGCTGGGGTCGGGTGGCGGCACGCCGACGCCGGAGGACGGCCCGGCACCGACGGAGCGACCGGCCGAGACGGCGACCGAGGGGCCGACGCCGATGGTCACGGCGACCGGGGAACCGACGCCGACGGCCACGGCAACCGCCGCGCCGACGGCAACCGCCGCGCCGACGTTCGACGAGGCCGATCAGGTCGTCACCGTCGCCGACGGCTCGGCGGTGTTCGACCCCGAGACCTTCGAGGTCCCGACGGGCGCGACGGTCGTCTGGGTGTGGCACAGCAGCGGGCACAACCTCCGCGCGACCGCCCGGCCCCGCGGCTCGACGTTCACCGGGACGGCCGGCGAGGACGAGACCACCTACGACGAGGGTCACACGTTCTCGCACACCTTCGAGGTCGCCGGCGAGTACGAGTATCGCTGCTATCCCTACCGGAACCTCGGGATGCGCGGGTCGGTCACCGTGACCGACTGACCGGCGGCCGGAGAGCGGACTGGCTCGGCGGCCGGCGGATCGGCCGATCCGGTCGCCGCCGGGTTTATTCCCCGCCGGTCCCGAGCGAGTGCATGAACCGCCGCCGCTTGCTCCGGCTCAGTGGGACCGCGCTCGCCGCCGCCGTCGCCGGCTGCGGGGGCGACGGCGCCGAGACCGACCAGCCCGACGGCGGCGACGCGACGCCGACGGCGAGCCCGACACCGACCGACGAGCCCGCGACGGACACGCCCACGCCCGAAGCGACGCCGACGGCGAGTCCGACGCCGACGGACTCGGCCGCGACACCGACGGGGACGCCGACGGCGAGCCCCACACCGATCGAGACGCCGACGCCCACGGCGACGCCTCGACAGGCCGCCCGGGTCGTCGCCGTCGCCGACGGGGAACTCGCCTTCGCGCCGTCCGCTTTCGAGATATCGACCGGCGAGACGGTCGTCTGGGTGTGGCACAGTAACGGACACAACGTGCGCCCCGAGACGACGCCGAGCGGGTCGGACTTCTCGGGGACGGCCGGCGACGACGGCGACCGCTACGACGAGGGCCACGAGCTGTCGTTCACGTTCGAGACGCCCGGCGAGTACGCGTACTACTGCAGCCCCCACCGCAGCGCCGGGATGACCGGGTCGTTCACCGTCACCGAGTAGCCGGTCCGTCGGCGCCACGGACCGCGTACCATCGTCGCGCACGGGTCACTCGCCATCGTCGTACACGCACAGATGCGATCACTTATCCGGCCTGCGGGGCTGATCCGAGACAACCGAACTTCTGTGGTGATAGGATGGCAGACTCACAACCGACAGACACCGACGACGAGTCCGAAGCGACGCTTCGGACACCGATAGTCGCCGTACTCGGCCACGTCGACCACGGCAAGACCAGCCTGCTCGACGAGATCCGCGGCTCCGCGGTCACCGAGGGCGAGTCCGGCGCGATCACCCAACACATCGGCGCGACCGCCGTCCCTCTCGACGTGATCTCCGAGATCGCCGGCGAGCTGGTCGATCCCACCGACTTCGACCTCCCGGGCCTGCTGTTCATCGACACGCCCGGCCACCACTCCTTTTCGACGCTGCGCTCCCGGGGCGGGGCGCTCGCCGACATCGCGATCCTCGTCGTCGACGTCAACGACGGCTTCCAGCCCCAAACCCTCGAGGCCGTGGACATCCTCGCGCGCACCCAGACCCCGTTCATCGTCGCCGCGAACAAGATCGACACCGTCCCCGGCTGGAACCCCAACGACCACGCGCCGACCCAGCAGACCATCGACGCCCAGACCGACCGCGTCGAGCGCGACCTCAACGAGAACCTCTACGAACTCATCGGCGACCTCTCGGACAACGACTTCTCGGCGGACATGTACTGGCGCGTCCAGGACTTCCAGAACAACATCGGGGTCGTCCCCGTCTCCGCCGAGACCGGCGAGGGTATCCCCGACCTGCTGACGGTGATGATGGGGCTCTCCCAGCGCTACATGAAAGAGGAGATGGCCGTCGACGTGAACGGGCCGGCCGCCGGCACCGTCCTCGAAGTCACCGACACCCAGGGCTTCGGGACCACCGTCGACGCCATCATCTACGACGGCACCATCCGCGCGGACGACGAGATCGTCGTCGGCGGCGTCGAGGGTCCCATCGTCACCGAAGTACGCGCGCTCCTTCGCCCGCGCCCGCTGGAGGAGATCCGCACCGAAGGCCAGTTCGAACAGGTCGACGCCGTGGCGGCCGCCGACGGCATCAAGATCGCCGCGCCGGACCTGGACGACGCGATGGCCGGCGCGCCCATCCGCGTCGTCGGCGACCGCGACGTCGACGACGTGATCGAGGAAGTCCAGGCCGAACTCGCCGACATCGCGGTCCAGACCGGCGAGGAGGGCGTCGTCGTCAAGGCCGACACGCTCGGGAGCCTCGAAGCGCTCGCCTCCACGCTCGAAGCGGAGGAGATCCCGATCGTCCGCGCCGAGGTGGGCGACATCGCGCCCCGGGACGTGCGCGTCGCCGAGACGGCCAACGAGGTGAAACACCGGACCATCCTCGGGTTCGGCGTCGAGACGCTCGACGACGCCAGCGACCTGGCCGAACAGGAGGGCGTTCGGATCTTCGACCACGACGTGATCTACCGGCTCGTCGAGGAGTACGAAGAGTACGTCGAGGAGCGCGAGCGCGCACAGCAGGACCAGGTGCTGGACAACATCACCCGGCCCGCCCGCTTCCAGATCCTCGACGACCACACCTTCCGCCAGTCCGACCCCGCCGTCGTCGGCGTCGAGATTCTGGGGGGGTCGCTCCGCCGGAACTCCAACGTCGCCAAGTTCGAGGGGAGCGAACCCGAGCGCGTCGGTCTCATGAAGTCCATTCAGGACGAGGGCGAGGACGTCGACGAGGCCCGCACCGGCGAGCGCGTCGCCGTCTCCATCGACGGCCCGACCGTCGGCCGCCAGATCCGCGAGGGCGACACCCTCTGGACGGAGATCCCCGAGAAACACGCCAAGATCCTGGAACAGGAACTCACCGGCGACATCCCCGCCGACGAGGTCGAGACGCTCAACATGTACCTCGAGAAGCGACGCAACCGCGACCCCTTCTGGGGCAAGTAGCGTCGCGTTACCGGCGGTACTACCCTGTTTAACCCCGACTATTCGCGCTGTCCGGTCCGTCCGTCCGGTGTGATCGCCGCCCCACGACGTGACTAGTAACGGCGGACAAAGCGGCAATATCTGTCGGAAAACTATTGGCGTCGAGTTCTAACGGCCTGCAACCGGGTCGGTGTCCAGCGGTTCGCGGGCGTCGCGGCCCCGGTTTCCAGGGGGGACACGAATGGTTACGTTCGCGGACGGCGACGCGTTCGCGCTCTTGGTGGTCACGCTCGCGTACGTGCCGGTGGTGCGAGCGTACGCGCTCGAGGGGTCCGCACCCCGACTCGTTGCGGCGTACACGGCGCTGCTCGTCGGGCGCGCCGCCGCGCTTCTGGCGTCGGCGGTCGACTGGGCCGTCCTCCCGCCGGTCGAGTACGGGGTCGGGGTCGCACTGGCCGCGCTCCTGTTCGCGTGGTACTGCTACGGGGAGTACCGACGGGGCGACCGGGGGCGAGCGGGCGTCCGCTCGTCGTCGGTCGCCAGGGACAGTGACTGATATGGTGTCGCTCCTGTCCGTCCTCACGCTGGTCGGCGCCGCGGGGTTCCTCGCGGCGGCCGCCCTCGCCGCTCGCCTGTACGTCGAGCGGCCGCTCTTTCGCAACTACTGGTTCAGCTGGGTCGTCGCGACCGGCCACCTCGCGCTGTGGGCGCTGGCCGACCTGCTCGGCCGGCTGGGGGTCGTCCCGTTCCTGGCCGACAGCGTCGTCCCGCTCCTGTTGCTGACGGTCGGCCTCGGCGCGCTCCTCCACATCGCGCTCTACGACAACACCGGGAGCGAAGGCCTCCTCACGGAGATCCGGACGAGCGAGGCGCTGAACGAGGCGGTCGTCGACAACTACCCCGACGGCGCGGTCGTCCTCTTCGACGCCGACCTGACCGTCCTGCGAGCGGGCGGCGACGACCTACCGGCTCGCGACGGCGCCGTGGCAGACGCCGAGGGCACGTCGCTGCCCGCCCTCCTTCCGGAGCCGGTGCTGTCGAGGGTCGAACCTCCGTGTCGGGCGGCCCTCGACGGCGAGTCGGCGTCGTTCGACCTCTCGCACGACCGGGCGACCTACGAGGCGCGGGCGCTCCCGCTCGCCGGCGACCCGCGGACGGACGGTGGGTCGCCGACCCGTCACGCGACGGTGGACGACTCGCTCGCTCTCCTCGTCGTCAGGAACGTGACCGACCGGGAGCGGCGCGAGCGACGGCTCCGCGAGCAGCGCGACCGGCTTTCGACGCTCGACCGGATCAGCCGGGTCCTCCGCGATATCGACCACGCGCTCGTCGGCGCGGACTCGCGGGAGGCGGTCGCGCGGGCCGTCGCCGACCGGCTGGCCGCCGACGACCCCTACCGCGCGGTGACGGTCGCCTGGCGGGAGGGGGCGCGGCTCGTCCCCGACGCCTGGGGCGGTCGCGAGCGCGACGGTGCGGCCCGGGCGTTTCCGGCGGCGACCGGTCCGGCCGCGACGGACCCCGGGACTCGCGCGCTCGAAACCGGCGCCGCTCAGGTCGTGCGGGACGTAGGGGCCGACGGGGGACTGGCCCGGGATGTGGGGGACGAGACGGACCCGTGGCGGCGGTCGGCCCACACCTTGGGGGCCCGAGCGGTCGCCGTCGTCCCCGTCCGCCACGAGGACCGGCGGCTGGGCGTCATCGCCGTCTACGCCGGCCGTCGTGACGACTTCGAGTCGCGCGAGCTCGCCGTCCTCGACGGGTTCGGCGAGACGGTCGGCCACGCCGTCGTCGCGCTCGAACGGCGCGAGCGCGTCACCGCGCTCGCCGACCTCCACCGACTCACCAGGGAGCTGTTTCACGCCGAGACGACCGACGCCGTCGGCGAGGTGGCGGTCGCGGCCGGGCCGAACCTGCTGGGCGTCGACGTGGCGCTACTCGCGTACGACGCCGCCGACCACCGCCTGCGGATCGTCGCCTCGTCGGGCGAGGACGCGACGGCGCTGGCCGACGGGACCGACCGGGCGTCGGTCGTCTGGCGGGCGTTCGCCTCCGGAGAGTCGCGCACGGTCGACGACCTCAGGGAGGCCGAGGGCGTCGCAGCGCCGTCGGCGGACGCCCGGAGCGCGGCGGTCGTCCCGCTCGCCGACCACGGCGTGCTGGCGGCCGTGTCGGAGACGACCGGCGCGTTCGACGAGCGGCGCCGCCAGCTCGTCGACCTGCTCGCCGCGACGACCGAGGCGGCCCTCGACCGGCTGGCGAGCGAGGCGGACCGCCGCGCCCGCGAGGCGGACCTGCGCGAGCGTAACGAGCGGCTCGTGCGACTCCAGCGGCTCAACGACGTGATCCGCGACGTGGACCAGGCGATGGTCGGTGCCACCTCCCGGGCCGAGATCGAGACGGCCGTCTGCGAGCGGCTGACGGCCGACGACCGCTTCGCGTTCGCCTGGATCGCCGGCGTCGACGACCGCGATCCCGTCGAACCGCGGGCGGCGGCCGGCGGCGGCACCTACCTCGAGAACGTCTCGTTCGACCGCGACGCCTCGCCGCCCGAGCCGGCACTGGCGACGCTCGCGACGGGCGAACCGACCGTCGTCGACAGCCTGGCCGACCGCGACCGATCGGCCGACTGGGTCTCCGCGGGGCTCGACGCCGGCTTCGCGGCCGCCGTCGCCGTCCCGCTCTCCCTCCACGACATCGACTACGGGGCGCTCGCGGTGTACGCCGACCGCCCGGAGACCTTCGACGAGCGGACCGTCGCCGTGTTCGCGGACCTGGCCGACACGGTGGCCTACGGGATCAACGCCCGCGAGACGAAACGGGGCCTGCTCGCGGCCGGCGGGACGGAGCTGAAACTCGCCGTCGGCGACGGGGAGTCGGTCCTGACGGAACTGGCCGCGGCGGTGACGGGCCCGCTCCGGGTCGTCGAGACGCGCCCGCTCGACGGCGATGCCACCGAGATCACGTTCGTCGCGCCCGACGCGTCGCTGTCCGCACTGCGCGAGCGCTCCGAACGGTCGCCGGTCGAGACGGTCGAGACGGTCAGCGACCGCGGCGACGAGCACGTCTTCCGAGCGACCGTCACGGGGCCCGTGCTCCCGGCCGAACTCGTCGAGTTCGGTGCCGTCCCGCGCGATATCGAGTCGACCGAGACGGAGACGACGGCCGTGGTCCTGTTGCTCCCGCACGTCGACGCCCGCCAGTTCGTCGAGCGGTTGCGCGAGCGGTACCCGTCGGTCGAACTCCTCGCCCGGCGCGAGCGCGACTCCCGATCGCTGACCCGCGGGGCCTTCCTCGACGAGTTCGAGTCGCTCGTCACCGACCGCCAGTTCGAGGTCCTCCGGACAGCCTACGAGCGCGGCTACTTCGACCGCCCCCGGGCGTCCAGCGGGCAGGAGGTGGCCGACAGCCTCGGCGTCTCCCAGCCGACCGTCAACTACCACCTCCGCGAGAGCCAGCACCGTCTCCTCTCGCTGCTGTTCGGTGACGCCGACGACGGGAGCGCCGGCGAACCACCCGACGACGAGGCGGCCTGACCTCCGTGCCCGCCGGACCGACCCGAAACCGGTCGAACCTTCGTTTCTCGGTGCTCTCACGGTCGGTCTCGCGCTCGTTCTATCCACATCGAACCCGCTGGCCGCCGCTCTCTACACCAGTCGAAGCCAGGCCCATGCCCGGTCGGGCCCAAGGGCCGGTACAGATGTACGATATCGATTCCACGACTCGCGGCGGCGGTTCCGACTGCCGCTCCGTCGTCGCCCACGTCGTCACGGCGCTCGCGCACGCGGAAGGCGTCGAACCGGAGCGCCTGGACACCTGCCTCGCCGACCACATCGACGCCGACGCGCTGGAAGAGCTGTACGCGCGCAGCCGAGCCGAGACGGCCGACGTCACGGTGCGGTTCGCCGTTGAGGGCTACGAGGTCGTCGTCGGTGGCCCCGGTGATATCCGAGTATCGAGGTGAGACGACGCCGTTCCAGTCGGTAAGAGGCCCTGACGACTGTGAAACCATGCCCGACCGCGTGCTAAGGACCGAAAGCGCACGGACCTGCGACCGCTGCGGCCGTCCGATCGACGACTCCCAGTGGCACCCCGTCGCCTTCGACGACGCCCGCTGTGCGATCCGCTCGTTCTGCTCGCGAGCGTGCAAGCGCCGCTTCCGCGCCGACGACTGACCGCTCGTCCCGCTCGCTGCTCCGTCCGCTCCGTCTGTTCCGTTCCCGGGATCCCAGGACCCTCCTCGACCGCACACGCAGTAATAACATTTAATTACGTCACGCTCGACAGTTGACACGTGCATCGACCAGCCGCGAACGACGCGCGCGGTGTGGTGTCGGTCCACGACGCGATACTGGCGTTGATCCCGGCGCTCATGGCGTTCGCGGCGCTGGTCGGCGCGATGTTATCGTGGTCGTGGGGGACGGCGCTGGCCGTCGGGAGCGTTCCGGCCAGTACGACGATCGGCTACGCGCTGTTCTACAACCCGCCGGCCGCCGTCAGCGAGAATTGAAAGACGACCGCGGTCGCGGAGCGTTATCGACGGAGGCTATCGAGCGGTCGGGCTCGTACTGCCCGACAGCGCCTGCTTGACCTGGAGCGCGGCGCTGGCGGCCAGCCCCTGCGCGAGATCGGTCTGTTCGTCTTCGGTGATGGTCGCGTCGGCATCCTCGGGCGTGTAGCCGGCGGAGACGACGGGGCCGACCGGGGGGCGGACGGCGACGGTGGCCTCGGGGCCGTCGGAGCCGGCCGTCAGGTCGGACCCGACGACGAACTCCTCGGGGAGGAGTCTCCGGGTCTGTTGGGCGACTCGCGAGAGGTCCCGCTCCAGCTGGCGGCGCTGGTCGTTCGAGAGGGCCTCCGGGTCCAACCCGTCGTCGCCGAGCGGCGAATTTCCGTACATTGGGCTCTTCCACGGCGGTAAGCGGCCCAGGGTCTTAACCCCTGGGAGAGGCGCGCTCCTTGCCGTCCCACACGATCGATCGTTTCCCCGTTCGGCCGATAGTGCCGTCACGGCCCCCTGTCAGCCGAGTAGGGATTCGCTACCGCCGTAGGCCGCGACGACGACCGCGGTCGCGTGGTCGGCCGGGTCCGCGGGCGTCGACTCGACGACGACCTCCGGCTCGGCGCGGAACGTCCATTCGCGCAGTTCCATCCCGCGGCGCAGCCCCGCCTCGACGGCCTCGGCGACGGTCTCGGGATCCGTGCCGGTGGCCTCGTAGAACAGTCCCCGGCCGGACTCGCTGCGGACCCATCCGAGGCCGGCGCAGGCCTCGCCGCCGGCGCCCGGGACGAGCGTCTCCCGGCCGACGACCGCGTACAGCGCCTCGCCGGTCGGGCCCAGATCGGGCGCGGTGCCGACGCGTTCGAGCCGAGCCTCGGCTGGGATCACCGACGAGAGCGTCACGAGGTTGTAGTTGTGGACGCCCGCCTCGGCCAGCGCGGCGTCGAACGACGACATCTCCGTCGGGCCGGTGGCCGACCCCCACGCGACCCGGATGGTACTCATACCTTCGCATCGTCGACTCGCGCGCTAAGGGGTTTCGCTTCCGGTCGAACGAGGCGGCAACTCGGCGGTCGCTGTCACAGCCCGCTGGCCATCGGCGCGAGGTGGAGCGGGTGGGACCCGCTCGACCCGGTCCCCCGGTCGTCGATCCCGGGCGTCGGCGGCACTGCGCGCTTGTGCAGCGAGTCGACGTACAGCCGCGCGACGGTCTCGGCGGTTTCCGGGCTCGCGTCGACGTCGTCGAGAACGTCCTCGACGCGCTCGCTTCGGTCGACGACCCGGCGGAGGACGGGGTCGATCTCCGAGTACCGAGCCCCAAGGTCCTCGGCGTCGGTCTGGCCGGCCCAGAGGTCCGCGGTCGGCTCCTTGGCGACGATCCGCCGCGGGACGCCGACCTGCTGGGCGAGCGCCTGCACCTCCGTCTTGTAGAGGTCTCCCATCGGGAACAGATCGGCGCCGCCGTCGCCGTACTTCGTGAAGTAGCCCAGCAGTAGCTCCGACCGGTTGGCCGTCCCGCAGACGAGATACGACCGGGCGTTGGCCGCGTAGTACAGCGCACACATCCGCAGGCGCGCAGTGAGGTTCCCGATCGCCCGCCGTCCCCCGCCGGGGGCGACCTCGGGGGCGACGTGGTCCTCGAAGAGGTCCAGCAGCGGCCGCAGGTCGACCTCGCGGAACTCGATGCCCAGCCCCTCGGCCATCGTCCGTGCCTCCTGGGCGTTGTCCTCGTCGGTGTGTGCTGGCAGCCCCAGCCCCAGCACGCGGTCGCTGCCGAGCGCCTGGACGGCCAGGTGGGCGGTCAGCGTCGAGTCGACGCCGCCGCTCAGTCCGACGACGGCGCCCTGCGCGCCCGCACCCGTCACTTTGTCCCTGATGAACGCCACCGCCTCCTCGCGGACCGCCGTCAGGTCGTCGCGCTCTGTCAGAAAGCCCGGCCCGTCCGTCCGGACCGACGTTACCCCCTCGCCGGTGTCGCTGGATACCATGTGTTCGGTCACCGTAATACGTTTCCTCTGGTCGTACGTCTCGTATTTAGTTTTGATCCTTAAACAAGCACGAAGGATATGCCTAAAAAGTGATCGGGTGGGGTTCGGACAAATATTCAGTTACGGTCGTCGCGCTGTCGGGGCGGTTCTGGCAAGGTCGCAGCGGTCCGGTGACGTGAGCATCGCGAGCGAAGGCTCGCTAGGGCTTGCTCTGGCGGTGTTTTCACCCATGTTTTTGACAGGTGGGCGGGTCGCGGGCCAGTGGTCCGCGACCGTATGTCGTGGCGGCTACGCCGCCACGCAGTGCCCGCAGGCGCGCTTCGCGCGCCGAGGACACCCATCCGCGAAAAAGATGGAAACTAGATGGCGTCTAGTAGAACGCGACGGGCTGACCTTCGGTCTGGTCGCCCTCCTCGATCTTTTCGAGGGCGTCGACGAAGTCCTCGGTGCGCACGTCGGTGCGACCGTCGCGGATGGCGAACATGCCGGCCTCGGTGGCGAGGCTGGCGAGTTCGGCGCCGGAGAAGCCCGCCGTCTCCTCGGCGAGGTGTTCGAAGTCGACCTCGTCGGCGAGGCTCATGTCCCGAGTGTGGATCTCCAGGATGCGCTTGCGGCCCTCGGCGTCGGGCTCGGGCACCTCGATCAGGCGGTCGAAGCGGC
The DNA here is from genome assembly GCF_000337455.1 of Halosimplex carlsbadense 2-9-1. Lineage (GTDB taxonomy): Archaea > Halobacteriota > Halobacteria > Halobacteriales > Haloarculaceae > Halosimplex > Halosimplex carlsbadense. The sequence continues at coordinate 109,554 of NZ_AOIU01000005.1, read as the reverse complement.
CCGGGCGGAGGATGGCGCGGTCGAGCATGTCGAAGCGGTTGGTCGCGGCGATGATGCGGATCTCGCCGCGGTCCTCGAAGCCGTCCATCTCCGAGAGCAGTTGCATCATCGTGCGCTGGACCTCGGCGTCGCCGGAGGTCTTGGACTCCGTTCGCTTGGCCGCGACGGCGTCGATCTCGTCGATGAAGATGATAGCGGGCTCGCGCTCGCTGGCGAGTTCGAAGAGATCGCGGACCAGCCGCGACCCCTCGCCGATGAACTTGCGGACGAGTTCGGAGCCGGCCATCTTGATGAAGGTGGCGTCGGTCTNAGTTCGAAGAGATCGCGGACCAGCCGCGACCCCTCGCCGATGAACTTGCGGACGAGTTCGGAGCCGGCCATCTTGATGAAGGTGGCGTCGGTCTCGTTGGCGACCGCGCGGGCGAGCATCGTCTTGCCGGTGCCGGGCGGACCGTGCAGCAGGACGCCGCTGGGCGGTTCGATGCCGATCTCGTCGAACTGCTCGGCGTTGATCAGCGGCTCCTCGACGGCTTCGCGGACCTCCTGGATCTGTTCTTCGAGGCCGCCGATGTCGTCGTAGGTGACCGTGGGCGAGTCGTCGACTTCCATGGCCTGGGCGCGGGCGTCGGTCTCGCTCTCGAGTTGGGACTGGACGGAGAAGGAGTCGTTGATAGCGACGCGGTCGCCGGCCTCGAGCCCCTCGCGCAGCTGGGTCGGAAGCTCGGTGAGGACCTCCTGGTTGTTGCCGTGCTGTTTGACGACGACGCCGTCGTCGATGATCTCCTCGGCGGTGGCGACGTACAGCGAAGAGGTCTTGAGCGTCTCGTTCTCGCGTTCGAGCTGGTCGACTTCGTCCGTGAGTTCCTCGCGGCGGGCGCGCGCGGAGTCGAGTTGCGCTTCGAGTTCGCGATTCACCTCGAGGAGCTGTGCGTGGTGGTCTGTGAGCGCGCCCAGCCGTTCCGACGGCGTCATGTCGGGGTCGAGTTCCAGCCGGGGTCGCTCGGGGAGCGAAGGACTGCGGGACATCGGGTTAGTGGGTGGTAACGAGCGAAAGAAAAAGTGCCTTTGGGTGTGCCGACCGGGCCGATCCGCGCCCCATCCCGCGGTCGCTGACGGCTCGAATGGACCGCTCGGGGCGAAGACGGGGGCGCCGCCCCGTCGGGATGTCGGCGCAATGGAGAAGGCTTATCGGCCGGGGTCGCACACCGACGGGCATGGTCGAGTTCGTAGTACCGGAACCCGATTACGACCGGTACTCTAACCGTCAGCTCGCGGCCGTCCCGCTGGCCGTGCTGGCGCTCGCGTTGCTGGTCCTCGCGGGGTGGACCCTGATGACCGGGACACCGGTCACACCGGGGATCGAGTTCACCGGGGGGACCGAGATACAGATAGCGACAGATGCCTCCCAGTCCGAGGTGCGACAGAGCCTCGACTTCGAGATCGATTCGGTCCAGCCGATCGCCGGCTCGAACGAGTTCATCGTCACGACCCAGGCGACCGACTCTAACGCCATCGGCTCGGCGGCCCGGTCGGCGGGGTACGAGGTCGTCTCCATCCAGTCGCGGTCGGCGAGCTTCGGCGCCGACGCCCAGCGCCTCGCGCTGATCGGCATCGGCGTCGCCTTCGTCGGGATGAGCCTGCTCATCTTCGTACTGTTCAGGTCGTTCGTCCCGTCCATCGCGGTCGTCGCCTCCGCGTTCTCGGACATCATCATCCCGCTCGCGCTGATGAACGTCTTCCAGATCAAGCTCTCGCTGGGGTCGGTGGCGGCCCTGTTGATGCTGATCGGGTACTCCGTCGACTCGGACATCCTGCTGAACAACCACATCCTCCGTCGACGGGGGAGCTTCTACGAGAGCACCTACCGCGCGATGCAGACCGGTGTGACGATGACCGTCACCTCCATCTCAGCGATGACCGTGATGTGGATCGTCTCGTCGCTGTTCGGCATCCCGCTGTTGCCGGATCTCGCGATCGTGCTCGTGTTCGGACTCGTTGCGGACCTCATGAACACCTACATGTTGAACCTGAGTCTGCTTCGCTGGTACAAGTACGAGGGGGTGGCCCGATGAACGCCGTCGAAGCCGAGCTTCGACGCGGCTCGTCTCGCAATCCTCGCCTCACCGCCGTCACACGCGGGACGCGTGACGAGCGCACCCGAACCCAGGGGGGATCCGCGTGAACCTCCGCGAAAACTGGCGGATCATCATGCTCGCCGTGTTCGTCCTCGCGTCGACGTTCGCGCTGTTCGGGCCCGCGACGGCGCCCGACGCCGGCGCGAACAACAGCTCCTCCTACGGGGCCGCGACCGGGCCGACGAACCTCCAGTTCGGGCTGGAACTGGCCGGTGGGTCGCGGATCCGCGCCCCGCTGGTCGGGACGACCGCCGAGGAACTCGATATCGGCCAGGGCCAGCGGGCGACCATCCGACAGACCGTCGGCGAGCAACTGGACGTCTCGACCGGCGACGTGTCCGTCGTGTTGAACACCGGCAGCGGTGACGCCGTCGAGGTACTCACCGAGAACGTCAGCCAGCAGCGCTTCCGCGCGGCCCTGACGGAAGCCGGACTGGACGGCGAGGCGGCGTCGATACGGAGCGGTGTGACCGCCCAGACCCGCCAGCAGACCGTCGAGACGATCACCGCGAAGATCAACCGCGGCGGGTTGAGCGGCGGGCAGGTGGCCACCCAGCGCTCGGCGACGGGCGAACAGTACGTCGTCGTCGACGTGCCCAACGCGAACACCACCGAGGTGCTCAACCTCATCGGCGACGAGGGGGAGGTCACCATCGTCGCCACCCGCCCCGTCGAAGCCGACAACGGCACCGTCTACCGCAACCAGACGGTCCTGACGAACCGCCAGCTGGAGAACTCCCAGATCGGCATCGCGCAGACCAACGACGCCGGCGAGCCCTACGTCCCGATCACGCTGACCGAGGACGCCGCGCGCAACTACTCCCAGGACCTCGTCGACCTGGGCTTCACTTCCAGCGAGGCGACCGGACCACAGAGCTGTCGGTACCGCCAGAGCCCGGAGAACCCGGGGTACTGTCTGTACACCACCGTCGACGGCGAAGTCGTCTACGCGGCCGGTCTCGACCCGGGTCTCGCCGAGGACATCGAGTCCGGCAACTTCCTGACGGCCCCGTCGTTCATCATGCTGACGCGGTCGACCGACGAGGCCCAGCGCCTGCAGGTCAACCTCCGCGCCGGCGCGCTGCCGACGCGGCTGGCCGTCGAGAACGGGACCGTCCTGTTCCTCCAGCAGAGCCTCGGTGACCGCTTCAAGTGGCAGGCGCTGCTGACGGGCCTGATCGCGTGGCTCGCGGTCAGCGGCTCGGTCTTCCTGCGCTACCGGAACCCCCGCGTCGCGCTCCCGATGCTGGCGACCGCCGCCGCCGAGGTGTACCTGCTACTCGGGTTCGCCGCGGCCATCGGCTTGCCACTGAACCTCTCGTATATCGCCGGGTTCATCGCCGTCATCGGGACCGGGGTCGACGACCTGCTGATCATCGCCGACGAGATCCTGAACGAGGGTGAGATCGCCACCGGCAGGGTGTTCCAGAACCGCTTCCGCAAGGCGTTCTGGGTCATCGGCGCCGCCGCGGTGACGACCATCATCGCCATGAGTCCCCTCGCCTTCCTCTCGCTCGGGGACCTGCAGGGCTTCGCTATCGTCACCATCGTCGGCGTCCTGATCGGTGTGTTGGTCACGCGGCCGGCCTACGGTGACGTGCTGCGCAACCTCATGCTCGACCGGAGCGGCGACTGAGCGGTTTCCTCGGCCCCGTCGGCCACCGTTTTCGCGTTCCACGTTCGGATACCGCCGAGTGGTCGAAGCGGCATCGTCCACCTGTTCCCGAGTGCCCATCCCGTTGGCTTCCGAACGGGCCGCGTATGACGACCGACTCCGGTATCAGCGCCCGACTCGTGCGACACGCGACCGTTCTGGTGACCATCGGCGGCGTGACGTTCCTCGTCGACCCGATGCTCTCGTCGCCGGGCGAGAACCCGCCCGTGCCGAACTCGCCGAACGACCGCGAGAATCCGCTCGTCCCGATGCCCGACGTCGACCGCTCGCACGACGCCGTGGTCGTCACTCACCGGCACACCGACCACTGGGACGACCGCGCGATCGAAACCCTTGCGGCGGACATCCCGCTGTTCTGCCAGCCCGAGGAGGCAGAGGAGTTCGAAGCGGAGGGGTTCACCGACGTGCGACCCGTCGACGACGAGGCCGAATTCGACGGCGTCGCCCTCCACCGGACGCCGGGCCAGCACGGACACGGACAGCTGGCGGAGGAGATGGGCCCGGTCTCGGGGTTCGTCTTCGAGGCCGACGAGACGGTGTACGTCGCCGGCGACACGATCTGGTACGAGCCGGTGGCGGAGACGCTCGACCGGTTCGACCCCGACCTGGTCGTCCTCAACGGCGGCGAGGCGCAGTTCGAGCAGGGCGACCCGATCACGATGGCCGTCGACGACGTCACCGCCGTTCGCGAGGCGACCGACGCCACCGTCGCCGTCGTTCACATGGAAGCGATCAACCACTGTCTCCTCTCCCGCGAGGAACTGCGTTCGGAGACCGAGGACGTGCTCGTGCCGGCGGACGGGGAGTGGTTCGCGCCGTGAACGAGGCGGTCGAGTCGCGGTGACCGGCCACGGGAGCGAAGTCGGCCGTCGGCCCCGTCAACAGTCGGAGAGCTCGGTGTTGGCGGCGTTGTCGTAGACGTTCGCCTCCGCGATGTCGCTGAACGTCACGTTCGAGCAGTCCAGGTCGGGATTGTACGTGCTGATCCCGTGTTCTGCGCTCTCCCGGATCGTCGAGTCTTCGAGGTCGAGTACCCAGTCCTCCTCGCCGAACCACCCGATGACGAGACACGCCTTCGTGTTTTCGCCCCCTCTGATCCCGGACCCGCCGCCACCGTACTCCACGACGACGTTCCGCAGGAGGTTCCGCGAGTCGGAGGTCTGGATGCTGAGCCCGGTCCAGTAGCCCGGGCTCTCCTCGATGCCGGTGAACACGACCGGGTCCGCGCCACCGGCGTCTGCGTAAATATACCTGTCCCGGACGCGGATATCTTTGTTCTTCCCGACGGCGAGCGTCGCCCCGGGTTCGATCTCCAGTGCGGCGTCGACCTTGAGATTGCGACCGATGCGGTACGGAACGCCGAGACCCGGCCAGTTCGAGTCGCGGGTCAGATTGGCGCGGGTGCCTTGACCGACGGCGACGTAGCTCTCGTCGTTCCCGGTGAACGTGTTCGAGTCGGCGACGCGGCCGACGAGGTCGGCCGGGACCCGCACCGGGAGCGTGTTCGCGCCGAACCGACAGCCCACGAGCGTGAAGTCGTACCCGGTGCCCTTCGCCGTCAGCCCGCTCGTCGCGTTGTTCAGGAAGGTACAGTCCCTGACTTCGACGGCGTCCTGGACGAACAGGCCGCCGCTGTCGATCGAGTCGCCGGTCCACTCCTGACCGCCGGCGTCCGTGACGTGGGCGTGTTCGAGGACGCTCGTCGAGCCACCGCCGTCGGCGACGTGGATCCCCCTCCACGAGCCGGCGCCGCTGGCGACGCCGCGGAACTCGACGAGGTCGCCCTCGGTCCCCGCGACGGTCAGTTGGCCCCCGTGGACGGCGAGCCCGGCCCCGCTCTCGAACTCGAACTCCGCGCCGTCTTCGACGGTCAGCGCGCCCGTGACGTGAGGTGTCCTCGTCACGTGGTACGGCGTCCCGATGTCGGCACAGGTCTGGTCGGTCGAGATGGCGGGCGTGCTCGACCCCGCTTCCAGCCGGACCACGTCGCTGTCGTTGCCAGTGACCACCGTATCGGACGCGAACGCGCCGACGTGGTCGGGGTGGACCCGCGGACCGGTGGTGCTGCTCTCGAACGCGGTCCCGTCGACCGACAGCGTCGCGTCGCTGTTGCGGGCCAGCAGCGACGTGTTGGCGTTCTTCCGGAACGTCGCGTCGGTGACGGTCACGCCGGCGTTTCCGACGAACAGCCCCGCGTTCGACGACGGGTCGCCGGTCCAGCCGCCGCTGCCGGCGTGTTCCAGGACGACACCCGCGAGACTGTGGTCGTCGGTACCCGAGTCGGCGGTCGCCCCGTCGTCCAGGCGGATTCCCCGCCAGAAGCCCCGCTGGTCGGTCTGTCCCCGCAACACGACCGGGTCGTTCGCCGTCCCCTCCGTGACGAGGCGGGGAGCGTCGGATCCGCTCGACCCCTCGCCGAACGCCAGGCCGGCCCCCGAAGCGAACTCGACGACGACGCCCGGCCGGAGTCTGAGCGTCCCGGCGCCGATCCGGTGGAGCGAGTCGATCCGGTAACAGCCGGGTTCTATCGTCGCGCCCCCGTTTACGTCGCTCCGACTCAGCGTCTCGTAGTTCGAACAGTTCGAGGTGACCGGCGTCCGGGTCGGCGCGTCCGTCGCGCCGAGTTCGTCGGCACAACCGGCGAGTCCGACGGTCCCGGCCGCCGCACCGATCCGCCCGAGTACCTCCCTGCGGTTCGGTGCCGCCCGCCCCGCGTCTGTCCGTGGGTCTGTCCCGCTCTCGGGACTGTCTCCCCGTTCAGGTCGGTCGCCCGTACCCATACACGCCGATCCGCCCGATCCGTTGTGAATGTGTCGATCAAATGAATATATAGGCGGAACGTCTCGAGCGCTTCGGCGGCAGACCGGGTCTCTCAGAAGTCGTCGAGCGTCGTCCGTCGGAGGCCGCTGCCGTCGGAGCGGACCTCCGTCTCGTCGCTTGCCTCCTCCACTGTTCGGCCGCCGTCGGGTTCGAACTCGCCGAGCGAGGACTGGGACTGTGCGGCGAGCACGTCCGTGCAGGTCTGCCAGGACGCGCGGGCGCAGGCGGGCAGTTCCTCGTGGTCGGCGACGTAGCCTTCGAGGAAGTCGCGGGTCGTGTCGTCGCCGGGGTAGCCGCTGCCCACGTCGCCGTACTCCTCGGCCAGCGCCTCGACGTGGGCGTCGCGAGCGACCTTGGCGACGATGCTGGCAGCGCCGACAACGACGTAGGTCTCGTCGGCGCCGTGTTCGGCGCGAGCGTCGATGGGGGGTTGGGCGGCGTCCTCGACGCGGCGCTCGAAGCGGACGGCGTTGGTGTCGCCGGCGTCGACGTACCCCTCCAGGGGGTCGTCGTCGGTCGGCACCCCCTCGACCGCGTCGGCGAGCGCGTCAACGGCCTCGGCGTGGGCGGCGACGGTCAGCGAGTTCATGTCGGTCTCCTCGTCGTCGATGCGCTCGACGGGGATCTCGGCGACGCCGACGCTCCCGACCTCGCGGATCGTCGCGGCGAGTTCGCGCCGTCGCTCGGGGGCGATCCCCTTCGAGTCGCCGACGTCGTCGGGCAGGTCGGCGGGGTCGACCGCGACCGCCGCCGCGAACATCGAGCCCAACACCGGCCCCTTGCCGGCCTCGTCGACGCCGAACTCGTGCATGGCCGCGGCTTGTCCCTGCTGGTATTTAAACCGTCGCGGTCGAGACGCCGACCGTCTGACGCGCGTCTGCCGTCTCGGGGTCGCTCGGTGCCGTTCTGGAGGGTCGGTTCGGCCGAACGATGGGGGCGGCGCGAATCACCGACCGGAAAAGCGGGGGACCGGAGCGTCGCGCGCGGTCGAATCGGTGGCGAACCGTCGGCGACCGACGGCGGACCTGCGGCCGCGACGCAGTCACTCGATCCGATCGTCGAGTTCGTCGGCCAGGTTGCGACCGATCGTCTCCATGCCGGCGTCGCCGGGGTGGAGGATGTCGGCGGTGTAGCCGGACACGTCGGTCAGCTCGCGGCCCTCGATCACGGAGATGTCGGGGTGGTCGGTGTCGGCGACGACCGCCCGCAGCGTCTCGCGGTAGTCCTCGGCGCGCTCGGCGTCGCCGCCCGCGATCACGTCGGGGTAGTACGGGAACAGGGTGATACAGGCGATCGGTTCGTCCTGGTGGGCCTCGGCGATGGTCTCGACGAAGCCTCTGGCTTTCTCCTCGAACTCCTCGACGGGGAACTCCTGGTTGGCCATGTTGATCGACAGCGCGAGCGTGGCCACGTCCCAGTCGTCGCGGTCGGCGATGTACTCGCCCATCGGGGCGTCGGCGTAGGCCGACCCCGAACAGCCGAAGTTCAGCGCGTCCCAGCCCAGTTCGCGGGCCGCGCGGGAGACGTAGTTGAGATGGTCGGCCGACGCCGCGGCGCCCTCGGTGATCGAGGTGCCGTAGGCGAGATAGCGCGTGTCGGGCAGTTCCGCGGGTTCGGGCGGCCGGCAGTCGCCAGTCACGTCGTGGACGGCCACAGCGGGCGTGCGCTCGAAACAGATACGGCAGACCCGCGGGTCGTATCGTCCGTCCACGTCGGTGTCGAGCTTGCGCAGTCGCTCGGGCACCGAGAGCGTGAGCGTCGTCGGCTCCGGGCCGATGTCCGTCGGTTTCCAGGGCTGGAACCCGCCCCAGAACACGTGGAGTTCGCCCGCCGCCTCGGCCGAGAGCGTGACCTCGATCTCGGCGTCGTCGGTCTCGGGGACGAATCGGAGTTCGCTCCCGGTCGGCTCGCGCACGCGGCCGTCGGCCATCTCGTTGAGCTGGCCGGCCACGTCGGCCGGGAGGCGGTGCAGGCGGTCGCCGTCGTCCGCCCAGTCGGCAGGCACAGTCTCGGAGACGTTGTGCAGCGACACCGAGGGGTACTCGTCGATCGTCGGCATTCGCACTCACAACTCGCAGCCTCGCCCTTGGTTTCGTCGGTGTCGGTGGCTTCGACCGCTTGCCCAGTCAGTCGTCCTCGTCGTCGCCACCGTCGCCGTCGACCGCGTTCTCGGCTCCGTCCGCGTCGGCCCCATCCGCCGGTTCGTCCCGGAAGAACTCCTCGGTCGCGAACGGTTCGTCCTCACCCTGCACGTCGAGCACGTCCAGCGCGGTCACCACGCTCTCGACGCCCAGCAGGCCCGCGAGACTCGGCTCCGTGCGGCCCTCGTCGCTCGAGACCAGTTCCTTGACGTAGAGCCCCCCCTCGCCGTGGAGCTCGACGGTCGCGTGGCGCTCGTCGTCAAGATCGCCTTCGATGTCGTACACCTCGCGCGTCCGCTCGATGTCCGCGCGCCGGTGGTCGACGCGCTGAGGCGTGCGCTGCTCGATGGTCGCACCCTCCAGTTCGTCGAGCGCCGCCTCGAAGTCCGCGGCGTCGACCGGTTCGTCGAACTCGACCGCCATCCGGTAGGTCTTGCTGGCGTCGAGTTCCTTGACTCGCTCGACCATCTCGTAGGTGGCCTGCCGGAGGTCGGTCACCTCGACCTTGCCTTCGGCGAACTCGTTTACCTCCGGTTGCAGCGCCGCGGCGTCGACGGTGCGTGTGCGGGGTTCGTCGATCTCGATGACGAACGGGCGCCCGCCCTCCAGCATCAGCGCGTCCACGTCCTCGCGGCCGGCGCCGTGGAAGGTGGCCGACTCGCCGTCCATCGCCTCCTCGACGACGGGCGCGGTGAGTTGCTCGACGCTCTCGTCGTAGCGATAGCCCGAGCCGTCGCAGCCCTCGCAGATCTCCCCGCGGTTCAGACCGGTGCCGTTGCAGTCGCTGCAGGGCCACTTCGTCTGGGGGATGTCCCGTTCGAGCTTGCGGTAGCGGCCGTAGACGAACGCGGAGTTGACCTGTGCGTCGACGGTGTCGTCGCCGAGGTTCAGGGTGATCTGCACGTCCGGGCGACCGAACTCCACCTCGGTGTCGGTCTCGCGGCCGAAGCGCTTGCCGACCTCCCTGTTGAGGTCCGTCTTGAGCGCCTCGCCGGCGTCGTCGTCGAGGCCCAGGTCCTCGCGGAGCAAGGCGTCGTTCTCCTCGAACAGCGGCGGGACGCGCGTCCCGACCTGGAAGGTCTCGAAGTCGTAGTCGTCCACGGCGTAGGCGGCGCGCTCGGCCCACTCCTGGGCGCGCTCCTCGGTGGACTCGCCCTCGCAGACCCAGCACGGTTCCCCGGGTTCGAGGTCGGCGACGGGGCGGTCGTCGGCGAGCGCGACGGCGACGCGGAGGCTCCGGCCCCGTTCGCGGTTGGTGAGGCCGAAGCTCCGCTCGGCGACGAGCCGGCCGAGACAGGGGTCACAGAGCGGCCCCGTCTCGACGGCCCGCCGGGCCAGGTCGACAACGTCGTCGGTCATGGCAGTGCGTGGGCGACGGGCGCGTAATTCCCTTTCGACACGGGGCGGCGCGTCAGACAGTCCGGAGTCCGAGACTGTACTCCAGTGCTCTGTCGACCTCGTCGAGCCGGTCGTCGGGTATCGATCCGATCACGTCGGTGATCCGTTCGTCGATCGAGACCGTTCGGATCTGGCTACACAGGACGACCGAGTCCTCGCGGAGCGCACACTCCTCGGCGGGCACGAGCACCTCGAAGGGGTACAACTGGTCGCCGAACGACGACGTGAACGGCACGACGATCGTGGTCGGTGCGTTCTCGTTGCCGGTGTCGTTCTGGACGACGAGGCAGGGACGCGTTCCGCGCTGCTCCGAACCTCGTGTCGGGTCGAGGTCGACGATCGCGATATCTCCGCGACGGAGGTGTCTCCCCGCCATTCACCAGTCGGGCGCGTCCCCGAGATACGTGTCGGCTTCGTCCGACGCGTGTTCCATCTCCGCTGCGATGTCACGGGCGCGTTCGGCGGTCGCTCGGTACCCCGCTGCGAGTTCCTCGCGAGTGACGGGCTTCTCGATGACGACTCGCCCGTCGTCCTCGTGGACGACGACCTCGTCGCCACCTTCGATGCCCAATCGCTCGCGGATCTCCTTCGGGAGCGTCACCTGTCCCCGTTCACCGACCGTTCGCTCGTTCCCTCTCGACATACCAGATCATATCATATTCGTATATTTGGTGGTTTCGGCTCTGCGGAATCCGAGACGGGTCGAGAACGAGAGGGGTCGCCGTCGCGCCTCGCTCCCGGGTCGCCGGTCGACGCTACGGCGTCTGCTCGCTGTCAGTCGGCGTGAAGATCGGTGTCCGGGCGGGCGTCGCCGTCTCGATCGACAGCCGCTCGGTCTCGATCGACTCGATAGTCGCGCTCTCGATCGTGACGTTCTCGACGACTGCGATCGTGAGGTTGCCCGTGTCGGCCGGCGTCCCGGCCGGCGTTTCGGTGGGCGTCGCCGTCGGCGTCTCGGTCGCGGTCCCGGCCGGCGTGTCAGTCGGCGCGTCCGTGGCGGCCGCCTCGCTGGTGGCGAGCGTCCCCACGTCCATCTCCTGGATGGTGAGGTCGTCGACGGAGACGTTCTGCACGACGAGGAACGTGTTCCCCTCGTCCGCTTCCGCCTCGTCGTCCATCGGCGTCTCCGTCTCGTCGTCGCCCGCGGGCGTCGCGGTCGCGTCGCCCCCGTCGGTCGGCGTCGCGGTCTCGTTGGCCTCGTCGTCACCGTCGCCGCCGAACAGGCCCCGGATGAAGTCGACGATGCCGCCGATCACCCCGCCGCCCTCGCGTTCGTCCACGTCGAGCTGTTCGATCGTCACGTTGTCGACGTTCATCCGCTCGATGGTCGCGTTGGCCACCGCTCCGGTTTCGGCGGCGTTCGGGTTGTTGGTCGCGACGCCGGCGGCGCTGATCCCGAACCCTTCGGCCGAGGCGTTCTCCAGCGAGAGCTCCTCGAAGCTCACGTTCCGCAACAGGACGACGTCGTTCTCGACACCGAGCGTCTGGTTGACGTCGTCGAGACCGCTCTGGTTCTCCACCGTGAGCCGGTCGATCCTGAGCCGCTCGATCGTGACGTTGTCTATCGTCGCGTTGTCGAGGTTCAGTTCGTCGACCTGCGCGTTCGCGACGGTGACCGGTGTCGTCTCCCCTGTCGCACTGTTCGCGTCGCCGGTGTCGCCGGTGACGACCAGGCCGGTCATCGGGAGCGATACGGCGATAGCGGCCGCTATCAGTACGGCTGTCGCTTTCTGTCTCATTCCGGTCGAACGTGGAACTCCAGTGACGATAAAAGGGGAGAGCCGTTTCCCGGGCAAACACGACCGTACCCGCCCGCTCGCGCCGCTAGGACCGACCTGTCGGCGAGTCGGCTCACGGTACTCGCGCCGGGGCGGTGCGCTCGGGTACTAACCGGACCTTTCGGCTCGCCGAGAGGCGGGGCGGCAGTCCCGAAGGGCCCCGTTCCGTGCCTATTCGGCCGAAAGCTCGTCTTACAGCCGCGCGAAACGGTCAGTCCGCGAGTTCGGTCGATTCGTCCGCCGACACCGGCGCCGGGTTGGTCTCCGCGCCGCCGTTCGCGCCGTCCATCGTCACCACGCGCTGGGGGAAGGGGATCTCGATCCCCTCCTCGACGAACGCGCGGTAGACGCCCTTGTTCAGCCGGTGGGTCGCCCGGCCGCGCAGGACGGGCGCGGGGATCCAGCAGAGCAACTCGACGTCGAGCGCCGAGTCGCCGAACCCCCGCATCCGGACGCGCGGTTCGGGGTCGTCGAGCACCACGCTCTCGGCGGCCGCGACGTCGAGGAGGGTGTCTTCGACGTGGTCGATGTCGGAGCCGTAGGCGACGCCGACGGCCACGCGGACGCGCCGTTCGCGCTCGGGCGAGGACTCGTTGATTATCGTCGCGGTGTTGAGCACGGAGTTGGGGACGGTCACGAGCAGGTCGTCGCGGGTGCGCAGGACGGTCGAACGGATGGAGATGTCCTCGACGCGGCCGCGCTCACCGGATTCGAGGACGACGAAGTCGCCCACCGCGTAGGTCCCGTCGGTGTACAGCGCGATCGACCCGAAGAGGTTGGCGATGGTGTCGCGGGCGGCCAGGCCGATGACGATGCCCATCACGCCGGCAGACGCCAGCAGCGGCGTCACGTCGATCGACCAGTAGGTGAGCACGAGGAAGGCGGAGGCCCCGAGCAGCAGCGCCGACCAGACGTTCTGGAAGATCGGCGCCATGCGGTTGCCCAGCTGGTCGTCGCTGGTCAACTCCTGGGAGACGCCCCGGCCCATGCGGGCGAGCTGGACCGCCCAGACGACGGTGACGACCGTCTGGGCCGTCGCGGTCGCGGGCTCGATCCACGCCGGGTCGGTCGTCAGCAGTCTCGTCCCCAGATACCCGCCCGCGGCCAGGACGCTCGCGTACAGCGCGGGGTGGACGCTCCGGAGGACGACGCGGTCCACGTCGCCCGGGATCGTCCGCGTGAGCCGACGGATGGCCGCGTCGCCGCCGACCTGGATCAGCCGTGCGGCCAGCAGCGAGGCGCCGACCACGAGGACGACGCTCTGCCAGCGCGGCAGCGCCTGCAGGTCCACCCACAGGTCGGTCGCCAGTCGCGTTTGCATGCGGCACCTACGCCGCCAGCATCCATAACTATACTGTCACCATCCGTGGCACGGTGGTGACGAGCGGGACCGCGGTCGCACGCCGGATCGCGGCGCTCGCCCGCTGGCGCCGACGGACGCCGAGGCCCGCCATGGTAACCCACGACGCCGACCGCTCGACTCCAGCGGACCCCGTCCACGAGGTGTGCCCGCTTGGCGTGCGTGTCGTCGAGTCCGCGCTGGACGGCCCTCGTTCGCCGGTTGTACAGATTTATTGCGGATGCTGACCTGACAGAGAAACGGGTATGAAACGGGTGGTCGCATGCGTTCTCGTCGTGGCGCTGACCGCGACGGCGGGGTGTAACGGGATTCAGGGCGTGTTCGAGTCGGATCAGAGTACTGCTACGGAGGCGCCGCCGTCTGCGACGGTCGCAGAGGGGGGACCGAACAGCGGGAACGGGCCGACCGGCGGGGACGGGCCGACCGCCGGTGGGACCGACGCCGGTCCCGAGTCAGGGCTGTACACGGTCGAAGAGACGGACACCGGCGAGATCGCGATCAGGCTCTCGGACCTCAGCATGGACTACAATTTCACTGGTGGGTCGACACAGATCGCGTCGGGCGACGACACGGCACTCCGGACCCAGCAGATCCGCAAGCAGAACAGGCGGACGTTCGTCCTCGAGAACCGGAGCCGGGTCGGCGAACAGCCGGTCGCGCTCGTCTCGGTCGCGATCATCTACGAGTCGTCGTCAGCGGCCGAATCGGCGCTACAGGACCACCTCGGGTCGTTCGACGGGGCGAACACCTCCCGCGTCGACGTTGCGGGCTTCGAGGGCTGGCAGACGACGTTCACGACCGAGGACGACCTCCGGAACGTCGCCGTCTTCGGACAGGACGAGAATCTGGTCTACTACACCGTGACGGCCGGCACGAGCCGCCGTCACCCGGGCTTCACGCAGGAACTGTTCGCCGAGATGGCGGTGGATGTCCGTTCTGGCGAATAGGGACCGACTGCTCTCCAAGAACGATCCAGGATCCGCTTGCCACATCCACGCCGACGTGCGAATCCATAGAATAGAAAATCGATGGTCACACTCTGGCACCAGTTACGAAAGAACGCCGAGTTGTTACTCCCGGATGACCTCTCGTGATTTCCCAAGCACGACTCCGACAGCTGGCCAGAGAGTTCGATGTTTGCCTCGGTTACGCAGAGAAGACTACATCGATTCGCTGGTAGCGTAGTCCCCGAATCCAGTATTTTGGCCGCCAATCCACCGACGAATCTGTCTTCACGCAGGGGACATCTGATCGTCGTCCGAACAGCTGTGCCGGTCTTCCAGATACGTTCGGCGCTCGCTAGTAGAGCGTACTCGGATCGAATTCGTCGGCACGGTCGCCAATACCGAAATCGACCCAGAAGTTCGCCGTTCGATACACGTCCCGTTCTACGTGCTCCGCTCGTACGGCATCCTCAATCCGTTCGAGAAACGCGGCCAGGTAGTCGCGATTCGCTTCACCGATCTCCGTCCGCTCAAGCCAGAGGTCACTCGAGAGACTCACCGAGACCTGCACGACGTACTCGGAGTCGATGGAGTCGTACTGGCGATTTCGATTGCAGACCAGTTCAACATCGAGGGGCGCCCACGTCGCATCGAGGTCTGCCGGCTTCCCGTGCTTGTACTGTCGGCAATCGCCGCGATCGATGAGCCGCTCGCCACAGTCCAGTTGAACCAGTATCCGGTGATCGTCGAAAGAGATCCGCGGTATCCACTCGCCCGGGAACTCGACTCGGTCGAGCGAGTCCGCGAAATCGGCGCTCGAGAGGCCGGTATCGTCCCGGAGCGTTTCACTCGTCCGGGCAACCGACTCACACGTCGCCGCCCCATTGATCGGATTCTGTTGTTCAGTGTATCGCCGGACCTGGTACGACATCTCGATGGGGGTCAGAAAACCGGCGAACGAACGAAAAACCCGTTCACAGAAATCACTCATCACGTCGACCTGCGCACCGTAACTCGTAATATCTAGCGACACCACGAACGTCCAGCTCACACCTGGATCTGTGGAGATCGGGACGTGACAGGTGCCAGGATGGGTCATGAACTGGATGAGACTACGACCGTGGTCCCGTCATCGGCCACGAGGCGGATCGTATCGGCCGCGACATTTGCCCGGTCGTTCATCGCTTGTTTCGCAGCATCCTTCGCAGTTTCGAGATCTGCGGCAGCGGATCCGGTATTGATCTCCAACACCTGTTCGGTGTCTGCGAGATCGAAGTCCGAATCGGACCTAGCGTTGCGTTGTTTCCGTTTCATCTCGCTCAACTTGTCACTCACGTAGTTGTAATCGATATCGCCGTCAATACTTCGAGTTTTGATCTCCACATATTCTGTGCCGCTGTCTCGGCTCACCAGCAGGTCGTAGTGATCGTTCCTGCCCGGTTCGACGACTACATTGTCTCCCCTCTCCGCGTGATGGATCGCTCGTTTGGCTTCGCCGGCCTGTCCACGGATCTGAGAGGCACTGGCGCCCTCTTCTGCCGCTTCGTCGGTCAGTCCATCGGCGTTTTCGATCCTGTCGTGGGAGCGTGCGGTGCTGATATCGTCAATGTACCCGTCGACGCGCCGTGCCCCGACTTCGTCACCGTGGCGTAGCACATTCTTCCGGAGTTGTCCGGATCCGTCGAACGAGAAGTCGAGCAACCGCCGGACCTGCTGTTGCTTCAATCCGCCTTCGAGGAGGGAGCCTAACCGCTCAGTATCGGTATCATCCAGCTGTCCACTGTTGTACTTCCGGATGACTTCGGCTCCGGTGTCCTCGTCTAATCGCTCGATTACTTTCCTGCCACTGTCTCCTGTCTCGGAGAGATACGTACCGACATCGGCGTCGAGTTCGAGGACGTTCCGGAGTGCACCATCGTTGGAATCGCCGAGCTCATCGATGAGTTTTAGCCCGGCATCGTCGGTCTTTTCGATTAGCTCCGTCGCATCCTGTTTGTACGGGTCATCCAGACCGTCGATCTCCCGGATGGCCGCGACCATCGTCTCTGAATCGACATCGCCGTTCCCGTACTGCCGGATGATATCCGGGTCTAAATCGCTGTTTTCGTACTTCCGAAGGATCTCTGTACCTGTCTGCTCGTCGACCTGATCGAGCAATTTCCCGCCGCTATCACCAGTCTCGGAAAGATACGTACTGACATCGACGTCCGACTTCCCGGAGTACGCTCGGATCTTCCCTTTGATCTTCCCGCGAACGTTCGGGCTGACCTTGCTCAGGCTCTTGGTGAACTTGTTCAGGTCGAGCTTCGTCAGTCCCTTCGAGACCTTCGAGCCCTTGGCGAGCTTCGAGACGGGGACGACGTACAGGGAGATCGCCATACTGCGGTAGCCCGAGTCGTAGCCGTTCTGGAACCACCGCTCCAGCTTCGGCTCGTCGTAGGGGTTCATCGAGCGGCGGTCTCCGGCAGGAACGCTCCAGGCGTCCTTCTTGACGCCCTCGACGGTCGCCTCGCCGAGTTCGGCGCCGGTCCCGATCGGTTCGTCGAGGAACGCGTTGCCCAGCCGCACCAGCGCGTCGACCGTCTGCATCGGGTCGACTTCGAGGAGGTCGGCCAGTGACTCGCCCTCCTCGACCAGCTTCCCGGCGACGCCGTATTTGAACCCGCTGGTAAACGCGTACCCTTCGGTGTGCGCTCCCGGGAAGTTGTACTTGACGCCCGTGTTCCCGAGGAGGAGCCCGGTGACCAGCTCCTCGGGGATCGAGTCGACGCCGGCCGTGACGTAGTCCTGACTCTCCAGCTCCGACTCGGTCTGGGGGAGCACGATGTGCCGGTCGGTGTCGTCGCGCTCGAACGCGATCTCGTGTTTCCAGAGTATCGTCTCCCGCGCGTCGCTCTCGTAGACGGTCGCCACGTAGTGGTCGGGCTGGAACCGGTCGAACGAGTACATCCCGTCACTGCCGGTGGTCGCGGTCCGCCCGTCGATCTCGACGACGACGCCCTCGACCGACTCGCCGCCATTCGCCTGGACCTGGCCCTCAACTCGTAGCAGGTCGGGTACGTCGACGTCGACGGTGGTCTCGGCGCCGGCGTCGACTTCGCGCCGGAAGCGCTGGTCGAACGCGCCGTCCGTGGACTCGACGCCCAGGAAGTGCTCGCCCGCGGGAACTCCCTCGAAGGTCGTTCGCCCGTCGGCGCCGACCCGCTTCTCGCGGGCTTCGTTGTCGACCCAGACCCGCGCGGTGAAGTCGTCTGCTCGCGACAGGTCTTCCTCGTCGACGGTGACGACGACGGTTCCGCCCTCGACGGGCGTGGCCGTCGGCTGGGACACCTCGACCGGGCGTGTGGCGCGGTTGTCCGTTTCGTCGGATTCGTCGATTTCGTCTTCGGGGTCGACCGCCGCACTCACCGTCCGAGTGTCGGCTGTCGCCGTCCACTCGAACGTGTAGGTCTCCGAACCGTCGCCCGCGAGTTCGACCGTCTCACGGAACGTCTCCTCGCCGACCGCGAGTTCGAGATCGGTCCGCTCGGCGTCGCGGTCGCCGGTGTTGGCGACTTCGACTGCGAGGGTGACGCTGTCGCCCTCCCGGAGGTCGCTCGGCACGTCGACCTCGGAGACGACCAGATTCGGCCGCTCGCGCTCGCCGTAGCGTGCGACCAGGTCGTAACTGCGGTCGATGTCCTCGATAGCGAGTTCGCGCTCGTCGGCGTAGAAGTCGCCGTCGGCGGTGTACCAGCCTTCGAACCGGTAGCCGTCGAGGGTCAGCGGGGCCGAGACCGAAACGTCCTCGCCCGCTTCGTACTGGCCGGCTCCGTCGAGGCGGACCGAGACCGGCTCGGCGTCGAGGCGGACGGTGTAGGTCACCGCCCCGAGGCTGATCTCCTCGGTCGCGGTGTCGCCGGCGACGACCGTGACCCGTCGCGTCGTCGACTCGTAGCCGTCGGCGGTGACCTCCAGCGTCCGGTCACCGACGGCGACTTCGGTGAACGCGTATTCGCCGTTCCAGTTCGTTCGGACGGTCGTCTCACCGCCCAGCGTCACCTCGGCGCCCTCGATCGGTTCTCCCTCGGCGTCGGTGACCGTGCCCTCGATCTGCCCGACGGCTTCCGAGACGACGACCCGCTCGGTCCGTCGGTTGTCTGACTCGTCGCGCTCGTCGACCTCGTCGGTCACGTCGGTCTCGACGGCGACCTCGTGGTCGCCGGTCCCGAGCGTTCCGACGTCGATCCAGTCGGTGGTCGTCATTTCGCCCGGTTCCAGTTCTCGGACGGTCGTGGCGTCTCTGCCGTCGCCGTCGACGGAGAGGACCGCCCGGCTCTCGGCGGCGGCGACGGTCCCGTCGTTGGCGACAGTGTAACGGATCTCGACGGGGTCGTCGCCCGTCGGGTCTGCGGGCCGGACTTCGACCGCCTCGACCACCAGGTCGGGTCGGCCGGTCCGCTCGTACACCGCGGTGAGGCGGTAGTCGCCGTCGATGCCCTCCAGTTCGTACGTCGGCTCGGTGCTTACCCGGGCGCCGTCGCGGCTCTCCCAGTGACTGAACTCGTAGCCGTCGCGCTGTTCGGGCGCGGAGAGAAATGCGTCCTCGCCCTCGGTGTACGTGCCGCCCCCGTCGAGCGGGACCGCGATCGGTTCCGAATCGAGGTCGACCGCGTACTCGGCCGGTTCGGCGACTCGGACCGTCTCCGCGCGTTCGTTGTTGCCCTCGTTCGATTCGTCGACGGTGTCGCTGGCGTCGACCGTCGCGTCGGCCTCGTAGGTCCCCGCGACGGCCTCCCAGGAGCTGAATTCGACGGCCACCGACTCGCCCGGCCCAAGGTCGACGTCCGGCTGTCTGAGCAGGTCGTTTTCGACGAACAGTTCGAGGTCGAACCCGGTCGCACGGGCATCGCCGTGATTGGCGATCTCGACGGTGTAGGTGACCGGATCGCCCTCGGTCGGCTCGGTGGGTCGCCACGTGATGTCGGTGACCGCCAGGTCCGGCTCCCCGTCCCGCTTGTACTGGGCGACGAGGTCGTGATCGTCGGTCAGGTAACTCAGCGCGAAACTGGCCGTCTCGCGGACGCGCTCGCCGTCGCGGGTCTCCCAGTGGCTGAACTCGTAGCCACCGCTCGTCCGGGGGACAGTGATATCGACCTCGCTGCCGCAGTCGTAGACGCCCTCCCCACGGGCGTCGACGTCGACCGGTTCGGCGTCCAGCCGAACGGTGTAGGACTGCGAATCCAGCCGGAAGTCCTCGGTCACGGTGTCGCCGCCGTCGACGGTGATCGTCCTCGTGGGGTTGTCGTAGCACGAGCCCGCGACGACCTCCAGTTCGTACTCGCCGGCGTCGACGCCGGAGAACGAGTACCGCCCCTGCGAGTCCGTCCGGGTCTCGGTCCGCGGGTCCAGATACACCCGCGCGCCGGCGATGGCCTCGCCGTCGTCGTCGGTCATGCGACCGGAGACGCTCCCCGCGGTCGCGTCGATCGAGAGCGTCTCGGCGTGTCGGTTGTCGCTCTCGCTGGTCTCGTCGATCCGGTCGTCGGGGTCGGCGACGGCGACGATGTCGTGGGACCCGGAGTCGAACGATTCGCCGCCCATCCAGCCGGTCCGGACGGCGTCGCCGGCGCCGACGTTCACCGTGGCGGGGAAGTCGACGGCGCTCCCGTCGGCGGCGATCCGGACCCGGGCGTCTCCGACGGACGCATCGCCGGTGTTGCGGACGGTGGCCCGGAACTCGACGGGTTCGTCGGCGCTGGGCTCGGTGGGTCGCCACTCGACGTCGGTCACCCGCAGGTTCGGCTGTGGGTCGGCCACCGAGAAGTCGACGGTCGCCGTGTTGTCGGACTCGTCGCGCTCGTCGACGCCGTCGCGGAAGTCGACCTCGGCGCTCGCGCTGTCGACGCCCGGCGTCGCGCCCCACGAGCCGAGCGAGACCGTCCGCCCGTCGCCGGCGCCGAGATCGAGGTTCGTCTGACTGAACGTCTCGTCGCCGACGTCCAACCGGACGCCGAAGTCCTCGGCGCCGGCCTCACCGACGTTCTCGATCCGAACGTCGAACTCCACCCGGTCGCCGTCCTCGGGTGACGAGGGGTTCGGACGGACGTCCGTGACGACGAGGTTCGGCTTCCGGTTCGCGACGGAGACGGACTCGAACGCCCGATTGTTGGTCTCGTCTTCCTCCTCGATCCGGTCGTTGTAGTCGATCTCGGCCTCGACGGCGTCGGTGCCCTCCTCGGCGCGCCAGTCGAACTCGACGGTGACCCGGTCGCCGGGGTCGAGATAGATGCCGTCGTGTCGGAGGACGTTGCTGCCGGCGGTGACCTCCAGATCAGCACCGTTTGCGCGCGACTCACCGGTGTTTGCGACCGCTGCCGTGATGGTGGTCGACTCGCCCTCGTCAGGGTTCGACGGCGAGACCTCCAGATCCGCGAGTTCGAGGTCGGGCTCGCCGGGCTCCGCGTAGACCGCGGTGAGGTCGCGGTCGGTGTTGACGGTGATCGTCTCGACGGCGTCCGTGCTGAACGTCTCACCGTCGGCCTGCCACTCCTGGAACTCGTAGCCGTCGACGGTCTCGGGGGCTTCGATAGTCGTCTCCTCGAGACAGCCGAACGTGCCGCCGCCGGAGAGGTACGCGTCGACCGGCTCGGAGTCGAGCCGGATGTCGTACGTGACCCTGTTCAACCTGAAGTCCGCGACCGCCGTATCGCCCTCGGTGACGCTGACGGGTCTGGTATCGCCGTCGTACTCACAGCCCGCCTGGATCTCCACGTCGTACTCGCCGGTCGGCACCTCCGAGAAGGCGTACTCCCCGTTGTCGTCGGTTCGGGTGCCGCCGATCTCGGGGTGGGAAAAGTACACTCGTGCGCCCGCGACGGGCCGCCCGTCCTCTCCGAGGACCTGCCCGCGAACGGACCCGTAGCTCCCCTCGACGGACACCGACATCGACCGCTCGTTGTTCCGCTCGTCGGTCTCCGCCTTGTGGTCGTCGGGGTCGACCTCCACCGTCACCGTGTGCGTTCCCGGCTCGAACTCGTGGTGGCCCGTACACGCCGCGGGCTCGGACTCACCGGGACCGACGGTCTGGGTCACGAACGTCGCGACGTGCTGGCCGTCGACGTAGCCCAGCAGTTCCACGGACTCCGCCGTCTCGGACCCGTCGTTGTAGATCGTGGCGCAGATGTCGGTCACTTCGCCCGCGTCCGGATTCGACGGATTCAGACTCACCGACTCGACCGTGAGGTCGATATCTCTCGCCGACCGATCGGCCCCGTCGACGAGTCCGTCGGTCAGTCCCGTCAGCGCCTGGCTCAGCCGGTCACCCACCGACTGGACGACACCCGCCTGTGCTTGGCCGTCCACACTGCCCGAATCGACAGTTGCCGACGGCGACAAACTGGATGCTTGCGCGGTCGTCGCGACCGGACTCAACACGATCAGAAGCGTGGCAAACGCTGCGAAAGCCTTCGAACCCATGTACCCCACCCGGGTACCGACAGGTGCACACAGACGATAATAAGCGATTGGATAGATGACGATATGACCGCAAACAGCTAGCATCGGCGGGCCGATTCGAACGGACGGTCAACGACCGCCCCGGCGCAGACGGTCGGCGTCCACTCGGCGATCGCTCGAAAGTTGGTGATCCGTCCGCGGTCTCCCGGCTGTAGGGCCGGGTCTCCGTCTCCATAGCGGTACCGAGCGCTACGTTCGGGGACAACTCCCTCCTAGCAACGTTCAACCGGATCGGCCGGCATCCGTCTCCTACACGGGGTCCGCGGCGCTCGCCCGCTGGCGCCGACGGACGCCGAGCCCCATCATGGTAGACCACGACGCCGACCCATCGACCGCGGAGGAGACCGTCCACGAAGACTACCCGCTCGACGTGCGCGTCGTCGAGTTCGTCCCCGACGGCGCCGAGCATCCGCAGTACCGCTTCGAGGCGCCCGAACACACCGATATCAGCTTCGCCGACCCGGAGAAGGCGACGCTGTACGCCGACGTGTACTTCGACACGAACGGCTTCCAGGAGGAGGGCACCGGCCACCGCGGCGTCCCGCCGGAGGTCGTCCAGGCCGGCCGCGACACGATGGCGGCCTACTTCCTGACGATGGCCGGCACCGACACCAACTGGGTCGCCTCCTTCTACGGGAAGAAACCGACGGAGATCGAGCGCTACGTCGGCGCCGTCCGGCGACGGGCCGAGGAGATCCGGGCCGAGGCCGCCGAGCGCGGCGTCGAACCGGCGGCCGACCCCGCCTGAGAGCGACACCGATTTTCCGGTCGATTCTCCCGCCGACACCCGTGGGATCGCCCGACCGCGGCCGTACCGCTCGGTCGCCGGCTTCTACATAGCGCTCCCTATCACTCCGTTCGTATCGGACATCGTTGTAGCTCTATTATAAGGTTTCATTTACTGATCAACTAACCCGTCGGACGCATGGTCGACCTCAATCGACGGACGCTGATGGCCTCGTCCGCGGCGGCGGCGCTCGGTGCGAGCGTCTCCGGCGTGGCGAGCGCCGAGACTGCAGACGACGAACAGACAGCGGGGGCGCCGACGGTGCGCGGCGACCTCAAGCGCTTCTCCTCGACGGCGCTGGGCGCGGAGGTCACGGGGCCGTACGTCTTCGACGACGGCGAACTGCTCTACAGCCTGCAGCACCCGAGCCGGGACAACCCCGGCGAGTTCAACCGCGCGAGCATCGGCTACTTCAGCGGCTTCAACTTCGACTTCTCGGGGACGAACGACGACTTCGAGGAGCTGTCGACGCCCTCGACGGAGGACGAGCGGGGGCGAGTCCGCGGCGCGGAAGGGGAGTACACACCACTCGCGCAGGAACAGGACCCGATCGACGGGGGGAGCGAGCGACTCGGCGTCGTCCAGACGCCGGACGGCTGGGACCTCACCACGCGGAACTTCGCGGGGACGCAGTACGGCGACGCCGGCTACAACCCCGACTGCAACCAGTTCGTCGCCACCGACGGCGCGCGCACGGAGGGGTACCTGTTCACCAACTGGGAGAACAGCCCGGGCAACGTCTCGCGGATCCCGCTGCACAAGGACGACGGCGAGTGGCACGCGGATCTGGACAACGCCATCAATCTCGCCAACACCGAGGCGTTCCGCGAGATCGGCGGGACGCGGATCAACTGCTACGGCGACAAGAGCCCGTGGGACACGATGCTCTCCTCGGAGGAGAACTACGCCCACCCGCGCGTCTCGCTGACGGCAAACGTCGGCGACATCGTCGACGCGGGCTCCGGGAAAGGGCTGATCGGCGCCTGTCAGTTCTGGAACCGGCCGAACCCCAGCGAGATCCAGTCCGCCGTCGACGAGTACTACGGCGAGGAGTCGTGGTCCGTCCAGGGCTACTGGGCGATGACCGGCGTCGAGCTACTGGCGTACTACCTGGGCGCCGACCGCGTCGACCAGGCCGCGCCGCCCCACGCCGACAGCGCCGAGCAGGCGAACACGACCGAGCCGATCGGCGACGGCTACCCCAACCCTTACCGCTACGGTTACCACGTCGATATCCGCGAGCCGGCCGCCGAGACGCCCCAGCCCGTCAAGTACTACGTGATGGGTCGGGCCGCCTGGGAGGCGCCGGACGTCCAGAGCGACGAGCGGACCGTCTACGAGTGCTCCGACGGCGACAGCAAGGGCGTCTACAAGTTCGTCGCCGAGGAGCCGATCCCGAGCTACGACGACCCGATGGACGTCGAGGGGACGCTGTACGCGCCGAAGATCACCAACGCCGACGCGGTCGCCGGCTCCTCGCCCGCCGAGGTCGACCTGGAGATCGAGTGGTGGCCGCTCGGTAGCGCCACCAACGGCGAGGTCGCCGACTGGATCGCCGAGTACGACGACGTGACCCAAGTCGACTACCTCGCGACCCACTCTTCGTGGACCGAGGGCGACGAGGTCACCGCCGAGGTCCTGGAGGCGGCCGACCGCGAGGTCGTCGAGAACGGCAACGCCGACTACGTCACGAACGAGGAGATCGTCGAGTGGGCCGACCAGTGGAGCGCCAACGACCCCGACAACGTCGACGACGACCTCCGGAAGGTGCCGTTCCTGGAGACCCGCGCGGCCGCCAAGGAGATCGGTGCTTCCATCGAGTTCAACAAGGCCGAGGGCGTCGACAGCGTCGAGGGTGCGATGGGCGGCGACTACGTCTACTTCGCGCTCTCGGAGTTCAACGACGACCTGGCGGACGACACGGGCGACCTCCGGCTCGACCGCGTCGACGGCGGCGTCGTCTACCGCGGAACCCTCGACTCGAACTACGATATCACGACGCTGGAACCGGTCATCGTCGGCCCGGACGCCACCGACCCGGCCGACGTGGCCGACGACGCGCTGATCAACATCGACAACCTCTACGTCATGGAGGACGGCCGCGTCCTCTGCTGTGAGGACGCCGACCAACTCGGCCGCTCCTACAGCAACGACTGCCTCTACGTCTTCGCCGACGAGGACACCGTCCGGCGGCTGGACTGACGAGCGGCGTCGACCCCAGTCGCTTCGCCGTTCCCGCTTCGCGGCCGTCACCGGGCCGCGATGTCCTCGCCGGCCGCGAGTGAGCGGCCGGCGACCGACGACCCGTCAGTTCTCGGTGTCGTAGCGCACCCGGAGCAGCGAGTTGTGACTCGACCCGTCCGGGTCGTCGGCGGCGAGCCGCGAGTAGTCGGCCGTCGAATCGTCGTCGGTTCCCTGGCTGTGATAGAGGACGAACTGGACGCGGTCGTCGCGGTCGGCCCGAGTCTCCCAGGCGTGGCGGACGGCTCTCGTCACGTCAACCTGTCGGCCGCCCCAGCCGTCCTCGAAGGGGACGACCGAACGGCCCGGCAACAGCCTGAGCGACCTCGTATTGTAGTCCGACGGCTCGATCGCGTCGCCGTAATCGACGTGGACCGCGCTCAGCTCCAGCAGGTCGCCGTAGGGGTCCCCCTCCGGCGGTCGGAGGACGAGGTTCAGCGTCGCGTCCGTTATCGCCGACGGCGAGAGATCGTCCGGGAGCAGGAGGTCGAACGTCAACATCGCCTGAGTCGAGACGTTCTCGGCGTCGTCGCCCACCGGGAGCGTGTCGGTCTCGGTCGCGGGGACGACCGTGCCGTCGTCGGACAGCGCCCCGCTCAGCGCCTGGTTCGAGTCGAACTCCCGGGTCCGTTCGTTCGGGCGGAACTCGACGGTGAAGCGGTCGGTGAGCGTCTCGTCGCCGCGGGTCGCCCGCGCTCGGATACCGACGATCTCGTGGCCATCGGAGCCCGGCCCCGTGTCGGAGACGGGGAACCCGTCGAACTCGAAGACCGCTCCGGGGTCGCTGGTGCCCATCCGCTGGTGGTTCCCGTCGCCGTCCCGGTAGGCCCACTCGACGGACCAGTCGTCGACGTCCTCGACGCCCCGCGGGGTCGCGACGAACTCGACCGTCTCGTCGGCGTCGACCGGCTGGTCGTTGCGCACGTCCGCGACCAGCGACGGCTCGTACAGGCTCATCAGGTAGTCGGGCTGGCGCCAGAACACGTCGAACGACCGCACGTTCGCGCCGCCGACCTGATGCTGGCGGATGTCGACGCCCATGGTGCCGGTCCCCCACTCGTTGTGGAGGAACAGGTCGGTGCCCTCGTCGGTGATGAAGCGGTCGCCCTCCGAGGTCTCGGCGCCGGTCCGGTGGAAGTCCCCGAGCACGACCCCCGTCTCGCCGGTCCAGTCGAACCAGCCGCCCCGTTCGAAACTCTCGACGCGGAGTTCGTCGCTGTCGTCGTCCCACGAGAGCAGCGAGACCCTGTCGTCGGCGACGTGAGCGATCCCGCCCCGGTTCGGCCGCGCGTGGTGCGGGAGGAACTGCCCGCCGTACGACCGGTCCTCGGACCCGAGCGTGAGCCGGTCCTGGGCGTTCTCGAGTCCCTTGAGGTCGTTCGTGCGGTGCCAGACCGACTCGAACCCGTCGCCGTCCCAGGAGAGGACGGCGGCCTCGTTGACGGCTGGGGAGGAGACCGTCTTGCGGACGTACAGCTCGTCCCGGCCGTCGCCGTCCAGGTCCGCGACCGCGAGGTCGTCGTCGGCGCCGAGCGTCCAGTCGCCGACCGCCTCGGGATGGACCGCCGCCGTGTCGAGCGCGCCGGCGGTCTCGTCCCAGCCCACCAGGGCCAGGCCGTCGTCGCCGACGACGACGACCTCCTCGCCGCCGGACCCGGTGAATCGGCCCGCGACGGCGGTGTCACGCGGGGAGAGCGAGTACTCGCCGACCGTCCCGCCGTGGGTCGCCGCCACGTCGAACCCCCCGTCCCACGAGAGGACGGCGGCTCCGTCGTCGCGGAGCGCGAGTATCTCGTCGCGGCCGTCGCCGTCGACGTCGGCCGCGACCTCGTCGTCCCGGGCGGTCAGCGTCCAGTCGCCGACCTCGTCCCCGACGACCGTGGGAGCCTCGAAGCGCTCGCCGGCCCACTGGAAGATCCCGGCCCAGCCGTCGCTCCGGACGTAGATCTCCTCGCGACCGTCACCGTCGAAGTCGCCGACGAGCTCGCGGTCGCGGCTCCCGAGGTTCCAGCCGTCGATCTGCCCCTCCTGTCGGGTGCGGACGAACCACTTCGTCTCGTCGTGGGCGAGCAGCGCCGCCGCGTCGTCGTCGCGGAAGAAGACCTCGTCGCGCGCCTCGGGGTCGTCGCTCGTGAACCGGCCGGCGACGCCGCGGTCCGCCGCCGCACACTCCCACAGCCGCTCGTGGCTGATCGGGTCCAGGCGCAGCCAGAACGAGGCGCTACCGTCCTCGACGGTGATATCGGAGATCGAGAGCGTCGACGACCGCCCGCCGTAGAAGTCGCTGCTCGGTTCCGTGTGGGGGGCGAAGAGGGCGCGTCCTGACTCGCCCGTGAAGAGCGCGCCCTCCAGGTCGGCACCGCGGAGCGGGCCGCCCTCGCCGCTGTAGTCCGCGAACTCCGGGTCGAAGTACGGCGCCTCGCTCAGGAACCAGTTCATGTGGGCCGGCCTGACGTCCCCACCGGTCAGCGAGAGGATCCGCTCGTTGACGTGCGTGATCAACAGCCCCGACTCGGAGAGGGCGCGGTCCGGACGCCACACCTCCTCACCGGTCGGTCCGCGGAACTCGACGACGAAGTACTCGTGGGGGTTGTTCTCGGGGTCGGGGACGACTTTCACTGCGTCGCCCGAGGTCGTGTACGGCTCCAGCGAGAACTCGTTCGCGTAGCCGGCGGCGCTGGACCCCTCGACCACCTCGGTGAACTCCAGCCAGCCGACCCGTTCTTTGTGTACGCTCGACACCTCCGACATCTTCGCGGGGATCGACCCGTCGCCGAGCAGGTCCCAGTACAGCGTCGCCCCCGTCGGCGAGTACAGGTCGCCGAACTCCAGGAAGTTGTGGGCGTACTCGTGGGCCAGCGGCGACCCCCACCACCGCCGGTTGTTGGCTTCCTCCTCCTGCAACCGCACGCCGAAGCCGTCGGCGCTCGCGTCGCGCTGGCGCGTGACGACCGCCTGGTTGCCCCTCCGCGTCTGGGCGTGACTGAGTACGACCGGGTCCGACCCGTCGGACAGCCCCGACAGCGACACCGGCTCCCACTCCATGTCTGTCTTAACCGTCCCGACCGACAGGTCGGTTCCGTCGGGCAACTCGTGGTCGCCGCTCTCGAGGACGACGTAGCCGACCGACTCGGTCACGTGCCGCTGGTTCTGGTAGTCCCACTCCTCTATCTGGAACTCGAACGACCGCGTACCGACGTCTCTGAGCCGCGTGTGCGCGGGCTGGGTCCCCTCGTAGCTCATCACCTGTGTCAGTACGACGGGGTCCGCGTAGCCCGCGTCCAGCGACACCGAGTGCCACTCCTCGCCGTCGCTCTGGTCGGTCCGAACGGTTCCGGCCTCGCCGATCTGCACGCCGTCGCTGTCGGTTATCTCCCCGTCCTCCACGGCGAGGTAGCCGACGGTCTCCGGGACGTGGTCCGTCTCGGCGTTCATCGAGCGTTCCTCCTCGACGGCGACCTCGGCGTCGGCGGGCGACCGCGAGCGCATCCGGAGCCCCGCCGTGTCGGACCCTTCGAACGTCTGGAGCGAGCCGACGACGACCGGCCGTTCCGAGTGCGTTCCGTCGAACGTGACCGTCGACCAGTCGTCGGTGACGCCGTCGACCGTTCCGGCGGGGCCGCTCCCGGTCGCCTCGGCCGCGACGTAGCCGATGTCTTCGGTCCTGTGGTTGCCGAGGTCGAACGTGACGTGCGTCTGGTCCCCGACGCGGTAGGTCGTCCCGTCGACGGTGTGGTCGAAGCCGCTGAAGCCGGCGCTGGCCGTGACCGAATAGTTCTGCACGAGCACGACCGACGGGATCCACGGCTTGCCGTCTTCGTCCCCGTCGACGTACAGGCCGCCCGCGGCCTCCCAGATCGCCGCCGCGTTCGCGTCCAGACAGTCTCTGATCAACTGCTTCCAGTTCCCGGAGCTCACGCCCGATATCGTCGGGACCAGCGGGTCACCGTGTTCGTCGCGTGGCGTGTCGACGCCGAAGGCGAACTCCCCGTACGAAAGCGTCCCCCAGTAGTCGGTCATGAACTCCGAGACGGTCGGCGAACTCGGGTCCTCGCCCTCGTCGAGCCACGCCTTCGCGTCCGCCGTCGTCGTCGTCGAGTAGTCTCCGGGTCGGTTCCCCTGCGGCAGGTTGAAAAACAGCGCGACCGAGTTCCAGTCGGCGGTGACCGACCCGTCCTCGGCGTCGCTCGGAAGGGGTTGCGGAAGCGTCTCGAAGATCCTGCGGCGCTCGGTCAGGTTCCCCGTCGGTCCCAGGATCGGACCGCTGTCTCCCTCGCCTTCGATACACGGCGGTCTGTACGGAGCGGTGACGTCGTCGATCCGGGCGCCCGGCCCGTCGTCGTCCGGATCCGCTGGGTCGTCGGGCACGTCACTCACGCTCCCGGCCGTCGGGCGCTCGCAGGCTCTCGGTCCGTTCTACTCCCGACCCGGGGGCGACTCCGCCGGACCGACGGGACCCGGCTGCCGGTCCGCGTGCGCCCCACCGGCCGACGCCCGCCCGCCGAGTTCGATAGCTGTGACCCGATTCTCCGCGCCCGAATCTCGTCTCTCCTGTCATTGTCTCCTCCGTGGGCGTTCCACCCTCGCTCCGCCACACGTCCAGTAAACTCGACTGTAAGAACGCCTGTCATTAGCATCGAATACGTAACTGATAAATATTTTCACCGAACCGGCAAACACCGTGATATCGGTCGATTGATCCGTTCGAGCCGCCGTCTCCGGGTCTCGGATCCGCAGCCGGTTCGGCCCGCAGTCGGCCCGCGCCGCGCGCCCGAATCGTCGACGCGCCGCCCGAAGCGACGGCGCTACTCCCACCCCGACCCCGATTTAGGCCGTCCGAAAAGTGTCTGGATGTTGAAAAGTTATAAGTGACTCAGGCGCGAAGTCGAGCATGCAATGAGCACCCAGAAGACCGTCCGACAGGAAGCTGGGACAGTCGGAGAGAACCCGGTTCGACTCGACGAGGAGAAAGCGGCGCAGGTCATCGAGGCGCTGAACGCGGACCTCGCCGACGCCTACGTGCTGTACCATCAGCTCCACAAGCACCACTGGAACGTCGAGGGCGCGGAGTTCCGTGACATCCACGTGTGGCTGCAGGAGGCCTACGAGGCGGTCGAGGAAGCCGCCGACGAACTCGCCGAGCGGCTGCAGGCGATCGGGGGCGTCCCGCACGCGAGCATGCCGGCGCTCTCGGCGGCGGCGACCGTCGAACCCGAGGACGAGGACGTCTACGACATCCGGACCTCCTTCGAGAACGACCTGGAGATCTACGGCGACATCATCGAGAGCTACCGCGAACACATCGAACTCGCCGAGGGGCTCGGCGACCACGCCACCGCGCAGATGCTCCGCGAACAGCTCGAAGACCTCGAAGAACACGCCCACGTCATCGACCACTACCTCGAAGACGACACGCTCGTCACCGACGCGGCGATGGACTGACGACAGCGAGACCGCTATTCGATATCCGGCGCTTTCTCGTCGGTTCGTCCGGGCAGTTCCAGTTCGATTTCGAGTTCCGGCTCGCCGACGCCGTCGAAGTCGAGTTCGAGTTCGACCGGCTCGCCGAACGCGAACGGGAGTTCCCACTCGTCGGTCGCGACCGTCAGTTCGTCGCCGTCGCGCAACTGTTCGCCCAGCTCTATCAGGAAGGTGCCGGCCTCGCTGGCGTCGAGGCGATACTCCTGTTCGAACTCGCGTCCAGTACGGATAGTCGTCCGTTCCGGTCCGTCCGAGTCCTCCCCGTCGTCGGTCGAGTGGTCGGTGTCGGTCATCTCACTGGGTCACCGCCAGCGTCGTGTCGCTGGCGATCCACCCGTCGGTGTTCCCCGATTCGAGGAACACGGCGGTTCCGGGAGCGCCCTCGCAGACTGAAATTTCGGGACGGTCACGCGATTCCACGTCGGGCTCGGCAGCGAACCGTGACTGTGTGCCGGCGGCCATTGCGAGCGTTTAGGCATACCTAAAAGATAAAGGGTGCGGTTTCGGCCGTCGGGCGGCGCGTTCAGTTGCTCGGCGAGGAGTCGGAGCGGCCGGCGTCGTCGCCGTCGTCGGGAGGTTGGGAGTCGCGTTCCTCGAAGCGGTTCTCGGCGTACTCGTCGGAGGGCACGTCGCCCGCGGACTGGGGGTCGGCGCCGACGGACCCGCCCATCGAGGCGTCCAGGGTGAGTCGCTCGCCGTGGAGCAACTCCGGGAGGACGATCCGGACGGCCTCCAGGACGGCGACGAAGACGATGGGCAGGAGGAAGAAGCCGTACCAGCCGAACAGGACGGGGCCGAGCAGGTAGGCGAACATGAGCATGATCCCGTCGAGGTGTCGCCCCGAGATGTACGGCTGGAGAAACGTCTGCGGGAGGAAATCGAGCGCGAGGAAGTAGACGACGGCGGTGACGCCGACGAACGCCAGGGCGGCCTCGTTCGACCTGACGGCCTGGACGGCCAGCAGCGCCAGCACCGGCACGTAGACGATCTTCCCGACCACGAGCGGGATCAGGCTCGCCGCGCCCGTCAGGAACGCGAGGACGGCGACCATCGGGACCGCGAGGCCCGCCGGAGCGACGAGGTTCGTCCCGACGTAGGCCAGGCCAGCGACGACGGACATGACGACGACGAACAGGAGGTTCCCGAAGAAGACCGACTCGACGTCCGAGTCGACGGCCGTCGCGTACGCGTAGGCGACGGTGTTGCGGCCGCCGAACAGCTGCCGGAGCGCGTCGGCCATGTCGTCGTCGTACTTGAGGAGGAAATACGAGAGAGTGACCGACAGCGCGAGCAACAGCAGCGTGCCCGCGACCGCAGAGACGACGGTCCGTCCGGTCTGAAGGACCGTCATCGCCCGCTGTCGGGGGTTCGAGACGAACTCCCCGGGGTTTTCGAGGACGTTCAGGAGCGACTGCCGCTCGGCGAGGGAGATGTCGCCGAGGCCGAAGTACTGCCCCAGGAGCGCGATGGGGTCGACGGTCCCGGTCAGGAACCCCTGGAGCGCGACGAAGACCTGATAGCCCGCGTACAGCGAGAGCGCGATCACCGGCACGAGCACGAGCAGGACGGTGATCCCCGCGGCCAGCCAGTCGCTATCGACGACCTCGCCGACGCGGTCGCTGATCGGGCGCGTGGCGTAGTAGCCGAAGACGCCGAGGACGAGCAGTCCGACGAACTGCCAGGCCAGATACGCCGCGACGGCCCCGAGCAGCGCGACGAACAGCCACCAGCCGATCCGCGACCGCTCGAAGACCGTCCGGTCGTCGGAGCCAGCCATCGGCGCCGATTGTCGCTCGACACCGAAGGGGTTGCTGCCGGGAGATGCATGCCGCCGCGAGGGCCGCGCGGCCTCTACTCTCCGGGAGATCGCCGGGACCGGTGCGTCGTGACTCCGGGTATCAGTGGGAACGCTTCGGGGAAGATTTTTACGCGGTGATAAACCAGTCGAAGGTATGCAAGCCGTCGTGCTGGCCGCCGGCGAGGGGACGCGGCTGCGGCCGCTGACCGAGGACAAGCCCAAGGGAATGGTCGAGGTCGCGGGCAAGCCGATCCTCACGCACTGTTTCGAGCAGCTGGTCGAGCTGGGCGCCGACGAACTGCTGGTCGTCGTCGGCTACAAGAAACAGGCCATCATCGAGTACTACGAGGACGAGTTCGCGGGCGTGCCGATCACCTACGCCCACCAGCGCGAGCAGAACGGCCTGGCCCACGCGCTGTTGACCGTCGAGGACCACATCGACGACGACTTCATGCTGATGCTCGGCGACAACATCTTCCAGGCCAACCTCGAAGACGTGGTCAACCGTCAGGCCGAGTCCCGCGCCGACGCCGCCTTCCTCGTCGAGGAAGTTCCCTGGGAGGAAGCCAGCCGCTACGGCGTCTGTGATACCAACAAGTACGGCGAGATCACCGACGTGATCGAGAAGCCCGACGAGCCGCCCTCCAATCTCGTGATGACCGGCTTCTACACGTTCACCCCCGAGATCCTCCACGCCTGCCACCTCGTCCAGCCCTCCAACCGCGGCGAGTACGAGATCTCCGACGCCATCGACCTGCTCATCCACTCCGGGCGCACCATCGACGCCATCCGCATGGACGGCTGGCGCACCGACGTGGGCTACCCCGAGGACCGCGAGTCCGCCGAACAGCGACTGCGGGAGGCCGGCGCCGTCGATACCGACGACGACGCCGAGCAGGCCGACGCGACTGCGGAGTGAGAACGGCCACCGCCGCCGTGCCGATGACTTTTTCTTTCGCCGGGTGAGCGATACGGTAATGCGAGTCCTCGTCACCGGTGGCGCCGGTTTCATCGGCGGTCACCTCGCCGAAGCGTTCGCGGGCGATGGCCACGACGTGGTCGTACTGGACAACTTCGACCCCTACTACGACACGCGGATCAAAGAGCACAACGTCGAGACCGGGCGCGAAGCCGCCGCCGAGAGCGACGGCAGCTACGACCTCGTCGAGGGCGACGTGCGCGACGCCGACCTCGTCGACGACCTCGTCGCCGACGCCGACTCCGTCTACCACCAGGCCGCCCAGGCCGGCGTCCGCACCGACTACAGCCCCCGCAAGTACGACGAGGTCAACGTCGACGGCACGCTGAACGTCCTCGACGCCGCCCGCGACCACGGGGTCGAACGGCTCGTCTTCGCCAGTTCCTCGTCGGTGTACGGTAAACCACGGTATCTCCCCTACGACGAGGACCACCTCACGACGCCGATCAGTCCCTACGGGACCTCCAAGCTGGCCGGCGAGCGCTACGCGATGGTGTACGCCGAGCGCTACGGCGTCCCAGCGGTCGCGCTGCGCTACTTCACGGTGTACGGTCCGCGGATGCGGCCGAACATGGCCATCTCGAACTTCGTCTCGCGCTGTCTGAACGGCGAGCCGCCGGTCATCTACGGCGACGGCACCCAGACCCGCGACATGACCTACGTCGAGGACATCCTCGCGGCCAACCGCGCGCTGCTCGACACCGACGCCGCCGACGGCGAGGTGATGAACGTCGGCAGTACGGACAACATCGACATCGAGACGCTCGCGACGGAGATCCGCGACCAGCTGGCGCCCGAACTCGAACTGGAGTACACCGACGCGTACGAGGTCGACGCCGACCACAGCCACGCCGACGTGTCGAAGGCCAGCGAGCTGATCGGCTACGAACCGACCTACACCATCCGCGAGGGCGTCGAGGCGTTCGTCGAGTGGTACCGGGCGAATCGCGAGTGGTACGAACCGCTCGTCCGAAACTCGTAGCGTCGATCCGACGTTCGCCGGAGTACCCGGTCAGACTCTTTTTCACTCCCGGCGAGAACCGACACACCTCTTCGCCGATAGCGCCGGCACAATCCATCGCTCGCCGTTTCAGACGAGGTGGACAGTTTCCAGATACATTCATAGTTTATTATCCTAATGTACCGATCGATCGTTCTGTAACCGCTGTACTCAACCAATTCACGATGGAAATACATTAGTATCACAATTACCGAATAGCTTATATCGGGTCCCCTCCACCCATGACGAACATCGCTCTCGTAGTCCTCGACACCCTCAGGAAAGACACGTTCGACGACCACTTCGACTGGCTACCGGGCGTCCGGTTCGAGAACGCCTGGTCGCCGACCGCCTGGACCACCCCGGCCCACGCGGCGCTGTTCGGGGGTGCATACCCGAGCGAACTCGGCGTGTACGCCAAGACGCAGTCGTTAGACTGTACACGGCCCGTGCTCGCGGAAGCCCTCTCCGAGGCCGGGTATCGGACACGCGCGTTCAGCGCGAACGCCAACATCGCCGCCGCGTTCGAGTTCGACCGCGGGTTCGACGAGTTCCGCCACAGTTGGCGCGGCCGGAAACACGACGAGGATATCTTCGACTGGGGGAACTTCGTCTCGGAGACACAGGATCAGGGACCGAGCCGCTTCCTGCGTGCGGTCTACGAGTGCCTCATCGGGGACGTTGACACGGTGGCATCGCTGGACTACGGGGTGCGGATGAAGGCCCGGGACATGGGTATCGAGTCGGTGGCGGGTGCGGACGACGGCGCACGGCTGGCGCTGGAGCACATCCGCGAGACGGAGTTCGGTGACCAGGAGTTCTTCTTCGCGAACCTGATGGAGGTCCACGGCCCCTACAATCCGCCTTCCGAGTACCGACAGGGTGAGTACACGGGGAGTCCGAATATCGACGACACCATCGGCGACGGTCCCGACGAGTCGGTCGAAACGATCCGCGGGGCCTACGAGGACTGTGCCCGCTATCTCTCTGACGTCTACTCGGACATCTTCGCGGCGCTTCGCGAGGAGTTCGACTACGTGATCACGCTCGCCGACCACGGAGAGCTGTTCGGCGAAGACGGCGCCTGGGCGCACAACCACGGCATCTACCCGGATCTGGTACACGTGCCACTGTCGGTCTACGACGGACGGGAGGGGACGACCCACCGAGAGGACCCGGTCAGCCTCATCGACGTTCACCGTACCATCCTGGGTCTGGCGGGGGCCTCGGCGCTTTCACGCGGGCACGACCTCCTCGGGGAAATACCCGAACGGGACCTGCTCGTCGAGCGCTACGGTCTCAGGACCAATCGGATCGAGCAGATGCCTGCCAACGGGTACGACGACACGGTCATCGAATGGTACGACCAGCCGCTCGAGGGAATCGTCCTCCACGACGCGGGGTACGCCTACGAGACGCTCGACGGCGTAGAAGACGGCGGCATCGACGACGCCGACCCGTGGTCGAGGCTCGACGCCCTGCGGGACCACCTCGACGAGGCCGCGGTGTCCCCGGACGAGGAGACGGTCCCCGAGGACGTGCAGGCGCGACTCGAAGACCTCGGCTACGCCTGAAGGCCTCCTCAGGTCGGAACATGGTCGACCAGGCCGGTGTCCGGACGCCGACACGTAGCTTTATGACGGATAGCCGGGTAGCAACGAACACACCTGTATGTGTTCTTTTGCCGGACAGTACCAAGCGTCGATACGACCCGGGGACAACGTGCTCGTCTGCTGCCCGTCGTTCACGGGCGCGGAGCCGCGGGCCTGTCTGGACCTGCTGACGCCTGACGGGTCGACCGACGTGCGCGCGCTCTCGGTGCTGTTCACCCAGTCTCCCGGCGACCATATCGACGCCTGGCAGCGGATCGCCGGCGGCTACCCGGCCCGGATGCGGATCGTCGCCGTCGATGCCGACGCCGGCTCGAACCGGACGACCGAGGCGGCCGACGCCGACCGGGCGGTCGAGCGGGTCGGGTCGCCGCACAACCTGACGCGCCTCGGGGTCAGGGTCGCAGACTGCCTCGACGAGTGGGACGGATCCGCCGAGACGGTCGTCGTCTGCTTCCAGTCGCTCACGACGCTGTTGCAGTACGTCGACGTCGAGAGCGCGCTCGAGTTCCTCGGGGTAGTCACCGAGCGGTGCGCGGCGACGGACGCCGTCGCTCACTATCACCTCGACCCGCAGGCCCACGACGAGCAGACGATCGCCAAACTGGGCGCGCTGTTCGATACCGTCCTCGAGTTCGACGACGGCGCGTGGACGACCGATGTCGGCGGTCGAGGGTGAGACGCGGCGCCGGCGGCCGGTAAGGGCCGCCTGCGACGCGTTCAGTCGCGCCATTACAAACCGGCTCGCGGCCGGCTCGAAGGGTACGAACAGGGTGTACGTACCTGATGACAACCGACAACCAGACGGACAACGACCGGCAGGGATCCACTGACAGTCAGACGAGCGCGATCGGGCGGCGGACGGTACTGAAGACGGCGGGCGGGGCGGCGGTCGGCGTTGCCGCCTTCTCGGGCATCGCGAGCGCGCACAACGGGAAGTTCTTCGGCTGCGAGCGGGTCTGCAGCGGGACCGACGGCGACTACGCGGTCGTCGCCGTCGACGACGGCTACNGCTCAGAGATGTGTATAAGAGACAGCTGTTACACCGCCGCCGAGGGCGAGGCGGTCGTCGGCTACGTCGCTGAGGACGAGTACAAGAAAGACGAGGGGTGCTGGCTCTGTCTCAACCCGAACGACTGCGCCGAGGTCCACTACGACGACGCGCGGGCGGTCCGCGACGCCCTCGACGCCTCGACCTGCGGCCCCTGCGAGGGGGAGATGAACATCTCGATCGGCTGCGAGCCCGCGACGGAACCGGCCGACGACGGCGACGACACCGCCGACTCGGAGACCACCGCACCGTCGGGACCGAGCCAGCCCACCGAGGACTCGGACGGCCCCTCCGAGGAGTACCCCCCGGTCGTCCGCCGGGTGAATCGACTGCTCCGGGAGTTCGCGCCCGGATTCCGGCGCTGAACCGGAGACGGCGACCCGACTCGCGGAACGGATCGAACGCGTCGAGGGGACTCGTTACGACGGGCTGACGGTGATCGTCTTGCCGCGGTCGATGGCCTGCTCCAGCTCCTCGGCGATGGCCGAGCCGCGGGAGACCTGCACCTCGCCGCCGCGGGAGACGGTGGCGGTGAAGAGGTACTCGCCGTCGGCCTGCACCTCGACGGTGTCGCCCTCGTAGCCGGTCATCGGGATGAGGACGTGCCGGGAAGTGATCTCCGGGGTGACGATCTCGCCGCTCGAACTCCCACCGCCGCCCGCACCGCTCCCCTCAGACCCGCTGGCGCTCCCACCGGGTCCGCCGGCGGAGGTGCCCTGCGGGCGCTCGTCGAGCGTGCGTACGTCGATGTCGATGCCCAGGCGGTTCTCCACGTCGGTGATACGGCCGCCGCCCTTGCCGATGACCGCGGAGATGTCGTCGTCGTCGACGTAGACGACGGCGGTGTTGGGGTTCTTGATCTCCACCTCCACGTGGCCGTGGGCGATCGACCGGATCTCCCGTTCGACCTCCTGTTTGGCGATGCGCTCGGTGCCGCTCTCCTGCCCTGCACCGCCCTCGGCCGCGTTCTCCCCCAGCGGCACGGTGACGACCTGGCGGTTGAACGTGTAGATCTCGTAGGCGGGCTGGCCGGTCTCGAAGTCGCGGATCATGATGACCGGCCGCGCCAGGTCCTCCTCCATCAGGCCCTCGGGCACTTTGACCTCGGTCGTCACGTCGTAGACGGTGTCGACCTCGCCGGCGTCGATGTAGACGACCGTGTCGACGACCTGCGGGATCATCCCGAGTTCGACCCGGCCGACGAGGCGCTGGAGGGCGTCGATGGCGCGGGTGGCGTGGACGACGCCGACCATGCCGACGCCCGCCAGGCGCATGTCCGCGAACACCTCGAAGTCGTCGGTCTTGCGGACCTCGTCGTAGATGGTGTAGTCCGGCCGGACCATCAACAGCGAGTCGGCGGTCTTGGCCATGGAACCGCCCAACTCGGTGTACTGGGTGATGTTGTCCCCGACCTGGAGGTCCCGCGGTTTCTCCATGGTCTTGACGGCGAAATCGGAGTCGGCGAGGAACTCCGCGACGGCCTGGGCGAACGTGGACTTGCCGGCGCCCGGCGCACCCGAAATCAGGACGCCGCGCTGGTGTTCGAGCAGCCGTTCGCGCAGTTCGTCGGCGTGGTCGTAGTCGTCCAGATCGGTCTTGACGATGGGGCGGACCGCGGTGATCTCCAGTTTGTCCGAGAAGGGCGGCCGGGCGATGGCGATGCGGTACTGGCCGAACTGGACGATGGTCATGCCCGGTTCGTCGAGTTCGACGAACCCCTCGGCGCTGGCGCGGGCGGAGTTCTCGATGTCCTGTGCCCACTCCTTGAGGTCCGTCTCCGTCGAGACCTCGTCGCTGATGGTCTCGTAGTGCATGTCGCCGATCTCGCCGCGCTTGGCCATCGGCGCGACGCCCACTTTGAGGTGGAGGCTCATCGTCGTCTCGTCGAAGAAGTCCTCGATGTCGAGCGACTCGGTGTCGCGGCCGCGCGGTTCGAGGTAGACCACGTCGAGGCCCTTGGCCTTCGCGACCTCGCTCTGGACCACGTCGCTGGTGACCAGCGTCGCGTCGTGTTCCTCGGCCAGGTCGCGGATGAGCGCGTCGATCTTCCCCTCGCCGGCCTCGCGCTGCTCGACCTCGGCGGGGCGACGACCGACGTACTCGACGCTGACGGTGCCGTCGTCGTGGAGTTCGGCCAGCCGCTGGAGTTCTCCCAGCCCGTCCCAGCCGCTCTCGCGGCCGTCGTTGGCCTGGGCTTCGAGTTCGCCCACGACCGCCTCGGGGACGTAGACGGTCGCGCCGGCGAATCCCTCGCCGACCGCCTCCGAGTCGGGGTCGGCATCGGCCTCGATCTGCTCGGACACGCGGCCGTCGATGACCACGCTCGTGTCCGGAACGATGTTCATACCGTCAGTACGGCGGCCCGTCGTGAAAAGGCCCCTGATGCGGGGGAGTCGACGAACCGTCGCTGGAAAACTGATTCGGCCGGTCAGGCCAGCGCTGGGAGTTCGGACCCGCCGCGGGTCGCGATCTCCGTCCCGCAGTCGGGACACGAGACGACCGCGTCGCCGTCACTGGCCCGGTCCGATCCCGGGTCGGCACCGCGGACGACCCAGTCGCCGGTCGGCGGGCTCTCGTGGCCGCAGTCGGGGCAGAACAGCGTCGCTTTCGGGGGCGGGTCTCGGTCGGGTGAAGTGGGCGCGTGTACGCTCATCGTACCCGGAGGTAATCACTCGATACGGAAAACTCCTTTTGCCCATTATCATTCGGTAGAGACTCCAGAAACGTGAAATCGGTTCTCATACACACACGGCAGAACGGCTCGGGTAAACGGGGAACCGGCGGCGAGTCAAACCGCGAGGTAGCTCGCGATCGTGTCCTCGTCGGAGAGTGCCTCCGCGCCGAGTTCGTCGACGATCTCGCCGCGCTCCATGGCGTAACAGCGGTCGGCCATCGAGCGGATAACGCCGAGGTTCTGCTCGACGAAGAGGATCGTCGTGCCGAGTTCCTCGTTGATGGCGCGCATGTCCTCGCTGATCTGGTCGACGATGGAGGGCTGGACGCCCTCGCTCGGCTCGTCGAGCAGGAGGAGGTCGGGGTCGGCCACCAGCGCCCGGCCGATGGCGAGCATCTGCTGTTGTCCGCCCGAGAGCGTCTCGCCGTCCTGGTCGGCACGCTCTTCGAGGACGGGGAACAGGTCGTAGACCTCCTCGTAGCGCGTCTCCGTGCTACCGGCGTTGACGTGTTCACCCATCTTCAGGTTCTGATCGACGGTGAGCCCGGGGAAGATGTCCCGGCCCTGCGGGATGTACCCCATCCCGGCGCGGGCGCGCTCGTCGGCCGACTGGTCGGTCACGTAGCTCCCGCGGTAGGTGATCGTCCCCGAGTCGGGTTCGAGCAGGCCGACGACGGTCTTCATGAGAGTGGTCTTGCCGACGCCGTTCTTGCCGACGACGCCGACGATCTCGCCTTCCTCGACTGACAGGTCCACGTCACGGAGGACCGGGGCGTCGTAGCCGACGGTCACGTCGGAGAGTTCGAGGAGGCTCACTGTTCGCCCCCCAGGTAGATGCGGCGGACCTCCGGATCGGACTCGATCTCCTCGATCGACCCCTCCCGGAACACGTCCCCGCGGTGCAACACCGTCACCGAGTCGGCGATCTCGCCGACGAAGTCCGTGTCGTGTTCGATGACGATGAAGGCGATGCCCTCCTCGCGGTTGAGTCGGCGGATCCGCTCGGCGATCTCCGTCCGCTCGTCCACCGAGAGGCCGGCGACTGGCTCGTCGAGCAGGAGTAGATCCGGGTCGAGCGAGGCGGCCATGCCGATCTCCAGCTGCTGTTGCTGGCCGTGCGAGAGCGCGCTGGCCGGCACGTCCTCGTAGCCGGCGAGGCCGGCGTCCTCGATGGCCTCGTCGACGCGGCGGCGGCGTTCCGCCCCGTCGGCGAACTGCTGGACCGGCAGGCGCGCGTTCTCCCGGACCGAGAGGTCACCGTACACCGACGGCACCTGGAACTTCATGCTGATGCCGTTGCGGACGCGCTCGTTCGGCTCCATGTCCGTGATCTCCTGCCCGTCGTAGTAGATGCGACCGGCGGAGGGTTCGAGCGTCCCGACGATCAGCTTCAACAGCGTCGACTTCCCCGCGCCGTTCGGACCGATGAGGCAGCGCAACTCGCCCTCGTCGACCGAGAAGTCGACGGAGTCGGTTGCGGTGAACCCGCCGAAGCGCTTGACGAGGCCGTCGGTCTGCAGCAGGGTGTCTGTTCGGTCGCCCGTGGCCTTGCCGGCGGGCGTCTCGCGGACGTTCGGGTCCATCGTGGTGTCGGCTTCGCCGCTCGCCGTCTCCGATGCCTCGCTACGCTCGGCGTCGCTGCTCACGACTCGCTCACC
Source organism: Halosimplex carlsbadense 2-9-1 (assembly GCF_000337455.1). Taxonomy (GTDB): domain Archaea; phylum Halobacteriota; class Halobacteria; order Halobacteriales; family Haloarculaceae; genus Halosimplex; species Halosimplex carlsbadense. Next base: position 68,527 of record NZ_AOIU01000005.1, on the reverse strand, counting down.
TCCGCGGGCGCGTCGGCGTCGTCCAGTTCCGAAACGGGCACGGAACTCTCCGAGAGCTTCCCGGCGATCCACGGGACGATCCCGCCGGGCAGCGCGAGGATGAAGACGAGCAGCAGGGCACCGAGGACGACCAGCGCCATCTCGCCCTCGACCGAGAGCCGGAAGTACTCGATACCGATCGTGGCGATCACGGCACCGAGGAGGCTCTTGCGGCCGCCGACGCTCACCCAGATGACGGGCAGCGTCGCGAACCACAGCGCGAACACTTGCGGGTCGATGTAGACGTTGCGCGCGGCGTAGAGTACGCCCGACAGCGCGGCGAGCGCACCGCCGACCGTGAACGTCAGCAGCTTCACTCGTTTCACGTCGTATCCGAACATCTGCGTGCGGTCTTGGTCCTCGCGGACCGCGACCATCACGCGGCCGAAGTCGGAGTTGACCAGCACGCGCAGCCCCAGGTACGCCGCGACGAGCGCGGCGAGCGCGAGGTAGTAGAACGGGTCGACCTCGACGGTCCCCAGCCCGGGGACGAACAGTTCGAGCGTGTTGAACACGAACTGGAAGGAGACGACGCCGGTGATCCCGAGTTCGAGCAGCGGGATGGCCGGCATGCCGTTGAACCCGCCGAGCGCGGCCTCGCCGATGGTCCACTCGGAGCCGGCGGTCTGTGCCATGAACGTCTGCAGGACCATCGTCGAGACGAGGGTGATGATGGTGACGTACACGTCGCGGACGCCGCCGTAGAACATGAAATAGCCCAACAAGGCGGCCGTGACGCCGCCGACGACGACGCCCGTGATGGCGGCCGCGGTGATCCCCGTCGGGTCGGGGAGGTTGATCGAGACGACGCCGAAGGTGTAGCCGCCGACGCCGAAGAAGACGACCTGCCCGAAGCTGAGCACGCCCGAGTAGCCCCAGACGAGCGACAGCGACAGGCCCAGCAGCGCGAGCACGAGGAACAGCGAGAACGACTCGCCGTTGCCCACGAGCGGATAGGCCACCAGCGCGAGGACGGCGACGGCGAACCCGAGCCAGAACCCGCGGGAGTTGCCCACGGTGTTGGGCCCTTCCAGGCGGCCGCGGATCCGCGCGACTGCGCCGCGGTCGGCGCCGGTCGCGGATTCGGTCGCCATCTACTCTCCCTCCTGGCGGCGGCTGCGGACGCGCTCGATGAACCCGGTGATCCCGCCGGGCAGGAACCGGAGCGCGAGCATCGCGGTCAGCAGCAGGGCGATCCGGCCGAACGTCGTCGAGTCGGTGAGGTTCGTCACCGTCGCGCTGACGGCGCCGAGCACGCCGCCCGACAGCGCCGTCCCGAGGACGACGCTGGGGCCGCCGACGACGACCGCGACGAACGCCTCGATGAGGAACTGACTGCCCAGCGTCGGCTGCATCGACAGCACCGGCGCGAACAGCGCGCCCGTCAGGCCGGCCAGGCCCGAGCCGATCCCGAACGTGAGCATGTAGGTCCGCTCGGTGTCGACGCCCAGCGCCTTGGCCGTCTGCTCGTCGGCCATCGTCGCGCGGACGCGCGTCCCGAACGTCGTGCGCGTGAACAGGTAGTACGCGGCCACGAGGACGAGGATGCTGATCCCCGCGAGCACGAGCCGGTAGGTCGAGTAGGAGAACTCGCCGTAGGCGACGTTACCGAACGGCGTCCCGACCGTATCGAGGTTGTTCCCGAATGCGATCCTGGCGCCCTGGACCATGATGAGACTCAGGCCGAACGTCGCGACCATCGAGTCGGCCAGCCGGTCGTACAGCGGTTCGATCAGGTCCCGGCCGACCGTCCGCTGGCCGACCCAGTTGGGGACGAACCCGGAGATGATCGTCCGCTCGACGACGATGCCGAACAGCGCGGTCACCAGCGCGCCGACGACCATCGCGACCGGCAGCGGGAGCCCCGCACGAGTGACCGCGAAGGTCGTCGCGTACGCGCCCACGAGAATGAACTCACCGTGGGCCAAGTTGATCACGCCCATGATCCCGAAGATGACGGCCAACCCCGCCGCCGCGAGCACGACGAACGCGAAGCTATCGAGGAACTGGAACGCGAGGTTCAGGCCGTTTACCATCCCTACTCGGCCTCCTCGAAGTAGTCGACCGGGGTGTACTGGGTCTGTTCCTCCGTCTCACGCAGGTCACAGCCGACCGTGTTCGAGAGGAACTGCTCGGGGATCTTGCGGTTCGTGACCTCCTCGATGTTGTGTTCCTCGTCGGCCCGCAGCACCCACATGTGGTGGTCGACGTGGTGGGTCGCGCCGTCGAGTTCGATCGTCTCGCCCTCGGGCGCTTCGGGCGCGCGTTCGGTGCCGAGGCTGATCCCGGACTCGAGCGCCTCGATCACCTCGGGCTGTTCGAGCGTCCCGGCCTGTTCGACGGCCTCCTTGTACATGTACGTCGAGAAGTAGTTGGTCTCGGCCTCCTCGTTGACGTAGTCCGCGTCGGGGTACATGTCGTAGTAGCGGTCGACGAAGCCGCCGTCGCCGGTGTTGCTCTCGGTCGGGACCTCTTCCATGTAGTTGACCCCGGCGTAGATGTTCTCCATGGCCGGCGGGTCGAGGCGGCGGTGCTCGTAGCCCTGAGCCATCGCCGTCGAGGTGCCGATGGGCACGTCCAGCCCCGCGGACGCTTTCTGCTCGTAGAAGGAGGTGTGGTTGGCGCCGACGAGCATCGACATCACGAAGTCCGGTTCGGCGTCCTGAATGTTGTTGATGACCGAGCCGAAACTGGACTCGGACAGGGGGATGAACTCCTCACCGACGACCTCGGCGTCGTTCTCGTCGGCGAGCACCTTCACCCAGTCGGCCGACAGCTGGCCGAAGTTGTAGTCGGCCGCGATAGTGTAGATCCGCGGGCCGAACTCCTCGACGAGGTACGGGAGCACGCTGCCCAGCTGCTGGCGGGCCGTCGGTCCGACGGCGAAGGTCGTCGAGTCACAGACGCCGCCCTCGTACTGGGTCGTGTAGAAGTACAGCTGCTCGTTCCGGTTGATGATCGGCCGGATCGCCTCGCGGGTCGCCGAGGAGTAGCCTGCCCAGAGGACGTCGACCTCCTCCTCACTGATGAACTCCCGCGTGAGCTCTTGGTAGCGCTGGTTGTCCGACTGGGGGTCTCGCGCGACCGGCTCGATCTGCTTGCCATCGATCCCGCCGTCGTTGTTGATCTCCTCGATCGCGAGCATCGACGCCTTGTATTTGGGGTCGCCGACCAGCGCGAAGTTCCCCGACTGGTCCTCCAGCACGCCGATCTTCACCGTGTCGGCGCTGCTCATCGTGTCCGTCGCCGCGCCGCCACCGTCGCCGTCGCCGTCGCCCCCGTCACCGCCCCCAGAACAGCCGGCGAGCCCGGAGACCAGCGCCGCACCACCCGCGGTCACGAACTGACGGCGGCTGAACCCGTCGCCGCTCATCGGCCGACCCCCGATACAAAAAAGTCACTAAATTCGGCCGAAATGAAATTGTTTCCACCACAGTACCCGTTCGACACCGCATGAACGTCCATCATTTGCGTACATACCTTCGATTTTGCAGACGGTAAATAAGGGTTTGCACTCGCATATTATAGATGTCCAATACCCCTGGCTTGAATATTAGGACATGATAGGACGGCTCGAAATTGGTGGACGTTCGAGCGAGCGTGGTTAGAAAACTACAGATACCTAATAATGTCGAGATCGAGCGATGTTCTGCGGGCTGGCGATCCAGCCGAGCCGCCAGTCCGGAACGTGACAATGAACGGACGATCAGATCGAACGGACGATATCCACGTGAGTGAGGTGGCCGGGGTGCGAGCCTACTCGTCGACGACGACGACCTTCACCTGCTGGACGCCGCCGAGTGCCCGGAGTCGGTTGGCGAGTTCGGTGATGTCGCCGGCCGAGCCCTCGACGACGAGCGTCTCCATGCAGGTGTCGTGGGAGAGGTGGATGTGCTGGACGGAGGTGATCGCCTCGGCCATCTCGTGTTGGATCGTCTGGAGGTCGTCGGCGATGCCGTCGACGTGGTGGTCGTGGACGATGACGATAGTGCCGTGGTGGTGACCGCCGCCGCCGGTCTCCCACTCGTAGTCCGCGAAGAAATCGCGCAGCGAGTCCCGGACCGCCTCGGACCGACTGTCGTACTCCCAGTCGTCGACGATGCCGTCCAGCCGCTCGACCATCGACGACGGCAGCGTCAGGCTGATGCGGTCGATGTCGTCGCTCATACCCCGGCTACGACGCTCCGCGTAATATGGCTGGCCACCTGCTCCCCTGCAGTAATACTGCGCGATAAGAAAGTATTATCCGGTCCGACGGTGACCGGGGAGTATGCACATCCCGGACGGATACGTCGATCTGTCCCTGGCCGCGCTGTTCGGCGCGCTCTCGCTGGTGGCCCTGAGCTACGCCGCCCGGCGCGTCGGCGGCGAGATCTCGGGCACCCGGGCGCCGCTCGTGGGCGTCGTCGCCGCGGGCGTGTTCGCCGCACAGATGTTGAACTGGCCGGTCCCCGGCGGGACGAGCGCGCACTTCGTCGGCGGCGCCTTCGCCGCAATCTTGCTCGGCCCCCATCTGGGTGCCCTCGCCGTCGCGACGGTCGTCGCGATCCAGGCCCTCGTGTTCGGCGACGGCGGGCTGGTCGTCCTCGGCGCGAACGTGTTCAACATGGCCGTCGTCGAAGTGTACGTCGGCTACGCCGTCTATCGCGCCGTCGCCCCCTACGGGGAGTTTCGCGCGGCCTTCGCCGCCGGCTGGCTCGGCATCACCGCCGGGGCGCTGACCGCCGGGCTCCAGCTCGGCCTCTCCTCGGCGTTCCAGTACGAACTCCTGACCACGCTGGCGATCATGGGCGTCGGCCACCTCGTCCTCGGGCTGGTCGAGGGCGCCATCACGGCCGTCGTCTACCGCTACCTGGCGCGGGCCCGCCCGGACCTGCGACCGACCGCCGCGCCCGAGGTGAGCGCCTGATGGCCCCCGACTGGTTCCCGAAAGCGGTCGCGGTCCTCGTCGTGCTCGCGCTGCTGGCGCCCGTCTTCGGCTGGGCGGCCGGCCAGGTCGGCTACGCCGAGCCCCTGGACAAGGCCGCCGAGGCGACCGGCGCGACCGACGACGCCGAGCCGGTCGAACTGGCGCCGCTCCCCGAGTACGGCGTCCCCGGACTGGGGTCCGCGCCCGGCACGCTCGTCTCGGCGCTCGTCGGGACCGGCCTGACTCTCCTCGTCGCGTTCGGGATCGGCCGCGCGCTCGGGAGCGACGCCGACGGGACGCGGTGACCGGGCGACCGAGATGGCCCGGACCGACCTGCTCGACCGCACGCTCGCCGGGCTCTCCGAGCGCGCCCGGTGGTTCCTCCTCGCCGAGGAGGCGCCCGACCGCTCGGGGTTCCTGCAGGCCGTCGCGCCGAGCGTCAAGCTCGTCGGCCTGGTCGCGCTCGTCGCGCTGACCGTCACACGGCGGGACCTCCAGGGAGTCGCCGTCCTGGCCGTGCTGGCCGGCGCGCTCGCGGTCGCCTCGCGCGTCCCCGCGCGGACCTTCCTGGGTCGGGTCGCCGGCCCGCCGGCGTTCGCGCTCGTCGCCGTCGCGCCCCAGACGCTGCTGATGGGCGGCCCCACCCTCACCGGGACGCCGCTCTCGGCGGCCGGCGTCGCGTACGTCGCGGTCTTCACCGCCCGCGTCGCCGTCTGCGTGGCCTTTCTCTCGCTGCTGCTGTTGACGACGCGCTTCTCGGACCTGCTGGGGGGGCTCGCCCGCCTGCGCGCGCCGGTCATCGCCGTCTCGCTGCTGGCGATCACCTACCGGTACCTCCTCCTCTTTTTCGCGGAACTCGAACGGATGGCCCGCGCCCGGCGGAGCCGGACGGTCGCCGAGCCGGACCTGCGCCGGACCTGGCGCGATTCGGGGAACTTCCTCGGGACCTTCCTCCTGCGGAGCGTCGAACGGGGCGAGCGCGTCGAACGCGCGGCCCGCGCTCGCGGCGGCGGTGGCGGCCCGCGACCCTCCACCGACAGCGCGCCGCTGGGTCGCGCGGACGCCGCCTTCGCGCTGGTCGTCCTCGCCGCCGTCGTCGGGGTGGGGTTGGCGTGACCGACGGCGACGATACGAGCGCGCCCGCCATCCAGGCGAGCGGGCTCCGCTACGCCTACCCGGACGGCACGCCCGCCGTCGACGGCGTCGACGTGAGTGTCGCCCGCGGCGAGCGGGTCGCCCTGCTCGGACCCAACGGCGCCGGTAAGTCGACGCTGCTCCAGCTGCTCGGCGGCCTCATCGAGCCCGACGAGGGGACGGTGCGGTACTTCGGCGAGACGGCCGACGCCGACGCCGTCCGGGACCGGCTGAGCGTCCTCACGCAGAACCCCGCCGACTACCTGTTCAACCCCACCGTCCGCGAGGACCTGGCCTACGGCCCCGCCCAGCAGGATCTGCCCGACGGCGAGGCCGACGCGCGCGTCGAGCGGGTCGCCGACCGGCTCGACCTGGACGAACTGCTGTCGAAACCGCCCTTCCGGCTCAGCGGCGGCCAGCAGCGACGGGCGGCGCTTGCGAGCGCGCTCACCGTCGAGCCGGACGCGCTCCTGCTGGACGAACCGGTGAGCGACGTGGACGCGGCCAACCGCGAGACCGTCCTCGCCCTGCTCGACGAACTGACCGACGCCGGCGTCACGCTCGTCGTCTCGACGCCCGACACGGAGCTGGTCCCCCGCGTCGCCGACCGCGTGGTCCTGCTGGACGGCGACGGCCGCGTCGCCGCGACCGGCCCCACTCGCGAGGTCCTGACCGACACCGCCCTGCTGACCGACTGCGACCTGCGGCCCCCGCAGGTCGTCCGGCTGTTCGACGGCCTGACCGACGACCCGCCGCTGACCGTCGAGGCGGCGCGGGACCGCCTCGGCGACGATACCTGATCGATCTTCCGATTTTGAGGCGACGATCCGGACGATCGAGGCACGATACGAGATCGGACGGTGCTATTTGCACCGAAGCGAACCGGCTTGGGATGGCTACCCGAATAATCGCGCAGATGATCGACTATCGACCGAAACTGTCGACGGACGTGGTGGTATGAGCGACGAGATCGTCCCAGGCGAGGTAGTACCCGCGGAGGGGACGGTGACGATAAACGAGGGGCGCGAGACGGCCGAGGTGACGGTCGGCAACGCGGGCGACCGGCCGGTGCAGGTGGGGTCGCACTTCCACTTCTTCGAGACCAACGCCGCTCTGGAGTTCGACCGCGAGGCCGCCTTCGGGATGCGGCTGAACATCCCCGCGGGCACGGCGGTGCGGTTCGAGCCCGGCGACGAGCAGACGGTCGACCTCGTCGCTATCGGCGGCAAGCGCGTCGCCCACGGGATGAACGGCCTCGTCGACGGCAGCGTCGACGGCGACGCCGCCGCGGCGGTCGAGCGTGCCGAACGGCAGGGCTTCGGCGGCATCCCCGACCAGGCCGGGAAGCTGGACAGCGAGGACGCTGATCGAGCGAGAGCCGAGAGCGCGGAGGACGAGGCATGACACGCGAGGTCGACCGCGAGGCCTACGCCGAACTGTACGGCCCGACGACGGGCGACCGCGTTCGTCTCGGCGACACCGAACTGCTCGTCGAAGTCGAGGAGGACCGCCGCACGCCGGGTGACGAGGCGGTCTTCGGCGGCGGGAAGACGCTACGGGACGGGCTCGGCCAGTCGCCGGGCACGACCCAGGCGGAGGGCGCGCTCGACTGGGTGCTGACGAACGCACTGGTGATGGACCCCGTCCTCGGGATCGTCGCCGCCGACATCGGTATCAGGAACGGCGAGATCGCCGGGATCGGCAAGGCCGGCAACCCGGACACGATGGACGGCGTCGACATGGTCGTCGGCCCCTCGACCGACGTGTACCCCGCCGAGGGGAAGATCGCCACGCCCGGCGGCCTGGACATCCACGTCCACTTCAACTCCGCCCAGCTCCCCGACCACGCGCTGGCGTCGGGAGTCACGACGATGCTCGGCGGCGGCTACGGCGGCGGCGCGACGACCTGCACGACCGGCCCCGAGAACGTCAAGCGCTTCCTCCAGGCCGCCGAGGCGTGGCCGGTCAACGTCGGCTTCTACGGCAAGGGCAACGCCTCCAAGCCCGGTCCCCTGCGCGAGCAGCTCGAAGCCGGCGCCTGCGGGCTGAAGATCCACGAGGACTGGGGCTCGATGCCCGCCGCCATCGACACCTGCCTCGACGTGGCCGAGGAGGAGGACGTGCAGGTGTGCATGCACACGGACACCCTGAACGAGGCGGGGTTCGTCGAGAACACGTTCGCTGCCGTCGACGGGCGGACGATGCACCTGTTCCACATCGAGGGCGCCGGTGGCGGCCACGCCCCCGACATCATGGAGATGGTCGGCCAGCCCAACATGCTGCCCTCCTCGACGAACCCCTCGATGCCCTACACGGTGAACACCTTCGACGAACACCTGGATATGGTGATGGTCTGCCATCACCTCAACCCCGACGTCCCGGAGGACGTGGCATTCGCGGAGTCACGCGTCCGGGCCGAGACCATCGGCGCCGAGGACGTGCTCCACGACGTGGGTGCCATCTCGATGATGACCTCCGACTCCCAGGCGATGGGCCGGCAGGCCGAAGTCGTCTCCCGCACCTGGCAGACCGCCTCGAAGATGAAGGGCCAGCGCGGCGCCCTGCCAGAGGACGAGGCGGCCGACACCTCCACAGAGGCCGACAACTTCCGCGCCAAGCGCTACCTCGCGAAGTACACGGTCAACCCCGCGATCTCGGCGGGCATCGACGACTACGTCGGCACGCTCGAACCCGGCAAGCTCGCCGACGTGGTGCTGTGGGATCCGGCCTTCTTCGGGGTCAAGCCCGCGATAACGTTCAAAGGCGGATTCCCCGTCTACTCGGAGATGGGCGAGGCCAACGGCTCGCTGATGACCTGCGAACCCGTCGTGCAGCGTCCCCGCGCCGGCGCGGTCGGCAAGGCCAAACACGGCCTCTCGCTGTCGTTCGTCAGCCCGGCCGCGGCCGAGGCCGGCGTCGGCGAGGCCTACGGGCTCGACTGCCCCGTCGTTCCGGTCTCCGGCGCTCGCACGCCCGGGAAGGCAGACATGCACTACAACGACTACTGCCCGGACGACATCGAGATCGACCCCGAAACCTTCGAGGTGAGAGTCGACGGCGAGGTCGTCTCGGCGGAACCGAGCGAGGAGGTCTCGCTCGCCCAACGGTACATGCTATGAGAGATCGAACGCACAGCGAGACGACAGAATTTGGTAGTATTTCCACCATCCGGAACCGGTTTAGGACGAACGTGTGGATGGGTACCAGATGACGAAGACAACGACTTCCCCGGCTCGCAGCCGCGACGGCCATCGCACGGCCGGCGACGGTACCGACCGGTCGCGTTCGGAGGGACGGCCGTGAGCGACGGACTCGTGCCCGGCGAGGTGACCGCCCGCGGCGACGGCGTCCGCATCAACGAGGGTCGCGAGACGGCCGAGGTGACGGTCGCCAACACCGGCGACCGGCCGGTGCAGGTCGGCTCGCACTTCCACTTCTTCGAGGTCAACCGCGCGCTGTCGTTCCCGCGCGCCGAGGCCTTCGGGATGCGTCTGGACGTGCCCGCCGGCACCGCGGTCCGGTTCGAGCCGGGCGACCGGAAGACGGTCGACCTCGTTGCCGTCGGCGGCGACCAACTCCTCACGGGGATGAACGCCCTGACAGACGGGCCCGTCGACGCCGAGACGAAGGCCGCGGCGCTCGACCGGGCGCGCGAGGCGGGCTTCGAGGGGGCCGAGTGATGCGGGACCTCGACCCCGACCAGTACGCCTCGCTGTACGGGCCGACCGAAGGCGACCGCGTCCGCCTCGGCGACACGGACCTGATCGCCGAGGTGACCGAAGACCGGATCACCCGCGGCGACGAGGCGGTGTTCGGCGGCGGGAAGACCCTGCGCGACGGGATGGGGCTCAAGCCCGGCTACACCGCCGAGGAGGGCGCGCTCGACTGGGTGCTGACGAACCTCGTCGTACTGGACCCGAAGCTGGGGGTGATCAAGGCCGACATCGGACTCAAGGACGGCCGCATCGCCGGCGTCGGCAACGCCGGCAACCCCGACACGATGGACGGCGTCGACGAGGAGCTGATCGTCAGCGCCAACACCGAGGTGATCTCCGCGGAGGGGATGATCGCGACGCCGGGCGCGCTCGACATCCACGTCCACTTCAACTCCGCCCAGCTGCCCGAACACGCCATCGCCTCGGGCGTGACGACGATGCTCGGCGGCGGCGTCGGCCCCTCGACGGTCGGCATCATCACCAGCGGGGTGCGCAACCTCGAGTTGATGATGAAAGCCGCCGAGGAGTGGCCGGTCAACGTCGGCTTCTACGGCAAGGGCTCCTCGAACGAGCCCGAGGTGATCCGCGAGCAGGTCGAGGGCGGCGCGGTCGCGCTGAAGATACACGAGGACTGGGGCGCGATGCCGGCGGTGATCGACACCTGTCTGGACGTGGCCGACGAGACCGGCGTCCAGGTCGCGATCCACACCGACACGCTCAACGAGTCGGGGTTCGCCGAGGACACCTTCGACGCCATCGACGGCCGGACGATCCACGCCTACCACGTCGAGGGCGCCGGCGGCGGCCACGCCCCCGACATCATCGAACTCGTCGGCAAGTCCCACATGCTACCCTCCTCGACGAACCCCTCGATGCCCTACACCGAGAACACCTTCGACGAACACCTCGATATGGTGATGGTCTGCCATCACCTCAACCCCGACGTACCGGAGGACGTGGCCTTCGCCGAGTCGCGGGTGCGCGCCGAGACCATCGGCGCCGAGGACCTGCTGCACGACATGGGCGCCATCTCGATGATGACCACCGACTCACAGGCGATGGGTCGGATGGGCGAGCTGATCGCCCGCACCTGGCAGACCGCCCACAAGATGAAACACGAGCGCGGGCCGCTGCCGTCGAATCTCGACGCGGACCACGACAACGACCGCATCCTGCGGTATCTCGCGAAGTACACGATCAACCCGGCGATCGCCGCCGGTATCGACGCCCACGTCGGCTCGCTCGAAGCCGGCAAACTCGCCGACGTGGTGCTGTGGGACCCCGCCTTCTTCGGGGTCAAGCCGTCGGTCGTCCTCAAGGGCGGCTTCCCGGCCTGGTCGGCGATGGGCGAGGCCAACGGCTCGCTGATGACCTGCCAGCCGGTCAAACAGCGGCCGCAGTTCGGCGCGAAGGGGCGAGCGGCCGACGCGACGAGCGTGCAGTTCGTCAGCCCCCAGGCCGCCGAGAACGGGCTGGCCGAGCGGTACGACCTCAACAAGGAGGTGGTGCCGATCGCGGACACGCGGGACCTGTCGGTCGACGACTTCGTGCGCAACACGTACTGTCCGTCCGTGGACGTGGACCCCGAGACGTTCGTCGTCGAGATCGACGGCGAGGAGGCACGGGGCGAACCCACGGACGAAGTGGCACTCGGACAGCGATACATCCTCTGAACGATGAACCTTACACCCAAAGAGCAGGAACGGCTGACGGTCTTCATGGCCGCAGAGCTCGCCCGGCGCCGCAAGGAGCGCGGCGTCGCGCTGAACCACCCCGAATCGGTCGCGTACATCTCCGACTGGTGTTTCGAGCGGGGCCGCGACGGCTGGTCCGTCGCGGAGATCCGCGCCGAGGCGACCCAGCTGCTCGACCCCGAGGACGTCATGGAGGGCGTCCCCGAGATGGTCGACATCATCCAGGTCGAACCCACCTTCCCCGACGGGACGAAGCTCGTCACCGTCCACGACCCGATCCGCTCGACCGCCGGGACGGAGTCCGACAGCGAACCCGAGAGCGCCGCCGACGGCGGCGACCCGGCCGACGCCGAGGAGGCCGACTCGTGAGCCTCACCCACCGCGACGTGGCGACGGTCGGCATCGGCGGCCCCGTCGGCTCCGGCAAGACCGCCCTGGTCACCGAACTCGTCCCGCGGCTGCGCGAGGCGGGCCTGGACGTGGGCGTCATCGCCAACGACGTACTCACACAGGAGGACGCCGACGCGCTGCGCGAACGATTCGCGGGGATCGTCCCCGAAGATCTGGTCGCCGGCGTCGAGACCGGCGCCTGCCCCCACACCGGTATCCGCGAGGACCCCTCGATGAACCTCGCCCAGATCGACGACTTCCTCGCCGACCACCCGGACCTCGACCTCGTCATCGTCGAGAGCGGCGGCGACAACCTCGCCGCGACGTTCAACCCCGAACTCGCGGACTACTCGCTGTACGTCATCAGCGTGGCGGAGGGCGAGGACATCCCGCGCAAGCGCGGGCCCGGCGTCGTCGACTGCGACCTGCTCGTGATCAACAAGACCGACCTGGCCCCCCACGTCGACGTGGACCTGGACGTGTTGGAGGCCGACGCCGCCGACGTTCGGGAGGGGCCGTTCGTCTTCACGAACTGCAAGGCCGGCGACGGGGTCGAGGACGTACAGGAGCACGTCAGCGAGGGCGTGCTGTTCGCGTAGATGGCCACAGACAGCCCGAACACCTCCGACGAAGCGCCCGAGCCGCCCGACGGACCGCCCGAACCACCGGGCCGGGACGACGTGATCGACGAGCCGCCCCACCCGTCGTTCGCCGACTACGCGACCGAATCGCTCCCCGCTGCGGCGGTCGGCTCGCCCGGGAAAGACGGCCGGCTCGAACTCCGCTTCGCCGCCGACGAGGCGGGGGAGACGAACCTCGTGCGGGATCTGGCCCGGGCGCCGTTCCACGTCAGCGGCACGCTCGGCCACGACCCGCTGCCCGAGGCCGAGACGGTGTACGTCCAGTCGCCGACCGGCGGCGTCGCCCAGGGCGACCGCCACCGGATCGACGTCGAGGTCGGGACGGGCGCCGTCGCCCACGTCTCCACCCAGAGCTCCCAGAAGGTGCTCTCGATGGAGCGCAACTACGCCGCCGCGGACGTGTCTCTCACCGTCGACCGGGACGGCCATCTCGACTACGTGCCCGAGCCGACCATCCTCCACGAGAACTCGCGCTTTTTCCAGGCGCTCGACCTCGACCTCGCGGCCGACGCGAGCGCGGTCGTCGGTGACGTGGTGGTTCCGGGACGGCTCGCCCGCGGGGAGCGCTTCGACTTCGAGCGGTACCTCTCGCGGCTGCGCGTCCGCCGCGACGGCACGTTGCTCGTCGACGACGCGACGCACCTCCGGCCCGCCCACGCCGACCCCACCGCCGCGGGTGTCATGGGCGAGTTCGCGGTGGTGGGGACGCTGTACGTCCTCGTCCCTGCGGACGAATCCGACGGTCTCGACGACCTGAGCGACCGACTGCACGGAGTCGCGACGGGTGCGGTCCCCGACCCCGAAACCGACGGCGACGCCGCGGCCGACGACGGCCACGCCGATACCGTCCGCGCGGGCGCGACGCGCCTGCCGAACGACGCTGGGTGCGTCGTGCGGGCGCTGGGCCACCGCGCGGAGACGGTGACGGCGTCGCTCCGGGCGGCGTGGGACGAGGCGAGAACCGACCTGCTGGGCGTCGGCGCGCCCGAATCACGGAGGCCCTGATGCTGGTCGCCGAGGAATTCGTCGGGCAACTGGACGACGAGGGGGTCGCCGAGCGCGTCGCGTCGGGCGACCCGCTCCGCATCGCGGTCGACGAGACCGAGCGGCGGCGCTCGCGGTTCCGCACGACGGCGGAAGACGGCACGGACCTGGGCGTCGTCGTCGCCCGCGAGTTGCGCGACGGCGACGTGCTCTCGACCGGCGACCGGCTCGTGATCGTGTCGCTCGAAGCCGTCGAGGCGATGGTGCTCGACTTCGACGGGGTGGCCGACCCCGACCGGACGGCGGTGACGACCGCGCTCGAACTCGGCCACGCCGTCGGCAACCGCCACTGGGACCTGGCCGTCGAGGACGGCCGCGCGTACCTCCCGCTGGCGGACACCCGCGAACGGATGGAGACCACGGTCGAACCCCACCTCCCCGACGGCGCGACGGTGGAATACGAGGCGGTCCCGCCGACGCTGTTCGACGAGGGGAGCGTCGACGACGGCCACTCCCACGGGCACGGGGGAGCCGGCAACGGCCACCGCGAGGACGGCCACTCGCACGGTCACGGCGACCACAGCCATGACCACGGCGTGCGGACGCTCGACCCGAAATCGGGGGACGACTCCGTCGGAGGTGGGGAGTCGTGAGCGACGAGGCGACCCTCGAATCGCTGCGGCTGGCCGACTCCTTCCTCCCGGTGGGGACCGACAGCGTCTCCTACGCGCTGGAGCAGTTCGTCGCGGACGACGGCGTGACCGACGCCGACGAACTGGGCGACCTCGTCGGGACGGTCCTCCGCCGGCAACACGGCCACGCCGACCTGGTGGCGCTGCGGGCGGCCCACGCCGCTGCCGGCGAGGGGGACCTGACGGGCGTCGAGCGCGCGGACCGGCGGCTCACCGCGGTGACGCTCGCGGCGGAGTTCCGCGAGAGCTCCGAGCGGACCGGCGACCGGCTGTTGACCCTCCAGCGGGACCTGCGCGACGACGACCTGCTGACGGAGTACGGCGAGGCGGTCGACGCGGGCGACGCGCCGGGCAACTACGCGGTCGTCCTCGGGACCGTCGCCGCCCTGGCGGGCGTCTCGGTGCGTGAGGCGTGCCTACTGGCCTGTCACGAGTTCGCGACCGCACAGCTCGGGGCGGCCCAGCGACTCATGCGCCTTGGGTCGACCGAGGTGCAGCGCGTCCTCGACGAGTTGCGACCTGCCATGGTCGACGCCGTCGAGGCGAGCGCCGAGCGCGATATCGACGACATGGCCCCGTTCGCGCCGCTGGTCGACGTGCGCTCGGCGGAACACGAGCGGGCCCAGCGGCGGCTGTTCCTGAGCTGAGCGGCGGACGGTCGCGGGCGGCCCCTCGACGACGGCCGGCCGTCGGGCGCCGCCCGGCGGGGTTAAGTGACCGCCCCCCGTTCGGTCCCTGCATGCATCGGTCCCGACGCGCCCTCCTCTCTTCGTTCGCCGCGGCGACCGCGGCGGGCCTCGCGGGCTGTCCCGGCCTGACCGACGCCGATTCGCCCGAACCCGGCGGTGTCACGCCGTCCGAGACCGCCGACGGCGGCTCGACCTTCCGACGGGTGACCAGCGACGCGACGCTGGCGGCGCCCGGCGACGCGGGCGGCGGCTTCGGGAAGGCGGTCGCGCTCTCGGACCGGCGGGGGTTCGTCGCCGCGCCGTCGGCCGCGGGCGCGACCGACCACAGCGGGACGGGAACGCTGTTCGACCGCGACAGCTGGTCCCGGGCCGCGACCGTCGAACCGCGGGCCGCGGGCGCGGCCGCCGCGCTCTCGGACGGGACGGCGCTCGTCGGTGCGCCGCACGCGACCGACGAGTCCGGTGTCGAGACCGGCGCGGCGTTCGTCTTCGAACGCGCGGACGACGGGTGGGAACGGACGGCGACGCTCACCGCGGCCGAGGGCGCCGACAGCGACGAGTTCGGCCGGGCGGTCGCCCTCGCGGGCGACACCGCCGTCGTGGGCGCGCCGGAGAACGGTCGCCGCGGCGAGGAGAGCGGGGCGGCGTACGTCTTCGAGCGCGCGGAGGGCGAGTGGCGGGAGACGGCGACGCTCGCCCACGGCGATCCGGCGCCGGGCGACCGGTTCGGCGACGCGGTGGCGACCGACGGGGACACCGTCGCCGTCGGCGGGGCGGACGACGACACCGGGCCTGGGACGCCCGCGACCGCGCCGGCGACGGACGCGCTGACCGAGATGGTCGGCTCGGTCACCGTCTTCGAGCGGGCCGACGGCGGCTGGGAGCGACGGGCGCGGCTGACGGCTACCGACGGCCGCGAGGACGACGGGCTGGGCTGGAGCGTCGCCGTCGACGACGGGACGGTGCTGGCGGGCGCGGTTTTCCGCGACAGCTACGACGAGATGTGGACCGGCGGCGCGTACGTCTTCGGGCGCGACGGCGACGGCTGGGAGCAGGCCGCGACGCTCACCGCCTCCGACGGCGACGACGGCGACGAGTTCGGCGCGAGCGTCGCGCTCGCCGGCGACCGGGCCGTCGTCGGCGCGCCCAGCGACGAGGACCCCTACGGTGAGCGGGCGGGGTCGGCCTACGCGTTCGCGCGCTCGGACGGCGAGTGGACGGAGACGGCCAAACTGGTCGCCGAGGACGGTACGGTCGGCGACAGTTTCGGGTTCTCGGTCGCGCTGACGGGAGCAACGGCACTGGTCGGCGCGCCGAACAGCGGGAGTCCGAACGACGACGACGACGGCGGGTCGGTCTCTGTCTTCGAACTGGACGCGGGTGAGTGAGTCGGCCGCGCGGCCGCTCAGACCGCGTCGAGGTCGATGTCCACGGCGTACCAGTCGAGGGCGAAGACGACGACGGCGCCGACGACGGCGGCGCCGGCGAACGCCTGAATCGTGGGCGTGTTCCAGACGACCGCGTACTCCTCGCCGTTGAGCGTCACGACGGGCGCCCGGAGCGCGCCGAGGACGAGCGCGACGAGGAAGGCGAAGGTCACCTCGCGGTTGGCGTCGAGCGCGCGGCGGATGACCCGCGAGACGGTGAACAGCCCGACCAGCCCGCCGCAGACGAACGTCACCACGACGACGCCGCGGTCGACCACCGGGGCGAGGCCGCCGCCCGTGACGACGCCGACGAGCGCGTCGACGAACGCCGAGAGCGTCGAGGACATCCGCTCGTACTGGCTGAGGATGACGAGCACGAGCGACCCGGAGATGCCAGGGAGGATCATCGCGCTGATGGCCAGGGCGCCCGCACCGAACACGACCGGGAGCCCGCCCGATTCGAGCACCTCGCCGTACCCCGAGACGACGAACGCGATGGCGAACCCGGCGACCGCCGCGACGACTTCCGGGAGCGTCCGGACGGAGACCGCGCGAAAGAGGATGACCGCCGAGGCGCCGATCAGGCCGAAAAAGAAGCCAAAGAGGAGGACCGGCGCCGCCTCGTTGGCGACGTCGACGATGCGGGTGACGAGGACGACCGCCGAGAGGATGCCTGCAAGCAGGGCGATCAGGAACCAGCCGTCGACCTCTTCGAGGACGGCGGCGGCGCGGTCGAGGGAGACGCCGCCGTCCAGCGGCGTGAGCGCGACGACGCCGTCGAGGAATCGACGGGGCGTGACCTCGTTGATCGCCGTAATGAGGCGCTCGTAGACGCCGGCGATGAGGGCGATGGTGCCGCCGGAGACGCCGGGCACCGCGTCGGCCGTGCCCATGAACAGACCGATCGCGACGGTCTTCGCCCACGCACGCGCGGGCGGAACCGACTCGCGGAGCGTCACCTCGTCGCGGGCGCTGTCCGGGGCTGTTGTCATTCGACTACACGTTCGCCTATCGACGGGAAGTTTCTTGTGGAACGGACGACCGCGGCCGAGTGTCGGCCGCGATCACGGGCGTGAAAATCCGGACGCGGTGTCCGGACGGCGTGGGTTCGGGTGGGTGTGGGTGGTTCGGGTGCGGATTCCGAACGGGGTGAACGTTCGGACCGCGGTGGAATGGTGTGTGCCGAGCGGTCGGCCCGACCGCTCGGCCGGGTATCGGTCCCGGAACGGTAGACCGCGGGCTCGCGAGCCTGACGGCTCCGTGTTCCGGTGCTCACCCGGCGACCGCGTTCGGGACCGTGACCGCTCCTGACGCCATTCCATTCGCTACATCGAACCAGGGTTATGTAAATCTTATTGGTAGAGAAAATAACTATACTCTCTATCAGGTCCCGTCGCTACTCGTCGACCCGGCCGGCCCGCGGGGCGCCGACCCGCCCCGGTTCGTCGCTCTGTCACCCAAAGAACAATATCGATCGAGCCGTTTCGTGTCGACAGATGGTAACTATCGGACACGCCACCGGACCGGGACGGGACCGGCCCTCGCCCGAACGCCGGCGCGTCGCCGCGGCGTCGGCGCGGTCGCGAGGGACCGGCGGGCGCTCGCGCCCGGTCGCTGGGGTGCGACGATGATCGGGCGGTCGGTCGGGACGGCGCTCCTGATCGCGGCGGCAGTCGTCGGGCTGGGTGCGGTCGCCGCCGTCGACCCGGGAAATCCGGCGGAGGGCGTCGACCGGGAGCGAAACGAGTCTATCGTCGAGCGCCAACCGTTCACCGGGGGCGGGAGCGCCGGCGGATTCTACATCGACCTCCCCGTCTCGATCCCCGGGAGTGACTCGATCCCGTTCCCCGGGCCGGCGCTGGTACTCACCGCACTCGCCGCCGCAGCGGCAGCCCTCTGGTATCAGTCCGACACGGACGTGTCGCTGGAGGCCCTGGGTGACGACGACGAAGCCGAGCGCGTCGGGGGCGGTGACGTGGACCTCTCGGCGGTGGGCCGGACGGCCGGCGCCGCCGCCGACCGGATCGACGCCGACGCCGACGTGGACAACGAGGTGTACCGCGCCTGGGACGAGATGCGCGCCCACGTCGACGCGCCCGACGCCGAGACTAAAGCGCCGGCGGAGTTCGCCGACGCCGCCGCCGCCGCCGGGATGGACCCCGACGACGTGGCCGAGCTCACCGAACTGTTCGTGGAGGTGCGCTACGGCGGGCGCGACCCCGCCGACCGCGCCGACCGTGCCATCGCTGCGCTGCGTCGCATCGAGACGGCGTACGCCGACGACGGACCCGGACCGGAGGGAGACGAGCGATGAAGCGTCGGGGCTGGGTCGGCGTCGTCGTCGTCGTCGCCGGCCTGGGACTGGCCGCGTGGGGCGGCGGCCCCGGAACCTCCCGGGCAACGGCCGCGGTCGCGGCGCTCGCGGCGGTCGTCGTCGTCGTCGTCGGGCTGGCCGGCGCGGCGGGTCGGCGCTTCGTCGACCCCGACCGCTGGCACCCGCGGGACCCCGAAGGGAGCTATCTGGTCCCCGTCCCCGGCGACGAGGACCCCGCGTTCGTCGGGGCTCGGGACCGAAGCCGGGCCAACGGGGACCGCGACGGGAACGAGGGCGACCGCGGAGACGGCACGAGCGGAGGGGATCACGGAGGAAACAGCGATGGGCCGTCGGTCCTCGCCCACGCGACGGGGCACTGGACGGGCGTGGTCGCGGTCGCGCTCGTGCTGGGCGGGCTCGGCGTCGTCTCGCGGGCACCGGGACTGGTGCTCTCGGGGGTGGTCGGCGCCGCAGTCGCGGGGTACGCGGGGACGGTCGAGCCGTCGCTCCGCGACGCCGAGACGGGCGACCCCGCCGTGAGCGTCCGCCGACGGCTCGCCGACGAGTCGCCCGAGCCCGGCGACCCGGTGACCGTCGGCGTCGAACTGCGAAACGAGAGCGACGAGTACCTGACGGACGTGCGCGTCGTCGACGGCGTCCCGGACGAGGTGGCCATCGTCGACGGCTCGGCCCGCCACGGCGCGCCCCTGTCTCCCGGGGCCCGGACGACGTTCACCTACACCGTCCGGGCGACGCGGGGCGAACACGACTGGACGCCCGCCGAGGTGACGGTCGCGGACCCCAGCGGCGCCGTCGAGTACGAGACGACCGTCGCCGCGCCGACGACGCTGCGCTGCACGCTCCCGGTGCTGGACGGCGAGCGGATACCGGTCGGCGGGACGACCGCCGGCTTCGCCGGCCGCGTCGAGACCGACGAGGGCGGCCCCGGCATCGAGTTCCACGCCACCCGCGAGTACCGCCGCTCGGACCCCCTCTCGCGGATAGACTGGGGCCAGCTGGCCAAGACGGGTGAGCTGGCGACGGTCGAGTTCCGCGAGGAGCGGTCGGCGGTCGTCCAACTCGTCGTCGACACCCGGCGGGCCGCCTACCGCGCGTCGGCGCCCGACGGCTACCACGCGGTCGAACGCGGCGTCGACGCCGCCCATCGCGTGTTCGACGCGCTCCTCGACGCCGGCGACCGCGTCGGCTTCGAGACGTTCGGCCGCGAGCGGGAGGGCTGTCGGCTCGCCCCCGGCGCCGGCGGCGACCACCGCGCCCTCGGCCGCGAGCTGCTGAACGTCCATCCCGCGCTGTCGCCAGTCCCCCCCGCTCGGAAGCTCCACGAGCGCTACCCGGTCGACCGGCGCGCGACCCTCCGGCTGGAGCGGATCCGCCGGATCCACCGCCGGCTCGACCCCGACGCGCAGGTCATGTTCGTCTCCCCCTGTTGCGACGACTACCCGCGACAGGTCGCCCGCCGGCTCGCCGCCTACGGCCGCGACGTGACCGTCGTGAGCCCCGACCCGACCGTCCGGGACACCGACCCCCACGAGCGGGCGGCCGACGAGCGCGACGAGCGGCTGTCGGCACTCCGATCGGCGGGCGTCCGCGTCGTCGACTGGGAGGGCGGCGAGCGCTTCGACGCCGCGCTCGCGCGGGCCCGACGGCGGTGGTCGGCGTGAGCGACGCCACCGGCCGGCCGCCAGCCACCGACGGGCCCGTCGCCGCCCCCGGAGGCGATTCGGGGGCGGACCCGGAGTCCGACCGGACGGACGACGACCGAGCGAGGCGTCACCGCTCGAGCGCGCCGACCGACGAGCGAGTCGGCGGGGCGGCGAGTTCGGGGACCGGGTCGGTCGACCGCTCGCCCGCGCGGACGAGCGCTCGGCTGGCGGTCGCGCTGGCGGTGGTCGCCGCGCTGTGGCTCCCGACGACCGGCGGGCGCGCGCTCGGGCTCCTCGGGGCGGTACTCGTCGCGGCCGGCGCCCTGCGGGGCCGTCGCCGCAGAGTCACCGCCGGCGCCGTCGCGCTCGTCGCCGGCGTCGCCGCGGCGGGGCTGGCCGGCGCGCCGACGCTCCCGCTGGTCGGCGCGACGCTCTGCTCCCTGCTCGCGTGGGACGCCGGCCGCTACGGGATCACCGTCGGCGAACAGCTCGGCCGCGGAGCGTCGACCACACGCCTCGAACTCGCGCACGTGGCCGCGACCGCGGCCGTCGGGACCGCCGCGGCACTGCTCGGAACCGCCTCGTTCCTCGCCGTCGACGCCACCACCGACGGCGTCGCCGTCGTCGTTCTCCTGGTCGGCGTCGCCCTCGTTCTCTCGGCGCTCCGGTGACCGTCTTCCGAGTGAGTGGCGGGAGTTCCCTGTGCGCTCGCCAACTGTCGTCTCGACCGCACTCGACAACGTGCGTCGACCGCACCGCTCACCGCGACTGAAACAACGTTCGCCCACACGAGCGTCGGTCGCCGCGCCACCGAACGCTGAAGACGCGCGCGGGTCGAGGGGCGAACATGGGCAAGCGACTGTTCGTCAGCGTCGACCTCGACGGGCTCGCCGACGAGGTGGCGGCCGTCCAGGAACGGTTCTCGAGCGCGTCGGGCCTGAACGTCACCGACCCCGAGGGGGCCCACGTCACGCTGAAGTTCCTCGGCGACACCGACACCGAGCGGGTCGACGCGCTCGTCGACGAACTCGCGGCGGCGGTCGCCGACGCCGGCGTGGCGCCGTTCGAGTGCGAGTTCGGCGGGTTGGGCGTCTTCCCGAGTCTCGACTATATCAGCGTGGTCTGGGTCGGAACGCGTTCGGGAGGCGAGGAGCTGACGCGCCTGCACGAGGCCGTCGAGGAGCGGACGACGGCGATGGGGTTCGACGCCGAGGACCACGACTTCACCCCCCACGTCACTGTCGCGCGGATGGACCACGCCGGCGGGAAGGAACTGGTGCAGGAGGCGGTCCGCGAGGGCGACCCCGACGTGGGGCGACTCGCGGTCGAAGAGATACGGTTGAAAGAGAGCGTGCTGGGGCCCGACGGGCCGACGTACGACACCGTCGAGCGGTTCCCGCTGTAGCGAGACGGAGTGGCGCCGACCGGGAGCCCGGACGCACTCAGAGCGCGGGGAGGCCGCCGGTGAGGACGCGCGCGGCGACGTACCCCTCGCCGTCGGCGGCCGGCGATAGCTCCATCCGGACCGTCGAACCGGGCGCCGTCCCGTCGAGTCGACCCGCGACGAGGCCGTCCAGACAGCCGACGACCGTCCGTTCGTCCCCCTCGGGCGTCTCGACGGTCATCCGGCCGGTCGCGCCCATCGGGTCGAGGACCCTGTGGGGCCGGGCCCCCGGCTCCCCCGCGTTCCCCGCTTCCGCGTCCGCGTCCACATCGGCCGTGCGCATCTCAGTGGTTGACATACACCTTTGTTCAGCGAACCAGTATTTATATCTCACCGCATAGGAGTTCGAACGTTTGCAGTGTGTATAAGGTGCATTAACCACGGCGTCACACACCGCGCTCGACCCCGCCGGGCGAGGGGGGTCCGGTCGGCGGCTCACGGAGGCCGTCCGCTTTAGGTCTCCCAAAAACAATCAGATTAGTGATAACTGTTAAGGACGCGCCCGGCGTAGGTTCGAGTACGGATGGTCGACCTCGGGAATCTCGGGCTGGTGTTCCTCGCGGGGTTGTTGACCGCGCTGGCGACGGGGCTGGGCGCGCTCCCGTTCTTCCTGGTCGAGGATATCTCCGACCGGTGGAACGTGGTGCTGTGGGGGTTGGCTTCGGGCATCATGGTGGCGGCGTCGCTGTTCGGGCTGATCCGGGAGGGACTGGCGGTCGTCGACGGCGGGTTCGTCGACGCAGCGCTCGCCATCGGTCCGGGCGTGCTGGTCGGCGTCCTGCTCGTGGTCGTCGCCCACGAACTGCTCGAGGGCGCGGAGTTTCACCCGAAGGAGTACGAGGAGGCCGACTTCAGGAAACTCGTCCTCATCCTCGGTATCCTGACCGTCCACAGCTTCCCGGAGGGTGTCGCGGTGGGCGTCTCCTTCGCCGAACTGGGGATCGACGACCCGAGCCTGGCGACGGTCACCGTCGGGAGCCTGACGCTGCCGGTCCTTGCGGTGTTCATGACCGTCGCCATCTCGATCCACAACGTCCCGGAGGGCGTGGCGATATCCATCCCGCTGCGGTCGATGGGCGTCAGCGAGTGGCGGATGGCGTGGTGGGCTGTCTTCTCCAGCCTGCCCCAGCCGCTGGGGGCCGTGATCGCCTACTACTTCGTGACGCTGGCCGAGCAGTTCCTCCCCTTCGGCTTCGGGTTCGCCGCGGGCGCGATGGTGTACCTCGTCGCGACGGAGTTCGTCCCCGAAGCGCTGGAGCGCGGTTCGGACCTGCCCGGCGGGGGCCGCCGGGAACTCCTCGGCGGGATCGCCGCGGGCGTGCTCGTGATGGTCCCGCTCGCGTTCGCCTGATTCGCCCGCTCCTCGGCCGGCCGAACGGGCGGGGACGGCGTCGTGGTCGGGCGGTGAGCGGTCCCGGGCAAAAGGAACAGGAATTTAAGCGCCGGGGCGGAAGGGGGTGACACTATGGGTAAGAAGTCGAAATCCAAGAAGAAGCGCCTGGGGAAACTCGAGCGCCAGAACACGCGCGTTCCGCCGTGGGTCATGCTCAAGACGGACCGCAACGTCGAACGCAACCCGAAGCGGCGCCACTGGCGCCGTAGCGACACGGACGAATGAGCGCCGGAGACTTCGAGGAGCGGGTCGTGACCGTCCCGCTCCGCGACGTGAAGGCCGCGCCCAACGAGGAGCAGGCCGACAAGGCCATGTCCATCGTCCGCGAGCACCTCGCCAAGCACTTCGCCGTCGACGGCGACGCCATCCGTCTGGACCCCTCGGTCAACGAGGCCGTGTGGGCCAACGGTCGCTCGAACCCGCCGCGCAAGCTGCGCGTTCGAGCCGCTCGCTTCGAGGAAGACGGCGAGAGCGTCGTCGAAGCCGAGACCGCAGAGTAGACTTGCTCCGCGCGGCCTTCTCCGGTTCGGCGTATGTCGGTGTCTTCGCACGCGCGACCGACGACTGTCTGCTCGTTCGCCCGGACGTGGACGAGGACCTCCGCGAGGACCTGGCCGACGAACTCGCGGTCCCGGCGGTCCCGACGACCGTCGGCGGCTCGGGCACCGTCGGCGCGCTGGCGACCGGCAACGGCAACGGGCTGCTCGTCAGTAGCCGCGTCCGCGACCGCGAGCGCGAGGCGATCGCCGAGGCGACCGGGCTCCCCGTCAGCGAACTCCCCGGCCGGATCAACGCCGCCGGCAACGTCGTCCTCGCAAACGACAGCGGCGCCTACGTCCACCCCGACCTCTCCGAGTCGGCTGCCGACGCCGTCGCGGACGCCCTCGGGGTCCCCGTCAAACAGGGCGTCCTCGCCGGGTCGCGCACCGTCGGAACCGCGGCGGTCGCGACCAACGACGGCGTGCTCTGTCACCCCGACGCGACCGACGCCGAACTCGACTTCCTCGAGGAGCTGCTGGACGTGCCCGCCGACATCGGCACCGTCAACTACGGCGCTCCGCTGGTCGGGTCCGGTCTGGTCGCCAACGACCACGGCTACGTCGTCGGCCAGGACACCACCGGCCCGGAACTGGGCCGCATCGAGTCGGCGCTGGGCTACATCGACTAGCCCGCGGGTCGACGGTCGCAGCCGGCCAGACGCTCTCCTCTCTGACCTGTGCAGCCTCGGCGCCCGGCACGTTCGGCACCGGCTTGACCGCCTCGAACCGCACCCCACGACCGACGGTTTCGGCCTCGCACGCGGTCGCCGCCGATCGATAACCGCGCCACGTCTCTCTGTCCGGAGGGCGTCAGGTGCGCTCACCGACTCGTCTCGCGCGGTCGCGGTGAGCGCCGGCGGAGGCGGCGTCCGACGGGCGCGGTGACGGCGGCGAGAATTCGTTGCGGAAGGTACTTCCCGCTCGCTCTCCCAGCGGGACACATGAGTGAGTTCACAGTCACCGGGCAGTGGAATGCCCGCGACGGCTGGCAGTCCTTCGAGAAGGATATCGAGGCGGTAAACGAGAACGTCGCGCGCGAGCACGTCCTCGCCGAGTTCGGCTCGAAGCACGGACTCAAGCGCACGCAGGTCGAGATCGAGGGGGTCGACGCATGAGCCTCGGTGGTGGCGGCGGCGGTCAGCAGCAGATGCAGCAGATCGCACAGGAGATCGAGCAGATCGAGGAGCAGATCGAGGCCCTTGAGGATGAGATCAGCGGGCTCCAGAACGAACAGCAGGAGATGAACGAGGCCATGGAGGCCATCGAGGCCATCGAGTCCGGCGACACCGTGCAGGTGCCGCTGGGCGGCGACGCGTTCCTCCGCGCCGAGATCCAGGACATCGACGAGGTCATCGTCGAGTTCGGCGCCGGCTACGCCGCCGAGCAGGACCAGGACGACGCGGTCGACATCCTCGAGAACAAGCAGGACACGCTCGACGAGCGCATCGAGGAGGTCCGCTCGGACATCGCCGAGCTGGAGACCGAGAGCGAGGAGCTCGAACAGCAGGCCCAGCAGATGCAGCAACAGCAGATGCAGCAGATGCAGCAGATGCAGCAGCAGGACGACGAGTAAGGCCCGATGTTCGACGGACTGAAAGAGAAACTCGGCCGCTTCAGCGACGATGTCGAGGAGGACGTCGACGACGAGGCGGTCGACGAGGAAGCCGACGACCCGGAGGCCGAGGCGGCAGATGCCGAAGCCAGCGACGCGTCCACCGAGACGGTCGACGAAGCGTCGGTCGAAGCGGACGCGGTGGACGCCGAGTCGGACGAGACCGAGGCCGACGTGCCCGAGCCCGACACCGACACCGACGCGTCCGACGCCGAAGTGGACGAGGACGCGCCCGACGGCGAAGCGGACGAGGACGCGGCCGGCGACGACGAGCCGGCGGAGGCCGAGGACGAGGCCGGAGACGAAGACGACGGGCGAAGCCTCGGCCAGCGGGCGAAGCTGTTCGCGACGGGCAAGACGGTCATCGACGAGGACGACCTGCAGAACCACCTCGACGACCTGGAACTCGCATTGCTCCAGAGCGACGTGGAGATGGGGGTCGCAGAGGAGATCCTCGACGGCGTCGAACAGAACCTCGTCGGTGACACGCGCCGGCGGCTGTCCTCGACGGGCAACCTCGTCCGCGACGCGCTGCGCGAGGCGCTGTACGACGTGATCAGCGTCGGGCAGTTCGACTTCGACGAGCGGGTCGCCGAAGCGGACGCGCCAGTGGTCATCATCTTCACCGGCGTCAACGGCGTCGGGAAGACGACGACCATCGCCAAGCTCTCCCGGTACTTCGAGGACCGCGGCCTGTCGGCGGTGCTGGCCAACGGCGACACATACCGCGCCGGCGCCAACGAGCAACTCCAGCAACACGCCGAGGCGCTGGACAAGCGGGTCATCTCCCACGAGCAGGGGTCGGATCCCGCCGCGGTCATCTACGACGCCGTCGAGTACGCGAAGGCCAACGACGTGGACGTGGTGCTGGGCGACACGGCGGGTCGCCTGCACACCTCGGACGGGCTGATGGACCAGCTCTCGAAGATCGACCGGGTGATCGGCCCCGACATGACGCTGTTCGTTGACGAGGCCGTCGCGGGTCAGGACGCCGTCAACCGCGCCCGCGAGTTCGACGACGCCGCGGAGGTCGACGGCGCGGTGCTGACGAAGGCCGACGCCGACCCGCAAGGCGGCGCGGCTATCTCCATCGCCCACGTCACGGGCAAACCGATTCTCTTCCTCGGCACCGGCCAGGACTACGGCGACCTCGAACCGTTCGACCCCGAGGACATCGTCGACCAGCTCCTCGGCGCGGAGTAGGTCGGCTACCGGGGTCGATCCGGTCAGTCCGCGGCGCCGATGTGGCCGCCGCCGTCGACGACCACTCGACAGTCGGCGTGTGAGAACGAGACCGTGAGCCCGTCGTCCAGTAACAACGTCGCCGCCGGTACCCGGAACGCACCGATGCCACTCGTGGAATCAGTCTGCACTGCCGGAAAACAGACGCCCGGCCTACTCGTCGCGTTCGTCGGAGAGGTGCTCCCACACCTCGGCACAGCCGCAACCGTCCTCGACGCCGTCGAGGTGTGAGGTGTCGACCTCGCGTTCGTCCTCCGATTCGACCTGCTCCTCTTCGACCGCCTGCACGTTCTGTGAGTCGCTCATTCGGTTATTCGATCACAAGGCTCCGTTCTACATAAAAGCGCACTTCCGCGCACCCTTCGCCGTCGCTGCCGCAAATAGGCAACATGATCCGGTTCAGTCGGCCGCGGTCGTCCGCGAAACCACCGGATAGCGGCGCTTGGCCGGGTTGGTGACGGTAAATCGGATACATGACACGACGGCTGGTCCCTCCCGACGGTCACCAACCCCAGTCGGGCGCGGTCTGAACGGCAAGCGGGGTTTCCTCGGTGCCCGTGGTGCGTCACCGATACCAGCAACCGAGGTGGGGTTTCGCGCAGTCGTGGCAGGGCTGACCGAGACGGTGGGATACAGAACCGTGGGTTGTGTGAACTGTTAGCACGCACGCGACCGCCGCGTGACGGGAGACCGAACATGCACGTCAGGAACACACCGACCCGCGGTACACGGGGGGATGGCCGATGAACGCTGTCAGAGCAAGCTCCGACGAGCTCATGCTCATCCCGGGGGGATTCGCATGAACACCGTCGAGGAGTGGAAACAGGAGAAACATCCGCTGGACGTGGTCGAGGACGTGAAGCAGTACGCCGCGGAGGGGCTGTCGTTCGCGGAGATCGAGGAGCGGGCCGGCGACGGCGAGTGGGAGCGGCTCAAGTGGGCCGGGATGTACTCCCACGGTCGCCAGGACGGCTACTTCATGATGCGCACGAAGGTCCCCGGCGGGTATCTCACCCCGGACCAGGCCGAGGTGATCGGCGAGGTGGCCGAGAAGTACGCCACCGCGCCCGACGAGTACGGCGGCGAGGACCAGAACTCGGTGTGGGGCGACGCCTTCCTCGACATCACGACCCGCCAGGATGTCCAGAAACATTGGATCGAGGTCGAGGACGTGCCCGAAGTCTGGGCGAAGTACGACGAGGTGGGGCTGACGACGATCCAGGGCTGTGGCGACGGCGCCCGGAACGTGCTCGGCTGTCCCGCCGCCGGCCTCGACGACCACGAGTGCTTCGACGCCCAGCCGGTGATCGACGCCGTCTCCGACTACTTCACGGGCAACCGGGAGTACGCCAACCTCCCGCGGAAGTTCAAGATGACCATCACCGGCTGCAAACACGACTGCGGTCAGTCGCAGATCAACGACGTGGGGTTGACGCCGGCGCGGAAAGCGGTGGGCGGGTCCGACGGCGACGAGGAGATATACGGCTTCCACTGCAAGGTCGGCGGCGGCCTCTCGGACGGGCCGCGGATGGCCACGGGGATGGACGTGTTCGTCCCACCGGGCGAGGCCGTGGAGTTCTGCCGAGCCATCGCCCAGACGTTCAAGGAACTGGGCGATCGCAACAACCGCGGCGTCTGCCGGATGCGCTATCTCGTCGAACAGCTGGGCACCGACGAGTTCGAGCAGGCCGTCCGCCGGCGCTGTGAGGTCGACCTGCCCGAGTCGGGGACCGACCTCACCGAGGGATACACGGGCGACCACGTCGGCGTCCACGACCAGAAGGAAGACGGCCTGAAGTACGTCGGCTTCAACGTCATCGCGGGCCGGATGGGCGGCGACGAGTTCGCAGCGGCGGCCCGCGCCGCGCGGAAGTACGGCACCGACGAGGCCTCTATTCGGCTCGCGACCGACCAGAACTTCCTGATCACGCACGTCCCGCGGGAGAACGTCGGCGACCTGCTGAACGAACCGTTCGCCCGCAAGTACGAGCCCGACCCCGGTCCCTTCTCGCGGGGCGCCGTCGGCTGCACCGGCTCGGAGTTCTGCAACTACGGCATCATCGAGACGAAAAACCGCGTCTACCGGTGGGCGAAGGCGCTGGACCGCCGGATCGACACGCCCGACGATCTGGACGTGGTCCGGATGCACATGTCGGGCTGTTCGGCCTCCTGTGCCCAGCCGCAGATCGCCGACATCGGCTTCCGCGGCGAGACGGTCCAGCTCGACGAGCGCGAGGCGCGGGGCGCCTCGGACCGGTCGAGCGGGGAGGGAACCGAGCCGCGAGACCCCGAGGGCACCACCAACGAGGAGGGGGACAACAGCGAGGCGTCGACGACGCCTCGGGCAGACGGCGAAGCCGTCGACATCGTGGAGGGCATGGACTTCGGCCTCGGCGGGTCGCTGGGGGCGGACAACGAGTTCCTCGACTGGGTCGAAACCGCAGTTCCGGCCAGCGCGGTCATCCCCGCCATCGAGGAGCTGTTCGCGGCCTACGTCGACGAGCGCGAGGACGGCGAACGGTTCTACGAGTGGACCCGTCGGGTCGGGAACCAGCGGCTCCGGAACGTCATGCAACGCGCCGACGCGAACGTCTCGGGAGGTGTCGCCCGTGGGGACTGAGCGCACCCGAGAGCGGCGACAGGACGGCGAGCGGCAGGTCGCGCCCGCGGACGTGGCCCCGGAACTGGCGGAAGACGGCCGAGACGACGCCGAAATCGACGACTCGCGCCTGCTGACGGACGGCGGTCGCGACGGGCCGATGCCGGGTGTCCCCGACGTGGGGAGCGACGACAGCGACGACTGCGGGTGCGGGAGTTCCTGTGGCTGCGGCGGCCGCCCCGAGAGCGGTCACACCCACGGAGGGGACGGGCAGTCCGGTGGTTCGTCGACCGTTCCGGACGGTGGTGCCAGACCCGCCAACGTCGACGAGCACGGCAAGCTCCGCGACGTGGAGTTCACCGAGCCGGCCGAGAGCGCGAGCCAGGACGTGTACGCGACGCCGGCCGACCGGCGCGTCCAGCGGCCCGGCGAGGCGGAACTGGCGCTGGACACGCCCTCCTACGAGATCCGCTCGCGGATGAACGACATCGAGACGCCCGAGGACAAGACGTGGTTCATGGAACTCGACGAGGCGGTCGTCGACGACGGTCGTTGCATCCAGTGTGGCACCTGCGTCGCCGCCTGTCCCTCCGACTCCATCGGTATCGGCGACGACGGCCTGCCCGAACTCGTGAAGATGTGTACGGGCTGTTCGCTGTGCTGGGACTTCTGCCCGCGCGGGGGCCTGCGCTACGAGCGCCAGTGGAAGATCACCGGTGGCGACGACAACGTCAGCGGCGCCGGCGACCCCATCACCGAGTTCTCGGCGAGAGTCGAAGACGACTGGCGCGAGGGCGCCCAGGACGGCGGCCTCGTCACGTCGGTCCTCGTCCACCTGCTGGAGGCGGGGGAGATCGACGGCGCCCTGATCGCCACCGAGAGCGACGACGACCCCTGGAAGGCCGAGGCGTTCCTCGCCACCACGCCCGAGGAGTGCATCGACAACGCCGGCAGCGTCTACAACCAGACGATGGCCCTGGGTACCCTCGACCTCGAACGGTGGGACCACAAACTCGACGTGCCCATCGAGGAGGCGTCGCTCGCGCTCGTCGGCACGCCCTGCGAGATCGAGGGGATCCGCGCCCTGGAGGACTTCGAGTGGGAGTACGGTTCCCAGGAGGCGGGCGTCCGGGCCATCGACTACCGCATCGCCCTGATGTGTACGAAGAACTTCAACTACGAGCGCCTGATGGGCGAGCAGCTCGTCGAGCAGCGGGACGTCGACCTCGACGACGTGGGGAAGATGGACGTGCTCGACGGGAAGATGCTGGTCTACGACCGCGAGGGCGAGCTGATCGTCGACGAGGACGTGGAGCACTTCCACGACGCCGCGCTGAAGGGCTGTGACGAATGTGCGGACTTCACCGGCTACTGCGCAGACCTGACCGTCGGCTCCGTCGGTTCCAGTGACGAGTACTCGTCGGTGATCGTCCGCACCGAGCAGGGACTGGACGCCTGGAACCTGACGAAGGGGGACCTCGATTACCACGACCTGGAGGACCGGTCGGCGGTCGGCGGGCTCCAGTCCTGGGACAAGAAGAAGGCCTTCGAGTCGCTGGAGCGCCCGTTCGACCCCGACGCGCCCCGGTTCATCGACTACACCGACCACGCCGAGCAGTACGGGACCGAACTGAACCCCCACGAGGCCAAGCACTGATACGGATTGTTGCAAGACATTCCTGGTTCGACAGCACGCGGTCGTGCGGTCGACCCGGTAAACGCTTGCAACAATCCGTATGAGCGTCAGTGGGTCTCATCACCGGTATCGGCGGGAACGACCGCGAGGTCGAACACTCTGAAGTCACCGTTGAACGTGAACACCTGTTCGACGTCTCGGTTTCGGGCCAGTACCGCGACGGAGTGGTCGACGAACGATATCTGCTGGTCGTCGTACCGGTCGAACGACTCGCAGACGGCCGCGAACTCGTCCGCATCGGGATGGGCGAGCGCGACAAGTGACAGGCCTGCTCGACTGGGGGCTCGTTCGCACGACCGACCGGGAGTACGACCTCGCCTGCGCCGAGCAGGGCCTCTGCGGGCTGAGTCCGCTCGATTCGGAGCGGCGGGAGCGTATCCGGTCCGCGCTGTACGAGGGGTACCGGGCGGTCCGGGACCTTCCCGCGGACGAAGCGTTCGAAGCGCGCCGGCGCCTCTACGTGCTCGTCTTCTTCGCTGCGAACATGAACTGGGTGTCCGGCTGGGTGACTCCCGACGTCGAAGACGAGGTCGAACGGGACTACCGGGCGTTCGTCGCCGAGTTGCTGTGACGGTGGCCCGGGCGCCCGCCGACGCCCGCCTACATCTCCGAGCGCTTGACCAGGGCGTAGACGAGCAGCGCCGAGAGGACGACGCTGAGATACGCCTCGCTGGCGGCGAACACCTCCGCACCGCGGCCCTCGGGCCCGAGGAAGCCGTAGCCGATGGTGGTGTAGGAGATGTAGCTAAAGCGCGCCACGTCGAACAGCGTCGCCAGCCCCTCGGGCGTGAGCGCCTCGCCGACGGAGAGCTGACCCGCCGCGGTCATGAACGTGTCACCGCCGAACGCGTAGAAGGGCACGTACAAAAGCGGCGCGAGGACGAACGCGAAGCCGATCCGGATGGGCCGCATCCCGTGGCCGCAAGTGATCCCGAGGAACCAGTTCTCGGTCGCGCGACCGAGGTTCTTGATCCGGGTCCAGACCGGTGCGGTCGAGTCGCGCACGACCGCCACGTTCTCCGCGCGGCTGTACTGCTGGCGCTTGACGCGGAACTCGCCTGCGACCTTCATATCGCCGACGGCGGCGGCGCTCTGTTTGGCCTTGAGGTAGGTGGTCTCGGCCACCTGGGGCGTCATCGCGAGTTCGTACTCGGGGTCGGCGTCGGGCGGTTCGTGGAACTCGTGGATCGCCCAGGCGTTGCGGTCCAGGTACTCGCGGTGGGCGCTGAAGTCGAACTCGTGGCCGTCGAACTCGGTGAACTCCGTGCGACAGAAGCGGAAGAAATCCAGCAGACGACGGTGGTCCTCGTCGGTGGCGGCGACCAGTTCGACGTCGCCGAGGGAAGCGAGCGTCAGGTCGTAGCGCACCCAGTTCTCGGCGGGCTGGGCGATGCGTCCGGAGACGATCTTCGCGCGGGTGAAATCCACCCAGGCGTCGCCGTCGACCTGGCTGGCCTCGAAGTCGATGCGCTCGGAGAAGTGGGCGCCGCTGAAGTCGATCTCGCCGCCGAAGGCGGTGTCGAGGAAGTTCGCGGAGGTGATCTCGGCGTTGTGGAAGTCGGCGTCGGCACCGAAGTGTGCGCCCTCGAAGGTCAGGTCGTCTTTCAGGAAGTTGGCGCCGCCGGTGAACTCCGCGCCGCGGAAGACCGCACGGGCGGCGAACTCGACGGCCGAGAAGTCCGCGTCCTCCCGGAACCGCGCCTCGTCGAAGTCGGCTTCGGACGCGAACGTCGCCCCGGCGAACGTCGCGTCGGCGTCGAACTCACCCTCCTCGAAGTGGGCGACGCCCTCGAAGGCCACCTCGGCGAAGGAGACGAACCGGAAGCGGGCGTGGCGGAAGTCGGCGTCGCCGGCGAACGTCGTCCCGGCGAAGGTCACGTCCTCGTCGAGCGCGCGCTCGCGGCCCGAGAAGGCGGCGCCGCGGAAGTCGGCGTCTCCCGCGAAGGTCACGTCGGCGAACCCGGTGTCGCCGTCGAAGCGGGCCTCGTCGAAGTCGGCGAACGCCTCGAAGACCGCCTCGTCGAACTCGGCGTCGCCGTCGAAGCTGGCCTCCTGGAAGTTCGCCTCGCCGGCGAACGTCGCCCGTTCGAAGTGGGTGAACCCGAACTCGGCCTGGCGGAAGTCCGCCAGGGCAGCGAACGACGCGTCGGTGAAGCTGGTGTTGTCGTCGAGCAGGTTCGAGTCGCCGTAGAACTCTGCCGCCCGGGCCTCGACGACCCCCTCGAAGGTCGCCTCGTCGAAGGTCACGTCGTTGGCGAAGGTCGCCTCGTCGACGTCGAACCGCCCCTCGAAGGTCGCGCCCTCGAACGCCACGTCGCCGGCGAACTCCGTCTCGAAGGCCTCGAAGTCGCCGGTGACGGTCACACCGTCGGCCAGAACCGGTTCCTCGACGTGGGCCTCGTCGAGGGTCACGTCGCCGAGCGTCGCGTCGTCCAGCCGGATCGGCAGGCGGATCGTCGCGAACGTCGCCGACAGCGACTCGACCGTCGCGCCCCGGAGGTCGACCGGGTGACGGTCGGCCCCCTCGACGGTCAGCCGGTTCAATTCGATGGCGGGCAGTTCGACTCCCCGAAGGTCCTTCGCCTCGGCGTCGCCCTCGCGGACGACTGTCAGGAACGCCTCGCGAACCGCCTCCTCGCCGATCCCTCGCTCGGCCCGCTCGTTCGGAGAGAGGTGAAGCACTTCCGCCGCCAGAGCGGATCCGTCCCCCGCGTCGTCGCCGTCCGCGCCCGCCCCGGGAACCCCGACCGCGCCGGATTCGTGACTCCCGTCCCCTCTATCTGCCATACTTTCTCACACGAGATGCGCGGACCATAAATATTTCTGACGGGTCGTCCGGGCGCCTCAGTCCGTCGGCTGGCCGGTCCGCTCCGGGTGGCGTCGGGCGTCGCCGTCTGTCGCGTCCGCGAGTACGCCGCTGGGTACCGACTCGAAGGTCGTCCGCGTGAAGAGCGCGAGGTCGAACTCGGGGTAGGTGTGATACGTCTCGTAGCCGTCAGTGCCGATATCGATCGTGGTGTAGGCGTCCTCGCCGAACCGATAGGACACGTCGAACGCGCCGTCGGCGGGGAACGCCGCGAGCGGGCGGCGCTCGACGAGCGTCGCGCAGGCCAGCCCGTCGGCCGCGTAGGTGAGGCGACGGCGACCGTCCGCACGGTCGGTGCCGTCGACCGCGGGCTCCGACGGGTCGGTGTCGGCCACCGTCGGCCCGTCGAGGCGCAGCGTCGTCGCGCCGTCGGCGTCGACGGGGTCACAGGTGGACAGCTCGTGGAAGTCGTAGGTGGGGGCGCTGACGTAGTGGGAGCTGCCGACGACGCGGAAGGTGAACTCGGCGCCGAGCAGCTCGCGGGTCAGCGAGTCGAACACGCGCACGTCGGCGGCGGGCGGGGCGTCGCCGTGGACGAACTGGAGGGTCTCGGATGTCATGGGTCGACGATCACGTCGTAGTTGGGGTCGAAGACGCTGTTCGGTTCGACGCCGCGGTAGGCGGGGATCGACCGCCAGTCCAGCCGCTCGTACCGGTCGGCGACGGCGTCGAGGTAGTCGCTGCGTGCGCGGGAGACGTTCGGGGTCGGAGCCGGACCGTCCGACAGCAGGTAGAAGCGCTCGCCGCGCTCTAACTCGTCGTCGCCGTCGGGGTCCTCGTACACCGAGTAGGGGAGATAGCGGTCGAAGCCGGCCTCGCGGACGGTCTCGGTGTACACCTTGTGGTGCTGGGCGAACCAGTACTTCGAGTACGCCCAGGTGGCGACGACTCCGCGGTCGGTCAGGTGGCCCCGGAGCAGCCGGTAGAACTCCGTCGAGTACAGCGACAGGGCGTCGTCGCTGCGGGCGCCCGGCACGTCCAGCAGGATCAGGTCGTAGCGTTTCTCCGAGCCGCGCAGGTAGTTGTACGCGTCGCCGACGGTCGTGTTCAGCCGATCGTACTCGAAGGCGTCGCGGTTGTGGCGGGCGAACGCCGACTCCTCGCGGGAGTAGTCGAGGAACTCCCCGTCGATGTCGACCTGGTCGACGCCGACGCCGTAGTCGCGCAGGCGGTCGACGGCGATGTAGTCGCCGCCGCCGACGAGCAACACGTCGAACGACGCGTTGCCGGCCGCATCGGAGCCGCTCCGGGCAGTGTCGGGCGCGTCGGTGCGGGCGGCCTCGGTCCTCGCGACACCCGTCTGCGGGTCCGCGCGAGCGGTCCCGGATCCGTCGACGTAGGCCGACATCGGCACGTCGACGAGGCCGGCGTGGTAGGAGTCGACCCAGTTCTCACAGAGCTGGATCGCGCTGTCGAGGCGGAGACAGGTCTCCGTACCGGGGTTGCCGGCCACGTCGCGGCGGTAGGTAGTGATCCGCTGGTAGCGGGTGCGCTCGAAGCCGGTGACGGTCACGTCGGCCGTGCCGGGCTGGTACTCGCTCTCGATGCGGTCGCCCATGTACGCGCCGGTGACCGCCCGGTCGACGGCGCCGGCGTTGGCGACCAGCCCGCCGTAGGTGCCCGTCAACAGCAGGCCCGCGAGGACGACCGCGCGCCACCGCGCCAGCGAGAACGAGCGGTCGGCGCCGCGTGCGGCCGGCGCTCGGGCCGACCACACCGCGAACGCCAGCGCGGCGAGGCCGTTCAGCAGCCCCAGCACCAGCACGGACACGACCAGGCCGTAGCGGGGGTACAGCACCAGCGCGTAGACGACCGTTCCGGCGAGGCCGCCGAGGTAGTCGACGCCCAACACCTCCGAGAACGACCGCCCCTCCGCCTCCGAGACCGAGAAGAAGACGCCGAGGGCGCCGCGGACGATCCTGCGAGGGTAGAGCCCGCCGAGCGCGGCGAACAGCGTCTCCTCTCGGTGCTCGACCAGCTCGTTCAACAGCGGGATCTCGAACCCCGAGAGCACGCCGACGACCAGGATCGGCACGTGGGCCAGCGCGAGCGTGAGGGGCTCCTTCAGCGCGAGCCGTCCGACGGTCAGGGTCAGATCCGGGAAGGAGTTCAACGCGATCATGAACCCCGCGCCGGCGGGACCGGCGAGCGCGAGGTACACCTCCGTCCGCAGGAAGTTCCCGGCGGGGTCGTCGAGGTGGGCCGAGAGGAACGACCCGACGCCCATCGAGAACAGGTACAGGCCGATGGTGATCGAGTACCGGAGGACCGTACCGCCGTAGAACACCGTCAGCAGCTCCGAGTAGACCAGTTCGTAGGCGATCGAACAGAACGCGACGACGAAGGTGAGCGCGAGCAACAGCCGCCGG
The DNA here is from genome assembly GCF_000337455.1 of Halosimplex carlsbadense 2-9-1. Taxonomy (GTDB): domain Archaea; phylum Halobacteriota; class Halobacteria; order Halobacteriales; family Haloarculaceae; genus Halosimplex; species Halosimplex carlsbadense. Next base: position 32,474 of record NZ_AOIU01000005.1, on the reverse strand, counting down.
TCGGTGAGGCGGGGGCCCGAAGACAGCGGCGGCTCCTCGTCGGCTGAACGGCCGGGCGGCGCGTCCGCCCCACCGGCGGCGTCGTCGCTATCGGGGACCATCGGCGGTCAGTGGCTCACACTCTGGGCTTGACGTACCAGGCCTTGTCCATCCGGGGGTCGCCCAGATCGGCGTCGACCTCCATGTCGACGGCCTGCCAGCCGTAGTTCGTCGAGCCGTCGGCGGAGACCAGCTCCGTCCCGACCCGATACCACCCCTCGCGGACGGCGTCGCTGGGCGATAGCGCGGCGAGGTTGGCCGTCAGGTCGGCGCCGGCCTCGGGGTCGTCCCAGGTCTCGTCCCAGGACACCGACCCGGGTCCGGGACCCGGCGCGTCGTTCTCGTACTCGTCGTCGGTGCCGAGGTAGGAGACGCCGAGCGTCGCGACCGAGGCGTCGGCCATCTCCAGTTCGTCGTCGTGGTCGTCCCGCCAGCCGTTGCTGTAGGCCCCGCCGTGCCAGATGGCCCACCCGTGGCGCGAGTGTTTCGGTGCCGACGAGTAGCCGCCGGTGCCGCGGCCACCGGCGCCCTTGGCCGCGCGGGCACGGCCGACCGGGAGCAGGGCGGCGACCCCGCCGCCACCGAGGTTGCTCTGGTTCTCCTGGCGCGTCTCGACCTCGATCTCGGACAGCAACTGGATCTGCAGCGTCGTTCCCTGGAGGGCGACGTCCGCGAACACGTCGGACTTTCTGGGCGGCGGGGAGCTGTTCCCCCCGATCCCCAGGCAGCCGGCCAGCGCCGCACCGGCCGCCAGCCCGGCACTGCCGCGCACGAAGCTTCTGCGCTTCATACCAACTATCGCATCGGCCATCCACCAAGTATCTTTATATTATCGTTTCATCTGCTCGAAACGTTCGGCGGCGTCGCCAAGCGGCGGCGACGGAGTCGGTGACCGGCGGTGGGCCGGGATTCAAGTGCAGACCGGTGGTAGAGGTGGGACAGAATCCCCGCATGAGCGACACCCCCGACGCGAGAACCGAACGCTACTCCGGCGACGTGCGACTCGCCGGGAGTCACGAGGCGCCCGTCGGCCTCCGCGGCGCCGCGGACGTGTTCGTCGGCCCCGACGGCGTCGCCGGGACCCTCCGTCTGGCCGACGCCGAGTACGTTTACACCGACGTTGCACCGCCCGGCGACGGCGGGGCCGTCCCCGTCGAGGACGCCCCCGACGTGGCGACAGAAGTCACCGGCGACATCGAGGACGGCTACGTCGAAGACGCCGCCGGCGACGTGGTGATCCGGGGCGTCGAGGACGTGTTCGTCGCGGGCGGCGCCGCCGAGGCGATCGACCCGGCGGGCGCCGAGCAGGTGTTCCACGACGGCGCCGCGACGCCGACCGAGGACCCGGCGGGCTACGACGCTACCGTCACCGGCTGGGACCACTCACGGAACGCCCGCGATCCGCGCGACGGCGTCCACGTCCGTGGCGCGAAAAACACCGTCGAAGTGACCGAGGGCAAACACGATCTGACCGTCTACGTCGTCGGCTGGGACAACGAGGTCCGGGTCGAGGGTCGCGGCGTCGACGCCACCGTCTTCTTCGTCGGCCGCGACAACCGCGTCAGCGTCGGCCCGTACGTCTCCGTCACGACCGCCGCCGAGAGCGGCTTCGACAACGTCGTCGAGTCGGACCCCGTCCCGCCCGAGGCGGTCGTCCAGACCTCGAAGTCGGAGGCCCACGCCGACGTCACGTTCGGTCGCCACCGCATCACCTGGCAGGAGCCCGCCCCGGACAAGGACTGGTGCCCCAACTGCGGCGAGGACGCCGACGCCGTCATCGCGCGCCGCCAGAAGGACGCCCTCTTCCTGTTCGGGACCGCCGTCCGGACCTACGACGACGGCGGCGTCTCCTACGAGTGCGAGCGCTGTAGCCGCCACGTGGCCGGTGACGTCGCGCTCGACGAGGACGAACGGAGAGACGCGTTGCGGTAGGCGCTCCGACCGGCGAGGGCGCGCTCCCGCGGGCGCGCTTCCCGGCGAAAACGACGCCGATCCGAACCCTGAAAGGCGGCGCTCGGTTCCACCCGGGTATGGAGGTGTACGCGCGGCTGGGCTACCTGCTGGCGCTGTTGCTCGCCGGCGTCGCGGCCAGGCGGCTCGGGTTGTTGACCGAGCGCCGGACGGGGTGGCTCAACGACCTCGCCTTTTACGTCGCGCTGCCGGCGCTCGTCTTCTCCTCGACGTACGACCGAGCGCTGGGCGAACTCGTCTCGCCGGCGCTGGTGGGCGGCGTCCTGCTGGTGTTCGCGACGGTGATCGCCGTCGCCTGGCTGGTCCACGGCCGCCGCGCCTCGCGCGGCCAGCGCAGCGTCGCCGTCGTCCAGTCGTATCACTCGAATCTGGGTTTCCTGGGCCTCCCGCTCGTGGAGGCGACGCTCGGTGGCGCCGCCAGCGGGACCGCGGCGGTCGTCCTCGGCATCGGCGTCCTCGTCCAGACGCCGCTGACCGTGGGCTCGCTGATCGCCATCAACGACGCCGACGCCGCGGTCGCCGACGAACTCCGCGGCGTCGTCACCAACCCCGTCCTGCTCGCGCTCGTCGCCGGCCTCGCGGTCTCGACGGCCGACCTCGGCGTCCCCACCGTTGCGGCGACCGGGCTCGGCGCCGTCTCGGAACTCGCCTTGCCCGTCGCGCTGCTCTGTGTCGGCGCGTCGCTCGAACTGGTCGATGCGGAGGTGGACTACGGGCTGACCGGCACGGTCGTCGCGACGAAGATCGGCCTGATGCCCGCACTCGCTTGGGTCGTCTTCACCCTGCTGGCCGTCGACGCGACCGCCGCGACCGCCGTCGTCGTCATGCTCGGGATGCCCTCCGCCGTCTCGACGTACGTCTACGCGACGGAGTTGGGCGGCGACGCGCAACTCGCCTCGCTCAACGTCTTCGCCACCACGCTGGCCTCGCTCGGGACGGTGGGCGTCATTCTGCAAGTGATGGGGTAGGCGCCCGCCGCCCCCCGCCCGACTTTATCAGCCCCGCCGCCTCATCGACGGCCATGGGCTACCACCAGATCGACCCCGACGACCTCGATTCGACGCCGGACTACCCCTGTGACCGCCGCGGAATCTCCGACGCGGCGGAGCTGGCGGCGCTGCACCTCGCGACCTACGAGATGGAACCCGGCGAGCAACTCCCCAGAACCTACCACTACCACGACAGTCGAGAGGAGGCGTTCTACGTGATTTCAGGGACACTGCACGTCGAGACACCCGACGAGGAGTTCGTCGTCCAGGGGGACGAGGTGTTCGTCGCCGAACCGGAGAGCCCCCATCGCGCGTACAACCCCGAGGACGCCGACGGATCGGTACGAGTCCTCGGCACCGGTGCGCCGAAATCGGACATCGCTCACCCTTACGAGCCCGCCGACGAGGACTCCGAGAACGCGGAGTGAACGGCGGCGGACGGGTCAGCCGGCGAGGACGACGAACAGCACGAACAGGAGGATCAGGAGGCCGACGAGGGCGACACCGGGCATCCGCGGGAAGCTGTCGCCGGCCATCGTCGTCCGCGGGTCGGGGGCGTCTGTCATACCCGACGTAGGTGCCGTCGGCGAATAAGGATGTCGACGATCGGAGGTGTCGGTCGGCGAGACGACCGGGGCGCGTCGATCCGGGCCGCCCGACCGGGTATCCTTTTGCCCCCGCCGGTCGCAGGTGCGGCTATGACGAACAAACGCGACATCCAGCAGCGCATCGTCGACAGCGGCGTGACGGCGGTCCTGCGAGGCATCGACGAGGAGGACATCGTCCCGGTCGCCGAGGCGGTCCACGAGGGCGGCGTCACGGCCCTAGAGGTCACGGCCGACGCCAAACGCTGCAGCGAGATGATCGCCGCCGTGGATCGGGCGACCGAGGACACCGACGCCATCGTCGGCGCCGGGACCGTCATGGACGCCGCCGCCGCGCGCAACGTCATCGAGGCCGGCGCGGAGTTCGTCCTCGCACCCAATCTCAACGAGGACGTGATCGACGTCTGCAATCGCGAGGGCGTCGTCTGCATCCCAGGCGTGATGACACCCACGGAGGCCGCCGAGGCGATGGAGGCCGGCGCGGACATCCTGAAGATGTTCCCCGCCTCGACGGTGGGGCCGGGCCACATCGGCGCGCTGCAGGGGCCGCTCGGTGACGTGCCGATCATGCCGACCGGCGGCGTCTCCACCGAGAACGTCGCCGACTACTTCGACGCCGGCGCGGTCGCCGTGGGCGCGGGCTCGGCGCTCGTCGACTACGACGCCATCGAACGGGCGGACTGGGACGCCGTCCGCGGGTCGGCCGCGGCGTTCGTCGAGGCCGTCGAGGACGCGCGGTCGTAGGCGGGAGCGTCGGCGGCCCAGCGGCCCAGGCCGGGTCGCCAGCGCTAAGAGGCGCGAGCGACCACGACGACGCATGGGAGACCGGTCGCTCGACGACTTTCTGGACGGTGACGACGGCGGAGACGGCACCGAAGAGTCGCCGGATCGGCCCGAGGAAGCGGTCGACGACTCGGTCGACGCGGAGGCCGACGACCCTGACGGAGTCGAGATCGGCGCCGACGACGGGACCGATGGGAGCGACGACGGGGACGAGGGCGAACCCGAGGAAGACAGCGACACCGACGAGGACGGCGTTCGCGTCGACCCGACGACCGTCGAGCCGGCCGAAGCGACCTACGCCTGGAGCACCGACGGCGACGCCTGCGCGGCCTGCGGCGAGACGGTCGAACGGCGGTGGCGCAGTGAGGAGGGCCTGGTCTGCCCCGACTGCAAGGAGTGGTGACGGGGTGCCGTGGGAGAGACGTGTGCTCACTTCTCGGCTGTTTCTGTTGGTTGTATCGCGGACTGAAGTCGAACGACAGCGACGCACTCACCGGAGACAGCAAGTGGTGAAAGCCCTCGGCGCGCTCGCGGTCGCTGAGCGGGATATCCTCGGCCGCTTCGCGGCCTCGGACAGTGGCCCGCTCAGGCGACTATCGGCGCGAGCGCACCTCGCCCTTTCAGTCCCCCAGGCACCGCAACCGCACCGCTCCACACGGCACCGCAACGGGCCACACACCTCCCCAGCCCATTCCTTCGCTCGCTGCGCTCGCTCAGTTATCCACTGTCAGAGCAAGCTCTGACAAGCCTTCGTTCACTCCGTTCACAAAGACAGCGAGGGACCGGAGGTCCCTCGGGCCATGCGGGCGACGCTCGGGTCGCCCGCAGACCTCGCACGGTGCTGTCGCGCGACGAGACGCGCCAACGTCAGAGCAAGCTCTGGCGGCCCCCGGAATCGAAGGCGATTCCGAGACGACAGCGCGCGCCACGGTGGATTGCTACGCTTATCGCCTGTAGTTAGCATCCGCGCGAACAGAGTGAGCGCGGTTCACCGCATCGAGGCCGAAGGCCGAGATGCGGCCTTTTTCACCCATGTTTTTGCCGGAGGGGTTCCGGCAGCGAACGGAGTGAGCGAGGAAACCCCTCCGGGAAAAAGATGGGGAACAAACGTTACTTATCTCCGGCCGTAAGGCACGATAGCGAACGTCCCGTGGGACGCCGTCCCACTCCCCCCAGTCGCCGTCGCGGGGCAACCGCGCGGCGGCGCGTCGGAGCCGTAGCCACCAATGACAGACACAGACACCCCAGTCTCCGGTCGCCAGGAGAGTACCGTCGAAGACGTAGACGACGCCCAGTCGGTGGTCTCGCGGGTCGTCGACAACGTCGAACAGGTGATCGTCGGCCACCACAGCGAGATCGAACACATCCTCACCGCCCTGCTCGGACGCGGCCACATCCTGCTGGAGGACGTGCCCGGCGTCGGCAAAACGATGCTCGCCAGGGCGGTCTCCCGGTCGTTCGACGGTTCGTTCAAGCGCGTCCAGTTCACGCCCGACCTGCTGCCCTCGGACGTGACCGGCGTCAACGTCTACAACCAGCAGACCGAGACCTTCGAGTTCCGACCGGGGCCCGTCTTCGCCAACGTCGTCCTCGGCGACGAGATCAACCGTGCGCCGCCGAAAACGCAGTCGGCGCTGCTCGAAGCCATGGAGGAAGACCAGGTCACGGTCGACGGCGAAACCCACTCGTTGCCCCGGCCGTTCACGGTTATCGCGACCCAGAACACCGTCGAGCGCGACCGCACCTACGAGCTGCCGATGGCCGAACTCGACCGGTTCATGAAGAAGCTGCAGCTGGGGTATCCCGGTCGCGACGAGGAGACGGAGATGCTGGACCGGATGGTCGGCCACCACCCCATCGACGAACTCAAATCGGTGGCGACGCTGGACGACCTCCGACGCGCACGCGAGACCGCCGCGAACGTCACCGTCGAAGAGAGCGTCCGCGCGTACGTGACGCGGCTGTCGCAGTTCACCCGCCGCCACGCCGAACTCGGCGTGAGTCCCCGCGGCGGACTGGCGGTGTTGCGCGCGGCTCAGGGCCGGGCGATCCTGGAGGGGCGGGACTACGTCATCCCTGACGACGTCCAGACCGAGGCCGAGGTCGTCTTCCCGCATCGCATCCGGACGAGTACGGACGAGACGACGCCGCGGGCCGTCGTCGAGAACGCGCTCGAATCCGTCCGCGTCGAGTGATGAAGCTGACACGCAGGGGCTACGGCGTCCTGGGCGTGGTCGTCCTCGCGGAGGCGCTGGCGATCACGTACGGCGCCCGGGCGCTCAACGCGATCGCCGCGCCCGCCGTCGTGGTCCTGCTGGCCTCGGCGGTCCAGCTGTGGCGCACGTCGGCCCCGACGGGCGAGCGCGACCGCGTTCCGGCCAGCTTCCCCGGCGATACCCGCGAGGTGACCGTCGACGTCGACGGCGGCGGCGTCGCCGAGATCGACGAGACCGTCCCCGAGGGGCTCGACGCCGAGGGCGCGAGCGCCGAGGCGTCGCTGCCGACGACGTTCGCCTACTCGCTGACCTGCGTCGAACGGGGGCGACACAAGCTGGGTCCGCTGACTGTCCGGGTCCGGGACATGCTGGGGCTGGTCGAACGGACCACCCAGGCCGGCTCGACGACGCGCGTGCTCGTCTACCCGCCGGTGTATCAGGTCGCCGGCCGGCAGGCCATCCTCCAGCACGTCCTCGATCGCTCGGAGGTCGAGCGCCAGGAGTTCGACTCCATCCGCGAGTACGCGCCGGGCGACCCGCTGCGGGACGTCCACTGGAAGTCGACGGCCAAATCGCCCGACGAGATCTACGTCACCGAGTTCGCCGACAACCGCGTCGAGGACGACGATATCACTATCGCCGCGGTCGGCGACGCCGGGTCGATCGACGAGATGGCCGCGGCGGCCGCCAGCGTCGCCGTCATGGCGCTCGACGCCGGGCTGGCCGTCGAACTCCGACTCCCCGACGCCCACGTCAGACTTGGCCGGGGTGACCACCACCGCCAGCGACTGCTCGCGACGCTCGCCGAGACGGACACCGACTTCACCTCGCCGTTCCAGACGTACACCCTCGACGACGACGTGCTCGCCGACGCCGACGTGGTCGTCCGGAGCGACTCCGACGGCGTCACCCTCGCCTTCGGCACCGACGAACGCGACTTCGAGGCGGTCACGGCCAGTCGCGAGAACCCGCTGTCGGCCCGGGGGGTCGGATCGTGAGCACCGAGACGCGCGCGGCCGACGCCGCGCTCGACCTGAAGGGGCTCGATTCGGTCAGGGCCGTCGCGCTCGGCGGGATCGGCCTGCTGATCGCGGCCTACGGCTCCGTCTTCTATCACTTCATCGACGTGACTGGCGAACCGCTGGTGTTTCTCGTCCTCGGGGCGGCGACGCTGGGTGCGGGGACGCTGCTGGCCCGGTCGCTACGGCTGCGCTGGGCGGCGGTCGTCGCGGTCGGGCTGCTGGCGACCGGGCTGGGGCTGTACATCGTCAGCCTGCCGCGCCAGCCGCCGCTGGTCCCGCTGCTCACCGACGCGGTCGCGCTGATGACCGGGCGGTCGCTGTTGCAGGTGACCAACGTCGACCTGTGGGTGCTCGGCGTCGCGCCCGGTCCGCTCTTTCTGACGTGGTATCTCGCCGTGCGTCGGCGCTACGTCGGCGGCGTCCTCGCCGGCGGGGCGACGCTAGGCTTTCTCGTGCTGACCGGCGACGCCTCGAACGTGACGACGCTGCTGGGCGTCGTCGGCGGTATCGTCGCGGTCGCCGTCGGCGACATGGACCGTCGGGGCGACTCCCTGCGAGCGGCCGAGCCGCTGGCGGTTCTGTTGGCGGCGCTGATTCTGCTCTCGGCGATCGCGCCGGTCGTCCCCGCCGGCCCCTCGCGGACCGCCGACACCTGGTCGAGCTTCCAGACCGGCGGCCCGGGCGGCAGCGTCGAGGCGAACCTCGTGGAGGCCGACAGCCAGCTGGGTATCGCGGGCAACCTCTCGCTGTCGCCGGCGGTTCGGTTCCGCGTCGAGAGCGACGCGGAGTCGTACTGGCAGGTCGGGAGTTACGACCGCTACACCGGCGACGGCTGGATCCGGACCGGGAGCAGCTACTCCTACAACGGCCGCATCCGGGGGCCGCCCGGTCAGAGTCGGGCGGTCAGTCAGACCGTCACCGCCATCGACGAGATCAGCGTCCTGCCCGCGGCCTGGAAGCCCGTCGAAGTCAGTGGGAGCGTTTCCGACCGCGCGCGCGTGACCGACCTCGACGGCCTCGAACTCGACGGGTCGCTGGCGAGCGGTGAGCGCTACAGCGTCACCAGCCGCGTCCCGGTCGCGAGCGCGCGCGACCTGCGGTCGGCCGGGACCGACTACCCCTCGGCTGTCGCCGAACGGTTCACGCGATTGCCCTCCAGCACGCCCGACCGCGTCGCCGAACGGACCGAGCGGATCACCGCCCGCGCCGACAACCCCTACGCGACCGCGCGGGTCGTCGAGCGGTGGCTGGAGAACAACAAGAACTACTCCCTGGACGTGGAGCGACCCCGCGGGAACACCGCCGACGAGTTCCTCTTCGAGATGGACGCCGGCTACTGCACCTACTTCGCGACGACGATGGCCACGATGCTCCGGACCCAGGACATCCCGGCGCGGATGGCCGTCGGCTACACGTCCGGCGAGCGCGTCGCCGAGGACGAGTGGGTCGTCCGCGGCTACGACGCCCACGCCTGGGTCGAGGTGTACTTCCCCGAAGTGGGCTGGGTGCGCTTCGATCCGACCCCCGCGGGCCCGCGACAGGCCGCCGAACAGGGCGAACTCACCGAGGCCCGCGAGAGCAACCGCACCGACGTCGACACGAACGAGACCGGGAGCGGCGATTGGACGCCGACGCCGACGGCCACGCCCGCGCCGCTCACTCCCCGGGCCGAACAGCCCGTCCAGGAAGCGCCCGGACAGGTCACCGTCCCCGACCGGATCACCCGCCCCGGCGGCGGTCCCACGGGCGACGTGGACACCTCGAATATCACCGTCACGCGCCCGCCGACGAACGCCCCCGGTGGCGGCGACGCCGACGAGGGCGACGACGGCGCGGCCGGCCCGCTCGACGGCCGCCCGCCCACTCGCGCGGAGGCGACGCTGGCGACTATCGTCCTCGTCGGTGCGGTCGTCGCCCTCCGGCGGACGGGCGTCACCGGCCGGATCTACCGAGCGGTGTGGCTGCGCTACCAGCCGACGAAAGACCCCGAGACCGACGCCGAGCGGGCGTTCGACCGCCTGGAGTACGTCCTCGCCGAGCGCCATCGCCCGCGCCGACCCGAGGAGACGCCGCGGCAGTACCTCGCGTCCATCGGCGCGGACGAGCGGGCCGCGCAGGTCGCGGCCGTCCGCGAGCGCGCCAAATACGCCGGCCGGGTCACCCGCGAGGAGGCCGACGAGGCGGTCGATCTGGTCGACGACATGGTCGGGTGGCGCGGCGCCTGAGTCCCGGGGCGACGCGGCGCCCGCCGGAGCGGGGCGTCCCCGACCGCCTGGACGGCGACCGTGGGAGGTCCCGACAGTGTTTAATAGGTCCATTTCGTAGGCGGATGCGTAATGTCGGAAGTCTGCTCGCTGAACAAGGCGAGTACGCCGCACGACCTCAGCCACAGCCCGTCAACCACCGAGACCGAACGCGCGGGTCAGTATGTCTGAGGTCTGCTCCACGTGTGGACTGCCCCAGGAGCTCTGCGTCTGCGAGGACGTGGCCAAGGACTCCCAGGAGATCAGCGTCCGCATCGACGAGCGACGATACGGGAAAGAGGTAACGATCATCGAGGGATTCGACCCGAAGGACGTCGACATGGATAGCCTCTCGTCGGACCTCAAATCGAAATTCGCCTGCGGGGGGACAGTCGAGGACGGTTCCATCGAGCTCCAGGGTAACCACACTGGACGCGTCGAGGACTTCCTTCGAGACAAGGGCTTCAACGTCGCCTGACCGCCCTCGTGGCCCCGTGAGCGCCGGCGGGCCAGCAGTTTTAGACCCGATCGCGTTCCGCCCCGACCGCACGGTCCCGCCGAGTCACGCCGCGGGACGGACCGTCGCGCCGGTGACGACGATCCGGACGCCGTCTTCGTAGTCGGTGTCGAGCGTCGCCGTCCAGCCCTGGGTCCGAGCCAGCATCCGCAGGTTCGGGAGGGTCATCCCCGCCGCCGAGTCGGGGACCGCACCGCCGTAGTCGAAGTACGCCTCCGGGGGCGTCCCGGTCGGCGGGGTGCCGTCGTCGGTGACCGCGAAGCCGTCCTGCCGTAGCGACACCGTCACCGTCGACGCGTCGTTGTGCGCGGCGAACTCGAAGGCGTTCCGGAACATGTCCTGCAGGCGCGGCTCGTTGGCCTCTACGTCGCCTGACTCGACCGACAGCGAGAGGTCACCGGTCACGGCGTCGTCGAACGCCGCCCGCGCGACCGCACCGACCTCGACCGTCCGCACGCGCTCCGGCGTCTGTCCGTGGCGCGCGAGGTCGGCGAGGTCGTCGACGACGGTCGACATTCGGTCCGCGCGATCGGAGGCGGTCGCCAGCGAGTCCCGGGCTCGGGAGACGTCGCCCTCGGTCAGCGCCTCGGCCGCGACGGTCACCCGGCCGTCGACGATCTGGAGCGAGTTGAGCAGCTCGTGCCTGATCGCGGCCGCGAACCCTTCGAGCTGGTCGTTGTGCCGTTCGAGCTCGCGCCGCTGGCGTTCGGTCTCGGTCACGTCCGAGAACAGCACCAGCCGGCCGATGTCGGTCTGGCCCAGCGAGAACGCGGCGTCGCTGACCAGGTAGTAGCGCGTCTCGCCGTCCTCGGACCGTTCGAGGACCGACCGCTCCGCAGACAGCTCCTCGGCCGCCGACGGCAGCGCCGCTTCGAACGGGTCGCCGACCGCCGACGGCAGCGACGGAAACAGCCGCTCGGCCCGGTCGTTGTACTCGCGGACACGGCCGTCGTCGTCGAGGTAGACGACCGGTTCCTCGACGCCGCCGGTGAGCTGGACCGCGAGGAACCGTTCGTCGAACAGGTAGAGGACGCCGACCGCGAACACCGCGACGCCGAGCGGTTCGTAGTTGATATCCAGCAGGACGGGCGTGGCGAACCCGACGATGTCGAGCACGACCGGGAGCCCGGTCACCGCGACGACCGCCCCAAGCGGCCGCGTGTCGTGGCCCGCTTCGAGGAACAGCTCGTAGAGCATGAAGAAGCCGACCGCCGCCAGCGCGTAGGACAGCCCCGTCACGACCCAGTGGACGACGCCGTGGCGGACCGTCATCTGGACGAACGGCGTCGTGACGAACGCCGTCGAGAAGTACAGTCCGTGGAGCGGGTTGGTCAGTTTGACAGCGACGATGGCGACGTAGACGGCGACCGCCGCCCGGCGGTAGGTACCGTTCCGGTGGAACGTCCGCCCGGTGTACGCCGAGCAGAAGTACAGCCACGCGCCCACCGTCGTCAGACCGACGACGAGACTGACCAGATACGCCGCGTAGGCCGTCCCCTGGGTGGGGGCGACCAGAAAGCCGAGTTCGAACAGCGCCCAGCCGCCGCTGGCGACCAACAGCCAGACCAGGCCGCGCCGGGTGGCTTCGTCCTGTACCGTTCGCGCCCGCGGGACCGACAGCCCGCAGCCGAGAACGGCCGCGCCGTACGCGGAGACGTACGTGAGAAACGGGAGTGAGAAAGCTACCATCAGTGCCTGTCCGGTAGTTGCACCTCGGGGTATTGAGCGCACGGTCCGATTTTCGCCAGATGATAACGGGCCGGAGCGGCCACCGCCTCCGCCGCCGCTCGCACCCGCGGTCAGAAGAACTGAAAGAGGTCGTCGCGCTCGGCTTCGTGGAGGTGGTGGCGGACGGCATCGGTCATGGGTTCGATGGAGCCCCGTTTCGCGGAGATGGGAGCGATGGTGTTCTGCCACTGTTTCCAGGGGGGATAGAGGCCGAGGCGGTCGCAGAGTTCGTTCAGGCGCTCGTCGCGGTCGTCGACCTTGTCCATCTTGTTGACGGCGACGACGACGGGTACGTCCACGTCCCGCAGGAAGTGAAACATCTCCACGTCGTAAGGGACCTCGTCGGGGCCCGAGTGGCGGTCGATGATATCGACGGCCGCCTTGCCGTCGACGACGAGGACGGCGGTCAGAATTTTGTCGGCGTTGTCCTCGATGTAGCGGACGATGTCGGTCTTGGTCTGCTCGCGCACGTCCTCGGGGACGCCCTCCATGAAGCCGAAGCCGGGGAGGTCGGTGATCATGAAGTCCTCGCTGGTCCAGTCGTAGTGGTTGGGCGAGCGGGTGACGCCCGGGCGCTGGCCGGTGTCGAAGGTGTGACCGGTGAGCTCGCGCATGAGCGTCGACTTGCCGACGTTCGACCGGCCGACGAGGGCGACCTCGGCGTCGCGGTCCGGGCGTGACTCGAACATGGGGGCCCTACACCGGGCGCGTGGAAAAGGGGCGCGTTCGAGCGCGGTCGGTGCGGACCCGCCGTACCGATCAGCAAACCTAAACGACAGCCGCCCGGAGAGTGTGGTGCATGCGCCGCCGTGAATACCTCCGTTCAGCAGTCGGCGCTGCCGGTCTCGCAGGGATCGCGGGAAGCGCCCTGACCGCCGCCGGTAGCGACGACGACGCATCGCCCTCCTCCCAGACGACCGCGACGCCGACGGCGACCGCGCCGGTGAGCGACACGGTGACCGCCGACGCCGACGGCTTCGAGCCGCTGGCCAGCCTCGACGTGTCCAACGAGCAGGCCGGTTACCAGACCACCGAGGCGGTGATGGAGCCGTCCGGCCGGTACGCCTTCGCGTCGCGGATCGACGGCTTCTACGTCGTCGACTGCGCCGACCCCGAGAGCCCCGAAGTGATCGGGACCTACACCGGGATCACGGGACCCGACGGTCGGAGCATCACCGGCTTTTACGACATCAAGTACAACCGGGGTCGGCTGATGCTTGCGACCTCGGCAGCGGCGGGTCCGTTCCGCGGGATCGCCCTGTACGACGTGACCGACCCGACCGAGCCGCGGCCGATGAAGACCTACGAGACGACCTACACCATCCACAACTCCGACCTCCACGGGGAGTACGCCTACCTGACCGACGGGCGCGAACTCGATATCGTCCACGTGGCACCGGACCAGCCCGAGTCGGTCGCGCGGTGGTCGCCCGCCGAGTACGACGCGGGCTACGCCGAGCTGTCGGGCAATCTGGTGAACCTCCACGACATGTACGTCCAGGACGGACGCGCGTATCTGGCGTACTGGGACGCGGGCGGATGGATCCTCGACGTGTCAGACCCCGCCAGTCCCGCGTACGTCGGCCACGCGTCGGAGTACTCCCTGTCGGATCTACAGGACGTGGGCGGGAGCGAGGCGATCGAATACGCGCTCGAACCGGACGGCAACGCCCACTACGTCCAGCCCGACGACGACGGCGACCTGCTCGCGGTCGGCGGGGAGAGCTGGAACCTCGAAGGGGGCGTCGACGACGACGAGTCCGACGAGGAGGACCTGGGCGGCCCCAGCGGGATCATACTCTACGACATCAGCGATCCCGCCAGCCCCGAACGGGTGACGGAGATCGAGCCGCCCCAACCGCCCGAGGGCGAGACCGCCCGCCGCAACGGCGGCTTCTGGACCACCTCGCACAACTTCGAGATCGTCGGCGACTACCTCTACTCGTCGTGGTACCGCGGCGGGGTGAAGGTCCACGACATCTCCGACCCGGCCAGCCCCGAGCAGCTGGCCCACTGGATGGACGGCGACCGCACGAGCTTCTGGACGGCCCAAGCCGGCGTCCCCGGCGACTTCTTCGTCGCGACGAGCTTCCGTCACCCGACCGAGCGAGACAGCCCGGGCGGGTTCTACACGTTCCCCGATCCTTCGGACAACCCGGCGACGGTGACGCCCTCCGGCGCCGGCGTCGACCTGCCGACGGACACCGCCGAACCGGTCGAGACGACGGCTTCCGAGGGGACCGCGGCGCCGACCGATACGCCCGGCGACTCGCCGATGTCGACCGCGACGCCGACGGATTCGCCGACGCCGACGGCCTCGCCCACCGACTCGACGACCGCGACGAGCGGGATGGCCGGCGAGACCGCGACAGCGACGGCCGGCGGGACCGCGGACGACACAGCTACGGCGACCGACGGGTCGACCGGCGGAGCCACCGACACCACCAGCGGCGACGGCGCCGGGCTGGGCGTCCTGTCGGGACTGGCAGCGCTCGGCATCGGCGCCTGGCGGCTCGGCGACCGCGGCGACGAGCCGTGACCGCCGAGCCATCGCTCCGATCGGCCCTACCGGGAAACTGATACCCGTCGGCCGCTAGACCGGGGACGTGCATCGACGTCACCTCCTGCGGGCGGTCGCGGGGACCGCCGCACTCTCCGGTGTCGCCGCCCTGGCGACCCGCGACGGCGACGCTCGACCGACGGCGCCGGGATCGGGCGAGGCCGGGGACGCGACGACCGCGAGTGGCGACTCGACCGCTACGCCGTCCGGGACGCCGACGCCCACGCCGACAGAGGCGGTCGCGACTCCCACCTCCGACTACGAACCGATCGGTAGCGTCGCGGTCGAAGGCGCGACGGAGGCCGTCCTGACGCCCGAGGGCGAGACGGCGTTCGTCGCGGTCGGCGACGGGTTCGCCGTCCTCGACCTGCGCGACCCCGCGAACCCGACGGTCGTCGCGAGCGAGCGGGACATCTCGCCGCCGGGCACGACCCGGCGCATGGGCGGCGTCCGGGACGTGAAGTACGACGACGGGCGCCTGCTCGTCGGCGGCCCCGCGAGCTACGACCCCGACAGCTTCTACGGGGTCGCGCTGTTCGACGTGTCCGACCCGACCGCCCCGGCGTTCCTGCGGGCCTACGAGACGGCCTACCCGGTCCACAACTGCGACCTCGCGGGCGAGTACGCCTACCTCACGCGGAGCGACCGCGAGGCCAACCCGCTGCTCGTCGTCGACCTGGGTCGCGAGGAGCCGCGCGAGGTCGCACGCTGGTCGGTACTGGACCGCGATCCGGTCTGGGAGTCGGTTCCCCTGCAGTTGCGGACGCTCCACGACGTGTTCGTCCGCGACGGCTTCGCCTACCTCGCCTACTGGGACGCCGGCACCTGGATCCTCGACGTGTCCGACCCCGCCGAGCCGGCGTACGTCGCGGACGTGCGCGAGCGCGACCCCGAGACGCTGGCCGAACTCGACGGGCTGGCGGTCGCCCGCGAGAGCTCCGAACCGCCGGGCAACGACCACTACGCCGCGACCGACCCGGATAGTTCGCTGCTCGCGGTCGGCAAGGAGAGCTGGAACTCCAACTTCGGGAAGGAGGGGACGACGCCCGGCCCCGACGACCCCGGCGGTCCGAGCGGGATCGCCATCTACGACATCGCCGACCCCCGCTCGCCACAACACCTGTCGACGATCGAGCCGCCGCCGACGGCGGATACGAATATCAACGGGGTCCGGACGACCGCGCACAACTTCGAACTCGCAGCCGGCCACCTGTACTCCTCGTGGTACCGCGGCGGCGTCGCGGTCCACGACCTCACCGAGCCCGCCGAGCCCGAACGCGTGCGGTACTTCCGGCGGTCGTCGACGACGAACTTCTGGACGGCCCGGCTCACGGCGCCCGGCGGAGCGGTCGTCGCTGCCAGCTTCGAGGACCCGTCGGACCTCGACGCACCCGCGAGGGTCTACACCTTCCCCGACGTGGCCCGGGCGACGCCGACGCCCACTTCCGGGTCGACCGACGCGACCGTCGCCCCGACCGATCCGGGCGGTCGGCCCGCCACGGAAGACGACGGCGGCGGCGAGGGGACGGACGACGATCGGCCCGAGACGAGCGACGCAGTGGCAACGGAGAGCGCGACCGCGGGCGACGGCCCGGGGTTCGGCCCCGCCGCGGCGCTGGCCGGCCTCGGGATCGGTGCGTGGCGGTTGCTCGGCGGCGAGGAGTCGGACGAAGAGGGCGGCTGACTCAGAGCGCGTTCTCGACCGCACTGGCGACGCTTCGAGCCTTCTCCGCGAGGGGTTCGGGGACGTGGCCGGCCGCGACGGCGGCGTCGAGTTCGTCGTCGTCGACGCGTTCGACGCGACCGTCGGCGTGTTTGACCACGTCGACGTGCAAATCGACGTAGCGGACCGCCGACGGGAACACCTCGACCGGGGTGCAGATATTGACGTAGGTGCCCCGTTTCTCGCCGTCCTCGCCCCGGTAGACGGTCGGGTACCACCACTTGCCCTCGGTGAGCTTCGTGACGGCCACGTCGCCGGCCTGCTGGTCGACGCCGAGCGCGTCGTAGGTGCCCCGGCCGGACATCTGACGCTCGACCACCACCGTCCCGTCGGCGTCCCGACGAGTCACCTCCCCGCTGCCGAGCGAGAACATGCGACCGTCGGGCTTGCCGTGGTCGATGCGGACGCTGTCGCCCTCCATCGGGCCGAACTGTCTGGTGACGGCGTCGAACGGGAAGTCCGTTTCGCCGCCGGTCCCGGCGTCGGGACAGACTGCCTCGACGAAGTCGACGGCCGCGCTCGCACCGTTGGTCGCCGCCTTCGTGCGGTGGTGGCCGGGCATCGTCGCCGTCACGTCCCGCCGGCGGTCGTCGAGGCCGAACCGCGACTCGCGGCCGAACCAGAGCCAGACCGTCGCCTCGCCGGCCCAGTAGCAGCCCGGCGCGGCTTCCTCCGGGTCGGGCGCGTCGTCGAAGGCCGAATCGAGCGCCGCGGCGCGCCCGGCGACCGCGTCGAGCGCGTCGCCCAGCGCGTCGAGATCCGCGTCGTCGGCCGCGCGGTCCCAGTCGATACCCCAGCCCTCCGGCGGGTCGACGGGGAGCAGGTCGGCCAGTTCCGGACCGTTCCCGCCCGGCGACGACCCGCGGACGAGCGTCGCCAGCCCGGCCTGGACGCGGACGGTCGTGTCCAGCACGGGCCGGCCCGACCCCCACGGCGCGGCGGGCTCTTTCACCTGGACGCGCAGCCGGTCGCCCTCCTCGACGTGGGTCGCCGTCTTCGAATAGGGGAGAAAGCCCTCCCGGTCGGTCCCGGCGACCGGTGGGAGCGAGTCGTCGGTTCCGTCCCCCTCGCTACCCTCGGGGCCGGGAGCATCGGTCGCTCCGTCACCGAGCTCGACGACCGCGCCGCTGCCGAGCGTCTCGGTCACCTCGCCGGCGTAGACGGCGCCCCGCGGCGTCGGGTCGCGCCAGGCCAGCGCGTCGATGTCGACCCCGCGGGCCGCGTCGAGCGCTGCCGCGACAGCCTCCCTATCGCCGACGATCCCGGCCCCCTGTCGGTCGTCGGTCGTCGAGACCGCGGCGCCGGCGGGCGCGACCGCGAACTCGTCGTCGAACCGGTCGCGGATCGGCGGCGACGCCTGCACCACCGACAGCCCCCGGTCCTCGAACAGCCGCGTCAGCGCCGTCGTGTAGATGCCGCGGACCCGGACGGTCGGCGCGGCGCCGGCGTCTCCGTCACCGTCGTCGGCGTTCACCGCGTCGCCGTCGCCGCTCATAGCGCGTCTCGGTCGGCGGCGAAGCGCACCCGGTCGTTCACCGTCGGGCCGAGCGACAGTTCGACCACGTCGTCGGAGAGGACCCGACCTCCCTCGACGGGTACGCCCCAGGAGTCGAATCGCAGGTACCCCCGGATGTCGTCGGCGTGGGTGAAGAGATCGAGGTAGTCGACGGCGTGGTCGGGGAACTGTTCGGCCGAGTGGGCCTGGTCCATGTCGGAGTAGACCGTCTCACGCTCGGCGAAGAACGCTTCGAGGTCGGCGGCGGCCTCGTCGGTCGCTTCGACGACGCGTTCGGAGGCGGCCTGGATCTCCTCGGTCGAGAGGCCGGCCTCGCGGAGCGCCGCCTGCGTCCGCTGGTCGAAGTGCATGCTCCCGGCTTGACGGGCGGGCCTTGAAAACGTCGCGGTCACGGCTGCCGACGGCGGTTCGCAGCCGTCACCAGCGGTAGTCGGCCGTCGACTCGGCGAGGTGCCCCTCTCAGAGCGTCGCGCGGAGGACGAGCACGAGGAACCCGAACATGGCGCCGAAGGCGATGACCGTCTTCGGGTCGATGCGGATGGCGTTGCGGTCTTCGGCGTCGAAATATCGGACCAGGCCCGCGCTGGACATCAGTCCGCCGCCGTCGTTGCTGCTCATGTCTCTCCCTCCTCCGTCCGTCCGCCTAAGCCTTTCGTCCTGACCCGAGCCCGCCCGCTCGAACCGACGGCGCGCGCACCGCCGACGGCCCACCGAAGCTGTCACTCGTGCGACCGTCAGGGCGGCCGTTCGGCGGTAGTGGAAACCCTTATCTCTCCGGATTCGCAATTTTCGGTGAATCCATGACAGTCACGCTCAAGGACTTCTACGCCGACTGGTGTGGCCCCTGCAAGACCCAGGACCCCATCCTGGACGACCTCGAGGAGGAGTACGGCGAGGTAGACTTCGAGAAGATCAACGTCGACGAGGAGCAGGACGTGGCCAACGAGTACCACGTCCGCTCGCTGCCGACCCTCATCGTCGAGAACGACGACGGCATCGTCGAGCGATTCGTCGGCGTCACTCAGGCCGACGACATCGAGGACGCGCTCAACCAGGCCTCCGCGTAGACCCCCTTCCGATCTCCGCTTTTCGAACGCTCCGAGCGACAGCGCGAGCGATGTAACCGCCATCGCCCAACCCGCCACATTCCTGAGAACGATAACGAATTTCAAACGTTGCGACGGACGGTATTCATGGTCACACTCGGACTCGTGGTCGCGGAATTCTACGAGGTGTTCGTGGCAGAAATGGAGGCACAGGCGCGGACGAACGCCGACCGGCGCGATGCCGAGGTCACCGAACGGGTGGCCGTCCCGGGCGTCTACGACGCGCCACTGGCGGCCGACCGCCTCGCCCGCCGAGACGATATCGACGCAGTGGTCGCGCTGGGCGTCGTGATCACGGGCGACACCGACCACGACCGAGTGGTCACGCACACGGCCGCACGGCAGTTGAGCGCCGTGAGCGTCGACCGTGACACCCCTGTCACGTTCGGGGTTCAGGGGCCGAACATGAGCGCAGTGGAGGCTCGCGAGCGGATTGAGAAGGGCGCCCGGGCGGTCGACGCGGCCGTCGATCTGGTCGAAGCGTTGCCTGCCGTGTCCGGAGACGAGTGAGTTACTGGACTGACGCAAGAAAGCCAGCGGGCGAGACGATATCGATCCCGCGAAACGCGCCGAGTTCCAGGGGATGGTCGTCGCCGGAGACCAGAACGTCGGCGTCGCCTGCGATAGCACACTCCAGAAACGCGTCGTCGTCCGGGTCGCGCTCGATTTCATCGATCGACTCGGTAGCAGCCACGACCTCGACCTCGCGACGAAGAATCGTCAGGAACGACTCCCGCTCCCGTTCAGCGATCGGGAGCCGATCGTACTCCATTACGCGACCGAGTTCAGCGAGTGTCTCGTCGCTGGCGACGATCTCCGTCCCCGCATCGTCGACGGCGTAGACTACCGCTTCGAGTGGCGTCCCACCGAATCCGAGTGCCGACACGAGAACGTTAGTATCGAGGACTACTGTGACCGAGCCCATGCGATAGCGTCGTCGACATCCTCCTCGGTTACCCCCTCTTCCTCGAATCGATGACGGACCCGAGCACCGAGCGCCCGGAGCGTGGTCTCCGTGTCGGCGTCTTCGGCCGTGATATCGCCGTCACGATCGTCGAGTTGGAGAGCGAGTGCCGCGAGTGCGAGTGCCCGCGATTTCCCAACTCCAGAGACTCCAGTTTCACTGTCGACGGCCGTGTACCGGCCGTCCTCTTCCGTTATCTCGACAGTGGCACTCATATCCGGAAGTTGCTCGTCATCGAATAAAAGGGTTCGGCAGCGACGCCTCCTCAGCGCGACCGGGTCAGTGGAACTTCACGCCCACGTCGTGCATCCCTTCGTTGTTCATCGCGATGTTGATCAACAGCGGGGTGAGCCCCTCGACTTCGGCGGCGTTGGCGATGCCGCCGGCGGAGACCGCGCGCAGCCCCTCGACGCCCTCGGCCAGCGCCGAGACCGTCTCGACGGCGTCCTCGTCGTCGCCGACGATCAGGGTGTCCACGTCGAGGTCGGCGTCGAGGTTCGCGAGGCGGTCGGCGGCGAGGTTGTGGAACGCGCCGACGACGGCCACGTCGTCGGGCGCCGCGCCCGCGGCCAGTGCGGTGACGCTGCCGGCGCCCGGTCTGTTGTAGTGCATCCCCTCTTCGTCGCGTTTCATGCCGACGGCGGGCGAGACGAGTACGTCGCCGTCGTCGAGTTCGTCGGCGACGGCTTCGACCGTGTCGGTGAGGTGGTAGGCCGGGACTGCGGCGACGACCACGTCGGCGCGGGCGGCGGCCGCGGCGTTCTCGGCGCCGTCGATGTCGCTGTCGACCCCGCGGCTGTCGAGTTCGGTCGCGTACTCCTCGGCCTTGTTGTCGGCCCGTTCGGCGTCCCGGGAGCCGACGATCACGGTGTGGGACGTGTGGTACGCCCACCGCAGCGCCAGTCCCTCGCCGATGTCGCCGGTTCCACCCAGCAGTGCGATGTCCATACCGGTGTCTGGGCCGAGATCAGGATAAGGGTTAGCGATTCGGCGAACCGGCGTGACCCCGCCGGCTGGCGCCGTCGCCGCGACCGCGACGCTCGCCGGGGTGTCAGTCCCCGTCGCCGTCGAGCAATCCGGGCAGGTCGTTGACGGAG
This sequence comes from Halosimplex carlsbadense 2-9-1, assembly GCF_000337455.1. Lineage (GTDB taxonomy): Archaea > Halobacteriota > Halobacteria > Halobacteriales > Haloarculaceae > Halosimplex > Halosimplex carlsbadense. Next base: position 11,395 of record NZ_AOIU01000005.1, on the reverse strand, counting down.
TCGATCACCGCGGTCGCGCCGGCCCGTTCGTACTTTCGACGGCCCTCGTCGCCGGTCAGCCCGCCGGTGAGGACGCCGACGCCGCGATACGTTCGGTCGGGGTCCTCGGCTGCGGCGTTGACCGCCGTCTTGATGTCGTCGAGCGTGTCGCCGACGAAGACGACGGAGTCGGCGTCGAACCGGTCGGCGAGCGTCACCAGTGCCCGCGGGTGGGGCTTGCCCTCCTCCCAGTCGTCCATCGTGAACCGGTGGTCGTCGGGCACGTCCAGGCCGACCCGGTCCAGCGCGATGTCGGCCTCCGCGGCGGGCCGGCCCGTCAGCACGCCCACGTCGTAGCGAGCTTCGAGGGCGTCGGTCGTCTCGCCGTCGAGGATGACCGGCTCGTCGTGGATGTACCCCGACGTGTCCGTGTCGGGTTCGGCGCCTTCGAGGTCGCGGTAGAGGTCGCTCCCGAGGTAGAGCTGCTGGAACACCTGCCGGAGGCGGTCGGGGTTCCACTCGCTCATGACGCGCTCGCGCTCGGCGGGGCCGAGCGCGTCGAGGACGACCGTCTCGGCCGCGGAGACGCCGCCGCCCGTGGCGGCCACCCGGTCGGTAAAAGAGGTGAGCGAGAGCGCGAGCCCCTCGTCGCGCGCGAGCACGTACAGCGCGGCGGCGTACGTGAGCTCCCAGTCGTTGTTGAAGCCGCCAGCGTCCTTGAACTGCTGGATATCGGCCTTTTCGATGGTGTCGCCGTAGACCCGCGACACCGACTCGACGATCGCCCGGCGGTAGGAGTCGGCCACGTCGACGAGCACGCCGTCGACGTCGAGCACGACCGCGTCCGCGTTCATCGGTGTCTGCCGGGAAGCGCTCCTGGCAAAAGTCCGTTCCGACTCGGACGAGCGCGCGAGCGGGGAGGAAAATCCGCTCGCACGGGCGGCGCCTCGCGCTACTCGCCGGCGACGAACCCGGAGAAGACGCGCGACTCGATCTTCCGGAGGTGTTCCCCGACGGTGGCCGGCGAGACGCCGAGTTCGCCGGCCAGCTCGTCGTGGGTCGCTTCGCGGGGGTTCTCGTAGTAGCCGGCCCGCACCGCCGTCGAGAGCACTTCGCGCTGACGAGCGGTGAGCCGACCGGACAGCTGGCGGACGCCCGGGTCGTACTCGCCGGTCTCGATGACTTCGACGCTCACCTCTTCGGGGATCCCGTCGAACGCGCCGGCGAACGCGCTGGTGTCGCCGACGAGCGTGACCACGGTGGCTCCGTCGGGCTCGGACTCGATGGGCATCTCGACGATCAGCTCCGAACTGCGTCGGTATCGGAGGAGCCGCCGTATCAGGTCGTCCAGCTCGAAGTGGGTGTACGCGAACCCCCGGTCGGTGCCCGTCGTCGTGTACTCGATGACGAACGGCGATTCGGCGAGGATCTCGCTGTAGCGGTCGAGCCCCGACCGGATCTCGGACAGCGAGACGCCGGTTTCGCCGTCGATCACCTCCAGCTGGTGGATCGGTCCGGTGGCGACCGCCGGCTCGTCGGCCACCGCCGCGCCCAGCGGGTGGAACGCGTCGCCCTCGGCGTGCGTCGCCCGAACGGTCACGTAGCGCATACCGACCACCAGGCGCCCCCGACGGAAAACAGTCTGGTATAAACCCACCTCGCATGACCGGCAACAGTGATAGGTGGTGAGCGTCCTAACGAACCGCTGCTGGACGGGCACGGTCACGGCGGGCCCGGGCGCTCGTCCCACGTCGCCCTGAATCTCTTTCCCTCTCTCGGGCCCGTCGTTCCCTCGCTGACGCCACCGGCGCTCTCACCGGTCGGCCGTCTCGTACTCGCGTTCGCTCTCGCCGTCCCGACTCTGCCCGCCAGCCTCGGCGTCGTCGCGGTCGCCCCGTCCGTCGCGACCCTCACCGGCGGTGCGGCCGACGGTCCCCCGCTCCGGGTCGCCGGCGTCGCACCCTTCGTCGCGGAATTCGAGCGTGAGCGGGCGGGCGATCCGTCGGGCGAGTCCGGCGACCCGGGCCGCGATCCCGTCGTCGTCGGGGTCGACAGCGCGGATCGCGCTCCCCTCGCGGACGACGACGCCGCGCGACTCGAGGGTCTCGACGGCGGCGTCGATCGCCTCGTCGTCGGCGTCGAGCGCTTCTGTCAGCTCCCGGCGCGTGCGCGGCCCCTCGTCGAGCGCCTCACGAACCCGCCGGCCGACGTAGTCGTGGTACACCTCGCGGCCGGTGGGTTCGTCCTCGGTCGCGCCCTCGTGGCGAACCGTCTGGACGGCGTCGAGGACGAACCAGGTGCCGACCAGCAGGAACGCGACCGGGAACGCGACGACGTTCGGGCCCGAGAGGAGCATCGCGGCGCCGCCGACCAGCGCGTACACGCCGAAACCGGCGTTCCTGACCAACTGGCGCACGTCGTACACGTCGGTCGCGAGTTCCGACAGCCCGAAGACCCCCATCGAGACGGTCGTCGTCAGGAACTGCGCGGGGGAGGGGTCGAGCAGGTGATAGAGTACGGCCAGGGCGACGGCCCACTGGAGAGTGGCCCAGACGGTGACTCGCTCCCGGAGCGCGTCGCGGAGGGACTCCGACATCGCGCTCGTGTTCGCCCACCGAACGGATAGACTCGTCGGAGTCGGCTCCCCTCAGTCGTCGGCGCCCGCCGAGTCGCTCGCAGCGCCGTCCAGCCACTCGGGGTCGACGAGCGGCGTTCCGTCGGCCTCGGGCCCGAGTTCGGGACCGTGCGGGCCGCCGTCGGGGTCGATCCGGCGGCGCTGGCGGTAGTCCGTCGACCGTTCGACCGGGACCCGGCCGATGGCGTCGATCATCTCGACGTACTCGTCGAACGAGCGGACCTCGCCGTAGGCCCCGCCGGCGCGCTTGGTGATCTCCTCGCTGAGGATGGTGCCCATGAAGTCGTCGGCGCCACAGGAGAGCATCTTCAGCCCCTGCTCGTCGCCGTATTTCACCCAGGACGACTGGATGTGCTCGACGTTGTCGAGAAAGAGCCGCGAGACCGCGATCAGCAACTCGTCCTCGTCCGTCGTCGCCCCCGACTCGACCATCCCCTCCTCGTACAGCGGCGTCTCCTGGTGGACGAACGACAGGGGGACGAACTCCGTGATCGCGCCCGTCCGGTCCTGTAGCTCGCGGATCCGTTTCAGGTGCAGGGCCCTGTGCATCTCGTTTTCGACGTGGCCGTACATGATCGTCGCGGTCACGTCGAGCCCGACCGACGCCGCCGCCTCGATCGCTTCCAACCACTCGTCGGTCCCGATCTTGCCGGGGCAGATCACATCGCGCACCTCGTCGACGAGGATCTCCGCCGCGGTGCCGGGCACCGAGTCCAGCCCCGCCTCCTGCAGCCGACCGTACACCTCCTCGTAGGACCAGTCGGTGCCGCGGCGGCCGTGGTAGGCCTCCTCGGGCGTCATCGAGTGGACGTGGACGCCGCCGACGCTCATGGCCGCGATCTGCTCGCAGTAGGTGCCCGGGTCCACGTCGTACTCCTCGGGGGGCCGGTAGTTCAGGTCGCCGCGGTCGCTGGATTCGAGGATCGCCCGGTGTTCGTCGTCGAGGGCGAACGCCGGGTGGAGCCCCGACACGGACGTGACCTCGTAGATGCCGCGTTCGACGGCATCGCGGACGATATCTCGGGATTCGGCGGGCCGTTTCGTGAACCCGCCGTGGTCCTCGTCGTTGGCGGTGCGGAACCGTTCGGAGCGGTCCTTGAAGTTGCAGAACAGGCAGCCGGTGTTGCAGGCGGTCGTGACGTTGTTGTTGAGGTTGGCGACGAAGGTCACCGCCTCGCCGACGACCTCGGCGCGGCGCCGGTCGGCCGCTTCGAGGACGCGTTCCTTCCGCTCGCGGTCGATCCCGGGGCGTTCGGTGCCCGTGGTCAGCAACTCGACGCCGTCGTCGACGGTGAGCCGTTCGCCGGCCCGCGCCTTCGCCAGCGCGTTCTCGAACGACCCGTCGGTCTCGGGGGCGTGCTCGAAGTCGAACTCCCCGCGCGGCACGTTGGTCCGCGGCGCGGCGTCGTCTGCCATTGCACGTCCCCACTGCTGCCAGCGTCATAAGCGGCCGGGAACCGGCCGATGGGCCCGCTGTCGATGACGGCGAGTCCGCGGTCGGCGGCCGCCGCACACCCGAGCGCTCAGCCGCTCGGGAGGACGGAAACGACAGTCGAGACTTCCTCGACGACGACCCAGCCGACGAACAGCGCGTAGGCGACCAGGAGCGCGGCCGACTCCGGCGTCGACAGCGCGAGGTCGGTCCGGAGGAACGTGAACAGGAGGACCGTCGCGAGCGTCAGGACCGCGAACATCGGGACCGCGAGCTCGAAGTTGAACGACCACGTCCCGACGATGAGGACGCCGACCGGGATGGCCACGAGCAGGTCGAAGGTGTTCGACCCGAGGACGTTTGCCAGCGACGCGACGCCGCGGTCGTCGCGCGCGGCGCGGACGCTCACCAGCGCGTCGGGCAGGCTCGTCGCCGCCGCGGCGACGGTCACGCCCATGATGAACTCGCCGACGCCGACGGCCGCGCCGATCGTCTCGACCGCCCCGACCAGTTCGTGGACCGCCACGAGGATCACCGCGAGGCCCGCGAGCAGGTACCCCCACTGCCGGGCGGCGTCGATGCCGGCGCCGGCCTCGGGGTCGGCGACGTGGTCGGCGGTGTCTTGGGCCTGGATGAACAGATAGAGCCCGTACAGCGCCAGCGGGATAACCGCCAGCGAACGGTTCATCTCCCCCGAGATAAAGTCGACCCCCGTGACGGGGTAGTAGATGACCGCCATCGCGAAAGTGATCACCAGCGCCGAGACCGCGAGCATGTAGAACTGCGCCTCCTTGTAAACGAGCGTCCGGTTGGCCTCGACGTCCTCGTCCGTCGAGATGCCCGCCACCGCGGGGATCACGAGGACGTTGAAGATCGCCGAGCCGACGATCGCGCCGGTCCCGATCCCGAGCGCGCCGCCGAAGGCCGAGACCGCGACCGTCGCCAGCTCGGGAAAGCTCGACCCGACCGCCGCCACGACCGACCCCTGGACGACCTGCGGGAGCCCGTAGTACTCCGAGAGCTGCTCGCTCGCCGACTCCAGCCAGGTGCTCCCCAGCCAGACCGCACCGGTCGTGACGACGACGATCGCGACAGCCAGCCCGACGGATTCGACCATCGGGCGCAACTGCAGACCCGAACGGAATAGGCGTTTTGGGCCGAGATCGGAGGGGGACTTCCAGGCCGTTCCGCGGACCGACTCGCGGACCGCGAGTGAGAAACGACTTTGCCGCGGGGGCGAGAGAGTCCGGCAATGACTTCCGTGAAGGAGTTCCGGGTGGACGAGCCCGCCACGGCCGACAGTCTGGGCCGGGGCGCGTTCGTCTTCACCGACGACTACTCGGTGTTCGACTGGGGGAAGATGCCCGACGAGATCCCCGACAAGGGCGCCTCGCTCTGCACGATGGGCGCGTTCAACTTCGAGCTGCTCGAATCCGAGGGGGTCCCGACCCACTACGAGGGCGTCACGACCGACGCCACCGACGGCGCGGTCCCGCTCGACGACGCGCTCGACGCCGCTGAGCAAAGCTCAGCGACCCCTCCCTCGCACGCTCGCGAGGATTCGGGCGCGGCGCCCCGGGAGATGGTCATCGAACTCACGCAGGTGCCCGACCTGCCCTTCGAGGGCGACGAGAGCGCCGATCCAAGCGGCTACGACTACGACGCCTATCACGCCGACGCCGGCGAGAACTACCTCGTCCCGCTGGAGATCGTCTTCCGCAATCGCGTCCCCGTCGGCTCCTCGCTCCGCACACGCACCGACCCCGCCGACCACGGCCTCGACTTCGACGCCTGGCCCGACGAGGCCGTCGATCTGGACGACCCCGTCGTCGAGTTCTCGACCAAGTACGAGGAGCAGGACCGGTATCTCGCCCGCGAGGAGGCCGACCGCATCGCCGGAACCGCGAGCATCGACGACCTCGAATCGATCGCTCGCGAGGCCAACGCGGTCGTCACCGACCGCGCCGCCGACGCCGGGCTCACCCACGAGGACGGCAAGATCGAGTGTCTGTACTACGAGGGCGAGGTACGCGTCGCCGACGTAGTCGGCACCTTCGACGAGAACCGCTTCTCCTACGGCGACCAGCAGGTCTCGAAGGAGGTCGTCCGCCAGTATCACAAGCGGACCCAGCCCGAGTGGGTCGAGGCGGTCTCCGCGGCCAAGGCCGAGGCCGACGAGCGCGGCGTCGCCGACTGGAAGTCGCTGTGCGAGCGCCGGCCCGAACCGCTCGACGACCGCGTGGTCGAAGCCGCCCGCGACCTCTACTGTGCCGGCACGAACGCCTACGTCGGCCGCGACGCCTTCGACGCCCCGTCGCTGGAGGCCGCCGTCGACGCGGTGCGAGACCTCTGACTGCCCCCCGAAACCGATGACGGCCGATCCGGACCCGAAGCGACGGACGACCCGTCCGCCGGAGACGGACGAGCGGTTCTCCGTCCCGCTACGCGGGGTCGACGTGGACGCCGAGACCCGCTGTGGCCACTACGACGACCCGGTCGACGTGGTCGCGATCCGGTTTCCCTGCTGCGGGTCGTACTATCCCTGTTTCCGGTGTCACGACGCCCTCACGGACCACGGCGCCGAGCGGATCCCCCGCGAGGCCTTCGACGATCCGGCCGTGTTCTGTGGCGCGTGCGGCGCGACGCTCTCGGTCCGTGAGTACCTCACTTGCGACGACGCTTGCCCGGCCTGCGACGCGGCGTTCAACCCTGGTTGCCGGCGCCACCGGGAACAGTACTTCGCGGTCGAGGAGTGACGCCTCGGACGCGTCGCCGGGTCCCACCGGTCGGCCACAAGTTCAAGTGCGATTCCGGACGCACCTCGCCCCGTGACCTGAGTTCCGATGCGGGGCGCTCCGCGGGAGCGCGACACACCGTCCCGCGAGCCGTTCGTGTCGCCTGTTCGCTATCCTTTCAGCCACTCACAGGGGCTCGTCGTCTCAGGCGATGTCCCGGCTGGTATCGACCGCGATCCGGTCGGTGAGCGCGATCCGGAGCGGTTCGGCCAGAGCCCGACCCCCGCGGAACTTCGGGACGACCAGCCTGTTCTCGACGGTGTCGTTCCGGATCTCCGTGACGAGGTCGAACACGAGGTCGGCCACGTGTTCGGTTCGGTGGCGCTGTGCCGGGACCTCGTCGTGTTTCAGCGCGTGGAGCACGGCCACGCTGTTCGTCCGCGAGACGGTCGACCGGAGTTCGTCCAGAAACGCGCGGTACTGGCCGGCGTCGGCCCGCTCCAGCGGTCCGATGGAGTCCACGACCAGCACGCCCTCGTCGGGGAGCGACGGCAGCGACCGCAGCGTGTCGACCGTCGGCGCGTCGCCGTCGACCGACCGCACGGAGCGGTCCACGCATCGGTCGCCGTGGCCGCGGAGCGACGCCGAGACCGCAGTCGGCGGTCGGTCCACGGTGAGATACAGCGTCTCGCGCTGGGCCGCCAGCCGTTCGAAGAACAGCTCGGCCTGGCTGGCGGGGTCGGCGCGAAAGACAACGACTGTCCCCGCGGGGAGGCCGCCGTTCAGTTCCCTGTCGAGCGCGGTGACGCCGGTCGAGACGCGCTCGCTCATCCGCTCGACCGCCTCCGCGTCCGCTCACCCGCTGGACCGCTGATACCCGTACCCATGGCGGGACGATCAGCCGGGGACCCGTTAGTTACGGCCCGTCTAGCGGCCGCGACGGCGTCGTTAGTCGTCGGCTTCGGCTTCCGGCTCCTCGTCCGACCCCTCGCCGTCGCCCTGGTCGGCGACGTACTCGCCCAGTCCGTCGATCGGCCGGTCGGGGTTGGCCTGATCGAGGTCGCGCGGGGCGCCGAGTTGCGCGTCGGTGTCCTCGGGGTCGCGCAGTCTCGTCCGCCCGCGGTGGACGGTCACCTCGTCGGTGAGGTGCAGGTCGATGGCCTCCAGTAGCGCCTCCGCCTCCAGCGGCTGGCCGATCTGCTGCAACTCCTCCTCGGTGGCGTCGTCGGGGACGTTGAACGCCCGCTGAGTGATGATGGGGCCCTGGTCGAGGTCGGTCGTCACGTAGTGGGCGGTGACGCCCGCGATGCGGACGCCTTCCTCGATGGCCTGCATGTACGCCGACGCGCCGGGGAACGCGGGCAGCAGCGACGGGTGGACGTTGATGATGCGGTCCTCGTAACGAAACACCACGTCGGGGCTGAGGATGCGCATGTACCGCGCGAGGACGACCAGGTCGGCGTCGTACTCCGCCAGCAGGTCGAGCAGTTCGCCCTCGTCGGGGGTGCCCTTCTCGTCGCCGATGTCGTGGAAGGGCACGTCGTACTTCTCGGCCAGCGGCTCCAGATCGGAGTGGTTGGCGATGACGACCTCTACGTCGGCGCCCAGATTCCCGCTGGCCCACGCCTCGAAGATCGCCTCCAGGCAATGGGATTCCTTGGTAGCGAGGACGGCGATCTGCTGGGTCTCGCGGTCGTCGGGGAACCGCACCTGCACGTCGACGCCCAGGTCGTCGCCGAGTTCGTGGAGGTTCTCCCGCAGCGTTTCCTCCTTGACGATCATCTCCGAGGTGTCGACCCGCATGGTCATGCGGAAGACGCCCTCCCGGACCGCCTGGTCGAGGTCTTCGATGTTGATGTTGCGCTCGAAGAGCGTCGAGGTGATCTCCGCGATGAGCCCCGTGTCGTCGTCGCCGACGACGACGATCTCGGTCAGGTCGCTGGTCACGGGAACCACCGCCGGGGCGCCGGCGAACGGATGTGCGAACGGACAGTCATCGGATAGCGCTGACGGGCGTCGGTGCCTAAAGCGTTCTCGTCCCGCGTGGTCGGTTCGCACGCGTCGGCCCGCCCCGGTCGGTATCAAGGTTGGATCGCGTACGCAGAGAATTATAACGGTGGAGTCGAAAGGGTGTGCAGAGACGGATATGCGCGAACTGACAGTGTTGTGCGTCGACGCCGACGAGGCCGAGCGCGCGGCTACGTCCGACGCGCTCGCCGCGGACGACGAAGTCGCGATGACCGCGGCGGGATCGGTCGCAGCGGCCGGCGACGCCCTCGACGCCGGGGGCGTCGACTGCGTCGTTACGGCGTACGACCTCCCGGACGGGACAGGTCTCGACGTGGCTGCGCGAATCCGGGAGACGACGCCCGACACGCCCTGTATCCTCTTTACCGACGCGTCGCCGGACCGGATCGACACCGCCGACCGCGAGGACGTGGTCGTCGAGTACCTCCCGCGGGACATGCCGGACGCCCGCGACGCGCTGGCCCGGATGGTCGGCAACCTCGTCAGCCAGCGCACGCAGGTCGGCTACCCGCTCCCGACGCGGGAGGACGAGCGCCTCGCTGCGCTCGAACAGTACGACCGACCCGGTATGGACGCCGCCGAGGCGTTCGACCGGCTGACGGCGCTCACGCGGAAGTACTTCGACGTGGACGTGGCGTTCGTCGGCGTGATCGACGCCCACGAAGAACGTTTTCTCGCCTGTGCCGGCGCCTCCTGGGAGACGCTCGCCCGCGAAGACTCGATGTGTACTCACACGATCCTTCGGGACGACCTGATGGTCGTCGAGGACACCCACGAGGACGACCGCTTCGCCGACAACGACCGCCTCGACGAACTGAACATCCGCGCCTACGCCGGCGTGCCGCTGGAGACGCCTCGCGGCGCGACGATCGGCGCGTTCTGTTTGACTCACGACGAGCCGCGCACGTTCACCGACGACGAACTCGCTGACCTTCGGCGGTTCGCGGCCGAGGCGATGGACCAACTCGAACTGCGCCGCCAGCTCAACGAGTGTGAGGACGCGCGCGATACGGCCGACCACGAGGGGGCGGGGCTTGGAGACGACGGCGGTGATGACCCATGAGCCTGCAGGAACCGACGTACACGTTCGAGAGCCTGCCCCTGCGAGGGGTCGAGCGGGGGACCAACATTCTCGTGACGGGACCGGCGCTGGGCGGCATTCGCGAGCTGACGATGCGGATGCTCCTGCGTCGCCACTCCCGCGAGGGGACGCTGTTCATCGCCGCCGACGCCGACGGTCGCGAGACGCTGTCGGACTACGAGGCGCTCGGCGGCGACCTGGACTTCGCGCGAGTCGGCGCCGTCGACTGCACGGAGAACGGTGCCGACGACGAGTCGTGTAACGTCCACGCGGTCGGGAGTCCGGCGGACCTGACCGGTGCCGGTATCGAGTTCTCCTCGCTGTACGAGCGGATCCACGCCAACGGCGCCGCGCGGGTCCGAACCGGCGTGTACACCCTCTCGCCGTTCGTCGTCTACGCGCCCGCCAAGTCCGTGTTCCGCTTCGTCCACACGCTGACCGGTCGCATCCGAACCGCCGACGGCCTCGGCGTCTGCGCCATCGACCCCGACGCCGTCGACGACCAGACGCTCTCGTCGATCGCCCAGGCGTTCGACGGACAGGTCGAACTCCGCGAGGCCGACGGCCAGCGCGCGATCCGCGTCCGCGGACTCCCCGACCAGCCCGAGGAGTGGCAGGCCGTCGACTTCGACGCCGCCTGAGAGCGGTCCGCGAGCCGCCGGGTTCTCCGCGACGACCGCGGCGAGTCAAAACCGTTTTCTCCCGGCGCCGCCGCCACTCAGGTGATGACCCCCTACACCGCGACGGTCGAGGTCCGCCTGAAACACGGCGTGCTCGACCCCGAGGCGGAGACGACCGGCCGCGCGCTCGAGCGGCTCGGGTTCGAACTCGATGACCTGCGGGCCGCCGACCTGTTCGAGGTCGATCTCGACGCCGAGAGCGCCGACGCCGCCGCCGAGCGCGCCGACGAGATGGCCGAGCGCCTGCTCGCCAACCCGACCATCCACGACTACGAGGTCACCGTCGAGGAACGATGACTGTCGCCGTCTCATCGACGCCGACGCGCTGCTCGCACACCGGGGGGTGCCCGCTGTGACCGTCGCCGTCGTCCAGTTCGGCGGGTCCAACTGTGACCGCGACACCGTCCAGGCGCTCGCACACCTCGGCATCGACGCCGACCTCGTCTGGCACGAGGACGGCCTCCCCGAAGACACGACGGGCGTCGTCCTCCCCGGTGGTTTCTCCTACGGCGACTACCTGCGGGCCGGCGCCATGGCCGCCCGCTCGCCCATCGTGGAGGAGGTCCGCGAAGCCGCCGGGAGCGGGACGCCCGTCCTCGGCATCTGCAACGGCGCCCAGATCGGCTGCGAGTCGTCGCTCACCCCCGGCGCGTTCACCACCAACGAGAGCGCCCGCTTCCAGTGTGAGCGCGTCCACCTCCGCGTCGAGAACGCCGACACGCCCTGGACCGACCACTTCGACGAGGGCGAGGTCGTCGAGTTCCCCATCGCTCACGGCGAGGGCCGCTACGAGATCGACGACTGTCTCTTATACACATCTCTGAT
>NZ_AOIU01000004.1:101457-193049 GCF_000337455.1 Halosimplex carlsbadense 2-9-1 | reverse complement strand
CGTCCTCGGCGAACGGGACTCCGTCGCCGTCCTCATGCCCCACCCCGAGCGCGTCTCCCTGCCCGATATCGGGTCGACCGAGGGCCAGGGCGTCCTCCGCGCGTTCGGCGAGTAACGCCCCACTCTCCGCGTTTCTGACCGCCGACAGTCTCAGAAGTCACCTTCCCCGAGCAGTTCACGGGCCGACTCGTACACCTCGCGCGTGTGGGCGGGGTTGAACACGTCCTCGGGCAGTGACTCCAACCAGGCCGCCTCGGTGATCGCCTCGTCGGCGTCGCCCAGGTCGCCGCCGTCGGCTACCGCCGGGTCGGTCGCGCGACAGAGAAAGTGGACGAACGCCATCTCGACCCGGCGGCCGCCGTCGCTCCCGCCGGGACCGGGCTCCTCGACGACGACGCTCTCGTCGACGCCGACGGGCCGCACGGGGTCGACCGCGACCCCGGTCTCCTCGCGCACCTCGCGGACCACTGCGTCAGCGAGCGACTCGCCGTTCTCGACCGCGCCGCCGGGCAGCGTCCACTCCGTGGGGTAGGCCCTGTTTCGGATAGCCAGCAGGCGCTCGCCGTCGTCGGACCGTGTCCGACTGCCCCAGGTACTCCCCACCTCCTCGTCGAGGACGACGCCCGCCACGCCCCACCCGGACTGGAACACCTCGGCCTGGCGTAGTTCGTCGAACCGCTCCCCGTCGACCTTGTGGCGCTCGACGCGCTCGACGAGGTCGTCGTAGCGGTCGCGCGGGTCGCGCTGCGTCATCGGCGCGCCGTACTCCACCACGGGCATTAATCCCACCGCTACCGACGAAATCTTCGGGCCGGCGGGCCCCACCGGGGCGGAAAGCTACCGCCGCGGACGCTCGCGACGCTATCGAACGAGGACGACGGGGCGGTCACGGCCGCGGCTCACGACGGAGGTAGCTCTGTGGGCGGATAAGATAGGATGGGGAACGTAGGGGCTGGAGCGTGTGACAGTCGGGGTCTCCAGGGCCCCTACGTCGACATTGAACGTTGACGCATAAAAACCCACGGCAACCGGAGTGAAAGTATAATCGCAGGACCCCAACCGACCGAACCGTGCCAACGGCGGGCACACGGCCGTGAACGAGGGGGATCGTTTCGGGTCGAACGGGTCGGCGGAGACGGCGCGAAAACGAGGTCGAGCGGCTACCGGGCGAGCGGCAGGGAGTAGCTGCGTTCGCGTTCGACGACCGCGTCCCACGTGTGCTCGCAGTCGCAGGAGACCTGGTCGAAGACGGACGGGTCCTGGCGCTGGTCGAAGTCCTTGATCGCGCGCTGGACGCGGTCGTCGCAGTCGCCGCAGTTGTGCGGGCCGCGCTCGGAACCGTGACCGACCGGGTCCGACACGACGATCCCGTCGACGTCGGCGGTCGCCTCCAGCACCTCGGCGACCGACCAGAGCCACGGCGGGCGGTAGCCGCCGTCGTGATACAGGTCTTCGACCATCGTGTAGCGCTGGACGTTGCAGGGGTTCATCGAGACGGTGTGACACCCCTCCACGTCGAGACAGCGCCGTACCGACCGCTTCATATCTTCGACGGCCTCGCCCTCCGAGAGGAAGGGCGGCTTCATCAGGAGGTACGCCTTGACTCCCCCGCCGTCGACGGCGCCCGCCTCGGCGCACGCGTCCTCGAAGTCGGCGAAGTCGAAGTACTTGTTGACGCAGTCGCGGCGGACCCGATCCGTGGCGGTCTCCAGGCCGATGGCCACGTCGCACTCGAGGTCCTGCTCGGTGAACTCGCGGATCTTCCCGCGGTCGACGAAATCGGGCAGCGACTCGACGACGATGCGGTCCCGATCCCCGAACGTCTCGGCGATGGCCTGGCGGGTCTCGGCGGGCACCTCGCGCTCGTCGAGGAAGGACCCGGAGGTGTAGATCTTGATGAGATCCGCTTTCTCGCCGCGCAGGTCCTCGGCGTTGTCGGCCTCGTGTTCGAGCGAGGCGTCGATCTGGGTCATCAGGTCCTCGTGGGCGACGCTGCCGCCGTCGACCGATTCTGCGACGTAGCCGCACATGGTGCAGCCGCCGGCGCGGGCCCAGCGACAGCCGCCGGTGTTGAGGATGATGGTGAGCGAGTCGACGAAGCCGTCGGGGGTGTTGTCCTCGTCGAGCCAGACCCGCGTGGGTTCGCGCGGGTCGTAGCTGGCGTCGTTGCGCGAGCGCACCTCGCGCATCACCTTGTTGTGGGCGTCCATCCCCTTGCCCTGCTCGTAGACGTCGGGGCTCGGCTGGCTCATTGGTCCGTCCTATCCGGTCGGACGATAAAACGTCGGCGGTCGCGGGCTTCGCTGTTTGAAACCCGCGACCGCGACGGTCGACGAAGTCGTCCGTCGGTGGTCCGAGCGTCGCCTCGCGACGCTCGGAGCACGGAAGCCGACGCTCGGCCGGAAAAGACGACTTAACACACCGGTTTCGGGTCGACGCCCATCGCGTCGAGCGCGCTCGCGTACTCCTCGTAGGCCGCCTCGACCACGGCTTCGGCGGCTCGCCGGGCGCGCTCCCAGTCGGCCTCGGTCTCGCAGAGCGAATCGAGCAGGTCGACGCCCTCGTCGAGCCGTTCCCCCGCGCCGCTCCGCAGCTCCCGGGCGAGGTCCGCTCGACCCTCGTCGGCCTCGTTGACGAAGAAGTTGACCACCTGCAGCAACGTCCGGTCGGCGACCAGCGAGCGGCCGACGAACGCGGCCGCGACGCGCTCGACGGTCCCGTCGGTGTCGGCCAGCGCGGCGTGCAGCGGCGCGTCCGTCTCGTCGATGGTCGCCGCGGCGTCGGCGTCGTCGTTCGGAAGGGCTGAGAGCGAGTCGACGACGCGCTCGAACTGCTCGCGCTCGCCCTCGGCGGCCGTCTCGAACGCCGACGCCGCGTCGCCGGTCGCCTCGTCGGCCCACCGCGAGAAGGTCGCTCGGCCGCTGGCGGCCGACTCCGCGACCGACCGCAGCACCGGCGCCCGTTCGAGGTCGGCGCCGGTCGCGGCGATGAGGTACTTGTCCGACCCCAGCCGATCCAGTTCCGTCGCCCCCGCCTCGCGGACCGCCTCGACGAGCTGTTGACCGTTCATGTCCCGCCAGTTGGGCCGCCGGACGGGTATATGTGCGGTCGGCGCCGCCGCCCGAACACGTCGCCGGCATTTATGTGAGCGGGCCGCGTCGCGCCAGAGAGATGGTCGGACCGGTCGACGCGCTCGTCGAGATACTCGGTGCTCAGACGCTGCTGATCCAGGCTCTGATCGGCGGACTCGTCATCGCCGGGCTGAACCTCCTGGGTGCCTCGCTCGTGTTCGTCTGGCGCGACCCCTCCGAGCGGGCGCTCGACGGGGCGCTCGGCTTCGCCGCCGGCGTCATGCTCGCCGCGAGTTTCACGAGCCTCATCCTCCCCGGCATCGAGGCGACGCCCGGCGGGAACCCGCTGCCGGTCCTCGGTGGCGTTCTCCTGGGGGCGCTCGCGCTCGACCGGGCGGACGTGCTCGTGCCGCACGCGCACTACCTGCTGACCGGCAAGCGCCGCGAGGACGCGGCCGACCCCGGCGACGACCTCCCGGTCGACGACGACCGCCTCGCCTCCGTCGTCCTGTTCATCCTCGCGATCACGCTGCACAACATGCCCGAGGGGCTCGCCGTGGGGGTCGGATTCGGCTCCGCGGCGGCCGGCGACGCGTCGGTCGGAAGCGCCGTCGCGCTCATGCTCGCCATCGGTATCCAGAACATTCCCGAGGGGCTCGCGGTCTCGGTCGCCGCCGTCAACGCCGGCCTCGACCGGCGCTTCTACGCCATGATAACGGGGATCCGGTCGGGGATCGTCGAGGTCCCGCTCGTCCTGTTGGGCGCGCTCGCGGTCACGTTCGCGGCGCCGATCCTCCCCTACGCCATGGGATTCGCCGCCGGCGCGATGCTGTTCGTCATCAGCGACGAGATCGTCCCCGAAACGCACCTCCGGGGCAACGAGCGGATCGCGACGCTCGGGACGATCGTCGGCGTCGTCGTCATGCTCTACCTGGATATCTCGCTGGCGTAGGTCGGTCCGACGACGGGAGGGGCGCTCCCGGCCGCTGGCGGGGTGACCTCACGCCAGTCCGCTCGGAACGGGGTCGTCGCCACGCGCGAGCCGGAAACGACCGACTTAGGTGCGCGCGACGACTACTGCGCGTGTGACACCGCTGCGTACGGTCGCCCACGCCGCGCCCTCGCCGGACCCCGGCCTGCTCGGGGTTCACCTGCTCGCCGGCGTCGGGTCCGGACTCTTGCTCGCGCTGGCGGTCGCGGCGCTCGGCCAGCGCGGCTCCCGGTCGTACCTGCTGGTCGTCCTCGCGCTCGGCGCGCTGCTCGCTCGCACCGTGGTCTCCGCGCTCGCGATGTTCGGCCCGCTCGACGCCGGCCTGCACCACTTCGCCGAACACGCCCTCGACGCAACGGTCGCGACCTTCCTGCTCGGCGCCATCTACTACGCGCGGTCGGCCGCACCGAGCGCCCCCGAGAAGCCGCTGTAACGACGCCCCGCTCACAATGACCGACACCGACACTCGCGCCCGCGTCGCCGCCCACGTCGCCGACAACCCGGGCGTCTACTTCAGCGAACTCGTCCGCCAACTCGACCTCGCTCCGGGGCAGGTCCAGTACCACCTGCGGAAGCTCGACGACCGGGTCGTCGCCGCGGACCTGTACGGCCGCACCCACTACTACCCGCCCGACTGCGACGCGTTCGAGCGGCACGCGCTGGCGGTCCTCCACCGCGAGACCGCCGCCGATATCGTCGTCTTCCTCCTCCGGAACGGTCCGACGCCCGCCGCGGAGGCCGCCGAGGGCGTCGGCATCGCCCGCAGCACGCTGGAGTGGCACCTCGACCGGCTCGTCGACCTCGACCTCGTCGCCAAGCGCCGCGACGAGCGCGGCCGCGTGACGCTCGCGCTCGAAGCGCCCGGGGAGACCGCCGAACTGCTCAGGACCGTCGAGCCGTCGCTGCCGGAGCGACTGGTCGACCGGTTCACCCGCCTGGTCGACCGGTTGCTCGCGGAGTAGGTGGGCCGTGGCGACCGCGGCGCTCGGGCTCGCGGCTCGTCGGCCCCGACGGCTTTCGAGTGGCCGACCAGAACCCCCTTGTCGGACCAGCCGCTAGAACCGTCGATGCCACCCAGTCGCCAGCGCGGGGTCTCGCGCCGGGAGTTCGTCAAGGCCGCCGTCGCCATCGGCGGGTCCGCGGCGCTGTCGGCCTGCCTGGGTCGGGAGAGCCCCGACCTCCCGCAGGGGCCCGACGACCTCTCGGGGCTGTCCCGCCGCCAACACGCCTGGAACGACGCCCTCCGCACCGACGACCACGGCAACCACGTCCCGCCGAAACACCACCTCCTGCTGTATCTCGACTACGCCGGCGACGGGACGCCAGCCGACGCCGACCGCGAGACCGCCGAGACCGCCCTCCGCTCGCTCGAACGCGCCTACCCACCCAATACCGACGACGGCGATATCGGCCTCCTCTTTACGGTCGGCTACGCCCCCGCGTACTTCGAGCGCTTCGAGGGCGCCCTGCCCGAGAGCGTCGATCTGCCGGCGCCCGAGGCGCTGGCCCCCTTCGAGAACCCCGTTCCCGACGAGCCCGACGCGGTGGTTCACCTCGCCAGCGACTACGGCTCGGTCCTGTTGGCCGCCGAGGAGGGCCTCCTGGGCGAACGAGACGAGGTGAACGGCCGCGCGATGGACGCCACTTTCGACGGCGTCTTCGAGCGCGCCGCCCTGGCCGAGGACGGCCGCGCCCGCCGGACCGGCTTCATCGGCGAGGGCCTCCCGGCCGACAACCAGGACGTGGCGGGGATCCCCGACTCCGAACCGGTGCCCGACGACTCGCCGCTGTACATGGGCTTCGAGTCGGGCTTCGAGAAGACCCAGGCCACGGAGGACAGCGTGACCATCGCCGAGGGGCCGTTCGCCGGCGGGACCGCCCAGCACGTCTCCTCGATGGATCTCAATCTCACCCAGTGGTACGAGCAGGACAGCCGCGAGCACCGCGAAGCGTCGATGTTCTGCCCGGCACACGCCGACAACGACGTGATCGAGGGCACCGGCGAGAACCTCGGGAACTCCAGCGGCGTCGGCGGCTGCGCCGAGACGGTCGAAGAGGACGCCCGCGACGGCGTCGTCGGCCACGCCCAGAAGAACGCTCGCGCCCGCGAAGACGGTCGGCCGGTGATGCTCCGCCGGGACTTCGACTCGACGGACGGCGACCGTGCGGGCCTGCACTTCCTCGCGCTGCAGGAGTCGATATCGGACTTCGTGAAGACTCGCGAGGCGATGAACGGGACCGACGCCGCCGCCGAAGGCGCCGTCGGCCAGCGCGCCAACAACGGTATCCTCCAGTACATCAACGTCCGCCGCCGGGGCAACTACCTCCTCCCGCCGCGGGAGTCGCGGGCGCTCCCGACCCCGCGACCCGGGGCCTGACGGGTCCGCGAGCGTCGCGGCGAGCGACCGACGGTGCGGCCGCCCGGTCGTCGGAATCGACCGACGGCCCGGGGTGGTCCCGGCCGCTTTCGAGAACCCAACCAGAAGCCGCTTTTGGGTACAGCGATTAGGACCGGGTATGCACAGACGACGCTTCCTCGCCGCGGGCGCGGCCGCGGCGTCGGTCGGGCTGGCCGGGTGTCGGTCGCTCTTTCAGACGCGCTCGGCGCGGTCGCCGCCGCTCGTCTCCGACCGCCCCGACGCAGTCTACGTCCCCAGCCACGTCGAGGGAATGGAGATGGTCGGTATGGCTTCGGCCGGCGACTTCCGGGTCGCGCTGACATACAGCTACCCCCACCGGTTCTGGCTCGTCAGCGGCGACAGCCCGAACAAGGTCGAAATCGAAGGCTCGGACTCGCTGCACCTCATGACGACCGTCTGGGACCCCGAGACGGGGACCGTCCTCCCGCACGGGTCGGTCACGACGACGATCACCCGCGACGGCGAGACGCTCACCAGCGGCAAGTCGCTGTGGCCGATGCTCTCCCAGAACATGGGCGTCCACGCCGGCGACAACCTCGCGCTCGACGGCGACGGCACCTACGAGGTCGAAGTGACGGTCCCGCCGCTCCCCACTCGCCGCGCGGGCGCGCTCAGCGGTCGTTTCGGCGAGCTGGCCAGCACCACCTTCTCCCTTGAGTTCTCCCAGTCGACCCTCGAAGCGATCTCCTACGAGCGGCTCCCGGACCGCCAGGGCGAACGGGACGCCCTCGACCCGATGTCGATGGACATGATGCCCGTCTCCGCGACGCCCGCGCCCGAGGACGTGCCGGGAACCGTCGTCGGCGAGGGGACCAGCGGCGACGCCCGCTTCGTCGTCTCGCGACTGGCGTCGCCGCCCGCTGGTGTCTCCGCCGAGGGCTCGGAATCGAGCGCCACCGCCACGGCGACCGACGCGAGCGGTGACGGCACCGCGACCGACTCCGGGTCCGGTGGCGACCGCTCGTATCTCGCCGTCTCGATGCGGACGCCGTACAACGGCTACCCGATCCCCCAGGCGTCGCTGTCGGCGACGGTCGTCCGCGACGGGACGACCCTCTACGACGGCCCGCTCACCGCGACCGTCCACCCCGACCTGGGGTATCACTACGGGACCGTCGCGGACGTCCAGTCGGGCGACGACCTGACGCTCTCGGTCGACGCGATCCCGCAGATCGCCCGTCACGAAGGGTACGAAACCGCGTTCGTCTCCTTCGACGAGCTCTCGATGACCGTCGGAGAATAGGTCGGCGGGGCGGTGTCGGCCGCGGGCGGGACGTCTACTCCCGCCCGGGGACTGAGACGCCGCGCGCCGCGAGCAGGTGGTCGACGCCGCCGACGAGGACGAACAGGAGTCCGAGCGCCGTCGCGGCGAGGTGGAGTTCGCCGAACCAGATGGGCACCCAGGCGAAGGTGCCCTGGAGCCCGGCGACCGCTTCCGAGAGCAGGGGAATCTCGTCGTCGGGGGCGGTCAGCCCGGCGGAGCTGTTCGCGGCGGTCATCCGCGGCAGGGGGGTCTTCGTCGCCGTCGCGCTCCCGTCGTCGGTGACGGTGCCGTTCGCGTCGGTCCCCGTCGAGCCGCCGTCGTAGCTGCCCGCGTACTCGCCGTAGGGGAGCCGGTCGGCCTCGTAGACGATGCCCGGGCCGTGCTTGGCGGCGGCGCCGACCGAGACGTTCCAGACCATCTCGCCCCGGGAGTTGACCTCGATCACGCGTCGGTTGCGGGAGTCGGCGATCAGGGTGTTGCCGTTGGGCAGGCGGTCGGCGTCGCGCGGCCAGGTGAGCGCGATGCCGCCGGCCCGGTCGACCGCCCAGACGGGCTCCCAGTCGCCGTCGTCGGTGCGGTGGAGCTCGACCACGCGGTCGTTCTCGCTGTCGGCCACCAGCACCGCCCCGTCGCCGAGCCACTGCGGGTTGTGCTGTTCCTTGATGACGCCGGGGTCGCCACAGCGCACGTCACCGTCGCCGTCGGCGTCGTAGAGCCGCCCGCTCTTGAGACAGTTTTCGTCGCTCGTCCCGTCGTCCTCGTTGATGATCTCGACGACGCCCTCGCCGCGCTCGACGATCAGGAGCTGGTTGGCGTTGCGCACCGAGACGAGGAAGCGGCCGTCGCCGATGGTGTCCACGTCGTTGATGTGCAGCCAGTCGCGGCTCGCCGGCTCGTCGGGCGCCTCGTAGAGCTCGCTGGCGCGCCACTCCCAGACCTCGGTGCCGTTCTCGACCACGACGACCCGCTCGGCGTCCATGTCGACGTAGGCAATGGCGCCGTCCCCGGTGGCGTCGGCGGCGTGGACCTCGCTGTTGGTGATCGACCCGACGGGGAAGCTGTACTCCGAGAGGATCTCCCCGCTGCCGGGCTCGATGATCCGGTAGCCCGTCCGGGCGCAGGGCGCGCCGATCTCGCCGCAGTCGTCGGAGCTCTCGTTGGCGAAGGCGGCGAGGACGCGGCCGTCGTCGAGCCTGCTCACCTCGAAGTAGCCGTCGGCCTGCGTGTTTCGCCAGGCGACCGACCGGCCGTCGAAGGCGATGACGCTGCCGTGGGTCACCCAGCCGCCCTGGTTGCCGACGAGCGTCTGGGGCTCGTCGGGCGAGGGCGCGCCGGAGGGGGCGGCCGTGGCGTCGGGGTCCGACGGGGCCGCGGTGTCGTCCGGTGAGGGCGTGGGGGTCGCCGGCGCGTCGACGCCGCCGGCGGACCCGGAGGGGGCGGTCGCGGCGCCGACGACCATCGTCGCGAGGAAGAGGCCGACGCCGAGCAAGACCAGGGCGCTGCCGCGCGATACGTCCATCGTAGCACGTCTTTCCGCCTCGTTCGCGAATAAGCCTTCGGGTCTGTGACGAGTCGACGTAGCACGGCCCCGCCCCGTTACGGTCGCCGTCCGCCCCGCCTCACCCCTCGCGCTCGTAGGGCCAGTTCGGATCTCGGGGCTCGTCCTCGCTCGGCTCGCGCGTGCTGGGCGCGGCGTCCTCGACGCAGGCGCCGAACGCCCGGACGTTGGCACGGGCCTCCGCGAGCGCGACGTGGTTGGTGTCGCTGACGAACTCGGGGTCGGCGAACTGGATGGGGTCGTCCAGCCAGTCGCAGACCGGGCAGCGCTCGTAGGAGCCGGGCGGCCCCGGCGGGAGCGTCCGATAGCCACAGCAGGGACAGTAGCCCCGCTCCCGCGCCGCGGGGTTTCCCCGGGGGTCTGCCATGGCCGCCCTTGGGGCCGTCGGGAGAAATGGGTGGCGACGGGGAGTCCCGCGAGTGCAGCGGCCGCCCTGACATCGAGCCGCCGCTATCGCCCGAGGTCGAACTGCTTCAGCAGCCCGTCGCGTTCGAGCTCGGCGGCCACGGAGTCGGGGAGGAACTGCGCCGAGCCGGGGTCGTCGTAGCTGAGATACCCCTCGCAGGTGTGGTAGGCGCCGCCCCGACCGCCGTGCTCGCCGGGGCACCGATTGGCCTCGTCGAGGGGGCCGACGACGTTGTGCAACAGTTCGTGGACGGCGATGAACGTCCGGTAGCTCGTCCCGTCGAACTCGGTGTGATGCTGCGTAGAGACGACGGCGAACGTGCCCGGCGCGGGCGCGCGGCCGGCCCACTCGGCGTCGACGTCGACGACGGTGACGAGGTGGTAGACGCCGCTGCGGTTGCCCATGAACGACTCGCTGTCGTACTGGCGCTTGAGCGCCGCGTAGTCGCGCTCGCTGGCGATCGTGACCGAGCGGTCGAGCGACCCCTGGTCGGCGTGGACGGCGACCCCGGACTCGCCGTCGGGGTTCGAGACGGGCATGTCGGCCCACGCTTTACGGAGGTCCGCGAGTTCGCCTTCGTCGAAGGCCTCCGCGTTCTCGCTGACGTTGATCTGGAGGTACAGATCCTTGTGTAGCGGGTCGGCGTCGGGTAAGCGGGCGCCGCCGCGGGTGACCCCATCCACCTCGGCGCCGTCGTCGAGGCTGTCGCCGTCGGTGTCCGCGAGGGTGAGGTTCGTGCCGAGGTCGGCCTCCCGGCCGTCGTCGAGGCCGTCGCCGTCCGTGTCCGCGACCGTGGGCCTGGCGCCGAGTTCGAGCTCGCGGCCGTCGGACAGTCCGTCGCCGTCGGTGTCTGCGGCCGTCGCGTTCGTCCCGCGCACCAGTTCCTCGCCGTCGGCCAGCCCGTCGCCGTCGGTGTCCGCGGCCGTCGCGTTCAGCCCGCGGTCGGCTTCCTCGCCGTCGGTGAGGCCGTCGTCGTCCGAGTTCGCCAACGTCGCGTTCGTCCCGAGGTCGTCCTCCCGACCGTCCGCCAGGCCGTCGTCGTCCGTGTCCGCCAGCGTCGCGTTCGTCCCGCGGTCGCGTTCGGCGCCGTCGGCGAGCCCGTCCCCGTCCGTGTCGCCGGTCAGCGGGTCGGTCGCTCCCTCGACTTCGGTCGCGTCCGAGAGCCCGTCGCCGTCCGTGTCGGGAGCGGTCGCGTTCGTGCCGAGGTCGGCCTCCCGGCCGTCGGCGAGGCCGTCCCCGTCCGTGTCCGCGACCGTGGGATCCGTCCCGCGTTCGGCTTCCGCGCCGTCTTCGATCCCGTCGTCGTCCGAGTCCGCTGCGGTGGCGTTCGTGCCGAGGTCGACCTCTCGCCCGTCTTCGAGGCCGTCGTCGTCCGAGTCCGCCAGCGTCGCGTTCGTCCCGAGAGCGCCCTCCCGACCGTCCCTCAGCCCGTCGTCGTCCGTATCGGCGACCGCGGGATCCGTCCCGCGTTCGGCTTCAGCGCCGTCTTCGAGCCCGTCCCCGTCCGAATCCGCGCGGCTGGCGTTCGTGCCGAGTTCGAGTTCGCGGCCGTCGGGCAGTCCGTCCCCGTCCGTGTCCGCGGCGGTGGGGTCCAGTCCGCGTTCGGCTTCCGCGCCGTCTCCCAGCCCGTCGCCGTCCGTGTCGTCGCTCGCGGGGTCGGTGTCGTATTCGGTGCGCTCGACGCCGTCGGGGAGGCCGTCGCCGTCCGCGTCGTTCGCGGGCGTCGCCGTGGCCTGCCTGTCGAACAGACCGGCGTCCGCGGAGCCGTTCGTCGCGCTATCGCCGACCGGGAGGGCTCCGGTGAGTGTCAGTGTCGCCGCCGCACCGACGAGGAGGAGGGCTGCGAGGGCGACCGAGGACCGACGCATCGTCCGGGTATTCGGATTCGCGGTCAAATACCTGTCGGCGACCCCGGAACGACGGCGCGCGCCGCGGCACCGCCGGCCTCGTCGGCTACACGGGGCGGTCACGGGTCGGAAACGCACGGAGAAAACGCGAGTCGAGAGAGCGAAAACGGACTCAGTCGGCGGAGGCGGCGGCCTCGCAGTCGCCGTCGCAGTCGGTCAGATCGATCTCGTAGAGGTTCTGGCGGGCGTCGGCGAAGTAGACGTCTTCCTCGACGACGCCGACGTCTTCGAGGCGTTCGAGGGCGTAGCGGACGGTCCGCGCAGAAAGCATGGACTCCTCGACGATCCCCTTCTGTGTGAGCGGACCGTCGTACTCCAGTACCTTGAAGACGAGTTTCGCGCTCGGCGGCAAGTCGCTGAGGTCGTCCCCGTCTGTCTCTGGCATCGGTAGATGGGTAGGGCGCGTCTACAATAAAGATTGACACTGGCGACAGCCAAGACGCCACAGTACCGCCGGAACGCGGTCGAATACGGGCGGGCTCGGTCGCGGTGTGGCCGAGGGTCGGCCGCCGCGTGGGCGCGGGTGCGCGCGGCGCTCGCGAGTCGGTCGCCGGGGGCAGGAACGAACGGCTTTTGAGGCCGCGTGGCCGAGACGAACGTATGGCTACCGAAACCGCCGAGGGGTGGGACGACCACCTCCGGGGGCTGACGGTGACGACGTTCGCCTCCGTGCTGGGGATCGGCGCCGGCGTGGCCGCCCAGGCGCTGGCCGCCGGCCCGAACGACCGGCTGGGCCTGTACCTGCTCGGCGCGGCGGTACTCGTCCAGATCCCCGTCTACATGGCGATCGGCATCGACGTAGACGACTTCGGCGTGAAGGAGTACCTCTACATCGCCTTCATCACCTTCTCGCTGTGGTTCGTCTCCTGGGGCATCCTCCTGACCGCGGAGACGCCCCTGTAACGATGGCGGACGATTCGATCGCGGTCGTCGACCTCGATAGATGTCAGCCCGACCGCTGTAACTACGAGTGCGCGAACTTCTGCCCGCCTAACCGCTCGGGCAAGGAGTGTATCGTCACGCGCGAGGAGCGCTTCGAGGGCGAGGACGGCTACGAGGGCGGCGCCGACCAGGTCCACATCTCCGAGGAGATCTGCCTCGGCGAGTCCTGCGGCATCTGCGTCAACAAGTGTCCGTTCGACGCCATCGAGATCATCAACCTCCCGCAGGAACTCGACGACGACCCCGTCCACCGCTACGGCGAGAACGCCTTCGCCCTCTACGGTCTGCCGGCCCCCCAGGAGGGTCAGGTCACCGGCATCCTCGGCCCGAACGGCATCGGGAAGACCACCGCGGTCCGCATCCTCGCCGACGAGATGGCCCCGAACCTCGGCCAGGTGTCGGGCGACCCGCCCGCCTGGGAGACCATCATGGACGAGTACCGCGGGACGGAGCTGCAGACCTACCTCGAACAGCTCCGCGAGGGCGACGTGACCGTCGCGCGCAAACCGCAGTACGTCGACCAGATCCCCGACCAGTTCGACGGCACCACTCGCCAGTTGCTGGAACGGACCGACGAACGCGGCGCTCTCGACGAGCTGATCGACCGGGTCGGCATCCGGCCGGTCGTCGACCAGGACATCGACACGCTCTCGGGCGGCGAGCTCCAGCGGGTCGCGCTGGTGGCCTGTCTCGCCCGCGACGCCGACTTCTACTTCCTCGACGAGCTGACGCCGTACCTCGACATCGGCCAGCGGATGACCGCCGCGCGGCTCGTCCGCGAACTCGCCGACGAGGGCGGCCGGTCGATGCTCGTCGTCGAACACGACCTGGCCATCCTGGACCTGCTGGCCGACACCATCCACGTCGCCTACGGGTCGCCGGGCGCGTTCGGCGTCGTCACGAGCCCCAAATCGACCAAGAACGGCATCAACGAGTACCTCGGCGGCTACCTGGAGAACGAGAACATGCGGGTCCGCCAGGAGTCCATCCAGTTCGAGGAACACGCCCCCCGCTCCACCGCGGAGGGCGACGTGGTCGTCGAGTACCCCGACCTCAGCAAGTCCTACGGCGACGGCGAGTTCTCCCTCGAAGTGGACGGCGGCGAGATCCAGGAGAACGAGGTGCTGGGCGTCGTCGGCCCGAACGGCATCGGGAAGTCGACGTTCGCCCAGCTGCTGACCGGCCGGCTAGAGCCCGACGAGGGCGAGGTCGACGCGCGACTCGACATCGCCTACAAACCGCAGTACGTCGAGATCGACCAGCCGATGCGCGTCGACGCGTTCCTCTCCTCGATCACCGACGACTTCGGCACCTCCTACTGGAACACGGAGATCGCCGACCCCCTGCAACTGGACCGCATCATGGAGCAGGACCTCACCGATCTGTCGGGCGGCGAACGCCAGCGCGTCGCCATCGCGGCCTGCCTCTCCGAGGACGCCGACCTCTACCTGCTCGACGAACCCTCGGCACACCTCGACGTGGAACAGCGGGTCCGCGCAACCACCGCCATCCGCCGCTACGCCGAGAACCACGACGCCACCGCCCTCGTGATCGACCACGACATCTACATGATCGACCTGCTGGCCGACCGGATGCTCGTCTTCGACGGCGAGCCGGCCGAACACGGCCGCGCCTCGCCGCCGGTGAGCATGCGCGACGGCATGAACGAGTTCCTCGCGAACCTCGATATCACCTTCCGCCGCGACGAGCGCACCGGCCGCCCGCGCATCAACAAGCCCGAGAGCCAGCTCGACCGCGAGCAGAAGAACGCCGGCGAGTACTACTACTCGGACTGAATCGACGGCTGGGGCTCGTTCCCGACACGTCCGAACCCTTTTCCGACATTCCGCCGTACCGTCGCGTATGAGCACAGGGCGGGAGATCCGTCTCGTGGAGGAAGACGACGGCTGGTGGTCGGCTATCGACGAAGAGACCGGCGTCGCGAGTCAGGGGCCGAGCAGGACGGAGGCGCTGGCGAATCTCGACGAGGCCGTCGAAGCGACGCAGGCGGCCGAGGAAGCCGACAGCGAGGCCCCGGAACCGGACGCGCCGTGGTTCGACGAGTAACCGATGGTCTCACGCGACTTCTCGGGCGAGGAGATCGTCGGCGTTCTCCGGAAATTCGGGTACCGCCACGACCGGACGCGCGGCGACCACGCGATCCTGAAGTACACGCATCCGGAGACGGGCGAGAAACGGACGGATACCGTGCCATTGCACGACCGCGTTCGGACGGGAACGCTGCAGCAGATCGCCGACCAGTGCGGCGCCGACGACTTTCGCTCGTGGTGTGAGTGGATCGACGACCATCGCTGAGTCGCGCCTCGCAGCTTGTGCGGAGTGCGTGATGGCACGACCGAGTCCCTCGCGACTCTCGACATCACCGTCCGCCGCGACGAGTGTATCGGCCACCCGCAGGTCAACAGGGCCGGCAGCCAGCTCGGCCGCGAACAAGAGTCGGCCAACGAGAACTTCTAGCGGCTGACCGCGGTCGTCGCCACCTCGGTGTCCGACAGCCCCGCCTCCCGCTACGTTTGTTCGGCGCCGACGGCAGCGAGCGCGCCGTAGAGCCCGATGTCGTCGCCCAGCGGCGTGAGTCGGATCGTCGGTCGGTCGACGAACAGGAACCGATCGAGGTGCTCCTCGATACCGGAGACGATCCGATCGGGGTTGTGCAGCGCGACGCCGCCACCGAGCGTGACGACTCCGGGGTTGACCGCGTTGCAGACCGCCGCGACCCCGGCCGCGTTGTAGCGCGCGACCGCGTCGAGACACTCCACCGCCCAGCGCTCGTCCCCGTCGGCCGCGACGAAGACGTCTTCGGCCGTGAGGGCGTCGGTGTCGACCCGTTCCGCGTCAGCGGGGCCGGCGTTCGCTTCGATGTGTCTGGCCGCGAGCGCGGGGATCCCGCGGCCGGAGCAGACCGCTTCCCAGGCGCCGGTGACTCCCGTGCTCTCGTAGTCGTGTGGGGCGACCGGGAGCAGCCCGAACTCGCCGGCCTGCCCGTCCTCGCCGCGGAGGAGGCGGCCGTCCGCGACGACGCCGCCGCCGATGCCGGTCCCGAACGTGACGTGGGCGAGGCAGTTCTCGTCCTCGCGCGCCCCGTAGTGCCACTCTCCGAGCGCGGCCGCGTTGCAGTCGTTGACCAGCGTGACGGGAAGTCCGTGGGCGCGGTCGACCGCCGACGCGACGGCGATCCGGTCGACCGTCTCCCCGTCGGGCGTATCGAACTCGCGGATCGCGCCGCCGGCGTCGTCCACGAGCCCCGCGGTCGAGACGGCCACGGCGTCGAAGGGCCGGTCGGTCGATCGCCGCAGGTCGCCGACTGCTGCCGCGAGCTGGTCGGCAAGCTCGCGAGGGCGCGTCGGCTCGACGACGGGGTCTGTCAGTAGCGTCCCGTCTGCGGTAGCGACGGCCGCCCGAAAGTTCGTGCTCCCGATACCGAACGCGGCGACGCGATCCATCTGTCCGACGATCCGACCGACCGTGTATGAGTATTCGGATGTCACTCCCGCGGCCCGATGGCGCCTCGACGGCACCGCTCGCCCCGGACCGGGGACACCCGCGCCCTCCGACCTGTCTCCCCCGCCGGAAACGCCGTTGAGACTCCGGCGCCCTCCCCCGGTATGGGACGCGTCTCCGCGGACTTCTCGGACGACACGGTGAGCGTCACGGGCGCCAGCTCCGGCATCGGCCGCGCGGTCGCGCTCGGCTTCGGTGAGGCCGGCGCGACGGTGATCAACGCCGACGTGCGGGCCGACCCGAAGGACCGCGACGCCGACGCGGCGGCCGAGAACCGCCGGCGCGAGCGGGGCGACCGGAGGATCTGACGGACGCCTATCGCTCCCTCGCCAGCGACGGCGCCGACTACCTCACCGGCGAGACGCTGTGGGTCGACGGCGACCGATGGTCTCACGCGACTTCTCGGGCGAGGAGATCGTCGGCGTTCTCCGGAAATTCGGGTACCANTGGCGACCGCCATATTTGACTACGGGACCGACCCGCGACCCCACGTATCGGTCTCCGAACGAAAGTCCGCTTCAGCGAGCGTTTTAGTGACAGCCGGTCGTCGATTCGCGTATGCTCCTCGCCGGCAGCGACGACGGCGTGTATCGCCTCCCCGACCTCGACGGCTCGGCCGACCGGACGGCCGAGCGGGTCCTCGAGAGCGGGCGTGTGATGCGTCTCCGTCAGTTCGGCTCCGTCGACGGACTCTTCGCCGCGACGACGACGGGTCTCGTTCATTCCACGGACGGCGAGACGTGGACCGACCTGGCCGTCCCCGAAGAACAGGTGTACAGCGTCGGCGCGCTCCCGGACGGGCGGTTCTACGCCGGGGCCCGGCCCGCTCGCGTCTACGTGGGCGAATTCGACGGCGGCGCGGCCACGGGTGAGGGCGCCGACGCCCCGTCGGTCGACTGGACGGAGTGCGAGGGGTTCCGGGACCTCCCTTCTCGCGAGGAGTGGCGGCTCCCTCGCCACGAGAACCTCGCGCAGGTCCGCGACATCCACCACGACCCGGCCGGTTCCGACCGACTCGTCGCCGGCGTCGAGGTCGGCGGGGTCCACGTCAGCGACGACGGCGGCGAGACCTGGACCGAGCGCCGCGGGCCGGGCGACGACGAGTCGAGTGTCGACGACGATATCCACGAGCTCCGCGCGGTTGGCGCCGGCGAGTACGTCGCCGCGACGGGCTTCGGCCTGTTCCGGACGACCGACGCGGGCGCGACCTGGACCCGGCTGGACGAGGCGTTCGACCAGCGATACTTCCGGTCGGTCGTCTCGGTCGACGGGACGGTCTACGCCGGCGGCGCGCTGGCGAACTCCTCGACGTGGGACGACGCGGACGCCGAGCCGGAACTGTTCGCGTTGCGGGACAGCGGTATCGAAGTCATCGACTTCCCCGCGAGCGACGAGACGGTCACCGGGATGACCGCCGCCGACGGCGACCTCGTCGTCGCGACTCACCGCGGGTCGATGCTCGTCCACCGGGACGGTGAGTGGGCCGCAGTCGGCGACCTGCCGGTGAACGAGGAACTGACGGGTCGGTACACGCCGCTGACGCGGGTGGAGAACTGAGCGCGCGTCTCACGCATTGCCCCCGGCACCGGTCCCGTTCGCCGACGCCCGTGACGGCTCGCTCCCGTCCGCGGCGCTGGGGAGTTCGACGACGGCGGTGGTACCGTCGCCCGGACCGACGCCCCCGTCGTCGGCGATCCGGAGGTCGCCGCCGTAGCGCTCGACGAGCGTCGCGGCGATGCGGAGCCCGCCGCCGTCCGTCTCCCCGCCGTGGTGGTAGGCGCTGGGGCGCTCTCCGGGCGGGATCCCGGAACCGTCGTCGCTGACGGTCAGTCGAACCGTCTCGTCGCCGGGTTCGACGGAGAGCGCGACCCGAGGGTCACCGCTGTCGTCGTGTTCGACGGCGTTCTCGGTGAGGTTGTCGACGACCGAGCGGAGGCCGGCGTTGGCGGCGACCGGCGCCCGGTCGGGGAGGTCCGTGCTGACGGTCGCGGCCGTGGCGGACTCGATGCTCGCGGCCGCGTCCTCGGCGACGGCGGCCAGGTCGACGGGCTCGTAGTCGGCTTCGTCGGCGACCGTCTCCGCCAGCGAGCCCGCCGTGTCGATGCGTTCGAACGCTTCGTCGGTCTTCTCCCGGACGATCGTCGCGTGGTCGCACACTGCGGCGTCGGCGGGCGCGTCGGCGTTTTCGATCTCTTCGGCGTAGGCGCGGATCACCTGCATGTCGTTGCGGAGGTCGTGTCTGATGAGGCCGTTGACGAACGCCAGCGCGTCGCTCGCCCGCTCGGCTCGGGTGGCGTCGGCGACCGCCCGTGCCCGGTAGTAGCCCGCGAGCGTGCCGGCCAGGCCGCCGAACGACGCGGCGACCAGCAGCGTGAACGTCGGCTCCGAGACGACTCTGTCCTCCAGGAGCCGCACGGCGATGGTCAGCCCGACCACGCTCGTGAAGACCACGACGCCGCCGAGACACCAGACGGCGACCACCCACCGGTACTCGGCGGCGAGGTCGGTGCGGCGCAGCCGGTGGCCCGCGTAGATTAGCCCGACGGCCGGGGCCCCGTCGATCAGCAACGCGAGCAGCGGCCCCCGGACCGAGTCGAGCGCCGCCGCTTCGGCGCCGTGATGGACGAACGCCGTCGCCGCGAGTACGATCCCCACGACTCCGATCGCCAGCGGGCTCAGCTCCCACCGACGATTCGTGTTCATGTTCATCGATTGCGTCTACTCTTTTTTCAATCGGGTGCCTCACAGCCCCGAACCGCGCCGCTACGGAGGTCTCTGCACAGTTCGAGCCGCCGGCACGTCGCGGCGCGAGCGGGTAGCGTCAGGTCGAGAAGCCGGAGGGGCGCGCCGCGTCCACGCGACCGCGCTCGCTCTGTCAGTTCGACGCGCCGTCGAGGTCCGCGTCGATGGCGCCGTCGAGGCCGTCGTCGCCCATCGCGTACTCGTCGTCTTCCGACTCGGAAACCTTCTCGCCGTCTTCCTCCTGGGACTCCGTCACGGTGTCGTCGCCGGTGACCGAGACGAACAGTTCGCCGAGTTCACGCGTGCGCTCGCGGTTCTGGGATTCACTCATCACCTCTGCTTGGCGGGGCCCCGGAATAGCGCTGGTGCCTAACCACGTTGGTATACCGCCGCCAAGCGGGGAAAAACGTCGGTAGCGGTGTTGTGTGTCGGGTTCCGACTTTACCGCTCACATGACCTGGCGCTGGCAGGTCCCGCAGAGCGCCTCGTCTTTGATGTCGACCTCGCGGACGGTCGGGGAGAAGCTCATGACGCAGCGCTTGTTGTCGCAGTGTTCGAGGCCCATGGTGTGGCCGATCTCGTGGATGACTTCCTTGCGGACGCGGTCGGAGAACACGTCTTCGTCCGAGCGCCGGGAGATGCCGCCGTCGGAGGAAGTGTTGAGCCGATAGGTAGAGATGACCGACCCTTTCCCGTCGAGGTAGGCCAGGCCGAAGACGTAGTTGCGGCGGTGATAGAACAGGTCCTTTGGGGTGACGGCGATGTTCTTGTCGCCGTCGCCCACGCGGGTGGCGAGCTTGATGAACGATTCCGCGCTGTACTGGTCGCGATTGCGGTCGTACGCGCCGGAGGGGATCGACTGCGTGTCGTGCATCGTCACGTCGCTCTCGTAGACGGCCCGGAGGCTCGCCGAGGCTTCGCGCTTGACCTCGGCGCGGACGTCGCCCACCGGCACGATGTCGACGTGCATACGGGGTGTTTATGCGTGCCGCCGATATAAACTCCCCGACGTGATCCCCGAGACGCTGGACGCACTCGTCGCTCGCTTCGCCGAGTTCGACGCCGCCGTCGAGGTCGGGATCGGCCGCCGGCCCGTCGTCGCCGACGCGCTCGCCGAGACCGACACCGACGTGGTCGCCACCGACCGCCGGGTCCGGTCGGTCCCCGACCCCGTGCACTTCGTCGTCGACGACGTGACCGACCCCGACTCGTCGGTGTACGCCGACGCCGAACTGGTGTACGCGCTGAACCTCCCGCCCGAACTCCACCGGCCGACGCTGGCCGCCGCCCGCGAGGCCGACGCCGCGTTCATGTTCACGACGCTCGGCACCGACCAGCCGCTCGTTCCCGTCGAGCGGGAGACCCTGCCCGCCGAGACGCTGTTCGTCGCCCGCGGGTGACGACGAGTCGACCGCCTCGTCGCCCGTTCGACGGCGACGGTCAGAAGCTGGTCATCTTCGCCTGGACCCAGTCGTCGCCCTCGTCGGTCTCCACGTCGGTCGCGTAGCGGTCGAGCAGGCGGTCGAGACTCACGTCCTCGGTCTCGCGGAGGTACGACAGCTCCGAGAGCGTGAGCGAGCCGGTCCGCCGGAGCTTCCGCGTGAGCCGGTCGGCGTCGAGCGGCTCGCGGCGCACCTCGAAGTCGACGGCGGCGGCCACGTTGCGGTCGGCCTCGGCGCGGCTGACGCCCTCTTCGAGGAGCGTCCCGAAGTCGAGAGCGGCCTCGTCCGCGCCGCGATAGCAGACGGCCAGCGCGGCGATGAGCGACCGGACCGCCTCGGGGTCGTCGCCCACGTGCTTCCCGAAGACCAGTTCGCGGTCCCGTTCCGAGAGCGCGTCGGCCAGCAGGTCGAAGTCCCGCAAGCCCGCGAGCATCCGCTCGCGGATCCGCGCGCGAGCG
The DNA here is from genome assembly GCF_000337455.1 of Halosimplex carlsbadense 2-9-1. Classification (GTDB taxonomy): domain Archaea; phylum Halobacteriota; class Halobacteria; order Halobacteriales; family Haloarculaceae; genus Halosimplex; species Halosimplex carlsbadense. Next base: position 172,326 of record NZ_AOIU01000004.1, on the reverse strand, counting down.
TTGCGCTCGCTCTGGTCGCTGTCGAAGGTCGTCTCGCCGCGCAGATACGCCCGGTCCGCGGGCGAGAGGATACCCCGCGGTCGCTCCCCGTCAGACATACTCTATATCAGGTTATATCGCCCCCGTATTTAAGCGATTATACTCCGAAACGGGGTACAGACGAACGTATCGACGCAACGCTTAACGGGGTCGTCGGGGAACGAGGAGACACACCGAGCGCGAACGCAGTCGCTCGGGTAGAAAACGACGCGCGGCCGGGCTCCCTGGCAGGTGTCGCCGGCCGCGCAGAACGCGGGCGAAGCGCCCGGCCGCCGGTTCGTCGGCGCGTCGGTTAACGCTTCCTCCCGCACGCGACCGACGACCACAGACATGACTGCCCGACAACGACAGGACGGCGACGGCGAGGGATCGACAGCGAATCGGACGACGGAACCGGCGAGCGGCGGCCTCGACGTACGTCTCGGCGCGGAGCGGCTAGCGACGGCCGTCGACGCCGCGGCGGCGGTCGCCGACGAGTGTCGGTTGACCGTCGGCGACGGGATGGCCTTCCGGGCGCGCGACCCGGCGGACGTGGCGATGGCCGAACTACGGCTCGACCGCGAGGCCTTCGACGCCTACGAGGCCGACGAGGCGACGTTCGGCGTGGCGCTCGACCGCCTCGGTGACGCGGTCTCGCTGGCCGGCGACGAGTCGGTCCGACTGAGGCTTGGCGAGGACGGGCGATTCGACGTGAGCGCGGGGGCCGTCGAGTACGCGTTCGCACCGATCGCCACCGAGGCGGTCAGGGCGGTCGAGTGGGTCGACGCGGGATCGGTGGCGGCGAGCGCGACGATGGCGGCCGGCGACCTCCGGCGGGCGGTCCGCGCCGCGGACCTGGTCGCCGACCACGCGACGTTCGCGGTGGACGCCGACGAGCGGACGCTGACGGTCGCCGCCAGCGGCGACACGGACGACGTGCGGCTCGACTTCGACGAGTCGGACCTCGACGCGCTCGACGCGGGGGCCGTCGAGTCGCTGTATTCGGTGGACTACCTCCGTGACATCGTCGGGGCGATCCCGAGCGGCGTCCCGGTGACCGTCGAGTTCGTCGGCGGCGGTGAGGGTGGCTGTCCGCTCTCGCTGGAACACGCCTTCGCGGGCGGAGACGGGACCGGGCGGTGGCTGCTGGCGCCGCGGATCAGGCGATAGCGGACGACTCAGTCCGCGGCCCCGCCCGACAGCACCGCGCGATACCGCTCGCCCGCGTCGTCGCCGGCGTCGATAGCGTCGGCGATCCGCGCGGAGATCCAGCGGTCGGGCTCGGCGGGCGGGTCCGCCGGCTCGACGCCCGTCGACCGGAGCCGGGCGGGGAGGAACCGCTCGTAGACCGGGAGCCGTTCGGAGAGCGGAACGCCCGCGTAGTCGGCGATATCCTCGAGTTCGCGCAGGGCGGGCCACGCGTAATCGGGGTTGATGTGGTCGTCGGTGACCGGTGAGACGCCGCCGAGGTCGTCGACGCCGCAGTCGAGCACGTCGCGGACGGGCGCGAGGTTGGGCGGCACCTGCACCGAAACCTCCTCCGGCAGGGCGCAGCGGGCCATCGCGACCGTCCGCCGGAGCGTCTCGACGCCCGGCGAGCCGCCCGTCCAGCGCTCGTTCTCCCGGACCGGCTGGACGATGACCTCCTGAACGTGGTCGTAGCGCTCGTGCAACTCGCGGATGGCCAGCAGGCTCTCGGCGCGGTCGGCCCAGTCCTCGCCGATGCCGACGAGGATACCCGTCGTGAAGGGGACGCCGAGTTCGCCAGCGGTGCGGATGGTGTGCAGGCGTTGCCCCGGACTCTTGGCGCGGGGGCCGCCGTGGGCCTGCACGTCGGCGGTGGTTTCGAGCATCACGCCCATGCTGGCGTTCACGTCCGCGACGGTCGCCAGCTGTTCGCGCGTCTGGTCGCCGGGGTTGGCGTGGGGGAGCAGCCCCTCGTCGAGAGCGATCTCGCAGACCTCCCGGAGATACGTGTGGATGGAGTCGTGGCCCCACTCGGCGAGCTGGTCGTGGACCGCGGTGTAGCGGTCGTCGGGGTCGTCGCCGAAGGTGAAGAGCGCTTCCGTGCAGCCGGCGTCGGCGCCGCGGCGGACGACCTCGCGCACGGCTTCGGGGGACATGAGTTCGGCCCGGCCGGGCGGGTCGTAGTAGGTGCAGTAGGTACAGGTGTACCGGCAGGCGGTCGTCAGCGGGACGAACACGTTGCGGGCGAAAGTGAGTTCGTCGGCCGCGCTCACGTCCGCCGGCGTGACCGCGAGCAGGCGCTCGACGGCTGCGGGGTCGGGGTCGACGGTCACGTCGTACTCGTCGGCGCCGGGGATCACGTTCGCTCGTCTGCGTTCGACCGGGAAAGCGTTGACGCTCCCGGAGACGAGCGGACGTCGAGGGAGCCAGCGGGCGAGGGTCCGCCGAACCGCGATGAACAATGGAACGGTCGGCGGCGGACCCGTGGGCTGCCGACCGCGGAACGGCCAGCCGCGCCTCCGAGCGTCGGGGCGTCTGGGAGCGGAACCGACGACGCAGCCAGGTGCGCGATGGGAAACGCGACCCGTCTACACGGGATCGGCCCGTGCATGTGGATAGTTGTCTTACCACATGAAAACCGTTGTCCGAATTTCGTTCGGGATCAGCCCGAATTCCGTTCGACATCGACGCGGCCGTCGGTCGCGACGACGGAGAAGCCCGCCTCGCGAAGCCACGTCGCGGCCTCGCCCGTCCCGTGGAGCAACACCTCGACGAGGTCGGCCGGCTCGTCCACGTCGGTCGCGAGCCGGAACGAGTCGACGTGTGCGACCGAGAGGCCGGCTTCGCGGGCGATATCGCGGTGGTCGCGGACCGACGCGCCGTGGTAGTCGACGCGGAAGTCGGGATCGCGGACGACGAGGGCGTTCGTCCCGCCGCCGCGGCCGGGCGCGATCACCACGTCCGCGTCGGGTTCGAACAGCCCTTCGAGCGCCGCCGGCGTCACGAGCGCCAGGTCGGCCATGACGACCGCGACCGGGTCGTCACCGTCGCTCGTCGGCAGATAGTCGTTCACCGCCTCGGTCAGCTGCCGGTCGTCGACGGTCACGGGCGCCCCGCAGTCGACGGACGCCGTCGAGAGGACGAGCGGATCGACGGGGACGCCACGCTCGCGGTCGAGCGTCGAAAGAACGGAGAGGACGTCGTCCAGCATCGTCCGCGCGAAGGCGACCCGTCCGGCCTCGTCGAGGACCGGCGCGAGGCGAGTCTTGGGCCGCTCGGGGGCGAACGGGACGACGACGCGCATCTACTGGAGCTTCGTCGGTTCGTCCTGGTTGGAGCGCCAGTAGTAGATCCCGCCGCCGATGATGGCGAGGACCACGAGCGCACCGACACCCATCAGGATGGTCTGGTTGCGCTGAGAGGACTGCTGGGCCTGTTCGGCCGCCTCGACCGCGTCCTGCGCGTTGGACTCGGCGTTCTCGAAGTTGCCGTTCTCGTAGGCGGAGATCGCCTGGTCAAGGTCGTTCTGCCCCGTGCCGGACTCGTTGACCGCCGCGGCGGCCTCGTCGATGGCCAACCGCGCGTTCTTGCTGGCGTTCGTGTAGTGGTGAACCGCGGTGGCGTTCAGATCGTTCGTCGAGCTCCCCTGGACCGTGTCGAAGTCGTAGAGCGTGTAGGTCTCGGCGGGCTCGTACGTGTAGTTATCGACCGCCGGCGTGTCACCGGTGATCTCGACGATCACGGTGTCGCCGTTGTTGCTCGCGTTGAGTGGGTGATCGAACGACTGCTCGCCGAAGGTCTCCTGGCTCACTTGCTCGCCCTGCTGACGGACCGTCACCGTCCAGCTGACGTTAGTGAGCTCGGTGCTCCCCTGGAGCGTCCACTCGTCGGGCATGTCGACGAACGGGTCCTCGACGGTCACCGTCGTCGTCACCGTCTCGCCGACTTGCGACTCGTTGGGGACCTCGCCGGGGGAAACCGAGATAGCACCGGCTGTCCCGACCGCAACGAGCGAGAGGGCGAGCAATGCGACCAGAGCGGCGCTCTTAGAAGAGCGGATCCAGCTCATCTTCGTCATCTTCAACCAAGTCCTCTAAGTTCTCTTCGCTTTGCTGCCGGATGTCGTCGATGTTGTCCTGTGCCTCGATCGCCACCTGCTGGAGCTCCTTGATCCGCGGGACGTTGTGGACGCCCGACAGCAGGATCGACGCCGCGACGTTGTTCTCGCGGACGGGGTAGTCCCCGCCGCGAACCTCCATCGAACCGGTCTGCTCCTCGAGCCACTTCCGGCCGCGCTCGATGCCTTTCCGGTTGAGGTGGTTCGACGGGCCGCTCATCACGAGCAGCGCCCGCTCGGCGCCGTCGATCTCACAGGGCAGGGTCAGCCGCCCCAGCGCCGCCTTCCGGACCAGCGACGTGATCCGGTTGGTGGTGTTTGCGGTGTCCATGCCGCTGTCGTCGAGGCCGTCGTCGTCGCCCTTGAACCGCGAGAGCAGTCCACCGGAGTCCTGCTCTTCGACGGTCTCGGCGGCGTACCCCACGGTGGAGACGCCCCCGCCGGAGAGCGTGTTGATGATCTCCGAGGAGTCGACGACGCTCTCGGCGACCTCGTCGCCGGCGCCGACCTCACCGGCGCCGAAGAGGACGCCGAACCGCCGGACGATCTCGTCGTTGATCTGCTCGTAGCCGCCCTCCATCGACTCGCCGGACTTGCGCCAGGCGTCGTTGTCGAACACGAGCAGGTTGTCGACCTCGCGGACGAACGTCTGGAACGACCGCGCGGCGTTGAGCGTGTAGATGCCCCCTTCGTCGCCGCCGGGCAGCACGCCCAGGCCGTACACCGGTTCGGTGTAGATCCGCTTGAGGTGCTTCGCGAGGACCGGTGAACCGCCGGAACCGGTCCCGCCACCGAGTCCGGCCACGATCATGAACGCGTCGATCTCGTGGACGGGGATGTTGTCGATGGCCCCCTGGACCTCGTCGATGTCTTCCTCGGCGATCTCCGCGCCGAGCTCGTTGTCGGCCCCGACGCCGTGACCCTTCACGCGCGCCTGACCGATCAGTACTCGATTCTCCTCCGGAATTCGTTCTAGCCCGAGCAGGTCCGCTTTCGCTGTGTTGACCGCGACTGCAGAGCGGACGATCCCGCTCTGCGTTGCCTCGTCGTATTCGAGGAACTTGTCGACGATCTTCCCGCCGGCCTGCCCGAAGCCGATCATCGCCAGTTTCATAGCTGCCGTTACCGTTGAGAAATAAACAATCCCAACGCGGATATAAGCTTTTTGTCCGGGTATCGAACGCGAAATCGTCAGCGGAACAACTACTGCGTGCGAAATCGCTCGACCGGGCCCCGGTAAGCCGACGTTTCCGAGTATCGACACGAATCGAACGATAGTGGGACACGACCCCGTGAGGGACGTGGACACACGACACGATCGGTTGCCGGGAAAGCGCTCGATACCTCGGGTAACGAACCGGTACTCGGCGAACCTGTCGCTCAGGCGACGCCGAGATACGACCGGAACGTCGTCAACTCGGTCGCGTCCGCGCCGAATGCGTCCACGTCGTTGCGGTCGGTCGTGTTGTCCAGCCGCAACGACCGGACCTGGTCTTTGCCCATCGGGAATCCGACGCTCCCCAGCACGGACAGGCCGATGTTCGCCATCGCCATCGGCAGCGGGACGATCGAGATCGATTTGTCCTCCGAGTCGTAGACGAGCTCGGTCACCTCCCGGAGCGTCAGCACGTCGGGGCCGCCGACCTCGTAGGTCTCGCCGACGTGCTCGTCGTCCTCGACCGCGTCGGCTATCATCGGGACGAACTCCCCGACCCAGATGGGCTGGAAGCGCGTCTGCTTCCCGCCGCCGGGCAGCGGGTACACCGGCACGCCCGGCGCGAACCAGGACTTGAGCTTCTTCGTGAACGTGACGAACTCCCCGCCCTCGCCGAAGATGATCGACGGCCGGAAGATCACCCACCCGCTGTCCGAGTCGCGAACGAGGTCCTCGGCGCGGCCCTTCGCCCGCAGGTAGTGGGTCGGCCCGTCCGCGTCGGCGCCCAGCGCGCTCATCTGGACGAACCGCTCGACGCCGTGTTCCTCGGCGGCCCGCAGGCAGTTCTCCGTGCCGCCGCGGTGGATCCGGTCGTGCATCTCGTCGCCCCCGTCGGGCTTGAACAGCGGCGACAGCGCCACGAGGTAGACGACCGCGTCCTTGCCCTCGAAGGCGCCCTCGATGCTGTCGTAGTCGGTCACGTCGCCCGCGTAGGTGTCCACCGCCGCAGACAGCCCGTCGTCGTCGGGACTCCGCGAGAGAACCGTCACCTCGTGCCCTCGCTCGACCAGTTCTTCGCTCAAATGCGTCCCGACGAATCCGCTCCCACCGACGACAAGTACGTTCATGTCAGAACTATTTGGGGCCAGACCCCTAAACGTTCCCGCCCAACTGGTCGTGTACTCCGCCCGGACGGGCGCCGATCGCGGTTCGTCCGCCCGAAAGAACTGTCGGCGAGTCGTCGCCGGCTCGGAGCCTTCGGTTTCTTGAGGGACCGTCTCGACGAGACGGACCCGCGTGGGGGCGGGTTCGGCTCGTAGTGCGGCGGAAACGTGGGGGCGGCGTGATCTACACACTCACTACGGGCACCTCGCTGGCGCTCACGGCGTCGCCGGTCGCGTCCCCGTGACGCGCAGCGCTACGCGCCGCTCGTCGTTGCGAAGTGGGTGGAAAAGTGGGCCGGCGCGAATTCGAATCGCGGTTACGGCCACCCGAAGGCCGAAGGATACCAAGCTACCCCACCGGCCCGTGCTGGTAGCACCTGTACGGAGACGCTGGCCGTTTTTAACAGTTCCGAAGCGCGGCCATCGCCCGACGGCGGGCCGCTTCGAACCGGCAGACGCCACCGGGCGAGTCAGTACTCGGTGAAGCCGTCGGTGTCGAGGTAGTTGTGCGCGACGGTGATCGCGTGGTCGGCGTGGAGCGCTTCGGGCCCCAGCCGCACGCGCCGGTCGGCGGACTCGGCCAGCAGGTCGGCCTCCCGATCGGTGAAATCGCGGTGGTCCGAGAGGACGAAGGTGGGGTCGGCGGGCGGCTCGGCGTCGACGACGGGGTCGCCGTCCTCGTGGAGCTGGACGACGGCGCCGTCGCGGGCGGCGGCGTCGAGGGTCGGCTCGAAGCCCTTGCGGGTGAGCGAGACGCCCGGCGAGGTCTCGACGGGCTGGTGGCCGATGGCTTCCTCGCGCTCGTCGAGGGCCCCGCGGACCAGGGCGGCCGTCGAGCGCTCGTCGGGGTTGAGCCGGCGCAGCTCGCGGCCGTCGAAGGTAACGGTGAACTCGTCGGCGAGGACGAGGTGGACCCGGACGGCCTCGCGGATGTCGTGCGAGAGGAAAAATGCGGAGGTGACACAGCGACAGAGCACGTCGAGGCGGCCGGCGCCGCCGGCGATGTCGTCGAGCGAGAAGTCGGGGGTCGTCGGCGCGTCGTGGCCGAGGACGACGAACTGGCGCATGGGCGAGCTGAGACGCGGTCGCGATTTACCTCCGTCGAAGTACCGGCGGCGGACGGGTCGGGCGTGCGGTCGACAGTCACCGCGCCCCGCCGTCGCGTGCCGGACTCGGCCGCGCGCCTACCGTAGCTCCCCTAGCAGATTACGGACGATGTGTAGCTCTTCCTCCCGTGAGATGTGGTCCGCGTCGAGAGAGGCGTGGACCACCGCTCGAACCGTCTCGACATCGACAGTCCCGGTCGAGGCTGACCGGTCCGCGACCGCCGACTCCAGCCGCTCGATCCGGTCCGCGAGCGCTGCCAACCGGTCACGCTCCGAATCGCCTTCAGGGTGCTCGCGAGCGCGCAGCGACCGACCGGCGCCGTCGCCGAACACCCTCCCGACGAACGCCCGCCGGGACTTCCAGTCGAACCCGGGGATCTCGTTGAGCCGCTTCGAGACGGTCGCCCTGCTCGCTCCGAGGATCTCGGCGAGTTCCGCTTGCGTCGCGCTCGGACGCTCCGCGACCGCTCGAAGGACGGCTCGCTGCTCGGGAGCCAGGTCCGGCTCCCGGACGGGGTCGTCACCCTCGAGGCACGCGCTCGCTTCCGGATCGCTGTCGTCGCGCTTCGCTTCCACGTCACGGGCGGTCGAACGGCTCCCGGTAGCGGACGTGACCGGCGCGTTCCGGTCCTCGCCGGTCTCGCCGGAACGCCCGGAGGGGCGTTCGCCGTCGGTGGGATCACCGAGCTCCTCGAAGACGCGCTCCACGAACGAGACCGGAACGTCTCCGATTTCGTCGGCAATCCTGCCCGGCGACGCGTCGGGATGCTTCTCGACGGCATCGAGCACCCTCCTGTAAGTCACCGCTCCGGTGCCGTCGCCTCCGGAACTCCGTACGGTGTCGTCCTCCGTCGAGTCCAGACAATGCGACATGGGCTAGCCGACAGTCTACTGCTGTATTAGGCCCGATCAGCGTTCTCTCGTCGCGAAACCGCTCCCGGTGACATAATACGGGAACTGACGCTCCGTAAAAAGGGGAGAACGTTAATTCACGGATACGAACGACGGTTCCCGCTCACCGAACCCGCACCGGGGCCGACGGGGGCGCGATAGACACCGAAGGGAGGGCGCGCCAGTTTCGCGGTTCGCCCCGTCGTCGTCTCGGATTCGACACGGCCTCTCGGGAAGCGATCGCGAGCGATTATCGCGGCAGTTCGACATCGGCCTCGGCGGTGTTCGATCCGTCGGGTGCGGGACTCGTCCGCATCGAAGAGGTGTCCGCATCGAGGGCGCGCTCGACGGCGGTCGCTTGCGGGTCACTGAGCCGGTCGCGGGCGGTCGCTTCCGAAACCCAGCTGTGCCCGACGTGTTCCGCAGAGAGGGTCACCGCTCGCTCGCTCGCATCACACCGGTAGTATACCGCGAACCGACCGTTATCGGCATCGTTTCGCCACGAGACCGTGTGTACCGGTTCGCGGACCGCGGGCTCGAGGCTCGTCTCCTCACGGATCTCCCGTTCGAGCCCGGCCCGACACGCCTCGTGCGCGCCGAGCCGACCGCCGGGCAGTTCCCAGCCGCGGTCGCTCGCCCGCTTCACGACTAGCACGGTCTCATCGGTATCGAAAACGACGCCGCGCAGGGAAATCGTCGCCCGGAGCGGAGTTTCTGTCATCTAAACCACCATCCTACGCACACCGATTTCAATCTAGTGGCTATCACAACTCGACACACGGCGAACACAGCCGCGACCACCGGACCGCTCGCGCCGTGAACAGCAGTCGCGCTACGAGGTGCAGGCACACTCAGGCACGACCCACGAACGAAACGTGAACGTCGCACGGGCTGGTCCGACACGGATCCGATACGTTCCGCCGCCGTCACCGCTTGATATGCGATCTGACTGTTCGGTTCGCCCGTGAATCCGCGACCGTGAACTAATTTCACCAAAACAACCATACCAGCTCTTCCCAACCCCGAAATATGGATCTCTCCGGGAAGCGACTGGTCGTGACGGGCGGGGCAGGTTTCGTGGGCTCGCACCTCTGTGAGCGACTCGTCGCGGACAACGAGGTGGTCGCGGTCGACGATTTCTCGAACGGCGAGCGCGACTGGATCCCCGACGGGGTCGAAGTCGTCGCGGGCGACCTGACCGACCCCGACGTGGCCGCCGAGGCCATCACCGAGGACGTCGACGGCGTGTTCCACTTCGCCGCGAACAAGAACGCCGCGGCCGACGACATCGAGCAGTACCGCTTCAACAANCCATCACCGAGGACGTCGACGGCGTGTTCCACTTCGCCGCGAACAAGAACGCCGCGGCCGACGACATCGAGCAGTACCGCTTCAACAACCGCCTCACCGAAACCGTCGTAGAGCGGATGGACGAGGTGGGCGTCGACAACATCGCCTTCACCTCCTCGTCGACGGTGTACGGCGAAGCGCCTCGGCCCACTCCGGAAGATTACGCCCCGCTGGAACCGATCAGCATCTACGGCGCCTCCAAACTCGGCGAGGAGAGCCTGCTGTCGGTGTACGCCAACAGCCACGACTTCACCGTCTGGGTGTATCGCTTCGCCAACATCGTCGGCCCGCGCCTGCAACTGGGCGCCGTGATCCCCGACTTCATCGACAAACTCGAAGACGACCCCGAATCGCTGACGATCCTCGGCGACGGGCGCCAGGAGAAATCGTACATGGACGTCGACGAGTGCGTCGACGCGATGTGCCACGTCGTCGAACACGCCGACAGCGACTTCAACGTCTACAATCTGGGGACGCGAACGACGACCTCCGTGACGACNTGCCACGTCGTCGAACACGCCGACAGCGACTTCAACGTCTACAATCTGGGGACGCGAACGACGACCTCCGTGACGACCATCGCCGACATCGTCGCCGACGAGATGGGTCTCGACCCCGACTACGAGTACACCGGCGGCGACCGCGGGTGGGTCGGCGACGTCCCGCGGATGCGCCTCTCAATCGAGAAGCTCTCCGCGCTCGGCTGGGAGCCCGACGACTCCAGCGACGACGCGGTGCGGCGGGCGACGCGGGCGCTACTCGACGGCTGACCGGTAGGGGGTCCCACCCGAGGGGCCCCGATTCGCACCCGTCGGGGCCGCCCTCTCGATAAGCGGTGCTACCGGGTGACTGGCGGTGGACGACACGGTCGGCCCGCTCTCGGAGCGACGGCAGTATCCGTATAACTATCAAAATAGTATATATGTAATATAGTGTAGTATATCCGTACAGGTCGTTCGGGGAACTGATGAGGGTCCGCGAGCCGACCACCGGCCCGTCGTTCGACAGAGGGCCGAAGCGTCGTCGAGTGCAGGAACCGCGGGACAATCGTCCCGACTGACCGGGGCCCCTGTCCGGAGTTGTGGTCGGGACCCGTCTCGCGCTCCGGGATCCCGACGGAGTGGCTGTCGGAACCCTGCAGGAGCCGCCGATCTTCACTCTAGTTTTCATTTTTGGTAGCAGCGAGGAAATATATTTACGAGTGAATCGCTGTACATCTTCACATGGCGTCAGATACGTCGGTGACGGAACATCTGAAAGACGTGTCCGTAATTTTCATCCTCGGTATCGTGTACGTAGCGTTGCTCGCGGTTGGAACTGTAGCGTCGCGTGCGCGGGAACTGATCGTTTCGGTAGCTGAAGCGGGGAAAGATGTCGCCGAGCGGGTCCGATTCCGAACTCGTTCCGCCCGATAGGCCCTGAAGACGGGCGCAACGGGAACCGTTGCCGGCGTTCAGATGTCCCGATCGGACGCCGATCGGATCCGATCGCCCACTCCGATCCCGCGTTCTGACGTGTACTGATACGGAAGTTCAAGGACGTATTTCGCCCGTCCGTCGTATCGTTCGAGTTCTGAATCCGCGAGTCCATCGGCCGGCAGCTCGGCGTGGTAGACGTCCGTCACCGTCCGGTCCTCGTCGACGAAGACGATATCGAGCGGGAACGACATCTCCCGCATCACGTACGACACCGACTGCTCACAGGGGTGTACGAACAACATACCTTCGCCCTCCCGGAGCGACTCCGTGCGACTGAGGCCGACGTAACGCTTCGCGTCGGTGTCGGCGATCCTGACGCGGGCGGTTCCCAGTTCGGCGCCGTCGCCGTCGGAAAAGAACACCGCGGTACGTTCGTACCCGGAGATGTCGCCGCTCGACGAGCGGGTCCGAATCGCCCGCAGCACGACGAGGACCATCAGCCCGACCGACAGTACGAGGGTGGCGCGCATCCAACTCTTTCGATCTAACATTATCGAGTTTTTATCACCCTAAGTACGTAAATCTGCGGGCGGAAAATCACTCACCTGCGGGTCAAGAGGGGCGGTCCGGCCATACAGGCTGGACTCCGTGTTGAACCGCTCGTCTACGACGGGACACCGCCGTACCCGTACTCGCCGTAACCCTGCTCACCGTACTCGTCGGTGAGGTTTCGAGTTGCCGTCGCTCCGGGTACCGGGGTCGGGGTTGCGCTCGGTGCGTCGGAGTCACTGGGTGCCGGGGTGGGGGTTGCGCCCGGTGCCTCGGAGCCACCGGGGGCCGCCGTCGACGTCGCGGTGTCCGTCGAAACCGGTGTACCGGTGTCGACCGGAGCGTCTCGAGGCGTGTCGGGCGGCGTCCCAGTCGGAGTCAGCGGTGGGGTTTCGGTGGACGACTGATCCGAACTGTCTGCACCGTCGACGCCGCCGGGGCCGCTACCCCCTTGATCGGTCACTGTCGGCGCCGGAGTTTCGGTCGGAGCCCCGACCGCAGTCGGCGTCGCTGTCGTCGATACCAACGGGGTCACTGTATCACCGACCGTCTCAGGGGTCGCGGTGCTGCTCGACTGCGTGGAGGCGGTGCTATCGGTCGCGGCCGGCGTCGTCCCTTCGACGTCCGAGTCCCCTCCCGTCCCGGTCGTCGCGATGGGCGTCCCACCGTAGCCGAATCGAGTGTCGGTGTCGGTCCCCGACCCGGCGTCCTCTCCCGAGAGGACCCCGCTCATACCGAACCCGGATGTCGCGACCGCGGAGACGATGGCGCCGATTTTCAGAAAGCTCCGGCGCCCTAACCGCTTGCCGGAGTCACGTTCCTCGGAGTTCGCCGACGTGTCCTCTTTCATAGTCGGTTCCGAATCTGAGATCCGGCCCCCCTCGACGAGCAGTCCCCCTGATGTCGTCTGCGGCCTTCCGGCGGGATCGCACCGGAACGCGGAAGCGCAGTCGAGAGCGGTGATCCACGCCCGCATCCCTCCGATCCCATAGCGGTTGTCTCGTTCATACTGCGAGTCGTACTGGTGTTCCGGAAGACGAATGAAAAAGCACCCCGCTCGAGTCTCAGAGTTGATTCTCCCAGAGCGCGTTCGTTCGAAAGCCGGAGAACGGGTTCAACGATAGCGGTACCGGACAAATGTGGGTCTTGCTGGCAGGACTAAACCGCTTATACTAAATTCCTTTGGTCGAGTGGTCCGGCGGAGTACTCGGTTCGGTCGGTCGCGTGAACGCGACGTGAAGGTCAGGATTTATATTCTGTTGGGAAGACGCTACCGTAACTGACAACGAACAATGGGTGACTACAGGGATTCGACGACCGTGGCCGCGGTCGAAGACGCGCTTTCGACGACGCTCGATGGGGAGTCCGTGATCCTGCATACGGGATCGGGGAAGTACTTCGGGTTCAACGAGGTCGGGACCCGGATCTGGGAAACGATGCAGGAGCCCCGGTCGATGGCCGAGATCACACAGCAGATCGAAACCGAGTTCGATGTCGAGAGGGAACGATGCCGGTCGGATATCGAATCTCTGGTCGACGAATTGGTCGAACAGGACCTCGCTCGGATCGTCGAAGATCGGTGAAGTGCCGATGGAACGGGTGAGAAAATTCGTCTCGGCCCCGCCGGGGGACCGGCTTCGACTCGCGGTCGCGAGCGGACTGCTGGTCGTCATTTCGGGAGGGTTGCTCGCCGTCTCGTTCGATCGGCTCAGGTGGGTACTGGCCGGAGCCGGTGACCTCGGCGCGCGGTTCGTTCCGGGAACACCGACCGCGGGTCAGGTGGTCGCGGCGGTCGACGTCGCGGACTCGTGGCTGCCGGGGTCCCGGACCTGTCTGGTCCGCTCGTTGACCGCGGAGGTACTGCTCCGAACCTACGGCCACTCGTTCGAACACCGGATCGGCGTCGACAGGGACGAGGCCGATAGTGTCAGGGCACACAGCTGGATCGAGTCGGGAGACGAGGTGCTGATCGGAGACGTGGACAACCTGGAAGAGTACGAACCGCTCCCAGCGATAAGCGCCGGAGATGAACGCTAAACAGAGTGTTATCGAAAGATGAGTAGCATCACGACGTACGGTCGATCACCGGAGTTCCGGCGACCGAAGATGTCGATATCGGGTCCGATCGACCACGCGCGGTGTCCGCGAGCGCGGGTTCGGGAGCTGGAACCGGGTCGAGGGCCGCGGCGGCGTTCCGCTGTGATGGTGTGTTCGGAATGACAGACACCGGTCCGACGCTTCGGGAGAAAGTATCGGCGGTGTACGAAGCGGCCCAATTCAGACCGTGGCTCGGGATAGGGGTCGTCGTCGTGAGCTTCGCCGCAGCGTTCCTCGAGGGGGTCGGTCTCGGCCTGTTGTTGCCCATCATCGAGATAACCCAGTCGTCGTCTCCGACCGACGCCGACGGGCTGTTGGGTCTCTTCGTCCGATTCTACGAACGCTTCGGGATCCCCTTCACTCTCGAGTACCTCATCGTGAGTCTCGGCGCGGTCATGTTCCTCCGGTTCGCGCTCAGCTTCGTCGGCGGGTGGCTCCGAGCTATCCTCGGCGTGAGCTACCAGCGTGAGCTCCGCGAACGGTTGTTCGATTCGCTGATGTACGGCCCGGTCGACTACATCGACGAAGTCGGATCGGACGACCTCCTGAACAGTTTCATCACGGAGACGAACAGGGCCGCCGGCATCGTCATGGCCACGTTCAACATCACGGAGATCGTGCTCCGGGGCGGTGTCTACCTGATCCTGGCCACGCTGTTGTCGCCGGTGCTGACTGCCGTCGCCGTCGTGAGTCTCACCGTGAGTACCCTCCTCGTCCGCTACGTGCTCGAACCGGCGTACGCGGTCGGCGACGAAGTCGCGAACGTCAACGACGAGCTCCAGACGGTCTCCCAGGCGAGCCTCCAGGGAGCGCGCGACGTGCGACTGTTTAACATGCGAGAGGAGTTCGTCGACAGGATGCACGAATCGCTCGACAGATACGTCACCAGCAACGTCAGGCTCCGCCGGAACCAGGCCGCGCTGCAGAATCTCAACCAGTTCGCGAACGTGATCGTCGTGTTCGGACTCGTCTACGCCGGGTTCCGGATGACCTCGCTCTCGATCGCACGACTGGGCGTGTTCCTCTTCGCGATATTCCGACTGTCGCCCGTCGTGAACCAGATCAACAACCGTCTGTACACGCTGGACGGCCAGCTCCCGCACCTCGTGCGGGTGCGAGACCGGCTGGAATCGCTCGCCGAACGGGACGCGCCGGCTACCGGGGGCGACCAGTCGATCCGGACGGTACGGCGCGTCGATTTCGACGACGTCTCGTTCTCGTACGATAGCGGCGAACGGGTTCTCGACGACGTCTCGTTTTCGGTCGAGCGCGGCGAGACAGTCGCACTGGTCGGGCCGTCGGGCGCGGGAAAATCGACCGTCATCGCGCTCCTCGGTCGCCTGCAGGCGCCGGACGCGGGCGAGATCCGTGCGGATGGAACACCGATCGGGGATCTCGACGTTCGCGAGTGGCGCGAGCGCCTCGCCGTCGTCCGTCAGGACCCGTTCCTGTTCGACGGAACCCTGCGGGAGAACGTCTCGGTTGGGAACCGAAACGCATCCGACCGAGCGGTCGAACGGGCGTGCGAAACCGCACAGGTCACCGAATTCCTCCCGGAACTGCCCGACGGCTACGGGACGGAGCTCGGGGAAGACGGGGTGCGGCTGTCCGGCGGCCAGAAACAGCGGGTCGCGATCGCTCGGGCGCTCCTGAAAGACGCCGACGTGTTGGTGCTGGACGAGGCGACGAGTGAACTCGACTCGAACATCGAACAGACCGTTTACGAAGGGATCCGCTCCCTCGAATCGGAGTACGCGACGGTCAGTATCGCACATCGCCTCTCGACGGTCGACGACGCCGACCGTATCTACACCTTGGTCGATGGATCGGTCACCGAAGTCGGGACACACGACCAACTGCTCGCGAGCGACGGAACGTACGCCGAACTCTACGCGACACAATCGTGAATTTTCGTTGGTCGGTCACGGACTCGAAACCCGCCCGGAGGCGCTACGGCCGTCGTCGCAGGACCGGGGCAGGCAGCTTTAACTTGTGCCCAACTGTGTACTGAGTTGACAACAGGGGGCGCCAATGCATTATTACTCCGCGTACGACCTCACCATCCGATCCGAATTCACACTCCCCGAGCTCCCGCCGCTTCCGGACGAGCCCGCGAGCGTCGACGTCGAATTCCGCACCGGGGCGGTCACACCCGTAGCCGAGACGGTCGAAGCGTTCGACGGTCGCCGGATCGCGGCGTCGCCGGGGGTCTGTCGGCTGTCGTACGACTCGATCGGGTCGTTCCTGGTCGAAGGGGGCGAACGCGTCGTCTGTGACCCGGACTCCGAGGAAGTCGT
The DNA here is from genome assembly GCF_000337455.1 of Halosimplex carlsbadense 2-9-1. Classification (GTDB taxonomy): domain Archaea; phylum Halobacteriota; class Halobacteria; order Halobacteriales; family Haloarculaceae; genus Halosimplex; species Halosimplex carlsbadense. The sequence goes on along the minus strand of NZ_AOIU01000004.1, from coordinate 156,197 downwards.
GGGCCGGGACCTCTTTCGCCGGCTGCTGGAAAACGAGATGCTGGGGCTCGTGCTCCACCAGCGCGACCATCTCGTTTTGCACGCGAGCGCGGTGTCCATCGGCGGAAACGGGGTCGTGTTTCTCGGACCGCGAGGGGCGGGAAAGTCGACCACGGCGACGGCGATGCAGCTCGAGGGGTACTCGATGCTGGAGGACGACGTGGTCGGAATCCGTTTCGGCTCCGGGACTCCGATGGTCGTCCCGGGCGTCCCGCAGCTGCGCTTGCGGGAGGACGCCGCGGCGGCACTGGACGTCACGGACCGGTCCACCCCGTCGGAGGAGTCGTGGTACGAAAAACGGTACCTGTCGGTGTCCGAAATACCCGACCCCGTCCCTCTCACTCGGTGTTTCAAACTCCAGCGCGGCGACGGCCTCCGCTTCGAGGAGCTGAGCGGCCGCGCGAAACTGCTCGAACTCGTCTCCCGAACGCACGCGCGTGGGCTGCTCTCTGACACGGAGCAGTCCCGGACCCACTTCGAGCACTGCTCGCGCGTGGTCGACACCGCGGCGTTCCGCGTGTTGAAGCGTCCGCAGGACCACGATAGACTCCCGGAACTGGTCGAAAAGGTGGCCGAGGACGCGCTACGTGGTCGGCTCGTAGAAGGATGAAGTCGACCGGTGTCCGGCGACGGGAACGGCTGTTACCTGACACCGAAACTGCTTGACCGACCGATTATAAGCGATGGTACGTTACGACGCGGGCGAGATCGAACCGACGAGCGGCGTGTTGTCGCTGTACTGGTCGGTGCCCCCGCCTTCCTTGTTCGACTGCTCGGTGATCGATTCGACTGAGCCGTATTCGGTCATCTGGGGCGACGTGTACTCGTTGTTGGATTGCTGACGCGTCATCCTAACTGGAACAACCTTGGCAAACAACATAAAACCAGCGTAGGATCGGGATCGTGATTCGGCGGAACGGGTATGTGACTGACTGTCGACTGGTAGTGAACGACGACCTAACACGCGTATGTGAACAAACGATATCCGGCACACACGTCGTTCGATGGTGGAACTGAGACGGCGACGACCGGACGAACATCTAAGGTGGGATACTCGTATCCGAACGGTGTCCGTCTGAGCCGTCGGTGTCGAGAAAGTGGGCGGTCGCGACGACCAGTACTGACCTCGACTCGACGGCGGACCGCTTTCAGGGATACTCGCTAAGCGATCCCACGATCTCGCCGTTAGTGTCGTCAGTGTACTGGTCGGTCGACATGCCGTCTTTGTTGAATTGCTGTTCCGTAATCGCCTCAACCGACCCGTATTCGGTCAGTTCAGGCACACCGTAGTCACTCGTATCTCTTTCCATGACTCATCACACGATTGTCGTCTTTCTATTATAAAGGTTACTCCGATACAGGAGTGAATTCGCTTCACACCGGCGATAGACGAGAAATTCGGCGGATCCACAGGATCGAACCGTCGCGGCCGAGTCACGGTCGCGAATCGTCACCGAGCGCACGAGGCGGTTCGCGCAGTTCGTCGTTCGTGTGGACCCACGTCTGCATCCATGTCGAGAGCGAGAGCGCGCGCCACAGTGCTCGCGCATCGCGGGTGTTTTGGGTTTCGGTGAACCGTTCGCGGGCCGCTCGCAGCGCGTCCGGGTCGACGAACCGCTCGATCGGGCCGGGGTCGCCGACGAGGCGCCGGAGTCGGTCGTCTTCCCGCGCGAGCGAGTTCCAGAACCCCTGGCTCATATCGGTCTTCCAGACGCGAGTCCTGATCTCCTCGGGGAGCAGGTCGGCGAGCGACCGGCGAATGATCGACCTGGTCCACCCCTCGGAGAGTTGCTGCGTCGGTGGCATCGCCAGGGAGAACTCGACGAGTCGCCTGTCGGTGAACGGGTAGCGAGGCTCGACGCCGAAGGCGGCGGCGACCAGGTCGGTCGTTTCGAGGCTCGCGGTGATCGTTCCGAACGTGAGCGACCGGCACTGGCGGCGCCGAGCCGTCTCCTTGAGCACCGAACCGGTCGCATAGCGCTCTCGTAACTTCTCGTCGAGGCCGACCCGGTCGACGAACTCCGGGCGAAGCGTCGGATTCTTCCGCCCGGCCAGCACGGGTCTGTCGCGGACCCGTCGGTACGTTCGGCGGACCGCCGGCGGGACGAGCGGCGCCACGGCGTGGCGCAGGAAGACCCGATGTCTCCGCGCACCGCCCAGCTCCGAGATGGCCTGGATCTCCGCGGCGAGCCGTCGCCACCGCCCCGTCCGCAGCAGTTCCGGTATCAGTCCCAGCCCGTACCCGGTGGCGCTGTCGCCGAGCGCCCCCTCCAGAACGACGTTCCCACCCGTCTCGTCCACACGCTTCATCCGCTCCCAGATCGCGTGGTGCATCGTGTCGTGGGGCGGCTGGTCGTAGTGCCAGCCCATCGACTCCCGGTCGTCGAACATTCCGATACCGTCCATGAACACGTACTGCGAGTCGATCCCCTCACGCTCGGTCACCAGCTCGATGAATTCCCGTTCGTCGCTCGCCGGGGCGTCGTCGTACACGTTCGAGAAGGCGAACAGCGGCTCCGTCGACGACAGCAGGTCACGGGCCACGACCGTGATCGACGACGAATCGAGCCCTCCACTCAGCGCGGTTCCAACGGCCCCGTCCGTCCGGAGTCGAGAGCGAACGGCCTGCTCGAACAGTTCCCGGAATCGCCGTTCGTAGGCGGCGTCCGACCCGAGACTGATACTGTCGGTCGGGTCGAGGTCCCAGTACTGCCACGTCCGGATGCCGTCGCTGCGAACACTGATCGCGTGGGCCGGCGGAAGCCGGTCGATATCGCGGTAGTACGTCCGCTCCTTGTCCTCGAACGTCCCGGTGAGGAGGTCGCCGATCTTCCGCTCGTCAGGGGTTCGGTCGACGTCGGGGAGCGCGACGAGTGCCTTCGGCTCCGACCCGACCGCGAAGGTGTCGGGGCCCGAGTGGTAGTACAGGGGCTTGACACCGAAGCAGTCCCGGGCGCAGAACAGACGCCCGGCCGCCGAGTCCCACAGCGCGAACGCGAACGACCCGACGAGGTGCTCCGGACACGCCTCACCCCACCGCCGATACGCCGCGAGCACCAGCCGGCTATCGGGAACCGGTTTCCCGCCGTTCGCGACGTCGAGCGCGTTCAGCAGGGTCGCTCTGTTGTCGAGACGGATATCGCCGGCGACGACGGCTGCGCCGTCGCGATACGGCTGGTCGTCGTGTTCGGCCTCCGGCGTCGAGCGGAGCTGCTGGTGGCCCAGTCCGACGGTGCCGTCACACCAGGTCTCGTCACCGTCGGGCCCTCGATGGGCGATGCGCTCGTGCATCGCCTCCAGGTCGGAATCGACGCCCCCGCGACCGCGGTCGAAGAGCGCGACGATGCCGCTCATTCGTCCCCACCCGTTCGATCCGCCACGCTCGACTGGCACCGACCGCTGTGACCGGACGGCCGCTCCCGGCCGCTCGCGGTACGGTTCGAGGCTGGCGAACCGAACCGAGCGCGATGTCTGAGCGGGTGGTTCATTCGGTCGATCTCGGTGCGTCGTCGTTCGTGTTCCACTCGAACGACAGGTAGGTCGCCCCCTGCCTGACGGTCGATTCGGATTCGATCGGGGTCCCCATCGCGACGGCCAAACCGACTCCGATGAACGACTGGACGGGGTTGTCGAGTTCGCCGGCGTCCCCGACCGTCTCCCCCCTGACCCGGACCGTGACTCGCCTCCGATCCGCGACGTCCAGGTCCGCGATCCGTTCGAGGCCCGTCGATTCCGCGAGCTCGTAGTAATCCGTGACGCCTTCGAGCAGCGCCTGTACGACCGCCCTGTCCTCGTCGGGGAGGTCCGTGACCGCCGGTTCGAAGTCGCGAGCCAGCCCCCGACCCGTCGGAACGAGCGACAGCGCCCGGCGGTCGTCGGAGCCGACGACCAGCGAGTCCAGTTTCTCGGCTGGCGGGACGGGCTGGTCCATCGTCCCGCCGACGTAGAGCCGGGCGTCGACCGGACGCTCGCCCGTCGGAACGTACGTCCGATGGCCGGTCACGGCGAAGTGGTCCACGACTGCGGCTCTGTTCTCGACGGTCGCGCCGTACAGGCTCTGGCCCACTTCGACGGGGTGGCGAAAGCCGCTCGAAAGCACCATACAGACGACCGCTCCGAACGCACCGACACCCGCGAGCGCCGTGAGGGGCTCCGAAACGGAGGGATAGAACAACGCGGCGCCTCCCGAAACGACCGCCGCCAGAAGCAACAGGACCGCTCCGCCCCGATACCCGACCGCCAGTATACTCGCCCCACCGGCTCTCGCACGGTCGCGCTCGCGACGTGCGCGCGGTACCTCCCGTTTCGCGTCCGAATCGGGATCGGCCCTCGCGTCCGAATCGGGATCCGTCCCCCGCGACTCGTAGCTCGCTTCAGGACTCATTCGTTATGTCTCTCGTATCTATGGTCGGCGACCGGGGCGACCGGGTCCCGCGCTCGGGTCGACATCGACCGGCGGTAGACCGGGCCCAGCCGCCATCGAGGTTCCGGTGACGACACCGGTGCGTTGAGCGTTGCGAAGTCTGCTAATACTATAAAATCACTGATTAAATCGGTCTCGGCGGCAGGAGTGAACGGATTCACGGGACCGCCCAGGGAGGTGCTAAAACCGTTGCGCTCGGGCGAGTGCCGCGCGGGCATACTACGACCACGCCCCGTTCAGGGCGCGCTCGTAGGTCCGTTCGGCTCGTCGCGCGACCGACGACCAGTCGTAGCGCTCGACGCGCTCGGTCGGGTCGACGGCCGGCCTGTCACCGTCGAGCGTGCGGTCGAGCGCGTCCGCGACGGCCGCGACCGACGGGTCCGCGAGAAAGCCGGCATCGCCGACGACCTCCGAGGCCGCCGAGTGTGGGTGTTCGACACCGACGACGGTGCATCCGGCGGCCATCGCCTCGGCGAAGGTGATCCCGAACCCCTCCCGGGTCGACGGGGAGACGAAGCCGTCCGCGGCTCGCATGTGGCCGAGTACGTCCTCGTAGTCGTCGAGGAAGCCGAGAAACTCGATATCGGCGGCGGCGTCGAGGCCGCTCGCCTGCCGACGAAGTGCGTCGGCTTCCGGCCCGTCGCCGATGACCCCGAGGGTCGCGTCGTGGCGGTCGGCGACCCTGTCGAACGCGTCGAGCAGCAGGTCGACGTTCTTGTGTTCGATCAGCCGGCCGGCATACAGGAGGTCGTAGCCCTCGGCGGGGTCGTCCGGGAGCGGCGCCGTCCGGACCTGCTGGGTGTCGAGCCCGTTCGGGACGACGCGGATCCGGTCGCGGTCGGGGCCGAGCGTCGCGAGGCGGTCGGCGGTGACGCCCGAGACGGCGACCGGGAGCTGCGGTGTCCGCGCGGTGACCCGCTCGACGAGCTTGCCACAGGGGGCGAGCCGACCGAGGTACTCCTCCCAGTGCGAGCGCCAGACCTCGTGCCAGGTCGTGACGAGCGGGACGTCCGTGCCGAGCGCCGACACCTTCGCCGAGAGCACCGGAAAGTACGGGAACACGGACGCGACGACCAGATCGTGGTCGCGGTCGGACAGCGCCGAGCGAAGCGAGGGAGCGGCCCGAACGGCGAAATCGAGGGCCTCGGTGATCGACCGTCGTTCGCCGGCGTAGAGGTCGGCGCCGGGCGCGACAGCCCTGAGCGTCATTCCCTCGTGCTCGGTGACTTGGGGGCCGTCCCAGTAGTGGCGCCCATAGACCGTCACCGCGTGTCCGTCCCGGGCGAGACGGCGTCCGATCTCGTAGATCCGCTTCTCCGCACCGCCCTTGACGAACGGGTAGACGACGTTGGAGACGAACGCGATATGCACTGGTTGACTCCGTCGACCGTCGCTTCGCGGCCCACGGTAATTGTGTTTCCCTGTTTCGTGGCAGTGTGAATTTGTGTGAAGGAGAAACATTATACCCGAACGACAGGGATAGCAATTCGATGGCCATGCCGCGGAATATCGTCCTCATTACATTCGACGCCCTTCGGGCCGACCACCTCTCGTGCTACGGCTACGGGCGGGAGACATCGCCGTTCCTCGCGTCCGTCGCGGCGGACGGTGCGCGGTTCGACCGCGCGTTCAGCGCGAGTTCGCACACTCGCGAGGCGGTGCCGTCGATCCTGACCGGGCGGTATCCGGACGACGCCGTCGACGCGGGATACCAGCGCGACGCGGACACGGTCGCTGCGACGCTCGGGTCGAACGGATTCACGAGCGCCGGCTTCCACTCCAACCCGTTCGTGTCGCGCGCCTACGGCTTCGACCAGGGGTTCGACCACTTCGACGACGACCTTCACCTCGGGAAGAACAAGCTGCTGGCGCTCGCACAGCGGGCGCTCGACAAGGTTCGGAACCGCCACTACGCGCGCGCCTCGGAGATCAACGAGCGGTCGCTGGACTGGCTCGACTCGCTGGACGACGACCCCTTTTTCCTCTGGAACCACTACATGGACCCCCACGGGCCCTACGAAGCGCCCGCGGCGTACCAGCGCGAGTTCCACGGCGAGGTCGTCCCGGATTCGGCCGCCCAGGACCTCTACCAGCGGGCGATAGACGACCCCGAGAGCATCACCGACGCGGAGCGCGAGCGGTTGCGCGATCTCTACGACGCGGAGATCAAGTACACCGACGACCGGCTCCGGTCGCTGTTCGACGAACTGGGTGACCGGGGGCTCCTCTCGGAGTCGCTGGTCCTCCTCACCGCCGACCACGGCGACGCCTTCGGCGAACACGGCTACTTCGAGCATCCGCGATACCTGCACGACGAACTGGTCCACGTCCCGCTCGTGATGACCGGGCCCGACGTGCCGTCGGTCACCGTCGAAACGCCGGTCAGCACGCTCGACGTCGCACGGACCGCGCTCGAAACGGCCGGCGCATCGGCGGAGGGACTACCCGGAGAGGACTTGCGTGCGGTCGCCGACGCCCCCGAGGAGCACGCCGACCGGGTGGTCTTCTCGCAGGCCCGCGGGGAGGACGCCGACGCGCACCTCCGGCGGTTCAGCGCGCGGAGCGAGTCGGCCACCAGGTTCGGGGAGTACGACACGACGGCCGCCGACCTCTCGCTCTCGGGCGAACACGAGGAGGGAGACACGGCCGCACAGTTGCGCGCCCACGTCGCGGACCGAACGGACGCCGGCGCGACGGCCGGGGCGAGCGAGAACGAGGCGGTCGACGACGCGATCGAAGACCGGCTGTCCGCGCTGGGGTACAAGTAACGATGGCAGACATCTCGATTTCGGACGACCTGATCGAACGCATCGAAACCCGGGCCGAACACACGGAGTTCGAGACCGCCGACGACTACGCCGAGTACGTCCTGCACGAGGTGCTCGCGAGTCTCGACGCGGACGGCGCCGACAGGCGCGAGCCCGCGGTCGACGACGAGGGCGTCGAGGACCGCCTCCAGTCGCTGGGGTATCTGAACGAATGACGGCGACGGACACGGACGCACGAAACCTCGTGTTCGTCACGGTCGACAGCCTCCGTGCCGACCACTGCGGGTTCGTCGACTCCGGTTCGAGCCTCACTCCCGCGATCGACCGGATCGCCGACGACGGCGTCTCGTTCACGCAGGCGGTCGCGACCGGACCGCGCACGCCGTCGTCGATCCCGGTGTTGTTCACGGGCGAGTTCATGGCCGACGACCCGGAGTGGTCGATGGCCGACTGGCGCGGTCGCCAGCAGCGCATCGGCCGACACATGGCGCGGTTCGGACACCTCAGCGAGCGGCTGCAGGCGATGGGGTACGAGACCGCAGGGATCACTGCCAACCCCTGGACCACCCGCGAGAGCAACTTCGACGCGGGCTTCGACCGGTTTTTCGAGATCAGCGCCGACAGCGACGACATCTCCTCGACGCAGCTCTCCGATTCGACGCTGTTCAAACTGGCCGATACGGGCCTGGACGCGTTACCGGGCGACCCCCTCGGGTGGAGCGACAAGAAAGAGTGGTTCTCGCAGTGGCCGGGCAGTTTCGAGCTGGTCACCGAGCAGCTGTCGGCGCTGTCGGAGCCGTTTTTCCTCTGGGTGTTCATCCTCGACTCCCACCAGCCGTACATCACGCCGCGGCGGTTCCGCGAGGAGGCGTCGGCCTGGCAGATGTACTACTCGATCCTGCGTTACTGGCACGGGGAGAGCTCGGACGAGGAGATCCCCGGCCACGCCCGGGACATGATCGGCGCCGCCTACCGGGACGCCGTTCGCTCGGTCGACGCGTTCGTCGACGAACTCGCCGACGCCGTCGCCCCGCACGATCCGGTCACCGTCTTCTGTGCGGACCACGGCGAGGCGGTCGGCGACCACGGCAACTTCGGACACCCGCAGGCGCTGTACGACGAGAACCTCCGGGTGCCAATGTTCGTCCACAACGCCGGCGTCCGCGGGCAGGTCGACGAGCAGGTCTCGCTGCGGTCGCTGCCGGACATGCTGACCGACCTGGCCGAGCCGACGGGGTTCGACCCGACGGCGTACACCGACCGGGCCGTGCTGTCGAAGACGGAGAACGACCGACACCGGGCCGTCCGGACGCGGTCGTGGAAGCTCGTCCGTGACCGTGAAGCGGCCACCGAACGACTCTACGACCTGCAGGAGGACCCGGGCGAGCGCGAAGACCTCTCGTCGAGTCACGGGGAGATCGCCGAGTCGCTCTCGGCGGTCCTCGACCGCCACGACCGAACGCGGGACGAGAAAGCGTCGATCCGTCGAGTGACCGAGGAACTCGCCGCGGAGGACGCGACAGTATGACTGACGGCCTCCGGGTCTGCCTGATAACGAAGATGTACCCTCCGCGGACGGGCGGCGGCGCGACCTACGCGTACGAGCTGGCGAACGCGCTCGGCGAGCGGGGTCACGACGTGGACGTGTACACCCAGGCGGTTCCCGACGGCGACGACCCGCCGCCGACGCAGGCGAACGTCTCGGTGACCAGGATCACGAAGGCGCGGCCGCTCGTCGTGGTTTCGACGCTGTATTTCAGTATCGCCTGCCGGCGTCGGATCGACTTCGAGCAGTACGACGTGATTCACGGAACGTTGATGCCGGCCTCGACGTTCGCGCTCGATCCGTGGTTCCTCCGGTCGCTCGACGCCCCGCTGGTGTTGACCAGCCACGGCACGTCCTACGACGAGGCCCGGTCGGTCGACCCCCAGAGCCCCCCGGACTATCTGTTCAAGTACGTGTTCCACCCGATCAACGTGGTGATGGACGCCGTCAGCGGTCGGTTCGCCGACCGGATCGTCGCGGTCAGCGACCACACGCGCGAGCAACTGGGCGAGTTGTATCGGTTCGACGAGTCGAAGCTCCGGACGGTTCCGCCGGGGATCGACACCGAGCGGTTCAGCGAGCGACCCGGGAGCCACCCCGCAGTGAGCGAGGACCGGCCGTCGGTGCTGGTCCTCAGCCGCCTCGACCCGCGCAAGGGGATCGACAAGGCGATCCGCGCGTTCGCGCGGGCCGAGGGGACCGACGCGGAGCTGCTGATCGCCGGGACCGGGCGGTTGGAGTCGTCGCTGAAGGATCTGGCCGCAGACCTGGGCGTCGCCGAGGACGTGTCGTTCCTGGGGTTCGTCCCGGACGAGGAGCTACCGTCGCTGTACTCGTCGGTCGAGCTGTTCGTCCTGCCCTCGGAGTACGAGGGGTTCGGGATCGTCTTCATGGAGGCGATGGCCTGTGGGACCCCCGTGATCGGCACCGAGGTCGGCGGCATCCCGACCGCAGTCGCCGACGGCGAGACGGGGTACCTCGTCCCGCGCGAGGGGGTCGGCGAACTCGCGACCCGAATGGAGGAGTTACTGGGCGACCCCGAGACGTACGAGCGGATGGCCGAGTCCTCCGAGGCGTGGGCCAGCGACCACGAGTGGAGCGAGATCGCTGCACGCGTCGAGACCGAGTACGCGGAACTAACGAGAGGCCAACGAGCGTGACGCGATACGCTCGGAAGGGCGTGTACGGGGCGGACACTCGGTCGTCCTCCGGAGGCCGACGGCCATGATCGGGCGCGCGTTCCACGGCGGGCTGGCACTGCTCCGGAAGTACGCGTCAATACCGCTGCTGGCCGTCGGCGGGCTACTGCTGCGCTTTTTCGTCTCGATCGAGTTCTGGTCTATCGTCGGTCCCGTCCTCGGCGTCGTGATCGGGTCGTCCATCGCTATCGTCGGGACCCTCATCGGCCGGTTCCGTGATACCGAGCCGTCCACCGATGGGGCGGACCCGAAGCCTCTCGACGCACGCGTCCCGCTACTGCTGGCGAGTCTGTACGTCCTGAGTATGGTCGTGCTCTTCCGGTTCAACACCTACCACCGCCCGGACCTGCTGTACGTCCTGTTCGGGGGCTACGCCGGAGCCATCGGGTACCAGATCGCCCGGGGAGAGAGTCGAGTTCGAGTCGTCCCGCAGATCCTCGTGCTGGCGTTTTTCACCTACTGGAGCAGCCAGTTCCTGTTCCCTGCCGGGATGTACGCACCGGACACCAACTACAGATACATTCCCGTGATCGAGAGTGTCTTCTCGACCTATCAGATACCCGCGTCCGAGGCGCGGTACGCGGGTCATCTCGCGTACGTGACCGAGTTCGCCTATCTGTCCGGGCTGTCGGCGAAGGCGTCGTACTACCTCCTGGCGACGCTGGTGTTGGTCGGGACCGTGTTGCTGCTCGGGATGCTGGACCGCGTCTTTCCGGTGCTCCCGAAGCGAGTCGCGCTGTACAGCGCGCTCGTGTTCAGCGTGATGAGCTGGATGATCGGTCGCGGAATGCACCCGAACAAACTCAACTTCTTCTATCCGATCATACTGCTGCTCGGCATCGTCGCGGCCAACCTGTACCAGTCGGAGGCGTCGCGGCAGGGAGACCGCAGGGCGTGGTTCACTATCGGCGTCGTCCTCGCACCGGCGATCATCTTCGGACACCGGTTCAGTGCGGGCGCGGGCCTCGTCTTTCTGGCCGTGTTCGGGCTGTTCTCGGGGCTGAGCCATAGTGTTCTGAAAGACCAGTACGAGAAAGTGCCGGTGGGCTCGCCCATCTTTTTCGTCGCGCTGTACACCATCGGAATCCTGGGGAATCCCCTCCATCAAGAGGCCCTGCTGTCGCGGATCGCAGGGCTGGTGTTGGCAGTTCTGGTCACGACCGGTGCGGCCGGGACGGAGGCCGGTGCCGCGGCCGGTGGACCAGGCCGATACTCGGATCTCCCGCTGGACGTGCTTTTCGTCAGTACGGCCGCCCAGACGCTGTTGTTCGCTCTCTTCATCGTCGGTGCGATCTGGATGTTCCGGCGGTCCGAGTGGGAGTACGACTACGTCCTCGTCTGGATGGGGTTAGTCTCACTGTTGCTCATCGTGAGCATCGTCACGAACTCCGTCGACACCGCCCCCCAGCGGTTCTACGCACTCCTCGGTCTGTTCGGGTTCAACATCTGCGCAGGAACCGTCTTCTACTATCTCGGCAGGACGAATCGGTTCTCCGATGGACGGGTTTCGATCAGCGCCGGGCGTGGGATCGTGGCGGTAGTGATCTGTGTGTTGGCAGTGACGAGCCTCGCGTCGCCCGTAGCCGACAAGGCAACCTCTCCGGTTTCCGACGATATCCCCCACTTCAGGCAGTTCGACACTGCGCAGTTAAACCACGGAGAGACCTGGACCGAGCGTTTCGGTTCCGAGAACACGAGCCGTATCGTTCCGCCGAATACGAACGTTCCGATAGAACGAACAGGGCGAGTCACCGGCAGAGCGAACACTAGCGTACTCGAGCGGGGGGCAGTCTATTCGTACTCCGCACTCACAGACAGAACAGGAGTCCTGGTGAGTGTCGGTCTCACTTTCGGCGGGCGACAGTTCGTGTTCGCAGACTCACCGGCCACCCCTTCCGAATCGAAAGTATACACAAACGGACAGACAGGAGTGTATCGGACGGAAATGCCGGACAACCGATCTCTCTCCGGGATTTCCCCGAACTGAATTCTGATCTGCCCGTCTCTCTGAATCTGGTCGGGGCAGGAATTGGGTATACGGTCGACCTATTTGAGTGTGAATAACATTCATATTCAGAACGACTAATAGGTGCCGCGCGGACTACGTCACTATGGAGACTCTTGTCATCGGATGGGACGCAGCGACCAGTCGCCACCTGTCACAGTTCGACCTTCCCTTCTGGGAGTCGCTGTCTGAAAAAGGGAAACTACTTCCTGAGTACCCGTTTGACAAAGCCGGATACATCAGCAGCGCGAATGCGTGGACGACGATCTCTACTGGTGCTCCTTTCTCCGAACACGGGATGTTGGGGTTCGTGTACGGTCCATACTCCGGTCACCAACTCGCCGGTTCGATACAGTATCTCGCCACTCAGACGTGGCTTCCCCCGCTGATTCGACGTATCTTGATCGGACGTGTCATGGGAGCACTCGGAGCCGGTACGAAAGGCGAGAAGGGCGATAAAGTAAACAGTACGAACATCTCGTACAAGCGCTTCTGGGAGTATACTGAGGGAGACGGCCTCATATACGGGCTCCCGCTGACGTATCCGATCTGGGAAACCAACGGCGTCGTCGTTTCGGGTATTCCTGCGCCGAAATTCGAAGAGGCTAGCAATCCGGTCGTCTACCCTGAACAGTTAGAAGAGACTGTATACGATGGGGGTGACGCCGGGTACTACGTCGAAAAAGAGTCACCAGTCAACGATCCGTCGGTATCGGAACGACCGTACTGCGATCAACACTTACAGCGCATGGAGGCGAACGCGGAGAAATACGTCGAACTCTATGAAAAAACGTCACCCGAACGGGAATTCGAGGTCGGGTTCCTCATGCTTCGCGGACTCGACGATATCATGCACGCAACTGAGGACACGTCGATCATCCGAGACGCGTACGAGCTGATCGACCGAGTGACTCGGGAGGTCGTCGACGCCGTCGACCCAGAAACGACACTGGTTCTCTCGGACCACGGGATGCGACCCGCGTCCGATTATAGACCCGACAAGCAGATGCGAATGGACCACGACACGACCCAAGGTGTCTGGGGCGCAACTGATTCGTTCGAACTGGAACGACACACGGACGTGACTCCGGCGATACTCGACCGACTACAGATCGACTGCGAAGTTCCCAAGAAGCGGGACTCGACCGACACTGTCACGTCCGCTCTCGAAAACGAGGTGATTCACGAACGGCTCGAAGATCTCGGCTATGCCTGATCGACGTTTCGAATTGGAGCGGATCCGGAAATATCCGACACCAACTCGTCGAACTGGGACCGAAATTCGTCTTTTCGAGATTCACAATCGAACTTCGAGCCACGTTTCTGTGCTGCCTGAGAGAGTCGGCATCGGGCGTCAAAATCCCTACTGAAATACGCGGAGATGGCGTTCGCTATCGCGTCTCTCGACGGGTCAGTTATCAAATCCGAACTGACACGCTCAACCTCGGATTTACTCCCCGTTGTCGTCGTGACGATCGCCGGTAAGCCACTGTGCATCGCTTCCACCACGCTCACCCCAAACCCATCCGCTCGGGACGGCTGCACGTACAGCGAACACCCCTCAAAGGCGTCAGCGAGGTTCTCTACGTATCCGGCGACCGTGACTCCGGGCACCGATTGGAACTCCGGTGGGTACCCCGTCCCGACGAGCTTCAGTTCTGCACCGGGATGGGCTTCCCGAACCGATTCCCACGCATCAACGAGGAGATCTTGGCCCTTGTAGTAGGAGTACGAGCCGACAGTGACAGCCGTCTTACTCTCTAAATTCGGGGAAACGTGTTCCAACGTTCGGTAGACCGAAGGCTGAATGTAGGGGTGGGCGATCCGATACGGCTTATCGGTTAGTACCGTTTCGACGCAGGAGCCAGTGAATTCAGATATCACCATACAGCCGTCGATGTACCTGTCGAATACAGCGCTTAGAACATCGATTCCGTATTCACTGATCAATCTGTTCAGGGTTGATTCCGGCTGATAGGAGTCGTCGGTGAGCTGATACAGGTCGTGGTCGCCGACGAGATAGATGAGTGTACTGTCTGACGTGAGACGTTTCGCCAGAGAGCCGTACAGCGCTCTCGTTCCCTCGGAGATGAATATATCGTAGTCCGAGAGAAGGGGTCCATTGATGATCTCTTCCGGGATCGAGTGACGCCCGACCCCGCCGGGTATCGAGTACTCACTGAGACTGAGGATATCAGCACCGATCGCTTCCGCGAACCCCTCGTGAGCGGGATGTGGGTGCTCCGCGCGATGGATCATGGCGATCTCGGGCATCGAACTCAGCCGTCCACATAACCGAGGCTCTCTAGTCGCTCCTCGACAGAGCCGGAGTCACTACCTTCCGTTTCGCTGCTGGGAGGTTCACTGGTGACTTCCCGCCGGGTCTCCCATTCTGTTTCGAGCCAGGGGACACAGACCAGTTCGTCGGTCCAGATACCTTGCGGATGTCCCCATTCCCGGATCGGGATCGGCGACGACCGTTCGCCGAGCATGTTCCCGTGGTCGGAGGTCACGACTGACTTTCCGGTTACGCTCTCCACGAGTTCCTCCACGTGCGGAAGCGCGCGTCTGAGATTGTCCGCGTACGCCTCCCACAGAGTGCCGTGATCGATATCGATCTCACCGGTCATCACTTGCATCCAGGTCGTGAGTCCGTCCGTCGAGGAGTCGTCTATATGTCCCTTGTCGAAGTCGGTGTCAGCGCCGAGAAACGGGTAGTGAGGCTGCATGTAGTGGACGAAGATCCGTTTGTTCGGGAACTCGTCTGCAGCCTTTAGTGCCTCCCTGGTCACCGTCTCCGGCAGAACGGTCTCGTGTTCGCGATCCCACGTATCTCCGGTCCAGAGGTCGATCACTTCGTGAAATCGCGTGTTGATCTCGTCGGCATGTCGGCGAAGCATCGGATTGGTCGTCACGTAGACCGTATCCAGGAATTCTCGACCTCGGAGGTTCCCACGGAGAAATTCCGGTGTCGCGGAGCCCCGTGAAACGACCTTCCGAAGGTCTCCCTCCATCGTGTTCTCCGCCTCGAACAGGTCGTACCGACACGCATCGAGAATCGCCAGACAGTCCCAGTCTTGAGACATGAAGTCGATCCCCTTCGGATTGTAGTCCGACCGTGAACTCGTGTAATTATAGAACTGCGATAACTTCCGCGCCAAGAGTTTGGGATTCGAGAGCCCGAGTCGGATTTGACTCCTCTGTACTTCCATCGGTCTGTCAGTTGTCGGGCCGACGAATCAAGATTTCGGTCGTTCGTAATTTCGCTGTGAGTGGATAGTTTAAATAGATCTTAGTAACTTTGATGAATCGACACGAGCTACGGGAGTGCCTCACTCAAAAAGATGGATACATTCGAGCTCAATTTCGATGTGTGTGATATATGAACTTAGCTAAGTCCAGTTTGAAGATCCTCTGTGCAAAAATAGTAAACTCCCTCTCGGGATTCCTGGCAGTAGTCGTATTTTCGAGAGAACTCGGAGCGTCTCCGCTGGGGACGTACTATCCGTTTATCGCTTTACTAGGGGTGCTGGTGATCCCAGCTAACTTTGGAATCTCGATCGCAGCTGAAAAGCGAATCAGTGAAGGGACGAACAAAAGTGAGTTTCTGGGCGCGGCAATCCTCGCAAAAATTCCTCCGTTCCTTTTTGTGCTGTTTTCAACTGTACTGTTTCGTAATCAAATCAATCAGTATCTTGGCGCAGAAGTCACTGATCTCCTCATAATCGCGTTAATTATTCGGCTGATTGGTGACTTCGGAATTGCAGTCCTCCGGGGTGAGATGAGAGTCGGAGAGACGGCAATTGCGAGGTCTGTCAGGCCATTAGGCTGGTTAGTTTTTGGGTACATATTATACTCGTATGGGCACGGCATTGAGGGAGTTATATATGGATATATTTGCGGATCGATTGGAATGGCTACGATAGCATGGCTAAAAGTCTCAGTACAACCGTCTTGGCCGAGCCTAGCACATCTGCGTTCACTCCTTGGATTCGGACGCTGGAGCGTCATAGGTGCTGTCGGCGGTCTGTTCTATAGCTGGATGGATGTCCTAATCTTGACTGCATTCGTGTCTTTAAATCTAGCGTCTAATAGAGCAGAGATCGGCGCATATGAGAATGCGTGGCGAATATCCCTACTAGTGACGATGGTGAGTCGAGCGATATCCGTGACAATTTTTCCTCAAGTTAGCCAGTGGGATGCAGAAAATGCCACAGAGAAAATCGAAAACCTACTCCCGAAAGCTATACTTCCGGGTTTATTAGTCGTTTTCCCGGCATTTTCTGGAACATTAGTTTTATCTAAAGACATTCTCAGGATTCTATTTGGACCTGAATTCACAGTGGCCTGGATCGCTCTGATCATATTGATGGGAGAAAAACTATTTCAGTCAGTACAGGCAATTTTCGGACATTCGCTGGGTGCAATAAATAAACCAAAGCTTGGTGCCATCGCGACCGCTATTGGATCTGTACTAAATATAATATTGAATATCGTTCTAATCTCTGTCTTGGGTATTACTGGGGCAGCGATCGCAACCGCTATCTCTTTCAGTGTAAATGCAACTTTGCAAGCACACTTCTTGAATCGCTATATCAACGTCCAGGTTCCATTCTGGCAACTAGCATGGAGTCTCGTTGCATCGGCAGTAATGGGTGTATTGGTGTATGTTCTTCATTCAGAGATTGGGGTTAGTTCAGCCGTCGACCTCCTTCTGATCGTGTTCGTCGGTGCTGCAACCTACTCCTCGCTCATCTTATTGTATTCTCCTACGCGTCACGAAATACAATCACTGTTACAACCGGTTATCAAAGACCAGTGGATATGATATCCATCTCTACGAATTAGGATATAAGTCGACGACGCACGCGTTGCAGGGGTCTATATGAGATGCCACCAGCGGAAAGTGCGAGTAACCGGACGATATCTTCCTCTGAGATATCGTTCCTCACGGCGTTTATATAATGATTGCGTGCTGAACGGTACTGCCCAGACTTAATCGCGCTCGCTGCCAGAAACCTCTCCAGTGTGGCAACGAATCTCTCCTCTACGTCATAATCTCTCGCTAAACTCCTATGTTTTCGTTTCAATCTCGGGACGGCAGAGCTCAGCTTTTTCTGGTAGTTTCCACTCAATTGGGAGTCGTGGTGCTGGCGCGTCACGAGCACGTCCTGTACCCCCGCAAATTCTGTATGTAACGAGCATCTGATATAAAAGTCCCAATCCTCGTATATCCATAGATCCGCATCGAAACCACCGGTCTGATCAAACAGCTCGGAGCTGATCATAACCGTTGAGGGGCTCTTTATTGGGGCACCAGTCAGTAGTTCTTTCGTGAGGTCTCGTTCAACTTTCGGCACCTGTGTTGAAAACACATGGCCGTTTTCACGCTGCTCGATCCCGCAGTGTATGAAATCCGCGTCTTCCTCCTCTGCCAAACGTACCTGTCGCTCGATCTTGTCCGGATACCACTGGTCATCGTCATCGAGAAATGCGATATAACTTCCATCCGCAATTTCAAGCCCCATATTCCGGGCTGAGCTAATCCCTTCGTTCTCTGACTGTATCTCTGCGATAACTTCACAGTCAATGTCTGAACTCTCCACGTGATCTGAAACGATATCCCTTATCGGAGCTTCGGAGTTCCCGTCGACGATTATGTGCTGAAGATTAGTGTATGATTGTTTCGCAACCTCGTCGATAGCATCTGTGATTTTATCCGGTCTATTGTACGTTGGGGTGACTATTGACACTAAAGGACCATCTCTCATATGTCTATGATCTGATCTGCGATAGATAAGTGTTTGTACGAATTGAGCAATCGTGTTTAGTCAAAGGCGAAATGTGAGGTGATGTGATTCCTTTCCATGCCAGAAATCCCTCGCCTCAGCGGTCATAGAGACTCAAAAGATTTTGATTTTGTGGAGCGCGAGCGGACACCCGAGCAGGCGATGGCACTCGGTATTCAAACGTATGTAGCGGGACTGCCGCTGTCGAAACCGTCGATTTGCTCGACACGTTTGGTGTCCAGCGGAGTCGGAAAGCGATCCACGATCGGGTTCAGAAGGCTGATCTACAGCGTGACGCCGGACAGAGTCCGAATCACGTCGCGCTCGAGGAGACTGTGGTTCGGATCGACGACGAGCCATACTGGCTGTACGCCGCCGCTGATCCGGAGACAAATCACTTGCTCCACGTGCGGTTGTTCTCGACGACCACCACCGCGCTCGCCGAGACGTTCCTCCGGGAACTGCACGAGAAACACGATATCGAAACCGCTGTGTTTCTCGTCGATGGCGCCCAGCATCTCCAAGCCGCACTTCGTCGAGCAGGGCTCCGATTTCAGATGCGTCGCCACGGAAATCGGCATGCTGTCGAACGGATCTTCCGCGAACTCAAGCGCCGAACCTCGTCGCTCTCGAACTGCTTCAGCCACGTCAAACCGGAAACAGCCGAATCGTGGCACCAGGTCTTCACTCGCTGGCACAATGCCGCTAACTAAGCACGACCCCCTTTCCCAAACTAAGATTTATTGTGGCTACGTGACGACTTGGTGATAAAGCGTATCTAATGGATATCATAAAATCCAGCATCAAGATACTAATCGCCCGTGTCGGGAAGTCAGCCTCTCAGTTTTTAGCTGTCGTCCTTTTCTCGCGGGCGTTGGGTGCATCACCACTCGGTACCTACTACCCCTTTATCGCCCTACTCGGAATCGTGTCCATTCCTGCAACGTTTGGCCTTGCAACTGCCACGGAAAAGCGGATAAGTGAAGGCGAAGACCCGGAGAGGCACCTGGGCACAGCAATAACATTACGGTTGGGCTTCGTGACCATAATCTCGATAGTACTGTACGTCGGGCGAGGATACATCGACCAATTCTTCGGCTCCGAGCTAGCGCTTCTTTTCATTGCCACCCTCTTCGCAAAGCAAGCGAGCGATTTCTCCTTGAACGTATTACGGGGTGAGTTGCGAGTCGGGGAAACAGCCTTAATCGAGGTTATCCGGCCACTTTGCTGGCTCGTCGTTGGGTACGCCCTCTACCTCGAGGGGTTCGGAGTTCGCGGACTCATCTACGGATATCTCGTTGGTTGTATTCTCATGGCCGTGGTCGGTTGGTGGAAAGTTTCGACTGGGGTATCACTGCCCTCGTTGGCTCATGCCCGATCGCTTCTCAGCTTCGGAAAATACAGCGCCATCGCTGAGACTGGGGGATACATCTACAGTTGGATCGACGTGGTCATTCTCTCGCTATTCGTTTCGTACGGGATCACTGCGACTCGCGCTGATATCGGGGCGTATGAGAATGCATGGCGGCTAACCCTCGTTGTCATGCTACTCAGCCGGTCCATCGCTACAACTGTATTTCCTCAGTTCAGCCGGTGGGAATCCGAAGATGCGCTCAAACAAATTGAGTCCGTGATCCCGCGTGCAACGCTACCCGGGTTGATGATCGTCATTCCAGCCTTTGCAGGGACCACGATCCTCGCGGAAGACCTGCTTAGCATACTATTCGGGCCGGAGTTCACAGTTGCTGCGCTTGCCTTGACGATTTTGGCTGGCGAACGAATTCTACAGGCATTTCATTCGATACTCGGTCAGGTGATCTGGGGCATCAACAAACCCAAACTCGCTGCCTATCCGATCCTGATATCCGCAACCGTGAATCTGGTATTGAACGTTTTACTCATCTGGATGTTTGGCATCGTCGGCGCCGCTGTGGCCACCCTCGTCTCATCGGCGGTCCTTCTTGGCTTTCAGATACATTATCTGCGGCAATTTATGGAAATTTCCCTACCAATACAGGAAGGCGCGTGGTGTGCGGTATCTGCATCAGCAATGTGGGTGGTCGTGAGGCTCGTTTACGAGTCGATGTCCGTGGATTCATTGTTGGAATTGGCAGCGATTGTGGCGGTCGGCGCAGTAACATATGGTTTGATCATCGTATTGTACAAACCACTACGAGAATTCCTTACAGAAATGACCCGAACAGCACTACCCGTCGACAGTCAATAGCTCAACCGTTTGCCGAACGTTCGCACCGATGGGGAGACCCCTCTCTCTTCAGAGATATCCGAGAGCTTCCAATTGATCACTAACATCTTCAGAATGGATGCCTGTCGCCTCTTCATCGCGAACCGTCCTGCGATCCGAAGTCTCGCACGGGACTTCCAACCAAGGGACCATCCGTGTTGCTTCGTGGTCGCATCCATACGGGTGACCGTAATAGGAGGTCAGTGGGACGGAATGAAGAATCCGTTCGCCCAACAGTTCACCATGATCGGCTGTAATGACTACTTTTCCGTACTCGCCGCTCACGATGGGTCGAATGGATTTTTGCACAATTTCGAGATTTTCACGATACGCGCCTCGTACAACATCTTGCTCGACTCCGCCTCGTACGATGGCTTGATGCAGGGGCTCCCGTTCGAATGGAACCTTCTCACCCACAGAACCGATATAGGGGGCATGTGGCTGCATGTAATGTGCCAGAATCCGTTTGTTCGGATATTTCTCCGCCATCTCCAGAACTCGCTCTGTGACGCGATCAGGGTCTGTTAACTCCTTTCCGTAATCGTCCGGTTCCACCCATTCAAAGTGATGGACCTTCAGGTCGATCTCACCGGCCAAGTCCTTGTAGAACGGATTTGTCGCTACCACGACAAGATCCCCGTGTTCCTCTTCAGAAAAGTTGCCTCGGATCCATTCCTCGCTGGTGGACCCACGTGACCGTTTACGAGCAAGCTCACCGTCGAGAGTAGAATGTTCGGCGAATGTATCATACCGGCAAGCATCCAAAATAATCATTATATCCCAGTCTTCGTCATGAATGTACACGCCATCTGGATCGTATGCCGGATCTTGCTTTTCCTGTCGCATTTTCCAAACTTGAGCCGCCGCTACCTTTGGATAGCGGAGAGCAAATTTTACTGACCCCGTATCTACCATGTGTTGTCGATATTGACCAACTGGCAATAAATATTCCTCAGTTGAATGGTCGTCCCGGTAGAGAACGAGGCATCGATCTCTGGGTGTCAATGCTCGATCTCGAACGCCTCAACGATGCTATCACGTGGATAGACCTGTCGTTCGTGGGACGACAGCAGACTCTCGACTGAGTGATTCGGGTGTGCGTCCGGTGTCAGTCGCCGAGTCTGTAGTTACGGAGCGTAACTACCCTTTCACGAGTTGGGAGTCGATCGGAGTGACGTAGCGATCAGCGACTTAGATTTTCACAGAATTATTCCCCATCATGATCCAGGTCTCTTTGGATTCATCCCCGTTAGCATCCCACCAGTACCAACCAGGAGGCGAACCATCCGACCCGTTGTGATACCGCATCTGCGTATGTTTATTGCCGTCTCTGTTGGCGAGATTTACTGGGGTATTCGTAGAATACGAGCCCGCATCGATGAGCGTATTCGATTGGAACGTCCACCTATCATTGCCACTCTCGATCTGAAATCCTTTTTTTCCGTCCGGTGATCGTATTCCACCACCGATGCGGCGGACGAATATGTTTCCCGGCCTTCCGTTGATAATTCCTGCATCCGGATTGGTTATTCTGGCAGTAAAAACGGGTGGAACTGCGTTGTTTCCTGCAAATTCTATATCAGTACTCTCACTGTCCCCGAACTCTGATTCCCAGTGAATATCCATCCCGTCGTTTCCGCCATCCGACCACCAGCCCCATCCGCCCGGAGGAAGATTCCCTCGGAACTCTAGCTTCCCACCTTGCCAATTGGCCCCTCCCTGATAGATCGTTGCAGTAGCACCTCTTCCGGACCCCCACGGATATTCGATCTGAATATTTCGCATGCTTCCCCCTGCATCTCCGGAAACGTATTGAGACCCAACCGCAAGGAGGAAGAAGTCGACACTCTGATCGCGTATCCGTGCGTGGCCACGGCTAACCCCGAGTTTATTACCCTCCGACCATCCCGAATCGCCGTTCTGGCGCTGATTCTTCACGTAAATCGATGCTCGGACCTGTTCCGACGACTCTACAAATATCGTATGGAAGGACGAAGCTAGCAATCTGAAATGTGCGCTCCCGTCATTCACATCCGGTGCGTGGTCGGGAACGCTCAATCCCGAAACAGACGAATCCCCTGACTGACCGGGGCCGACGAATTCACCACCCCGCCAAACGAATCTGCTCGGAGTACTCTCTATCGCCTCGGGATTCGAGGTGTGGATGTCGACAGCGGGGTCTGAACTGTGATCGATCGTCGCACCGTGTGCGATCACGCGAAGCGTTTCGTTACTTTCGGGGTCGAAGGTAAACGTCTCGTCCCATTCGTAGGTGGCACCCGGCTTCAATCGAATGACTCCACCCCCTTCGGCCACAGTACGGAACGATTCGATATCCGTGTCCGACGGCGTTCTCACGTTGTTGACGCTTTCCGCTTGGAAGGACTTCACTCGTCGATTAGCGAGTACCCAACTGTTGCCGTTTCCGAGATACACCGCACCGGAGTCCGTCGCTTCGTACTTCGCGCCGTCTCTCGGATCGTAGTCTCCCTTGTTCGCCTCGGTATCTCTGATCTCGACTCCCTCGTCGATACGCTCGAAATTTTCGTTCAGCGCGACGTGCCAATCTTTGGCACCCTCTTCGGGAACGTTGTACTGGTGATTCGGTGTTCTTTTCATTGGTTGTCCTCCGCTGAGAGCTCTGTAACGGGTATCTTCGTCCGTTTATTCGGAGTGGGCCCGAGTCTCGAACCCGTCGATCGGCGCTGCGGACCGTCGGTCGTAGAAACCGGCATCCGGGTTCGGGACGGACACATCACTTGAAAATTCTCACACACGTGAATAAGCCTTATCGTAGTTTACGTGCCTTGTGACTGAAATTTTCACGCAAT
This sequence comes from Halosimplex carlsbadense 2-9-1, assembly GCF_000337455.1. Taxonomy (GTDB): domain Archaea; phylum Halobacteriota; class Halobacteria; order Halobacteriales; family Haloarculaceae; genus Halosimplex; species Halosimplex carlsbadense. The sequence continues at coordinate 133,352 of NZ_AOIU01000004.1, read as the reverse complement.
CGGGCGTCTCGCTGGTCCCTCGCGTTCGGAGGTATGGGGTGCCGGCTGGGACACGAACTAAAGGACGGGACGACCAACTCGCTCCGAGGCCCCGGAGCGGACGCTCTGATCACCTCGAAAGGCCGTTCGTCATCGCTTGTCGGTACTCCAGCAGCAGCCGAACTGGGCGGACGACCCTGTAGAGCGGTGAGAGCCATCCGGGGAGCGATACCCACTCGACGTCGTCGGTACGGGGCTTCGTCAGGGCTCGTGCCCAGAACCGAGCCTTGTCGCGGCGCCGACCGAAGAGCTTGGATCGGAGGCGGAAGTCCGCGAGGTGCGTCCGTTTGTCGTTGTCCGCCGACCAGTCCTCGTGGACGATCCAGTCGACGATATCTTCGGCCGCACTCCGCACGGCCGAGCCGGTCCGAGCGGTTAGTCGGCTCTCGACCGCCGCACCGAACGACGCGTCGAAGAGCCGCCGGGACAGTTCGAGTCCAAGCAGCGCCATGCGCTCACATCCGATGTCGGCGGCTCGACGGAGCGCAGCGCCCAGATCCTCGACGCGGCGCGCCACCAGCGCCGTGGTCAGGATCCACTCCAGGCGGAACCAGTGGTGTTTCGACCCGTGGATGGAGTGGACCAGAAACGCGTCTTCGGTCGAGAGGGTGGGGACCGTCCGCCCGCTCACCGCGACGGAATCCCGCCCCTCGTACAGGCCCTCGAAGGGGAGCTCGAACGGGAAGAAGTCGGGGATAACGTGCGTGTGAAGATCGATTGCGAAGCTATCACTCGGCCGCTGGAGGACGGTCTGGAACACCGGCCCGTTGACCGCCTGGCGCCGGTAGCCCCGCCGTTCGAGCACCTCGAGAGCCGCGGGTTGCGCGGACTGGGGAACCAACAAGTCGAGGTCTGCGTACGTGCGATACGACGGGTCGCCGTAGGCCCGTGCCGCCGCGACCGGGCCCTTGTACGCGAGGGCGGGGATATCGCGCCCGTCGAACAGGTCCAGCACCGCCAGCAGTTCGGCGACCATTCCGAGCGTACGGGTCTGTAACTGTTGTCGTCGCTGCTCTACCACGGTCTGCAACTCCGACGCGCCGGCGTCACTACCCGGATCCGACACCGACCGGATCAGCAGCGGCTCCATTCCGTGCTGCCTCGCCAACTCGTGAACCCCTTCCCACTCCGTGGCCGACACCGAGACGCTGGACGGCGCGTGCGCCCCTTCGGTTTCTCTATCCGCGAGGAAGTACCGGCCGCAATTCAGGAGCGTCGCGAACTCCTCGGGGAGGTCGGTCTCGTGGCCGGTCGTGAGTGAACCCATCCGGTTTACCCCCGACTCTCGAACTGCCGCGTACTGTCTCGATGCCGAACCGGCGGCCACCGTTCGAAAGCGGTTCCGCCACCTCCTACGCGGTGGGACGCCATCACACCCATTTGGCTGGACTTCTTGACACTCCTTTATCTATTTTCCCCAGGTCCGTCCCGAGCGCCATCCGACAGCGGGGAACGGATACTGGTTGCTTCGGACGTGAGCGAACGAACGTTCACGTGAACGGAGTCGAACGGTCGTGACTCCGAACGCTACAGCCGCCGTCACGGATCGAGGAGGAGCGCCACTGTCGGGCCCGGCCGACGGTTCGCGTTCCGTCGTCGGGCCCCGCTCGACAGCGAGTACGGCGATACTTTCGTATGCCGGCATATCATACTAGCTGATATGTGGACCACCCGCGACCAGTTTCTGGTTCTCTCGATGGGGTGGGTATGCACTGCGTTACTCTCGCTGATCGCTCTCGATGCCTTCTCCTACGAGCTGTTCTTCGTCTGTTCGCTCATCGGTCTGCTCGCGGCGCGGGAACTGACGCTTACCGTCTACGTGGGACTGACCTGGCAACGGCACGTCTACTGGCTAACCGTGCTCGGTCTCGCGGGCTTCGTGTTCGTGCTCGTACGGCAGTTCGTCGCGAGGGTCTCACCGTGGCTGTTCTGACGGCGGGGCGGTCCGGACGCGCTGTGGTGCGGAACGCGGATCGGCTCGGTGTGAACGATGACACCATCAGTGAACTTTTCACGACGCACTGAGACGCCTGACCATGGGAACCGATCTCCGAGAGGTGAAAGCCGCGGGGAAGCGCCCGTCGGGTCTCCCTGCTGACCTCGCGGGGGTCGTCGGTCTCACGTCGGTCGTCGTCGCTGCGGCCGTGTTGCCGATAGTGAACGAGACCCTGGTCCGGGCGCTGGTCGCGATTCCGTTCGCGCTGTTCGCCCCCGGTTGGGCGCTCGTCGCGGTGCTGTTCCCGCACGGTCATCACGAGACGGACGAGAGCGGCGGCGACCGGACCGTCAGCGACGGCCTGACGCTCTACGAACGGGTCGCGCTGTCGTTCGGTACCTCGATCGCGGTGATCCCCGTCGTCGGCCTGGTTCTCGACCTCTCCCCGGTCGGGCTCGCCCCGGACGCCGTCGTCGCCTCGCTCGCGGGGCTCGTCCTCGCTCTCGTCGCGGTAGCCGTGCGTCGGCGTCGGGCGCTCCCGTCGGAGCTGCGATACTCCGTGCCGTATCGGCGGTGGCTCTCGGCAGCTCGGTCGAACCTGTTCCGGACGGAGACCAGTCGAGACACCGCCCTGACGGCCGTCGTCGCGGTCTCGCTCCTGCTGGCTGTCGGGAGCGTCGGCTTCGTTGCAGTCGACCCGAAACAGGGAGCGCAGTTCAGCGAATTCTATCTCCTCGGGGCGGACGACTCCGGGGACCTGACCGCCGAGAGTTACCCGCAGAACTTCACGGTCGGTGAATCCCGGTCGCTCGTCGTCGGGATACAGAACGACGAGCAGACGACGACGTCCTACACTGTCGTCGTCCGCCTCGACCGCGTCGAGCTTCGAGCCAGCTCGACGAGGGTCGTCGAATCCGAACGATTGCACCGGTTCGAACCCCGTCTGGCGGCCAACGAGACGTGGCATCGCCAGCACGCAGTTCGGCCGTCGATGGCGGGGGAGCGACTCCGCCTCACGTATCTGCTGTACAGGGAGAGTCCGCCCGAGGACCCGACAGTGGGCAACGCCTATCGGGACGCACGCCTGTGGATCGACGTGAACGAACGATAGCTCCCGACGGCGTGAGACCCGTGTGAGCGGTGGACTCCCGCTACACAGCGCGCCCGACGTATGAATTCCGCGCAGCCGAGCGAACGGACTGGTAAAACACGACGATAATCGCGCCTGTTTTCTATCGATTAGACGAGTGAATCGGACGGAAACCCAGCCACGACGGACCGGCTCGACGAATCGTGACCGCGCCGCCGACGGACCGCGAAACGAGAGACGACTCCCCGACTCAGTCGTACTGGGCGCAGACTCGTTCGACGCCTTCCTCGAAGGAAATTTCCGGTTCCCAGCCGGTGGCCTCGCGCATCTTCGTGGCGTCGGCCATGGTGTCGTGGACGTACACGTCCTCGGGGATCGGATTCTCCTCGTAGACCGGCTCCACGTCGGTCCCGAGTTCGTCGTTGAGGAGGGAGACGAGGTGGTCGAAACTGTACTGTTCGCCGGTGCCGAGGTTGTAGACGCCGGTGAGTTCGTGGTCGGCGGCGAGTTCGAGCCCGCGGACGATGTCGTCGACGTGGGTGAAATCCCGCGTCTGCGAGCCGTCGCCCCAGATTTCGGGGTTGCGGCCGTTGGCGATATCGTCGGCGAACTGCGCGATCAGGTTGGCGTACTCGCCTTTGTGTTCCTCCGCGCCGTCCTCCATACCCTGATAGACCGAGAAAAAGCGCATGCCGGCCATGGACATGTCGTAGTGGTTGGCGAAGTACTCGGCGTACTTCTCCCGGGCGAGCTTCGACGCCTCGTACCCCGTGTTGACCGTGACAGGCATGTCCTCGGGCGAGGGATCCGTGCGGTCGCCGTAGATAGAGGACGTCGAGGCGTAGACGACCGTGTCACAGCCGTCCTGGCGGGCCTGGTCGACCGTGTTGACGAAGCCCTCGACGTTGACACGGGCGCCCCGCGTGGGGTCGTCCTCGTGCATCGCATAGGACGACAGCGCCGCGATGTGGAAGACCGCGTCCACGTCGGTCGGCAGGTCCTCGTCGAGGACCGACCCCTCGACGAACTCGACCGACTCGTCGAGGTTGTCCGGCGTGCCCAGATAGCAGTCGTCCAGCGCGAGGACCTCGTTGTCCTCGGCGAGGGAGTTCGCCAGGTTCGACCCGATGAATCCCGCACCGCCCGTGACCAGCACTCGTTTCCCTTGCATATCCGAAATGCCTGTCCCGGGCGTATTAAAAACGGCCGTTCACGAGAGGTCTCACAGCCGACATTTCGGGGTCGGCCGCCGTCGGACCGGGCGACGCGACCGAAATGATATCCGATCGATCTATCCCCGTCGCGCGCGCACACCGCCGCGTTTCGTTCGTTCCCGAACAGTTCACACGTGTGAAATTATTCACGGATAGTTAGATGTGGAGATTATCGACTCCTTAGCGATCGACAGGCGGGTCACGTCCGGATGAAAGCCGGAGACAGTCGTGTGTTACCGAGGTCTACGTAACGTATTAGGATCAATTATCAGAACGGAGTAAACTATTATATGGTCGTCATCCAATCAGTTCATTGACGAAGGTGAAAACGGGTGAGTCGATATCCACGAGCGGCACGGACGGCAAGCATCAAATGTATCAACTGCAACGCCCCAGTCGTCGAGACCGTCGAGAGCACCTACGTGTGCGTCGAATGTGGGGAAAGTCCGGTCCAGTGCGACGGGTCCGCAGATGCCCGAATCGCAGCTGACGGCGGCGAGCAGGCGAAGTGATATGTCGGCGGACACTGACCCGAGCAGCGACGTGACGGAGGGTGCAGTCGACGAGGTAGCGATCGAAGACGGTGCGAACGCCGCGTCGGGGTCGCACGCCGAGTCCCTGCTGGTTCAGGCGGACAGCGAGCGCGAGCCGAGTCTGACAGTCGTTATGCCCACACTCAACGAGGAGGAGGGCATCTCGGAGTGTATGGGCCGCGTGAAATCGGCGGTCGCGGAGCTCGGTGTCGTCACCGAGATACTCGTCAGCGACAGTTCGACCGACCGGACGCCGGAGATCGCTCGCGAGAAGGGCGCGATCGTCGTCGAGCCCGAGGAGGGCGGGTACGGCAACGCCTACAAGTACGCCTTCGAGCGCGCCCGCGGCGAATACGTCGCGATCGGCGACGCGGATACGACCTACGACTTCGAGGAGTTACCGAAGCTAGTGAAGCTGGCCAACCGCGACGACGTCGACATCGCCATGGGGAGTCGCCTCGACGGGGAGATCAAGCAGGGTGCGATGCCTCCGCTCCACCAGTACGTCGGCAACCCGCTGCTGACGAAGTTCCTGAACACGTTTTACGACGCCGGTGTCAGTGACGCCCACAGCGGGCTCCGCGTCCTCGACCGGGACGCGCTCGACCGGCTCGACCTCGAAACCACCGGGATGGAGTTCGCCAGCGAGATGATCATGGACGCGGCGGCCAAGGACATGACCATCGAAGAGCGACCGATCACGTATCACGAACGTGAAGGCGAAGCGACCCTCGACAGCTTCCGCGACGGCTGGCGACACGTGAAGTTCATGCTCGTGAACGCGCCGGGGTACCTGTTCTCGGCGCCCGCCGTCCTGTTCGGGTTGCTCGGAATCTCGGTTATGGCGCTGTCGCTGTTCGGGACGCAACTGGGGTCGGTGACGTTCGGGCTCCAGACGATGATCGGCGGCAGCCTGATCACGGTCGTGGCCTACCAGATCGGCAGCCTCGCGATGTTCAGCTCGGTCGCGACCGACCCGATCCGCGAGCCGGCGGATCCGGTCACCGATTTCATCCGGAACCGGTTCAGGCTGGAACACGGCGCGTCGGTCGGGCTCGTCACGTTCAGTATCGGCGCGGCCATCCTGGGCTACGCGGTCGTGGCGTGGACGGTCGAGGGCTACGCAGCCGTCCCCTCCGCGTCCGTGAATCTCCTGGCGTCGACGGTCACGATGATCGGCGTGCAAACGGTCTTCTGCTCGTTCTTCCTGAGCATGCTCGGTACCACCAAGACAGCCCAATGACGAACACCCACCCAGCGATCGAGACGGACAGTGAGCGAACCACAATGGACAGAGACGAAGAGCGAATAACCGGCTCGATCGAGGACCACCTCTACGAAGCACTGTATTCCGACGACGATACGGAGAAACACCGGCACATCCGGGAGTCACTGCAGCTCGTCGAATCGCTCGAAGCGCGAGAGTAACGCCCTGGGGGGCGGGGCGGAAGGCGAGCCGCGGCGCCGATCAGGTCTCTCGTCGCAGCTGTCGGAGCGACTTTCGGAGCGTCGCGGACACGACTTCGAGTCCGGGCCGCCCGTCGTAGACCCAGAGGGCGAGAGTGAAACACGCCACCCCGACGATCCGCAGGGCCCCCTCGGAGAAGAGAGCGGCCGGCAGCTCCCGAGCGAACGAGCGAACGACGAAGACCACGTGATCGAGGTGGTCGGTGAGACTGTCCTTCGGGTACGTGGGTGCGGGGACCAGCGGCCAGAGTAGGTACGGCGCCGATTCGCTGATCGCTCCGGGCCCCAGCGCGACCCGCGCGTCGTAACAGAGGTGCGTTCCGACCCCGACCGCGAACGCACTACTCAACCGTTCGCGGCCGGATCGTCGAGCGAGGACGTAGAGCGCGACACAGAGCGGCGCCATCGTCAGTATCGAGTGGCCGATCCCCCGCCCGTCGAGGATGTCGAACCACCAGTTGAGCGGCTTGTCGACCGCGTCGGGGAACTGCGTAGCGAACGCGAGCACGAGCGTCGAGGCGCCGGAGGGCGGACGACCGGTCCACAGTCGACAGGCGAGGGAGTAGACGAGATAGCCGAGCGCGAGATGGACGAACGGCTCCATCTATGCGGACGCACTCGGCGAGCGGGAGTCAGTTACCGGACCGCTTCCGGCGGGGACGTTCGGGGAGTGTCCAGCCATCTCGATCCACCGAGGGCTATTCCAACGACGTGTTCGCCCCGACCTGCGCGTCGGAGAGGGTAACCCCGGTCAGTTCGGCTCGCGTGTCGACGATCGAGGAGTGAAGTTCGCTATCGGTAAGTTTCACGTCGGGGAACACGACTGTGTGTTCGAGCGCCGAGTCGACCACCGTCGCACCGCGCATGACGTGAACGTTCGCTCCGAGGTCCGAGTTGCGAACCGTCGCCTCCGGGTGAACGATCGTCGCCCCGTCGAGGTGCCACGAGAACGCGTCCAGGTATCCATCGGGGGTTCCGATATCGAACCATGCCCCCTCGAACGGGAAGGCGAACACGGGTTCGCGGTCGATGAGCCACTCGATGAACCAGCCCGGTTCGTCCGGGTTGTTGTCCCCCGAGAGGTACGTCTCGAACTGTCCGACGGTCTCGGCGGGAAACGCGTAGCAGGCGATCGAGACGAGCGTACTCGGCGGATCGGATGGTTTCTCCCGAAACTCGACGACGCGGTCGCCCTCGGTATCGATCACGCCGTATTGGGTGGCTCGGTCCAGAGTCCCGACGTCGTACGCGGCGACGGTCGTCGCTCCGTAGTCGTCGAACGCGTCGACGAACTCCGAGAGGGAGAAGCTGAACAGGTTGTCACCCGCGATCACCAGCGTGTCGTCGTCGAGCCCCTCGCGCTCGACGAGCTCCCCGAGCGCACCGACGACGCCGAACTTTTCGTTTTCGGCCCCGGCCGCTTCGACCGAAACCGTCGGTTTACTGAACGGCGAGTCCGAGAGGTGCCTTCGAAAGTCGTCCGCGAACTCTTCGTTCGTGGACACGTAGACGTCGTCGATCCGGTCGTCCGCTTCGAGTTCGCCGAAGATACTGTCGATCACCGTCGTCTCACCGATCGGGAGAAACATCTTCGGCCGATCGCTGGTGATCGGCCATAGCCTGGTCGCGAACCCCCCAGCCAGCACGATTGCGTCCATGTTTTGGAGTTGTCACCAACTCACTTATTTTTACCCCCCGGATAGCCCGAAATCGAGCGTCGGTGATGCGGGGGCGCCGAACGGTAATCGGTCGGTCGAGAGCACGTTCGCTCACTCGGTCGCTCCCAGACGTGTGCGTATTAAAACTAATATAAGGAGAAGACTTATTGTTGAATTTGTATATCACTTACTTGCGGGAGGATCCGGATGGGAAAATCTGAAACAACTACCGCTGAGCATACTATCAGTGCCGGGTCACGACCGAGGGCGATGATTCACAAAAAGATCCTCGACGTCGCGCAGTCGAACCCGAACGCGTCACTCACGGGGATCGCGGACCACGTGGGTGGGGCGTCGGAGCTGTTCGTCGAGCGTGTCCTAGAGGAATACGGCGACCCGGCGAAGGACAGATCTCGAACCAAGCGGGCGGACGGTCACGGTGAGAGCAATCGCGATACAGACATCGATACCGAGCAATCCACGATGGACGACAGCCCCGATCAAGAGACTGAACTCAAGATCCCGGACCTGGCGAGCGAAAGGGGGACCGAACGACAGTCGGGAACTTCGACAGATCTAGATGGACCGGACAGTGAGGTGTCTCCCGAGTCAGACACCGGAGCGAGAACCGACGACCGTGACGACTTTCCGGGGGCCGACCGAGCGGCAGCCAACCGCCTCACCGAAGTGGGCTCCGGCGACTCGGGGGCGAGCAGCGGGTCTCAGGTGACTGACCCCGCGGCGCTCACGGACAAACAGTGGGAGACGCTCCGTGCGGTTCACCGGGAGCCGACGGCGACGCAGGAGGAGATCGCGGCAACCCTCGACGTGACGAGAGCCACGGTCTCGAAACGAGTCAACGAGATCGAGGGGTTCGACTGGACGAACCGACGAGCGTTCGTGAAGCGACTGTTCGACGAGGAACCGGGCGACGGCCCACGGATTCGGAACCGTTCCACCCGGGAGGATCAGATCCACGAACTCGAGTCCCGGATCAGTTCGCTGGAGGAGCGGATCGGCGACGGGCCGGCCCGGAACGACACTGCGGAGTGGGACCCCGACCTCGCCCACAAGATCATCCACGCATGTCTGGACGCGGAGTACCTCTCGAAAGAGGACGAACTGGCGCTCCTCCGCCGGATACTGTGAGGATTTTTCCACCCGTTTGAAGGGACGTGCTCGCCGGTTGAGGCGGTGTCCGTAACGGAGCGCCACCCGAGACCCGAGGCACGGCTCCGTCCGCGGGATAGTTCGTCGGGCCCGCGGAGCCGTGCGTTCGAATCGGCTTCCTATCAGTATCTGTATCTGGTTTAGAAATGACAGATATTGGAGAGTCCGAGCCGAGGCTGGATCTACGCTCGACTACCCGCCACAGGATAGCGTCCGCAGCTTTCCGTCGACGCGTACGTCGCCTTCGTCGGTGACGGTGACTTCGTGGTCCCGAATCTCCAACGTCACCGTAGGGTTGACACAGCCCTGCTGGTAGAGCTTCGTGAGCGCGTCGATGTCGGTGTACTCGTACAGACAGCTCTCGAGGTCCTCCGGGCCGGTCCCTTCGGCTTCAGCGAGTCCCTGGATAATGCGGTAGTGGAGCTCTTCGGCCATAGCTGGGTCACCCACAACGGAGATGCTGCACCCGATTGCGGTTAAAGACTCTGCACCTCCGGCTATGTCTCACATAATCACTCAACGCTACGGAAACGAACGAAATGAGCGATCGGAGTAATCCGGCAAGTAGTCGGCAATGAATCCGTAGTCGGCAGTGAATCGTGTGTGAACCGACGCTGTGTCGGGAGGAGCGCGTCACGCAGCTCCAGCGAGGACTCTCACGAACAGCAGGGACAGGTCCCGGTCGATAGCCGGTCTCAACGACCTAACGTCGTCGTCCACGGCCGCACCTCAGCGGGTGAGGATGATCGAGACGTTCCAGAGGACCACGACGACGCCGAGAACACCGAGACCGAGCGGAATACCGACGGCCACCCGGTCGGGCACCAGGCGCCAAAAGGCGAAACAAATTGCGAGGAACAAGAGCTTTACTACCACCACGAGCTGGAAGCCGAACCGCCGGAGTAGTGGCCCCGCCACCGGCCCCGTCTCTGCGATGCCCGTGACCGAAACTCCGATGAACGTCGTTCCGAGGTCGCCGAAACCGTAGAACAACACGGTGATTGCCCAGAGGTGGACGGCGTACTCGCTGAGATGGCTGATGAACTCCTCGAGGCTCTGCCGCAGTGGGATCCTGATCATGCCACGGCCCGCTTATCTTCAGTGGATAGGTGAACCGCCTATCACTTATACTTGCAGATCGGTGTCATTCGAAGCTCCGGGAAACTCCGGGAACGAAGCTCGAGGCACGACATTTCGGCAGGTCACGCGACGGCTCGCGGTTCGAAACGACACGAGAAGTCGGTGGTGAAGCAACGGTCTCGAATCCGTTTCGTCGATCCGATTCCCGATCTAACGATGCGTGATTCACTGTGACCGGACGACCGGCCGACCGAACTACCGAGCGAGACCAGATTACACGTATACTATTGTTATTGAAAATGTCTATCCAGTGGAATGACGGGAATAATACCGGCCCACATAGTTAAAAATAAAACAGGTTACTACGAGGGGGTCTGTAATTGGCTGAATGACCAATTTAACTCGGTATAATAAAGTGCATGTGGCTATGTGTAGAGAAATTTCGAAAAGATGCAGTTCGAAGACGGGAGGTAATGAAATTCGGATATTAATATCAAACTGAATGAATGATGGGTGGGTAGAATCGATGTTGATATTGGTCGAAGCGGCCGGAGAGCGAAGAAGTAGGTCGTCCAGCGACCGGAGCCTGGCCACAGAACGGCACGGAGTGTGGGCGCACGCACTGGAACAGATCGGGACAGAGTCGCCGAAAACGAGTGAGACCGGTGGGTTCGCAAACTGATAGCGGACTCGTGCGGGAGCCCGCCCGGTCGGGGGGAAAGGAGTCTCTGTCGGACTTCGCGAGCGGGCTCCGCCGACCGACCACGCCCCGTCGGGAGTGAGAGCACCGATACAGGCGGCTATCGGGTCCATAAGACCGAATTCAGATCTGGTAACGGTGCCAGCGATGGCCAGCCCACGGCAACAGGAGCTCACGCGAGCGGGGCCGATATTGACCTCGTGGCTTCCGTCGAACGGATCGGTGGAACGGGACGAAACCACCTTCACGAAACCGCTGGCAGCGGTTCACGACCAATCTACGAATTGTTATCCAAGCAATCGTTATATGGCCGGTAACTAAATGGCCAGATGCCGCCGAACTGACGGCGAGTTACCAGTTTCTCGTCCGGGACGGTCAGCGTCCGTTCGGTGGCTCGAGACCACAGAGGAGCCCACCCGCCATTCGATCACACAACCCAGCCCCAACCCCCAAACGTGGCTCCTCCTGTGGACTTCCGTTCCGATACCTGACGGAATTCGAAATCGCTCAGTCAGTTTCTCACGTATCACTCCAACTCGGCCACCGCGGAAGGCCTGTTCGGCCACCCCGATCGGGAAGCGCGGGGCGGTTCCCGGAATGCACTCTCGACGACGGAACCGTCGGTTCGTCGGCGCCCCCTCTGTTCTGTGACACGTAGCTGTCAGGCACCGCGTCGGTCGCCGCCACAGTCACCCGGACTTCACGGCGTCCTGTCAGTCAACACCGGAAATTTATACGCTCACCACTGTCCGACTGTGGCAGAGTTATCTCTGTATCCTAACTCCGTGCAGCTGGCACTTGTGAGAAATACTTCTATATATTTATTATTATATGTTCTGGTGTTGAACAATAGCGCCCCGGGACCCGTCGTGGTTCGAAGAAAACCCGTCGTGAGATAGTGTCTGTACCGGATCTCCGGCCGCTCCGAACGAGGTCGTCCATCGATCGCCCGTTCGACGCGCGGTTCGAAGTCACCACTCGCAGCCGTCTCATCGTGCCGAAACCCCGCTTTCCCGCTCGCTTTCGGTCGGTGTCGACAGCGCAGCACAGCTGGAGATCTCGACGACACGTCCCGAGGTCGTGCAGTTCGCCGCTTCCTCGAAGCGCCGGATCCGGAACGCCGGTCGCGAGCCCTGAACCTCCGTGGGACCGCAGTTCGAATCCGCTCTGTTGCATGCAATCGTCCGCACACTCACCCCCACCCTGCCGACCCAAATAATAACATATATATTATGGATCTGGTGATGTATTCTATTCTCTACTATTGTATTCGGCGCGATACCGGCCCCGGACCGAGGGGTGGCCGGCACGAACCACGGCGGCCTCGAGCCCGGCGGCGGCCGGTGTGTCGCAGGTACTGTCAGTGGGTTCATATCGGTCGCGCCAGAACCGGGGGACTGTTCGGACGGAGGCGACTGTGGAGGAGGAACCAGACTCGGACGCCGAGCCGGAGGGGAGCGAGAGAGGGATCGATCGGCGGACCTATCTGACCGTTGCAGGCGTAGCACTGGCCGGAGCGACGGCCGGAGGGGCCGACATCGACCGGACGATGGGATACGGTACTGGTAGATACGGGACCGAGCGCTACGGGTGGTAAGGGCGAGGCCGGGTCGGCTTCGGTACCGCTTCCGGGAGCGTTACCACGTTAGACCGACGTATTCGACGCCCTCGCGGCGCTCGACGATGTGCCGGCCGTCGAGGACCAGCGGGGTCGCCATCGCGTCGAACTCCGAATCGAGCGCGGCGAACTCGTCCCAGTCGGTGACCGCGACCGCCGCGCGGGCGCCTTCCAGCGCTTCGGCGGCACTGTCGGCGTATTCGATCTCGATATCGGGGTAGCTGTCGTCGAAGCTCTCGGCCGCTACGGGGTCGTAGGCGACCACGTCGGCCCCGCGCTCCTGCAGTCCCTCGATGACCGGCACCGCCCGAGTCTTCCGAACGTCGTCCGTCCCGGGCTTGAACGACAGGCCCAGCACCGCGACCCGCTCGCCGGCCACGTCGGTCCGCTCGTCCAGTAGCGAGAGGAGACGTTCAGGCTGGAGATCGTTCACCTCGACCGCGGCTTCGAGGACGGGCGGCTCGTAGCCGGCGTCGCGTGCGGCCGCGATGATGGCATTTGTGTCTTTTGGGAAACAAGATCCGCCCCAGCCGAGCCCTGAACGCAGGAATTTCCCGCCGATACGGTCGTCCAGGGCGATGGCGTCGGCGACCTCGTAGGCGTCGACGTCGAACTCCTTGCAGATGTTTCCGATGTCGTTGATGAGGGAAACCTTCGAAGCGAGAAAGCCGTTGTTGGCGTACTTGATCATCTCGGCCTCGCGGATCCCGGTTTCGACGACGGCGGCGTCGCTCTCGGCGACCAGCGGTTCGAACACCTCGCCCAACGTATCGTAGGCGGCGGCCTCGCGGGCGCCGAAGACGATCTTCTGGGGGTCGAGGAAGTCCTCGACGGCGGTACCCATCCGGAGGAACTCGGGATTCATCGCGACGTGGAACCCCTCGCCGGCGGTCTTCCCGGAAGTCTCCTCGATCGCGGGCGCGATGACCTCCTCGGTGGAGCCGGGGACGACGGTGCTCTTGACGACGACGAGGTGGTCGCCGTCCTTGTCGGCCAGCGCCTCGCCGAGCGAGGCGGCGCCGGCCTCCATGTAGGCCAGGTCGATGGCGCCGTCGTCCTCGGAGGGGGTCGGCAGCGCGAGGAAGGTCACGTCCGTCTCGCGGACGGCGTCGTAGTCGGTGGTCGCCCGGAGGGTGTCGCCGGCGTGCTCGGCCACGAGGTCGGCGAGACCGGGCTCGTGGATCGGCGACTCCCCGTCGTTGATCGCGGCGACGATGTCCTCGTCGATGTCGACGTTCGTCACGTCGTGGCCCAACTCGGCGAGACAGGCGGCGACCGTCGTCCCGACGTACCCGCTGCCCACGATGCTGACGTGCATTGACGAATGGGTTGTCCACCACAGGTCTTCAGGATTCGGATCGATCCGGCGACGCTCGGTTCGCGTCGCGAGTCGAGTCGTTGGTCCCGTCCCCGTTCGCGCGGAGCGAACTCGAACGAACGCGGACCGTGACCGCCTCGGACCGGCGTCCCCGCTCAGTCCACTTCGTCGACGTGGCGGACCTGCGCGGCGATCCCGCGGGTCGAGCGGGCCATCTCCGGGCCGGACATCTCCGCGCGGCCGACGGCGAAGGCGCTCGGTCCCTCGAAGACGACCTCGTCGCCGACGCGGATGTCGTCGTCGGCGTCGACGATACCGGGCGCGAGGACGCTCCCGTGGGGGACGAAGTCGTCGATCTCGACGCGCTTGGTGGGGGCGTCGCTGTCGACCCAGTGGCGGGCGCCGGCGAGCGTGAACGCCAGCGTGCCGTAGGGGCGGACGACCACGGCCAGTTGCTCGCCGTCGCCGTCGTGGGCCTGCAGGCCGGGGTGGCTCCCTCGAACCGTGAGGTCGTCGAACAGCTCGTCGCCCGCACCGGCGCCGAACTGGTAGTCGGCGATGGCGCGGATCGTGTTGTGCTGGCGCTCGCGCTTGCCGTACTTCGGCCCGCCCGAGAGCTCGCTCGCGAGGTTGCCCAGGGAGTCGGTGGTGGTCGGGTGGTCCTCGACGGTGTAAGTGAACTCCGTCCCCAGCGACTGCTCGACGCGTTCGCAGATGGGCCGGTAGTCCTCGGGGACGTGCGCGATGACGCGCGGGTAGTCCGTGTTCTCCAGATAGCGCTCCAGCACGTTTGCGACGAACTCGATCTCGTTTTCGCTCCAGCGGCCGGTCACCACCGAATCGTAGTGCTGGGCGGGGTAGGTGAGTTCGAGCTCCTGCGGGACGACGCCGATGGGGGAGGTCATCGACACCTTGTGGGCGCGCCACTGGACGGCGTCGTGGTACTGTTTGTGGCTCTGGGAGTCGCTGTACGGCTTACGTGCCGAGCAGGGGACCAGCACGAGCGGGTTGTCGAAGCGGTTGCGATAGCGCGAGGTGACTCGCTCGGCGAAGCGCTGGATCTCCACGCGCCGGATCGTGTCCTCCGTGGCGGCGGTGATCTCGGCCTGTCGGAGGATAGGCGTGCGCTCCTCGACGTAGCCGTACTGCTGGTCGAGCCGGCGGAAGACGGCGGTGAGCCACTGTTCGTGGCGGGCCTGGCCCTCGACGTAGTCCCGGAGACGCCCGTCGCGGATCCGTCGGCGGACGGTCGCGAGCGCGGTGGACAGCGCGTTGACGTTGTGGCGCGCGCAGTCCGTCCGGTCGAACTCCTCGCGGGGCTGCTGGCAGGCGGGGCAAGCACAGGGGAGTTCGTCTAGATCTTCGAGGAACTGGTGGTCGTCGACGGTGAGATAGCGGCCCTGCGTGCCGCGGACGACCGCGCGGTCGGCGTCGACGAGGTCGACGCCCGCGTAGACCAGTGTCGCGACGTTCGCGGGCGTCGCGACGCCCGGCAAGTAGAGGGCGGCGTCGTAGGGGATCGCTTCCCGCACGCGGACGATCGAATCGACGAACTTCGCGGCGTGGCCGGCGATCCCGGGCGCTCCCGAGAGGACGTAGGCGTCGGTGCCCAGGTCGGTGGCGGTGTCGGCGGAGATCACGGCGGCGCTCGGGTAGTCGGCCTCGGGGACCTCCGGCGCGAACGCCTCCTCGACCTCGTCGGGCGTCCCCGACGGGAACCCGCGGGCGGGCAGGACGGTGAGTCGCGAGTCGTCGCCTGCCGGCGCGTCGGGTTCGGTCGCCCAGCCGGTCCCGGCGTCGGCCAGGACCGGCGCCGCGACCCCGGCTTCGGGCGCGTCGTCGTCGCGGTCGGCGTCGGTGACCAGCGCGGGCGTCGTCACCGGCGAGTCGAGGCGCACCTCGGCGAGACGGGCCGCCCCGTCGCGCTCGTGGACCTCGAAGTGGTCGGTCATATCCGTCCCGTCGGTGTCGCCCGGGATGAGGCTATCGTCTCGCGTCGTCCGGCCCTGCGCGGGGGTCGACCCGGGCGTCCGCCACAGGTCGCCACCGAGTCGTTTAGGTGGGGCCACCGAGACAGGCAGGTATGCTCGTGACGCTGGAGGGGCTCGACGGCAGCGGAAAATCCTCGGCGGCCGCCCACCTCGCCGAGAGCGACGCGCTGCCCGACGACGCGGCGTTCACCCGCGAGCCCACCGAGTCGTGGTACGGCGAGGCGGTCGCCCGCTCGATCGGCGACGCCGACGCCGACTCGATCGCCGAGTTGTTCCTCTACACCGCCGACCACGCCGACCACCTCCACCGCGTGGTCCGACCGGCGCTCTCAGCGGGTCGCCTCGTCGTCTCCGACCGCTACTCCGACTCGCGGTACGCCTACCAGGGCGCGACGCTCGACGCCCACCCACACCTCGACGTCGACGACCCGCTGGACTACGTCCGCGACGTACACCGTCCGTTCACTCGCCGCCCCGACGCGACGATCTACCTCGACGTCGACCCCGAGACCGGCGCCCGTCGCGCGGGCGCGACGAACAAGATGGAACAGGTCGAGTTCCTCGGATCGGTACGTGACAACTACGAGCGGCTGATCGACGACGACCCCGAGCGGTTCGTCCGGATCGACGCGACCCGCCCCCAGGAGGCGGTGCGTTCCGACGTGCAAGCGGCGGTGCTGGAGTTGCTGGGCGGGTGATCGCGGGGGCGTCCGCGCAAGCGGGCCGCGGCGCAGCGGCGGCCGGTCAGCGGTTCTCGTAGCGGTTGGGTCGCTCGTCCCTGTCCCAGCGCTCGGGGAGGTCCACCTCGTCCGGCGAGGGCATCCAGAAGTAGTCGAACGTGATGCCCGCCACCGTCGGCAGGAGGATGATCAGCGTCACGACGGCGCCGGCCGACCCCAGATCCGGTCCCAGCGGTAAGATACCGCTGAAAAACAGCGTCGACAGGACGAGCGCGATCGGCACGAGGATGCCGGCGTAGAGGAAACCGCCCCAGCGGGTCGACAGCCGCACGCGGAAAAACCGCGTCATCAGGGCGGCGACCGCGCTGTGGACGACGATCAGGAAGACCAGCTCGACCGCGTCGACGGCGGTGACCATACCGACCGTTAGTGTCGCGCGCTCTTTGAGGTGTCGACTGCGAGCGGGCGTCGTCTCTGGCCGGGTCGCCGTCCGGACCCGACGCAATCGCTTTCCGGCCGCCGCGCCAACCGGGACACCATGCATCGCGTCATCGGCGAGCGGTCGCTGGGCGAGACGGGCGTCGACCCGGAGCTGGCGCGCCGGCTCCTCCGGGGAATCGTCCGCGCCCGCGTCTTCGACGAGCGAGCGGTCGCGCTCCAGCGCAGGGGGTGGATGAGCGGTTACCCGCCGTTCGTCGGCCAGGAGGGCTCGCAGGTCGGCGCCGCCCACGCCCTGACCGACGACGACTGGCTCTTTCCGACCTACCGCTCGAACGCCATGCAACTCGCCCGCGGCCGCTCGCCGGCCGATATCCTCCGCTTTCGACGCGGATACTCCGAGTACGAACCCGTCGCCGAGGCGGACACGGAAACCGGGAGAGGCCCGGTCACGTTCACGCAGGCGACACCGATCGCGACCCAACTTCCCCACGCGGTCGGCGCGGGGATGGCCGCTCGCCACCGCGACGACGACCCCGCGGTCTGCGCCTGCTTCGGTGACGGCGCCACGAGCGAGGGGGACTTCCACGAGGCGATGAACGTCGCTGGCGTGTTCTCGGCGCCGGTCGTCTTCTTCTGCGAGAACAACGGCTGGGCGATCAGCGTCCCGACCGAGCGCCAGACGGCCAGCGAGACCATCGCCGGGAAGGCGAACGCCTACGGGTTCGAGGGGGTGCGGGTCGACGGTAACGACCCCGTCGCGGTCTACGAGGTCGTCGCCGAGGCCCGCGCGTCGGCGCTGTCGGGTGACCCGGTTCTCGTCGAGAGCCTGACCTACCGGCGGGGTCCACACACGACCGCGGACGACCCCGACCGCTACCGCGACGCCGCCACCGAGGACCTCCCCGACTGGCGGACCGCGGACCCGCTGGAGCGGTACGCCGACTACCTGCGCGAGGAGGGCGTCGTCGAGGCGGGATTCGTCGACGCGGCTCGCGAGGCGGCGACGACCGAGGTCGCCGAGGCCGTGGCGGCCGCCGAAGAGAGCGAACCAGACCCCGGCGACGTGTTCGACCACGCTTACGCGGCGCTTCCGCGGCGAGTCCGCGACCAGCGCCGTGGGACCGTCCAGCGAGCCGCCACCGACCGGGCGGTCACCGAGAGCGAGACCCAGGGACGCGAGCGGTCCAGCGAGTGAAACGGGGATCGGCCGGCGATACCGAAGACCCGACCGGGAGGAGAGCGCTCAGTCGAGGCAGATGTACGTCTTCGTGTCGGCGACGCCGTCGATATCGCGGAGCCTGGTCGCGACGCCGTGCATGAGGTCGTACACTTCCTCGCCGACCGCCTCGACGATGATGTCGTACTGGCCGGCGACGATGTGCGCCTCCTCGACCCCGTCGATCCCCCGGATCGAGTCGAGCAACTGTTCGGACTTCCCGGCCGCCGTCTTCACCATGATAAAGGCCCGCACCATCGTACCCGAACTTCTCGCGGTGACTCCAAAAACCTTCCCCCGTACCGCGAAGCCCGCAGTAATCGGATAGGGTGAGACTAACACGCACGCATACGGTCGGGAGATTCAGTCGGGGATTCGGACCCACCGATCGGGGGGTGATCGGAGGTAGCTTTATTCCCTGCCTGGTCGTACGCGTTACCATGCGATTCGTTATCGTGGGTGCCGGCCGCGTCGGGCTGCGAACGGCACGCGCACTCGAAGACAGCGGACACGAGGTGGTCCTCATCGAGCGCGACCCGACGAAGGTCGACCGCGCGACGGCGGAGGGCTACGAGGTCATCGAGGGCGACGCCAGCGACGAGCAGGTGTTGATCGCCGCCGACCTCGCGGAGGCGGACGCTCTGGGCGCACTGACGGGCGACCTCTCGACGAACTTCGTCGCGTGCATGGTCGCGAAACACCACGGCTGTCGCACCGTCCTCCGGATCGACGAGGAGTACCGCGAGGACATCTACCGCAAGTACGCCTCCGACGTCGACGAGGTCATCTACCCCGAACGGCTGGGCGCCATCGTCGCCAAGAACGCCCTGCTGGGCGGGAACATCCGCGCCGTCGCCGACATCGCGCAGAATCTCCAGCTGGTCGAACTCACCGTCACGCCGGAGTCGCCCATGCGCGGCTACACCCTGAGCGAACTCGAACTGCCCGCCGATACCGAGTTGCTCGCGTTCGGCAAACAGGGCGACCCCCTGTCGATCCCCGACGAGGACGTGTCCCTGGAGGTCGGTGACACGCTCGCCATCCTCGCGGACTTCGAGAAACTCGACGACGTGCGCCAGATCGTCGTCGGCGAGGCCGTCGCCGCGACGGGGGGTGCCTGAGATGGTCCGCGCCTACGTCATGGTCAAGGCCCACTCGGGCGACGCCGAGCGACTCAAATCGGAGATCCTCGACGTCGAGGGCGTCGACGACGCCTACATCGTCGCCGGCGACGTTGACTTCATCGCCACCGTCAGCGTCGACGAGACCGCCGACGTGAAGGCCGTCGCCGCCACCCACATCCAGAGCCTCGACGGCATCGAGGACACCCAGACCTACGTCGCGATGGACTGACGGCGCCCCACGGCCGTTCTCCGTCCTACTCCGTCGTCCGGAACGCCCGGTCGCCGGCGTCGCCCAGTCCGGGCACGATGTAGCCGTCGTCGTCGAGTTCGTCGTCGATCGCGACGGTGAGCAACTCGGCCTCCGGGACGGCGTCGCCGACCGCCAGCAGTCCCTCGGGCGCGCTCACCGCCGAGAGGACGAACAGGTTCTCCGGTTCCGGCTGGCCTTCCAGCACCCGTTCGAGGACGGCGCACATCGTCGACCCCGTCGCCAGCATCGGGTCGGCGACGATCACGGTGTCCTCGGGCTCGATGTCCGGGAGCTTGACGTAGTCGACGGAGATGGGGAACTGTCCCGACCCGTCCATGCCCGCCGCCTCGTCGCGGCTGGCGGAGATGACGCCCTGGCGAGCGCGCGGGAACGCCTTCAGCAGCCCCTCGACGAACGGCGTCGCCGCGCGGAGGACGTTGACGATGACCACGTCGTCCAGTCCCTTGACGCGCTGGCCCATCGTCTCCGTCAGCGGCGTCTCGACGGTGACGTACTCAGTCTCCATCGCGCCGTCGATGATCTCGTAGCCGCAGATCCGGCCGAGCTTGACCAGCCCCTTCCGGAACTCCACCTGTTCTGTCTGCACGTCGCGCAGCCGCGTCAACACGTCCGACGCGAGTGCGTGGGTGATCAGGCTCGCGTCGCCGCGGTCTTCGATCGTCATACCCGCGAGTGGGTCCGGCCCCACCAAATAGCCACCGCGAGACGTCGGTCCCGCCCTCGCGTTCGCCGTCCCGTCTCAGTCGCTCGCCTCGGCGGCGACGCCGAGTTCGTCGAGCAGTGCCTGCGCGGCGGCGGCCGACGAGCCGGGACCGCGGCCGGTCACCAGGTCTCCGTCGACGGTGACGCTCTCGTCAGCGTCGAGTTCGGCGTCCCAGTTGGCCCCCGCGGCTTTTACTTCGTCCTCGACCCAGTAGGGAAGCTTCCGACCGCCGGGCATTCGGTCGTCGTCGTCGACGATCCCCTCCTCCCACTCGTTGGGGAAGCCGGTCACGTCGCGGCCGTCGACGAGGAAATCGCCGTCGTCGGCGCGGGTGAAAGCCAGGAGCCCGACGGCGTGACAGACGACCAGGGCCGTCCCGTCGTCGCCGGCGACGGCCTCCCGGAGCAGCGCCCGAGCGTGGCGGTCCTGGTTGATGTCCCACGCGGTACCGTGGCCGCCGGGAAAGACGACGGCGTCGTAGTCGTCGGCACTCGCGCGAGCGACCGGGTCGGGGTCGTTCAGTTCCGCGTGGTTCTCGTGAACGTCGCGGACGCGCTCGGCGGTCTCCTCGCCGACCTCGTCGGGGTCGACCGAGCGCTCGTCGATCACGGGCGGGTCGCCCGAGGGCGTCGCGACCGTCACGTCGACGCCCGCCGACTCCAGCGTCGTGAGCGGTTCGATGCATTCCTCTCCCCAGTAGCCTTCCTCGCTGACGACGAACAGTGCGGATGTCATAGCACGCGCGCTACGGGATCCAGACGGGTAACCGATCCGGCGACCGAACGGCTTGCCGGCTCCGCGGAGCAGCGCGGTCGTCCTCGCCTGTCGCTCGCGCCACGGCTCACTGCCTGAGGACCGCGACGTACGTCACGACCGCGAGGAACAGCGTCGCGAGCGCGACGTTCTCCCACGTGTACTCGCCGACCCCGGCCAGGTCCAGCGCGTAGACGGCGCCGACGCTGAACAGCAGCGAGAGGACGAGATCGAGGACGAGCAACACGCGGATGTCGCCCGAGGGCGCCTCGTCGGTCGCCATACCGGGAGCGCGGCCGCCGAGCCCTTAGCTGTGCGGGTGGGGTCGGACCGCGAGCGCGTGGAGCGGAAGACGAACGAGCGGAGGGGTCTCGACCCGTCGCCGGCCCGTAACAGTGAAACGACCCGGCGACGACTACCGGCTACATGGACGAGCGCCAGTCACGACGGGCGTTCCTCGGGGCGGCCGGCGCCGCGATCGCGACCGGCCTCGCGGGCTGCGTGGCGGCGCCCGGGGGAACGGAGGTCGGCGGCAGGATCGAGACCGACGGCGAGCCGCTCAGCGAGACCGCGACCGCGGAGTTCCGCGGCGGTCTCCAGCGACGCGGCGTCTATCCCGAGGCCACGATTCCGACCGACCCCGAAGTCGACTGGACCATCTGGGAGGTCAACACCGGCGACCACACGGCGGCCAAGGCCAGCCCCGTCGAGGTCCCCGGCGGCGATATCGTCGTCCCGGGCGACAACGGCGAGATCCGGCGGGTGACGCCCGCCGGCGAGGAGGTCTGGCGCTCCTCGGTCGACCCGACCTCGCGGGGCGTCCACGGGACGCCCGCGGTCGCCAACGGCGTCGTCTACGTCGGCGCCTACGACGGCGCGCTGTACGCCTTCGACCTCGAATCCGGCGAGCGCTACTGGCGGAGCAAACTCGGCGACGCCATCGGCTCCAGCCCGGGGTATCACGATGGCACCGTCTACATCGCCGTCGAGTACCACGACCCCAGCGGCGCGATGTTCGCCGTCGACGCCGTCACCGGCGACGTGACCTGGGAGGACCAGCGGGTGACCGACCACCCCCACTCGACCGCCGCGATCGACCGCGAGGCGGGTCGTCTCGTCGTCGGCTCGAACGACGGCTCCCTCTACGGCTGGAGCTACCCCGGCCTGGAGTACCTGTGGACGTTCCCGACGGGCGAGGAGATCAAGGGACCGATCGCCACCGCGGACGGCAGCGCCGTCTTCGGGTCGTGGGACCGGACGGTCTACCGGGTCTCGCTCGACGACGGTACCGAGGAGTGGTCGTTTGAGACCGACGACCTGGTGATGTCCGGCCCCTCGATCGAGGTCGAGACCGGCACCGTCTACGTCGGCAGCCACGACTCGCACCTCTACGCGCTGGCGTTCGAGGACGGGGCCGAGCGCTGGTCGTTCGACACCGGCGGGTCGATCATCGGCTGCCCGACGGTCACGAGCGAGCACGTCGTCGTCGGCGCCTACGACGACACCTGCTACGCCGTCGAGAAGGCGTCCGGCGACGAGGTCTGGAGCGTCGAGGGCGTCGGCGTCGTCACGTGCGCGCCGCTGGTCACCGACGACGCCGTCTACTTCACCGACCGCGCCGCCACGTCCTACCTCGATGCGAAAGCGGCCGACGACCGGGACGCCGACCCCGAGGAATCGGGCGGGCTCTATCGGATCGTCGACGCGGACGGGTAACGGGAACAGGGACGGCGAGCGCTCAGTGATGGCCAGCGGTCAGGGACGACGGCGGAACAGCGCGAGGTGGCGGAGGATCGTTCGGTCCTCCAGCCCGCCGGCGAGCGCGCCGGAGAGGACGCCGACGGTGGCGATGAACCCGGCGATGCGGACGATGTCGACGGTCGTTACGACGGGGTCCTCCAGGCTCGGCCAGTTGGTCATCAGGTTCGGCGGGAAGACGACGTAGGCGATGACCAGCATGATCCCGCCGACGAGCGCGAACAGCCCGACCGTCCCGGCGACGAGGATCGCCAGGATCACGACGTTGAGCAGCGCGACGTGTTCGGTGACGACGCCGCGACGCTCGCGCGGGACGTTGAGGTTCAGCGAGAACATGAGATACGCCGCCGCGGCGAGGACGCTGACGACCGCGAACAGCGCCGCCGTCCCGTTGTCGAGGTTGAGCCCCACGTCCCACGTCTCGGCGCTGAACACGAGGATGAGCGTCGGCGCCACCGCCGCGGTCGACAGTTTCGGCAGCGACAGCGGCAACAGCGGCGCCCGACTGGTCGCCACCGACCGAACGACCTCGCCGGGGTGGCGCGCCGCGCTCCGCAGGTGGAACCCGACCAGTTCGGTGACGCTCCGCGACTCGACCGACTCCTCCGGGATCGCCGGCGCGAGCCGTGCCAGCCGCCGCGTCAGGTCCGCGTCGAACGACGGTACCGACCGTCGGTCGCGGTCGAACTCGTAGGGCGCCATCGCGCCGCCGCTGGGGTCGTGGTCGGCGCCGAGCAGGTGTCCGACCTGGTGGAGCATGACCGCCGCGCCGTTGTACCGGACGGCCGGCGCGTCCAGCGGTCGGCTGGGGCTGTCGCGGCCCGACACGCGGAGCCGGTGGGTCGAGACGACGGCGACCCGGCTGAGCGGCGACGCCAGCCCGGCGACCCGGCGGCGGCTCCGCGCGAGCAGCGGCGCGTCGGTGACGACGACGACCAGGTCGTAGGGCCCCTCGACCATCCGCAGCGCCGCCTCGTCGAGGAACTCCGAGGGCCGCCGCGGCCCCGCGTCGGGCAGCGGTTCGGGCTCTTCGGCGTAGAACCGCCAGGTCGCTCCCGTGGCCGCCGCCAGCTCGTCGGCGCCGTCGGCGGCCAGCCGGGTCGCGAACGCCACCAGCCGGTCGGAGTCGACCCGCGACCCCGTCGCCGCGAGCAGTCCCACGTCGACCGTCGGTGCCCCCTCTCCGGACTCCTCCGCGACCGCCACCGGCTGGTCCGTTTCGGACGCCGCGGCTCGGCTCTTCCGGGGCGAGGGCTCGTCCATACCCACGGTTCGGCCGCCGGCCGGAAAAGCTCGGGCTCGGCGACTGCGAGCGCTCGCGGCCAACCGACACCGCTAATCCGCTCGCGCCGCCCCTGCCACCATGACCGACGATCTGGCCTGGGAGACCATCGACAGCCGAACGTCCTACTCGTGCGAAGGGTTCGACATCCTCACCGACACCGTGCGCTTCCCGTCGGGCGAGGAGGCCGAGTTCGACTACCTCACCGAGGGCGAGAGCGTCGTCGTCCTCCCGTTCACCCCCGACGGCGACGTGGTCGCCATCGAGCAGTGGCGCCAGCCCGTCGGCCGCGTGAACCTCGCCCTGCCCGCCGGGGGCATCGAAGCCGAGGACGCCGACCCCGCCGAGTGCGTCGCCCGCGAACTCGAAGAGGAGACGGGGTATCTCCCCGGGGAGGTCGAACACCTCACGACCGTCGAGCCCGCCAACGGCTTCTCCGACGCCGTCTTCCACTACTTCGTCGCCCGCGACTGCGAGCAGCGTAGCGAGCAGGACCTGGACTACAACGAGGACATCCGCGTCGAGACGACGACCTTCGACGCCCTCGTCGACGCCGCGCGCGAGGACGAACTCCGTGACGGCCGGTCGATGCTGGGGGTGCTGTACTTCGCGTTGTTCGGCGAGGAGTAGTCTGGTAGAAAAGTTAACCTGGTTTCGGACGCTACCATCGAGTATGGCGACGGCAGTCAAAATGGACGAGGAGGGGAAGTCGCTACTGGAGGAGCTACAGGCCGAGATCAAACTACGGACCGGGAAGAAAGTCACCCAACAGGAGATCATGACCAGTCTGTTGAAAGACGCACACGAATCGAAGTCCGAAGTCGTCGATTCGTTCCGCGAATCGACCGTCCCGCTCTCGGAAGAGGAACGTGAGGCGTTCCATAGCGGGATGTTCTCCTCCGGGGTCGAAACGGACGAGGACGATATCGACGACATCCTCTACGGATGAGCGTCATCGTCGACAGCGGTGTTTTCTACGCTCACGCCGACATCGACGCCACTCGTCATGACGCCGCAGTACGGGCATTCGATGCAGTCATCGACGGTGACGAGGGGCAACCGTACGTAAGCGACTATCTCTACGACGAGGCTGTGACGCTGACGCTCAGTCGCACGGGATCGTTCGAGCGCGCAAACCGAGTCGGACGGCGAATACGAGGCGCTACCGGTTACCCGAATCTCGTCACACTCGAACACATCGACCGATCTGTGTTCCGAGAAGCGGTCGACACGTTCGAACGATTCGACGATCAGGGCCTCAGCTTTACCGATGCGACGACGATCGCCTTGATGAAAAAACGCGATATCGACTCCGTGTTGAGCTTCGACGACGATTTCGACGGCATCGTCGACCGGATCGACCCCGCCGACCTCGACTAGCAACCGAACACAACCCTTAGGCCCGCCCGCGGGAAAACGCGGGCAATGACCGACGTCTTCGAGGTCGACCGCTACGACGCCGCCGGGCGGCTGGGCGAACTGGAGGTCCCGCGCGCCGGCGTCACGGTCGAGACGCCCGCGCTCCTCCCCGTCATCAACCCCCACCTCCAGACCATCACGCCCGCACAGCTCGAATCGGAGTTCGGCGCCGAGATCCTCATCACCAACTCCTACGTCCTCTACGGCAGCGAGGACCTGCGCGAGCCCGTCGAACAGCAGGGACTGCACGACCTGCTCGACTTCTCCGGCGCTGTCGTGACGGACTCGGGATCCTTCCAGCTGGCCGAGTACGGCCAGATCGACGTAACCACCGAGGAGATACTCGACTTCCAGCACCGCATCGGCTCCGATATCGGCACACCGGTCGACATCCCCACACCGCCGGACGTCTCGCGCGAGCAGGCCGAGGGCGAACTCGCGACCACCCAGGAACGGCTCGCCACCGCCGCCGAGGTCGAGACCGGCGACATGCTCGTCAACGCGCCGGTCCAGGGGTCGACCTACACCGACCTGCGCGAGGCGGCGGGCGCCCACGCCGCGCAGTCGGGGCTGGACGTGTTCCCCGTCGGCGCGGTCGTGCCGATGATGAACGAGTACCGCTACGCCGACCTGGCGGACGTGGTCGCCGCCGCCAAGCGCGGCCTCCCCGAGAGCGCGCCCGTCCACCTGTTCGGCGCCGGCCACCCCATGATGTTCGCCCTCGCGGTCGCGCTGGGCTGTGATCTCTTCGACTCCGCCGCCTACGCCATCTACGCCCGCGACGACCGCTACATGACCGTCCGCACCACCGAACACCTCGAAGACCTGGATTACTTCCCCTGCTCCTGTCCGGTCTGTACGAGCCACACGCCCGCGGAAGTCCGCTCGCTCGACGCCGACGAGCGCGAGCGCCTGCTCTCCGAGCACAACCTCCACGTCTCCTACGGCGAACTCCGCACCATCAAGCAGGCCATCCGCCGGGGCGACCTGCTGGAACTCGTCGAGGCCCGCGCCCGTGGCCACCCGGCGATGCTCGACGGCTACCGCGCCCTGCTCGACCACGCCGCCCAACTCGAACGCACGGACCCCGTCTCCAAGGACACCTTCTTCCACCTCTCCGGCGAGAGCGCCCGCCGGCCCGAGGTCGTCCGGCATCACCAGCGCCTCGACCGCCTCGACCCGCGCGGCGACTCGGTGCTGCTGACCGAAGGCAACGGCCACGACGACTTCGACGAGTGCTGGAACTTGCTCCCGCCCTTTGGCCCGTTCCCACGGGAACTCGCCGACGGCTACCCGCTCACCGCCGAGACGCCCGAGCGCTTCGAAGCGCCCGCCTACGAGGCCGCCGCGGCCGGCGTCGCCCGCCTCGTCTCCGCCCACCCCGACACCGAGTTCACGCTCGCCCACGACGACTGGCCCGCGAGCGCGCTCGACGCGCTTCCCGAGCGCGTCGACCTGTGGAACCTGCGCGGAGCGGAGTAGGACTGGGGCGGCGCTCCCGACCGCCGAGGCCCGGATTCACGCGGTCGAGAGCCCGAGAGCGACGACCCCTGCCGCGACGACCCAGACGAGGTAGACCGCGCCGACGACGGCGAACGCGCGGCCGCGTGAGAGGTCGTGGGTCTCCGTGACCCCGGCGGCCATCGTCCAGCCGATGAGGAGCACGACCGGGACGGCCGCCAGGAGCGCCGAGACCATCGGACTGACGACGAAGAAGATGCCGAACCCGAGCAGGACGGTGGGGACGGCGAACAGCGGGGCGGCCGCCATCCCGTAACAGACGGCGACGAGCGCGTCCTCGTAGTCGCCGCGGCTGTCGAAGTACTGCGTCGCCACCGCGACCGCGGCCGCGGCGAGCAGCGTCATCAGCATCAGGAAGAAGTAGATCTGGGCGACCGTCTCCGGCCAGCCCCCGAGGAGGAACAGCTTGAAGTCCTCGACCGGCAGACCGAGCGCTCCGCTGACCGCCTCGGTGCCGAGGATCCACGCGAGGACGTTCGTCGCGACGGCCGCGACGCCGACGGTCAGCATCAGGAAGCCGAAGGTGTCGTCGGTGGTTTTCTGCTCGGCGTTCGTCGCGAAGAACTCGCGGGGGGAGGCGAGCAGGTTCCGCATCGGCGTGGCGTACCACGACTCCAGCAGGTCGTAGCTGAACCCCTTCAGGATGACGTCGAGGCCGATCGCGGCGATGATGAACCCGCCGGTGATGACGCCTTGCCAGCCGCTGACGTTCAGGCCCGCCAGGGCGAGTACGTTGTTAGCGGTCGCGAGCACGAGCGCGCCGAACAGCACGCCCACCATCGACCCTTCGCCGCCGGTGAGCTTCGTCCCGCCGAGCACGACGGCGGCGATGACGACCAGCGCGAGTCCGTCCCCGCTCCCCGAGGAGACCGACCCGAACCGACCGAGGAAGGCGAGCCCGGCGAACGCGGCCGTCAGCGAACAGAGCCCGAAACAGCCGAGCTTGACCATCTCCGGGTCGACCCCGGTCGTCTCGACGGACTCGATGTTGTCCCCGGTCGCTCGCGCGTGGCGCCCGAAGCGAGTGTAGTTGAGGATGTAGTGAAACAGGCCCAGCAGGACGAAGATCCAGACGATCAGGATGGAGAACTGGCCGAAGCTGTGAACCTGGTCGTGGAGGAACGGAACCTGGTAGCGTATCGGTCCGTTCACGAACGGCAGGTCCGCGATGATGATCGGGCCGCCGAGCCACTTCAGCAGCCCCACTTCGCTGGCCGAGGCGGTCGTGCCGCCGAGCAGGATGCGGTGGACGCCGCGCAGGAGCGTCAGCGTCCCGATCGTGACGATGAGCGACGGCAGTTCCATCTTCGTGACGACGAGTCCCTGCGTGATCCCGAAGATGAGCGCGAAGACGAGGATGACGGCGAGCGCGAACAGGGGGTGGAAGCCGAACGCGTCGCCGCCGACGAGGATGGCGCCCATGCCGGCGGCCACGCCGTACATCGACCCGACCGACAGGTCGAACTCCGCAGTGACCATCAGCAGCGCGACGCCGTAGCCGATGATGGCCGTCGTCGCCGCCGACCGGAGGATGCGGGCCATGTTGTCAAGCAGGAGAAAGCGAGAGGCATCGATGTAGACGCCGACCAAGAAGATGGCGATGAGGCCGACGAGGACGCTCCCCTCGCGCCGGTCGAACACGGACGCCGCGGTCGAGCTGACCCGGCCGCGCACGCCGGTCGATTCGGTCGCCACGGCGATCAGCGCTCCCGCTCCCGGTGCATCCGTTCGACGATGTCCATGCGCGCCACGTCGTCGCGCTGGGTGTCCAGCACCTCGACGACCTCGCCGTCGCGCATGACCGCGATCCGGTCGGCCACGTCGACGACGACGTCGATCTTGTGCGAGATGAGGATCACCGACTTCTCCCCGTCCGGGATGCCCCTGACGAGGTCGATGATCTTGTCGGTGCCCGTCGTCGACACCTCCGAGGTCGGCTCGTCGAGGACGATGATCGGCGGGTCCCTGATGAGCGCTCGCGCGACGGCGACGGCCTGTTTCTGCCCGCCCGACAGCTCGTCGACGGGGGTGCGCGGGTCGAAGTCGAACCCGATGTCGGCGAGCAGTTTCCGGCTCTCGCCGATCATGTACTCGTCGTCGACCCGGCGCAACAGCCACCCCTCGGGGCCGTCTCTCAGCGGTTCCATCCCGAGGAAGATGTTGTTCGCGGCGCTGGCCGTCGGGCTGAGGTGCTGGCCCTGGTAGACCGTCGCGATGCCGGCGTCCATGGCGTCCTTCGACGAGGAGAAGTACTGTCGCTCGAGCCGACCGTCCTGCCGGAGGAAGATCTCGCCGCGCGTCGGCTCGAGCACCCCCGAGAGCATCTTGATGAACGTCGTCTTTCCGGCGCCGTTGTCGCCGGCGATGGCGAGGATCTCGTCGGCGTTGACGTCGAGGCTGACGTCCCGCACCGCCTCGATGGCGCCGAAGAACTTGGTGAGGTCTTTCGTCCGGAGCACCACCTCCTCGTCATCCGCGACGGGGACCTCGGGCTCCCCCGCGCTCGCCGTGGCGTCTCCCGGCTGTGCGCCCGCCGCGTCGGCGGACGGCGCCGCGTCCGATTCCGTGTCTGAGTCTGACTGTGACATTGATTGGGTTGGATAGGCGGACATTCGCGTGTCTGGCTCGCTACGACTGACAGCTCACCGCAGGAAGTCGTAGTTCTCCTGTTGCCACTGCAGCAGGCCGCCGTCGCCGGCCCACGAGCGCCGCTCGAGCGCGAAGTCGACGTTCTCCTGGTCCCAGACCGAGACGCCCCACTCGAGGTCTTTCATCTCGATGCCGCGCTCCAGGTACATCCACGCCAGCGGGACGTTCTGGAACCCCTGACTGTAGGGGTCCTGACCGACCGTGAAGTCGACGTTGCCCGCCTCGATCTGTTCGAGCAGGGGGCGCAGGAGGTCGAACCCGCAGACGACCATCGGCCCCTCGAGTTCGCCGGCCTCGAGTGCCTGCCCGGCGCCGACCGCGCCCCAGAACGCCGAGCAGACCACGCCGTCGACGTCCGCGCCCGAGATTGTGTCGACGATCTGCGTCTGGGCGTCCGCGATGCTCGCGGGTGGGTTGATGATCTGATCGTTGTAGAGGCTCACCGACGGGTCGCTCTGCGCCTCGAAGTAGCGCTGGGCGGTCCCGAGGTCGGCCGCGTCGGCGCTGACACGCCGGGTGACAGAGGGGTTATCGGGCAGTTCGTTCGTGATCAGGACGGTGTACTCGTCCTTGTCGGGGATCTTCTCCTGAAGGCGGTCGTACGCCTCGGCGGCCATCGCCGCGCCCCCGCGTGCGTCGCGGATGCCGACGTGGGGGACGATCATCGGCTGGTCGCGGTAGCTGAACCCGACATCGTTCATCATGTAGTCGTAGTTCCAGTCGCGCGTTGCCGGGGTCGAGTGACCGTTCACGACTGCGATGTCGTTGTCGAGCGCGTTCTGGATCGCGTCGTTGTACGCCTCGTTGTTCAGCACGGTCGTTACCAGCACGTCGCCCGGTTCCATGTTCGAGACGTTCTGTTCGATGAGGCTCACCTGGTCCGGGATACCGCCGTTCGCCGGCGGGCCGGTGACCTGACCGTCCCACCCGAAGATGTTGAGCGCGTCGTGGAATCCACAGGTCATCGGGATGAAGAAGGGGTTGTCGATGTTCTGCAGGACGAACACCGCGGTCCGCTCGGTCTGTCCCGACCCCTGTCGCGTCTTCGACGCGTCCCAGCCAGGCGGGGCGACCGCCGGGTGGCGCGAGAACTCGAAGTCCCCGGCCTGGGCCGCGCCGTCACCGCCGTCACCGTTGTCGTTTCCGTCACCGGTCGCCGTCCCCCCGTTCTCCGTCTGACAGCCGGCCAGTCCCAGCGCGGCGCCCGCCGCGCCGATCTGTTTCATCACGTCGCGTCGGGAAACCCTCGAACCCACCTCGATCGGGAGTCTATCACTGTCCACTGTGTCTTGCGAACTCATACCACACTATTAAAATACATAATATAAAATAATGCGGTAATTATGTACCATTGCTGTCCTTTCCGTCGCTGAGGGGCGTGCCTGGTCGTCTGCGAAGCGAAGCCGCTTGCTCGGCGTACTCGTCGGCCTATCAGTAAGACGAGTTGTCCCCGGAGCTCATCTCGACGAATCGCTCTCGAATCTCGGGCGAGGGGATCATGCACTGGGCCTGCTTCCCGAAGACGGCGTAGCGGTGACTGGCGACCGTATCGTACACCGCATTCCGGAGGGGACGCGGCACGACGCGCCCGACTCCCGCGAGCGACCACGGGAACCCCAGCTCACGCGCGACCCGCAGCGCGGCGTCGGACTTCGTGTAGTAGTCGTCGCCGTCGACGAGGACGAACGTATCGAAGTCGTAGTCGTGAAAGCCAACGTCCTCTAGCAACCGCTCCGCCGCCTCGGACTGCAGCGGCGCGAAACGGAAGACGCCCTCGGGGTCGTGTTCGATGACGAACTGGATCGACCCGTTGCAGAGGTTGCAGACGCCGTCGAACAGGAGGATCGGCTTGTCCCGGGGGATGTCCTCGGCCATCACTCACGCTACGGCGGCGACGCACTTGAAAGACCCCACCCACCGCGGTCACTCCGGGGGGCACTGCTCGCCGAAGGGGCCCTCGTCGTTGTCGCGGAGTCGAGCGCTGGCGGAGTACGTTTCCGTCTCGCCGCCGGGCTGGCGCTCCCGGTTGGGGCTGCCGAAGTCGACCTCGGCCCACGCACAGCGCCCGCGGGGCCAGGTCCCGTCCGGCAGATCCGCGTCTATGCCCAGATCCGTGTCGGCCGCGTCGACTCGCAGGCGGTAGGCCGCGGCGTCGCCCGACCAGTCGCGAGTGATCCGCGTGCTCGAGTCGTTCGCGACGGTCTCGCTCGTCGCCAGCAGTTCCGACCCGCCCGCCGAGAGGGTGATATCGACGTCGAGAGCGC
>NZ_AOIU01000004.1:0-101448 GCF_000337455.1 Halosimplex carlsbadense 2-9-1 | reverse complement strand
GTCACGACTCGCTCCGTGTCGCCGTTGGCTCGCCGCTCGACGCGCCGTCGCGCACCTGCGCCCCATACATGTCTCCGAGCGAACGGACTCCCCGCTGGTAAGGATTTCCCCGCCGAGCCGACGACCGGGCGGGGGGACGAGCCGACGTGTCCGGCCGACCCGCGAGGCCGACCTGCGCGACCGGGCCAGCGTTTAAGCCCCGCGGCCGCGAGGCACGGGTCGATGCGGGAAGTCTCGGTCGAGCGGTTCGTCGACGCGACGCCGGCGGAGGTGCGGCGAGCGCTCGCGCCGGGCGTCGTCGTCGAGTACGAGGGGAGTTTCGAGGTGCTGGAGGTCGAGGAGCGCGACGACGCGACGTTCGTGACCGCGGGCGCCCGCGGCGTCGGCGTCGCCCTCCGGTTCGAGTCCGGCGAGGACGGCCTGCGATACGAGCAGGTCGGCGACGCCGGCCCGTTCGACGAGCTGTGGACCGAGATCGACTGGACGGCCGACCACGAGGGCACGCGCGTCGTCGCGACCTCCGGTGTGAGTCTCGGGCTCCCGCTGGCCGCCGTCACCGACCGCGTCGCCGCCTGGAAGCGCCGCGGCGAACTCGACCGGGCGCTCGCACGACTCGACGACGACCTCCACTGACTCGCCCGTGCGCCTCCCTCGCACGACCGGCGGGCAATTATGTCGATTCAGTGAATACTTTCGGACGCCCATGGGTGTGCTCACGACTATCACGGAGCTGCTCCGCGCCTCGACGCAGAATCCCACACGGGGCGAAGATCCGACGCGGGAGTCGACGGGCGCCTACTGGTGTCACGACTGCGACGAGCGCGTGCTCGATCTCGACGCCGAGGGCGACGCCGCGCCCCCGTGCCCGTCCTGCGGCGACGAGATGACGTTCGAGCGCTCGGCCGCGTCGACCGGCTGCGCCTGCTGACCGGAACTGCCGGGCAGACGACCGCCCGTCCCGGGTCCACCTGAACCCATGGGACCGGGGGAGCCACGACGGATCCCGTACCCGCGTCGTCGGCCCAACCGGCGACGTTCGCCGCCGTCGCAGTTCCCCGCTGACATCTTTAAGTGTGACCGTCTGCTACGAACGTTCATGGCAGACGACGGCCGACCGCTCGCTCGGCGTATCGCGACGTTCCGCGAGCGGTTCGCGGAGTGGCTCCACGGGCTCTATCACGGGATGGTCGAGCATCCATCCTTCGAGAAGATAGAGAAGGAGGCCGAGGACGTCGAGGACACGTTCCTGTTCGCCTGTTTCGCCGACGCCTTCGGCATCCCGAGCCCGGCGTCGTACTACACGGCCGAACTCCTGCCGTATCTCGCCGAGGAGTTCGAGGCCTGGGAGCGGCGCATGTGGGACCGCGGCTCGTGGCTCGAACGCAAAGGCCAGCAGTACCACGTCCACTGATGGTGGGGATCGTCGACCGGAGGGTCCTCGTGCGGAGGGGAGCCTGACCGTGGAGCAGTTCGTCTTCTTCGGCGGGAAGGGCGGCGTCGGCAAGACCACCGTCTCCTGCGCCTACGCGCTCAAATGCGCCGAGGCGGGCCTGGACACGCTCGTCGTCTCGACGGACCCGGCCCACAGCACCGCCGACGTGTTCGACCAGGCGTTCGACGACGACCCGACCGCGGTCGAGGGCCGCGAGCGCCTCTGGGCCATGGAGATCGACCCCGACGAGGAGGTCGAACGGCACATGGGGGAGATCCGCCGGCGCATGAACGAGCAGGTCAGCGCCGCCATCGTCAACGAGATCGATCGCCAGATCGAGCTCGCCCACCGGACGCCGGGCGCCTACGAGGCCGCGCTGTTCGACCGGTTCATCGAGGTGATGCGGACCGCCGACGACTACGACCGCGTCGTCTTCGACACCTCGCCGACCGGCGGGACGTTGCGGCTGCTCGCGCTCCCCGACTTTCTCGAAGGCTGGATCGAACGGCTTGTCGCCAAGCGGACGAAGTCGGTCGACCTGTTCGAGAAGGCGGCCGTCGGCGACCGGGAGGCCCGCCGGAAACTCGACGAGGACCCGCTGATCGCCCACCTGCAGGGCCGCAAAGAGCGTTTCGAGTTCGCCGGCCGCACGCTGCGCGACGAGTCGGCTTTCTTCCTCGTGGTCAATCCCGACGAGCTGTCGATCCGCGAGACCGAGCGGGCGGTCGCCGAGATGGCCGAGCAGGACCTCGGCGTCGAGGGGTTGGTCGTCAACAGGGTGACGCCCGCGCCCGACGAGGACGAGCAGGGCCGGGGCGCGACGTGGCTGCGCGACCGCGTCGCGACCGAGCGCGAGCGGATCGACGAGATCCGGCGGGCGTTCGACGAGCCGGTCGTCGCCGAGATCGAGTCGCGCGTCCGCGAGGTGAAAGGCGACCTGCTCGCGGCGGTGGCCGACGAACTCGCCATCGACGCGGACGCGGGCTCCGTCGAAGCGTAAGGCGCGCACGACCCCCGGTTCCGACGACCGCTCCGTTCGGTCCACTCCGCGGACGACCGCTCTGCCCGGCCCACTCCGTCGACGATCGCTCTGTTCGGCACCCCCGACGCGGCGCTCGACCACACTTACCGCCGTTTTGCCGCCGTTAACTATTGGATAACCTATATTATAATCTTCAGGTTTTATAGTGTTCTTTCGTGATGTGGGGTGTGTGGTGACAACACATGGTACAGGTGATGTGGCTCGCGATAGCGGCACTGGCAACGTTCTCGGTGGGGTATCTGGGCTACTCCAGGTATCTGGCGCGGTTCGTCGAACTCGACGACGAACGTGAGACACCGGCGCACAAGTACGACGACGGGCAGGAGTACGTCCCGTCGAAAAAGCCGGTCTTACTGGGCCATCACTACTCCAGTATCGCCGGCGGCGCGCCGATCGCGGGGCCGATCACGGCCGCCGCGGCGTTCGGGTGGATCCCCGCGATCATCTGGGTCGCGATCGGGAACCCGCTCTTTGGCGCCGTCCACGACTTCATGTCGCTGTCGTCGAGCGTCCGCCACGACGGCAAGTCGATCGGATACATCATCGGCCAGTACGTCGGCGAGCGCGGCAAGGACATGCTGCTGTGGTTCGCGTACCTGACTATCATCCTCGTCATCGCCGCCTTCGCCTACCTGATCGGGCTGGTGTTCGACGCCTTCCCGTGGACGGCGACGGCGTCGTTCGTCTACATCGCCCTGGCGATCCTGTTCGGGGTGTATCTCTACCAGCTCAACGGCCCGTTCCTGCCGGGTGCCGTCGCCTTCGTGGCGCTGGTGTTCGGCGGCGTCTGGGTCGGCCTGGAGTACCCCGTCGCGCTGTTCGCACGCGAGGGGCTCCCGGCCGAGACCATCGTCCTGCTGGGCGACGGCGGGATGTGGCTCCCGCTGGCGAACGCGCAGAACCCCAACATGGGCGGCTGGGTGCTCGTGACCGTCATCTACGCCTTCGCCGCGAGCGTCCTGCCCGTCTGGGTGCTGCTCCAGCCGCGTGACTTCCTCACCTCCAGCCTGCTGTACGTCGGCGTCGGCGGCATGATCCTCGGCGCCATCGTCGGCACCGTCGTCGGCTTCACGGACATCACGATCAACGTCGCCTCGGCAGGGATCGAGGGCGTCCAGGTCACGTCGCTGACGACGCAGATCCCCGGCTGGACCGGCTTCATCCATCCGGAACTGGGGGCGCTGTTCCCGTTCCTGTTCGTCACCATCGCCTGCGGGACCATCAGCGGGTTCCACTCGCTGGTCTCCTCCGGGACGACCGCCAAACAGCTGAACAAGGAGTCCGACGCCCGTCTCATCGGCTATGGCGGGATGCTCGGCGAGGGCCTGCTCGCCGTCACCGCGATCCTCGCCGTCTCGCTGGTCGTCGGCGCGGGCGACTCGCTCAGCTCCGCGCTCGTCACCTTCCCCGCCGGCGGCGGCGCCCTGCTGACGGTCTTCGGTCTGGGTGTCACCGCCGCGGCGACGTTCATCGGCCTCGTGTTCGTCAGCTTCCTGCTGACCAGCACCGACACCGCGATGCGGCTCGGCCGCTACATGCTCGAAGAGATCGTCGGCACGCCCGAGACCGACCTCGAACGCACGGTGACCAACCGCTACGTCAACGCCGGTATCCTCTCGCTGGCGGGCTACTTCCTCGTCGCTTCGGGCCAGTGGTCGAACATCTGGCCGCTCTTTGGCGGCGCCAACCAGGCGCTGGCGGCGCTGGCGCTGCTGGTCGCGACCGTCTGGCTGGCCAACTGGGACGACAACAAACAGCTCGTCAGCACCGGCGCGCCGCTCGTCTTCATGCTCGCGGTGACCGTCTGGGCGCTGGTGACCATCGGCGTCTACCGCAACCCCATGGCCCTCATGACCGGCGACTACAGCGGCACAATCGGCGCCGCGTCGCTCGTCTTCCAGAGCGTCATCGCGCTCGTGCTCGTCGGACTCATCTTCGGCCTCGTCTGGTTCAGCTACGACAACATCCGGGAAGCCCGCGGCGGCCTCGACCGTGAGGCCATCGTCGGCGCGGGCGAGGAGAGCGGCGTCGAACCCGGCGACGACTAGAGGAACCGACCGAGGAGTCCCGACGACTCCTCTTCGTCCGGCGAAGACCACAGGTCGAACGCCCGGTCGAGGTCCGTCGCCCGACTCGTCACGACTTCCTCGCGCTCGGGCGCCACCACCACGAGGTTCACCTCGTAGTGGCCGTAGTAGCCGTACCTGATCAGCGTCCGGTCTTTGAACCCCTCGACGAACGCCCGGACTGCACCCGGAATCCGCGGAACGACCAGCGCGACCGTGAAGTCCGTGCTGAAGTGCTCTTCGTCGGCGTCGATCCACTCGTCGGCCAGCTCGTGGGCCCACTCGACGTACGCTTCCAGGTCGGCGACCCCCACACCGTCCCGGCGCGCGACGAACAGGTGTTCGGTCGAGCCGTGGTTCGCGTAGTTCAGCGCCGCGTGGAACAGCTGTTTGCGGCTCTCGATCTCCATCCGCCCGTACAGCGTGAACGACTCCCCCGCGACCGTCCGACCGTTCTCCAGGTCGAAGTTGTGCAGCAGCCGCCCGCTCACCCGCTCGACGTAGTCGTCGTCCCACACCGGCACGTCCTCGGGCGTCGCCTCGCCGGTCGCGGTCGCCTCGTCGATGTCGACCGCCCCGGTCGGTTCCGGTCGCTCGCCCTCCTCGTCCGCGTCGGCTCGCTCCCGGTCGCTCATCTCTCGCCCACCTCGGAGGGGTGTACGTCGTCGACGGCCGGCGCCCCCACGCATAGCGCGACCGCTCGCCCGTTGGCCGATTCGGAGACGTGCGCCCGCTGTGGGCTGTCCGGCTCGACGACGGACGCTGCGTGAGGGAGCGATCGCTGGACGGTCGACCGGCCCAGCGCCGGCTCGGTCTCCCTCACCGCCACGTGACGGTATTCCATATCACACTCGTGGGGTCCGGGCGACAAAAACGTGCGCCCGGAACGACACGCGGTGTCGTTCGGTTGGTGTCTCGGACGTATCGGTGGTCACGGGTGAACGAGTCGCGGAACGAAGTTGCACGACAGCGACCGTACTCACTGGGGACAGCAAACGATGAAAGCCCTCGACGCGCTCGCTCACGGGTCGTTGCACTCCCCGTTCGCATGTCGAGGCGCTCGCTTCGCCCGCGCCTCGCACTCGCGGTCGCTCAGGCGACTATCGGCGCGAGCGCGCTTCGCCCGTTCAGTCCACCAGGAGAGCAAGCTCTCCTGAGCCTTCGTTCGCTTCGTCTTCGCGCGGCAGCGCCGCGCGAACGGTCCGAGGGAGCTTCGCTCCCTCGCTACTCACGAGGACACCAGGACAGCACGACACCGCAGACTACCACACGCCTCCCCAACCGATTGCGTTGCTCGTCGCAGGCTCCTACGCTACTCATCCCTCGCACGACTCCGTCGCGCGCCACTGCGGTTGGTCAGTCGCTGTTCTGCACTGAGCATCCGGCGCCGAAGGCGCCGGTTCACCGCTCGCGCCGTCGGCGCGAGCGGCCTTTTTCACCCATCTTTTTGCCGGCCGGGTGTCCTCGGTCGCTACGCTCCCTGCGGGCACCCGGCCGGCAAAAAGATGGGCTGGCAACCTTTAACCGCAGCGAGTGCGAACCAACGGCTGAATCGATGGCTCCGAAAGACACCGAGGCGTGCGGTCGTTGCAGTATGACCAGCGTCGTCAGCGCCGCGAGCGAGGGCGACGACGGGAGCGACCGCGACCCGTTCGGCGACGCGCGCATCGAGGTCCCCGAGGACCAGCTACGCCGCGCCGCGACGCCCCAGGTCCTGCTGGGTCGGGCGAAGCGCCGGATCGACCAACTTGCGACGAAGATCACCTACGGGCGATAATGGAGGAGAGCGTCTCCGGGTTCAAGACCCGCGGCGGATGGGTCGACGCCGTCGAACACGGCGAGCGGATCGTCCGCGCGCTCAAGGACCTGCAGGCCGACGGCGAAGAGGACGTGTCACTGGCCGCCCTCGACGAGTTCGACGAGTGGCGCCCCAAGAGCCACGAGCGACTCGACGAGGACGTCAACGAGAAGACCGCGGACCAGGCCAGCGTCGAGGAGGGCGAGGGCGAGAAGGCCGGCAAGGACCCCGACGAGGACCTGCAGAAGGCCGGCGAGAAGCTCACCGAGTCCTACGAGAGCCTCGAGGACGAGGAGACCGACGAGGCCGTCGACAAGTGGGGCGAGTCGCTCGACTACGTCGCCCGGGCGGCCGACTCTGCCGGCCGCAAGGCCGTCCGGAAGGTCGAGGACGCCGTCTACCGCAACGTGATGACCCAGATCGCGCCGTACTACTTCGACAACGAGCTCGTCAGCGCGAACCTCCAGCGGGTCAACGGCGACGACCGCCCCGAGTACGTCTTCGAGATCAACGTCAACGACGACGACCTGAAGATCAAGGTGTCGAACAAGCTGGCCGACTACGAGTCGACCGTCGACCGCTGGCACGTCGACACCGAGAAGGTCACAGACGCCGCCGAGGCCGCCGAGGGCGTCGAGGCACCCGACCTGGGCGACCAGGCCGACTCCGAGACGACCTGAGTCGGCGCTCGCGCTCACCCACCTTCTACTCCGCCGCAGTCGGCAGGCTATTATACCGACCCCCGTTAGCCGTGCCCAGATGGCATCGCTGGCGATACTGATGGTCGCGGCCGCGGCGAGTCTCTTCATGGCGTGGGCGATCGGCGCCGGATCCTCGGGGTCGACCCCCTTCGCGCCGGCCGTCGGCGCCAACGCGATCTCGGTGATGCGCGCCGGGTTTATCGTCGGCATCCTCGGGCTGGCCGGCGCGGTCTTCCAGGGCGCCAACGTCACCGAGGCGGTCGGCCAGGAACTGATCCAGGGAGTCACGCTCTCGCCGACCGCCGCCGTAGTCGGGCTGACGACCGCCGCGATACTGGTCGCCGTCGGCGTCTTCGCCGGCTACCCGATCGCCACCGCCTTCACCGTCACCGGCGCGGTCGTCGGCGTCGGACTCGCCCTCGGGGGCGACCCCGCGTGGGCGAAGTACCAGCAGATCGCGGCGCTGTGGATCGCCGTCCCGTTCGTCGGCGGCGGCGTCGCCTACGGAACCGCACGCCTGCTCCGCAGCGAGAGCGTCGCCGAACGGCTCGCGGTCCCCGCGCTCGCGGGCGTCGTCGGCGTCATCCTCGCCAACGTCCAGTTCGTCTTCCTCGGCCCCGCCGGCGAGCAGGATTCGGTCGTCACCGCGGTCGGGGCCGCCGTCGACGCGCCGTTGCTGGCCGTTCGAGCCGGCGTCTCGCTCGCGTTCGCCGCCGCCGCGGCGCTGGCGCTGTGGGTCGACATCCGCTCGAACGGCGAGCGCGGGCAACGGCACTTCCTGCTCGTGCTGGGCGGCCTCGTCGCCTTCTCCGCCGGCGGCAGCCAGGTCGGCCTCGCGATCGGCCCGCTGGTCCCCCTGCTCGACCCCTTCGGGCTCCCCATCGTCGCCGTCCTGCTGGGCGGCGGACTCGGGCTCCTGATCGGTTCGTGGACCGGCGCCCCGCGGATGATCAAGGCGCTCTCGCAGGACTACTCCTCGCTGGGCCCCCGTCGTTCGATCGCCGCGCTCATCCCTTCTTTCGCCATCGCCCAGACCGCCGTCTTCTTCGGTATCCCCGTCTCGTTCAACGAGATCATCGTCTCGGCCATCGTCGGCAGCGGCTACGCCGCCGGCAACAGCGCCGTCAGCGGCGAGAAGATGCTCAAGACCGTCGCCGCCTGGGTCGGCTCGCTGGTGCTGGCGCTCGGCGTGAGTTACGGTGCGTTCGCGGCCGTCGACTTCGTGGTGTGACGCTCTCGCTCCCCGCTACGACAGATCGGGCACGTCGCTTCCGCCTAGGAGCAGTTCTCGCCGGGTCAGCCCCTGTTCGTCTGTGATCTCGGAGAGGCGCTCCAGCTCCGTCTCGGTGACTTCGATACTGTGTTGTGCCGTCCCTGTCGACTGTACCGGCTCCCGACACTCGGGAGTTCACTGACCCACTGGCGTTCGGATGCGTCTCCCGAGCGATGTTTCGCCGCGAGTCAACACGCACCACACACCGGACCGAAAAAGAACACAGCGGCGTCTCGACCGGAGGCCGGTCGCGAGCTTACTCGTCGTCGCCGAGGAGGTCGGCGGGGTCCTCGCCGCCGCGCTCGGCGATCCGGGCGTTGATCTGGCGGGTGGCCTCGCCGACCTCGCGGCCGCGGACGGTGACGCGCTTGCGCTCGCCGTCGCGACCGGGCTCGTAGCCCGTGCCGCCTTCGAGCATGATCTGCTTGAGTTCCGTGCCGCGCACGTCGTCGCGCATCGGGCGGCCGGTCTCGTCGGAGCCGCCGGTGATCTCGACGGTGTAGCCCGAGAGGCCGACGCTCCCGCCGTCGACTTCCTCACCGATCTCGCGACCGATGAACCGGTTGGCGTCCTGTCCGTCGATCTCCACCTGGTAGGTGTGGCCGTCCTCCGGGTCGGAGACGGCGACCGTGAAATCTGCCATACCCGGTCGAACTCGACGCGCGTTCAAAAGCCCGTCGGAACGCCCCGTCCGTCGCTGTCCCCGCCGAGCCAACCGTTCGCACGGTCGCGAGCTATCCCCGGTCGCCGCCGTCGCTCGCGCTCGTGGTCCCATCGCCGAGATCCATCATGAATCCGGTCTCGGCCTCGCGGTCGAACCCGCAGGACTCATAAAAATCGTGTCTGCCGCCGACAGTAAACCGCGGTGGCCAGCCGCGACCGTTCGACCCGAACGCTCATGTGTCGACTATCCGATCACTCGGACATGTCAGGCTGGTCACCCCCGTCGCCGCCGCGCGAGTTGGCCGTGGGATTCGGGGTCGCGTTCGTGGTAGTAACCCTCTACGCGATTCTCGTCCAGAACGCCGTCCTGTGGGCGATACTACTCGGACTGCTCGTCGGGCTCGGCTACGCTCTCTGGCGCCTGCTCGTCGCGGTTGAGGCGATCGCCGACGGTGTCCACCGCCTCGCCGACGGGTCCGACGACCGTTGAATCCGTTCGACCGTTCGGAAACCCCGCTCACGCCCGTTGGACGCCCACCACGGTCGAGACGCGGGCGTTCTCCTTCAGGCGGATGCCAGCGCCGCCGACCGACAGCGGGACGCGACCGAGTTCGGACAGTTCGAGCGTCGGATGGAAGGCGCCGCGGGCGACCACGGCGTCCCGGGTCTGCACCCGCGCGACCGAGTCTTCCGGGACCGCCAGCGACTCGTTGTACTCGACGAGGTATTGGCCCGCGTCGAGGTGCCACCACTCGTAGTCGTCGTCTTCGTCTCGAAACTGCCGGTCGTGGGGTTCGAGGTCGGCGGCTTCCAGCTCGCCGCCGCCGAAGTCCACGCGACCGGGCTCGACGATTTCGTAGACCTCCGTCACCGTGAGATCGAGCCCCCGTCCCTCCGTCTGAGTCGGCTCGTGGACGATGCCGTCGACGAACGCCGTTAGATCCGTCATGTCCGTGTCTCCGCCCGCTCCGGGCAAAAGCGTGGGGTCAGTCTGCCAGTGCTCGGTTCGCGTGCTCACGTACCAATTGTTTCGGGTGTTCGAGTTGCGGAATGAAGTCGACGACAGCGACTGCACTCACCGGGGACAGCAAGCGTTGAAAGCCCTCGGTGCGCTCGCGGTCGCTGACCGGGATATCCGCGCTCTCGGCACCGCCCGCGCGGATAGTGCCCGCTCAAGCGACTACATGAACGCAAGCGCGCCTCGCCCTTTCAGTCCACCAGGGACTGCACCGCACAGCACCGCAACCAGCCACACACCTCCCCAGCCGATTGCGCTTCTCGCTCACTGCGTTCGCTCCGATGCTCATCCCTCGCACGATGTTGTCACGTCTGGCGAGAGCGAAGCTCTCGCTGACCCTCGCTCGCTTCGCTCACGAGGAAGACGAGACGCGCGACAGCGCGCGCCACGGTGGATTGCTACGTCTATCACCTGTATTGAACGCCACTCCCGACCGAGCGAGACGGGGCGAACCGGACTTGCCCCGACTACTGCGGGTCCAGGTCGCCGGACCCGACCATCGCTTCGAGCGGGTTGTCGTCGATCCCCAGCGGGAACTCGACCCGGCCGCGCCGCCGAGCGGACTCCCAGACCCCGAAGATGATCTCCGTGCTGTTGAGCGCGTTCTCGGCGCCGATCACCGGCTGCTCGCCCGACTCCAGACAGTCGACGACGTGGGCGACCGCGTCGTGGATCGGGTCGGTCCAGGCGCCCTCCTCGACCGTCTCGCTGTTCCACTCTTCGCCCGCCGCCCGCCAGCGCAGGTCTCCCTCGGCGTCCTCGGGGCCGACTTCGAGGATGCCCTCGCTTCCGACGAAGCGCATGTCGGCGGGGACGAACGAGCGGTCGCCGCCGGTCGAGACGACGGCGTCGACGCCGCTCTCGTAGCGCCAGTGGGCGTGAGCCTGGTTCTCGTTGTGGGCACCGAACCACTGATTCTCTTCTCGGTAGTCGACCTGACCGATCACCCACTCGGCCGGGCGGTCGCCAGCGACGCCGGTCGCGAAGTCGATCATGTGCGTCCCGCCGTCGTAGATGTTGCCCGGTGCAAGCTCGACCCGCTCCAGGCCGCCGACGGCGCCGTCCTCGATCCGTTCGCGGGCTTCGACCCAGGTCGGCTTGAACCGGCGCATGTGGTTGAACGTGAGCTGGACGCCCGCCTCGCGACACCCCTCGGCCATCCGTCGGGAGTTCCCCCAGGTGAGGTCCATCGGCTTCTCGCAGTGGATCGCGTCGACGCTGTCGGCTCGCGCGCAGTCGAGGACCACGTCGGCGTGGTCTTCGGGCCACACCGAAATCGAGACGATGTCGGGCTCGGCCTCGGCCAGCATCCGTTCGTAGTCCTCGAAGACGTCGCCGTCGTCGATGTCGAAGCGGCTCGCGAACGCCGCGGCGCGCTCCCGTTGCAGGTCCGCGCAGGCGACGAGTTCGCAGTCGTCGAGCTTCTCGTAGCCCTCGGCGTGGTAGTAGTTCATCGCGAAGCCCTCGGGATTCGGGTTCTTCAGGTCCGCCTGGTCCCCTGTTCCGACGAACGCGATATCGTAGGTAGGCACGACTACCCCTCCCACGGGGGCTCCGTTAGTCCTTGCGCCCGCGGAAGTCCGGTTGCTCCCGGAACCGGCCCGGGCGACTCACCCCTCGAATCCGTCCTCACGGTTCGCTTCGCTCACCGTTCGGTCTCGGAGGTCCTCGCATCGCTCGCGGCTTCGCCGCTCGCGTTTTCGAGGCGCTCCCGTCAGTCGCGCCTCGCTCAGCTCGGACCTCCCTCTTCCCACCGAAAGACGCCATCGCGCTGTACGACCTCGCCGTCGACCTCCAGCCGCGAGTCGCCGGTCATGTCCGTGATCAGGTCGACGTGGACCGCCGAGTCGTTGCCCGACTCGCCGTCGGGAAGGTTGGCGTCGTAGGCGCGGCCGAGCGCCAGATGCACCGTCCCGGCCATCTTCTCGTCGAAGAGGATCCGACCGGTCGGGCGGTCGATACCGCGATTCATCCCGATCCCGAGTTCGCCCAGCTGTCGGGAGCCGCCGTCCGTCTGGATGATCTCGTCGATCACGTCCTCGCCCTGGGCGGCCTCCCAGTCGACGACGACGCCGTCTTTGAACGTGAGCTTCACGTCGCGCACGTCGCGACCGCGGACCGTCATCGGCACGTCGAAGGTGACGACGCCGGCGGTGTCGTAGGGGGCGGTGAACACCTCGCCCGAGGGGAGGTTGTGCGAGTCGTAGGCGACGCTGGCGGCGGAGTTGACGGCGGTGCGGCCGTCGATGAACAGGGTGATGTCGGTCCCCTCGTTGACGATCCGGACCTCCTCGCCGTCGTCGAGGATCTCTTTCAACTGGTCCATCTCCTCGGCGAGGCTCTCCCAGTCGCGCAGGGTGGCGTCGTAGACGAACTCGGCGTACTCCGCGTAGGCCATCCCGGCCTGCTGGGCGAGCGACCGGGTGGGGTGGACGGTCGAGACCCAGTCGGTCGATAGTCGAGCCTCCCTGATCCCCTGGCGTGCGCGGCCGTAGCGCTGGGTGCGCTCGCCGGGCACGTCGGCGGTCGCCGCCGTGTTGCGCCCGCCGCCCAGCGACAGCACGCTGTCGGCGTTTTCGTACAGCGATAGCTCGTGTATCGGATCCGCGTCGAACTCGCCGTCGTGGGCGCGGAGGTAGGCCCGCTGGACCTCTTCGGAGGCGTAGACAGTCGTCACGTTCGCCCCGCGCTCGCCCAGCGCCTCGGCGACGGCCACGGCGAGGTCGTGGGCGCCCTCGTCGACGGACACGACCACGTCGTCGCCGGCCTCGATCCGCGCGCTCCAGTCGACCAGCGTTTCCGCGTGTTCGCGTACGCGTTCGTCCATACCTCGCCGTCGGCCGCCGCGGACTAAACGGTGGCGCGGCGAGCCCGCCGCGCGGTCGCCCACGTTCGACGACCGCGGCCCCACCCCCCGATCTATCGCGATCCCCTTCCTGTCACTCGTGTTTAGG
Organism: Halosimplex carlsbadense 2-9-1; assembly: GCF_000337455.1. Classification (GTDB taxonomy): domain Archaea; phylum Halobacteriota; class Halobacteria; order Halobacteriales; family Haloarculaceae; genus Halosimplex; species Halosimplex carlsbadense. Next base: position 88,501 of record NZ_AOIU01000004.1, on the reverse strand, counting down.
GCCGCCTAAAATCCGAAACGGCTTTATGGAATTAGGTGTGCCTAAAACGTATGGCAGACTTCGACTCCGACGCGACGCGCAGAGCGTATCTGGCCGGTGCGGCGGCCGTCCTCGGCGGGAGCGCCCTCGCGGGCTGTGCCAGCGACGGCGGCTCGACCGACACACCCGCCGACGAGGGCGACCCCACTGCGACACCGACGGCGACACCCACCGACGCGCAGACCCCGACGGAGGCGTCGGGCACTGCGACGGAGACGCCCGCGACCACGCAGTCCTCGTCGGTGGAGACGCCGTACTCGGTGTCTATGGAGCCGATGGGGAGCGTCGAGTTCGATTCGGTGCCCGAGACCTGGGTCGCCAACAACGGCTCGTGGGCCGACATGGGGGTCGCGCTCGGGCTCGAACCGCCGGAGGGCGTCTGGCTGAAGAACCGCTATCACACCGACTACTACGACTCGATCCCGGGCGTCAGCGTCGACAAGAGCGACATGGTGTCGCTCTACCAGGACGGCGGTATCGACAAGGAGATCTTCTACGAACTCGACGCGGACGTGCACGTCTTCGATCCGAACTTCCTGATGAATCGATTCACGGGCTGGGAGCAGTCGGACGTGGACGAGATCACCTCGGAGATCGCGCCGGTCTTCGGCAACTGCATCTACGCCCAGCACTACCCCTGGCATTCGGACTACCGGTACTACACCCTGATGGAGGGCTTCGAGAAGCTCGCGCAGGTGTTCGGTCGGACCGACCGCTACGAGGCCTTCGAGGCCGTCCACGACGACTTCCAGTCGAACCTCGCACCCGTCGTGCCCAACCAGGGCAGCCGTCCCGAGGTCGCCGTCCTCTGGGGGGTCGGCAACGAGCCCGAGGAGTACTATCCCTACGTCATCGGTGAGGGGACCGGCTTCAAGCACCTCACCGACCTCCGCGTGCGCGACGCGCTCGCGAGCACGGACATCAAGGACTTCCACGGCTCGCGGGCGGCCATCGACCTGGAGACGCTGCTGAAGGTCGACCCCGAGGTCATGATGCTGCGCGGCTACGAGGCCATGTCCGCCTCCGAGTTCCGGGACACCGTCGTCTCGTTCCTCGAAGACCACCAGACCGCCAGCGCGCTCACGGCCGTCCAGAACGGCGACGTGTACCGCGCCGGCGGCCTCTACCAGGGCCCGATCACGAGCATGGTGCTGACCGAGCGGACCGCGAGCCAGCTCTACGGCGCCGACGCCGAGCTGTTCGACCGCGAACGGGTCGCCGAGATCGTCGCGGGTGACCTGTAGATGAGCGACGCGGGCGAGGGGAACGGGGAGTCCGAGTCCCCGCTGGAGTCAGCGGATGCGGTCGTGGTCGGCTGCGGTCCGGCGGGCGCGGCGGCCGGTGTCTTCCTCGCTCGCTCCGGGCTCGACACCGTCGTCTTCGACCGCGGTACCGCCTCGCTCGACCGCTGTGCGTTTCTCGGCAACTACCCCGGCTTCCCGGCCGGCATCGACGTGGGGACCTTCCAGACGCTACTGTGCGAGCACGCCCGCGAAGCCGGCTGCCGGCTCGTCGACGACCTCGTCGAGTCCGTCGAACGGGCGACCGAGGCGAGCGAGAGCGACGAGAAAGCTCGACTCCCACTGGCCGTCGAGACCCAGGGCGGTCGCCGCGTCGTCGCCGAGAGAGTGGTCGCCGCCACGCGCTACACCGGCGAGTACTGCCGACCGCTCGACGGCGACGCGATGTTCGAAACGCACGAACACGACGGCGAGGAACACGAACACTTCGACCCCGACTACGCCGACGAGGACGGTCGGACGCCGGTCGAGGGACTGTACGTCGCCTCGCCGTCGGGCCAGCGCGACGTGCAGGCCGTCGTCGCCGCCGGACGGGGCGCCCACGTCGCGCGGACGCTGCTCGAAGACCGTCGCGTCGAGCAAGGCTACCCTGTGGACCTCGCGCGCCACTACGACTGGCTCCGCCCCGACAGCGAGTTCGAGGGCGAGTGGGGCGAGCGCGAGCGCTGGCGGGAGTGGTTCGACGAGCGCGTCCCCGAGGACCACGACGCGAGCGCCGACCGACTCGACGCGCTCCGCGAGGCGTACATCGACGACGCCTTCGACACTCGCCGGAGCGCCGACGAGGTCGACGACCTGACAGACCGCGCCCACCGCCGACTCCTCGACCACCTCGACGACGACGCGGTCCTCGAACGGGCCGCCGAGATCGAAGCCGAGCGAGACGAATCGCCCGCAAACGGGGGAGAGAGGCGGTGAGTTTCCCCTTCTCCCGCCCGGCGCACCGAACCGCAACCACTAAGCCGCTGTTTAGGCATACCTAAATCGATCGAATGCCGGAGAATGCTCAGCCGGATGCCGGATCGGGAGCGGCCGACAGCGCCCGCTTCGGGTGGGTCGACCGCTCGCTGCTGGGGCTGTGTCTGGCCGGTCTCGCGGTCACGGTGGCCGGGGGGCTCGTGCAGGTGAGCTTCGGGTCGTACTCGATGTCAGTGGTCCAGGCCTGGAGCGCCGTCTTCGACCCGTCGGTCCTGCTCGACCACCGCTGGATACTCAACTTCCTGCTCGGCGAGGGGCTGATGCGGACGGTCACGGGCTTCGGCGGCGAGCTGCCGGAGCTCGCGACGCCGACGCTCATCGTCTGGACGATCCGGCTGCCGCGCGTGTTCGTCGCCGGCCTCGTCGGCGCCAACCTCGCCGTCTCGGGCGCAATCTTCCAGGCCGTGACGCGCAACGAACTGGCGAGTCCGTTCGTGCTCGGCGTCTCCTCGGGAGCCGGTCTGCTCATCCTCCTGACGCTGGTCGTCTTCCCGATGCTGGCGGCGGCGCTCCCCATCATCGCCGCCCTCGGCGGGATGGCCGCGTTCGTCATCGTCTACGTCATCGCCTGGAAGGGCGGCACCTCGCCCGTGCGACTGGTACTGGCGGGCGTCATCGTCGGCACGGTCTTCCAGAGCCTCCAGACCGGCCTCTTCTTCTTCGCCGACAGCATCGGCGTGGTCCAGTCGGCCATCCAGTGGACGACCGGGTCGCTGACCGGCGTCGACTGGGAGCAGGTCCGCACTGCGCTCCCGTGGTCGATACTCGCTATCGGCCTCTCGCTCGTCGGCGCGCGCCAGCTGAACGTCCTGCTGCTGGGCGAACGCACCGCCTCCTCGCTCGGGATGAACGTCGAGCGGATGCGCTTTGCCCTCTCGGCGGTGGGCGTGCTCGCCGCCGCGGCGAGCATCGCCGTCGCCGGCATCGTCGGCTTCGTCGGGCTCATCGTGCCCCACGTGGTCCGCAACATCGTCGGGAGCGACTACCGCCGGCTCGTCGTCGGCTGTCTGTTCGCCGGCCCCGCCCTCCTCGTCGCCGCCGACGTGGGCGCGCGGCTCGCTATCCCCGTCCTCGCGGGCGGGAGCGGCCAGCTCCCCGTCGGCATCGTCACCGGCCTCGTGGGCGGCCCGTACTTCCTCTATCTGATGCGCAAACAGGAGCAACTCGGAGCAATATGAGCCAGAGCGACACCACCCCGACCCCGCCGTACCGCGACGACGAACACACCGACTGCGACGAGAGCCCCGACGCCCAGTCGGCGCTCGCGGCGCCCGCCATCGGCGCCGACGGGGACAGCGGCACGCCCTTCGAGGCCGAGGACCTGGTCGTCGGCTACCCCACCAGCGAGGAGCCCGTCGTCGACGGCGAGTCGCTCGTCGCCGCGCCCGGCGAGGTCACCGCGCTCGTCGGCCCCAACGGCAGCGGCAAGAGCACCCTCCTGAAAGCGATGGCCGACCAGCTCGCCCCCGAGGCCGGCGCCGTCCGCATCGACGGCAGCGCGGTCGCCGACATGGACGCCAAGGACCTGGCCCGCCGGCTGGGCCTGCTCTCCCAGGAGAACGTCGCGCCCGACACCATCACCGTCGAGAAGCTCGTCGAACACGGCCGCTACCCCCATCGCGGCTTCTTCGACGGTCTCACCGACGAGGACCGGGCCGCCGTCGACCGCGCCATCGATCTGGCCGGCGTCGACCACCTCCGCGGCCGGGACGTGGGCAGTCTCTCCGGCGGCCAGAAACAGCTCGTCTGGATCGCGATGGTCCTCGCCCAGGAGACGGACGTGCTCTTGCTCGACGAACCCACTACCTTCCTCGACATGCACCACCAGCTCGAAGTGATGGAGATCGTCGAGACGCTGCGCGAGGAGAGCGACAAGACCGTCGTCGTCGTCCTCCACGACCTCCAGCAGGCCGCCCGCCTGGCTGACCGCGTCGTCGCGCTGCAGGACGGCGCCGTCCGGAGTCGGGGCAGCCCCGAAGCGGTCGTCACCGAGGAGATGCTCGCCGACGTGTTCGGTATCGAAGCGGACGTCACGCAGTCCGACCTGGGCCCCCAGGTCACGCCGCTGCGTCCGCTGCACGACGACTGATCGCTCGTTACTCTGCTCCGGTCGCGTCGGTATCGAGGACACGTAGCCGGTAGCGCTCCGGCGTCGACCGCCCGTCTGCGGCCCTGTCGCGGTCCTCCGCCACCGCGAGTATTTCCGCGACGAACGACTTCGGCACCTCGACGCCGATGAAATCCTCGCCGCTCGTCACCAGCCGGGCCATCGTCCGTTCCGTGCCGTCGTCGTTGTAGATACTGCCGACCTTCTCGCCGTCGCGCTCGAAGTGCAACGTCACGTCGTTGACCCGCAGCGTCTCGAAGGTCACCTCGAAAACCGCCGAGTCGCTCTCGTAACGCGCCATGATCCCGCCGTCGACGGCTTCGACTATCGATGGCATGCCGACACTTGGGTCGCCAGTGACATACATAGCACGCCCCCGAGGTCATCTACACCCGACGATGTCTGACGCTGTCAACGCCGTGCCGATATATCGAATCCCGGGTCCGGCGGAAGACTGGAGGCTGCGAACGGGCCGCGACCCGGGCCGCGCTCGCTCCGGCGAGTCAGACCGCGGCGCGTTCAGACTCGATCCGCTCGACGTACGCATCGGTCACCAGATCGAGGATGGCCTCGCCCGCCTCGGCGGTCGCCTCGCTCGGGTCGCCGAGGACGCCGTTCTCGGTGATCGCCCGGAACCCCTCACTCAATAGCCGTGCGGTCGAGAACTCGCCCTCGGGCCCGGGTTCCACCTCGCCGGTTCGCACCAGCCCCTCGTCGATGGCCAGGACGATCGCCGTCTCGGCCGCGCCCGCGTGGATCACGTCCTGGTCGTAGTCGATCCCCGCCTCGTCCAGTCCCTCGTTCAGGAGTCGCATGTGTTCGTCGAGGTCCGCGAGCGCGATCACGCTCGCGTCGATCTCGCGGCCGATATCCGGCGCGACGGTGGTGACTGGCCCGAAGTTCCCACCGTGGGTGGGGACGAGGACCACGTGTTCGAAGCCGTGTTCGTCGAGTGAGCGACAGTACGACCGGATCACGTCCATCAGCGTCTCGGGCGGGACGGTGATCGTCCCGGGGAAGTCCATGTGATGGCCCGAACAGCCCGGGCGGATGGCCGGTGCGGCCAGCGCGTCCCCGAGGCGCTCGGCGATCCGCTCGGCGACTACCTCGCCGTCGAGGGTGTCCATGTTCAGCGGGAGATGCGGGCCGTGCTGCTCGATGGACCCGACGGGAACGATCACTGTGTCCGTGCCGTCGTCGAGCGTCGATTCGATCTCCGTCCACGATAGCTCTGCCAGGCGTACGGACCGACGAGAAGACATCCGGACCTGCTACACGCGTTCGCCGCGAAAGCCTTGCGGGACCCTGCGATCGGTTGTCACGGACGCGCCGGGAACCCGAAGTGTGGGACGAGGCCGCACGTCTGGGCGCTCTCGCGCTCAGTTCCGGCCGTCTCCACGGGCGACGGTGTTCGGGAGCGTCTGACGCTGTCAAGGCCATGCCGATATACGGAATCGGGAAAATCGGGCCCACTCGAAACAGGTCGGACGCCGCGAATTGGACTCGGACGGGAGACGTTTTCCGCGCACCGTACGGCTCTTCCGGCGTGGTCTGGCTGTAGCCGGTTTCCCGGCGTCGCCCTTCCGGGCTTTAGCTGGACTCACACCAGCGGTTGCCAGCGACCGGCTTCCCGAGCGCCGGTCACCCGGCGTCCGGTAGTTGGCCTTCGCACCGGTCCAGCCGGCTGGACCGGCCCTGACGCGCTTCGGTCCTCCTTCGAGGCGTTCATCTCGTCGCCCTGTTACGGGCCATTCGATTTTGCCTCCAACCCGAGCGAGCCCGTCCTGTCGGGCGCACCCACTCGGCTCGTCCGATCTGTCCTCGCCGCGTCCGCACTGTGTGGTATGGTGGCTATTGACAAGAGCGTTGTTGCGCGGTGCGTGCCGGTCGCGCGCCGGTTACCGTGACGTTCGGCCCGGTGGCGCACCCGACGCCGTTCGCCCCGTCGAACCGCGAAACCACAACCCCTACCTCCCCGCTCCGAGAGCGACCACACATGCAACTGGGCGTCGTCGGACTCGGCCGGATGGGACAGATCGTCGTCGACCGCGTGCTCGATGCGGGCCACGACGTAGTGGCCTTCGACCTCGACGAGGAGGCCGTCGCGACGGCGGCCGACGCGGGCGCTACGCCCGCCGACTCCGTCGTCGACCTCGCCGAGCGACTCGACGACGACAAACGGATCTGGCTGATGGTCCCCGCCGGTGAGGCCGTCGACGCCGCGCTCGACGACCTGGACCCGCACCTCGATTCCGACGACGTCGTGGTCGACGGCGGCAACTCCTACTTCGAGGACTCCGTCCGGCGCGCCGAGTCGACGACCACCGCCTACCTCGACTGTGGCACCTCCGGCGGCCCCGCGGGGGCGGAGCTGGGCTTCTCACTGATGGTCGGCGGTCCCGAGTGGGCCTACGAGGAACTCGTCCCCGTCTTCGACGCCGTCGCGACCGGTCCCGCGGGCCACGACCGCATGGGGCCAGCCGGCTCGGGTCACTACGTCAAGATGGTCCACAACGGCGTCGAGTACGCGCTGATGCAGACCTACGGCGAGGGGTTCGAACTGCTGGCGAACGGCCGCTACGACCTCGACTTGGAGTCGGTCGCGCGCACCTGGAACAACGGCGCGGTCATCCGCTCGTGGCTGCTTGAGCTCTGCGAGGAGGCCTTCGCCGAGGAAGGGAACCACCTCGGGACCGTCGCCGACCGCATCGAGGGCGGCTCGACGGGCACCTGGACGGTACAGGAAGCTCTGGAACAGGAGGTGCCCGTTCCCCTGATCTACCAGGCGCTCGCCGAACGCTTCGACTCGCGCTCGGCCGGCGGCGAGGGCCCCGGTCGGTTCTCTCGGCGGCTCGCCAACCGGCTTCGCTACGGGTTCGGGCGCCACGAGGTGCCGCGCCGGGAGGAGTAAACGCGACCCTATCGGGGCGGTCCCGTCGCCCGGAGAACACGTTCGGGGCCGACGTCGGGCGGTCGTCCACCGTTGAAGCGTCAGTTAGTTATACGGGCACTCCGAAGCCCGGATATGGACACTATAGTGAGTGTCGCGATCGGGGCGGCGTTGACACTCGTCGTCGTCGCGGTCCACTACGCGAGGGGGACCGGCTGGGAGCCCCCGGCGGACATCTCCCAGGATGTCCTCGAACAGCGTGCCGCGGCGGTGCCGGAGACGGACTTCCCCGAGCCGATGAACCGTTCGATCGGGGGCGGCGCGGCGGGCGCCATCCCGTCCGGCGAGGGCGGCGCGGAACTCGCCGAGGGCGACGAAGAGGAAGAGGACGAGGGCTTCGACCCCGAGGCCATCGCCGACGACGAGGTCGAGTACTACGAGATCGAGTTCGCCAAGGAAGGCGAGACCATCGAGATCGCCAACAACGAGAACATCCTCGACATGGGCGAGGAGGAAGGCTGGGACCTGCCCTACGCCTGCCGACAGGGACAGTGCGTCTCCTGCGCCGGCCAGATCCAGGACGGCGCCGCGCTCGATTACATCCAGCACGAGCACAACGAGGCGCTGTTCGACGACGACCTCGACGACGGCTACTGCCTGACCTGCGTCGCCTACCCGACCGACGACTTCACCATCGAGACGGGCGAGCAGCCCTGACCTCGGCCCGAGTTCTCCGCGTTCCGTCGCCGTCTCACAACGATTAAGAGTGGGACCGCGCTACCCGAATACGAGGGCCCGTAGCTCAGTGGACAGAGTGCTTGGTTCCGGACCAAGTTGCCCGGGGTTCAAATCCCCGCGGGCTCGCTTCTCGAAATTCGAACCGCGCGAAGTTTCATCTCCGCGCATCACCTGCATTTCGTGTGCGACCGACCGGGGATTTGAACCCTGGCAGTCGCAGCCCCGGGCGCGCAGCGAACGGCGTGAGCGAGCACCCTGGAACGTCTTCCTCCGGTTCAAATCCCCGCGGGCTCGCTTCTCGAAATTCGAACCGCGCGGAGTCTCATCTCCGCCCGACACCTTCCTTTCCCGTCGAGCGGGGAGTCGAACCCGCGAGTCGGGCTGTCGATCAGCCGGAGCCGGCGACGGTCCGTTCGATCGTGTCGGTGTTGCCGGCGCCGTCGACGACGGTGACGACGACGCGGTACTCCCCGCGGATCCGGCTGCCCTCGACCCGCAGCGACCCTGTGGTCGAGGCCGCGTCGCCGGCGACCGTCTCGGACGTGTCGTCGAGGGCCGTCCCGTCGAGCGACCGGAGCTCGAACTCGACCCGTGAGAGGTCGCCGTCGGCGTCCGCAGTCGCGACGTCGACGTCGTACTCGTCGACGCGGCCGTTACCTCGGGCCTTTCGCTCGACGCCGTCGAACTGCACGGTCGGCGCCGTCCCGGTGGCTTCTCCGCCTCCGCCCTGTTCGTCGCCGGTCCCGGTGCCGTCGGTGCCGTTCCCCACCGCGACGGGGCCGACAGCCTGAAGCGACATCGTCACCGCCCGCCGCGGGGCCTCGCCGGGGCCGAACCGGAGCGTGACGGTGGCGTTGGCCACTCCCTCGACGTTCGCGGGGGCCTCGTAGACGAACGACGCCCGGCCGTCGGCGTCGGTGGTCGCGTTCGTCCGGCGGAGCCGGCCCGCGTCCGCGGTGTCGCCGTTCTCGGCCGTGACCGTCCCGTTGACGAGGACGCCCGAAACTGGGTTGTCGAAGCGGTCCCGGGCCTCGACGACGAGCCGCTGGCGGCTGCTCTCCCGGACGGTCGCGTCGTCGCCCTCGACCGCGGTGAGATACGCCGCCCGCTCGTCGGTCGCGTCGGCGGCGATCCCGACCTCCCCGAGCCGGAGGTCGTAGGTGGCGTTCGCTTCGAGCGTGACCGTGAGCCGGCCGCAGGGGTCGGGCGCCGGGTTCGCACAGCCGTAGTCGTCGACGTAGCGGTCGTTCGTCGGTTCGTCGCTCCCGTCGTATTCCGGCGCGAGCAGCTCCGTCCAGGTGTCCTCGGGGATCGCGGTCGGGACGGAGACGGTGATCGGGTCGTCGCCGGCGGTGACGCTGACGGTCCGGGTCGGGGCGCTGGTCGGTTCGACCGTCACCGGGAGCGCGCCGACGCGGCCGGTCGAGCGGTTGCCGTCGAAGGCGACCAGCGAGACCCGCCGGCCGTCGACGAACGTGTCGGGACTCACGGCGAGGGTCCGCTCGTCGAAGCGGTTGACCAGCGCCCAGGGTTCGAGCCGCGTCACCGGCGCGCTGTCGTACTCGTTGTAGTTGGGCGCGTAGACGACGCCCGTCGTCGGGACCCGGCGTTCGGTCCCGTTCCAGAAGTCGCGGCTCTCGCCGCCCGCGACGGCGTTGTCGACGACGACGGGGCGCCGTTCGACGGTTCGGACGGTCCCCGTCGCCGGGCCGGGGTTGACGAACAGCGGGCGGACGGGGTAGCGTAGACCCGCCTCGATCCGGACGGTCTGCTCGACGCCGGTCGCGGCCGTCCGGTCGACGGCGGCCGCGAGGTCGACCACGTCCGACTGGACGCGCTCGCTGTGGCGGAACTCCGTCTGTTCGTTGAGCGCCGGGATCGCCGTCGCCTGTAACACCGACAGCAGCAGGACCAGGAGGGCGAACATCAGCACCGCGCCGACGACCGGCGAGACGGCGCGGCCGGCGCCGGACAGCCCGGCCCCGCGGGGCGACCGGTCGGAGTGAGTGGTGTCGAACATGGTCAGACGAGGAGGGCGAAGGTCGCGACGGTCAGGAGCACGAGTCCGATGCCGTATTTGAGGCCGCTGCGAACGTCGTTCTCGGCGAGCTTGCCGGCGAGGAGGCCGCTGCCGAACCCCTGGACGAGCGCGGAGTGGAAAAACAGCACCTCGAAGACGTCGACGGGGACCGAGCCGCCCAGCGGGAGCCCGGTGGTGACCGTCGACTCGGGCAGCTCCGGGACGGCGGCCAGCGGGGCGAGGTAGCTCCGGCTCAAGAGGACGACCACGAGCAGGTAGACGAGGAATCCGAGGACGACGATAGCGACGTACGTGCCGACGGCGCGGCGCCGGGCTCGGCGGACCTTCGCCCGGGCGCGGGTGTCCGTCGCCGCGACCTCCAGGAGTTTGTGGAGGTCGCCGGTCGTCCGGCTCCCGTCGGCGATCAGGCGGACGGTCCGGGTCAGCCCGGGCACGCGCACCCGGTCGGCGAAGGAAAGCAGCGCCGACGGGAGGTCGTGGTTCCAGGCCACGTCGTTGCGGACCGTCCGCAGCTCGTCGGCCAGCGTCCCGCTGGTCCACCTGACCACAAGGTCGAACCCGTCGACCACGTCGATGCCCATGCGGTTCGCGCTCGCGAGGATACCCAGCACGTCGGGGAACCGCTCGGTGACGGTCAGCGACCGCCGCCGCTCGCGCTCGTGCAGCGCTGCCAGCGGCACGGTCGCCACCAGCAGCGGCGCCACCGCCAGCCCCGCAGTCGTCCGCACTGGCGCCGCGAGGACCGCCTCGACCGACGGGGTCACGACCCCCAGCGCGACGGCGAGGACGGCCACGCCGACCCCGAGCGGGACCGTAAGCGCCAGCGAGGCGCCGGGCCGCCGGCGGATTATCGCCGCGGGTCGGGTGACCAGCTCCCGGAGGCGCTGGCGGCGGGCCGACCGCTCGTAGTCCGCGTAGCGGTCGTCGTCGCCCGCGTCGGGAGTTGGTCGGGCCCCGTCGGCCGAGCGGGCGACCGCCGGCTGTTCGTACGGCGCCGACAGCAGGTCGATCAGCAGCAGGAATCCGAGCATCGCGAGCGGGAACCCCAGATACACCAGCAGCGCCACCTGGCCGACGGTGTCGGCGCCGAGCGAGCTCACGACGAGCATGACGACGATCAGAAAGAGCGGTGCGGCGACGAACGCGACGACGAACACCTCGCTGAGCGTCCCGAGCGTCTCGATGAACGCCGTCTGCTCGTCCATCGCCTCGTCGAGGTACTCGCGGGACTCCCCCTCCAGGAACGCCTCCAGGTCGCCGCCCGACTCCAGCACCGACAGCAGGTCGTCGAAGAAGCGCTGGAGCGGGTCGCTCGGCGTCAGCGTCCGCGCGTTGCCGAGCGCGGTCGGCAGGTCGTTGCCGAAGAGGTCGACCTCGCGGACGACCACGTCGAACTCGTTGGCCACCTCGCCGTACACCGCGTCGGCGGCGGCCAGCCGCCGACAGACCGCCAGAAACGTCATCCCACCGCTGGTGAGCGCGTACGTGTACGTGATGGCGTAGGGGAGCGTCAGCGCGATCTCCCGGCGGCGCGCCGCGACGACGCGTCTCGGGTAGTAGTAGTTGCGCCCGACCCACCCGCACCCGGCGCCGAGGACCGCCCCGGCGACGGCCGCGCCGACCAGGACCGGCCACGCGGTCGCCGCGAGCGCACCCGAGAGGACGGCCGCGAGGCCGGACCCGGCGGCCGCCCCCGATTGCGCCCCGAACGCGGTCCAGGCCACCACGCCACACAGCCCGACCAGGAGGCCGACCACGCCACACAGCGCTGCGACGTACGTACTCGTCACCAGGTACTCGTCGTACGTGACGCCGATCCGCGCCTGCTTGAGCCGGCGCGCCAGCCGCTGATAGCGGTCGGGGCGACGCTTGAAGAACGCGCGGACGTAGCCGTAGGCCTCGCGCAACTCCTCGCGCTCGCTCTCGCGGGCGGCGTGACCCGCTTCGAGCCCGCTGCCAAGCGCGGTCTCGGGCTCCGGCCGCCGCTCGACTTCCTCGGGCGGTCCCGGGTCGCCCCGGCGCTCGCGAGCGGCCTCGGCGTCCCCCGATGCGGGGTCGAGCGGTTCCCCGACCGGTTCCTCGAGCGCGTCGGCGATCACCGTCTCGGCCGTCTCGGGGTCGACGCCGGCCCCGCGGAACGGCGCGTCGTCGGCCGTGGTCTCGCTCTCGCGTTCCGTCGTGGTCTCGCCCTCGCTCTCGGTCGCGGTCCCGCGTTCGCGTTCTCCCGGGCCGCTCATGACTGGGTCCCGGCCGCGGGCAGGTCGGTCGGCTCGAAGCGGTCGGCGCGGATCGCCTCGACGACCGTCTCGGGATCGCGCATGAACCCGCGGATCGTCCGGCTAACGGCTTCGTAGTCCGTCGTGTCGGTCTCGACGAGGTGTTCGAGCACCTCGCGGCGCCGAGCGAGCGCGCGGTCGAGGCGCTCGTCGCTCCACCCGCGCTCGTCGGCGACGTCGTCGAGCAGCGTCGACTCGCCGACCCGCTCGATGGCGTCGGTCGCGGCGTCGTGTTCGAAGACGGTGCTGGTCGACAGGCCGGTCTCGGAGTCGTCGCGGTCGAGTTCGGCCAGCCGTCGGTTGCGCCGGACGCGTTTCTCGCCCTGCTGGACCTGCTGCTGGATCGCGACCAGGTCGAGGTTCGCGATCATCCCCGGCGGGACGTTCAGCGGGTCGTTCTCCAGGCGGCTGAGCATGCCGTCGATCGTGTCGGCGTGGAACGTGGTGTAGGCGGTGTGGCCGGTCGCGATCGACTGGAAGAACGTGTGGGCCACGTCGCTCTCGGTGCGGATCTCGCCGACGACGAGGAACTCCGGCCGCTGGCGCAGCGCCGACTGCAACAGGTCGAACATGTCGACGGCCCCGCGCTCGGCGGCGGTGACCGCCTCCCTCGTGACGCTCTGGATCCAGTTGTCGTGGGGCAGCGTGATCTCGGGGGTGTCCTCGATGGAGACGACCTTGCTGTCGGGCGGGATGAACAGCGAGAGGGCATTGAGCGTCGTCGTCTTCCCCGAGCCGGTGCCGCCGGCGACCAGCAGCGACTGCCGGTTCTCGATGGCCAGCCAGAGATACGCCATCTGGGCCAGCGAGAACGTGTTCCACTCGATCAGGTCGACCGGCGTGAAGGGCACCTCGGCGAACTTGCGGACGGTGAAGTTCGACCCGCGGGTCGTCACCTCGCCGCCCAGCGTCAACTGGACGCGCGAGCCGTCGGGCAGCCGCGCGTCGACCAGCGGGTCCGCGACCGAGAGATGCTTGCCCGCTCGCTGGGCGAGGCGGACGACGTAGGCGTTGAGCCGCTCGTCCTCGAAGGTCAGGTTCGTCCGCAGGTCGCGGTACTCGTGGTGGTAGACGAACAGCGGCGTGTCCGCGCCGTCACAGGAGATGTCCTCGATGCGACCGTCGCGCATGACGGGGTCGACCTTGCCGTAGCCGACCACGTCCCGGCGGAGGTAGTAGGCCACCTGTTCGAGCGTCCCGTCGGGGACGGTCGCGGCGTGGTCGGCCATCACCCGCGGGAGTTCCTCTTCGAGGACGGTCGCCCGGTCGGCCTCCTCGTCGATGTCGCGGTACATCAGGTCGCTCCGGAGCACCCGTATCAGGTCCTCGCGGACGTACTCCTCGAACTCGTCGAGGGCCGGTTCGACGACGTGATAGCGGTAGCTGTTGGTCGACTCGTCGTAGAGGACGGTCACGTAGGCGAACGGCTGGGCCACCCAGTAGCGTTCGCACTCGGCGTAGTCGTCGAGGTAGTCGAAGTCGAAAAACGAGGTCTCGATGTACTCGTCGGTGGGACGGCCGACGACCGTCTCGCCCTCGTGGGCGTCGAACCAGGCTCGAACGTCGTCGAGTACCGCCGTCTCGACCGCCTCGCGGTCGTTCCCGGTCACCGGCGCGGCGTCGCTCGTGCCGTCGCCATCGGCGGTCGTCGCTCGCTCGGATCCGTCGGCGGCCGCCGCTCGGTCGGCCTCGCCGTCGGGGGTCCTCGCGTCACTGTGTAAGTCGTCGGACATCCGTCGGGATACCCCACCGTTGGGCGCTCGAATCATAAAACCCGACGACGGAGAACCGCCGCCGCGCCGCGGTCGGCGAGACCCCGTAGTGATGCGGTTTCGCCGCGTTTCCGTCGCGAACTCGACCCGTCCTCGACGCCAGGACTCGGCCGACGACCCGGCGACCTGTTCCTCGAATCGGGATAACACTCTTGTATGGGACTGTCCCATCGTCACGGAGAGATGGGCGAGCGTATCGAGGACGTGACTGTGGTCGGCGGTGGGGACTCGGGGCTGCTCGCGGCGCTGGCGCTACAGCGGACGAACCCCGGGCTGGACGTATCGGTCGTCGACGACTTCGACCGGCCGATCCCGCAGGTCGGCAAGAGCACCTTCCTGGCCATCCAGCAGATCCTCCACGACTCGCTGGGGATCGACGAACAGCGGTTCGTGGAGGCGGTCCAGCCGGTCTGGAAGGCGTCGGTGTACTTCCGGGACTGGTGTGGCTGCGACCCGTTCCACTACCCCTTCGACCAGAGGCGGAAGTTCCCGAACCCCGAAGAGCGCGACACGGGCGAGGCGTACTACTTCTACTACGCGGAACTCGCCGACAGCGACGACCACCTGTCCAAATGCGAACAGCTGGTCGCCCAGGGGAAGTCGCCGTGGTCCTTCGAGCCCCGCGAGGGCGGCGCCCGCAAGTACGAGAACGTCGCCTATCACCTCGACACCGAGCGGTTCAACGGCTTCCTGCGCGAGCTGTGTCTCGAGCGCGACATCTCGCTGGTCGACGACGAGGTCGTCACCGTCGACACAGCCGGCGACCGGATCCGGCGACTGCGCGGCCGCGACCGGGCCTACGAGGCCGACCTCTACGTCGACGCGTCGGGCTTTTCGCGCGTCCTCAGAGGCGAACAGGACGCGGCGTTCCGCGAGTTCGACCTGCCGCTGGACGCGGCGCTGAACGCCCGCTCGGAGATCGACCTGTCGGAGGTGGTGCCGGCGACGGTGATCGACACGGGCGAGGCCGGCTGGTTCTGGCAGATCGACACCTCCGACAGCCGCGACCGGGGGTACGTCTACGCCTCCGAGTACGTCTCCGAGAGCGAGGCCCGCGCGGAGTTCGTCGACCACTGCGAGGGGATCGACGCCGAGGACGTGGTGAACTACGAGTTCTCGTCGGGGTATCACGACCGGGCGTGGATCGAGAACTGCGTCGCGGTCGGTAACGCCGAGGGGTTCGTCGAGCCGCTGCAGTCGACGGGGCTGACCGCCAACGCCAAGGCGTCGGTGACGCTCGCGACCCTGCTGTCGGGCCACGGGCGCGTTGCCACCGACGCGGTCCGCGAGCGGTACAACGCCTGGGTCGAGCGGACCTGGGAGTCGATTTACGACTTCGTCAGCGTCCACTACGCCTTCGCCGACGGCGAGACGGCGTTCTGGGAGTCGGCTCGGGGCCTCGATCTCAGCCCGCGCGTCGAGTTGCTCCTCGAGGACTTCGACCGGAACGGCTTCGACGCGCACGTCGACCCGACGATGGGCCACAGCGACGTCGACGAGCCGCTCTTCTTCCAGCCGCTGGACTTCTACGCGCTGATTCACAACATGGGCGCCACCTCCGAGTTCTACGAGGCCCACGACTTCGAAATCGACGACGAGACGCGCCGGGCGGTCGAGCGCAACTACGGGTCGATCCGCGACGACGTGGCCGACCACTACGACCACCGCGAGTTCTACCACGGCGCGCTCGGCCAGCACTGACCCGCCGCGAGCGGGTATCACTTACGTCGCTCGCCGCCCACGGTACCGTATGGACGGACGCGTCGAGCGGATACACCTCGTCGCGACCAGCGGCGGCGAGCCCGACCCGGTCGAGCGGGTCGAAGCGGTCGCCGGCGCGGGCCTGCGGGGCGACCGCTACTTCGACGATTCGTCGGGCTCGGCCCGCGCCGGCAGCGACCTGACGCTCGTCGCGAGCGAGGCGCTCGCCGCGGTCGAACGGGACCACGGGATCGACCTCGACCGGGGCGAACACCGCCGCAACGTCACCGTCGCGGGCGTCGACCTCGACGCGCTGGTCGGCGAGCGATTCCGGGTCGGCGATGCGGTCTGTGTCGGGACGGGGCCCTGCGAGCCCTGTGCGTACCTGGCCGACCGTCTGGACGAACCGGGCACGACCGAGGCGCTGGCCGGCCGCGGCGGCCTGCGCTGTCGGATCGTCGACGGTGGGCGGATCGACGTCGGTGATCCCGTCGGTTCGTGGCAGTGATCGCGGACGAGCGATGGATTGAACATCGAACGGTCCCAAATTCCGGCGATGACAGAACCGGTCGTCGGCGAACTGGTCGACCAAGAGACCGTCGCGTCGCGGGTCGAGTCGGGCGCGGCTCCCGACTGGGTCGGCGACCACTGGCGGACCTTCCGCGACGGGCTGCTCGGCGAGCGCAACGACAGTCCCTTTCCCTGTTTCTTCGGCGCGGAGTCGGTCGCCAACGGCGATCCGCTGTACACCGCCGTCCCGTCGATGACCGACAAGGACGCGCTGCTCGACCTGGGCCGGACGCTCCTCGAGTACCTCGACAGCTACGAGGCCCACAGCGACCGGGCGTCGCTCGTGACGTTCTTCCGGCCGCCGACAGAGCCGCTGTCGGAGGCGGCGTATCACCGGAGCCTGTGGCACGTCCTCCAGTTCCTGCACGTCCACGACCCCGAGCCGTGGCCAGCCGACATCCCGACCGACCCAGACGACCCCTACTGGGAGTTCTCTTTCGGCGGCGAGCCGATGTTCCCGACCTGCCGGGCGCCCTTCTACGACGACCGGATGAGCCGCTACTGCCCGGTCGGGCTGGAGATCACCTTCCAGCCCCGGGCGCTGTTCGAGAACCTCGACGTGACCGCCGACCAGCCAGCCGGCCAGCACGCCCGCGAGGTCATCCAGGACCGCCTGGAGGACTACGACGGCGTCTGCCCGCACGCCGACCTGGGCGACTGGGGCGCCGACGGCGACCGCGAGTGGGTCCAGTACATGCTCTCGTCGGACGACTCCGCGATGCCCGACGAGTGCCCCATCACGGTAACGCGCGAGCACCCGAAATCGGACGCGCTGCTCGGTGCCGGTCGCGGCCGGGCCGCCGCGAGCGACGACTGAGATGACGGGCGACTCCGCTGGGCCGTCCGCGCCGGTGCTCGTTCTCGTCGACTTCCAGCGCGGCTTCGACGAACCCGGCTGGGGGACGCGCAACAACCCCGACGCCGAGGACGCGGCGCTCCGCTTGCTGGGCGCCTGGCGCGAGGCCGGCGCTCCCGTAGCGCACGTCCGTCACGACTCGACGGAGGACGACTCGCCGCTCCGCCGCGACCGACCCGGGTTCGCGTTCACGCAGGGGTTCGAGCCCCGCGAGGGCGAAGCCGAGTTCGTCAAGCGGGTCAACGGCGCGTTCGTCGGGACCGACCTCGAACGGTGGCTCCGCGAGGGCGGTCACGAGGCCGTCGTCGTCTGCGGGCTCACGACCGACCACTGCGTCTCGACGACGGCGCGGATGGCCGAGAATCGGGGCTTCGACGTGACCGTCGTCCGCGACGCGACCGCTACCTTCGACCGGTCGCTGGGCGGCGTCTCCGGGAGCGAAGCGACCGGAGGCTCGTCGGACGAGCGGAACGAGTCCGACGGCGAGTCCTTCGACGCCGATCTGGTCCACCGCACGGCGCTGGCCCACCTCGACGGGGAGTTCGCGTCGATCCGGTCGAGCGACGAACTCGTCGATGCGCTCGAAGCCGGTCGGTGACGCGTCTCAGGACAGTTCGACGCTCACCCGCGCCCGCTCGTCGCGCGCGGAGCGGCCGACGACGACCGCGTACTCGCCGGCGTCGACCGTCCAGCCGTCGCGGGGGTCGTAGCGAGCGAGCGCCCGTTGCGGAACGGACAGCGAGACGGCCCGCCGCTCGCCGCCGTCGAGCGCGACCGACTCGAAGGCCGCAAGTTCGCGCTCCGGGCGGTCGACCCCCGCCGGCGCCGCCGGCGGTCCGACGTACGCCTGGAGGACCTCCCGACCGGGGCGGTCCGCGCGGTTCTCGACGGTGACCGCCACGTCGAGGGCGGTCGCTTCGAGATCGGCGGTCCCGTCGATGCCAGTGGCCTCGACCGCGAGGTCGGCGTAGTCGAACGCGGCGTAGCTCAGGCCGTGACCGAACGGGAAGCGGGGGGCGACGCCGTCGCGGTCGAACCCGCGATACCCGACGAAGACGCCCTCGCCGTAGTGGACGTGTTCGTGTTCGCCGGGGTAGCGGCGCTCGTCGCCGGCGACCGGGTAGTCGTCGAACCGCCGGCCGACCGTCACCGGGAGCCGTCCGCCGGGGTCGGCGCCGTAGAGCACGTCCGCCAGCGCTGCGCCGTCGGCCTGCCCGGGGTACCACGTCTGGACCACGGCGGCCGCGTCGTCGGCCCACGGCAGCTCCACGGGACCGCTCGACCGACAGACCACGACGGTGTCGGGGTTCGCTTCGGTGACGGCCCGGACGAGTCGGTCCTGCTTTCCGGGCAGCGCCATCGAGTCGCGGTCCTCGCCCTCGGTCGCGCCGTCCTGGACGACGACGACCGCGACGTCGGCGTCGGCCGCCGCCTCGACCGCGGCATCGAAGTCCGGTCCCCGGCCCAGTCGCCGCCGGAGTCCCGACCCCGGCAGGTCGAACATCGACGGGTTCGCGACCCGCTCGACCCCGCGCTCGAAGGTGACCCCGGGTGCGCTCGTCCGCCCACGCAGGCCCTCGACGGGACTCACGGTGCGGGTGGGCGTGACTTCCGAACTGCCGCCGCCGCCGACCTTCGCCTCGTCGGCGTTCGGCCCGACGACGGCCAGGGTGTCGCCGTCCTCCAGGGGGAGGACGCCGTCGTTCGCCAGGAGGACGGTCCCGCGGCGGGCCACCACCCGGGCGAGGTCGTGGTGGGCGTCCCGGTCGACGGTCGGCGCGGTGTCACCCGCGCTGTCCGACCGGGACCCGTCGAGCGTCCCCAGTCGGTCGTACAGCCCGAGGACGCGCCGGACCTTGCTGTCGAGCGTCGCCTCGGCGACGAGGCCGTCGGCGATGGCCCGACGCAGCGGGTCGCCGAAGAAATCGAACGGATAGGGGTCGGGCTGGCCGTCGTCGGTCACCCGGTCTGCGAGTCGCCACACCAGCGGCGGGTCGAGGTCGAGCCGCTCCGAGAGGCGGAGTCGGAGCATCGCGCGTAGGCCGCGGCTGTTCGGTGCGAACAGTTCGAGGGGAGAGGCGCCAGGCATCTCCAGGTCCAGCCCGCCATCGGCCGCGGCGACGGCGTCGTGAGTCCCCCACCAGTCGCTCATCACGACGCCGCCGAACCCCCACTCCTCGCGCAGGACGCCGTCGAGGAGTTGCTGGTGTTCGCTCATGTAGTGGCCGTTGACGCGGTTGTAGGCGGCCATCACCGCCGAAGCGCCGGCGTCGACGGCCGCGCGAAAGCCCGGGAGGTAGATCTCCCGCAGCGCGCGCTCGGAGACGACGGCGTCGACCGTGTCGCGGCGGCGCTCCTGGTTGTTCGCGACGAAGTGTTTGGCCGTCGCGCCGACGCCCCCCGTTTCGACGCCGTCGACGTACGCCGCGGCCGCCTCGGCGGTGAGCAGCGGGTCCTCGCTCAGGTACTCGAAGTTGCGCCCGCCGGTGGGGACGCGGACGATATTGAGTCCCGGCGCGAGCAACACGTCGTGGCCGCGAGCGCGCGTCTCGGCCGCCAGCGCGCGACCGAGTCGGCGGGCCAGGTCGGGGTCCCATGCCGCCCCCAGGGCGATGGTCGCCGGGAACGCCGTCGCCTGGCGGTCGCGGATCCCCAGCGGGCCGTCGACGAGCCCCAGCGGCGGGATATCGAGTCGCTCGACGCCGGGAACGTAGCCCGTGGCGTGTCCCTCGGGGTCGGCCCGCCCGCGGACCAACCGGAGTTTCTCGTCGAGGGTCAGCGCTGATAGGAGGGCGTCGACTCGGCCGTCACTCATCTGCCGGTGTGAGGGGTGCCGACGGGAAATCCGTTGTGGCGAGTCGTAGGTCGCCGTTCGAGGTGCTGTGTGATTCAGCGGACCGCGACCGCACTGGTCGCTACCGCGACTGCTCTCGTGCTCGTGACCGCAAACAGCGTGAAAGGGGTCGTCCTCTGCGGGAACCCGTACGAAGTAAGCACTGGAGCGAGCGCAGCGAGTTCGTCGGGCGGCCTTGCCGCCCGACTGTCCGAGGGACTTCGGCCCCTCGCTACCCGGGAGCGCAGAAGACGGGGGCTTTCACGCTGTCTGCGGTCGCGGTCGAGTCCGGGTTCGTACCGCCGACCGTTTTCGTTCCGAACCCCCACTCTCACCCCTCCTTTTCGACGCGGAACCACTCGCCGCGCCAGGAGATGGGGTACTCGACGATGCCCTTGATCGCGGCGAGGCTGTAGAACGGGAGGACGAAGGGGACGAGTAGCCACCCCAGCCCCACCGAGTCGACGACGCCGACGCGGCGGTCGAGCAGTCGGACGCCGAGGCAGATCCCGGCGAGCGTCCCGAGCGTCGCGGCGAGGACGGCCGGCCCGCCACCGACGGCGAGGACGACGGCCTGGGGCACCAGCGAGAGGACGACGAAGTTGCCGAGGATGGCGCCGCCGCAGAAGACCAGCGACGCGACGCTACGCGGGCGGGCGATCGGGTGCAGGCGGCCGAGTCGGCGGTGGAACACCTGGGCGTAGCCGGTCATCCAGCGCTTGCGCTGGCCCCACCAGTCCCGCAGGGTGTGGGCGCCCTCGATCTCGGAGGGGTAGGCAAAGGAGGACTGGACGGAGACGCCGTCCTCGTAGCAGCGGAAGGCGAAGTCGAAGTCCTCGGTGAGCATCCGCGGGTCGTAGCCGCCGACGCGCTCGTAGGTCGACCGGCGTACGACGAGCGCGTTGCTCGCCACCATGTCGAAGTCGGTCAGCAGGGCGACCAGCCGGTGGCTCAGATACCCGAGGACGACCGACTCGTAGTAGGTGACGGCTTCGAGGAGCCCGTCCGGGCGCGGGACGGTCCGTCCCTGGACGGCCTCGTGGTCGGCGAGGCCGGCGGCCGCGGCGGGGACGAAGGTCGGGTGGACGCGCTCGTCGGCGTCGAACACGCCGACGTAGGGCGCGTCGGTGTGGTCGACCGCGCAGTTGACGGCGGCGGCCTTCGAGCCGGGGTCGCGGTCGTTGACGAGACAGGTCACCCGGCGGCGCTCGGCGAGCGAGCGCGCGACCGACAGCGTCGACTCGTCGCCCGGTTCGCAGACGACGTAGACGGACAGGTCCCCGTAGTCGGCGGCCAGCAGGCTCTCGACGCTGCGGTGGAGCGCGCCCGCGTCACCGTAGGAGGGCACGATGGCCGCGATCTCCGGACCGCTCGCCGGGTAGGGGCCGCGGCGGCGCTCGCGGAGCACCTCCGTGACGAAGACGGCGCCGGAACTCAGCAGCGTCGCGGCGAAACTCAGGCAGGCGACCGTCGCGTTCAGGACGGTGACGCCCCCGATACCGACGAACAACAGCGGGATCGTGACGGCGATCCGCCCCTGGACGAACCCGACGGTGACGACGGCCAGCGTCGCGAGAGCGAAACAGGTCCGGTCGAGCCACCGGCGGAAGGTGTGCGTAACCATCGGGGCGGGGGTGGGTGCGGTCGAGCGGGGACCGTCGACGCCGTGGCGCGCTGGCAGGGGCGACGGACAGGCCGGTTACAGCGACTGTTCCGACCGGTACGCCCGGCCGTCCGGTAAGTGTTGCCCTTCCAACGGGTCGCGGTGATCCCGCCCCGGAGCGCGTCACCTCGTCGGAGGGCGTCGAGTCGAGGGTCGCGTCCGCGTCACAGTTATGTCGGTGTAACCCCAAACTGTGCTACCATCTCGACGGGTGCGCGGTACGGGCGATTCAACATGTACGGGCACGAACAACGACGGATCCGGACGATCCGGCGATCGGCCGGTTCCGACCACGGGCGACCACGGCGACGGGTGGTCCCGTGAGTTCCGCGACCCGTCGGTCCGGGCGTCCGACCGGGCGGATAGTCCGCAGGACCGTCGCGCTGGTCGCGACGCCGGCGGCCGTCGCCGGGGCGGTCGCGCTCGTCGGTCCCGGCGCGATACGGGCGGGGCTGGCCGGTGCGGACGCGGGCACCGTGGGCCTGGTCGCCGGCGTCGCGGTCGCGGTGCTGGTCGCCAGAGGCCTCGCGCTGGGCGTCCTGCTGGCTATTCTCGGTCACGACGCCCGGGTGAGTCGCGTCCTCGGCGCGTACGTCGCGACGACGGTCGTCAACACGGTCGTCCCGGGCGGCCAGGCGGGCGGCGCGCCCGTCAACGGCCTGCTCGTCGCGCGTTCCTCCGACGCCGACTACGAAGACGGCGTCGCCGCCGTCGTCGCCGTCAGCGCGCTCACCAACGTCCTCGTCGGCGCCTTCGGCGTCCTCGGGGTCGGCTACCTGCTCGCGACCGCGGGCGCCGGCGGCGTGGCGACGCTGGCGGCCGTCGGCGTCGGCCTGTTCGCGCTGGCCGTCGCGGGCGCGGTCGCCCTCTGGCGGGTCCGCGACCGGGCGACGGAACTGGGCGTCTCGCTGGCCGCCCGAATCGCCGGCGCGCTCCGGGTCGTCCCTCGCTTCACCCCGCCGGACCGGGCGGCCGTCGCCGAGCGGGTCGACGGGTTTCGGGACGCGCTCTCGCGCCTGCGCGGCGGGTCGCCGCGGCAACTCGCGACGCTCGTCGGACTGCTCGCGGTCGCCCACGCGTTGACCATCGTGGCGCTGTGGCTCTCCTTCCGGGCGGTCGGCGAGTCGGTTTCGGTGGGCGTCCTCCTGGCGGTCATCCCGGCCGCCGTCGCGGCGGCGGTCGTCCCGGCACCCGGCGGAAGCGGGGTCGACGCCGCGCTGGTCGGCCTGCTCGCCGCGGGCACGAGCGCCGTCGCGCCCGTCGCCGGGGCGGCCGTGCTGGTCTACCGCATCGCTACGTCGGGCCCCGCGCTCGTCGTCGGCGGGGGCGTCGTCGCTGCCGCGGTGTCGCTCGGGTGGCTTCGCGAGACCGACGACGGCGACGCTCGCGCGGACTGACTGACCGCACCGCCGCTCACTCCCCGGCGGCGTCGACCTGCCTTTTTGTGCGTCGCAGTCCGACGGACACCCATGGCACCCGTCCGCCGACTCGTCGTCGACGTGTTGAAACCGCACGACCCGCCGCTGCTCGCGTTCACCGAGCACCTGAGCGAACTCGACTCCGTCGAGGGTGCGAGCACGTCGCTCGTCGAACTCGACCAGGAGGTCCAGAACGTCAAAGTGACGCTGGAGGGCGAGGCGCTCGACTTCGACGCCGTCGAGGCGGCCGTCGAGGACCTCAGCGGGACGATCCACTCCGTCGACGAGGTGGCCTGCGGCGACTACGTCGTCGAGAACCGTCCGACGCCCCAGGACGGCTGACCGTGTCCGCGCTCGATCGGGTCCGCCGCCTGCTCGGCAAGGAGGACGTGCTCTC
Organism: Halosimplex carlsbadense 2-9-1; assembly: GCF_000337455.1. Classification (GTDB taxonomy): domain Archaea; phylum Halobacteriota; class Halobacteria; order Halobacteriales; family Haloarculaceae; genus Halosimplex; species Halosimplex carlsbadense. The sequence continues at coordinate 64,921 of NZ_AOIU01000004.1, read as the reverse complement.
GATCGCCCGCCGCTATTTCGTCTCGAACGGCTTCGACGGGACGCTCACGGCCATCGGCGTCGTCGTCGGGGCTGTCCTCTCGGGCGTGCCCGACGGCGCGACGGTGATCAAGATCGGCGCCGGCGCCGCGGTCGGGCTGGGCACCTCGGCGCTCTGGAGCGTCTGGGAGATCGAGCGCGCCGAGACCCGCGCGGAGATCCGCCGCGTCGAACGGGCGATGCTCACCGACCTCGACGACACGCGCATCCAGCGCGAACAGAGCGGCGCCCGCGTCGTCCACGCGGTCGCGAGCGGTCTCGGCCCGCTCATCGGCATCCTGATCACCCTCCTCCCGTTCGTCTTCGAGGGGACCGTCTTCTCCATGGTCGAGGCCGCTCTCGCTTCCGTGGCGCTCGGTGTCGGGGTCCTCGGCGCCTTCGGCGCGTACATGGGCTCGATCTCCGGCCAGCGCTGGTACGTCGCCGCCGCTCGCATGGGGCTGGCCGGGCTGGTCGTCGCGGTCATCAACGTCTTCCTGCCGGGGTAGCGACCGGCGTGGGGAGGTCGTTTACTCGTTGACGAGCGACTCCCGTCGGCCGGTGAACTCGTCTGGGTCGAGCCGGAAGAAGTCGAACGACACCATCCGTAGCGGCTCCTCGAACACGTCGACCAGCGGGATGTCGACCCGCTCCATCTCCGCCAGCGTCTCCGTCGCGATGCCCTCCTCCTCAGTGTCGCGGAGCCGCCCGCGCGCGATCACACTGCGCCATCGCTCGTCGTCGTCCCCGTCCTCGTCGCCGTACGCGACGAACGTCACCGCGCGCCCGGCGAGGTCGCCGCGGTCGTCCTCGTGGCCGACCGAGATCCGAAAGTAGAACACCCTCTCCTCCTCGTCGTACCCGTAGGACACCGGCACGGCGTCCGGCGGTTCGTCCCCCGTCGTCGAGAGGGAGAGCACTCCCGTCCCCCCGCTCCCCAGGAACCGGTCGCACTCCGCGGCGTCCATCTCGATCTCCTCCGCGTCGGTCATGTAAACAGATACGCTCGTCGCGCTAATAAGCCCGCGGCCGGCGTAGCCGATCGGGCCCGGCCGGACGATCGCTGCGTTGCCGACCGCTCGCGTCACCCCTCACTCGACGCCGTCTCCGGGTTCGCGCCCGCCGCCGCGCCCGACTCGCGCAGGCGTCGGACGCCCACGGCCACGAGCAGGTACGCCGGCAGCGTGACGGCGAGGACGCCGGCGACGATCCCCCAGTCGCCGACACCGAGCGCGACCGTGTCGAAGTACTCGCGGAGGGGGGTGTACAGGACGGCCAGCTGCAGGGCCAGCGACCCGGCCACGGCGGCGAACAGCCAGCGGTTCGACAGCGTCGGCGTCTCGCGCAGCCAGCGGACGACGAACAGCTTCCCGAACTCCAGGACGACGAACGCGGTGAAGATCATCGTCGTCACGTACGCGTCGACCGCGCCCGCACCGTCGAGCAAGAGCGCGAGCAGGCCCAGCATGACGACGGTCGTGACGGCGCCGGTCCCGCCGACGACCCCGAGCATGGGCCGGTCGACGATGCCCTGGTCGGGCTCGCGCGGCGGCCGCTCCATCACGTCGCCGCTCTCCGGGTCGGCGCCCAGCGCCAGCGCCGGCAGGCCGTCGGTCAGGAGGTTGATCCACAAAAGCTGGACCGCCGGGAGGACGAGATACCCACCGAGCGAGGCGAGAAAGACGATGGCGACCTCGGCGACGTTGGCGCTCAGCAGGTAGGCGACGAACTTCCAGACGTTGTCGAAGATGGCCCGGCCGCGCTCGACCGCCCGCGCGATGGTCGCGTAGTTGTCGTCGAGCAAGACCACGTCGCTGGCCTGCTTGGCCACGTCGGTCCCGCGGACGCCCATCGCGACGCCCACGTCGGCGTTTTTCAGCGCCGGCGCGTCGTTGACGCCGTCGCCCGTCATCGCCACCGTTCGGTCCTCGTCCTGGAGCGCGCGCAACACCCGAACCTTGTGCTCGGGCGAGGCGCGCGCGAACACGTCCACCTCGACGACGCGCTCGCGGAGTTCCGCGTCGCTCAGCCCCTCGATCTCGCGGCCGTCGACCACGTCGCCGCCCAGTCCGAGTTCCGCGCCGATGGCCGCCGCCGTCCGGACGTTGTCGCCCGTGATCATCTTCACGTCGATGCCCGCCCGCCGCGTGCGCTCGATGGCGTCGGCCACCTCCGTCCGCGGCGGATCGATCATCCCGACGAGCCCGACGAACACCAGATCATCGAGGTCGTCGCCGCCGTCGAGGTCGCCGTCGCCGCCTCCCTCGAACCCGCGCCCGTCCTCGGTGTAGGCGACCGCGAGCACGCGCAGCGCGTCGTCGGCGAACCCGCGGGTCCGCTCTCGGACTCGCTGGGCGCCCGCCTCGTCCAGTTCGACCGGACCGTCGTCGGTCAGCACTCGCGAGCACTTCTCGACGACGACCTCCGGGGCGCCTTTGACGTAGGCGCGGTCGCCGTGGACCGTCCCCATCCACTTGCGCTCCGAGGAGAAGGGGATCTCGTCGGTCCGGGGGTGCGCTTCGCGGAGCGCGGCCACGTCGAGTCCCCGATCCTCGGCGGCGGCGACGAGCGCCCGCTCCGTGGGGTCACCCTCCTCGGCCGTCGCGTCGTTACAGAGCACACCCGCCCGCAGGAGCAGGTCGACGCGGTCGGCCGCGGTCGCCGACTCGCCCTCGCCCGTCGCGCCGCCGTTCGCCGCCGGCCGGTCACCGTCGGCCCCGCTCGCTGCGTCGGTCACCTCGTCGAAGCCGACGACGGCGTCGTCGACCCACAGCCGGCTGACGGCCATCCGGCCCTCGGTGAGCGTCCCGGTCTTGTCGGTACAGACCACGTCGACGGCGCCCAGGGCTTCGACGGCCGGCAACCGGCGCACGAGAGCGTTCTCGTCGGCCATCCGACGGACGCCGAGCGCGAGCGTCAGCGTCACGACCGCGGGCAGCCCCTCCGGCACGGCCGCGACGGCAAGCGAAATCGCCGTGAGCGCCGTCTGCAGCGGTTCGACGCCGCGGACCCAGAGCAAGGGGACGACCAGCGCGGCCAGCGCGACGACGCCGAGCCCGAGCGTCCGGCCGAGGTCGTCGAGTTCCGCCTGTAGCGGGGTCTCGGTCTCCTCTGTGTCGGCGAGCTGGCGCGCGATGGCGCCGACCTCCGTGTCCTCGCCGGTCGCGGTCACGACGACGGCGGCCTTCCCCCGCGTGACCGCCGTGCTCTTGTAGACCATCGACGACCGCTCGGCCAGCGGCGCGTCGGCCTCGACGGGCTCGGCCGACTTCGAGACCGGGAGGCTCTCGCCGGTCAGCGCCGCCTCGTCGACCTCCAGTCCCGTCGCCTCGACGACGCGTCCGTCCGCCGGCACCACGTCGCCGTCCGAGAGTTCGACCACGTCGCCCGGGACGAGTTCGGTCGCCTCGACCTCGGCCGATTCGCCGTCGCGACGGACGACGGCGGTCGGCGCCGTGAGTTCCCGCAACGATTCGAGGCTCTGCTCGGCGCGGTAGTCCTGGACGAACCCGAACACGCCGTTCGCGACGACGATGACCGCGATGAGGACCGCGTCGACGGTGTGGCCGGCCCACACCGAGAGGACGGCCGCGGCGAGCAGCACCCAGATGAGCCAGCTGTCGAACTGCGTCAGGAAGATATCGACCGGCGAGCGCCCCTCCCCGCGGGCGATCTCGTTCGGGCCGTACTCGTCGCGGCGCTCGGCCGCCTCGGCCGCCGACAGCCCCGACTCGTCGACGCCAGCGTCGTCGAGCACCGCCTCGACCGGTCGGCTGTGTGGGGGATCTGTCACTGACAGCGCCTTCTCGTCCCCGTCCTATCGGTGTTTGGCCGGATCGGGCGATCACCGAGAGCCAACGGGGATGATCTCGGACCACAACTCGGTCCGGCCAGATACGAGACGGCGACGGACGTGTCGGAAACGATCACATCTTAGTTTCCCAAACTTTATATCCTACACCATAGTTCATCGAAATATGATGTCCGCTACCGAGCTTGGACCCGTGCTCTGGCATGGATCTGTGGCAGCGGACAGTGGTCTGGCGTAACCCGGTCGGGCTTCACCCGCCGGCCGCGCCGGGACGCTCCCTCGCTCCTTCGTTCGAATCGCCGTTTCACCGACTTCCACCACCGACACGGATGTCAACACACACGCCACTGCGAGCACAGTCCGGCGCCGGTCGTTCCGGCCCGAACCACCTGCAGGTGAGTCGATGAGCGCGAGCGAGAACTCGCTCGTGAAACTCCTTCGGGAGTACGCCCGCCCGGAGGCGGCGAACTTCGGACTCGGACTCGTCGCGCTGCTGCTCGCTCGGATCCCTCAGCGCGCTCCGGCGTTCGTCATCGGCGTCGCCTTCGACGCCGTGCTCCTGAGCGACCGGGCGTACAGCCTGCCCCTCGTTCCCGACGCGTGGGTTCCGTCGGGTCAGATCGCGCAACTCTGGCTGACGGCAGGCGTTCTCGCGGCCGCGTTCGTCGCGCAGAACGGTCTCGACTGGCTCTCCTCGTGGTTCCAGAACCGAGGGAACGTCGCGATGAGCCACGACCTGCGCACGGACGCCTACGACGCCGCGACGGACCTGCGGATGAGCTACTACGACGACTCACAGACCGGCGACGTGATGAGCGTTATCCACAACGACACGGAGAACTTCGGCGGCGTCATCGGTGCCGTCTACAGCGCCACGAGCCGCGTCTCGCAGGTCGTGGTCGCGTTCGCCCTGATGGCGCTGCTGAACTGGCAGCTAGCGCTCGTGCTCGCCACCATCCCCGTGTTCGTCGCGCTCGCCAGTCGCGTCTACGCGCGGATGCTCGAACCGCGCCACGAAGCCGTCCGCGAGACCGTCGGCGAGTTGAACGCCCGCCTGGAGGACTCGCTGAACGGCGTTCGCACGGTGAAAGCGTTCACACGTGAGGAGTTCGAGCGCGAACGCGTCGCCGACATCTCGGCGAAATACAGGACGAAAAACTGGGAAACCATCCGCCTGCGCCTGGGCTTCGACTTCGTGACCTGGATGTCGAACAACGTCTTCGGAAAGGTCGTCTTCCTCCTCGGCGGCTACTGGGTCATCGCCGGCCCGCCCGCGTTCTTCTCGGGCACGTTCACTGCCGGCGCCCTCTTGACGTTCATGCTGTACTCACGGGGATTCCTGGAACCGGTCAAAGACCTCGCCGTCGACACCATCGACGCCTACGAGGACGCGCTCGCATCCTCCAAGCGTATCGACGGCCTCCTCTCGCATCCCGCCCGCCGCGCCGGTTCCCGCGAGGGTGACGAACTGGACGTCACCGAGGGTCACGTCGAGTTCGACAACGTGACCTTCACCTACGAGGGCGCCGAGGAGCCCGCCGTCGAACGCGTGTCGTTCACCGCCGAACCGGGCGAACTCGTCGGCGTCGTCGGCTCCACGGGGGCCGGAAAATCGACGCTCGTCAAGCTCCTCTTCCGCTTCTACGAGCCGGACAGCGGAGCGATTCGAATCGACGGCCAGGACATCCGAGACGTGAGCCTGCGGAGCCTGCGCCGGCAGTTGGGCTACGTCTCCCAAGACCCGCAGCTGTTCGACGGGACGATAGCCGAAAACATCGCGTACGCCACCGAGGACCGCTTCGATACGGACGACCCGGCCGACGGAATCGTTCGCGCGGCGACGCTCGCGGGCGCTCACGAGTTCGTCGCGCAGCTCCCGGAGGGGTACGACACGGAGGTCGGCGAGCGCGGCGTGAAGCTCTCCGGCGGGCAGCGCCAGCGCGTCGCTATCGCGCGAGCCCTGTTGCGCGACCCGAAGGTCCTCGTCCTCGACGAGGCGACCAGCCACGTCGACAACGAGACGGAAGTGCAGATACAGCGCTCGCTCGAATCGATGGCCGGCGAGCGCACGACGTTCGCCATCGCCCACCGGCTCTCGACGGTTCGGGACGCGGACCGGACTCTCGTCGTCGACGACGGCACCGTCGCGGCCGAAGGCACCCACGAGGAACTCCTCGAACGGGACGGCCTCTACGCCGACCTCTGGAAGGTGCAAGTCGGGGACATCGATGCCGTCTCCGAGGAGTTCGTGGAGGCGAACCGATGAGCGAGCGAGACCTCGCCGAGGAGTCCGACGTCGAGTACCCGTTCTTCTACGTCATCCGGCACGCCGGTCGCCGACATCTGGGGCTGTTCGCCACGGCCGTGCTGGTGACGATAGTCGCGGCAGTGAACAGCAACCTCTCGGTGTACGTCATCGGCGTCGGCTTCGACAGCGTGTTCAGTTCCCAGCCGCTGACGGTCCCGTTGGTGCCCGACACGTGGGTGCCCGCGAGCACCGAGGGGCAACTCTGGTTCGTCGGCGGCTTCCTGATCGTCAGCGGGACCGTGGGCGTCTTCATGGCTATCGGCAAGAACGTCCTCTGGGAGCTGTTCGGCCAGCGCGTCGTCGACGACGTCCGCGTCCAGACGTTCGACTCCGCCCAGCACCAGGAGCTCGCGTTCTTCGACACGCATCAGACCGGCGACGTGATGAGCGCGCTCAACGACGACGTCAACACGCTGGAACGCGGCCTGTCGAAGAGCGCACGCTGGGCGGTAGGGACGTCGGTCACCCTCCTCAGCGCGCTGGCGTTCATGGCCTACCTGAACTGGCAGCTCACGGCCGTCGTGTTCCTGCTCCTCCCCGTCCTGGCGGCCATCAATATCCACTTCTCGCGGGCGCTGAGCGAACTGTATCCCCCGATTCAGCGCGCCGAGGGACGACTCAACGCCCGGATGGAGTCCACGCTCGGCGGGATGGACGTCGTGAAAGCGAACGGCGCAGAGGGCGTCGAGCGGGAACGGTTCACGGGGCGCTCGGGAGACCTCCGAGACAGATCCTGGACCGGCACGCGCAAGCGGATCCAGCAGACGCCGCTCATACAGGGCGTGACCGGCCTCGTGCTCGTCGTCGTGATGATAGTCGGCGGCCTGTGGGTTATCGATGGCCCGCCGCTGTTCTTCACGGGGACACTCACGGTCGGCCAACTCGTGCCCTTCCTGTTCTACATGCGGAACATGGAAGGGGGCATCGAGTTCCTCTCGGCGCTCGTCGGCATCTATCAGTGGGTGAACTCCTCGGCCGCGCGCATCGTCGGTGTGCGCAACGCCGACAGCCGCGTGGCGGAGGATACCGATGCCGATCCGGTCGAACGGGTCGACGGTGACGTGGCGTACGAGGACGTGAGCTTCTCGTACCCTGGCACCGACGAGTCCGTCATCGATTCGGTGTCCTTCGACGTAGACTCCGGTGAAACGGTCGGTATCGTCGGTTCGACCGGCGCCGGGAAGTCGACGCTCATCAAGCTCCTGTTGCGCTTCTACGAGCCCGACGACGGCGTGATCCGCCTCGACGGTCGTGACATCACCGACCTCTCGCGGCAGGACCTCCGCGCAGCCGTCGGCTACGTCGATCAGGAGTCGTTCCTCTTCGACGGGACGGTGGCGGAGAACATCTCTTACGGCGAGCAGGGAGTGAGCCGAGCGGAGATCGTCGCGGCGGCGAAGGAGGCCGGCGCCCACGAGTTCGTCGCGGATCTGGACGACGGCTACGAGACGCACGTGGGCCAGCGCGGCGTGAAACTCTCGGGCGGCCAACGCCAGCGCGTCGCTATCGCGCGGGCCCTCGTCCGGGACCCCTCGGTGTTGGTCTTCGACGAAGCAACCAGTCACGTCGACAACGAGACGGAGGTACTCATCCGGCGGAACCTGGCGGAGATCTCGGCTGACCGAACCACCTTCGTCATCGCCCACCGCCTCTCCACAGTGCGGGACGCTGACCGCATCCTCGTCCTCGACGATGGACAGTTGGTCGAAGCGGGAACACACGACGCGTTACTCGCCGAGGACGGGACGTACGCCGATCTCTGGCGCGTCCAAATCGGAGAGATAGACGAGCTTCCCGAAGCGTTCCTCGAACGGGTAGCGGGCGACGACTAGCAGGCCAGTGTCGGCTACCGCGGTCGGGTGACGTCGTTCTTCCACTCAGTTCGGAATGACCGATTTTCGGACACGGACGACGCTTAGCGTCTCAGAAGGTCGAGATCCGTTCACCGAGTGGGCCAAAATCGCGCATTTCAGACCCGCTACACCTGCCGTAGTCGAACCCTCCGCTCGATCGATTCTATATTGCGACATGCGATTTATATCGGCCACAGCCGAGCACGGAGGGGTGACTCGAACGCGGGCTGTGGCGTCGTTTTGCCGCGATCCGGCCGGCGGCCGTTCGGTGGGCGAAGGCCGGTCGGAGACACCCCGAAGCCGTCCACGCGACACCACCCTTTTTGTGCGAGCTCGCCAGTCGAGGTAGCATGGCTGCGGCCGGCGCGGACCTGACTGAACCGCACGTGCTCGCCCGGGCCAAGCGGCGGCTGTTCCCCGAGGACGGCGCCGAGGCCTACGCGGTGGTCGACACGCAGTTCGCTCGGGAGCGGTGGGTCGACCAGCGGACGGTCGACGAGGCGGTCCGCGAGGCGCTGGCGCCGTTCAATCACGTCCGAGTCGGGTCGGGATACCCGGACCTGGTGGGCGTGCGGCCGCTCGACGACGACCTGCTCGCGGTCGACCGCCTCGGCGGGGAGCCGCCGCTGATCGCCGTCGAGGCGAAAGGCTACGCGGGCGGCGGCGTCGACACCGAGCGCGGCATCGTCCAGGCCCGCGACCGCCTGGGCGAGGCCAACGTCGCCTTCCTCGCCGCGCCCGCGGCGGCGATCACCCAGACCGACCGCTCGCTGGCCAGAGAGTGTAACGTCGGCGTCCTCGCGGTCGACGCGGACGGCGACGTTCGACCCCTCGAACGCCCACGAGTCGTGGGGAATCGGACCGCCGACGCGGCGACGAGCATCCGCTTCCAGGCCAGCGCGCAGGGCGTCGCCGGCAAGAGCTTCGGGCTCAACCACCCGAAGAACTACCTCGCCTACCCCCTCGCCGTGACCCACGACCGCGACACGGAGACTGTCCTCGCCGAGCGAGTCGTCGGCGCGACCGACGCCGCCCGCGCCGGCGCGGCGTTCCTGAACCTCGTCAGCGTCGAGCCCGACCGGACGACGTTGACGGCGCTGGGCAAGGAAGTCGTCCGCTTCGCGCTCGCCGAGTGCGGCAGCGTCGACGCCGCGCTCGATACTTTCGAGGACTGGAAGCGCTCGCGCAAGCGCTTCTGCGAGGTCGCGCCGAAGTGGGGACAGCTCGCCCGTCGCGTCGTCTACGACTACCCCGCGACCGAGCTGCTCGTGACCGAACTCCAGTCGCTGCACGACGACGGCGAGCGCCGTCCCACGCTCCGCGAGTTCGTCGAGTACCTCCACGAACTCCGCCCGACGTTCACCGTCGAACTGTTCGTCCGCGGCGACGAGGGCGTCCGCTCGCGGGCGCTGACCGACGACGGCGACCTCCGCGGCGAGGCTCTCGCCGACGGCGACGCCTACCACTCCCCGACCGTCTTCCAGCTGAAGGCCATGCTGTTCCACGCCGGGATCGTCACCGAGCGCGGCAGCGAACCCCACCGGTTGGACCCCTGCGAGGACCGCTGGGCGCTCCGTCACGACGTGGGGGCGACCCGGTGACGGCCGCAGATGTCGTCGCCTCGCTGGTTCCCGTGAGCTGAAATCGCATACCACGGCGCCGTCAGTACTAAGTGAAACCTCGGGATCGATCCGATCGAGGCGTTCTATGACCCGTCGGATCGTCGGTCGTCCGGTGTTCGACCCGCGCTCGCCGCCCGCGGCGCGAGCGGCCCGATAGCTGCAGCACTCGGGTTCGCTTCGCTACATCTCGTAGCCGCAGTCTCTCCGTCGAACACATACGCACATGCCGACACCCGCCGAGCCCACGGCCACCCGCCGGGGCTCGCCCACGCACGTATCGCACCGACGACAGTCGCATCGCTCGCGGTCGCCGCGACCGCTCGAACCATCTCCGGAACCGCTCGCCCCCGTCTCCTCCCCGGGAGGTGGTCGTCGATGACCGCCGCCGAGGCGGTTGCAGAGACGGACGAGACGACCGCGAGCGGTGACGCCGCCGAACCCGCGACGGACCGGTCGCTGTGGCGAAACCGCGACTTCCGGCGCTTTTTCGCCGGGCAGTTCGTGACCAACGCGGGGGACAGCCTCTACACGGTCGCGGTCCTCTGGCTCGTCTTCGAACTCAGCGGCTCGACGGTCCTCACGGGGATCGCCAACGCCGTCCTGTTGCTCCCGTGGCTCCTGCAGATCCTCGCCGGCCCGGTCGTCGACCGACTCCCGCTCCGGCCGGTCCTCGTGGGGTCGCAACTGCTCCAGGGGGTCGTCGTCCTCGCGCTGCCGCTCGCGGCGGTGACGGGGACCCTGAGCGTCGGCGTCATCTTCGCGGTCGTCCCGCTGTTGACGCTCGCGACGCTGTTGATGGCGCCGATGCAGGCGACGATCGTCCCGCGGATCGTCCCCGACGAACGGCTCTCGCAAGCCAACTCCGCGCTCGCGACGGTCACGCTCGGACTGGACATGATCTTCGACGCGCTCGGCGGCGCGTTCATCGCCGTCTTCGGCGCGACGGCGCTGTTCCTGTTCGACGCCGGGACCTTCGCGCTCGCGGCGCTGCTGTTCGCCGGGGTCGCGGTGGCACGGTCCGCCGACGTTGAGGAACCCGACGGGGAGGACGCCGGTAGCGCCGAGGAGTCGATACTCGGTTCGTACGTCGCGGACCTGCGCGACGGGATCGACGTGCTGCGCGGGACCGTCTTCGTCGAACTCGTGTTGACGACGGCGGTGGCGAACCTCGCGACGGGCGTGACGCTGGCGGTCCTGCCGGCCTACGGCGACGCGCTCGGCGGTCCGGCCGTCTACGGGGCGCTGCTCGGCGCGCTCGGCGTCGGTCGGCTCGTCGGCTCGGTGGTCGCGCCGTATCTGGAAGGTGTCTCCTACGGCCGACTGCTGTTCGTCGGCAACGCCGCCGGCGCCGCGTGCTGGCTCGGCGCGGTGGTCGCGCCGTCGCCCGCGCTCACCGTCGTCCTGTTCGGACTCGCGTGGGTGCCCGCGGGCGCCAGCGGCGTCCTCTCGTCGACGCTGAACCAGACCGTCTTCCCGACCGACCTGCTCGGCCGCGTCTCGACGATCAAAGGGACCGCTTCCGGTGCGACCCTCCCGCTGGGATCGCTGGTCGGCGGCGTCGTCGCCGAACTACTGGGGACGGCGACGACGGTCGGACTGGCGGCCTTCGGCTTCGGGTTCACGGCGCTGTACCTGCTCGCCCGCCCGCCACTGCGGCGGCTCCCGCCCGTCGCCGACGCCGACCCGGCCGCCTTCGGTGTGACCGTCGCGCCGGAGTCCGGGAGGGAGTGACGCCCGCACCCCGCTGTCGGTCGTTCCCCGGCCGTCGCGACGGACAAAGCACTTACTCCGGCCGCTGCTCACCCGCACACGACTATGCGTCTCGCCCACGCGCTCGCCCTCTGCATCGTCGTAACGCTCGCCGGTTGCGCGACGGTCGGGGGACCGGCCACCGAGGCCGGCACCGAGACGCCAGCCGTAGAGTCCACGGCTCCCGCGACCGGTCCGACCGCGGAACCGACGGCCACGGGGACGGAGACGCCGGTCCCGCTCGACCTCCCGGACGGCGTCGACCGCGCCGAGGTGACCCCGGCGTGGTCGCTGTCGTCGGCCAGCCGGGACGCGTTCGAGGCCGCACGCGGGGCCGACGAGTGGGTCGAGTTGGAGTCCAGCGGGCCCGTCGAGACGTTCAACGACCTCGACTACGTGTACGCCGACGGTCGAGTCTGGGTAGTCGGGTACACGTACGGGACGCCCGCGTACCTGGTCGACACCGGGAACGTGTCGGCCGACGAGCGCGTCGTCGCCTACGGGAACCTCTCGACCGAGCAGCGCCGACTGTTCGACCGGGTGCGCACCGGCTCCGGGTGTTGCCCGGGACCGGACCAGGAGGGCGTGGAACTGCCCGGGACCGTCCGGTACGACGACGAGACCTACATCGTCGAGTCGGGCACGCGGAGCTTCGCGCACGGCGCCATCGACGTCGACCCCTACGAGCCCGAGCGGACGGCCGCCGAGGAGTGAGCCGACCGTCGCCTCGCGGGCAGCGGCCGATCGCGGTGGGTTCCGGTCGCGAGCCGTCGCCCGACTTAGTCCGGCCTCAGTGATCAGCGGTAAGCGCTAAGTGGGCGTCGTCCGAAGCCGGCTGTATGTGGCGCTCTTCCCAACGGGGCCGCGACGAGGTGACCTGTATCGCCTGCGGCGACTCGGTCGCCCGTTCGGAAGCCCGGGAGTACGACAAGTTCGGCGACCGCTGGGACCGGGAGGGAAAGGAGTTCGAACACCTTTGCAAGCCGTGCGACCGCGAGCGCTGTCACCAGCCCCGCGGGAACCTCGAAAGACTCCTCGAAGACGTGGAGTCGGCCGCCGCCGGCCGCGACCGCGACGCCTTCCTCGCGACCTACCTCGAACTCGCCGAGCGGGCCGACTCCGTCGAGGAGCGCTGACTCGGCCGGCGCTCGCCGCGTCGACGCCCGCGGCTTACGGCGCTTCGCGCCGCTCGCATCGAGGGCTCGCTTCGCTCGCCCTCGCACTGCTCGCGGTTCCCTGCGGTCACCGCTCGCTCCTCCGTGGCGCTCGCTTCGCTCGCGCCACGCGTACCACAGAAAGCCTATCTGTACCCTGGTCATAACCCGCTACATGACTACCGAGGACGAGCAGGCCCAGGCCGGGACGATCGAAGGCCAGGGTCCCGTCGAGATCGACGAGGAGATGGCCCGCCATCTCGAGAACAAGCGCGACGAACTGTTCGAGAAGTTCGAGATCCGCGACGAGTTCCCCGCCGAGGTGATGGCCGAAGCCGAGGAGCGCACCGAGGGCGTCCAGCAGGAGATCGCCGATGAGATCGACGAGCGCCGGGACCTGCGGGAGATGACGACCTGGACGACCGACCCGATCGACGCCCAGGACTTCGACGACGCCATCTCCGTCGAGAAGCGCGACGACGAGTACGTCCTCTGGGTCCACATCGCCGACGTGAGCCATTACGTCAACCCGGAGACTGCGATGTGGGAGGAGGCCGTCGAGCGGGGAAACACCGTCTATCTCCCGGACTACACCATCCACATGCTGCCGCCCGTCCTCGCGGAGACGGTCTGTTCGCTCGTCCCCAACGAGGACCGCCTGGCCCACACCGTCGAGATGCACCTCGATCCGGAGACGCTCTCCTACGAGGACATCGACATCTACAAATCCGTCATCGAATCGGACGCGCGCCTGACCTACTCCGAGGCCGAGGACATCCTCGACGACCCCGACAGCGCCGACGACATGCTCGAAGACACCGACGTGGACCTGGCCGAGAAGACCGAACTCGTCTGGGAGCTGGCCGACCGGATGCACGAACAGCGCAAGGAGGACGGCTCGCTCGTCCTGAACCCGGCCCGCGACCGCGCCCACACGATCATCGAGGAGTGCATGCTCAAGGCCAACAAGGCCGTCACGCACGAACTCATGTGGGACCGCGGCGTCTCGGCGATGTACCGCGTCCACCCCCAGCCCTCCCCCCAGGAGTGGGACGAAGCGCTCCAGGAGATCCAGGACCTGGACGGCGTCTCGATCCCCGGCGAAGCGTGGGACGACCCCCGGAAAGCCGTCAACGCGACGCTCGAAGACGCGCCCGGTCGCCAGCTGAACAAGATCCAGCGGGCCGTGATGTTCGTGATGCCCCGCGCCAAGTACATGAGCGACCCCTTCGGCGGCCACCACGCGCTGAACTTCGAGATCTACGGCCACTTCACCTCGCCCATCCGCCGGCTGTCGGACCTGATCAACCACTGGATCGTCCACACCAACGACGTGCCCGAGGACCTCCAGGCGCTGTGCAAGCACGCCTCCGACCAGCAGAAGGACGCCGAGCAGTGCGAACGCGAGTACAAGCAGTTCCTCGAAGAGATCGGCCTCGACGCCCACGCCGTCAACAACCGCGGGATCGAAGTTGTCGAGTCCGAGTAGGACTCGATCGCTCGTCACGAGCGAAGCGGAGTGACGGTGTGGTCGACGACGAGGCGTACCCGCCGAGTCGCGGTCCCGCCGAGCCGTCGCCGACTTCCTGTCGCTTATCGAATAGAAAATTCCTGCGCCAAACCTATATCCCCCGCTGGGCAGAACCGTCGTTTCGATGACACAGTCGCCCACTCGCCGCAGGTTCCTCGCCGGAGTCGCCGCGACCGCCGCAGCGACCGGCTCGGCGGCGGCCGGCGCTGGCGCCGACCCGATCGACGCCGAACCGACCGATAGGGCCCCGGACGACGAGCCTCGGGGCGCGCTGCAGGACGGCGGTGACACCGATCTCGAATCGCTGGTCGATGACCTCGTCGAGTCGAGCCTGGAGGGTCGGACGGCCTCGGGCGCGACCGTCGCCGTCGTCGCCGACGGCGAGGTGGCGCTCACGAAGGGCTACGGCGTCGCCGACCGCGACGAGGAAACCGCCGTCGACGCGACCACGCCGTTCCGCGTCGGCTCGGTCTCGAAGCCGGTCGTCGCGACGGCGCTGATGGCCCGGATCCAGCGGGGCGACATCGACCCCCAGGCGCCCGTCTCCGACTACCTCGACGCCGGCCTCGACGACACCGTGGGGCCGGCCACGCTCGCCGACCTCGTGACCCACCGCGCGGGGTACGAGATGTCAAACGAGGGACTGTGGATCACGGATGCTGACGCCCTGCGGCCGCTCCCCGATGCGCTCCGGACGTGGAGCCACGCCCGGGTCCGGCCGCCCGGGGAAGCGCCCGCCTACTCGAACTACGGGTACGCCGTCGCCGGCGGCGTCCTCGGGGTCGTCGCCGACGCGCCGTTCCACGAGGCCGTCGCCGCCGACCTGCTCGACCCGGTGGGGATGACCGCGAGTAGCTTCCGCCAGCCGCTCCCCGACTCGCTGGCCGAGGCCCACGCGACGGGCTACGGCCCCGGCGCCGCCTACGCCGACGGCGAGTTCCCCTACGTCGGGCTCGCCCCTGCGGGCGCGCTGTCGACGACGGCCGACGACATGGCGCGGTTCATGCAGTTGCACCTGAACGACGGCGTCGTCGACGGCGAACGGGTCCTCGCCCCGGAGACCGTCGCGGCCTGCCAGCGCCAGTGGGCGACCGCTCACGAGCGACTCCCGGGGATAGCGTTCGGGTTCGTCGAGAGCGACTACGGCGGCGTGCGGACGCTCCGACACAGCGGCGGGACGCCGGCGTTCTACAGCGACCTCCTGGTGGTCCCCGAGCGCGGTCTCGGCCTGTTCGTCGCGTACAACGGCGCCGACGGCGGTACGGCGGCCCGCGACGTGCTGGAGGGGTTCCGCTCGGAACTGCTCCCCGACCCCGACTCGGGCTCGAATCCGGACCGGAACTCGGGCGACGAGGGAACGCGCTCGCCCGACGGCCAGCCCGCGCGGGCCGGCGACCTCGGCGGCACCTACCGGTCGTTGCGACACTCGTCGCACTGGCACGATCGGGTCACGACGACGCTCCAGGCCGATACCGTCGAGGTCACCGTCGCCGACGACGGCGCGCTGGTCACGACCGGCGGGAGCGTGACGCGCCGGTGGGTCGAGATCGAACCGCTCGTCTTCGAACGCGTCGACGGGAGCGAACGGTTGGCCTTCGACACGGGCGCCGACGGCGAGGCGATCGAGTATCTCCACCGCGGCGCGAACCCGACGACGGCGTACGGTCGCGTCGAGGGAGTCGACCGGCTCTCCCTGCACGCCGCGCTGACGGTCCTGTCTCTGGTCGGCCTGCTCTCGGCGGTGTTCGGGTGGCCGACGGCCACCGCAATCGGGTGGTTCCGGTCCGGCGACGACGCCGACGCCGCGGCGGACACGCGGCGCTGGACCGACCGGCCGGCGACGCTCGCGCGCGTCGTCGCCGCCGGGGCCGCCGTCGCGGTCCTCGCCTTCCCGGTCGCGGCGCTGATCCATCTCGCAGCGACGCCGTTCGCCGTGCTGTCGGCGCCACCGCCGACGTTCGTCGCGCTGTTCGCCCTGCCGATACTGGGACTGGTCGGGACGCTGGCGGCGCTCGGGTTCGCCGTTCGGGCCTGGACCGCCGGTTACTGGGGCCGCTTCGGTCGGCTCCACTACACGCTGGTCGCCGGGTCGCTCGCCGTCGCCTGCTGGCTGCTGTGGTTCTGGAACCTGCTGGTTCCGCCGCTGTGACGGCACCCGGTCCGACCGGCCGGGCTCCGGCCTCGCCCGCACGCCGGCCCGGCGCCGAGCCGAGTGGGCGCCGAGCGGACGGTCGCGTTCTCGAGCTATCGATCCGTCTCTAGACCGATCGAACGCGGTCGAGCGGCGCGTATCGGACAGTAAATTGAGTTACGGTACTCAAAGTAGCTACGGAAATAATACGAAAATATTTCTCGGCGGTTCCGAGACTGTTCGAAGTGTGTTCGGAGACATGATCTGGCATAACATTTTAGTGGGGATCACCCCTATATGTATTTGAGAGGTGATGAACAGATGGCCACCAGCGACAGGACCAGACGCACACGGGACCACAGCACAGCAGGCAGCCGACTCTCCCGCTACGACATCCTGCTACTGGTGATACCTGCGGCGTTCCTGCTGGCGCTCGTGGGGTCGGTCGTGTCGCCGCTGCCCACGAGGGTGTTCGTGGCCGGGGCGTCCGTGGTCGGCGGGCTCGCCGTCGCGGACGGGCTGTTCGTCAACCCGCCCGAGCGCGGTCGCTGACCGCCGTGGGGGGCTCGCGTTCCGGCCGTCCGGAGTGACCGTCACCGCAGGGCCGGTCGCGAGACGGTTCGCCGGACGCGGCGACGGCTCCCCAACCAGTTTGGGTGGTTGCTTATTTAATCTCTCTCGAACATATGGATACGAACGGTCGGCCGGCGCCCTGACCTGTGGTGGTCCCCGCGACGCTTCGCGGGCTCTCTACGACCGGCGACCTCTCACTAACAATGCCAGCGAGCGACCAAGTCGATACGAGCAAGCAGATCCACAGGCAGACGGGGCGGACGTTCTACGCCGCCACGAAGCTCCTGCCCGAGCGGGTCCGGGAGACGACGTACGTCCTCTACGCCTTTTTCCGGATCGCCGACGAAGTAGTGGACCGAACGGACGACCCCGACCCCGAGGCCCAGCGGCGGCGACTCGAAGCGATGCGAGCGGCCGCGCTGGGTGACCTCGACCCCCAAGACGCGGCTCTCCTGGCCGACGACGAGCGAGCGGTCCTCGACGCCTTCCGGTCGCTGGCCGACCGGACGGGCATCGAGGACCGCGAGGTCGAGGTGTTCGTCGACGCGATGGTCCAGGACATCGAGACGGCCCGCTACCCCGCCTACGAGGACTTAGAGGAGTACATGCGCGGGTCGTCGGTCGCCGTCGCGAACATGATGATGGCCGCCATGGAGATGCCTGACGAGGACCGCGAGCAGGCCCAGCCCCACGCCGAGGCCCTGGCCGAGGCGTTCCAGCTGACGAACTTCCTGCGGGACGTGCGAGAGGACATCCACGACTACGGACGGGTGTACGTGCCGGGGGAGACCCTGGCGCAGTTCGACGTCGAGGAGTCCGACCTCGCCGAGGCCACCGTCACCGACGGGTTCGTCGCCGCCATGCGCCACGAGCTCCAGCGGACCGAACGCCGCTACCGGGAGGGGGTCGCCGGCATCCGCATGCTCCCCGAGGACTGCCAGTTCGGCGTCCTGCTCGCGGCGGTGTTCTACGCGGAACACCACCGGCTCAT
The DNA here is from genome assembly GCF_000337455.1 of Halosimplex carlsbadense 2-9-1. Classification (GTDB taxonomy): domain Archaea; phylum Halobacteriota; class Halobacteria; order Halobacteriales; family Haloarculaceae; genus Halosimplex; species Halosimplex carlsbadense. Next base: position 47,181 of record NZ_AOIU01000004.1, on the reverse strand, counting down.
CCGCGCTCGCGACTACGACGTGCTGAGCGAGACGCCCGAACTCGGCCGGCTCCGACGCGGCTACCTGCTCGTCCGGACCTGGATCCACTGGCGGCGCCACCGCGACCCCGAGGCGACCTTCTACGCGGTCAGCGCCGTCTCGCCCGGCGGCGAGGGCGACGGCGTCGAGACCGACGGCGTCACCGGCCACGTCGCCTGAGACGCCCTCGTCCGGTGTAGTTGCTCGCGATTCTCCCGTCTATCGATGTGCGAACGGCGGCCGCTCCGCGGACAGCGGTCGCTCCGGAGTCTCAGCGACGCGAAAAGCTGTGATTCGGCGAGTCTATCGGCCGCGGTTCTCGTTACTGGAGATGCTGGGACGCGTGCGCTCGGTACCCTTACCGCGGTTGTTCAGCCCGCGGTTGCGGCGGCCGGCGCTGGTGAGACCGCGCAGCGCGCGGTCGGTGTGCTGGTCCTCACAGATCCACGAGAGGTCGTCGTCGTTCTCGATGGCGGGGTGTTCGGGGTCGACGAGGATCACTTCGAACCACTTCTGGCTGCCGTCCTGACCGACCGAATAGGAGTTGAGCACGCGGAGGTTCGGGTAGACGCGGGTGGTGCGCTCCTCGGCGACGCGCTGGAGGTTCTTGCGGCGGGTGATCCGCGTGACGCCCTGGCGCTTCGACCGGCGACCGGCCGTGAAGCGCTCCTTGCGAGCGCCGCCCTTGCGGATGCTCGCGCGGACGACCACGACGCCCTGCTTGGCCTTGTAGCCCAGCGAGCGCGCGCGGTCGAGACGGGTCGGGCGCTCGATCCGTTCGAGCGCGCCCTCCTCGCGCCAGTCCTGTTTTCGTTGCCACTGCAACTCCGCCAGCTTGCCGTCGTCCGGGTCCTTCCAGGCGTCCCGGATGTACGTGTAGAAGCTCTTTGCCATGGGTGTTCACCGCCGGGCGTTGCGTGGTTCAACCGCCGTCGCCGGCGATCACATCCCGACCTGCACAGGCAGGCGCCCGCTGGTGCCCGACCGCCCAGCGAGTTACTCGCCAGTTCCCCGCTCGCGCCCTTAAGCGATCCGAACTCGCGACGGCGCACCGGACGCTCGTATCACTTGGTCGATGGGTGTCATGCGAATATTATTGTGTTGGTGTATTATATCCGCTTAAACACGATGGAACGGGACGAACTCCTGGGGGGACTGGAGGACGCGGGGTTGACCTCCTATCAGGCCGACGCGTATCTGACGCTGCTGGACATGGGGGTATCGCCGGCCGTGGACGTGGCCAGGAACTGCTCGGTCCCGGTCCCGCGGATCTACGACGTGTTGACGGAGCTGGAACAGATGGGGTACGTGGAGACGCTCGACCGGGAGACGCTGCACGCGCGGGCCAGGGAACCCGCGGAGTTCGTCCAGGACCTCCACGAGAAGAGCGACCGGCTGTCGGCGGTCGCCGAGGAGATCGAGGACCGCTGGGAGGCGTCGCCGCTGGGGGACAACAAGATGAACGTGACCAAGCGGGTCGACACCGTCGTCGACCACGCAGAGCGGCTGATCCGCGAGGCCGACTCGACGGTCGACCTGGCGTTGACCGACGAGCAACTGGTCGCCTACGAGAGCGCGCTGACGGAGGCGTTCGAGTCGGACGTGGTGGTACGCGCGTCGGTCGTCCCGGCGGGGGACGTAGGGATCGCGGACCACCCGGTCACCGACGTGGTGACCGAGATCCGCGAGCGGCCGATCCCGGGGCCGTTCTGCGCGCTCGTCGACCGGACGAAGGCGTGTCTCGCGCCGACGACGCGCATGCCCGAGCCCTACGGCGTCGTGATCGACGACGACATCATCCCCTTCATCTTCCGGTGGTACTTCCAGACCTGCCTCTGGACGAACTGGGAGACGGTCTCGCACTGTCGCGAGCGGTCGGCGGTGTACGTCTGTCTGGAGGAGTTCATCCGGGACGTCTACCCCCTGTGGTGGGACGACGCCGTCGTCTCCGTGACGGTCAGGGGGATGGAACCGGACTCGGGACGCGATCGAACGGTCTCGGGCGTCCTCACCGACGTCAAGTACTCCGCGGACTCCGCGCGCACCGGACGGCGGCCCACGATGACCGACCTCTCCGGGCAAGCGACGATCGTCCTCTGGACCACCGAGGGCCGGTGCACGGTCGGCGGCTGGGGCGCGCTCCACGAGGACCTCGAGGTCAAGCGCGTCACCGTCGACGGCGTCGAGTGGCTCGACTGACCGACCGCACCCGCCTCGACCACTCGTTCGATCCATAAAACATCATAAAATTATGTAATATAATAATGTTGTATGTGGGTGTAAGGTACTTGTATTAACTGCTGTATAAACGATAGCGAAGTGGAAAGAACGTCCGGGATTGCCACGTCTCGACGGCAAAATCTCGTTTGGCCGTTCGAGTCAGATTCTACACCTGTCTGAATGTGTACCATGACCTACCGTAATTATTACATAGTCTTTTGAATTCGCTAATACCGCCTATACGGCACCCTAATAGGCTGAAAAACGTTATTTTGAATCTGAGTACTTTATTATATCTCGGGCTAGAAAAACGTTTTATACCGGTCATTCGTTGTACGGTTTACACACCACTCGGTGTGTATCGGAGGTCGAAATGACAAACAAGCCGCAACCCTCGAACGGGGGACGAGAGGTATCACAATCCAACGAACCGGGCGCGGACGAAGGGGGACCGTCCCGCCGCACGTTCCTGAAAGGGACAGCTGCGGCCGGGGCGGTCGCGCTCGGTGTCGGCGCGGGCGCCGTCGGATCGGCGTCGGCGGGCATTCCGACCCCTCAGTTGCATCGCGACGGCAATCTGATCAAGGACCCGGACGGTAACGTCGTGACGCTGCGCGGGGTCAACATCGCCGACCCCAAGCGGATCAACGTCACGTCGCAGGCTCGGGGGAAAGACGCCGTCCAGGTCATCGACATGCTCACCGACGCGAGCAACGGCTGGTACCCGCGGATGATCCGCGTCCCGGTCCAGCCCGTCGACATCGGCGAGTACGAGCCGGGCTCGGGCCCGCCAGTGCCGGCGTTCGACGAGACCCAGTTAGAGAGCTACCTGACCAACCACCTCGATGAGGTCGTCGAGCGCTGTAAGGAGCGCGGCGTCTACTGTATCATCGATTACCACCGCCACCGCGACGTGATGTGGGCAGAGGGGCAGAACGGCCCGCTCAACACCGATCTCCAGGACGAGGTCGACATGTTCTGGGACGTCGTCGCGCCGCGGTACGCCGAGGACAGCCACGTCCTCTACGAGGTGTACAACGAGCCGACCGAGCCCGGGATGTGGGAGGACCCGACCACCACGCAGTGGGTCGCCGACATCTGGGACATGTGGCTGGATATGGCCCAGCCGTGGGTCGACACGATCCGGAACCACGCCGACAACCTCATTCTGATGGGGTCGCCCTCCTGGACCCAGAGTCCCGAGGGCGCGCTCCTCGAGGAGTTCGACGGCGAGGACATCGCCTACACCTACCACATCTATCCTGGACACAACTCCAGCCGAAATCAGGACTGGGAGGACGCCTCCCGCAACGGCGAGGGCGTCGCCGGCGTCTACGAGCAGGCGCCGCTGTTCGTCACCGAGTTCGGCTGGGAGGAAGGCGGCGGCCAGTACATCGGGGGGACCGACGAGTTCGGCGACGCCTTCCACGACTTCCTGGAGAAGAGCCCCGCCATCCACTGGACGGCGTGGTGCGCCGACCCGGTCTGGCGCCCGGTCATGTTCGACCGCCCGTTCGCCGACAACGCCAACGACTCCGTCGGCGACCCCTACAACGGCACGGTCCCCGAGGCCTGCTCGGACCTGCCGTGTGAGTGGTCGCTGACCACCGGTAGCGGCGGCATGGGCGACGACATCAAGAGCTGGCTCGAGCAGTACCGCAACGACGGCATCCCCGGCGAGGGCACGGCGACACCGCCGACGGACACCCCGACGCCGACTGACGAGCCGAACACGCCGACCGACGAGCCGAACACGCCGACCGACGAGCCGAACACGCCGACCGACGAACCGAACACGCCGACCGACGAGCCGGAGACGCCGACGCCGACCGACGAGCCGGACACCCCGACGGACACGCCGGCCGCGGACGCGATGGTCGTCGACGACTACGACGGCGACCCGGGCTGGGCGAGCCACCGCAACGACCTGGGCCAGTGGTGCGGGGCCGGCTCGTTCGAAAACGGCGGCGGCGAGGAGACCGGCGGCGCGCTCGTCCTGGAGTACGACAACGGCGGCTGGTATCAGAGCCAGATCAATCAGGACGTGAGCGACTACTCGACGCTGGTGTTCGAGGTCAGCGGCGCGAACGGGGGCGAGGAGTCCGAGGTGCTGTTCGACATGGGGGGCGTTCGCACGATGCTCTCGAACGTCACCGACGACTCCATCGGCACCAGCATGGGGGAAGTCCGCGTCGACATGGAGGCGGCCGGTATCGACCGCTCGTCGCCGTCGGTGCGGTTCAACTTCTGGCAGGGCGGCAGTAGCACGCTCGAACTCTCCGAGATCCGACTCGAATAGACCGAGAAACGAACCCACACCCTAACAATGAGCGACAACGGCACACACGACAGCGCACAGGCATCGAACGACGACGTATCGACCTCCGATTCGAGCGGGAGCTTCTCCCGCCGGAGCGTCCTGAAAGCGACGGGGGCGGCCGCGGTCACGGCCGGCTTCGCCCAGGCCCTGACGGGCTCGGTCGCTGCGGTCGGGATCGACACCCCGCAGCTGCACCGCGACGGCAACAAGATCAAAGACCCCAGCGGCAACGAGGTCATCCTCCGCGGGGTCAACATCGCCGACCCGGCGCGGCTGGCCCGTAGCTGGCGCGGCAAGGACTCCATGGGCGTCTTCGAGAAGGCGACCAACACCGACGACTCCAACGACGGCGGCTGGTACAGTCGGATCATCCGGCTCCCGACCCAGCCACAGGACATCGCCAGCGCGACGAACAACCTGGAGATGGTCCACGGCGACGACTGGGGGCCGCAGCTGCCCGGTCAGTTCGACGAGACGGACATGGAGGAGTACTTCTCGACGTACGTCGACCCCATCGTCGACGCCGCCGAGGAACAGGGGCTGTACGTGATGATCGACTATCACCGTCACTTCCCCATCTTCCACCAGCCCCAGAACGAGGCTGACATCGGGGAGTACCAGTGTGGCAACGAGTCGTTCCCCAACGACCGCGGCTTCTGCGGCGAGCGCGGCGTCCTCTGGAACTCCGAGGATCAGGCCTCCGAGCTCGACGGCTACACCGAGGAGTACGCCGAGGAGCTCGACCAGGAGCTCCACGACTACTGGAACTTCGTCGCGCCCCGCTACAGCGACCGTTCGCACATCATCTACGACGTGTACAACGAGCCGACCGGCCCCTACGCCGGCGACTGGGGCACGCCGAACCGCGAGCCCAACGCGGGCGAGGACGCGGGGCAGGACACCGACGTGATGGCTCAGGACTCCAAACGCTACTGGGACATGTGGGTCGACCGGGCCCAGCCGTGGATCGACACGGTCCGCGAGCACGCCGACAACCTCCTGACCATCGGGTCGCCCCGCTGGAGCCAGTACACCTACTGGGCGCCCCAGAACGAGTTCCAGGGCGAGGACATCTGTTACACGGGCCACGTCTACACCCACGACAGTCTCCGGCCGCTGTCGGACTACTACGGGACGCCCGCCGAGGAAGTCCCCGTGTTCTTCAGCGAGTTCGGCTGGGCCGAGGGCGGCGGCAAGGACAACTTCAGCTTCCTCGAGGGCACGGCCGACGAGTACGCCGACGACTTCGAGTCGTTCCTCGACGAGTACCCGGTCCACCCGATCTGCTGGAACTTCGACCACACCTGGGAGCCCGCGTTCTTCCAGCACGAGTCCAGCCAGGACGGGACCTGGGAGATCCACGACTACCAGTCCCGCCCCGGCCAGTGGTGGCAGGAGTACCTCGAAGAGAACCGCAACGAGGACCTGCCCAACCCCGACGAGGACGACACCGAGACGGCGACGGCGACGCCGACTTCGACGCCGACGGCGACGCCCACCGCGACGCCGACGGACGAACCGAGCACGCCGACGCCGACCGACGAGCCGAACACGCCGACGCCGACGGACACGCCGACGCCGACGGACGCGCCCGAGACGCCGACCGACGGGATGGTCGTCGACAACTACGACGGCGACCCGGGCTGGGCGAACCACCGCAACGACCTGGGCCAGTGGTGTGGCGCCGGCTCCTTCGAGAACGGCGGCGGCGAGGAGTCCGCCGGCGAGCTAATCTTGGAGTACGACAACGGCGGCTGGTTCCAGGAGCAGATAAACCAGGACGTGAGCGACTACGACACGCTCGTGTTCACCATCCGCGGCGCGAACGGTGGCGAGGAGTCGGAAGTGCTGTTCGACATGGGCGGCGTGCGGACCATGCTCGGCAACGTCACCGACGACTCCATCGGCACGGGTATGAGCGAGGTTCGCGTCGACATGGAGGCGGCGGGCATCGACCGCTCGCGCCCGTCGATCCGGTTCAACTTCTGGCAGGGCGGCAGTAGCACGCTCAGGATCAGCGGCATCCACCTGGAGTAACGCGACGACCACGGCGGTCGTCGGCGTCCGGGTCGGTCCGGACGCCGGGGGGCGACCGCCGGACGCCCGACGCGGACCAGCCATGGAACGAACCGAGCACGCCGACGGGGACGACGGGGGAGCGCGCGACCGCGGTACTGGGGGTACTGCGCCGGTCGCGCGGGCCGCACCCGCAGGGCTGTCCGTCGACGGCACCACCGCCGTCACGGCCACGCTCTCGTGGTCGGCGCCGGCGTCGGCACCGACCGACCACTACAACGTCTACGTCGACGGGGTCAAGCGGGCCGAAGCCGACCGGGGACGAACCCGCGTCGCGCTCGCCAACCTGGCGCCCGCGACGATCCACTCGGTCGGTGTCACCGCCGTCGACGGGGCGGGCACCGAGTCCCGCCCGGCCACCGTGCGGCTGACCACCGACCCGGTCGACCCCGCGGCCGACGAGTCCGACGCGGACGCCGTCGAGCCCGGCCCGACGACAGCTCCGTCACACGCTCCGGAGGGTACCGGCTCACGGCGTCCGGACTCGCGCTCACCGCGGTCGGGCGACACCGGCGGGTGGACCGACCAGGGCGATCGAGCGACCGAACGGAACGACTGACAGAGAACAGTGGGGCACGGCCCCGCGGCACACACGGACACATGACACGAAACGACGAGGCGACCGAACAGAGCGACGAGCGCGCCGCCGACACGCGGTCGGACGGCGCCGAAACGACCGAAGCGAGCCACGGGGCTACGGACCAGGCACCGTCCGGGGCGACGAGCAGACGCAGCGTCCTCAAGGCCGGTGCGGCGCTCGGCGCCGGCGGCCTCGCGGTCGGCCTGGGCGACCGGGTCTCGGCGGCGAAAGTCGAGGAGGTCTGCAACTCCGAGTACGGCACCATCGAGGTGGCCGACGGCTTCTCGCTGGTCGACAACCGCTGGGGCAACGACGCGGCCGACCAGTGCATCTGGCTCAACGAGGACGGTAGCTACGGCTACGACTTCGACGCCTCGGGCACCGGTGGCGGGATCAACTACCCGCAGGTGCTCGTCGGCACCAAGCCCTGGGGGTCGGACACCGGTGTCGCCGACTTCCCGGTGCGCCGGCGGAACGTCGACGAACTGACCATCGAGGTCGAGACCGACTACAGCGAGTCCGGTGGCGAGTGGGACTTCGCCGAGGAGTGGTGGCTCATGGAGCAGCCGGTCAGCCAGGAGACCGCGACTCACCGGTACGAGATCATGCTCCTGCTGGACTGGAACGACCAGCACAGCCACGGCGGCGTCGAGGCCACGGATCTCTGGACCGACCAGTACGGCAACACCGTCGACCACTGGGCGACCTACGGCGGCGGCGGCGGGACCAACGCGGACTTCTACATCTTCCGCATCCAGGGCGGCCACGACGGTGGGAAGATCGACCTGAAACCGATCGTCGACTACATGACCGACGAGCACGGCGTCAGCGAGGACCTCTGGCTCTCCGGCATCGAACTCGGCAACGAGTACTGGGCCGGGTCGGTCGGACAGACGACCTACGAGACCTTCGACGTGACCGTCAACGGCACCACGTACAGCAGCGGATCCGGCGAGTCCGCGGACAACGGCGGCAACACAGCGACGCCGACCCCTACCCAGACGCCGACCGATACGCCGACGGACACGCCGACCGATACGCCGACGGACACGCCGACCGATACGCCAACGGACACGCCGACCGATACGCCGACGGACGACCCCGGAGGCGGCGACGGCGGGGCGCCCGCGGACGCCCTCGTGGTCAACGACTACGACGGCGACCCGTCGTGGTCGAGCCACCGTAACGACCTCGGCGAGTGGTGCGGCGCCGGCTCGTTCGCAAACGGCGGCGGCGAAGTCGAAGACGGCGCGCTCGTCCTGGAGTACGACAACGGCGGCTGGTACCAGAGCCAGATCAACCGCGACGTGAGCGACTACGACGCCCTCGTTCTGGAAGTCAGCGGCGCCGACGGCGGCGAGGAGTCCGAGGTGCTGTTCGACATGGGCGGGGTGCGGACCATGCTCGGCAACGTGACCGACGATTCCATCGGGACGAGTACGAGCGAGGTGCGCGTCGATATGGCGTCGGCGGGCGTCGACCGGTCGTCGCCGTCGCTGCGCTTGAACTTCTGGCAGGGCGGCACCAGCACGCTGACCATCGAGGGGGTGCGTCTGGAGTGACGGGGGAGTCATCGACCGACGGCGGGAGCGACGACGCCCGCGACAGCGCCGCGACGGCGACGCGGCGGACGGCGCTGAAGACCATCGGCGCCGCGGCGGCCGGCGGGACGCTCCTGTCCGGGCGCGCGAGCGCCGGCGTGGCGACGCCGCGGCTGCACACCGACGGCAAGTGGATCCGCGACCCGCAGGGCAACGAGGTGCAACTGCGCGGGATGGCGACGGCCGACCCCGGCTTCTACCGCCAGTATCACCCCAAATCCTTCGAGGAGGTGATCCGGCGCGCGACCGACACGTCCGAGGGCTGGCACCCCAACGTGGTCCGGCTGCCGATCACGCAGGACAGCGTGAACGAGTTCGGTATCGAGACCGTCGTCTCCGAGTTCGTCCGGCCGGCGGTCGACATCCTGGCCTCCCGTGACGTGTACGCGCTGGTTGACTTCCACCTCATCCGGCCGTACACCCAGGAGGCGACGGAGACGTACAACAGCGAGAACGAGGACACGCTTGACCCCATCGACGACGTGATGCGGACGTTCTGGAACGCGGTCGCGCCCGAGTTCGCCGACGACGAGCACGTCATCTACGAGCTGTTCAACGAGCCGACCCAGCCGACGATGTACGGCGACGACGCCGGCGCCTGGCAGACCTGGCGCGACGCCGCCCAGCCGTGGGTCGACCTCGTGCGCGAGCACGCGCCCGAGACGCCGATCATCATCGGGTCGCCGCGGTGGACTTCGGTGACCCACATGGCGCCGGAGTACCCCTTCGAGGGGGAGAACCTGATCTACGCGGCGCACATCTACCCCGACAACGGCGCGCCCTCGGAGTTCGACCAGTACTACGGCGAACCCGCCGAGGACGTGCCGGTCGTCGTCACGGAGTTCGGCTGGGACCCCGAGGGCGGGAGCGTCGACCAGGGGACCACCTCCGGCTGGGGGGAGCCGTTCCGCGAGTGGGCGGAGGGGTACGCCAACATGGGCTGGATCTCCTGGTGTTTCGACGACTCGTGGGCGCCGACGTTCTTCGAGTCGCCCGGCGAGGGCTCGGCCGAGCCGTGGACGCTCAAGGACGGCGACGACCAGATGGGTGGATACATCAAGACCTGGCTCTCGGAGACGAAAGACGACAGCGTTCCCGCGAGCCCGATCGACGACTCGACGGCGCCGCCGGCACCTGGGAGTCCGACGGTCTCGAACGCGACGGAGATCGGGTTCGATCTCTCGTGGGACGCCGTCACCGACGAGGGCGAGGCCGGCCTGTCGCGCTACACCGTCTATCTCGACGGCGAGCGCGCGCAGGAGGCCCTGCCCGGGTCGACCACGGCGACGGTTACCGGGCTCTCGCCGGGGACGACCTACGAGGTGGCCGTCACCGCCGAGGACGACGCCGGCAACGAGTCCGACCCGGCCACGACGGTCGCCGAGACGATCGCCCGGGACGCGGGGCAGTCGGCCTACAACGGCCCGCACACCCTGCCCGGTCGCGTCCAGGCCGAGGACTTCGACGAGGGCGGCCAGGGGATCAGCTACTACGACACCTCCGCCGCGAACCAGGGCGGGGCCGCTTACCGGGAGACGGCCGTCGACATCGGCACGTCGGCCAACACCGGCTACAACGTCGGCTACATCGAGACCGGCGAGTGGCTAGAGTACACCGTCCAGGTCGAGAGCGCCGGCACGCGGACGACGCGGGTGAACGTCTCGGCCGGGTCGGGCGGCGGCGGGACGCTCCGGATCTCCGTCGACGGCGAGACGCTGGCGACACAGGACGTGTGGCAGACCGGCGGCTGGTCGAACTGGCAGACGATCCGCGTCGGTGATCTGGACCTGCCCGCGGGCGAACACGTCGTCCGGATCACCGCCGATTCGGGCGCCTGGAACTTCGACTGGGTCGAGTTCGGCGAGTCGAGCGGGAGCGGCGACACCACCGCGCCGCCGGCGCCCGCGACCCTCTCGGTGACGGAGACGACCGAGTCGTCGGTCTCCGTCGAGTGGGACGCCGTCACCGACACCGGCGGGAGCGGTCTCGAGAGCTACGCCGTGTACGTCGACGGCACCCAGGAGCAGACGGTCGCCGCGGGGACCACGTCGGCGACGGTCGAGGGGCTGTCCGCGGAGACGACCTATCAGGTCGCCGTCTCGGCGGCCGACGGCGCCGGCAACGAGTCGGCGATGACGAGCGCTTCGGTGACGACTGGGGCCGCAGCTGACACGACCGCACCGTCGCCACCGGCGAACCTCTCGGTGACCGGCACGACGAGTTCCTCGGTCACGGTCGAGTGGGACGCGGTCACCGACGACGGGAGTGGACTCGACCACTACGTCGTTTCCCTCGACGGAAGCGAGACGCAGACGGTCCCAGCGGGGACCACGTCCGCCACCGTCGACGGGCTCGAGGCCGACGCGAGCTACGAGATCGGCGTCGCGGCGGTCGACGCCGCGGGCAACGCGTCACCGGCGGTAACCGTCCCGGCGACGACCGACGCGAGCAGGGACGACGGCGACACGACTGCACCCTCGGCGCCGACCGGCCTCTCCGTCGCGGACACGACGCCGTCGACGGTCGAGCTCTCGTGGGACGCGGCGAGCGACGACGGCGGCAGCGGCGTCGACCACTACGTCGTTTCCCTCGACGGCACCCAGGAGCAGACGGTCGCCGCGGGGACCACGTCGGCGACGGTCGAGGGGCTGTCCGCCGATACCAGCTACGAAGTCGCGGTCACGGCGGTCGACGGCGCGGGCAACGAGTCCGTTTCGGCGACCGTGACGGCGACGACCGACGCCAGCGACGACGGCGACGACGGCGAGACGCCTGCGGACGCGCTGGTCGTCGACGACTACGACGGCGATCCGGGCTGGGCGAGCCACCGCAACGATCTGGGCCAGTGGTGCGGCGCCGGCTCGTTCGAAAACGGCGGCGGCGAGGAGACCGGCGGCGCGCTCGTCCTGGAGTACGACAACGGCGGCTGGTACCAGAGCCAGATCAACCAGGACATCTCGGACTACTCGACGCTGGTGTTCGAGATCAGCGGCGCGAACGGGGGCGAGGAGTCCGAGGTGCTGTTCGACATGGGCGGGGTGCGGACCATGCTCGGCAACGTGACCGACGACTCCATCGGCACCAGCATGGGGGAAGTCCGCGTCGACATNCATGGGCGGGGTGCGGACCATGCTCGGCAACGTGACCGACGACTCCATCGGCACCAGCATGGGGGAAGTCCGCGTCGACATGGAGGCGGCGGGCATCGACCGCTCGTCGCCGTCGGTGCGGTTCAACTTCTGGCAAGGGGGATCCAGCACGCTCGAACTCTCCGAGATCCGACTCGAGTAGACACACGACGATATCCACGAATCAATGGCAGACGATACCACGAACGACACCGAACCGACGACGCCGCAGGCGGACTGTGCGCCGGTCGAGTCAGACGCCGATAGCTCGGCGACCCCCGACGAGAGTTTCGCGGAGGCGCTGGCGTCGATGGACCGGCGGGACTACCTGAAAGCGTCACTGGGGGCCGCCGCGATGGCGGGCCTCGGAAGCGCGGCCAGCGGGGCGGCGGCCGCGGAGACGGCCGACACGTCGAAGACGGTCGACGAGCGCATCCAGGAGCATCGCACGGGCGACCTCGAAGTGGTCGTCGAGAACCCCGACGGNGAGACGGCCGACACGTCGAAGACGGTCGACGAGCGCATCCAGGAGCATCGCACGGGCGACCTCGAAGTGGTCGTCGAGAACCCCGACGGTGGCGCCGTCTCCGGCGCCGAGGTCTCGGTCTCCCAGCAGGAACACGCGTTCAGCTTCGGGACGGCGGTCAACGCCGACAGGCTGATCAACGCCTCCAGCGAGGGAGACAACTACCGCCAGTACATCCCGGAGCTGTTCAACACTGCGGTGCTCGGCAACCACCACAAGTGGCGGTTCTGGGAGAACAACAAGCAGACCGCCGACGAGGCGACCGACTGGCTGCTCGAACAGGGGCTGGACATGCGCGGGCACGTCTGTCTCTGGGGGCGCGAGGACGTGGCTGCCATCCCCTCGGACATCCAGACTGCGATCGAGGACCGGGACGCCGAGACGATCCGCCAGCGCTCGATGGATCACATCGAGGAGATCATCACCCACTACGGCGACAGCATCACCGATTGGGACGTCGTCAACGAGGCGATGCACGCCTACCAGATGCAACTCGGCGTCTACGGCGACCNCACCCACTACGGCGACAGCATCACCGATTGGGACGTCGTCAACGAGGCGATGCACGCCTACCAGATGCAACTCGGCGTCTACGGCGACCGGATCGACACCGAAGAGCCCTGGAACGGCGAGGTCGTCCCGTGGACCTCGCAACTCCTGGCGGACTGGTACGCCAAGGCCGCGTCGGTGATCGACGACAACGATCTCGACGTCGGCATCGCGGTCAACGACTTCAACCAGTTCCCCTACAGCTACACGGACAACCGCTACGAGTCGCAGATCGACCACATCAACGCCAACGGGGCGGAGCTGGACACCGTCGGTCTTCAGGCCCACGTCGCCGCCCGGGAGGGTGAGTTCAACAGCAACGACGACCCCGACGGGCGCATCGACGCCGACCAGGTGGTCGCCGAGATCGACACGTGGGCCGACCACGGCGCGCGCGTGAAGATCACCGAATTCGATACGTACAACGGCGACGACTGGAATTCCGACGAGGAGCGCGCCGACGTGACGGAGAACTATCTGCGCGGGGCGTTCTCGCATCCGGGCGTCGACGCCTTCGTCATGTGGGGCTTCTGGGACGGCGACCACTGGGAGGACGAGGCGCCGTTGTTCTACGACGACTGGTCGCAGAAGCCGGCCTACGACGTGTGGACCGGCCTCGTCTACGACGAGTGGTGGACCGACGACAGCGGCACCACCGGCGACTCGGGCGCCTACGCGACGACCGCCTTTCTCGGCGATCACGAGGTCACCGTCAGCACCGACAGCGGGGAGACGACCGAGGCGGTCTCGGTCTCCGACGCCTCGGGCACGACGACGGTCACGGTCACCGTCGAAGGCGACGGTGGCGGCACGAGCGACACTCAGCCGCCGTCGGTGCCGGAGAACCTCTCGGTGTCGTCGGCGACCGACTCGACGGTCACGGTCACCTGGGACGGCGTCTCCGACAACGGATCGTCGGGACTCGACCAGTACGTGGTCACCGTCGACGGAGGTCGGGATCAGACGGTCGGTGCGGGGATGACGACCGCGACGGTCGAGGGGCTCTCCGCGGAGACTGCCTACGAGATCGGCGTCGCGGCGGTCGACGGTGCGGCCAACGCCTCGGCGGCGGCGACCGTGACGGCGACGACCGCCGCCAGCGACGACGGCGACGACAGCGACGATGAGGCGCCCGCGGACGCGCTGGTCGTCGACGACTACGACGGCGACCCTGGCTGGTCGTCTCACCGCAACGATCTGGGCCAGTGGTGCGGGGCTGGCTCGTTCGAAAACGGCGGCGGCGAGGAGACCGACGGCGCGCTCGTCCTGGAGTACGACAACGGCGGCTGGTTCCAGAGCCAGATCAACCGGGACGTGAGCGACTACGACACGCTGGTGTTCGAGGTCAGCGGCGCCAACGGCGGTGAAGAGTCCGAGGTGCTGTTCGACATGGGCGGGGTGCGGACCATGCTCGGCAACGTGACCGACGACTCCGTCGGCACGAGCACGGGTGCGGTACGGGTCGACCTGGAATCGGCCGGGATCGACCGCTCTGTGGGGGATATCTCGGTGCGGTTCAACTTCTGGCAGGGCGGTAGCAGCGTCCTCACGATCGAGGAGATACGGCTCGAATAGCGCGCGAACCGACAAAGGCACACACGGAACTATGACGAACGACGACACACACGAGCGAGCACAGACGGACGAAACAGACGTAGTGATTGACGACGGGTCGGCCGACGCCGACAGCCCGGAGGTCCTCGACGAGGACGCCGCGGAGGCGCTGGCGTCGATGGACCGGCGGGACTACCTGAAGGCGTCGCTGGCCGCGGCGGCGATGGCGGGTCTCGGAAGCGCGGCGAGCGGGGCGGCGGCCGCGGAGACGGCCGACACGTCGAAGACGGTCGACGAGCGCATCCAGGAGCATCGCACGGGCGACCTCGAAGTGNGAGACGGCCGACACGTCGAAGACGGTCGACGAGCGCATCCAGGAGCATCGCACGGGCGACCTCGAAGTGGTCGTCGAGAACCCCGACGGATCGGCGGTCTCGGGCGCCGAGGTCTCGGTCTCCCAGCAGGAGCACGACTTCGGCTTCGGGACGGCGGTCAACGCCAACACGCTGATCAATCAGTCCAGCGAGGGGGACAACTACCGGCAGTACATCCCGGAGCTGTTCAACAAGGCGGTGATGGAGAACCGCCACAAGTGGGACTTCTGGGAGAACGAGCAGGCGTTGGCCGACGAGGCGACCCAGTGGGTCCTCGACCAGGGGCTGGACATGCGCGGGCACGTCTGTCTGTGGGGCCGCGAGGACGTGGCCGCCATCCCCTCGGACATCCAGACGGCCATCGACAACAACGACGCCGAGACGATCCGCGAGCGCTCGATGGCCCACATCGAGGAGATCATCACCTACTACGGCGAGGACATGACCGAGTGGGAGGTCGTCAACGAGGCGATGCACGCCTACCAGATGCAACTCGGCGTCTACGGCGACCAGATAAACACGGACGAGCCGTGGACGGGCGAGGTCGTCCCGTGGACCTCTCAGCTCCTGGCCGACTGGTACGCCAAGGCCGCGTCGGTCATCGACGAGAACGACTTGGATCTCGGGATCGCGGTCAACGACTTCAACCAGTTCCCCTACGCCTACACTGACAGCCGCTACGAGTCGGAGATCGACCACATCAACAGCAACGCCGTCCAGCTCGACACGGTCGGGCTGCAGGCCCACGTCGCCGCACGCACGGGCGAGTACAACAGCAACTCCAGCCCGGACGGGCGGATCAGCGCCAGTCAGGTCGCCGAGGAGATCAACAAGTGGGCTGACCTGAGCGCCCGCGTGAAGCTCACCGAATTCGACATGTACAACGGCGACGACTGGAACGGCGACGAGGAGCGCGCCGACGTCATGGAGAACTACCTGAAGGGGTCGTTCTCGCATCCGGGCGTCGACGACTTCATCATGTGGGGCTTCTGGGACGGCCGCCACTGGGAGAACGAGGCGCCGCTGTTCGCGCAGGACTGGTCGCAGAAGCCGGCCTACGACGTGTGGACCGGTCTGGTCTACGACGAGTGGTGGACCGACGACAGCGGCACCACCGACGACTCGGGCGCCTACGCGACCAGCGCTTTCCTCGGCGACCACGAGGTCACCGTCAGCACCGACAGCGGGGAGACGACCGAGGCGGTCTCGGTCTCCGACGCCTCGGGCACGACGACGGTCACGGTCTCCGTCGAGGGCGACGGCGGCGGCACGAGCGACACCCAGCCGCCGTCGGTGCCGGAGAACCTCTCGGTGTCGGCGACGACCGACTCGACGGTCACGGTCACCTGGGACGGCGTCTCCGACAACGGGTCGTCGGGACTCGACCAGTACGTGGTCACCGTCGACGGCAGCCAGGACCAGACAGTCGGCGCCGGCATGACCACGGCGACCGTCGAGGGGCTCTCGGCGGAGACGAGTTACACGATCGGCGTCACGGCGGTCGACGGCGCGGGCAACGAGTCCGACGCGGCGACGGTCTCGGCGACGACCGGCGAGAGTACCACGGACCCCTCGGGGAGCGCGAACGTGCGGGTGGCGCACTTCTCGCCGGACGCGCCGAACGTGGACGTGTACGTCGACGGGACGGCGGTTCTCACGGACGTGCCGTTCCGCGCGGTCAGCGACTACCTGGAAGTGTCGGCCGGCACGCACACCGTCGAGATCACGGCCGCCGGCGACGCGAACACGTCGGTCTTCGAGGGCGACGTGACCGTCGCGGACGGCAGCGACTACACGGTCGCGGCGACGGGCGAACTCGACGCCGACACGGAGTTCACTCCGATCGTGCTGGAGGACGACAACAGCGATGTCGGCGCCGACACTGCGCGGCTCCGCCTGGTCCACGCGTCGCCGGACGCGCCGGCGGTGGACGTGACGACCGCCTCGGGCTCGACGCTGTTCGACGGCGTGAGCTTCGGGCAGTCCGGGTACGTCGAGGTGCCGGCGGACAACTACACCGTGCAGGTGCGCGGCGACACCGCCGGCAACGACGGCGACGTGGTCGCCGAGTTCGACGTCGGCCTGGCCGGCGAGACGGTCTACACCGGCTTCGCCGGCGGCTACCTCTCACCCGACGACGAGCCGACGGGCGAGGCGTTCGATCTGACCCTCTCGGTCGATAGCGGACCCGGCGGCGAGCCGGAGACGCCGGACGACCAGCCGGCCGGTGACGGCCTGGTCGTCCACGAGTTCGACGGGAGCACGTATCCCGGCTCGAACGACCTGGGCAACTGGGCGGACGCCGGGAGCTTCGCCAACGGCGGCGACGGCGAGGTCGCCGACGGCGCGCTCCGGCTGGAGTACGACAACGCCGGCTGGTTCGGCAGTAACGTGACCCAGTCGGTCGCCGACCGGCCGACGCTGTACCTCCGCGTCCGCGGGGACTCGGGCGGCGAGGAGAGCGACTTCACCGTCCAGGTCGGCGGCGCGAGCGACGTGCTCGCGAACGTCACCGACGACACCATCGGGACCGAGTGGTCGACGGTCTCGGTCGACCTCGAAGCGATGGGTGCCGACCTGGAGAACCCCCAGTCCGTCCGCCTGAACTTCTGGCAGGGCGCCTCCGGCGCCGTCGAGATCGACCGTATCTCCATCGGCGGCTCCGGCGGCAGCGGCGACGGCTCCGACGGTTCGGACGGCTCGGACGGCTCCGACGGTTCGGACGGCTCCGACGGTTCGGGCAGCGGCGACCTGATCGCGGAGATCGACCCGAGCGCGACCTCGGCGTCGGTCGGCGACCGCGTCAGCTTCCGCGTCACGGACACCACCGACTCGGGCAGTTGGATCGACTCGCTGTCCTGGAGTCTAGGCAACGGCGAGTCCGCGAGCGGCTGGTACGCCGAGACGACCTACGACTCGGCGGGTACCTACACGGTCGAACTGACCGCGACGAACAACGAAGGCGCCTCGACCACCGACACGGTCGAGGTGACCGTCTCCTGACGGCCGCGAGCGACTGAGCGGGTCGGCCACCGTGTCGACCCGCATCGGTCGTCACGGCCGGCAGGCCCCAGCGATACGACACAGACCCATGCACTCCGACGACCCACCACGACAGGCACAGGACGGCGAACAGCGACGCGACCGCGACCAGGTCGGCGCCGGGGGCGACGGCGCGACTCGCGGCCCGCGACGGCGGACGGTCCTGCGCGGCCTCGGCGGCGGCGTCGCGCTGGGCGCGGTCGGCACGCTCGGCGCGGCGGTGACGACGGCCGCCGGCGCCTCCTTCGGCGACGGCGTCAACCTCCAGCCGTCGTATTTCTGCGACGGCGACCAGGACCTGGGCTACGACCTGATGAGCGAGTATCCGGACATCGAGACGGTCCGGATCGAGATCGAGCCGTTCTCGTTCAACGAGGTCGCGACGACCGTCGAGGACGCCAAGCGCTGGATCGACGAGGCCGCCGCCCACGGCCTGAACGTGATCGCCACGTACCACCACTACCCCGACAACGGGTCGGCCAGCGCCGCGGCGCTACAGGAGGCCGCGGAGTTCTGGGCGGAGCACTACGAGACGCTCTCGGCCGACACCTCGTTCACGGTCAACATGATGAACGAGTGGGGCAACCACCAGGTGACCGCCCAGGAGTACGCCGACGCGTACAGCGAGGCGATCGACACCGTCCGCTCGGAGACGAGCTACTCGGGCGCCATCGTCTGCGACGCGCCCGGCTGGGGCCAGGGCACCTATCGGCTGGCCGACGCCGCCGAGATGATCGACGACGACGACCTGATCCTCTCGGCGCACGTCTACCCCAGCGCGTACAACGCGACGACCGGCCAGAACCTCGTCCCCGAGGATCTGGACGCCCTCGACGAGACGAGCTACCCCTGTATGATCGGGGAGTTCGGTAACTACGCCAACTCGACGGGCGCCGACTGGTCGGCGATCGTCGACTACGCGAGCGAGCTGGGCTGGCCGGTCGTCGGCTGGGCCTGGAACGGCGACGGGTCGAACGACCCGATGAACATGGCCGACCCCTACTGGGGCGACGACTGTTCGGCCGACAGCTACACGACGAGCGACTACTTCTCGGTCGTCTACAGCAAGCTCGGCGACGGCGGGACCGCGACGGACACCACGACTGACGAACCGAACACGCCCACCGACGAGCCAGAGACGCCGACCGACGAACCGAGTACGCCCACGCCGACCGACGAACCGAGTACGCCCACGCCGACCGACGAGCCGGAGACGCCGACGGACGAACCGCCGGCCGACGCCCTGGTGGTCGACGACTACGACGGCGATCCGGGCTGGGCGAGCCACCGCAACGACCTGGGGCAGTGGTGCGGGGCCGGTTCCTTCGCCAACGGCGGCGGCGAGGAGACCGGCGGCGCGCTCGTGCTGGCGTACGACAACGGCGGCTGGTACCAGAGCCAGATCAACCGCGACGTGAGCGACTACGACACGCTCGTCCTCCAGTTGCGCGGCGCGAACGGGGGCGAGGAGTCCGAAGTCCTGTTCGACATGGGCGGGGTGCGGACCATGCTCGGCAACGTGACCGACGACTCCATCGGCACCAGCATGGGGGAAGTCCGCGTCGACATNCATGGGCGGGGTGCGGACCATGCTCGGCAACGTGACCGACGACTCCATCGGCACCAGCATGGGGGAAGTCCGCGTCGACATGGAGGCGGTCGGTATCGACCGCTCGTCGCCGTCGGTGCGGTTCAACTTCTGGCAGGGCGGCAGTAGCACGCTCGAGATCGGGGAGGTGCGACTGGAATAGGGGTCGGCCGCTCCACCACGGCTTCCGTTCCCCGGGGTTTCCACGCCCCGACTCCACGCGTTTCGGGCCGCGGCCCGCGGTCCGTCCGCTCCGACCCGGAAAGCTTAGCGTTTCGAAAAGATTATTTTCCCATTCGTTAAATTTAATACCTATAGGGCGTATGTGTATTTTGCAATGGTCGATAGACGAACCGTACTGAAGGGGGGTATCGCATTCGGAAGCCTGGGTCTGGTGTCGACGGTGCTGGGCCAGGAGTCCGCGCTGGTCGTCCACGACTTCGACGGGGGAACCTATCCCGGGTCGAACGACCTGGGCAACTGGGCCGGCGCGGGGAGTTTCGCCAACGGCGACGGCAGTGGGGAGGTCGCCGACGGCGCGCTCCGACTGGAGTACGACAACGCCGGCTGGTTCGCGAGCAACGTCCGGCAGTCGGTCGCCGACCACGGTCAGCTGACGATGCGAGTCCGGGGGGACTCCGGCGGCGAGGAGAGCGATTTCCTGGTCGACGTGGGTGGCGCGAGGGGCCTGCTCGGGAACCTCACCGACGACACCATCGGGACGGAGTGGTCGACGGTTTCGGTCGACCTCTCGGCGGTCGGCGGCGACCCGGAGAGTCCGAAGGCCGTGCGGTTCAACTTCTGGCAGGGCGCCTCGGGCGCCGTCGAGATCGACCGGATCGCGTTCACGAGCGACGGCGAGGCGCCGCCGTCGACCGCGACGGCGACCCCGACGCCGATGGACCCGACACCCACGCCGACGGACACGCCCGACGACGAGACGCCGACGCCGACTGACACGCCCGACGACGAGACGCCCACCGACACACCCGACGACGGCGGGAGCACGTGGGACGTGCCGTTCCCGGAACGGCCGCCCGAGCCCGACTCGCTGCCGGCCGCGTCGGAGATCACCGAGAACACCACGGTCGCGGAGCTGTACGAGCACTTCGACGACCCCTACCACGTCCCGCGGAGCTTCACGGACTACCTGCCCGGCGAGACGGGCTCGAAGCTCCAGGAGTGGACCGACTCCGAGAAGGCCGAGGAGTTCGACTACGACGTGAGCGCCGTCGAGAACAACGTCGGCGACGGCTCGCTGACGCTCGGCCAGCTGGGCACGCAGGCGCTGCCGTACGTCAAACAGCTCGCCGAGAACGACTTCCCGGCCCACGCGACGGTGAAGCTACTGCCGCGGCTGGCGCTGCTGCCCGACGAGGAAGAGGACCCCGGCGTCCACGACGAGCCGTCGGTCGTCTGGGACGAGACCGCGGGGCCGACCGCGGCGACCAACGACCCCGACCAGCTGATCCAGGACCGCTGGCCGACCGACGCGCGGTCCTACCAGCCGATGGAGGTGCGCGTCCGCGACCGCGCCCACGACCAGCCCGAGTACGACGACAGCCGCGAGTGGGGGAGTTCCGGGAACATCCCGGACTCCTTCTACAACGACGAGACGAACCCGGTGCTCGACGCCGCCGCCGACAAGGTCGACCCAGTGACGGGCGACTCGCTGGGCGGCGACGGCTTCACCGCCAACGCGCCGATGGAGGCGGAGATCCGCATCCACGAGACCGGCGGGAGCTATCTCAACCAGTACATCAAGCTCACGAACACCAGCGAGGTGCCGTACTTCCAGGACGCGGCGGTCATCTGGTGGCTCGGCCCGTCGGGCAACGCCTCGAACCTCTCGGACGGTCACTGGAACAATCCCCACCGCCCGAGCGCGTCGCTGGGCCATCCCCAGCGCGACGTGATCGAGGTCGACCATCCGGACTACGACGAGCTGTCGGTGTACGCGGTCCGGATCGCCAACCACGACGAGCCCTACCACATGCGGACGCTCTACCCGGGTCAGAGCGTCGCCATGGAGATCGGCACGCCTCGCGACGGCAGCTCGTGGTCGACCAGCGCAGAACGGCAGGACCTGGTCGAGACGATGCTCGACTCGCTGCACGTCGAACTGGAGACGAACCTCGACCGCAACGACCCGATCATCGACGCCATCGGCCTGACCTACCGGGTCCCGAACTGACCGCGAGCGTCCCGAAACCGACCGGGACCGTTCCCGAATCGACCGAGACCGTTCCCGAACCCCGCCCGCGACCGCGGCGCCGTCGCCCCTGACGGCGGCGCCGCGCCGCGGATCCCACTCCATCCTCAGATGTCACACGACCACGGCAGCGACCGAACCGACGCATCGACCGACGAACAGACCGCCGACCACCGGAGAGACGACACCGCCGGCGACCGGACTGGCGACGCCTCGGGCGGCTACGCCGACGGGGTCGCCCGCCGGGTCGACGCCGTCTCCCGGCGCAACTTCCTGCGGACGGCCGCGGGCGCGGGCGCCGCGACGGCGCTCGGGCTGGGCATCACCGGCAGCGCCGCCGCTGACGGCATCCCCACGCCGTGGCTCCACCGCGACGGCAACCTGATCCGCGACCCGAGCGACAACGAGGTGATCCTCCGGGGCGTGAACGTCCCCGACGCCAAGCGGATGAACGCCAAGGAATTCCGCCCGGACGCCGACGAGACCATCGCGCGGGCGACGAACGCCGAGGAGGGCTGGTACTCGCGGATCGTGCGCCTGCCGATCCAGCCCACCGACGTCGGCGGCCACGACACTGGCGGTATCCCGCCGGTCCCCGGATTCTCGCAGTCACAACTCGAATCGTACGTCCAGAACCACCTCCGTCCGGCCGTCGACACCTGCGCCGAGCACAACGTCTACTGCATCGTCGACTACCACCGCCACCGCGGCCAGGACGAGGCACACGCCTACGACAGCGAGGGCATCGACGAGGAGCTGACGATGTTCTGGGAGACGGTGGCCCCGGAGTTCGCCGAGGATTCGAACGTGCTCTTCGAGGTGTACAACGAGCCGATCCACCCCTTCCAAGGTCACTACGAGCCCAACGTCGACGTGGACCCGACCGACGACGAGGCCATCGAGACGTGGAACACCTGGAAGGCGGCCGCCCAGCCCTGGGTCGACACCATCCGCGAGCACGCGCCGCGGAACCTGATCCTGATCGGCTCGCCCCGCTGGAGCCAGTGGACCTACCAGGCGCCGAGAAACGAGTTCGACGGCGACAACCTCGCGTACACCGGCCACGTCTACGGCCATCAGAATCTCCGGCCGCTCTCGGAGTACTTCGGGGAACCGGCCGAGGAGGTGCCCGTGTTCATGACGGAGTTCGGCTGGGGCGAGAACGGCGCGAACTACATCACCGGGACCGCCGACGACGAGGGCCAGGAGTTTCTCGACTTCTTCGCCGACTACGACGTCCACTGGCAGGTCTGGTGTTTCGACAGCAAGTGGCGGCCGGCGATGCTCGACCACGACTGGTCGGTCAAACCCTACGGCGAGTTCTGGCGGGAGGAACTCGCCGCCCACCGCGACCAGGACGTGCCCGACGGCGAGGTCGATACCGGGACCGACGACGACACGCCGACGGATACGGCGACACCGACCGCCACGCCCACCGCTACCCCGACCGCGACGCCGACGGCCACGCCCACCGACACGCCGACGCCCAGCGGTCCAACGTCGACGCCGACGCCGACCGACGCGCCGAACACGCCGACGGACACACCCGCGACCGACGCCCTCGTGATCAACGACTACGACGGCGACCCCGCGTGGTCGGCCAACCGCAACGACCTGGGCCAGTGGTGCGGCGCCGGGAGCTTCGCCAACGGCTCCGGCGAGGTCGAGGACGGCGCGCTGGTGCTGGCGTACGACAACGGCGGCTGGTACCAGGAGCAGATCAACCGCGACGTGAGCGACTACGACACGCTCGTCCTCTCGGTCGCCGGCGCATCGGGTGGCGAGGAGTCGGAGGTCCGATTCAGCATGGGCGGCGCGAGCGGCATGCTCGCCGACGTGACCGACGACTCGATCGGCACCACCCTGTCGACGGTCGCCGTCGACATGGCGTCGGCGGGCGTCGACCGGACATCGTCGAGTCTCTCGCTGCGGCTGAACTTCTGGCAGGGCGGCAGTAGCCGGCTGCGGATCGACGGCGTCCGGCTGGAGTAGCGTCCCCCTCTCTCGGGGTCGAGGCGGACGAACCGTCCGTTCTCACCGGAGGGCGTTTCTCACTCGCCGAGAACGGTTCCCAACGGTGGAGAACAGCCGCCCGGGTATATGCTCGCGTTCGCCGTCTCTCTAGATAGAGGTCACACCAATGTCGACGACCACCCCCGGCGTCAACGAGTTCGAGAGCAAGATCGGCGGTCTCACGGTTCACGGGAAGGCACACAGCCTCTCGGCGTGGTTCGTGCTGGCGTTGCGGCTGATGATGGGCTACGCGTTCCTGCACTCGGGCCTGGCGAAGGTCCTGGGCGGGGGCTTCGCCGCCGACGGCTACCTGGTTCACTCGGCCGCGACGAACGGCAACCCCCTCGAAGGGATGTTCCTGTGGATGGGGACGACCGACTGGTTCGTCGCCTTCGCGAACGTCGCCGTCCCGTGGGGCGAGGTCCTCATCGGCCTCGGCCTGCTCGTCGGTGCGCTGGTCCGCCTCGCGGCGTTCTTCGGCGCGCTCATGATGCTCATGTTCTACTTCGGGAACTGGAGCATCGAACACGGGGTCATCAACGGCGACTTCGCGTACATGCTCGTGTTCCTCGCCGTCGCCGCCTTCGGCGCGGGCCGCATCATCGGGCTGGACACGCTCATCGAGCGCTACGAGGTCGGCGGCGAAGCGCTGATCGAGCGCTTCCCCCGCCTGGGATACGTCCTCGGCTGAGGCCCGGGGCACTCTCCCGAGCGCAATCGACCGAATCGCACGAACCAATCCTTCTCGCGACCGTTTCTGTGTGCCTGGCGGAGTACGCCGATCGAATTCCATATCGCGATATCTGATTTATTAGTGCGATACGAGGCCGCAACTGTGTTCTCTGTGGGGCGACAAAATTCGCGGATCCGTCGACTCAGCGGTCGGTCTCGGGGAATCGGCGACGACGATACCCTGGCGAGGCGGGTCTACTGGGCGAACTCGGCGACCGACTCGAACGAATCGTCGGCGAGGGCTGCGGCGAGGCCGGAGATGTCCACTCCGTCGACGTGACTCGGGTACTTGCGGGCGAAGTAGCCGACGAGGTTCTCCACGTCGCGTTCGAGCAGTTCGCGGGCGTTCTCGTGGTCGGTGGGGACGGCCTGGGGCCAGTCGAAGACGACGACGCCCGCCTCGGTGACGAAGACGTTGTACTCGCTCATGTCGGCGTGGACGTACCCCTCGGCGTAGGCCGTCGCCATCTCCGCGAGGATCAGCTCCATGACGGGGACGACCTGGGCGTCGGTGAGTTTCGTCCGGGAGAGCTCGACGCCGTCGACCTTCTCCATGACGAGGGCGTGGCGATTGTGGTCGACGGGCTGGGGGACAGACACGTCCGGATAGAGGCTTTCGAGGGCGTCGTACTCGCGTTCGGCGGCCTTGCGCGCGGTGTACTGCCAGGAGACGTGGTCCCGATCGGACGTGTAGTCGCGCTCTTTCATTACCTCGCGGAAGTTGGTGTAGCCCTCGCGGTGGTACTTCAGCGCGAGCGGGCGATACGAGCGGACCTCGTACACGTCGCTCTCCTTGCCCACGCCCAGGGGAGCGCCGACGCCGTCGAAGGTCTCCCGCTCGGCGAAGGTGTGCAACGCGAGCGCGTCGTACCCCTCGAAGGTGAGCTTGAACCCCTCGTACTGGATCGTCTTGCGTTCGACCAGCCCGCGGTCCTCACAGCGGTCCAGCCGGTAGTCCACGTTCTCCGGGGACAGGCGAGTGTACTCGGGGAGCTTCTCGCGGTTGACATATTCCGAGAAGCGCATCCCCTGTTCGACCCCCGAGAGCAGATAGAAGTCCTCCGGTTCGAGGTCGGCTATCACGGATGCCACGTTCTGGACCATTACTCGCCCGTACTCCGTCGATAGGGAAAAGCCCGACGCGTCGGCCGCGACCGGCCGATAAATCACATGCCGCGATATCGAATTCTCCCCGAGCCGCTGAACTGGTCGCCCCGAACGCACGGCCTCACGGGACGCCGACCGCTCGTTCGCGATGGCCGCAACCGGGACTCGGTGAGTGGAATCGACGTTTCCGAGGCCCGAACGGCCGGACGAGTGTGTTGAAAATATCGCGAAAAAAGATTTCTTCCAGAAATTATTTCAAGGGGTGGGCCACAGTAGGGCACGAATCATGGTAGTTAATCACGAGGGAAACGAGGCGGACGGTGAGTCGGCGGGCGGCTTCTCGCGCCGACAGTACGCACAGGTGATCGCGGGGTTAGGCGCGGCGGGACTGGCCGGCTGTCCGAGCGAGGGCGGGTCGACGGCGACGCCCGCCGGGTCGGACGATGGCACCGTCGAACCGATCGAGTTCGACGGTGAGGGCAGCGGACCGGCGGATTCGGGAACGGACACCGAGACGGCGACGGCGACCGACCGCGAGCCCGTCGTCGACACGATCGCCTACGCCCACGCGAACTCGCCGGACGTGTTCGACTGGAACCCCTGGACGCCCCAGGACAACACCGCCGGCGACCTGTGGATGTCCGACCTCCACGGGCTCCGGAACGTCCACACGACGAACCTGACCTACAGCGGGACGACGATTCCCACCCCGCACAAGCCAGACCACGAGGAGATCGAGATCATGACGTGGATCGAGGGCACAGACGTCGAGCCGCCCTACGACTGGTACGACCACCACGACGACCGCTCGACGTACTGGAACGGTGACGCTCACGACGCGGTCGCCCGCGAGAAGCACAACCACGTCGAGTTCTTCCAGGCCGGGAACAAGTTCACGGAGAGTGCGACGTTCAACCAGCGGGCGGAGGACCAGTGGACGCTCCACCAGTGGACGGACAAGGGGACAGTCTCGGAGCAGGAGCCGGACCCGACGGCGAGCAACATCCTGGAGACGTACGCGGGGCCGGTCGACGGCGACCCGCCGCTGCACCCGTCGTTCACGGAGCCGTATCTGGAGCAGTACCGCGACGCCGGGTCGCGCGACCGGGCGACCTCGGTGACCGACGAGCTCAAGAGCGACCGCGTCTCGCTCGACCGCATCGCGCTGGCGGGCGGGACCGACGAGTACCTCGCCGGGTCCGGTCCCTACCGCCTGAAGTCGATGGACGACGTGGGCTCCGAGCGGATGATCCTCCGGCTCGACCCGGAGCATCCCAACGCCGGCCACACCAACGTCGAGAAGCTCGCGATCTACTGGGCGGAGGGCGACCGCGCCCAGACGCTGAAAACCGAGGGCGTGCTGGACGTGAACGTCGGCGACGTGTCGCCGGGCGCGGCGCTGAACCGCGAGGTACTGCCCGACTACATGCAGGAGTTCACGCGGTGGCTGCGCGCGACCGGCGGCGACATGTGGAAACTCAACTGGAACAACTCCCACCTCCAGAATCTCTGGGTGCGCCGCGCGCTGATCGAAGCGGTCGACTGGAACGCCGTCTCGATGAACGGCTGGGGAGAGGGGGGCGCCCAGCCGCTCGCCCACGACACGTTCCTCCTGGACGCCCAATCGGAGGCGATCTTCTCCGAGGAGTTCCTCGACAGTCTGCACACCTATTCGCGGGGGTCGAACACGGAGACGGCCACCGAGTACATGAACCGCGCGGGCTACACGAGACAGGGCGGTCAGTGGGTCGATCCCTCCGGCAACCCCGCCGAGATCGACCTGTTCGCCACGTCGACGATCCCCGAACACGTCCAGGCCGCCCAGACGATCCGGGCGAACCTGGCCAACTGGGGCTTCGGCGTGAACCTCTCGACGCAGGGGTGGTCGACGTGGTCGAACAACTTAGACCCCAACGGGGGGCTGAACTACGAGTCGTCGCTGTACTGGCACGGCGACCCGTACGTCTTCCAGTACTACCACGACGTGGGCGCCTGGTGGGACGAGACGCTCGTCGCCGGCAGCCCAACCGCCCCCGACCCATTCGAGGCCGAGCCCGAGGACACCGTCGACACTCAGGGCAAGCCGATCGTCCAGCAGATCCCCGACGAGCCCGGCGCCTTCGAGGCCCCAGACGAGGCCGGGAAGGCCCCGGACCTGGACGGCGCCACCGAAATCAACCTCGTCGAGACGGTCAACGCGATCCGCCAGCCGGGCAACAGCGAGGCCGAGCGCCAGCAGCTGTATCGCACCTGCGCGAAGTACTACAACTTCTACGTCCCCCATTTCCCGTTCCACCAGTACATGCAGGGGTCGTTCGGGAACGTCCGGGACTTCGACTGGCCAGGGTCCTCCGCGCGGGCGTTCGACTACGAGCACTCGTTCGGCATCGAGAACGTGCTCGTGCTGGGCGGGATCGCACAGGCCAGCTACGACACCGAGTTCGAACCGCCGGAGGAGGGGTAGCGATGTAACGACGCCGTCGCCACCGGTCGGTGGTATCGTCGCAATACCGCTCCCAACTCCTTGTCACGGAGCGTCCGGGGATCGCGACGCCACACGTCGCTCCCACTCCCACGCGTCGCG
Organism: Halosimplex carlsbadense 2-9-1; assembly: GCF_000337455.1. GTDB lineage: Archaea > Halobacteriota > Halobacteria > Halobacteriales > Haloarculaceae > Halosimplex > Halosimplex carlsbadense. The sequence goes on along the minus strand of NZ_AOIU01000004.1, from coordinate 18,956 downwards.
ATCGCCGGGACGGCTCCCGCCGAACAACACACGGATTACTCGCGAGCGAGACATCGACACAAATGGACTCCGACGACGCAGCGTTGCGCGAACAGTTGCGGGTGTTCGGGCTCTCGGACAACGAGATCAACACGTACCTCGCGCTGCTGGAACTCGGCGAGGCGACGACGAGCGCCGTCGCCGAGGAGGCCGGCGTCACCCAGCGGACCGTGTACAACATCGTCGAGCGCCTCGAAGACCGGGGGCTCGTGCGAGTCAACGACCACGCCTCGCCGACCACCATTCGCGCGCTCGCGCCGCGGGAGGCGATGGCCGACATCTCCGAGCGCATCGACGCGATGACGCCCGCCCTGGAGGAGCGATTCACCGAGACCCAGCCCCGGACCTCGGAGATCGAGATGGCGAAATCCCGGCGGAAAGCGCTCAAGAACCTCCGTGAAGACATCGAGAGCGCCGAGTCGGAGGTGCTGGTCTCGGTACCGGCCGACGTGGTTCCCGAGGTCGAGTCGGAGTTGCGCGCGGCCCGCGAGCGCGGAGCGTTCGTCCTCCTGCTGGTCGGCGAAGTCGAGGAGATGGGGGAAGCGCCCGACCGCTACGCCGACCTGGCGACGGCCGTCCGCTGCTGGGGCGGCGAGATGGCGTTCGCCTACGCCGCCGACGACGAGCGGGCGATGATCGGCAGCCCCGAAGTGTTCGACGGCGCCTACTTCGAGGAGGGTGTCGTCTGGGTCTCCGAGTGGGGACTGACCGGCGCGGTCATCGCCACGTTCCTCGGCGCCTACTGGCCGTTCCCGCGGGAGGTCCACGTCGCCGACCCGCCCGAGTTGCCGGCGACCTTCGAGTGGTTCCGGGCCGCGACGTTCGCCGCGGCCCGCCACCGCGAGGCCGGCGCGGCGTTGCGCGCAGCGGTCGAGACGGAGTCCGGCGGCCGGATCGAGGGGCGCGTCCGCGAGGTACGCCAGGCGCTCGTCGACCCGGTCACCAACGAGTTCACCCTGGAGAACAGCCTCGTCGTCGACACCGGCGAGCGAGTCGTCAGCGTCAGCGCGCCCGGCGGCTTCCTCGAAGAGTACCGCGCCGCGTCGGTTCGGCTCCGGCCGGTCGAGGAGTGAGCGTCCGGGAAACGGCGCCCGCGGTCGACGGTGTTACTCGCCGGCGACGGCCTCGACGGCGGCCATCGCCTCTTTCTCGTCGGCGTCCGCGCCGAGCCACTCGTCGGCCCAGCCCTCGATAGCGTCGAAGACCGGACAGAGCGACTCGCCCTTCGCGGTCAGCGAGTAGAACGTCGCGACGGGGGCGTCCTCTTCGAGTCGGCGGTCGACCAGGTCCAGCTCCTGCAGGTCGTCGAGCACGCGCGAGAGCGTGCGCGAACTCGCGCCGGTCGAGCGCTTGAGCTCGTTGAACCGCTTTTCCCCCTCCTGGAGGTCGTACAGCACGACCAGTCGCCACTGGGAACCGATCTGTTCGAGCGAGTCGACCACGGGACAGGCCTCGGGGTTCGCCGCCTCGGAGTTCGCGTTCGTCGCCATGTGTCTCCCCGTACTCCGCCCACCTACTTAGGCAGTTCGTTCACGAACCCGGTATCACCGAGACACCTGATTACTGGACGCGACCCGATCCGGTTCGAGCCGGCCAAAGCCGACCCGACACCGCTGTGGCGGAGTCACGATGGCGTCGGTGGCCCACCACGCGCCCGGTAACACCGGTGTCTCCCGGTGACACTGGTGTCAGATAACGTATATTTGTATGGGGGTTGTACGTGCTGTCGATGGCAGAGGCACGCGTTCACGACGGTAGCACGGACGACGAACACATCGCGGCCCGAACGGCGGTGACGGCCTGATGGTCGCCGAGTCGGCGGCGGGCGACGTGATCTTCCTGCTCGCTCGGGTGCTGTTCGGCGGCGTCCTCGCGTTCATGGGGATCAACCACTTCTCGGGCGTCGAGGGGATGGCCGGCTACGCCGAGATGAAGGGGATCCCCGCGCCGGCGTTCTCGGTGGTCGCTTCGGGCGTGATGCTCGTCCTCGGCGGTATCGGGGTCGCGCTCGGCGTCGCGCCGGTGCTCTCGGCCGGTGCGCTCGCCACCTTCCTGCTCGTCTCGGCGGTGACGATGCACGACTTCTGGGCGGTCCCCGACGACCAGGCCCAGGACGAGATGACTGGCTTCCTGAAGAACGTCGCGCTGGCCGGCGGCGCGCTCGGATTCCTCGCACTGGGCGGGCAGGCCTGGCCCTACGCGGTCGGTTTCGGTCTCTTCTAGCGCGTCACGCGGTCGATACCCGCTCCGGTGACCCCCGGTTCACTCCATCCGCTCGCTCGCGGTCGCCCGGGACTGTCGCTTCTGTGAGACCCCGTAGGCGGCGACCGCGAGCGTCACGAGGAGGTTGATCGCCCCGAGCAGGGGCAGGTCACTACCGAGCCGGCCGAGGAACCCGGCGTTCGAGGCCGACTCGCTATCACCGCCCTCGTCCGCGAGGGCGGCGGTCGGATCCGAGTCGTCGGCGGGTGGTTCCGTGAACGACGGAATCGGCGAGCGGGTACCGCGGTCGGCTGGCGCCGGCGATCCGTCGTCGGCCCCGCTCTCCGCCCCGCCGTCGGCGGCCGCCAGCCGTTCGAGTATCGCCAGGTCCCGCTCCATGCGGTCAGCGCCCAGCGCCGCCTTCTCGGCGCGGAAGTGATCGACGAAGCGGTCGAACCGGCGGTCGTACGGCGCGCTGACAGCGAGGTCGACCGACGACTGCTCCCACTGGCCGTCGTGTTCCCGGTACTCGATAGCCGCTTTGGCGGAGTCGGCACCGGCGTCGCCGCCGGCCCGTTCGTGGGCCATCCAGTTGCGCACCAGGTTCCCGTACTCGGCGAGTGCGACCGCCTTGCGGACGCCGGTCGACCCGTAGGACGGCGCCGCTCGCGACTCGAAGCTCACGTTCCTCGTCACCGTTCGGGCACCGCCCCCGGGGTCCTCGTAGCTCGCGACGAGGTCGAGCGTCGGGTCGCTGCCGGTCTTCGCCACCTCCAGCAGGACGACCCCGCCCTCCGTCTTGTTGCCCTCGCGCCGGGAGGGAAACAGCGTGGTGACCTCCATCAGTTCGGCGCTAGCGGCGTCGGCCTGGGGCGACCCGTAGACGTTCTCGATCCGGTAGCCGTCGCCGGCCACCTCCAGCGAGAGGTTGTACACCAGCGGCGTCACCATGTAGGCAAACCCCTCGTCCATGCGCTCGTCGAACTGCGCCGGCGAGTCGACGGTGTAGTAGTTCGCCCCTCGCACCGTCGAGACCGTCTCGGTCAGCCGGGAGTTGAAGTCGACGCCGACGCCGACGAACGTCGTGTGGATCCCACGGTTCGCGTACGAGCGCATCCGCGACTCCAGGGCGCCGCCGTCGGTCTCGCCGAGGTTCGGCATCGCGTCGGTGACGTAGACCACGCGGGTCTCCCGTTCGCTGTTCCCGGCGTGCGCCGAGAGCATCTCCTCGGCGCGGCTCATCCCGGCGTCCAGGTTCGTGCCGCCGTCGGCCCGCAGCGAGCGCATCTCGCTCCGGAGGTCGCCCCGGTCGGTCTCGCCGACCCGCTGGAGCCCCTGGACCGTGCGCGCCGTGTTGTCGTAGGCGACGACGCCGACCCGGTCGCTCGCGTTCAGCCGGCCGAGCATCGAGACGACGGCGTCGCCCGCGGCGTCGATCTTCGGCTGGTTCTCTTCGACTCGCCGTTCCTCGCCGCCGTCGTCGTAGTACTCGCTGAATCGGTCGCTCATCGACCCCGAGGTATCGACGACGACCACGAGGTTCAGCGGCTTGCGCTCGAAGTCGGCCGTCGAGACGCCGGAGTTGAGCCCGACGGTGACGAACCGCTCGGTGTCGTTGGCGAGCGGGTCCCGGGTCACCGCCGTACTGTAAGAGGGGCAAAAGAGCGCCTCGCACGGCCGCGATTGGCCGGTGTCGAAGTAGTAGTCGTGGAACAGTCCCTCGTAGGTCAGATCCGTGGGCTGGGGGACGTACCCCTCCTCGACGTTGCTCCGGAAGGCGTTGGCGTCGGCGGCGCCGCCGGCGCTGACGCCGATGCTGTTGCTCCCGCCGCTGCCCCCGTCCCCGGCCACCGCACCGCTGGCCCCGTCGCCGCCGCCCACGGGACCGCCCGAGCTGTTCGACGCGCTTCCACAGCCGGCGAGGACCACCAGCGCGACCACCGCCACCGCGAGTAGTGCCTGACGCATGCACCACGATCGTTCACGTCAGTTAATAGGTCGGCCGATGGATCAAAGGCGCGTTTCACCGTTCAAAACCGCTCTATCGACAGATCTATCGCGCGCGTTCGTCGATCGTGGTATTCGGTACCGAATGCCAATACGAACCTCCCGCAGTCACCGGTCCACGTCGCCCATGATGGGGTCGAGGCTACCGATGGTGGCGATGAGGTCGGCGACGAACTCGCCGCGGGCGGCTTCCTCCAGCGCGGAGAGGTTCGAGAAGGAGGGGCCGCGGATCTTGAAGCGGGCGGGCTTGTCCGTGCCGTCCGCGCGGATGTAGATGCCCAGTTCGCCCTTGGCGGACTCGACGGCGCGGTAGATCTCCGTGTCGGGGTCGGGCCGCAGCGTCCGGGGGACGTTGGCCTGCACGGTGCGTTCGTCCGCGGGCCACTCCTCGAGCAGGTCGACGCACTGTTCGATGATGCGTGCGGACTGTTCTATCTCGCGCAGGCGCACGAGCACGCGCGAGTAGTTGTCGCCGCCCTCGGCGGTGACCACGTCCCAGTCGAGTTCGGGATAGTAGCCGTAGGGATCGTCGCGGCGCAGGTCGTAGTCGACGCCCGACCCGCGAGCGACCGGGCCGGTACAGCCGTACTCCCTGACCGTCTCGGCCGATAGCTCGCCGGTCTCAACCGTGCGGATCTGGAAGATCTCGTTGCTGGTGAGCAGGTCGTGGTACTCGGCGAGGCGGTCGGGCAGGTCGTCGACGAACTCGCGGATCTCGGCGAAAAAGTCCGCGCGGGGGTCGGGCAGGTCCCACGCCACACCGCCGAGCCGAAAGTAGTTGAACATCAGCCGCTGGCCGGTCAGGTCTTCGAGGATGGACTGGATCCGCTCGCGCTCCTTGATGGCGTACATGAACGAGGCGGTGAACTCCCCGATCACGTCCAGCGCGTAGGTGCCGACGGCGAGGAAGTGGCCGAGCAGCCGCGAGAGTTCGGCGCTCATGGTGCGGATCACTTGGGCGTACTCGGGCACGTCGATGTCGGCCAGATCCTCGGCGACGCGGGCGTACGCCCACTCGTTACAGAGGCCGGCGCCGGTCCAGTCCCACCGGTCGGGGTAGGGCATGATCTGGTGGCGGTAGGTGCCCTGCTGGCACATCTGCTCCTCGCAGCGATGGATGTAGCCGATGTCCGGGGTCACCTCGGCGACGTGTTCGCCGTCGAGCGTGGCGCCCACGCGGAGCACGCCGTGGGTCGCCGGGTGGTGCGGGCCGAGGTTGACGTACATCGTGTCACCGTCGCGGTGGTCCTCGGCCAGCGGGTTCTCGTGTTCGCGGAAGGGCACGATCTGCGGCTCCGTCTGGTCGAAGTCCGGATCGAGCGGGTGGCCCTGCCAGGTCTCCGGCAGGAGGATCCGCCGCAGGTCGGGGTGGCCGTCGTACTCGATCCCGACGAGGTCGTAGGCCTCCCGTTCGTGCCAGTCGGCGGTGGGATACACCGGCGCCGCGCTCTCCTGTTCGGGCGCGGCGGCGGGCGTCGGGACGACCACCGAGAGTTCGCGCTGGGGGTCGTCGTAGCTGCGGAGGTGGTAGATCGACTCGTAGCGGTCGCCGTAGGCCTGGGCGGTGACGCAGGCGCAGTGGTCGAACCCCGCCCGGTCGCGCAACGCCGACAGCGCCGCCTGCACGCGGTCGGCTCGGACGACGAGCGCGGGCGCGTTCAGATGCTGTTCGGTGTCGGTGACGGCGTCGTCGGGGACGACCGCGAGCGCGGCGTCGAGCGGCGAGTCGGCGTCGGCCGGGGCGACCGCCGCGGGGGCCGTCTCCCCCGTCTCGCCCACCTGTCGCTGCCGTTGGTCCATACCCGCGCTTGGCGCGGTCGGACAATCGCCGTTGGGCCTCACGAGTGGGCAGGGTTTAAGTCGGCCCGCCGAATTCGATCGCGCGATGCGGTACCTGCGCGTCGCGGTCCACCAGAAACCGGCCGTGCGACACCCGATGCACCAGTTCGTCGTCGAACAGGAGGGGTACACCGTCTCGCGACTGATCCAGTACAACACGGCGCTGGACGACGAGCCGGCGTTCCTGTTCCACGTCGACGGCGACCCCGACCCCTACGAGCCCATCCTCGAAGACGTCGAGAGCGTGTCGACCTACGAAATCTCGCGATGTCCCGACGACACCTTCTACCTCTACGTCCGCGAGACGATCCCGGAACACAGTCAGGACTTCGTCGGCGCGTTCACCCAGCCGGGGCTGGTGGGGCTGATGCCCGTCGAGTACCGCGCCGACGGCACCGTCCGGCTGACCGCCGTCGGTCCCGCCGAGATGCTCCAGACCGCCGTCGACGAGATGCCCGAGGGGATGGACGCCGAGGTGCTGGAGGTCGGTGAGTACGACGCCCGCCGGCTCGACGCCGGCAGCGACCTGACCGACCGCCAGTTCGAGGCCGTCCTCGCGGCGGTCGACTGCGGCTACTACGAGACGCCCAGCGAGGGCAGCGTCGAGGACGTGGGCGACCGCCTCGACTGTGCCCCCGGCACCGCCGCCGAACTGCTCCGGCGCGCCGAGCGCTCGGTCATGAAGAACGTCGCCTCGACCGGCCCGTTCTGAGTCGTCGCGTCCCGTTCGATTCGTGGTGCGAGCGTATCGGTCGTTTCGGGTGACGTTGGGTTGGAAAGAAATCGAGAGACAGCGACCGCAGTCGACGGTACACGTTGAAAGCCCTCGGCGCGCTCGCTCACGGGTCGTTGCACTCCCCGTTCGCATGCCGAGGCGCTCGCTTCGCTCGCGCCTCGCACTCGCGGTCGCTGCGCGGGATATCCGCGCTCTCAGCACGGCCCGCGCGGATAGTGGCCCGCTCAGGCGACTATCGGCGCGAGCACGCCTCGCCCTTTCAGTCCACCAGGAGAGCAAGCTCTCCTGAGCCTGCGCTCACACGGTTCGCGCAGACACCAGGGACAGCACAGCACCGCAGACGGCCACGACCCTCCCCAACCGATTCGCTCGCCTTCGGCTCGCTCATCCCTCGCGCGACTGTTTCGAGCGGCCCGCCAGGTGGCGGGCACGCTCGACAGCGCACGCCGGCCGCACCGCTAACGACCACACCTGTACTGATCACTGGCGCCCCGGTGGCCGAGATTTATAACCATCGGCTGACAACTCCACGCTACCGATGAACCGAGCGACGCCGATCGAGGCTCACGGGCGGCGCGACTGGGTGGTTCGCGCCTACGGGCGCGCAGTCGCCCGACTGTTCGCCGCGCTGGTAGTGACGTTCTCGCTGTACCTGTCGGCCGGCTTCCCGAGGGTGGCGATCGCCATGCCGGTGTCGCCGCTGGAGCCGCGGCTCGCGGCGGAGTGGGCGCGCCTGTTCGGCTTCGACGTGGCCCAGCCCGTCGTCTTCCAGTTCCTCGACTTCCTCGTCTCGCGGTTGACGAGCCCGCTGGCCGTCGGGCCGTTCGTCGTCGCCGGTGTCGTCGCGCTCGCGCTGGACGCTCGCGGTCGAGCCTGACGAACGCAACCGATTTGCCGACGCTGTGCCAACCTCGGATATGAGTCTGGCCGACCGGGACTGGCGGTTGATCACCGAAGAGTCCCGACCGGGGCCGCTGAACATGGCGCTAGACGAGGTCGCCGCCGAGTCGGCCGCCGAGGAGGGGGTCCGAACGCTGCGGGTCTACCGCTGGGAACCCAGCACGCTCTCGCTGGGCTACCACCAGGACCCCGCCACGATCGACTGGGAGTTCTGCGAGCGCGCGGGGATCACGGTCACTCGCCGGCCGACCGGCGGCGGCGCGATCTATCACGACGACTACGGCGACATCTCCTACTCCGTCGTCGCGCCGGCCGAGGAACTGCCCGGTGATCTGCTGGAGTCGTACGAGTTGCTCTGCGAACCGCTGCTCGATGCCCTCGAAGGCATGGGCGTCGACGCGCGGTTCGCCGACGAGGAGCGGCCGGCGGTGTACGAGCCGGCGTGTTACCTCCGGGCGCTCCACCCCGCTCACGACGTGGTCGCCGGCGACGACCGGAAGATCTCGGGCAACGCCCAGTACCGACAGAAGGACGCGGTCGTCCAGCACGGCTCGATCACCTTCGCGCGGACGACCGACCGACACCTGGACTGCTTCGCCGACCCCGACGTCACCGCCGAGGCGTTCGACGACCGCGTGACGAGCGTCCGCGAGCAGTCCGGAATCGACCGCGAGGAGGCCGTCGCGGAACTCGAATCGTCGCTCCGGTCGTGGGGAGATGCTCACGAGGGAACGTGGACGGACGGGGAACTCCCGCAGGCGCGCGAGCGCGCGCGCAAGAAGTACCGAGAGGACGGGTGGACACGCGACGGCGACGACCCGCTGTGAGGGCGGGGTCGCGGTCCGGGCCCGCTCCGCTCAGGCGTCGAAGCCGTCCTCACGGGTCACTGCGTTCCCCGCCCGGTACCAGTGGCTCTCAGTTCGTTCGAGCCACTCACTCCTCGAACCGGAAGGTGCCGTCCTCCTGGACGCGCTCGCCGTCGACCTCGATGTAGGAGTCCTCGCTCATGTCGACGATCATGTCGGTGTGGACGGCCGAGTCGTTGCCCTCCACGTCACTGTCGTCGGGGACGTTCTCCTCGATGGTGCGGCCCAGCGCCATGTGGACGGTGTCGCCCATCTTCTCGTCGAACAGCATGTTGTACGTGAACCGGTCGATGTCGCGGTTCATGCCGATACCGAGTTCGCCCAGCCGGCGCGCGCCGGGGTCGGTGTCGAGCATCGCGGCGAGCACGTCCTCGTTTTTCGCCGCCGCCGACTCGACGACCTCGCCGCCCTCGAAGACCAGCCGCACGTTCTCGACCTCCCGACCCTGCGCCATCAGCGGCATGTCGAACAGGACCTCCCCTTCGACGCTGTCGGGGATGGGCGCGGTGAACACCTCGCCACCGGGGAGGTTCTTCTCGGCGTAGTCGTTGACTGGGTTCATCCCGGCGACGGACATGGTCACGTCCGTGGTGTCGCCGGAGACGATCCGGACCTCGTCGGCACCGTCCAGGATCTCGACCATGTTGGCCTGGAACTCGCGCTGTTCGTCCCAGTCTTTCGTGACGGCGTCGTAGACGAACTCCTCGTAGGCTTCCGTGCTCATCTCGGCGTCCTGTGCGTTGCCCGACGCCGGGTACTGGGTGGCGACCCAGCGCTTGTCCGTGTAGGCCTCCTGGACCGGTTTCATGATCTGCGCGTACGCGGCGTTTTTCTCGGGTGCCACGTCGCCCGTCTCGTGGGTGTTGGTCGACGCCCGAACGCCAATGGCGGCGTCGATCTCCTCGACCATCGCCATGAGCGACGCCGGGGGGCCGTCGTAGTCCTCGGGGTCCATCGCGCGCTTGAACGCCCGCTGGCCGCGCGCGCTTCCCCCGAGCGCGACGCTGTGGGCGCCTCGCTCGGCGATCCGCGCTTCGAGCGCGACGATCAGGTCCTCGGCCACCGCGGGGGCGGAGATCAGCACCTCGTCGCCGGCCTGCAGGTCGATCGAGTGGTCGACGATGACGTCCGCGTGGTCCTCGACTCGGGGATCCATATCGGGGGGTAGGCCGCCGGCCCGTTAACGGTTCCCCGACCGACCGCTCCGCGCCGGCCGCGACCCGTCGAAGTCGGCGGGGGTGAGGTCGTTGCCCCCGATATCGAGGGTGACGACCCAACCGGCGCGAGCACCTACGGCGAGACGATGGATATCGCAGCCGACATCGCCGACGAAATCGGCGACACGCCGCTCGTGTGGCTGGACTCGTTCGCCGACAACCTCGCGGCCAAGGTCGAGTCGTTCAACCCCGCCAACTCGGTCAAAGACCGGATCGGCGCCGCCATGCTCGACCGCGCCGAGCGCATGGGCCACCTCGACGACACCGACCTGGTCGTCGAGGCGACCTCCGGCAACACCGGCATCGGGCTGGCGATGGCCTGCGCCGCTCGGGGCTACGACCTCGTACTGACGATGCCCGAGTCGATGAGCGAGGAACGGCGCGCGCTCCTCTCCGCTCTCGGAGCCGAGGTCGTCCTCACGCCGGCTGACGGCGGCATGGACGGCGCCATCGAGGCCGCCGATACTATCGCCGACGACCGGGGCGGCGTCCTCGCCAGCCAGTTCGAGAACATCGCCAACCCCGAGGCGCACCGCTCGACGACGGGGCCGGAGATCTGGCGCGACACCGACGGCGAGGTGGACGTCTTCGTCGCCGGCGTCGGCACCGGCGGGACGATCACCGGCGTCTCCGAGTACCTGAAAGAGGAGGCGGGCGCCGACGTGGAGAGCGTCGCCGTCGAACCCGCCGATTCACCGGTCCTCTCGGGCGGTGACGCCGGGTCGCACTCCATCCAGGGGATCGGCGCCGGCTTCGTTCCCGAGATCCTGCGGACCGAACTCGTCGACGAGGTCCGCACCGTCGACCACGAGCGCGCGGTCGAAACCACCCGCAAGCTCGCCCGCGAGGAGGGCGTCCTGACGGGCGTCTCCGCCGGGGCGGCTCTGGCCGCCGCGAGCGAGGTCGCTCGCGAACGCCCGGGCGACCTGGTGGTCGTCGTCCTCCCCGACACCGGCGAGCGCTACCTCTCGACGGATCTGTTCGAGCCGGCGACCGTCAGCCACTGGGAGGCCGGCGAGTCCGGCGAGGCCGCTCCGGCCGACGACTGACTCGGCGCTCACTCGACGCGGCCGACGGTGACGAAGAAGGGAACCGTCTCGGTGCGGACGTACGCCTCGTCGCTCATCTGGTCGACCACGTCGCGCCCCATCGCGCGCCAGGCCGAGCGCAGGTCGTCGTACTCCCCTTCGGAGGTTTCGCCGGAGAGGATCGTCTCGCGGTCGTCGGCCAGCCCCTCCCCGGTGGCTTTCCTGCGGGCGGTTTCGACGGCGGCCTCGGAGTACGGCGGCGCCACCACGCGCTCGTGGTCGTACCGGCGGGTCGAGACGACGTCCAGTCCGGCCGCCTCGAACGCGTCGCGAGCGCCGGCGCCCAGCGTCACGTCCGTCCCGACGCCGTCGAGGAATCGCTCGCGAGCGCGGCGAGCCAGCGGCGGCTCCGAATCGACGGTGGAGTCGACGGTGACGGCGCCGTTGTCCGGCTCGACGGCCGCGACCAGGTCCGAGGAGACCCGCGTGAACGCCTCGACCGCGCCGACCGGGTCGGGGAGGTTGATCAGCAGCGCCTGACAGACCACCAGATCGACGGCGTCGTCGACGAACGGGAGGCGCGTCGCGTCGGCCTGCACGACCGGGGCGACCTCGCTCGCCGCGGCGAGCAGTCGCGGGTCCGCGTCGGCGCCGATAACGTCGGCGTCGCTCTCCTCGGCGAGGACGCGGGTGAGTTCGCCCGTCCCACAGCCCACGTCGAGCACGCGCTCGCGGGTCGAGAGGTCGAGATCCACGAGGGCTGCGCGGGAGTCGCCCCACATCCCCTCGCGGGTGGTTTCCAGGTAGTCGGCGCTGAACTCTCGCACTGGGCGTTCGTTCGGCGTTCCGGCCGCATAGGCGCGTCGGTCGACGGCGAGCGATGAACACCTTCGGCGTGCTCGCTAGCTTTCGTGTCGACTGCACTCGACGGCAAGCGATGAAAGCCCTCGACGCGCTCGCGGTCGCTGAGCGAGATATCCGCGCTCTCCGCACCGCCCGCGCGGATAGTGCCCGCTCAGACGACTGAACTGAACGCGAGCGCGCCTCGCCCTTTCAGTCCGCCAGGGACCACAACCGCACAATACCGCGACCGTCCGCACAGCACCGCAGACGGCCACGAACCTCCCCAGCCGATTGCGCTTCTCGCAAGCTGCGATGCTCATCCCTCGCGCGACTTCGTCGCGCGCACGAGAGCGCGCTCCAGCGCGCGCCGACCGCACCGCGACCGCTCGTCGCAACCGCCTCCACACCGTATCTCGCCCGTATCGACCTCGCCGGACGGTTCAGTCCGCGGCGGCCGACCCCTCGACATCGCGCTCGTAGAGCCAGCCGGCGCCGAGCGCGTCGGCGATGGCCTTCGGGTCGTCGACGTAGGGGGCTATCAGCGACTCGGGCGTGTCGTCGTGCTCGACCTCGTCGGGGTCGGGGACGGTGAACTGCAGTTCCGGAGTCAGGTCGCCGCGGTCGAACTCGACGCTGGCGGTGTCGAACAGCCGGTCGACGAGGTCGGTCTCGACGGCCACGCGTTTCACCTCGTCGCGCTCGATCCGTTCCTGCGGTTCGTCGAACAGCGTGTCGTAGGCGACGAGGACGCCGTCGTACCCGCGGTACTCCAGCGGGCCGTACCGGAGGTAGCGAGTGATCGCCCGGAGCGTTCCGAACGCGAGGACGACGGCGATGGGCGCCAGCGCGAGTCGAAGCGTGAAAACGGCGAGGACGGCGGCGAAGGCGTAGCAGACGACGACGGTGCTGGTCAGGGTGTAGAGGGCGCCGCGGTAGAGCGCGTCAGCGACGGCGACCGAGCGCGAGGGGCGAGCGCGGACGACCGGCTCGCCGTCGGGTACGGCGACCGGCTCGGGTTCGATCTCGGTCTCCCTGCTGCCGTAGAGCCGGTAGAAGACGCCGCGTCTGTCCGGGTCGCGTTCGACCTGTATCGTCCGGAGGTCGTAGACGAGCTTGCCGGCCACGACCAGGGCGAGTACGACGCCGCTGTCGACGCCGGAGGAGCCGACGACGAACAGGAGCGTCCCGACGCCGAAGACGTACTTGAACGGGGCCAGTATCACGGACCGCGGGGAGTGGTCGCGGTAGCCGCCGTCGCGGAAGTAGTCCGTCGCGGTCTCGACGCCGCGGGCGGCGAACACGCCGACGCCGCCGAGCAGCATCTGTCCGGTGGTCTCGGCCGTGATCGTCGGGTCGGCGAGCGCGAACAGGAGGAACGCCGCGCCGAGCTCTATCGGCGCGAGGAGCGCGACGAGCACGACGAGCGTCGGCAGGTTCCGGAGGTACACGGGCGGGAGCGGTCCCGGGAGGTCGATCCCGCCGCGTTTGGCCTGGAGCGCGCCCAGCAGCCGATGGCCGTCCATCGCGTTGTTCGGGCGCTTGGCTGCGAAGGGGACCTTCACCGCCGCCCAGCACAGCACCGCCGCGAGTTCGAGGACGAACACGCCGAGGAGGACGGTGGTCGACCACCCGAACGCCAGAACGCCGACGGGGGCGACGGCGTTCGAGGCGACCACCGCGAGCGGCCCCGGGCGGCCGACGGAGGGGACTCGCATAGCCGAGCGTCGAGGGTCGCTCAGTTGAGGGTCACGGTTCCCGACGGAGCGCCGACGGGACGGGGAGTCAGACATATATGGGCCGGGCGAAAAGGGCGGACAACGAATGGGAGCGGACGAACCGGAGTTCGACCGTGGGGTGACACTGTGGGAGCAGGCTCGCGAGTACTTCGAGTGGTACCCGACCGCCGACGTGGACGCGTTGGTCGTCGGCGGCGGCGTCCAGGGACTCCTCGTATTGGACGAACTCGTCGACCGCGGGTACGCCGCGGCGCTCGTCTCGAACACGCCGCTGGGCGCCGGCCAGACCTTCGACTGGCCCGGAGTGCTGTCGAAGGGGTACCTCAACCCCGACCGCGCTCGTCGCGAAGCCGTCGACGAGCGGTGGCTGCCGTTCGCCGAGGACGCCCGCGTCCCCGTCGAGGGCGGCGAGTGGTACGTCGCCTCGACCGACTACCCCTACCGCCACCTCGTCGACCAGTGGGACGAGGCCGGCTACGAGTACGACGAACAAGGGGTCGAGGGGCTTCACGAGGTTTACCACGACGGGACCGTCTTCGCGAAGGGCAGCGGCGAGCACGTCGCCGCGGTCGAGGAGTACGTGATCGACCGCGAGGCGCTCGTCCGCGCGCTTGCGGCGGACCACGCCGAGCGCATCGTCGTCGGCGATATCACCGACGCGGCGTTCGCGGCCGGCGACGCGGCCGACCCGGCCGCACTCGACCGGCTCACCGTCGAGACGCATCAGGACCTGACCGTGCAGGTCGAACCCGACTACGTCGTCGCCGCGACCGGGACCGGCACGCACGGCTTCGTCGACTCGCTGGTCGGGAGCGAGTCGTTCCGCGAAGCCGGCGGCGACGGCGACGCGGTCCGGGCGTCGCTGGAGCCGGTGACCTACCGTAACCAGCTCGTCCTCGCGGTGCGCGGGCCGGCCGACGACTTGCCGGCCGTCGGCGCGTACCTCCCGCACAAGGGGATGACCGTCGTCCCGCGCCGGCACCGCTATCGCGAGGAGAACTACGTCACCTGGTACGTCACCAACGACTCCGCCGCCGAGGCGGTCGACCCCGAGGACACGACCGACGAGGCGATGGGGACGCTCGACCCCGAGAAGGTCGAGGTCGGCTACAACAAGCTGTTCGACCTCGTCCCGGCCGTCAAGAACCGCGCCGCCGGCGAGGCCGACCTGGAGTTCTACGCCTACGCGACGCTCCAGCAGCGCGTCGACGACGAGGCCGTCCCTCACGCCGAACCGCTCGCGGGGGTCGACAACGTCGGCGTCGCGCTGCCGTCCTGTGCGGCGGGCGTCTGGCGCGCGACCGACGACGCCCTCGACTACGTCGCCGACGCCGTCGACCCCAGCGGCCCCGCCGACGCGATTCCGACGGCGGGCGACCCGCCCTACGGACGGCTTGCGGACGACCGTCCCGGCGCTCGCTGGCTCGACTGGACGGCGCTGGGCGTTCGCTACCCGCGCGTGCAGAATCGGCCCGACGCGGTCGAGCGGTGACGAAAGGGAACGACCGTCGCCGATCCCGGCGACGGCGGTTGAGTGGAGCTATCCGGCGGTCAGTCCGTCAGTTCGCCGAACGGTCGCCGTCGACGAGTGTGACGTTGTCGCTGTCGACGGTTTGGCTGACGATCTCGCTGTCGTCGATCAGGGTGCCGTCTTCGACGCGTACCGACTCCTCAGCGAGGTCGGCGACGACGACCGTCTCGGGGCCGCCGTCGGGTGCGTTCGCGTCCATGTGGACGCGATCGCTCGGGTCGACCCCGCTGACGCTCAGGGTCACCGTCCCGGCCTCGAAGCGTTCGGCCAGCGACGCGACGGCGTCGTCGGCCTCGCGGACGAGCGAGCGGGTCCGCTCGCGCTCGTCGGCCGTCAGTTCGCCGTCGGGGTCGACGACCTCGACGGTGATATCGGATGTGTCGTCGTGGTGCTGTGCTACCGGTCGATCGGGCGTCCCGAGGTCCGCGGCGGCGACGGAGGCGCCACCGAGGGCGAGCGCCGCGACGCAGAGGGACGCGATCAGGGTCTTGCGTTTCATCTGTCTGTTCGCGTGACGCGTGCGCCGCGCCGGGCGGATCCCGGCGCGACACCGCGCCACGGCGAGTACACGTTGCTCGAAAGACCGGATATATCCCCGTTGGAAACGCCCGAAATCGCCGTTCGAATCCCGTTTCAGACGCATTTCACCGGAGGTAGACGACGTTTCCCATGCCGCGTCGCCTGCGTTCGAGGAGGTCCTTGCTCTCCAGCGTGTCGAGCGTGCGGCTGACCGTCGCCTTGGAGAACTCCGTCCCGGCGACGATCTCGGTCTGTGGGAGGGTACCCTCGGCGTCGAGCACGGTCTCGTAGACGGCTCGTTCGTTGGTCGAGAGTCGTCTCGCGGTCTCCTCTAGCTCTTCGCGGCGTGTTTCGACCAGGTCGTCGCTCGGTTCGGGTCCGGACGACCGCTCGGAAGCGGGCGAGTCGACGGCGGCAGAATCGCTCTCGGGGAGCGACGCGGTCGCGGCGCTGGCCGTCGAATTGACCGCGTCGGGGGTCGAACTGTCGCCGACGAGGAGGTACGTGCCGCTCGCGCCCAGTAGCGCGGCGGCGGCGGCGACGACCGCGACGTCTTCGGGGGTGAAATACGTCCCGAGTTCGGAGACGTTCGTCCCGTTCTCGCCGACGGAGACGACGACCGGGGAGGGGGTGATGAGCTGCACTGCGAGGACCACCGCGGCGGCGACGAACGCGGCCGCCGCGGCGAGTTGGCGTCGCTGGAGGGGCGGCATACGTTCCCGGCCATCCTCCCGCGGTCCCCTAATCCCATCGGTTCGTTTCCCTCTGAAACGCCCGTGAAAGACCGACGAAACGCGTTCCGAACCGCTTTCGGCGGAACGCTGATGAGGCGTTTCAGCCAACGGTCTACCGATGACCGACATCCGACTACGGGCGCTGGCGCTGGTCGCGCTCGCCGTGCTCGGCGGCGGCGCTGGCTACGCCGGGACCGCGCTGGGCGTCGCCGGGCCGCTCTCCGAAGCGGCTCCGGCCGGGGAGTTCCGCGTTTCGGACAGCGGCGTCACTCTCTCGGGGACGAACGGGACCGTCACCGTCGTCGAGAACATGACCGGGGTCACAGCCGTCGAGATGAGTGCGACCGACGACCGGCTGGCCGTAGAGACGACCGAGGGACCGCTCTCCCCGACGGACCGCGACCGAGCGAAGGCTATCGCCCGGAGCGACGAACGGGTCCGCCAGCGACTGGCCGAACTGGACGAGTACGAACTCACCGTCGAACCGATCTACGGGATCAGCGCCGACCGGGCCGGGTCGATGAACGTCTCCGTCGACGGGAACTGGACCGAGACGGGAGCGAACGGGACCGAGAGTGGAGGTACCCGGGCGTTCGAGGTCCGGAACGCGACGATCGAAACCGGAGACGGGTCGGTGACCGTCAGCGAGCAGTCGTACGACGGCCACGTCGAGGTCGAAATCCGGACCGCGACCGGCGCGGTAGCGTACGAAGCGCAGGTAGACCTCGAAACCGAGGAGGTGGTCGTCGTCACGGAGTAACCGTCGGTTCGGTCCGTCCACTAACCCCGGAACGGGCCACCTGCCACCGCCGCGCGGTCAGCCGCCCGGCCGGGACCTGGTTCGTCTTCCGTCGGCGCTCCGTTCGCTGCCGGTCACTCGGTATCTCGCAGTTCTCTGACTCGCTCGACGTTCCACGCGAAGCTCTTGCCGTCCTCGGTCGGGGTTTCCAGGACGAGCGGCACGTCCAGCAACTCGTCGTGGTTGAGGAAGGCGCGCATGCCGTCCTCGCCGATCTCGCCCTCGCCGATGTGTGCGTGTTCGTCCTTGTTCGTCCCGCAGGCGTGTTTGGAGTCGTTGAGGTGGACACACTCCAGATGGTCCAGCCCGACGGTCTCGTCGAACTCGGTGACGGTCTCGGCCACGCCCTCGGGCGTCGAGAGGTCGTAGCCCGCGGCGAAGGCGTGGGCGGTGTCGAGACACACGTCGAGGTCCTGACTCGACCGGTCGAGGACCTCGGCGAGGTGCTCGAAGTCGCCGCCGAGCTTCGTGCCCGAGCCGGCGTCGGACTCGACGAGGACGGTGACGCCAGCCGGAATCGATAGTTCGTCCAGCGCGCTGGCGGCGTTGTCGAGCCCGCCGTCGACGCCCGCGCCGGTGTGGGCGCCCAGGTGGACGTTGACGTACGGGATGTCGAGCTTCTCGGCGGCGTCGACCTCTTTTTGCATGGAGTCGACGGACTTCTCTCGGAGGTCGTCCTTCGGCGTACAGAGGTTGACGAGATACGAGGAGTGGATGACCCACGGCCCGAGGTCGTGCTCGTCGTTCAGGTCGCGGAACTCGGCGGCTTCGTCGTCGCCGACGTTCGGGTCCTGCCAGACCTGCGGGGAGTGGGAGAAGATCTGGCCGCAGTTGCCGCCGATCTCCAGCTGTTCGTCGACGGCGTTGGGGACGCCGCCTGCGATCGATGTGTGCGCGCCGACACGGGTCATGGCCGACCGCAGGGGGTCGACCGGCAAAGTCGTATCGGACTGCCGCGCGGCGAACGTCGCGGCCACGCGGTCCCGGACGCGGCCGCGACCCCGAGCGTCGGTCAGGCGCGCGTCCGTCGGCCGCGACCGTCGCCGTAGGCGTAGGCGAGCGCCAGGAACAGCAGCGTGACCAGCGACCAGGTGAGAGCGCCGAGGAGGATCGCCCACAGGAGCATACCTCGGCGTAGGTCGTCGCGGTCGATTGTTATGTACCGCTTGACCGCGGTCAGGCAGTGGTTTCGTCGTCGCAAGGGGTCGCTACAACCGGGGCGGTCCGACGGGAGACGCGGGAGCGCGGGACCGCGAGCGGCGCGGTCAGACCACGTCGCCGCGGACGGTGGCGCCCTCCTGCTCGGCGCGGTAGGCGCGCAGCGCGTCGGCGGCCTCTTCGGCCACGCCGGGCTCGGCGCCGAGCATCTCTAGGGCACCCGACAGCGTCGGGAGGACGAACTCGCCCTCGCGTAGCTTCTCGAACGCGTCCTCGCTGCGCTGCCCACCGTCGGACTCGTCCGACGAGCCTCGCCTCGGCTCAGCGTCCACCCATAGGCAGGCACCGCGAGGGTCGAGGATCTGCTCGTAGTTGCCGGTGGCGAGCGCGCCCTCCAGGCGCTGGGTGACGTTATCGTCGAACGAGGCGTTGCACACTTCGAGGTGGACGGGCTCGTCGTCGCCGACGAGGTGGGCGGCCAGGCACTTCTCGGGGGCGGCGTAGCCGTTGGCGTTGGTGCGGACGTGTTCGGTGTGTTCGGCTGCCCAGTCGGCTCGGACGGTCTCGCCGATGCCGTCGACGCCCAGCGCAAGATCGTCGGGGTCGGTGTCGCTGTCGTCGCCGCCGACGAGGATGTCTTTGGTGAGGTAGACGTCGAGGCGCTCGACGGGGTCGAGGCCGAGCGTCACGTCGCCGAAGACCCAGACCTCCCGGACGGGGACGGGCATGCGGTCGGTCTCGACGCGGGCGACGAGGTCCTCGACGCGGGCGACGGCCTCCTCACGGGAGAGGTCGGTCATCG
>NZ_AOIU01000003.1 GCF_000337455.1 Halosimplex carlsbadense 2-9-1 | reverse complement strand
TATGCGGCTCGTCGGGAAAGGGTAAGCGATGCGACTCCGGACGCGGTTCGCCCTGGCGCTGGTGCTAGTGGCGCTGGTGCTGTCGGCCACGTCGCTGGTCGGATTCGTCCTCTACCGGGACGCAGTCGTCGCCCAAGAGCGGACCGAGCTGGCCCACTCCGCGGAGTCCGTGGCGACCCAGCTCGACGCCGTACTCGCCGAGCGGGAGCGACAGGTCGAGCTGTGGGGTTCGTCGCCGTCGCTGGCCGAGCACGGCTCGCCGCCCCAGGAGGCGCGGTTGCGGTCGTTCGTGCAGACCACGGAGTTCAGCGGCGCCTCCGTGATCTCGGCCAACGGGACGATGGTGGGGCTGCACTCCGAGGGGCTCACATCGACCGCCCGCGAGCGGGTCGTCGGGCAGCAGTTCGGCGACCGGACGTACTTCCGGCGGGCGATGGCGGGCGAGACCTACGTCAGCGACCCGGTCAGAGCCGAGACGGGCAACCTCATCGTGACGGTGAGCACGCCGTTGCGCCGGTCGGGCGAGACCGTCGGGACGTTCAACGCCGCGTTCCACCTCGAACGGGGCGACCTATCGGCGATCGTCCGGGCCAACTCCGGGCCGACTCAGGGGATCCGTATCGCCGCGAACGGGACGACGCTGTACGCGGTCGGACCGGTCTCCGGTGGGGACGCGGACGCCGACCTGATCCTGGCCAACGAGACGGTCGGGGGAACGGGCTGGACGGTCTCGGCGACGACGACGCGGGCTGCCTTCGAGTCGCAGCTGTGGGCCGCCACGGCCGCCCAAGCGGCGGCCTTCGGGCTGGTGTTGCTGTCGATCGCGGCGCTCGGCCTCTGGCTCTACCGCGAGTTCGTCGGCAACATCGAGCGGCTCCACGGCGGGTTCGGCGCCCTCGCCGACGGCGACTACGGGTCGACCGTCTCGCTGACGGGGGCGACCGAGTGGGCCGAGCTCGAAGGGGGATTCAACGACCTGAGCGAGGTGCTCGCCCAGCGCCGCTCGGAGGTGATCGTCCTCAACCGGGTGTTGCGGCACAACCTCCGCAACGCGATGACGGTCGTCGTCGGCAACGCCGACCGCATCGCCGAGCGCACCGACGACGAGACGACCCGAACCGAGGCCGACCGCATCCGGCGGCGCGGCGAGTCGCTGCTCGAACTCGCCGACCACGCGCGGGCCATCGAGTCCTCGCTGGGCGCACGCCCCGACGAGACGGCCACCCGGCCGGCCGACGCCATCATCGAAGACGTGGCGACGACGCTCCGCGAAGAGTTCCCCGACGCGGACGTGCGGCCGTCGGGGCCCGAGGAACCGGTCGCGGTCCTCGACGGCGACCTGTTGCTCGTGGCGCTTGACGAGCTGGCGCGCAACGCGATCACGCACAACGACGCGCCGACGCCGGCCGTCGAGATCGACGCGGTGGTCGACGACGGGACGGTGACGTTCACCGTCGCAGACGACGGCCCCGGGATGCCCGCGGTCGAGCGCCGCGTCCTCACCGACAGCTTCGTCGAGACGCCGACCCAGCACGGCGCCGGCCTCGGGCTCTGGCTGGTCACCTGGCTCGTCCACTGGGCCGACGGCGAGGTGTCCGTCGACGTCGACGACGGCACGACCGTCTCCGTCGCGGTCTCCTGCGAACCGGCCGAGCCGGCCGGCCCGGACGCGGACTCGACCGACGAGTGAGCGGGACGGAGCGCCGCCGCCGCCCGGGCCTGAGAGCGAAACGCTGAGGGCCGTCGCCCCGGTAGGTCGGGGCGATGGACTGCGACAAGTGCGGCGAGTCGGCGGTGATGCACGCCGCTTACTCGGGGCTGCACCTCTGCGAGGACCACTTCTGTCAAACGGTGGAGACCCGGGTCCGCCGGCGCGTCCGCGAGGACAACCTCCTCGCCCGCTCGGCGACGCCCGACGACCCCGAGACGTGGGTGATCGGCCTCTCCGGCGGGAAGGACTCGGTCGTCCTCACCGAGATCCTCCACGACACCTTCCGCGAGGACCCGCGGATCGAACTCGTCGCGCTGTCGATCCACGAGGGTATCGAGGGGTATCGCGACGAGTCGATCGACGCCTGCGAGGAACTGACCGCCGACCTCGACCTGCGTCACGAGGTCGTCTCCTACGCCGAGGAGTTCGGCGTCCGGATGGACGACGTGGTCGAAGACGACCCCGAGGGGATGGCCGCTTGCGCCTACTGCGGCGTCTTCCGCCGGGACGTACTGGAGCGCTACGCCGAGAAGCTCGACGCGGACAAACTCCTGACCGGCCACAACCTCGACGACGAGGCTCAGACCGCGCTGATGAACGTCTTCGAGGGCGACGTGGGTCAGATGGCCAGCCACTACGACGCGTCGCTCGGCCCCTTCCCCGAGGAGGACCGCCACGGCGACCCCGTCGACCCGCCGAGCGACCCGACCGAGCGGCCGCGCCACGCCCAGGACCACCACGTCCCGCGGGCCAAGCCGCTGCGGGACGTGCCCGAGAAGGAAGTCGCGCTGTACGCCCACCTGCGGGACCTGCCCGCGCACATCACCGAGTGTCCCCACGCCGAGGAAGCGTATCGCGGGGAGGTCCAGCAGCTCCTGCTGGGCATGGAGGACGACCACCCCGGGACGCGCCACTCGATCATGGCCGGCTACGAGCAGTTCGCGGCGCTCGCCGCCTCGGCGTTCGGCGGGACCGACGCCCCCGACTACGGGGAGTGTGAGGTCTGCGGCGCGCCGACCGGTCGGACGGTCTGCCGGAAGTGCGACCTCCTAGACGCGCTGGAAGCGATCTGAACGGGTCGTCGCGCCTCGCCGACGCGCCCGTCGCGGTCGAAGCTGGCGCTTGTCTCCGCTGTCCGACGCTGTGTGACGAGCCGTTCGGCTCGGCTGTCGAGCGAGCGCCGGCGAGTCGGACGCTGTCGTCACTGACCGGTCGGAAACGGAAAGAGAGAGTGGGTCGAGCGGGCCCGTGGAACCGGTGGAGGGGTCTCCAGTGGGGGTCGACCCGGGAGCCGTTAGTCCGGGCGGATGACGTCCAGCCCGTTGTTCTTCTCGAGGTTGTCGCGGCCGCCGTCGGTGTGGCCGTAGTCGGGCTCGCCGCCCGAGTTACCGCCCGCGCCGCCGTGGCCGCCACCGCCGCCCATGCCGCCGGAGTCGCCGAACTCGGTGTCGACGTTCTCGCTGGCGTCGAAGGTCGAGTCGTCCACGTCGTCGAGCGCCTGACGGGACTTGTCGGCCTGCTTCTGGGTCGTCGGACCGAGGACCTGCGCGGACTTGACGCCGGTCATGATGGCCATGACCCGCACCTTGCCCTTGTACTCCTCCTCGATGCGGGCGCCC
Organism: Halosimplex carlsbadense 2-9-1; assembly: GCF_000337455.1. Lineage (GTDB taxonomy): Archaea > Halobacteriota > Halobacteria > Halobacteriales > Haloarculaceae > Halosimplex > Halosimplex carlsbadense. The sequence continues at coordinate 118,064 of NZ_AOIU01000003.1, read as the reverse complement.
CAGATGACGTTGGCGCTCGCGTCGAGGCGCTGGGTGATGTTCTGTGCGATGCCCTCGGCCTCTTTCAGCGCGAGGTCCGGACCGCCCGTGATGTGGACGAGGCCGCCGGTGGCCCCGCGGTAGTCCACGTCGAGCAGCGGGTGGTTCATCGCGTCTTTCACCACTTCCTCGGTCTTGTTCTTGTCCTGGGTCTCGCCGACGAGCATGACGGCGACGCCACCTTGATTCATGATGGCGGTCATGTCGGCGTAGTCCAGGTTGATGAGCGAGGGCTGGGTGATCGTCTCCGAGATGCCCTTGACCGTCTCGGCGATGATCTGGTCCATCACGGAGAAGGCCTTGCCGATGGGCAGGTTCGGGACGTAGTCCAGCAGGCGGTTGTTGTCCAGCACGATGATGGAGTCGGCCTCGCTGCGGAGGGTCTCGAGACCCTTCTCGGCCTTGACCGTGCGGGCGCGCTCGACGTTGAACGGCGTCGAGACCATGCCGACCACGATTGCGCCCTGGTCTTTGGCGATGTTCGAGACGACCGGCGCCGCGCCGGTCCCCGTCCCGCCGCCCATGCCGGCGGTGACGAAGACGAGGTCGGCGTCACCCAGGACTTCCTCGATGGTGCCCTGGGCCATCTCGGTGGCGCGCTTGCCCATCTCCGGGTCGCCACCGGCGCCGAGACCGGAGGTCAGCGACTTGCCGACCAGGATCTTCGTGTCGGCCTCGATCATCTGGAGGTGCTGCTTGTCGGTGTTGATGGCGACGGTGTCGGCACCGTCGACGCCGATGTTGTACAGGCGGTTGACGGTGTTGTTCCCGGCGCCACCGCAACCGACGATGACGATCCGGGGGTCACCGAAGCCGTCGCCCTCGGTCTCCTCCATCTGATTCTGCTCGGCCTCGTCGCGTTCGAGGGCCTCCTTGACGATATCCTGCATCGATCAGGCCCTCTGGAAGCTGCGCCGCTTGCGCTTTTCGGAGGGACGCTCCTTGCTCCCGTCCTGCTCGTTTAGTTTCTCGCGGACGGCCGCCCGGATGGCTTCGCTCCGGTTGGGGTACTCCCCCGTTTCGACCATTCGCTCGACCTCTTCGATCTGCTGCTTCGGAATCCGTAGTGTCACACGCTCCATGTTTGTTGTTCCCCTTTGGGTAAGACGGCAGCCGTGGACGCGGTCGCCCGTTCGTCTTACACGGCGACTTCGAACTCCCATCCGACGTAATCGCACGATGGCGCGGGTCACACGTCCGCGCCGCGGCCCGTGTAAGACGGCCGTCTTACGCAGGAATTACATCTGGGTGTAGGGTTATAAAGGTAACGGCGAGCGTCATACGTTTTCTCGTTTACGACGTTTAACGCCGCCAGTGTGGCGTTTACGGCGTTTTCAGGATTGGTCGAGTACGTCGGCAGCGGGAGTGCGTCGACCGCAGCTGGGGCAGAATCCCCAGTCCGAGCGGAGTTCGTCCCCGCAGTCACAGAAGACGCGGTGGGAGGCCTTCTCACCACAGTTCGGGCAGTAAACGTGGTCCGTGGAGACGTTTTCGCCACATTTGGCGCACGAACGGTCGGCGTCTTCGGACGCTCGTTCGCCCGCGTCCGCGCCTGTCTTACGACCGGGATCGCCGCCGGACGCCTCGGCCGTCGGGGCCGGTGATGCGTTCGCCTCTGCACCGCTCGGAGCGGCGTTTTCGCCGTCGAGAGCGATGTTTACGTTAATGTCCTGGGGTTGGCTCGGCGTAAACGCACCGTCGAGGCGGTCGGCGACGATGGCGTCGACGCGCTCGGCGATGAGGTCGTCGATGGACTCGCTCGCCTCCGACGCCTCGGCGGTCGGCGTCGACTCCGTCGCCGTCGCGCTCGGCCGCGTGTCCGACGCCTCGCCGAGGTACTCCCGCAGGGCCTCCCGCATGATCTCGCTCTTCGAGGCGTCGAACCCCTCGAGTCGCTCGATGAGATCGTCGTCCGCACGGAAGGTTATCTTGCTCATCCGACTCGTCGGATCCGTCGTTGCCTGGGTATTTCAATCTTCCCGGAGTGTCTGACGCGTGTCTGTCGCCGGCGGTGTGGCTGGGTCACTCTCTCACCCCCGCCGCGAGTCAAAACGGTTAAGTCCGACACGGCGGCTACCTGCAAGTGCGCCCGCCCTTAGCTCAGACTGGTAGAGCAGTCGACTGTAGATCGACTTGCCCCCCGTTCAAATCGGGGAGGGCGGACTTGGAATCCCGTTGAACTACGACAGATAGCTACGCGTCCGTCTGCGTGCTATCTGAGTGTTCTACCTCCGGAATCGACTTCGCGAAAATCGGCCCGATTTGGTGAGTTCAACTGGACACAAGCCGCGGGTCCGCGCCATCCTGCGAATTTAGTAGTTGAAACGGGGGGATGCGCGTGAGTCAGCCCGCTTCAGCGGACCGGCGGGCCGAGGTGGAGACGGCCGTGCGGAATCGGTCCCAGTACGCGGACACGCTCCACCGAGTCGACCCCGACGCCGACGAGCCCGAGCCGGCCTGTGTCGAAGCGGAGTACCGAGACGACGCCGAGTTCACGGATGTTCCCGTCGCGGCGTACCCCCACTACAGCCTGTGCGGGAACCCGGAGTGTTTCGGGAGTGAGTGGTGGTGACGGGGGAGCCGTTCGTACTTGACGGCTACAGCGGGCCGGGCGGTGTCGGGCTCGCGCTGGCGGACTTACCCGTCCGACACCTCGGCATCGACACCGAGGACTACAGCCACACCTACCCCGGCGAGTTCGTCCAGGGGGACGCGTCGGACGCTAGGTTCGTGGCGAGCTTCGAGACGCCGGATCTCCTGTGGCTGTCGCCGCGGTGCCAGGCGTATTCGAAACTCTCGTGGGCCAACATGGGCCGCTACGACTGGGATGAGACGCCGAAAGAACGCTACCCCACCTTCGCGGATCTGAACGTCCGCGAGGTTATCCAGGCGGTTGACCCGGACGAGTACATCATCGAGAACGTCGCTACCTGTGACGACCTGCGGGACCCGGCGCGGCTGAACGGGCTTGCATTCGGCCTCCCGATCAACAACTGCCGCCACTTCGAGACGAGCTTCCCCGTCCCAGACGCCTACGAGAGCGGGATAGCGGAGATTTCCATCGGGTCGGAGTACGTTCGCCACGAACTCGCCGCCGCGAAGGGCGTGCCTGGCGAGTGGACGGAATCAGAGATTCGGTCGGCCATACCCCGCGAGTTCGTCCAGTACCTGCTGCACTACTGCCCGAGCGTCCCCGACGTGCCGCTCCCGTCGGAACTCCGACAGCGGCCGCTCGGAGAGTTCGCCGCAACGACGGGAGGTGAACGGCCGTGACGTTCCAGTCGTCGCTGTTTCACTACGAGGAAGACCTGTCGGTGCTGTCGGACGCTCAGCGGGAGGTGTACGAGGCGGTCGAACAGGACGGCTACGGGATGCGCGAGTACGCCCGTAAGACCGGTCGGTCGGCCGGCACCGTCGGGAACCTGCTACGCCGCGCCCGGCGCCGTCTCGACGGGGGTGAGAGTACGTGACTGGGTTCGTCCGTGCCTCCCGTCTGTATGACGTAGAGGCGGGCGAGCGCGTCCGTTGGGACTGGGGCGGTCAGCAACCGGTCGCAGAAAGCGAGGCGCGGGTCCAGCGCGCCGTCGCTGAATCCAGTTACGAGGGGTGAGGGAAGTGCGAACAGTCGAACTCGCCCCACACGAGTTTAACGCGAACCTGTTGTTTAACGATAACGGGCTCGCGCCGTTCTTCGGGCTCGACAGCGCGGTCAAGCAAGCCGGTGGCTCCCGCTCGGAGGAGTTCCACGCCGACGGCGAGCAGTGGGTCACCCGGCTGTCTTACCAAGAGAGCAACATCGTCCACCCCGGCAGTCAGACGCCGCAGGGGACCGACTTCCGCATCGAGACGATCCGCGAGTACCGCATCCGAGTCCTACGCCACCCTTCGGAGGATTCTGTCGGCGAGCAGGATTTCACGGCCCACATAGCGCCCCGCTGGCCGGGCATGAAGGGTGAGAAGGGCGACGGCACCCGCGTCGAGATTCCCGTCCCCGACGGCTTCGGCGAGGGGATCAACGTCCGGGTGAAAGGGTCGAACATCGCCTTCGAGCGCTACCCGAAGTTGCTCCGACGGGCGGCCGGAGTCCTGGGTATCGCGACGCGGTACTTTGAGGACCCACATCCGTACTCGAACATTCAAGACGCCGAGCGATACACGCGGGTCGATAAGGGCGCCAGCGGTCCCGTCCACGCCCGCGACGGTCCGCTGGCGGCGATGGGTCACCTCTTGGAGAGCGACCGCTCAGGCTACCGCAAGGTCGTCCAAAACGACGACGACGAGCGCGGCCGGAACTTGCCCGGCTACTACCACACGGCCACGCTCGACGCGGGGCGCGTGCGCGAGGCGTTCCCCGACCACGCGCTCCCCAAGGAGGTGAAGCACTACTACGCTCGGGAAGCGCTGTCGGTCCCCGACGACCACCCGCTCGCGCATCCGAAGGTCGGCGCGTCGCTCCAGGCGTCGCTACTCGACGATGACGAGACGGTCCGCTGGCACGACCTCGATAGGCTTCGCCGCGAGCTGGACCAGACGGTGCTGTCGGTACTGGCCGACGCCGGCCTGGACGTAGCGCCGAGCGATGGGCATGGGCCGTTCGTCGCGGATGCGTACTTCGAGCCGGCGGTCGACGAGAGCGGTCCTGACCCCATCGGGCTGGACCTGACGCGGGTCGAACAGTCCCAGGAGAGCGTCGTCGTGCGCCACCTCGCTGACGGCCTTTCGCCGGTGCAGTGGGAAGCCATGGAGACGCTGGTGACCGACGGCGGCCAGGTGGCCCCGACGGACATCGCGGACGCTCACGGCCGACACGTCGGGTCCGTCCGGCGGGCGCTCCGAGAGATGGACGATCTCGTCGAGCGTGAGTATGCGTCGGTGTCGCTACGCTCGGAGTACGTCGCCGAGATGGTTCACGCCGCGGTCGACGAGGCGCGCGAGGGCCTCGAACGCGCGGTCGACGCGACGGCGAAGGCGATGGAAGCCGCCGAGCGCGGGCTGGAGGAGACGATGAGCGCATTCATCGCGTGGGCCGCCCGTCACGGCGTCGATGTCGACGACGCCCGCGAGGCGCGTATGACGCTCCGATTCAACGGGACAGTCGCGAGCGACGTGGGCGAGTCCATCCGCGAGGGGTTCCGCGTCTGGAAGGACGCAGGGATGCCCGAACAGCGATACCGAGAGGCGCAAGTCCGGTTCGGTGACGGTTCGATCGGCGACGCCTGGCGGTTCCTGAACACCGGGTAGCAGCCCGCCCGAGTAGAGGCATCACTGTCGTTCGTCCCTGTTTTCCGGGTACTTTCCAACTGAATTTGCGCTCCACAGCTGTGATTCGGCAACCTCGGTTGTACTCGTCGGTGCCTTCGAGCGCCAGCCGGCCGTCGCCGGCGCGACGGACTCCAACCCGGGGGGTTGGATTCCCGCTTAGAGGTGTGGCTAAGGCCACATCATCAAAACACACCGCACGCTTTCTGCGGAGCGCGCGAAATTTCCGCCCCCTTGCGGGGCGCGCGAAAATTTGGATAGGAACGCTTTTTGCGAACAAATCCTCCGATTCGGACGGCTGGATTTTCCCAGCCCTCCAACGCACGCCCCGGGGCGTCGATGTGTGTCCCACTCCCCACCCCCCACATCACCATCGATTGTCTGATTCCCCCCATTTGCCCCTTCCCCGGGGCGGGCGTTTTAGAAGATTTCCCCGATCCCGAGCTTTGCCTGCCGTGAGTCTCGGTGCGCGCCGCCACCATGCCAGCGGAGTCGGGGGAGTCGAGACGAGTGGCGCATTTCCCATTTCAGGACTTCTACCCCCTGGCCACGGACACGATAGGGAGCAAAGACGTACCACCCACTCGCTTCACGGAGCTTCGCGTGATACTCTTCATAGATTTTGAAGTTGCCTGGCTGACCGTCTGCGTGAACTCGTTTCGCGGCTTTGATTTCGACAGGTGCTCCGTCTGGTCGGAGCGCATCGTGCCAACTACACCGCTCCAGATCGAGCCGGTACCGCTCGGCGGCCTGGCGCTCGACGAGCGTCCCGTAGTGGTTCGCTCAGTGGCTCGGCATCGCTACGCGCTCCTCGCGCTCGTCGCGCGTCTTATATATATATATAAACCGGGCCGCCGCCGCTCCGCGCCCGGCCCATCGGTCGCTCTCGCTCCCGAAGGGACGAGAGCATGCTGTGGGCCAATACTATAGGGGGGTCGGTTTCGCTTTACAGCTTTACACCGTCGCGCCGTCATGCGATTACGCCCTCCACCTGTGAAACCCAATCTGCTTTCTCTCCGCCGTCCTCGTAATCTGAGAACCAGTTTGAGCAGGTAGCGTGACTGTACGGCACGAATTTGGCGGTTTCGCGGGCGCTCATATCCCGGTTTTCCATGCACTCGCGGATGGTCCACATGGCGACGGTCTTCACCCGGTCTTCGTCCATCTCGTCGCCTTCGTCGTCGGTCGGTCGGTTCCATGCCCACTCGCTCGCCTCGTCGTCGTTGTATCGCCAGTCCGTCTCTGGGACGCCCTCAAGTTCGTACTGGATATCGGCGAGTTGGCCGCCCTTGATGCTGTCTGCGACGATTGCATTCTTCTGCGTGACCTTCTTGACGATGGTCCCGACGCGCCACAGCAGCGGGTGAATCGACTTCTCGCCGTGCGCGATGTAGATGAGCGCCCCGCCGTACTTCCGGATGAGATACACCAGCGGCGCCATTTTCTGCGCCACCTCGAAGCCCTGTTCGCCCTGGCCGCCGGCCGAGACGGAAAACTCGTCGCCGATGAAGGTCTTCGGGCTCTGTTGGTTCTGGAGCGGGTCGCCCTCGTGTTCGACCCACTCTTTCAGCGTCGGGTAGTTCGGGATGAAACCGTCGCGAGCGTCCCCGTACTGGTCCATCCACGGGTCTTTCTCCCGGAGCGTCGCGATGTTCGTCGCGACGAGGTGGTTGCCGTCGACGAGGTCGTCGCGCCGCTGCGCGAGCAGGCTCGCGAAGTTCGTCTTCCCGGCGCCCATCTCACCGAGGACGATGATGACCGGGGCGTCGCCGGTGACGAGTTCGTCGATCTTCCCCATCGCCTTCAGCCCGGAGATGTCCGCCTGCTGTCCCTGGTCGCCGGTCTGGTGCTTGAGCGTCTGCATGTCGCCGTTCTGCATGGCCTTCCGACCGGCGTCGGTCGCCTCGACGCCGACGATGTCCCGGTGCTCTTGGAGGTCGCGCGCCTGGCCGGGCATCTCACCCGGTCGGTCCGCCTCGCTCGGGTCGTAGTGCATCCGCTGAATCGACAGATAGCGGCTGAGCTTCGGGTCCCTGACGTGCGCGGTGTGGGGGTCTGCGACCGGGTCTTTGTGCCCATGCCCATCGACGTGCTCGCGGTACTGTGCCGGCGTGTATACGTCGCTCTCGTCAGTCATCGCTCATAGCCTCCTGCTGCTGGCGGGCGCCGTCGACGCGGTCGCTGAGGCTCTGGCCGTCCTCGACCCGGGAGCCGGCGGTGTACTCGTCGATCGACGGCATCGACTCGGCGTCGAGGCTCGGGATGTCGTCGTCGTCGCCGGCCACGTCCTCGAACACGTCGCGGGCGGTGGTCCGCTCCAGGGTGGTTCCCCGCTCGCGAGCCTCCGCGAAGTCGTTGACCGTCTCCTTCTCGTACTGGGTGACGCCGCGCGACCACTTCGCGCGGGTGTCGGCGAGCCGCTCGATCTGGTCCAGCATCCACCCGTGCATGTCGACCATCATCGACTGAGCCGTGTACAGTTGGGTGTCCTCCAGACCCTCCAGCCAGACGCCCTTTACCCGCAGTTCGTCCACATCGTCGAGATACTCGTACTCTTGGACCGCCCAGGCGGTCCCGCCGTTGATGGGGTACGGGTCGGGGCCGTCGACGGTCTTGTTCCGCCAGGTCTGCGGGGGGACGTAGTGCTTCTGGATGTCGTCGCCGCCGGTCCCGCGGGCGTCGACGTGATGCACTTCCTCCCAGTTGCGCCGGCGCAACCAGCGGGCGATGGCGACGCCCCCGAGGTAGCACGGCAGCCCGAGCACGATCCAGGCGACGAGCACGGCGCCGACCCAGTCCGGCGGGCTCGGAATCGATGGCTGGTAGTAGGCGAACAGGCCGATGGCGCCGAGGACCATGCCGGTGACGAGATACTTGAACTCGGCGACGAGGTAGACGGCGTGATCCCACTTGGAATCGAAGGTTGGGGCTGTCTTCGCCGACATTAGGCCACCTCCGGCCGTCCCCGCTCGCCACGTAGTTCGTTCCACCCGGCGATGAGCATCCAGATGAACGCGACGCCGACGCCGGTCAAGAGCGCCTGGATCGAGGTGAGCACGTCGAGCACGTCGAGGCCGCCGCCCCCGCTCTTGACGATGACGCCGTACAGCGGAGTCTCCTCCGTTCCGATGCCGACCGCCGCGCGCCCGTTCGCCTCGGTCACACGGATAGCGACGGTCGCCTCCTCGCCTGGACCGAAGGATTCCGAGCGAGAGCGCCCCTCGCCGCTGCCGTCGGCCAAGAACCCGGCGTCCCAGAAGACGATCGTCTGCACCGTCTCGGAGCGGACGGTAACCTTCGCGATGCCCTTCTTCGGAACGTACTCACTGGCGACGATCGCGGTGTTCTCGTCGATGCGCGTCACGTTGCTGTCGCCCTCCGGCGCCGGGACGGCCGTCGGCGTCGGGGTCGCCGTCGGCGCCGGCGTCGCGGTCGCGTCGCCGCCGAGGGAGATGTTCGGGAGCGAGATGTTCCCGGCGCCGCCGGTCGCGTTCGACAGCCAGCGACGGGCGCGGTCGGCCTGGCGGTCGCTCCGATCGGCGCCCTCGGAGCGGACCCACTCGGCGACGGTCCGCACGTCGTCGAGGGTGGCGTTCGACGGGTCCACGTCGTCGAGCACGTCGTCGGCGGTCGGCCGGGGCGTCCCGGTCGGCGTCGGCGCCGCGGTCGGGGTCGCCGTCGGCGTGGTCGTCGGGGAGATCGTGGCCGCGGTCGTCGTCGAGGCCGTCGGCGTCGCGGTGGCGTTCGGGGTGTCGGTGCCGTTGGTCGTGGGCTGTGGGCTCGCGACGCCGGCGCCGGTCGCGACGGTCGTCAAAGCGAGCACTGCCAGCACTATGAACAGCGAAAAGCGCATGAGTCGGTTACCTCCGGCCGCCGTTCTGGGACAGGACCACGACGAAGACGGCGCCGGCGACGAGCAGGATCACGACGCCCTGACTCCCGCCACCGAGCAGCCCGCCGCCGCCGACGCCGCTGTTCAGATTGTCTTCGCGGGCTTCGAGTGTCGCCCGGAGCAGAGATAGATTCTGGTTGAGTGCGATCAGTTCGTCCGCCGAGTGGGTCCGGTAATTCCTCTCTGCGACGGTGAAGTTCGTTCGAACCTCCCCGTCATTGGTGGTGATGTTCGTGATGGTGAAGTTCTGACCAATCTCGCGGATCTGCTGGTTCTCACCCATCTCCACGAGGAACTCCGAGCCTTCGATAGTGGACGGGTCGTAGGTCGTCCCGACTTCCCACTGGCCGCTCGGAGGATTGCTCCGACTCATCACGATGCCGCGAGTCGTCGAGTTGTCCTCGAAGGTGATGTTCATCTGGCCGGTGTCCTCGAAGTCCTCCGGCGACCCGATGCCGATATTGGCCAGCAGCGCCGCCGAGTACGTCGAATACTCCGACCCCGGCCCGTAGGTACCCAACAGACTCGCGGGGGTCACGATGTCCGAAGCGTTGATCTCGCCTGCCTGTATCTCGGAGTGAGTCCCGTTAACGACAGTTTCCATCTCGGAGACAGCACTAGCCGTCTGGCTGTCGATTGCCGCAAGGTTCTGAGAGTAGTTCTCGAATCGGAGGGCTTCGAGAGTCGATTGAGTATCGGTCGGTGGGGCAACATCCATCCCGGTGATGTTGGCCCAGTAGCTCGAACCTCCGTCGGGATTGCTCTCAGTGGTGCCAGATGACGGGCCGATCTCTACGGTATCCACGTAGGTGGGTTCTCCGTTGTACTCCCAGTGAGACTCAACAGTTATCGTCTGTACATCGACAGATGTGCCATTCTGCAATTGATAGGATTTGGTACCGTAGCCGACGACAGTCGAGTTGATGTGGTTAGAGTCCGATTTGTCTCCGGTCCCGACGTATACGTAATCTGAAGGGACTCCCGTCTCGTTTGCCGCGAGAGCCGAGAGGTATTGCATCTGGGAGACGTGACTATTCCAGCCGCTGAGGTAGTTGTATTCGATTCTCGACTCGTAGTCAAGAATCGCGCCGGTAGCGTTGTCCTTGGCAGCAGTCTCGCCCTCACCTTTGTCAAGACTCCACTGATAGGCCGGCTGGCCATGGTTGGCGATGGCGACCGTCTCGGAGTCTTGCAGGCGGTTACTGATGACGGCGTGGTCGTTGTCGGCGGCGTCCATTGCCGTCGCCGCGGACTGGTAGATCTCTTGTTTCGTCTCGTTAGCGTCGATGTCAGTCGTGTTGATGGTCTCGGAGGATGGGAAGGTGTAGCCACAGTCAGTGGTCTGTCCCATCGTCCCGACGATCGCCCCGATCTGCTCGTCGAGGTCGCAGGAGAATCCGGGGTCCCCGCCAGTGTGGATAAACAGGTTGTCTCCCGACCAGTCAAACTGGTTGAAGTCGCTTCCGGACCCAGTGTCGGGCTCGGATGAGACGCCAGAGACTCGGAGGGTGACGTTCTCGTACGCTCCGAAGTTGCCGAACGCTATCGAATCGTCCCGGTTCGAAGCGTCGTGGGTCTCTCGATACAGCAGTTTGCTCCCGGAGAGTCCGGGGGCGTCGTCGGTCTCGACTTCCAGGGTAAACTCGCCGGACAGTTGCTCAAGGTCCAGAACAACGTGTTCGGGGGACCCGGAGACGGTCTTCTCGAAGCTCTGTGCCGCCGCGAGGCCCGTCGCGAACGGCGTCGCCAGGGACATGACGAGCAACAGCGCGAGCACGGCCGGACCCATCGCCTCGCGAGCCCGGCGGGCGCGGCGCCCGATCATGCTTCCATCTCGTCAGCGATGCCGAGGGGGTCGTCGCTCTCTTCCTGGTCATCGGCGTGGTCGTGCTCGACGCCGTCGCCGGCGCGACGCTCGCGGAGGTGGTGGCCGGCGACGACGGCGCCGGCGACGATCGACGGGACGACCACGGGGAACGGGTCCCCGATGATGGCCGAGGCGATCGTGCTCGCCGAGACGCCGATCGTCCCGACGAGCCCATAGCCCAAGGTTCGGTCCATCGGTGGTCACCCGAGGTAGCTGATGACGTAGTAGCCGGCGGCCTGGACGCCGAGAGAGACGATACCGAACGCGGGCTCGCTCGCGATGGTGTCGCCGAGGCCGAGGATGTTGAGCCCGGAGCCGATGACCAGCAGGATGGTGCCGATCATGACGTAACTCTCGATGGTGGCCTGACCCTTCGCGAGCGCCTTCAGGTCGGTATCGATCTCCATGTCCTTCCCGCCGGCGTCCATACGATTCGTCGCGTAGGCGCCCAGCAGCGACAGCAGCGAGAGGCCGAACGCGATGGTAATCTCGGTCCCGCTGCCGGTGCCGGACCCGCCGATGGTCCAGATGCTCCCCGAGAGGGCGTGACCGAGGATAGTGATACTCGCGATGCCGGCCGTGACAGCGGCCGACAGCGCGAAAACGGTGCCTGCGATAGCGTCTTCCATGTCGATTTGTCCGAACATGATTCAGTCGTCCATCAGGGAGACGGACGCCCGACAGGTTCTTGCGGGGTACCTTGAAGCAGGTCGTCAGATACGCCCCGCTTGACGCACACCCCACCGGTTGCGCGTCGAGAGAAACGTTCGACGCGATATGCACACGAGGGTAATCCAGTCGTGTGCATATTGATGCCCGGGGAGGGCTCCGAACCCAGAATTCGAGCGCTGTGGGCTGTGGGCCAGTATGGGCTTTATGAGTTATCGGGGTTCCAGTAACTCGCTCAGACCTGCTTTTTGGCCTCGTGTTCACGAGCGGTCGGTATGCGAATCCGCGAAGACGGCAAGCACGCGCACCGGTCCGACACCATCGAGCAGGCCGCCGAGTTCTGGGATTGTAACAAGACAACGGCGTTGATGCGTTCGGCCGACTTCGCTCGGCGAATGGATGGTAATATCCAGTCAGTCCTTTCCAGAGGAGATCTGACCGCCGAACAGAAACAAGAGATTGCAGAAACTCTGAGTATTCCGGGTGTCTACACCATTGAATTTTCTGAGGAAGTCTCAAGGAAGCTCAGATAGGTTGGATGTCGTCACCTATCATATAATGGTCACCGGTTACTCTGTCTGGCCCCTTTCGCGATCCTCTTCTAAGAGAGCCAAAGTTACTACGTAATCCAATATCTCATCATAGAACATCCGCAGCGCAAAGGTTCGAAACCATTCAAAGAAGTCATTTAGTTCTCGTTGGTAATCCTCTGCGAGTTCTGTAATCTCAATCTCATCGTCCCATTCTTCAAGCTTATCACGCACGTCTGAATCCCACCCATCCCAGTCCATCATTTCACTCTTGTTGAGAATGAGTTTAAACTCGGTTTCGTGTCCCTGACCATCTCCACGTGCTTCTGCACGAAGTGAAGACGCGATTGGTGGGAGTTCTCGTTTTTGCGTATAGTGGCGTATCTGTTTCAGTAGATCCACTTTGGAACCTAAGTCTCTCTCACTAATCTCTTCGAAATATCCCTGCTTCAACCCTGGTTTTTCGTCCTCATATCTATCTAATATCGTATATGTGTGTCTTATCAAGGAATGAACTGACGCAGAATAATTGTGGAGAAGGCGAAGGTATTCTCGCTGAAAAGCATCCATTTGTTCTCTGTTGTCTTCGTCCCACAATTCCATTCCCTGTTCGAGATACCAGTCACGACTTTGGGTCAATTTCTGGTGGTTCTTGTTGACAATCTCTAAGGTCGTAAACAGGGATTCAATTTGACTGTGGATCCGCTGACCAGGCGAATCTCGCGCGTCGTCAAGGAGTTGACCTATATCCCTATCGTCTTCCTCCATTCGCCTACTTAATTTCTCGTCGGGGTCGTCTCCGTTCTCTCGTATGATTTCTCGTATCTTATCCTGCATGTGTAATTCGTAATGTTTGATACTTTCTTATACAAATTGGGGTGTATCTGTAGAGAATCTAAATCTCTTCTGCAGTAAGATCGCCGGCAAGATAGTCCCGCCCCTTCTCAGAAATGTGGTAGTACGTTCCGTCTGCCTCAACTAGCCCCGAGTCTTCGAGCTTATCGATTCGGCGGGATATCCACGACCGGGAATAGTCGAGATTATGCGCTATGACCGATGGAGACAGGTCCAGCCCAGATTCGTCTAAGAGTTCCAGAATCCGGTCATCAGTCTGATTCATCCAGTCCACCCGTGGACGCATTGTCCACAAATCGATTCGGTCTGTGTAACCGTTTTGGATGAATGGCGTTCCGTATCCATTATGATTCTGTTACGAAACATAGTGTTGCCCAGATTTATGTGAGGTGGGTCCAACAGTCGGAGCAAGAGCGGCACACCGGGCTGGCGGGGCGTAGTTCCCGCGAGAAAGAGTCGGTGGCCGACGACCCTACCCGTCGGCCGGGGTGTCGCTCTCACGAGCGAACACATGACGACGAGACATGCACGCTGGCTTAAGCCAGGTGGCGAGGGGTATCGAGCAGGGACTACTTTCACCGGCGGTTCGGCCGCTCAGTTATCCGATATCTGGCCGGGCGGATGGGTTAGTTGCGGGATACGGGCGCTTTACTTTCAGTCTGCGCGTCTGGATTACCCCTTTTATGTCACCTCCATTCAGTCCGACCCGGTTATGTCGGAATGTGAGAGAAAGAAGACCGTCCGAATCGAGGACCGTCACGACCGGTGGCGGTTTACCTGTCCCCGCAACCACCGTTCCTGGGAGCCCACGAATCACCACTTCTGGTGTTCGAAGTGCGCCCGCGTCGAAGGCGTCGATGGCGTCTTCGACGAGCTGCGCGACAAGCGGAGCGGTGACCTACTCCAGCGCGACGAGGTTCTACTGCTGACGCCCGCCGGGCCCTACGACCGAGATCTCGACCGACGGGAGGGACCGGCGTGAGCGCGCAACTCGAACCTCTCTCTCCGTCGGAGGCGGTCGACCTGTACCTCGAAGCCCGCGACGATGCCGCGGACCAGACGCTCGACGGGCAGAAGTATCGACTCCGCGCGTTCGTCGCTTGGTGCGACGAGGAAGGCATCGCGAACCTGAATGAGCTGTCCGGTCGGGATCTGTACGCCTATCGGGTCTGGCGACGCGAAGGCGGGTACTCCGGCGAGGAACTCGCGACGGTCACCCTCCGCGGTGACATGGCGACCCTCCGGGCGTTCCTCCGCTTCTGCGGTGATATCGACGCCGTGCCCGAGGAGCTATTCGATCAGGTACCGCTCCCCCGGATGGACGGCGAGGCGGACGTGAGTGATAGCACGCTCGACCCGGACCGGGCCGTCGAGATCGTCGACTATCTGGAGCGCTTCGAGTACGCGAGTCGGCGCCACATTATCGTCCTGCTACTCTGGCATACGGGCTGTCGAGTGGGCGCCCTCAGTGCGCTCGACTTGGGAGATCTCGACCTGGAGGGTGAGCGTCCCCGCGCCGATGGGCCGGCGATTCATTTCGTCCACCGGCCGGAGACGGACACCCCGCTCAAGAATAAGGAGAAGAGCGAGCGGTGGAACGCGATCAGCGGTCACGCCGCGGACGTGCTGGACGACTACATTCAGGACCGCCGCGACAAGGTGACCGACGAGCATGGGCGCGCGCCGCTCGTCACGACCCGGAACGGCCGGGTGTCGGTGTCGGCGTGCCGGGATACGCTGTATCGGGTGACTCGCCCGTGCTGGCGCGGCGAGGGGTGCCCGCACGACCGGGACCCCGACGAGTGCGAGGCGGCCCACTACTCAAAGATGAGTACGTGCCCATCGTCGCGGTCGCCCCACGACGTGCGGAGCGGCCGGGTGACCGCGCACCGACTGGCCGACGAGGACCGGTCGCTGGTGTCCGACCGGATGGACGCCAGCGAGGACATTCTGGATAAGCACTACGACCGGCGGAGCAAGCGTCAGAAGGCGGAGCAGCGGCGGAGGTTGTTCGACCTATGAGATTCGACCCCACCAAGTTGACCACGGAGACGCATCGGCGAGGAGATACCCCAGTACGGGGAGGGCGGACTTTCTCACCGAACGATTCGGAGCCGAGAGGAGTCACGCTATCGTGCGATTCCGTCTCGCCCCGTTTGGGTTGAACAGGTCACCGAACTCGGGTAACCGCCGTCGTGCGTTCGCGTATAGCCGAACGTATCGGGGAAACTAGAAACTTTCGGCCCGAAATCGCGTACTGCCGTCATTCGAGGGTACAGGTGTTGGGCGGCGTGTTTTCTTTTTAAAAGCGCGTGAAAATCGCTCCACAGAAGTAGGCCACCCCGACTCAGGAGATTGGTGAGATATGCCATCAAGCATATGCGCTTTTATGACTGCGTGGAAGTCTCGGAATCCGCCCGATTGTCATAGTATTATATGAGGAGAATTAGTGATGCAAACCGAAATCCAGAGTACCACGTATCGAGTGATGAACAGGCGAGATAACACAGGTGGTGGGTGGAGATGACCACACCTGCTGTCATCCACTTCGACGGAGGGACTCGACCAGATAATCCCGGTCCCTCGGCGATCGGGTACATCGTAGAGACTGATGACTGGACCAAGGAAGGGAACGACCACATCGGAGAATCGACCAACAACCGAACCGAGTATCACGCCCTGATCCGAGGGCTGGAAGTCGCCTCCGAGAAGAGATGCACCGAGGTCGAAGCGAGGGGCGACTCCGAGGTAATCGTGAAGCAAGTTCGTGGCGAGTATGGGGTGAACCAGCCAGAACTCCGTCCACTGCGCGACCGCGTGCAGGAGTTGGCTAACGAGTTCGAGCAATTCGAGATACAGCACATTCCACGAGAGGAGAACTGGGAAGCCGACGAGTTGGTGGACCAAGCCTTCTCCAACTGAGTGTGCCAGACCTCGGCATAGGCACTGTATGGAAGTTCCTGTGGACCCTAACCGTGCTATTCTGCGGTTCAGTGGACTAATTACGGATGAGAGTTCATTTCGTCTTATGGGATGGAAACGTCGCTTATATTTCGGACTGAAACTTGACAAACTCGGGAATTTTGGGATTTCAATCCCTGAATTAGTTGTGAGTCTGAATAGATTGCCGGGATATTATCGTGATATCAGAAAATATCGAGAGAAATCGGGTGACTCGGCAATACCCATATCCAACTACACTCCGATGCTAACACACATTGATCAAGGTGCAGGAACAGCATCGGGACATTACTTCCACCAAGATTTGTGGGCTGCAAAAAGGATTCGGAAGGAAAATCCAGAAGAACATTATGACATCGGGTCAAAGATTGATGGATTTGTATCACATTTGTTAGTATTCCGGGATGTGACTGTGATTGATATCAGATCCTTGGATTCCAATGTACAAGGATTGGAATTCATACAGGACGACGCAACCAAATTAGACCAATTCGAGGATAATTCGGTAGAATCAATATCATCTTTACACGCAGCGGAGCACTTTGGTTTGGGAAGATATGGGGACCCAATTGACCCAGAAGGACATACGAAATTTATGGATAGTATTCAGAGGGTCCTACAAAAGAACGGAAAACTATATTTTTCTGTACCAGTTGGCCAAGAGCGAGTTGAATTCAATGCCCATAGGGTTCTTTCACCGTATACAGTTCTGGACCAATTTGAGGAGTTAGAACTCGAAAGGCTTGATGGTGTAATCGATGGAGAATTCGTCAAGTCTCCCTCTCCTGAAGAATTGGAAAAGCAAGAGTATGCCTGCGGTTTGTTTGAGTTCACAAAGTAGCATCTCCAATTGTCATAGTGTTATATGGTGGGTTTGACGAGAAATGCCGTATATGGAAAACACCCCGTGTACTTCGGTTGATAACCGACGAGATAACACGGGTGGGGTGTGACGGATAAAACCCTCTCGAACACCTATCCCCTCTCCACGTACCTCCCTCCGAAGGTGTCGCTGTTCGTTCGACAGACCTTCTCTATGGTCATCTTCCCGTACGTGGCTCCGTCAGAGGCGTGTACCTCGTCCCACTTCGGACGCACCCCGCCAGAGGCTCGGAAACACTCGTCCATCAACTGTTGGTTGCTCTTGCACCAGTAGTAGAGTTGATTCATAAAGAACATATCCGGACTCCACCCGATTGTCATAGGGTTATATGAAGGGTTGGGCGATGAGAACAGGCGGAATATCACAGTAGTGTGTGTGGGTGGTCTCCACAGGATTGAGCGATCTCTCTTACTGTACATACCTCCCATCGAACTCGTCATCTCCTCTCCGACAGGCGATTCGAATGTGCCTCTCGCCATAGGTGTCTCCATTTGAGTAATGCACCTCGTCCCACTTCGGACGCATCCGGCCAGAGGTACGGAAGCACTCATCCATCAACTGCTGGTCACCCTGACACCAGAAGTATAGTTGCTCGATGAAGGCCATATCCGCTTCGGAGGCAGAGGTCTTCATCCCATTCTGTCCTCTCCACCAGTGAATAACACGAGTGTGGTCGACATCTGTATGCCTACATTTACCATACTCCTCGATGGTTCGGCGTACCTGCTCGGGAGTTGCACCCGTCTTTCCTCCGTCGAACCCCTGCTCACTCACAGGCTTTTGCTGACCCGTGAAGGAAAACTTCTGGCTTTCGGGGAGATGGTCGTCCTGCACTTCTCGGACCACTGTGGACCTACTCTCGACCGATGTGAAGCCACCGTACACATCTCCGGTCAGGGCGAAATACCGGCTCTCGTCGTACACTTCGAGATGTCCTACCTCCGATAAGTCGCCGCGATGCTTGTGGTCGTCCGAGTGATCGCCTTCTGCGATGATGTGTAGCCCTGTTCCCGAACTCGATACCTCGGTGTAGGAGTCAAGTCGTTCCACGATACCCAGTGCCTCGTTCGTAAACTCACCGCCTTCCTTCACATCGTCGAGGTCGAATCCGATGAAGGGACCGCCCTCGGTGAAGCAGAAGGCCACTGCTCCACCGAGTTGTTCGGCCTTGCTCTGCGCCTCGGTGAAAGCGAGTTGATTCACCGACTTCTGCCACCCCTCGGATGGAACGATTGGCTTCTTGTCCTGAGTCACGAGCCACTGGTCGTGTTCCTTCAGGCGACTGGGGAAACGGTCACCACCACCTGTGTTATCCTCACTGTCCTGCTGGAAGGTGAAGTCAAAGCGACTCATCGCACGTCACTCCCGTACTTTCGCCAGACGTAGTCCATCAACTTCTCGCCATCGATACCGAGCATTTTCTCGGCTTCCTCCACGAGATAGGAGTCATTCGCCATCTCCACATCGTCGTACTTGTAGAGGGTAGCGAAGCCGATACTGGCCCCATCGATACCCTCGTAGTACCGACTGAATCCTTGCAGGTCTTCGGCCATCACCTTCTGGACAGCCCACTCTTTAACGGGACCGTTGACATCTGCTCGTGAGAGGATGATGTGCGCTCGGCAGAACTTCCAGACGTCTTCCTGTCGGACCTTCTGGCCATCCCATCCCTCGCTGTAACCGTTCGACCGTCGCTCGTATGGGTGTTGACGACCGTGTTGCAGGCGGAAGAACACCTCGTATCGCTCCTCCATATCCCCGTCTGCATCTCGTGCGTATAGCGTCGTCCGAGCCGTCGAGCAGGGCGGGAAACTCGGCTGATGGTCGTACTGATGCTTGTCCTTCTGGACATCACCCCACGACTTCGAGCCAGTGTCGAGTCGCTCCTCTAAGGCGAGCGGTTGCCCTCCATCGGTTACGGCTTTCGCTGTGTCTGTATCCACGTCCTCGTCGGACGATTCCCTGTCCTCTTGATTGCCAGAGGCGTTGCTGTTTCGTTGCATATTGTGTTACCTCACAAGCCAGACTCATCGCTCAAGAGCCGTGCTGAACAGTCTCGTGACTGCCAGACCCACTGCTCAAACCACCGCTATACGGATACCCTCAGCAGGAGAAGTGGCTACTCATCGAGCGATACCTTTCTGACTTCCTTACACTACTATTGGTTAGTATCATACTTAAAGATGGCGACCAGTTCTAACCCGATTTTCTGTACACAGAGGCGATTTGATGCACTTTCTCTAGACAAACGCGGACACTAAATACTCTTAAAACTCCACTGTGTTATTTCTGTTGTCTGTCATTCAAAGAGGGGTGGTCTACCAGTCCCTTCACCCCCCATATAATCCTATGACAATCGGGCGGTCACATCGAGTCGAGGTACTCCCGCCGTTGCTCCATCTTCTCCTCCTCGGTCATCTTGTTGTAATGCTTGTCAAGAACGTCGGGCGAGACGTCTGCCCTATCAGAGACGACCTGCTTTGGCACGTCGTTCCAAGAGATGGGTGAGGCTCCCCTTCCGCAAGCAGTGGGGACTCCGTGACTGCTCGCACTTGCTGGCGTAGGAGTAGGGGTACTGCTCGTCACAACAGCAGGACTCACCGTAGTAGCAGGGTCGGGTGATGTGGTACACGAGGGCACGGATGTTGCTCTGACTAACACGCCCTTGCTCCGTCGTCACGAGTGGCTCTCGTCCGTCGTCGTCCTTCACGTCAGGGCGGGTGTGGGCTATCCAGTCGCTCACGACGTCACACGTCTGCTCTGGCAAGGCGATGATTCGCTCCGCCCGCTCTCCATTCTTGAGTGCAGTTCCCTCGTCGGGACGATGACGGATTGCGAGCGCCTGCTCCTCCAAGCGGAAGTCTTCGAGATCGAGCGAGTGTAGGGTTCCCATCCGTATCGAAGTGGCCCAGAAAATCTCGAACAGAACGTGCTTTCGAGAGGCGTACTCGAATCGTTCGAGGTACTCCCGAATCTTCTCTGCCCGCTCTCCGTCCAGCATCTCGTCCTTGACGTCGTCGTTGGCATCGAGGGTCGGGAGCAGGATTTCCTCGTGCGTACCTGACTCGACGGCGTCGATGCTCTCACAGAACCGCACGAAGGCACGGAGTGTCGAGAGTTGGGTCCGAAGCGAGACAGGGTTGAGGTCACCGTCATCCTTCCGCCAGAGCCGATACTCGTACAGCCTACGGCCAGTGAGATCGTTGAGATTGGTGAGGTCTTCCTCTCCACACCAGCGAACGAAGTGCTTGAGGCGGTATCTGTGAGCCTGTACGGTCCTTTCAGAAGCGTCGTCTTCCCGTTGAGCGAGGTAGAGGTCTACCGCTTTCTGTGGTGCGATGAGTTCGAGGTTTTGCGTCATCGGTTGTCATCTCCGCGAACCCACGACGTCGGTCGGGGAAGCCGAGCAGATGGCCCGATGCAACCCTGTTATCCCGCCGCAGTCCCCCGTTCAATTCGGGGAGGGCGGACTCGCTTTTCGGCCGAACCGCATCCGACCGTCGAGCGACGACACCGGTCTCCGAGAGCGCGCCCGACGTATCCAGAACGCATGCCAAGGTCTAACACGGGTCAGTCCTGAGTTCCTCGAGGCCGGTGTTTACCGGCCCACGACGGTGTCTCGGTGTCGGCGCGTGACCGACCCCCGACCCCTCCCACACGCGCGCCGATGGACTCCGGTCGTCCGGGACACCTGTCGTCTCACTCCTCGGACCCGTCGGCGCCCATCGCCTGTGTGACGTGTGTGACGGTGACGAGGCCGAGACCGCCGACGAGGTTGCCGGCGGTGACGACGGCGGTCATCGCGGCGAGGCGTTCCGGACCGACCGTCGCGCCGAGCAGCGTCCCGAGGACGACGTGGAGGATGGAGACGACGACGTGGTCGAACGGCCCGAGCGCGAGCATGAAGCCGACGGCGTAGGCGAGCCAGAGTCGGCTGCCGTCGCTCCGGACGGAGACCACGAGAAAAGAGAGCAGGCTCACGAGCGCGCCGCCGGCGATGCCGCGGGTGAACCACGTACCTGCGGGTCGGTGCGCGGTCTCCTCGGCGAAGCGCGCGAGTGCCTCGGCCCCGGCCGGTGGGATCGCGCCCTCGACGGCGAACACGAGCGCCAGCAGGCAGCCACCGAGGAGGTTGAAGACGAACGTGAGCGTCCACAGCCGAAGCAGCGACGGGGCGGCGGAGGTACCGCGTTCGACCGCGGCGGCGGCGGGGTCGGAGAAGTTCTCGTTGAACAGTTCCGTCCGGCCGGCGACGAGGAAGACGAGCCCGGGCGCGAAGGCCAGCGCCCCGGCGACTCGGGCGGCGTGGCCGGCGGTCGGTTCGACGAGCCCTTCGACGATACCGAGCGCGACGACGCCGAACAGGACGGTGAAGCCGGCGATGAAGCTCGTAGAGGCGAGTTCGAGCGTCGACTGGTCGAGCCGGCGCTCGCCCTCCGCGACGGCGCGTTCGAAGATCTCCTCGGGATCCAGTTGCTCCGCCACGTGATCGATCGGGGCGCCGGGGGCAAAAGCCGCTGGCCGGCGATCGAATGGGGCACCTTCGCGGGCGCTCGCGGGCGGTGGGTCCCGCCGGGGGCTCGCGCCGTTCCCGGTCGCGGCCACCGGGGGGCCCGCGTCCGGCGTCGCCGGGTGTAAACCCCTGGGACCACAACCTCGGGTATGGACGAAATCGAACTCGGCCAGGCGACGATCGTCTACGACGACCCGGAGGAAGGCACGACCGAAGTCACGGTCGACAACGAGGAGGTCGTCTACGCGCGCGACCACTGGATGCTCAAGTCCGGGACCGACGACGACGGCAACGACCTGATGAAACAGATCCCGCGCGACCGGGTCCACTCCGTCGAGCGCAACGTCGAGCGCTTCGAGGACGAGGCCTCGACGGTCCGCAACCGCGTCGAGTCGCTCGCCAGCGAGATGCGCGAGCGGCTCCCGGTCGGCGGCGACGGCGAGCGCCGCCACGGAGACGGCCACGAGAACGACGACGGACCGACGCGCGTCCCGGTGACCGAGGCGGACGACCACGAGAGCGACGACGGCGAGTGAGCGACGGCCGGTCCCCGCGACCCGCTCGTTCGACGCGTGCCAGCGGGGTCGATCGGGCCGCGAAACCGGGTCGACGAGAACACGGCCAAAAGTGGCTGTAGAGCCGGACTGGAGCGTTTTCGGCGGGTGTAAACTATCCTCGCTCTTTTTAGTGGGAGCGTTCCTGGTACGGATGTGGTCACGATGGGCGTCTTGGAACGGGCCAAACGCGCTTCAGGGCTGTCGAAGCCCGAGGCGTTACCGTATCTGTGTCTCGGGTGCGAGACGCAGTTCGACATCCAGTATCACACCTGTCCGGTCTGTGGGAAGTACGACATCCGACGGGCCAAGTGGGTGAACGCGGACGGCGACTGCCGCTGACGGCGGCCGTCCGGACGCCTCGCCGACAGCTCAGGCCTGCCCGAAGCCGAGCGCGCGGCCCACGACCCATGTGACCCGGGGCCGAATCGGCCCGCACACCCCTTTATTTATCCCGCCGCCTCGCCGAGCGACGGCGTCGACAGTCGGTCACCCCGGCAGTTCGCCGTCCGGGGCACCAGCGCGCTGAACAGTCCGTATCGTTCAAGGTGTGGCGTTTCGATGAGGGGTGCGTGGCAGTCTCGTTCGACCTGTTCGGCACGCTCGTCGCCGTCGCTCGACCCGCCGACCCCGCCGAGGCGGTCGCCCGCCAGCTCCGCCAGTGCGGGGTCGCGGTCCCAGACGACTGGGCGGCGGCCTACCGGGAGCCGCAGGTCACTGTCGAACCGGGGGCCGAACTCGCGCTGTCGGACCACGTCCGACACGCACTGGCGAGCCGCGGCGTCGACGCCGACGCGGAGACGGTCGCGGCGGCCGTTCGCGAGGCGTTCGACGGCCCGGTCGACACTCGCGAGGGCGCCGAATCGGCCGTCGCCGCGGCCGCCGAGGGCGCCCCCGTCGGAATCCTCTCGAACTGTAGCGTCGACGGGCTCGTCGAGCGGACGCTCGCCCGATCGGAACTCGACGCCGACCGGTTCGACGCGATCGTCGCGAGCGTCGACTGCGGGTGGCGCAAGCCCGACCGTCGCGCGTTCGAGACGGTCGCGCGGGCGCTGGACGCTCCGGTCGCCGATCTGGTTCACGTCGGCGACGACCCCGCGACCGACGGCGGCGCCGACGACGCCGGGGCGAGTAGCGTCCTCCTGCCCGACACCGACCTGGCGGATCTCCCGGCGCGACTGGAGGCGATGGGGTGTCGCTGAGCACCGTCGCGGTCGGGCTGGCGCTCGCGCTCGACGCGGTGGTCGGCGAGCCGCCGACGCGGGCCCACCCCGTCGCCTGGTTCGGCCGGCTGGTCGGGCCGCTGGACCGGTCGTGGACCCGGCCGCGACTCGTCGGCGCGCTCGCGGCTCTGGCGCTTCCGATCGCGGCAGCGCTGGCCGTCGGTGGACTCGTGGCCGCGGTCGGCGCCTGGCAGCCATTCGCTGGCGCCGTCGTCGGCGGCGTCGCCCTGTTTCTGACGACGAGTCTCCGGCGGTTGCTCTCGGTCGCCCGCGAGGTGACGGCGCTGACGGAGACGGACATGGACGCCGCTCGCGCGGAGCTACGCGCGCTCGCCGGTCGAGACGCCGCAGCGCTGTCGCCCGGCGAGACCCGGAGCGCGGTCGTCGAGAGCGTCGCCGAGAACCTGGCCGACGGGTTGGTCGCGCCGCTGGGGGCGTTCGCCGCACTCGCGGTCGCAGCCGGCCTGGTACTGTCTTCGGGGTCGATCCCGGCCGGCCTCGACCCGGCAGTCGCGGCGGTCGCGCTCGGCGCGGCGGGGGCGGCGTGGGTCAAGGCGGTGAACACGATGGACTCGATGCTCGGTTACCGGTCGAAACCGGTCGGGTGGGCGCCGGCGCGGCTGGACGACGCGGTCATGTGGGCGCCAGCGCGGGCGAGCGCGGTCCTGATCGCCGTCGCGACGCTGGCGCCGGGCTCGCCCGTCGCCGCGCGGCGCTGGCTCGACCGCGTCCCCTCGCCGAACTCCGGGTGGCCGATGGGGACGGTCGCCGCCGCGCTCGACGTGCGACTCGTCAAACCCGGCGTGTACGACATCAACGCCGACGCGTCGCTGCCGACGGTCGAGGACGCCGAACGGGCGGTCGGCCGGGTGGGACTGGCCGGCGGGCTGGCGTACCTGGGTGTGGGGGTGCTCACGTGGGTCTGAGGGACGCCTCGGTGGCACTCCGCGGCGCGCTGGGCTTCCTCTCGCGGCTCCCCGTGGGCCGGAGCGAGCGCGCGTGGGATGCGTTTCGGACGGCGCCGTGGACGTTGCCCGTCGCGGGGTACCTGCTCGGCGGGCTTGCCGCCGTTCCGGTCGCGTTCGGGGCCGTCACGTCTGTCCCTGCGGTCACGGTCGGGCTCGCGTATCTCCTCGCCGTGGTCGGGCTGACGGGGATCAACCACTTCGACGGCGTCGCGGACCTGGGCGACGCGGCGGTCGTCCACGGCGACGCCGAGCGCCGCCGCGAGGTGATGGGTGACACCGCTCTGGGCGTGGGCGGGACGCTCGCGCTCGCCGCGGTGGTCGCCGGGCTGGCGCTCGCGGGCGTCGGGCTCGCGGCGCTGCCGGTGGCGGCGGCCGTCGGGCTGGTCGTCGCCGCGGAGGTCGCGGCGAAGGTCGCGATGGCGACGCTGGTCGCGCTCGGCTCGGCGGCACACGACGGCTTCGGCGCGGCGGTCGCCGAGGAGACGCGATCTCGGGGACTCGTCGCCCCGCTCGCGCTGGCCGCGCCCGCCGTCGCGCTGACGCTCCCGTCGGTGGCGGCCCTCGCGGGGCTTGCGACCGCACTGACGGTCGCCCTCGCGCTGCTGTGGTGGGCCCGCGAGCGGCTCGGCGGCGTGACCGGCGACGTGGTCGGCGGGGCGAACGAACTCGCGCGAGTGGCCGCGCTCCACGCCGGACTGGTCGCCTGGCGCGCGGACTTCGCGGTGCCGGCGGGTCTCTGGGAATCGGTCGGTCTCGGGGAGGTGGTCGCGTGGACGCCCTGGTGATCTGCGGCGGGAAGGGCACGCGGCTCGACTTCGACGGCGAGAAGCCCCTGTTTCCGGTCGACGGCGTGCCGATGGTCGACCGGGTGCTGGCGGCGCTGGCCGATAGCCGGATCGACCGGGTGTACGCCGTCGTCTCCCCGCACGCCCCCGAGACCGCCGCGCACGTCGACTGTCCGACCATCGAGACGCCCGGCGAGGGGTACGTCGCGGACCTGCAACACGCCCTGGCCGACGAGCGGGTCGAGGGGCCGGTGCTGACGGTCGCCGCGGACCTGCCGCTGCTGGACGCCGAGGCGGTCGACGGCGTCCTCGACGCCCACGAGTCGGGGTCGCTGACCGTCGCGACGCCGACCTTCCTCAAGAGCGCGCTGGGCGTGAGCGTCGACACGACCTTCGTCCACGAGGGCGAGGAACTCGCGCCCGCGGGTGTCAACGTCGTCGGCGACGGCCCCGACCGGACGCTCGTCCGCGACGACGCGCGACTGGCGGTCAACGTCAACCGCCGCGAGGACGGCGCGGTCGCCGAACGGCTGTTGCTATAGACTCAACACCGCTGTACGACGCCGTCGTCGATCGGGTCCGGACCCGGTGAGACGCGGCCGTCGGTCTCCGCCCGGACGGTGTGATCGGCCGAGACGAAGTACACGACGGTGAAGTCGCCGCGGGACTCCCCCTCGAAGACGCGGTCGTACGCCAGTCTGACGACGGCACGGTCGTCGCCGCTCCGGAGTACTTCGGCGGCCGACTCGTCCAGTCGGACGTCGGGGAAGTCGTGGGCGGGGAGCCCGGTTCTGCCGTCGGGCGTCTGCGGGCCGAGGTCGTACATCGCCCGGTACGCGAGGTAGTAGCGCTCGTACGCCCGGGCGTAGGCCACCGCGGCGTCCGGCCCCGGATCGTCGGGACGGCCCGGGACGGGCCGGGGTGTGGTGCCAGTAAATCCGACGAACTCGTCAGTCACGCACTCTCTCGGTAGATCTCCGAGGGCTTCTTCGGTAGCCTGTGGACCGTTATCGGGGGTCGTCGCGGTCGACTCGACTGTCGACGGGGGCGGGGTCGACGTTCGGGCCGTGGGGGGTCTCGGCGACTCGTCGTCTGTCTCCGACGTGGGACAGCCCGCGAGTCCGCCGGCGAGCCCGACCGAGGCGCTCGCGAGTACCGACCGTCTGGAGGGCATGGCGGTCGCCACTCCCGGGCGCGGTAAGTATTTTGTCGCCCCGGGAGCCCTCGCGGGCTGTGGGAAACCCTCAATGGGCTCACCGCCGAAAGTGGGGTATGTCATTCGACCCTGAAGTGCCCGACCCGCCGAGACTCGACGCCGCCGAGGACCCGGGCGACTACGACGCCGTCGAGGAACCGGAGACCAGAACC
Source organism: Halosimplex carlsbadense 2-9-1 (assembly GCF_000337455.1). Taxonomy (GTDB): domain Archaea; phylum Halobacteriota; class Halobacteria; order Halobacteriales; family Haloarculaceae; genus Halosimplex; species Halosimplex carlsbadense. Next base: position 91,698 of record NZ_AOIU01000003.1, on the reverse strand, counting down.
GGCGAGGAGGGACGCCGCGAGGCGCTCGCGGAGTTCCTCGCCGAGGGCGCCTGGGAGGACGGCTTCGCCGAGTGGGCCGACAACTCGTATCTCGACGACGAGCAGTTCGAGGCCGCCCGCGAGCTGGGGCTAGTCGGCGCGCTCGACTTCTACTGGAACGAGACCGCCGGCGACGTGGGGTATCGCGCGCCCGAACTCGCGACCGACCTCCCCCAGCCGTGGGACGACCGGCTCGACCGGAACGACCGCGCGGACATCGAGGAAGCGCTCGACGAACTCGGTCGCACCGTCAGCGAGGTGCTGGAGAACCGCTACGTCGACCGGAGTTCAGAGGCCTTCGGCTACACCTGGGACTGACGGGCCGGCGGAGAGATCCGAACCGCCGCTTGCGGGCGTCGCGAGCGTCTGTGCGAGCAAACCGTTGCTCCGACTGTGACCGGAGCGGGAGCTTCTTGTCGCCGCTCGCCGACCCACCGGTATGGACACCGAGGCGGTCGCGCGGCTGGCGGGGACGGCGGTGACCCACGGCAGCAGCGACGACCCCGACGTACTCGATTTCAGCGCGAACGTCAACCCCGAGGTCCCTGACGGTGTCGCCGAGACCTACGCAGGGGCGCTCGACGGCTCGCGGACCTACCCGCCGGAAGACTACCCCGAGTATCGGCGGGCGGCGGCCCGGTACGTCGACTGCGACGCCGCCGATGTGGTCCCGACGGCGGGCGGGCTAGCGGCCATCCGACTGGCCGTCGCGGTCACCGTCGACCCGGGCGACCGGGTGCTGGTCCCCGCGCCGAGCTTCGGCGAGTACGCCCACGAGGTCGAGTTGCAGGGCGGCGAGGCGGTGGCCGCTGACCACGACGTGACGCTGGATCGAGACCCCCACGAGTTCGCGCTCGCGGTCGTCTGTAACCCGAACAACCCGACCGGGGACGCCTACGAGCCGTCGGCACTCGCCGACTTCGCCGAGCGCTGTCGCGCCGCGGGGACGCCGCTGCTCGTCGACGAGGCGTTCCTCGGCTTCACCGACCGGTCGTCGCTGGCGGGCGAGCCGGGCGTGGTCGTCGCGCGCTCGCTGACGAAGCTGTTCGGGCTGCCGGGGTTGCGGGCGGGCTTCGCCGTCGCGACGGGCGAGCTGCGCGAGCGGATCCGGACGGCGGCGCTCACCTGGGGGCTCGGCTGGCCGGCCGCCGCGGTGGGCGCCCACTGCATGGACAGCCCGGAGTTCGTGGCCGAGACGCGCGACCGCGTGGCGAGCGAGCGCGAGCGGCTGTGGCGCGCCTTCGACGCCGACCCGCGGTTCTCGGTGTACGACCCCGACCCGCCGATGGAAGCGGCGACGGCGCCGTTCGTCCTGCTTGACTGCGGGAGCGCCGAAGGGGTCGAGGAGTTGCTCTCGCGGGCGCGAGCGGCCGGCATCGAACTCCGGGACGCCCGGTCGTTCGCGGGCCTCGAGACGCACGTCCGCGTCGCGGTCCGGACGCCCGCCGAGCACGACCGGCTGCTGGGGGCGCTGGATGTTCGAGAGTGAGGTCTCGGCGGACGTGTTACGGGTGCGCCGACCGGGCACTCGCTGGCTCTCGACGGGCTTTGCCGGCGGTTACGAGACCGCCGACGCCGCCTACAACTGCACGGTCACGGAGGGGTTCGCCCGGACCGATCTCTCCGCCTACGTCGCCGAATCCCGCGAGCGGGCGGACTTTCCCGAGGCGGGGCCCGCGATGCTCACCGGTGTCGACCTGCGACACGCTCGACGCGCTCGGCTGGACGGCGTCGAAGTCGTGGCGACTGCGGGCGTCTCGAACCCCGCCGCGTTGCCGATGGGCGGCGAGCGGGCGACCGAGCGGGAGGACTCACTGGGGGAGGAGTCGCCCCGACCCGGGACGGTGAACCTCCTCGTCGGGACGACGCGAGCGCTCTCCGACGGCGCGCTCGCGACGCTGCTGGCGACGGTCGTCGAGGCAAAAACGGCGACGCTGCTGGCCGAGACCGGTTTTACCGGGACGACATCGGACGCGGTCGTCGTCGGGTCGGACCCGTCGGGCGAGCTCGCGGCGTTCGCCGGGAGCGCGACGCCGGTGGGGCGATCCGCCCGGGTCTGCGTGCGCGACGCCGTCCGGGCGAGTCTCGACGGGCGGTACGGTGCCGCGGGCGGCGACCGCGCCGACGGGGACGGGACGGGCGACGCGATCCCCGACTCGGTCGCTGCGGCGGAGCACGGCACCGTCTCGAACGGCTGCGCGACCGTCTCGCGCGTCGGCGAGTAGCGCGGACCCGCCGGGTCGAAGCGGCTACGGGCCTGGGGAGCGACGCAACCGATATGAGCGACGACGCGACCGCCGACGGCGACGTGCGAGGCGACGACCCGCTGGAACCGCGACCGATCGAGCCGGCGGCGCCGGAGGAGTTCGGGCTGACGCAGGTCTGGTGGGGCGACGGCAAGGGGAAGACGACCGCGGCGATGGGGATGGGGATGCGCGCGGCCGGCCACGGCTACCGCGTCCACATGCTCCAGTTCATGAAAGGCGGAACCAGTACCGTCGAGGACGTGCGCGGCGAGTACAACGCCATCGCCGCGCTCCCGGGGTTCTCCTACGAGAACAGCGGCCACTACGGCTGGCATCGCTTCCACGACGGCACCGACGACGACGAACACGCCGCCCGCGCGACGGGCGGCTTCGAGCGGGCGAAAGCGATCGTCGCGGCCGCCGGGAAAGCGGACCTGTCTTCGGCCCTGCCGCTCGACGGTCCCGCCGACGACGGCGTCCACATGCTGATCCTCGACGAGATCTGCTACGCGGGCAACCGCGGGCTGGTCGACCCCGACGACGTGCGGGAGCTGGTCGAGTCGAAGCCCGAGAACCTGGAACTCGTCCTGACCGGCGGCCACGAGCGCCCCGACTTCGTGACCGACCTCGCGGATCTCGTGACCAACGTCCGCAAGGAGTCCCACCCGATCGAATCCGGCCACAGCGCCCGGAAGGGGACCGAGTACTGAGTGGCGGGGCGGTGGCGAGCGTCGGCGGGTAGCTGCGCGAACCGGTTCAGGTCCCAGGCGGCCGGATCGGCGGCCGTCCGCCCGTCACTCACGCGAGTTCGTACCGGTCGAAGGTGCGAACGGCGTAGCGATAGGACAGCGCCGGGAGCAACAGGAGGACGACTAGAGCGGCGGCGCTGACCGTGTAGAGCGTGCTCGGCGCCAGCGACGCCTGCGTCGAGAGGGCGAACGAGCCGAGCGCGCCGATCAGCGTCGCGCCGAGTTCGCGCGCGCCTCGGAGGCCGACGAAGACGGCGGCGACGGCGGTGAGGACGACGTGGGCGCTGAAGAGGACGAACGCCCACGGGCTGGGGACGACGGCCTCCATCGAGCGGGTGACGTTCGTCGCCTCGAAGCGGGGGAATGCGGTCCCGATACCGACCGAGAGGCCGGCGGCGACGACCATCGCTACGGGCGAGAGGCCGACGAGGATCGCCGTCTTTTCTGCTCCGACGGGGCTCAGCGCGGCGACGGCGCCGACGAGGACCGTCCCGACGGGGACGACGACGATCAGGCCCGCCAGCACGTGCGCGAAGACGAACGTCCGGCCGGTCACCTCGCTCAGGATGGTGGTCGAGAGCACCGAGCCCTGGTCGCCCAGCGGGTTGAGCGTGAAGACGACGCCGCCGGCCCAGGCGACGAACACGAGCAGCGCGTAGGGCAGATACACCGGGATCTCGCCGGTCTGGAGGATATCGACGAACGCGCCCGTCCCGAAAAAGAGGGGGTAGGCGGCGTACATCATCTTGAGCGGCGAGCGGGCGGCCCGGCGCCAGGCGAGGACGGCCAGCGCCGCGGTCGGCCGGTCGACGACCGTTTCGAGTCGGCGGGCGAGCCAGTCGTCGTCGGTGGTCGCCGGGGTGACCGCATCCGCCGCCCCGGACGCACCTGTGTCGGCGGGCTCGGGGTCGTCCTCGTCCTCGCCGGCGAGGGCGGGGTCGGCGAACCAGTGGCGCCTGGCGACCGCCGTGCCCGCGGCGGCGGCGACGGCGACGAAGGCGACGGAGGCGACGGCGGTGCCGGCGGCTCGCGTCGCGTCGGCGGACACGTTCGGCAGGCCGAGGAGGCCGAGGTCGGCGTACCAGCCGACGGGCGAGGCGGCCATCGGCTCGAAGATGGCGGCCACGGCCTGGTTGAGCGACCCGCTGACGATGGCGGCCATGTAGAGGACGAAGACGAGGGCGATCAGACCGTTCTTGTGGCGGGCGACGAACGGGAAGCGGGTGACGACGTGGCGGATGCCGAGCCCGATCGCGTACGCGGCGGTGACGGCGGTCGCCCCGCCGAACGCGACGGCGAGCGGGACGCCGGCGGCCGGCCAGAGCGTCTCGGTCCCGAGCGCGAGGCCCGCGCCGGCGCCGACGGCCGGTAGCAGCGTCCAGATCAGCAGGTATGCGAACTCGCTGGCGACGAGGCCGACGTACGCTTCGACGGTGGGGACGACCGTCAGGACCCCTTCGGCGTTGGTGAGGGTCCCGCGCTGGCCGACTGCGCGGACGGCGAACAGCACGACGCCGATGACCCACATGACGCCGAAGAACCCGCGGGCGGCCTCGGCCGCCGCCGCCGGAGCGAAATCGAGCGAGCCCGACGCGAGCGCACGGCCCAGCGCCCGGCCGCCGTAGACGCCGCCGGCGGTCAGCCCGAGCGTCAGCAGCGCGAACAGCCCCACCGAGACCACCGACGCGAGCCGCTTGTTCGGGTCGGTCCGCTTGCGGACCATCCGCCGCACGTCGATGCGGGTCAGCCGGAGGCTGTGGCCGACGTTCATGACTGGGTGTCCGGCGTCGCCGCGCTCGCTTCCGTCGCGGTCGTCTCCTCGGCGTGGTCGGTCGTCACTTCGAGGAACACGTCCTCCAGCGACCCGGCCTCGCCGCGCTCGGCGCGCTGTTTGAGGCGGTCGGGCGGCCCCTCCGCGACCAGGTCGCCGCGGTGGAGCACGCCGACGCGGTCGGCCAGTTCGTCGACGACCGGCAGGATGTGCGTCGAGAGGAAGACGGTCGTCTCCCCGTCCGAGAGCTCCGCGATGAGGTCTTTCACCGTTCGAGCGGCCCGCGGGTCGAGCCCGCTCGTCGGTTCGTCGAGGAAGAGCACCGGCGGCTCGTGCAACACCGTCGCGATGAGTCCGACTTTCTTGCGCATCCCCGTCGAGAAGCCTTCGAGCCGGCGGTCGGCCTCGCCGGCCAGCGAGAACCGCTCGAGATAACGGTCGATGCGGTCACGGGCCTCGTCGCGGGGCAGGTCGTGGAGGGCGGCGACGTGGCGCAGTTGCTCGCGCGCGGTGAGTTCGTCGAACAGCGGCGGCTCCTCGGGGAGATACCCGACCACCGAGATCAGTTCGCGACGGTCCGTCACGTCGACGCCCATCACGTGCGCCGACCCGCTCGTGGGCCGGGTGAGCGTCGTCAGCATCCGCATCGTCGTCGTCTTCCCGGAGCCGTTCGGCCCGAGGAAGCCGTACACCTCGCCCTGGTCGATCGACAGGTCGAGGCCGTCGACCGCGAGCACGTCGCCGAACCGCTTCGTCAGGTCGGTCGTCTCGATCGCGAGGCCGTCTGGGGGACGTTCGGGGGCCATATCGGGCCTTCGCGCGTCTGTCCCTTATTTGATCGGTCGCGATGTCGGACCCCGAGTCTCAGGGGGTCGCTCACCGCAGGTCGGCGCGGAGACACAGCGACCGCGGCGGTCGCTCGGCGAGGTCGGCCACCTCCGTCAGGAGGTCATCGTCGAGTCGCTCCGATAGGTCGGGTTCGCGCAGGTCACCGAGTGTGAACCCGGCGTCGAACAACGGCCCGGTGACGGCTTCGAGCGGCCGTCGGTGGAAAGTCGCGGGTTCCCGTTCGTCGGCTTTCCCGTCGTCGGGTATCGCACCGCCCCAGTAGAGGTCGTAGCGTTCGCTCTCGCCGTAGGTCGGCGAGGGGGATTTGGCGTCGACGGCCGGCCGCGCGTCGAGGCCGTCGATGGCACGGGTGTCGGGGTAGGACGCCTCGCGGACGACGAGGTACTCGTGGAACGGGTGGTGGGTCGAGCAGACGACCGACCCGCCGGGGCGGAGGGCGCGGGCGAACGCGGCGGCGACCGGTTCGAGGTCGGTGACGTGCGAGAGGACGTGCTGGCAGAGGACGAGGTCGACGCCGTCGTCGGCGATGGGGTCGAGGCCCTCGGCGAGGTCGCCGTGGCGGAACTCGACGCGGTCGCGGTCGCCGTAGCGCTCGCGTGCGGTGTCGACCATCCCCTCGCTGGCGTCGACGCCGATCACGTCGGCGCCGCGGTCGGCCAGTGCGGCCGCGTGGTAGCCATCGCCGCAGCCGGCGTCGAGGACTCGCTGACCGTCGAGGTTCGGGAGTAGTTCCTCGAGCGTGGGCCAAAGCACCTGCGCGCGCCACGGGACCTCGGCGTAGTCGCTCCAGTCGTCGGCGATGTCGTCGTAGTGGTCGTCCGTCATGTGAGGCCTGCTGGTAGTGGTCCCAGCCGACAGTTCAGTGGTTCGACTGGTCGGTATGTGTGCTCGTTGAGCGTGCTAATCGAGTTGCGTTGGAAGGCGATCGAGCCTCAGTGACCGTACTCACCAGGGACAGCAAGCGCTGAACGCCCTCGGCGCGAGCGCGCCTCGCCCGTTCAGTCCACCAGGCACAGCACGCGACCGCCCTGCACGGCACCGCAACGGGCCACGAGCCTCCCCAGCCGATTCACTCGCTCACTCGCTCATCCCTCGCACGATGTTGGCGCGAGACGAGACTCGCCAACGTCAGAGCAAGCTCTGACGGCCCTCGAAATCGCAAGCGATTCCGAGACGACAGTGCGCGTCACCGCACCACAGCCACACCGCTACCGCCCGCTCTATCACCTGTCCCGAGCGTCGCCGACGCAGCGGGGAGAACGGCTCGGACTGAGCATCTGGGACGTATCCTGTCGATACTGCCTTTTCGATGTCGGACGCATCTCCCGGTAATGGGTGGGAACGCAACGAACCAAGAGGGGCCCGACGGTGGAGGGGAGCCACAGGCACTCGGGAAATGCACCGAGTGCGGCAGCACGTACCCAGTGCAGCACGAAGACGGAGGGTTGCGTCCCATCGGCGTCACCGGGACGTGTGAATGTGGGAACGACGAGTTCGAACCGGTTTCCGATACGTAGAACGCCAGTTCAGACCGGTCCCGGCCCGACCCCGTCCCGTATTTACCGATCGGGGTCGAACCGACGGGATAGATCCAGATGGCGTCGACGATCCTGATCGCCGGTACGGCCAGCCACGTCGGCAAGAGTACCGTCGCCGCCGGGCTGTGCCGGCTGCTCGCGGACCGGGGCGTCGACGTGGCGCCGTTCAAGGCCCAGAACATGAGTAACAACGCCCGGGCGGTGCCGAAAGCCGAGGCCGTCGCCGACGACGCCGCGACCGACGCCTCGGCGTTCGGCGAGGTCGGCGTCTCCCAGTACGTCCAGGCCCGCGCGGCCCGCGTCTCGCCCACCACGGACCACAATCCGGTCCTGCTCAAACCGCGCGGCGACGGCGAATCGCAACTGGTCCTCGACGGCGAGGCAGTCGCCCACTACGAGGCCGGCGAGTACTACGACGACCACTGGGAACGCGCCCGGGAGACGGCTCGACGCGCGCACGAACGGCTCGCCGCCGATCACGACGTGGTCGTCGCCGAGGGCGCGGGATCGATCGCCGAGCCGAACCTGCGCGACCGGGACCTCGCGAATATCGAGACAGCGCGCTTCGCCGACGCCGAGATCCTCCTCCTGGTGGACATCGAGCGCGGGGGCGCGTTCGCCAGCCTCGTCGGCACCGTCGAACTCCTCCCCGACGACGTGCGCGAGCGGGTCGCGGGCGCCGTCCTCACGAAGTTCCGCGGCGACGCGTCGCTGCTCGACCCGGCTATCGAAGAGGTCGAGGAGCGGACTGCCGTTCCGGTCCTGGGCGTCCTGCCGCACGACGACCCCGGCCTGCCCGCCGAGGACAGTGTCGACCTTCCAGCGGAGGACGAGCGGGCGGTCCGTGGGAGCGACGACGGCGTCGCCGACGACCGGGCGGTCACCGTCGCCGTCCCGCGCTTGCCCCGGATCTCGAACTTCACCGACCTGGAGCCGCTGGCCCGCGAACCCGGCGTCCGCGTGGCCTATCTACCGCTCGACGCCGACCTCGACGACCCCGAGGCCGTCGGCACGGGGACTGGCCGCGGCGCCGACGCCGTGGTACTTCCGGGCACGAAGAACACCGTCGACGATCTGCGGGCGCTTCGGGTGGCGGGATTCCCGAGGCGACTCCGGGCGTTCGACGGCCCGGTCGTCGGTCTCTGTGGCGGCTATCAGATGCTCGGCGAGCGCATCACCGCGGCCGGTATCGAGAGCACCGACGACATCGATACCCTCGAAGGAATCGGTATTTTACCCGTCGAGACACGCTTCTCGCCGGACAAACGGGTCGAACAGGTCACCCGGCGAATAGACGGGACCGGACCGCTCGCGGGCGACGCGGGTCCGGTCTCGGGCTACGAGATCCACATGGGTGAGACGCGCGTGTCCGGCGGGGAAGGCGACGCCACCGTCGAACACCCGTTCCCCGACGCCGAAGCGGGCGCGGCGACCGACAGGGTGCTGGGGACGTATCTGCACGGACTGTTCGAGAACGACACCGCCCGCGACGCGTTCGTCGACGAGATATTTTCCCACGTAGGCATCGATCGATCGGAGCGTGAGTCGGCGGGGCGATCACCGTACGACCGCGCTGCCGACCTGGTCGCGGGACTCGGATCGGACGCGCTCGCCGACGGCCTCGGGCTGGACGCGCTCGACGAGGAGACGGGCCGGTAGACTGACGCGGCCGGGGGCCGTGGGTCGACCATGTCGCTGCCCTCCGTTGACGACGCTCGCGCGTGGATCGCCGCTCGCTCGGCGCGCGCGATCGCGATCCGGGTCGTCGCAGTCGTCACCGTCCTCGCGCTCGCTGGCGGGCTGGCCTTCTACGCGTACTTCGGGGTCTTCGCGCACCACGCTCCCGAGGAGGTCCGCGAGTCGGTCCGCGCCGACGGGAACGTGACGGTGACCGAGGCCTACGGCGGCTTCGTCGTCTCGGACGCAGACCCCGAGGTCGAACGGCTCGGCGTGGTGTTCTACCCCGGCGGTCGGGTGGCACCCGATGCGTACCTCCCGACGGCGGGGGCCATCGCCGAGCGCGCGAACGCCACCGTCGTCGTCCCGAAGATGCGGGTGAACCTCGCCGTGTTCTCGATCGGGCGGGCCGACGCGGTGCTCGCGGGCGAACGGAACGTCTCGCAGTGGGTCGTCGGCGGGCACTCGCTGGGCGGGGCGATGGCGTGTCGCTACGCCGGGGGACACCCCGATGCCGTCGACGGGCTGTTGCTCGTCGGTGCCTACTGCGACCAGCCGGTCCGGGAGACGCCCGCGCTGGCGGTCGTCGGGACGCGCGATTCGGTGCTCGACCGCGAGCAGTTCGCCGACAGCCGGGGGAACCTGCCGGCCGACGCCACCGTCGAGCGGATCGAGGGGATGAACCACTCACAGGCGGGGCGGTACGGCGGACAGTCCGGCGACCGTCCCGCGCGGATCGGGACCGACGCGGCCCACCGTCGACTCGCGGCGGTCGTCGCCGACTGGCTCTGCGGCGAGTTCGACCACTGCGCGGCCGGCGCCACGCCGGACGGCCCGGCGACCGCGACGAGCGCGGTCGACGCCGGCTCGGCACCGCTCGGCCCGGACCGCTGAACGCACTGGTCCGGTCTCGGGTGACCGCTCGCTCTCGAACCCGTCGTCGACCGACGGTTCACCGTCGGCCGCGTGCGAGCGCGCAACTCTTCCCTCGCGGGAACGACACTCGCGACACGACCCCCTCGCCGGCGGACCCGAACACGTTCGAACGCTTTCGATCGATATTCGTCCGGAAAAACAACCATTCGTTTCGAAACGGGGCGGAGCTGTGCAGTATTTGCGAACTCGATCGGAACAAAATTACGGGCGTACTATTTTTCGGCCTGTATGAGTGTCCATCGGATACGCGGGAGTTCGCGTCGCGGGCTGGTGTCGGCGACGCTGGGCTTCTTCGTGGGCTTCGCCGGCGTGGTGTTGTACGGACCGGTCGCGACGGAGTTCGAGTCGGCGATGGGGCTGTCCGGGCTGGCGCTCGGGCTGCTCGTCGGTGCGCCCCAGCTGACGGGGTCGCTGCTGCGGATCCCCTTCGGCGCGTGGGTCGACGAGGTCGGCCCGCGCAAGCCGTTTCTAGTCCTCCTGAGTCTCTCGATCCTCGGGATGGCGGGGCTGTCGGCGCTGCTGGTGACGGCCTACCCCGAGGGGCTGACGATGGAGCTGTACCCGCTGGTGTTTCTCTGCGGCGCCCTGAGCGGCTGCGGGATCGCCGTCTTCTCGGTGGGGACCACCCAGACCTCCTACTGGTACCCGAAGGACCGCCAGGGGACGGTGCTGGCGGTGTACGCGGGGCTGGGCAACAGCTCGCCGGGGCTGTTCACGCTGTTGTTGCCGGTCGCGCTGTCGGCGCTGGGGCTGACGACGTCCTATCTGGTCTGGTTCGCCTTTCTGGTGCTCGGGACGGTCGCTTACGCCGTCCTGGCGGTCGACCCGCCCTCGTTTCAGCTGCGCGAACAGGGGATCGATACCGAGGAAGCCCGTCAGCGGGCCGAAGCGTACGGCCAGGAGCTGTTCCCGGGCGGCGACGCCTTCGCGTCGGTCCGCGATGCGGCGGCGATCCCGCGGACCTGGGGGCTGGTGGCGCTGTTTTTCACCTCCTTCGGCGGCTTCCTCGCGCTGACGGTGTGGCTGCCCTCCTACTGGACGGCGATCCACGGGCTGGGCGTCCAGGGCGCCGGCGCGCTGACGGCCATCGCCTTCACCCTGCCGGCGGCGGTCCTGCGGGTCCCCGGCGGCTACCTCAGCGACCGGATCGGCGGGGAGGTGACGGCGGTCGGGAGCTTCGTCGTCGTCGGCATCGCGGCGCTCGGGCTCGTCGTCACGCGCACGTACGGGACCGCGCTGGGGGCGACCGTCTGTCTGGCCGTCGGGATCGGCGTCGCCAACGCCGCCGTCTTCCAGCTCGTCCCGAAGTACGTCCCGGAGGCCGTCGGCGGCGCGTCGGGGCTGGTCGGCGGGCTCGGCGCGTTCGGCGGGTTCGTCGTCCCGCCGGTGCTGGGGCTGTTCGTCGACAGCTTCGGCGAGTCGGGCTACGCCAGCGGGTTCGTCGTCTTCGTCGCGCTCGCGCTGGTCTCGGTGGCGCTCTCCGAGCGGCTCTACCGCACCCGCGCGAGCGTCGGGGTCGACGCCGCGGCTGCTGGGGAGTAGCCGCCGGCCACCGATCCGGCCTTCGGCGTCACTCGACGACGATCTCGACCGTGTCGGTCGTCGTCTGCCCGGTGTTGTCGGTCGCGGTCAGTTCGACGGTGTAGGTCCCCGTCGAGCCGTATTCGTGGGACGCCCACCACCCCCCTGCGGTCGTTCCGTCGCCGAACTCCCAGGCCAGCGCGTCGACCCAGCGGCCGTCGCCGGACGTGTCGTGGGCTTCGAACTCGACGGTCTCGTCGACGGCCGCCTCGGTCGCGCTCGGCTCGGCCGTCGCGACAGCCTCGGTCTGTTCGGTGACGGTGATCGCCAGGCCGTGAGTCGTCGACTCGCCGGCGTCGTTCGTCGCGGTCAGCTCGACCTCGTACTGACCGGGTTCGTCGTACCGGGCGTCGACCCACCAGCCCTCGCCAGTGGTGCCGTTGCCGAGATCCCACGCCAGCCTGGAGACGTGACGGTTCGCGCCCGAGGCGTCGCGAGCCTCGAAGTGGACCCAGTCGCCCGCGGTAGCCTGGGTTTTCCCGGGGTGCAAGCGTGCGATCGGTTCCGCGGAGGTCTCGGCGAGCCACTGGCGGACGAAGCCGCCGTGTTCCTCGGGGGCTGAGCGCAGGGTCCACTCGTCGGCGCCGCCCTCGCCGGGGGAGTCGAACATCGCCGGCGCCCACGAGTCGTCGAAACACCAGGCCGCCCAACCCACGTTCTCGTAGCCCTCGACCCACTCGCGGAAGGGCCGGCCCCAGTCGGTGTTGGTGCCGTAGTCGAGGCCGTCGCTGTAGGGGTCCCAGCCGAACTCGGTGACGAAGACCGGTACGTCCTCGGCGGGGGCGCCGTAGGTGTCGTCGAACTCCTCGGGCCGGCCGTTGTCCGGGTAGATGTGGGCGGCGTAGATCAGGTTCTCTCCCTCGAAGGGGTACTCGGGGGCGAAGTTCGTCCGGGAGGTCCAGCTCGGCGAGCCGACGACGATGGGCGTCTCCGGGGCCGATTCGCGGACCATATCCACCCACGGCTGGGCGGTCTCGCGCCACAGCAGCCACTCGGCTTCGGGGCTCTCGACGGACTCGCCGTTGTCGCTCCAGAAGATCGGGTAGGTCGGTTCGTTGAACAGCTCGTAGAGCACGTGCTCGTCGTCGGCGAACGCGGGCGCGACCGTCCCCCAGAAGTTCCGGACGATCTCGTCCGGGCTGGTGTCGTAGTCGGCGTCGTCGGCCGCCGCCTCCGTGTAGGGGTGGATGACGTGATAGTCGATCAGCGCGTAGGTGCCCCGCTCGCCCAGCAGGTCGACGACGGGGCGGAGCACGTCGGAAACGAGCGCCTCGACGCCGAGTTGGTCCACGTCCCACTGGGTGACCGGCAGGCGGACGACGTTGGGGTACCACCCGCGGGCGGGGTCGCTCGCCCACCCGACGACTTCCTCGGGGATCTTCGGGTGGATCCCGTCGACCGCGTAGAACCCCATCGAGGCCGTCGCGAGGCCCCGGAGCCTGACCGGCTCGCCGTCGGCGTCCCTGACCCACTTCCCGTCGGTGTGGAGCCGCGACGGTGTCCCGTCGTCGCTCGCCGCCGCGGTGCCCGCGAACCCGCCGAGCGCGACGCCGGCCACGCCCGCGCCGGTCGTGCGCAGGACGGTCCGGCGTGTCGCCGTTCGCTCGTCGGCCGATCGGTTCGCTGTCGGTCGCTCCCCGTCTTCGTGCGGATCGGTCTCTGCTGTCATGCCAGTGGGTCATCGCAACGACACGACGTAATTACCTGGTCGGATGAAACGTCCCGGAAGCGACGGTCCCTCCCTTTCACAGTGTGAAACGGCGTCTGTCGGGAGAATCAGTCGGCGCCGGGGTCGTCGACGGGGAGGAGGCCGGTGGCCATCAGACGACGGACGATAGTGACGAGGCCGTTGTCGAAGCCCCGGCCGAAGACGGCGTGTTCCTCGGTCCCACCGACATCGTCCTGGACCGTACTGACGAGGATGGTCGACCGGTCGACCAGCAGGATGCGTGTGATCTCCGTGTCGTCGTCCGGGAGCGACCCATCGAGCCACTCCAGCCCCGAGACGAACACTGACGCCGCCCGCGTCCGCTAGTGCCCGCGCCAGCTCGTCGACCGTCGTCGCGTTCGCGTCCTGGACGTAGCGTAGCACTGCGCGTCGCCGCGGATCGGCGACGGCTGTTAGTAATTCCTCCGTCGTAGTGGTCGTGCCGTCAATTCTCATCGGGTTACCTTCCACGTTCGCTGTCCCATCTCCCGCAGACGAACATGGATCTGAAGATTGGTCTCGCCGACGGAAGACGGTGGTGTTGACTCACATCGTCACACTTCTCGGGCCGGTCGCGACGGGCGTGGCGCCGCTGCGCGACCGGGCCGGGACGGCGTGGACCTGTCGGCCACACGAACGTTTTTAAGCCAGGGGGAACCACCCCGAGGTGATGGTCGAGGCGTTCGCGGTCGCCAGCGGGAAAGGGGGGACCGGCAAGACCACGAGCACGCTCGCGCTGGGGATGGCGCTCTCCGAGGAGTACGACGTGACGGTGGTCGACGCCGACATGGGGATGGCGAACCTGCTCTTTCACGCCGGCCTCGCCGACGTCGAGACGACGCTGCACGACGTGCTCGTCGCGGGCGGCGCGTCCGTCGACGCCGCCGTCTACGAGCGCCACGGCATGCGCGTCGTCCCCTGCGGGACGAACCTCGCGGCGTTCGAGGCGGCCGACCCGGCGCGCCTGCGCGAGGTGGTCGCGACGCTGGCCGCCGACACCGACGTGCTCCTGCTCGACTCGGCAGCGACCCTCTCCTCCCGTGCCGCCGTCCTCCCGGTCGTGCTCGCCGACCGGGTCGTGGTCGTCCTCGAACCGACGATCCCGGCGCTGTCGGACGGGCTGAAGGTCCAGGAGTACGCCACCTCCTACGGGACAGAGACGGCGGGGATCCTCTTCAACAAGGTCAGGGACGCGGACGCCATCGAGCGCATCGCGCCGAAGGCCGAGCGGTACTTCGAGGGGCCGACGCTGGCGACGGTGCCGGCCAGCGACCGGGTGCGGGCGGCCCGCCGAAACGGCCGGCCGCTGCTCGCCCACGCGCCCGACAGCGAGGCCGGCCGCGCCTACCGCGAGGCCGCGGCGACGCTGACGGTCCGCGACCGCGATTCGGGAGCGGTCGCCGACCGGTTCCGCAGCGCGGTCCTCCCCGAGTCACCATGAAGTTGCCCCAGGGACGACTCCTCCGGTCGCGGGTCGTCGAGGACCCGCGAACCGTCCTCGTCGACGCGCTCGACCGCGGGCTCACGGGCTACGCCGTCTTCGAACCGCAGGACGCGCTCCTGCTCGAAGCGAGCGGTCGCGGCGTCGTCACCTTCCGTACGGGCGTGCCGGTCGTCGCCTACCACACCGGTACCGACCGCGCCGGGCCGCCGGCGCTCGCGGACCTGGCCGCCGAGGGACCGTATCGCATCCGACTGTTCGCGCTCGCGCCGGCCGACCTCGAAGCCGTCCACGACCGGTCGACCTTCCGGATCCCGCCCGGGATGGCCGCCGAGCGACTGGCCGGCGACCCGACGTTGGCCGACCGGACGCGTGCGACAGCGCCGCCCGACCGGCTGGCCGGCGCGACGGAGTCGCCTGGCGGCCCCGCCGAAGCCGGGAGCGGCGACGGCGCCGGGACCGACGAGCGCAAGCCGGGGGCGGTCGAGGCGTTCCTCGACGACGCCGAGAAGATCGAGGCGATCCGCGAGCAGGCCCGCGCCGAAGCCGCCGAGCGGGCCGACGAATGGGGCTTCGACGACGTGGGCTGAGCCCTCATCGATGCCGAGGCGGTCGGCCCCGTCAGTCCAGCCGGAACGTCTCCAGATTCTTCGGCGCGACGGTTCGCATGCCGAACTCCTCGTAGAGCGCCGACGAGAGGTGGTCGGTCGAGGACTCGTCGCCGTGGACACAGAGGACGGTCTCCGGGCGGGGGTTCATCGTACGGACGAAGTTCTCCAGGCCCTGGCGGTCGGCGTGGCCGGAGAAGCCGTCGACCGTCTGGACATCCATGTTCAGGGCGACTCGGTTGGCGCCGCGCCCGGCGGTGTCGTTCAGCGAAATCTCGTCGCGGCCCTGCTGGATCTGGCGGCCCAGCGTCCCTTCGGCCTGGTAGCCGACGAACACGAGCGTGCTCTCGGGGTCGCCGCCGAGCAGCCGGAGCCAGGACATGATCGGGCCGCCGGTGATCATCCCCGAGGTCGTCAGCACGATGGAAGGCTCGTCGTCGACGACGTCGCGTCGCATCTCGTCGCCGCCGTCGACCGGCCGGAACTGGTCGGCGAGGAACGGGTTGTCGTCCTCGTAGAGGATCCGCTGGCGGAGCCGTTCCCGGAGGTGGTCCGGGTAGGCGGCGTGGATCGCCGTCGCCTCGCGGATCATCCCGTCGAGGTACACCGGCATCGTCGGGATCCGGTCCTCGCGCATGGCCTCTTCGAGGACGAGCATGAGCTCCTGGGAGCGCCCGACCGCGAACGCGGGGATCAGGATCTTCCCGCCCTTCTCGTGGGCCTCGTTGATCACCGTCTCGAGCTTGCGCTCGGAGTCCTCCTGGTCGGTCTGGTAGTCGTTGCGCCCGCCGTACGTGGATTCGAGGACCAGGGTCTCGACGCGCGGGAAGTCGTTGACGGCGCCGTCGAGCAGGCGGGTGTCGCGGTAGTGGATGTCTCCGGAGAAGGCGACGTTGTAGAACCCTTCGCCGACGTGGAAGTGCGAGACGGCCGACCCGAGGATGTGGCCGGCGTTGTGCATCGTCAGTTTCACGTCGGGCGCGATGTCAGTGACGTTGCCGTACTCGACGGGGATCGTGTGTTTGAGCGCTTTCCGGACCATCGAGCTGTCGTACGGCGGGGTCCGGCCCTCCTTCGAGGCGACATCGAGGTAGTCGAGCTGGAGCAGGCCCATCAGGTCTCGCGTCGGCTCGGTCGCGTAGATAGGGCCGTCGTAGCCGTACTTGAAGAGGATCGGGATGAGCGCCGAGTGGTCGAGGTGGGCGTGGGTGAGGACGACGGCGTCGATGGAGTCCGGGCCGGCGGCGAGCGCTTCGGGCGCCTGGAGGTACGGCACCTCTCCCTCCGCGCCGGGCTTGTCGCCGCAGTCGATCAGGACACGGGTCTCCGGCGTCGAGAGGAGGAACGCCGCCCGCCCGACCTCGCGACAGCAGCCCAGCGTGGTGATACGGACCCACTGGTTGTCGGCCGTCGTCGGCCTGTGGATCTGCCGGCCGACGTCTTCGAGGATGTCCCGGCGTTCGTCCCGTTCCTGTTTGAGGAAGTTACGGACGTTCGAGACGGTCGAGGACTCGATCGGGGGCGTGCGGACGACCTCCGGCGTCCAGCCGACCGCCGCCCGGATCTCCTCGAGCGTCTCGCCGTGGCGGCCGATGACCATCCCCGGCTTCTCGGCCTCGACGAGCACCTCGCCGGTCGAACTGTCGAAGTCGAGCGACTGGACCCCGGCGTCGTCCGGGATCGTGTCGCGGATCGTCCCCTCGGCCTTGCGCTCGGGGACGAGCGCGTCGGCGGTCGGTCGAACCGTGATGCGTTTCTTGAACGTACTCGCCAGCTTCGGCACGAGCCGGTCGCGCTCGGCGAACGTCTCGACGTCGGGCGAGTAGATGACCAGGTCCGGCCCCTCGAACTGGACGCTCGAAATCTCGATGTCGTCGGGTGTCTCTTCGTCGATCTGCGCGTGGATCTCGTCGATCGAATCGTGTGTCGTTTTCATGCGTTTCCTTCGAATCGGGCGACGCGCCGCGAGAACCGTCGAAAAACCCGACGGCTATCGGGTCGATATCTACACTCGGCCGGGCGCGAGTAAGAATCTTTGCTTCCGGACCGGGCGGGTCCGGGAGCCGTTCCCGTGAGGACCCGGTCAGAGTAATAACGTTTAATAATTTATGGCGGCTGTGTTGTTATATGAGCGTCGTAAGCGTCTCGATGCCGGAGGAACTGCTCGAGCGGATCGACCAGTTCGCGGACGACCACGGCTACACCGGTCGGAGCGAAGTGGTCCGGGAGGCCAGTCGGAACCTCCTCGGCGAGTTCGAGGACAGGAAACTGGAGGGTCGCGAACTGATGGGCGTCATCACCGTGGTCTTCGACTACGAGACGACGACCGTCGAGGAGAAGATGATGCACCTCCGCCACGAGCACGAGAACCTCGTCGCCTCGAACTTCCACAGTCACGTCGGTGGCCACCACTGCATGGAACTGTTCATCCTCGAGGGGTCGCTCGAAGACATCTCGACGTTCGTCGGGAAGATCCGGGCGACGAAGGACACGCTCACCGTCGACTACTCGGTGCTGCCCGTCGACGACTTCGGCCCCCTCGCCGACATCGACTGAGTCCGCCTCCGTCCCCGCTTCGTCGCGAACGGATTCGACCGGCTCAGATCAGCGTCTCGATGTCGGAACGCCGGTCGGACATGTTCCGGTTCACCTCGATGATGTTGGCTGTCTCCATCACGCGTTCGGGCAGCGCCTCGTAGAAGGTATCGCCGTCGACCAGGCTCGTGGGGCCGGAGATGCTGATCGACCCGAGGACGTCGCCGTCGCGGTCCCTGATCGGTGCGCCGACGGCGCGGAGGCCTTCGATCTCTTCCTCGTCGTTGACGGCGTACCCCCGTTCGCGGACGGTCGCGAGGTGGTCGAACAGTTCCTCGCGGTCGGTGATCGTGTTCGCGGTCCGTCGCGGGAGCCCGTGACGGTCGACGATCGCTTCGACGCGGTGCTGGGGGAGGAACGCGAGGATCGCTTTCCCCGAGGCGGTGATGTGCAGGTAGTCGCGCTGCTGTCGCTTCGCCCGCTGGTAGTCGTCGCCGACGGCCGCCTCGCCTTTCCCCTTGTAGAGGTTGATCCCGCGGCCGTTCTCCTCGGTAACGAGATGGGTGTAGTGGGCCGTCTCGGCGGCCAGCTCGTCGAGCTTTCTGATGATCATCTCGTCTAGCAGGCTCCGGTTCCGGGCGTACTCGCCGAGCACGAAGAACATGAGCGAGAGCTCGTAGCGTCCGTCCCGGTTGACGAGAAAGCCCGACTGTTCGAGTGTGGCGAGGTAGGCGTGGGCCGAACTCTTCGAGATGTCGAGTCGGTCGGCCAGCTCTGTCACCCCCGTCCCATCCGTCGCCTCGATCGCCTTCACCGCCTCCATCGCGGTCGAGACCGTCGACAGCGTCCGCGGAGAGCCGCCCCCGGAGTCCCCGGTCATGTGCGCGGGTAGTCGCTCGCGCGTCTTCAGTGTTCGCAACGGCGCAATTTACATCTTCGCTGCATGGTTCGACAAATATGAAAGATCTGGTGTTAGTCGGCGGTGTAGGGCGGTGTCTAGTCACTATCTCTGCTGATTCTGAAACGGTGGTGCGTCCGATTTCCGCGTCGGTGCGACGGCGTTCGACAAGCGAGAACAGCCTCCGCGGCCTCGGGTCGCTGTCGGCCCGCGGGGTGGCGGTGACAGTCTCGGATCAGCGTTCCGCAGCCGTGCACCGGACCGACCCCTTCGGGTCGGTACAGCTCTCGTCGACGGCCCAACTGGTGACGTCCGATGACCGATGGCGGATCCCTACAATGTTTCTTGCGTGCGCGCGGACGAGAGACGAACTCGGAGCTAGAACTCACGGCCACCCCGTCGACTGCGCCTCCGAGAATCACCTGCGGTGTTCGTGTATTACGAACGGCCCGATCTCGGCGCTCACGAAGTGGTCGGTCTCGCGGGTCCCGGGCCGGTGGGTCGTCGCCCCCGCGACGGGGTCTCCCTCGACGGCCGCCGCGCTCCTCGCTGCCCGCGTCCGTCGACTGCCTCCGCGACCGGGCGACCCCTTTAGGACCCTTATTGGAATCGGGCAGACACCCAAACAAATTCGATTATTCCACCGGAATTCTTTAATATGGGTCCCAGATATCACTCAATAGTCGAAATATGGTTGAAGAACTAAACCAAATTCGGGCTAACTTTGGACAACTTCAAAATAATGGCGTGCGTGCGAGCGCGTGGGCTTCGCGGACTCGGGGAACGGCGACGATCGGGCTCGTCGACAGCGACGAGGTGGTCGGCGATGAGTGACGAGCGGTCACCGGCGGACGGGTCGATCGACGTTCGAGACCTGCTGTCCGAGCAGTCGCGGCGTCGGTTCCTCGCTTCGCTCGGGGCCGTCGGCGCCGCGGGTGTCGCCGGCTGTGGCGGCGACGGCGGGTCCGGCGACGGTGACGGAGGGAGTGGCGGCGACGGCAGCGACGACAGTGACGGCGGATACGGCGGTTCGACCGACGCCCAGAGCGACGATGCGTCGACCGGGACCGCGGGGTCGGGGCGGACGCTCACCGCCAACATCACCCAGCGGCTCGGGACGGTCGACCCGGCGAAGGGGACCGACTACGTCCAGGCGATGGCGCTGGTCAACCTCTACGACCCGCTGGTGTTCCCGGACAGCGAGGGGACGATCCAGCCCAACCTCGCGAGCGACTGGTCGGTCTCCGAGGACAACACGACCTACACGTTCACGCTGCGGGAGGGCGTCACGTTCCACAGCGGCAACGAGCTGACCGCCGAGGACGTCAAGTTCACCGTCGAGCGGTTCATGGACATCGGCCAGGGGTACGCATCGCTGCTGACCGGCGTCCTCAGCAAGGAGAACATCACCGTCGAGGACGAGCGGACCGTCACCTTCGAACTCGACGAACCGTACTCGCCGTTCGTTCCGATCATGGTACTCGTGTTCATCATGGACAAGCAGCTCGTGATGGACAACCTCGCCGACGGCGAGTACGGCGACCGGGGCGACTACGGCCAGGAGTACATCAACGACAACGACGCCGGCTCCGGCGCCTACGCCCTCGAGGAGTTCACCCGCGGCTCGGGCATCGTCTTCTCGAAGTTCGACGACTACTTCAAGGAGTTCCCGGAGGGCTCGTTCGACACCGTCGACGTCCAGATCATCACGGAGAACTCGACGGTCCAGTCGCTGATGAACTCCGACGAGCTGGACATGACCGGCCAGTATCAGAACGAGCGGACCTACAGCGCCATCGAGGAGATGGACCACGCCCGGGTCGATAAGATCCCGACGTTCGGCCTGCTGTACTTCAAGATCAACACCCAGAAGCCCCCGACCGACGACCCGGCCGTCCGGGAGGCGATGGCCTGGGGCTTCGACTACGAGCAGGTCGTCACCGAGATCATGCCGGACATGCAGCGCGCCCAGGGACCGCTCCCGCCGACCTGGGGGTCGCACAAGGAGGACGTGATGCAACCCTCCTACGACCCCGAGCGGGCCAAGCGGGTGCTCGAAGACGCCGGCTACTCGGAGGGCGAGATCACCATCCAGAACACGTTCACCTCCTCGTACGGCTTCCAGGAGCGCATCGGGCTCCTGTTCCAGGAGAACATGGCCGAGATCGGCATCGACGTGGAGCTCAACCCTCAGACCTGGGGGACGATCACCGAACTCGCCACCTCGCCGGAGGACACGCCCCACACGAACCAGGTGTTCTACGTGCCGACGTACCCCTCGGCCGACTCGATGTTCTACAACCAGTTCCACTCGGAGGCCGCGAGCACGTGGATGAGCATGGAACACCTCGAGAACGACGAGGTCGACTCGCTCATCGAGGAGGCGCGGGCGACCCCCGATCCGGACGCGCGGGCGGAGATCTACCGCGAGCTGCAGTCGGTGCTCGCGGGGCTGTACTGCGACATGCACATCTACCACACCGTGAAGAAGATCGGGTTCCAGAACGACGTGGAGGGGCTCACGCTCCGGCCGGCACAGGGCTTCGAGTACACCTTCCGCGACCTCCACCACACGGGATGAAGCGGATCAAGGTCGTACTCTGGCGGTTCTCGGGGATGGCGGTCAGCCTCCTCGGGCTCTCCGTCCTCGTGTTCGTCATCTCCCGGGTGCTCCCGGGGAACCCGGCGCGGATGGCGCTGGGCGCGATGGCCAGCGAGGAGCAGGTCGACCGGCTGGCGGCGGAGATGGGCCTCGACCAGTCGCTCCCGCTCCAGTACGTCGACTACATGACCGGCCTGGTCGCGGGCGACCTCGGACAGAGCCTCCAGACGAAAAACCCCGTCGTGCAGGACATCGCGACCAAGCTCCCGGCGACGCTGGAGCTGATCTCCCTGGCGACCGTGTTCATGGTCGCGATCGGGATCCCGCTCGGCGTCCTCGCGGCGCGCAACCGCGGCGGACGGATCGACGACGCGACCCGCGTGTTCGCCTTCTCGACGGTGAGCGTCCCCAGCTTCTTCATCGGGATCGCCCTGCAGCTGGTCTTCGGCTACTACCTCCAGCTGTTCCCGATCACGGGCCGCATCGCGCGGGAACACGCCGCCGACGTGACGCGGGAGACGGGCTTTCTCCTCGTCGACACGCTGTTGTCGGGCGCGTTCGCCGCCCACCTCAACGCCTGGGCGCACCTGCTGTTGCCGGCGGTGGCGCTGTCGTTCGGCGGGATGGGGCAGGTGATCCGGATCACTCGGTCGAGCATGATCGACGTCGAGGGCAAGGAGTTCATCGAGGCGACCGACGGCTACGGCCTCCCGCGGTGGCTCGTCTCCTACAAGTACACGCTGAAAAACGCCTTCATCCCGACGCTGACCATCCTCGGACTGCTGTACGCGTGGCTGCTCGGCGGCGCCTTCATCATCGAGATCGTCTACTCCTGGCCCGGAGTGGCCAAGTACGGCGTCCAGTCGGTGCTCACGAGCGACGTCAACGCCATCGTCGGCGTCACGATGACCATCGGCCTCGCGTTCGTGCTGACGAACCTCGCGGTCGACCTCCTGTTGAACCGGATCGACCCGCGGATGGACCTGGCAGGTGATGCGGCGTGAGCACCGAGACCAGTACGCTCGACCGGGTCGTCTCGCCGTCCCGGCGCGAGCTATGGTACCGCTCGTATCGCCGCTTCGCCGCCCAGCCGATGAGCCTGCTCGGCCTCGCCATCGTCGCGACGGTCGTCTTCCTGGCGGTGTTCGCGCCGTGGGTCGCACCGTATCCCCAGCACGCCGCCATCTACACGGACTTCGCGAACGCCTATCAGCCGCCGAGCCTCGCCCACCCGTTCGGCACGGACAGCAGCGGTCGCGACGTGTTCACGCGGGTCCTGTTCGGCTACCGGCTCTCGCTGAAACTCGCGGGCGTCATCCTGGGGATCGGCGTCCCGGTGGGCGTGACGCTCGGCCTCGTCGCCGGCTACGTCGGCGGGCTGGTCGACGCGGCGATCATGCGGGTCACGGACACGTTCCTCGCGCTCCCGCCGCTGGTGCTGGCGCTGGCCATCGCCTCGGCGTTCGAGCCGACGCTGGAGATCGCGATGTTCGCCATCGCGTCGCTGTGGTGGACCTGGTACGCGCGGCTCACCCGCGGGCTCGCGGCGAGCCAGCGCGACGAGCCGTACGTCCAGGCCGCCAAGCTCGCCGGCGCCGGCCCGGTCCACGTCATGTTCCGGGAGATCCTCCCCAACTGCCTCTCGCCGATCCTGGTGAAAGTGACCCTCGACGCGGGCATCGTCATCCTGACGGGCGCCTCGCTCTCCTTTATCGGGCTCGGGGTCCAGCCACCCCGGCCCGGGCTCGGAACGATGGTCGCCGGCGGGACGGAGTTCCTGCCCGGCGAGTGGTGGATCAGCATCTTCCCCGGCCTGGCCATCTTCGTCCTCGTGCTCGGGTTCAACATGCTCGGCGACGGGCTGCGCGATCTGTTCGACGTGGAGGTGGAACAGTGAACCCGACCGAGCCGGTGCCGGAGGACCCGATCCTCTCGGTGTCGGACCTGTCGGTCGGGTTCGAGGGGTTCGACGGCTACGCCGACGTGGTCGACGGCGTCGACCTGTCGGTCGGTCGCGGCGAGGTCGTCACCGTCGTCGGCGAGACGGGCTGTGGCAAGTCCGTCACCACGAAGGCGGTCACCGGCCTGCTCGACGAGCCGCCGGCGAACGTCTCGGGGACCGTCGCCTTCGAGGGGACGGACCTGTCGACGCTCTCGGCCGACGAGCGCCGCGCGCTCAACGGCGACCGGATGGGCATGGTGTTCCAGGACCCGATGTCGAGCCTGAACCCCGTGTTCACCGTCGGCGAGCAGCTCGTCGACACCCTGCAGTTCGGCGGCGAGGGCTCGGCCGGTGTCGTCGAGTACCTGCGGCGGCGCTACTCCCGGTCGGACCGGGCCGACGCCCGTGAGCGCGTCCTCGATATGCTCCGGGAGGTGCAGATGCCCGACCCGGAGTCGGTGATGGACAGCTACCCGTCGGAGCTGTCCGGCGGCATGTGCCAGCGGGCGCTGGTCGCACAGGCGCTGCTCAACGAGCCGGATCTGCTCATCGCCGACGAGCCCGGGACGGCGCTGGACGTGACCGTCCACGACCAGATCCTCGCGCTGCTCTCGGAACTCATCGAGGACCGGGACATGAGCATCCTGATGATCACCCACAACCTCGGCGTCGCACGGCAGCTGAGCGACCGAGTGTACATCATGTACGGCGGACGCATCGTCGAGACGGGCACCACAGAGGAGATCTTCGAGGACCCGAAACACCCCTACACCCAGGGGCTCATCGCCTCGATCCCGCAGCTGTCGGGCGGGACGATGGCCGACGGGATCGACGGGTCGGTCCCCGAGTACACCGACCCGCCCGAGGGGTGTCGGTTCCACCCGCGCTGTCCCTACGCCGACGAGGCCTGTCGAACCGAGCGCCCGGCGTTCGAGTCGTTCGGCGACGCCCGCGGCGTCGAGTGTGTCCGGTTCGCATCCGGCGATCCCGGCCCGGAGCCGACGCTCGGTGAGACGAAGCGACGGCTGAACACGGCGGTCGATCCGACCGACGCGGCGGCGGACGGCGGGACGACCGACCGGGCCGAGACGGACGGCGGGACGGTCGGCGAAGGGGGAGAGCGATGACGGCTCCCGTGCTCGCCGTCGAGGACCTGGAGAAACACTTCGGCGGTGGCGGCTGGTTCGGCGGCGAACCGCCCGTGCGGGCGGTCGACGGGGTCTCCTTCGAGATCGGCCGCGGCGAGACGCTCGGGCTCATCGGCGAGTCCGGCAGCGGCAAGTCGACCATCGCGAAGACCGTCATCGGGATCCACGAGCCGACCGGCGGGCGGATCCGGTTTCAGGGCGAGGACGTGACGCCCCAGACGCGCAAGCAGCTGCGCCGGCTCCGCTCGGAAGTGCAGATGGTGTTCCAGGACCCCACGTCCTGTCTGAACCCGCGACGCACGATCCGCAAGTCGCTCTCGGTGCCGCTACAGGCGGCGGACGTGCCGAAAGGCCAGCGGGCCAATCGCGTGAGCGAACTGCTCGACCGGGTGGGGCTGAACGACGAGTACCTCGCCAAGTACCCGCACGAACTGAGCGGCGGGCAGAAACAGCGGGTGAACATCGCCCGCGCCATCGCGGTCGAGCCGACGCTGCTGCTGCTCGACGAGCCGACGAGCGCGCTCGACGTGAGCGTGCAGGCGAAGATCATCGGCCTCCTCGAAGACCTGCAGGACGAACTGGGACTGACCTACCTGTTCATCACGCACGACCTCTCACTGGTCCGGAACTTCGCCGACGAGACGGCCGTGATGTACCTCGGCGAGATCCAGGAACGGGGGCCGACCGACCGGATCTTCGAGCGGCCGAGCCACCCCTACACGCGGGCGCTGCTGTCGGCCATCCCCGTGACCGACGACGCCGAGGAGGCGTACAAGCCCCGCCAGGAGCCCCTGGAGGGTGAGATCCCGAGCCCGCGGGACGTGCCCAGCGGCTGTCGGTTCCACCCGCGCTGTCCCCACGCCACGGAGCAGTGCGCACAACACCACCCCGAACCCCGCGAGGTCGACGGCGCATCCGTGCGCTGTCTCGCCTACGACGACGGGACGAGCGGTTTCGACGACCTCCCGAGCGAGCCACGGCGGCTCGCCTCCGACGGAGGGGTCGACCGATGACGGTCGACCTCGCGGTCGTCGGGGGGACGCTCGCGACCGCCGACGGGACGGTCGAGGCGGGGCTGGCGGTCGACGACGGTCGCATCGCGGCGATCGGCCGCGAGCGGGACCTCCCGTCGGCCGACCGGACCGTCGATGTCGACGGGCGGGTCGTCATGCCGGGCGTCGTGGACCCGCACGTCCACCTCGACGGATTCAACTCGATCGACAGCTACGAGACCGGGACCGCGGCCGCGGCGCTGGGCGGCGTCACGTCCGTGATCAACTTCGCGTGGCAGACGTGGACGGGCGAACGCGAGAAACACGCTGACGGCCCCGTCTGGACCGACACGGGCTCGCTGTGTGACGCCGTCGCACGCCAGCGGGCGAAAGCGAGCGACGCCCTCGTCGACTACGGCCTCCACGCCACCGTGACGGCCGACGACCGCTCGGTGTTCGAGGAGTTCGCCGAGCTGGCCGAGCTGGGCGTCACGTCGGTGAAGTTCTTCACGGCCTACGACATCGGCCTGTCGAACGGCTTCCTCCGGCTGGCCTTCGGGCGTCTCGCCGCGGAAGACCTCGTCGCGCTCGTCCACACCGAGGACGCGGCGGTCTGCGAGGCGCTCACCGACCGCCAGCGCGAGCGCGGCGCCGGTGCGCCGACCGACTATCCGGCGGCGCGCCCGGACTACGCCGAGGCGATGGCGCTGGCCGACGCCGTCACCGTCGCCCGCGAGACCGACTGCAAGTACTACGGGGTCCACACGTCTTCCGCGGCGGCGGCCGCCGAACTCGCCGACGCCCGCGAGGACGGGGGCCTGGTCCGCGGCGAGACGTGCCCGCACTACCTGGCGCTGACCGACGCGGCCTACGCCGAGCAGGGCGCGCGGGCGCTCCAGTCGCCGCCGCTGCGCTCGGCGGCCGACGCCGACGCGCTGTTCGACGCGCTGGCCGACGGCACGCTGAGCACCGTCGGGACTGACCACGTCGCCTCGACGGCGGCCGAGAAGGCCGTCGACGAGTGGTGGGACTGCCCGTTCGGCGTCAACAGCCTCCAGACGAGCCTCCCGGTGATGCACGACGAGGCGGTCGTCGAGCGGGGCTGGTCGCTGTCGGCGCTCGTCCGGCTCATGTGTCGGACCCCCGCCGAGACGTTCGGCCTGCCCCGGAAGGGCCGGCTCGAAGTCGGCGCCGACGCCGACTTCGTCGTCTTCGACCCGACGGCCACCCACCGGATCGACGCCGCCGACAACGCCTCGCGGGCCGACTACTCGGTGTACGACGGCCGCGAGGTCACGGGCCGAGTCGAGGCGACCTGGGTCCGCGGCGAGCGGGTCGCGGCCGACGGCGAGGTCGTCGCCGAGCCCGGACACGGTGGGTACCTCCACCGCGAGGTCCCCGAGTGGGGGCCACGAGGGGGCCCGGCGTGACGTCGGAGATCCCAGTCGACGGGGACGCGCTCCGGTCGGACGTCGAACGCACGGCGCAGTTCGGCGCGATCGACTGCGAGGACGGCATCGGTCGAACCGTCCTCCCGGGGACGCAGGCCAACGCTCGGGCGCGCTCGTACCTCGTCGACCGGATGGTCGCGGCCGGGCTGGAAGTGCGCGTCGACGCGGTCGGCAACATCGCCGGCCGGTGGGCGCCGCCGACGTGCGACCCGGACGCGGCGCCGGTCGCCGCGGGCAGTCACCTGGATTCGGTCCCCGAGGGCGGCATCTTCGACGGGCCGCTGGGCGTCTACGCCGCCCTGGAGAGCGTGCGCGCCATCGCGGCGAGCGACCTCGCCGTAGCGCGGCCGGTCGAGGTGGTCTCGTTCACTGGCGAGGAGGGGACTCGCTTCGCGGACGGGGTCCTCGGGTCGTCGGTCGCCGCCGGCAACCGGGCGGTCGACGACGCGCTCGCGCTCTCCGACGGCGAGGTCACGCTCGAAGCCGCGCTCGACGACATCGGCTTCCGCGGCGACGAGCGCTTCGACGCGAGCGAGTGGGACGCCTGGCTCGAACTCCACGTCGAGCAGAGTGGGACGCTCGAACGGGCCGGCTGCCCGGTCGGCGTGGTCGACTCGATCACCGGGACCACCCGGTGTCGAGTCACCATCGAGGGCGAGGCCGACCACGCGGGCACCACGCCGATGGTCGACCGGACGGACGCGCTCGCGGCGGCCAGCGAGCTCGTTCTCGCCCTCGAAGCGGCCGCGACGGAGATCGCGACCACCGACAGCGAGTCGGCCGTCGCGACGGTCGGGTCGCTGTCGGTCGAACCGGGCGCGACCAACGTCGTTCCTGGTCGCGCGGAGCTGTCGGTCGACATCCGCGACGTCGACCCGGCGTCGATCGAGCGGCTCGTCGACACCCTCGAAGCGACGCTCTCGGACCTGCGCGAGGACCGCGGGGTCGCCGTCGCGTACGAGCGGCCCTACGACATCCCGCCGCGGCCGATGGCCGACCGGGTCCGCGGCGCGTTGCGGGACGCGACGCGACGGGTCGACGTGGCGGCGCGGTCGCTGCACTCCGGGGCTGGCCACGACACCATGGAGGTCGCCGACGCGACCGACGCGGGGCTCCTCTTTGCCCGTTCCCGGGGCGGCCACTCCCACAGCCCGCTGGAACACACCGACTGGCGCGATTGCACACTCGCGACGCGAGTGCTCGCGACGGCGCTCGCCGACCTCGCCGGAGCGACCGACGCGTGAGCCCCGGCGCCCGCGCCCGACGGCCAGCGGCGTCGCAGGAACTGCACCACGAACACCGCGACCGGCGAGTCGCGGACGACGCGCGGAGCGGAGACGGTGCGAGACGACCATCGAGCGGAGACGATCGGCGGATTACGGACGATACCATCATGAGCGAGCTACTGTTCGAAATAAACGAACGGACGTACACGGCATCGATCCTCGAATCGGACGCACCGGAGTCGGTCGCGGCGATGCGGGAGTTCCTCCCGCTGCGCTCGGAGCTGCTCCACGTTCGCTGGAGCGGCCACGCGACGTGGGTCGAGATCGACGAGATCGACCTCCCGGAGCTGCCGCGGGAGAACCACACGGTCTACCCCTCGCGGGGTGACGTGCTCCTCTATCCCGGCTACCGCAACGAGCAGGAGATCCTCCTCGCCTGTGGCCCGACCTGTTTCAAGAGCCCGGCCGGTGAGCTGGCGGGCAACCACGTCGCGACGCTGGACGCGTCGCGCGAGGAACTGCGTGAGCTGGAGGAGCTGACGCTGCGGGAGGGCGCCCAGGAGATCGCGGTATCGATCGCGGAGGGCGAGTGATGACGGACATCCTCGTCCTGCCTCACAAGATCCACGGGCTCTCGGCGGCCGAGTACGCCGAGACGCTGCGCGAGCGGTTCCCCGAGTTCGACGTGGCCCACGCGGAGACGCCGGCCGAGGAGCGGCGGCTGATCACCGAGGCGCGGGTCGCGACGGGCTACGAGATCTCCACGGACCTGCTCGCGGCGGCCGAGCGACTCGACCTGTTCGTCTGCACGTTCGCCGGGACCGGCCACCTCCCGCTGGAGGCGCTGGACGACCACGGCGTCGCCGTCGAGAACGCCTCCGGCGTCCACGGCCCGAACATCGCCGAGCAGGTGCTCGGCTGTCTGCTGACGTTCGTCCGTCGCCTCGACAGGGGGTGGCGCCAGGAGCGCCGCGCGGAGTGGCGCCACTACCAGGCGGGCGAGCTGAAAGGGTCGACGGCGACGGTCGTCGGCCAGGGCCCCATCGGCGAGACGGTCGTCGACCGCCTGCAGGCGTTCGACGTGCACACGATCGGCGTCCGGTACACGCCGTCGAAGGGCGGGCCGGCCGACGAGGTCGTCGGCTTCGATGCGGAGGCCCTTCAGGCGGCGTTCGCCGAGACCGACCACCTGGTCCTGGCCTGTCCGCTCACCGACCTGACCGAACGGCTCGTCGACGAGCAGGTGTTCCGCACGCTCCCGACCGACGCGACGCTCGTCAACGTCGCCCGGGGCGAAGTCGTGGACACCGACGCGCTCGTCGACGCGCTACGGACGAATCAGATCCGCGGCGCGGCGCTCGACGTGACCGACCCCGAGCCGCTCCCCCCCGACAGCCCGCTGTGGTCGCTGGGGAACTGCCACGTTACGCCCCACAACGCCGGCCACACGCCCGAGTACTGGAACCGCTGTGCGGACATCCTCGGCGGCGCGCTCGACTCCGTCTCGTGACGCCGGTGGCGGTTCGCCCGTCCTCGGCCGGCGACGCGGCGATCCCCACAGCGTGGGAACGAGCGGTAGACCCAAACCCCTCGGCCGCGGTCGTACGCCCATGACCGGAGCGACGCTGTACGACCGGCTCGGCGGGCGCGAGGGGATCGAGGCGGTCGTCGACGAGTTCTACGACCGACTGCTCGACGACGACGAGCTGGGGCCGTTCTTCGAGGACTCGGACCTGGAGATGCTGCGGCGGACGCAGGCGGACTTCCTCTGTGAGGCCGCGGGCGGACCGGAGACGTACGACGCGGCGCCGGTCCGGGAGGCCCACCTCCACGTCCCGTTCACCGAGGCCCACATCCGGCGGGCGATCGACATCCTGGAGGCGACGCTGGCGGCGTTCGACGTGGCCGACGACGACGCCGACAAGGTGGTCCAGGCGATCGCAGCCTACGAGGCCGACCTCCTGGCGACGCCGGCCGACGGCGCCGAGGACTGAGCCGGCTGCTCGCGCGCAAGCGTGCGGCCGCCCGCTCGTCGGTCCCGCGAGTCAGTCCCCGGGACGACGAGCGAGTCGCGACTCCGTGGGTCGGACCGGTCGGATCGCGGTCTCACCGTGGTCGGCCCGTCTCGCGGTCTCGCCGTCGTCGGCCCGTCGGATGGCCGTCGCGGACGGGCGGATCGACACGGGGACGCCCCGCAGTCGGTGGTCCGCGGCGGCGTGACGGGAACGGTCGTCCGGATCGATGCGCCGATCGCAGTCGAGACAGTACCAGTGGTCGGTCATTGCCGTGTGTGGTCCGGTGGTGACGGTTTCGGTTGGGCAGTCGTGATTCTCGGTGGTCGTGGTTCACCGACGGTCGCGTTTCACGGGTGGTCGCTCGCGAGCGGCCGGTCCCGGGCGCGCGGACGCCGCTCGATGGTCACGCGGTGTTCGACGCCCTGGTCGCGTCTGTGGGCGCGTTCCTCGGACAGCGCCGCCGCGACCGAGGGCGCTTCGGCGGTGAACGAGCACGTCTCACAGTCGACGCTGAACCGCGCCATCGCCCCGGTCAGTCGCTCCCGACCGCCGACCGCGGCAGGTCGGCGATCCGATCGTAGGCGGTCGGTTCGGACGACTCGCCGCCGAACTCGACGGTGAACCCCTCCTCGCCCATCGTCACCACGGCGCCGTCGAAGCGCAGCTCGTAGACGTTCTTGGGCCGGCAGTCCTCCGGGAGCCGGTTTTTCTCCGCGACGAGCTCCGCTTCCTGGAGCCGGTTGACCTTCCGGTAGGCCGTCGACAGCGGGATGTTACACTCCTCGGACAGCTCCGGGATGGTCTTGGCCTCCGTACGGACGGCGTCGAGGATCGTCTTGCAGTCCTCGTCGCCCACCGCGTCCAGAAACGCCCGGTCTCTACCCTCTGACATCTGTATCTAGCCCTTCACCGGCGGGGAGCATAGCCGAAGGAACTAGCTGACTAGTGAATCGATTCCGGAACCGATCGCGAAACGCTAGTCAACTAGCGTTCGGAACGAGTTACGTTCGCGGGCGGGGCGTCCTCGGCGTCGACGAGGAGTTCGAGGACCTTCCGGGTACCCTCGCGGACGTGTCGGTAGAAGGTCGGCGAGGCGATGTCGAGCACGTCGGCGAGTTCCTCGCCGGTGGAGTGGCGGGGGGAGGCGAAGAAGCCGGCGTGGTAGGCGAGCGCGAGCGCCTCGCGCTGGCGGTCGGTCAGTCGTTCCTCGACGGCGGTCCGGGTCAATTCGACGGTCCGCACGTCGCGGTCGCGGGTCCGCTTGGCGGCGAAGACGGTGTCCTCGCCGGCGGCCTCGACCGCGGTGATGAGCGTCTCCACGTCCGAGCGGGGCGCGATCTCACAGCGGACCGTCGCGACCTCGCCGGTCGTCTCGAAGGCGCGGACGGTCGCCCCGTGTTCGACCAGCGCGGCCACGGGGTCGGCGCCGCCGGTCACCTCGACGACGCCCGTCTCGCCGTGGGCTTCGACCACTCGGGCCCCGTCCACTCCGTCGCGGTCGGCGAGCGCCTCGGCGACCGCTTCGGGTCGGGCGCCGTCGACGGCGACGTAGGCGACGTACCCCGCCGCGGCCGGAGCGACACCGTTCAGCGAGAGCCGACAGCCCAGCTCGCCGGCGACGCTCGCGGTCGGGGAGTCCCGGGCGCCGACCTCGAACTCCAGTTCGACGACGGTGTCGGTGTGGAGCAACTGCCGGTTCTCGGCGGCGTTGATGGCGTGGCCGACCCGCTCGCCGAGCTCGGCCAGCAGTCCCCGCTCGTACTCGTCGAAGGCGTCGGGCCGCGCCGAGTAGACGGTGAGCACCCCGAGGACGGAGTCCCCGTAGACCGCGGGAACCGCCGCCTGCGACTGGAAGCCGTGGGCCAGCGCGCGCTCGCGGCGCGGACCGCCGCTTGGCGCCGTCGTGAGGTCCCGAACGGCCTGGACCTCGCCCTCGGCGACCGCGCGCCGGTAGAGTCCCTCCTCGTCCGCGTCCCCGGCCCCGCCGTCGCCGAGCCCGAGGTCGAGCTCCTCGACGAACGCGTCGTCGACACCCGCCCACTCGCGGGGCGTGATCCCGTCGGCCGCCGCGTTGTAGTCGCCGACCCACGCCGCGAGGTACGCCTCCGAGGCGGCCAGTCCCTCGCAGACACCGCGGTCGACGGCCTCGCGGGTGTCGGCGCGAGCGAGTGCGCGGTTGATCGGGCGCAGGCTCTCGATGATCTGTTTGATCCGGCGCAGGGAGTTGCGCTGGCTGCGCAGCTCCCGTTCGCGGCGCTTCTGGTCGGTGATCTCGTCGTTGACGGCGACGAACCGCTCGATCTCCCCCGAGCCGTCGACGATCGGCGCGATCGTCTGGTTGACGACGTAGGGCTCGCCGGACTTGCGACGGTTGCGCACCTCGCCGGTCCACACCTCGCCGTCGGTGATCGTCGTCCAGAGGTCGGCGAAGAATGCGTCGTCGTGCTCGCCGGAGTTGAGGATCGAGGGGTCGGCCCCGACCGCCTCCGCGGCGCCGTAGCCGGTGACCCGCTCGAAGGTGGGGTTGACGTACTCGATCGTGGCGTCGGTGTCGGTGACGTACACCGAGTGGCCCGCCTGCTCGACGGCCTTCCGGAAGGTACGCAGGTCCTCCTCGGCCCGCTTGCGAGCCATCAGCGCGCCGAGGTCGGCGGTCACGTCGGTGACGGCCTCGACCAGTTCCTCGTCGGCGGCCCGCCGTTCCCGCAGGAAGAAGGTCAACACGGCCACGACGCCGTCGTCGGTCCGGATCGGGACCCCCAGCGCCGCCTGGAGGCCGACGGACTCGGCGGTGTCCGTCCGGCGGAACGTCGATTCGGGGACCGCCGAGGCGTCCGGGATCCACTCGGCGGACTCGCTCGCCCAGACGCGGCCGGGGAGCCCCTCTGCGGCGTCGAACGTCACGTCGCGGCTGGCCCGCAGGAACGGTTCCAGCCGTTCGGACTCGGCGTGGCCGACGAGGTGTTCGAGGGCGTCGCCGCCGGCGTCGGGCACCCACGCCTCGCCGTAGGCCCACTGCGTGCGCGCACAGACCGCTTCGAGGGTGGTTTCGACGCCCTCGCGGAAGCCGTCGGCGTCGGCGATCGCGTGGTTGACCGTCGCCAGCAGCTCGCGCTCGTCGGCCAGCCGCTTGCGGTCGGTCCGGTCGCGCAGCCGCAGGTCGAACCCGGCGATACCGCCGTCGGTGTCCCGCCGAGGGGTGACCGAGACGCTCGCCCAGAAGTCGCTCCCGTCGCGGCGCAGTCGCCACCCCTCCGTCTCGGTCGGTCCGTCGGTCCGCGCGCTGGCGAGCGTCTCCTCCGGGTCGGCCTCGCCGTCGTCGGGGTACAGAAGCGAGAGGTCCGCGCCGACGGCCTCGACGGTCGACCACCCCGTCAGTGCCGCCGCGCCGTCGCTCCAGCCCGCGATCTGTCCGTCCGCGTCGAGCGCGACCCGTGCGACGCCGTCGTCGGACGGCGGCTCCCGGTCGCGCTCGCCCCGCGTGAGTGTCACGGCGACCCGGCCGCCGTCGGCCGGGCTGACCGTCGCGGCGATACCGCCGTCGACCGCGCCGGAAGCCCCGTCCGCGGAGGCTCCCGCGTCCGACGCGCGCCACGCGACCGTCCGCTCGGCGCCGCCGTCGGCGACCGCCGCGACCGCTTCGGTCGCACGGTCGGGGAGGACCGTCTCGACGGTATCGCCCGTCAGCTCGCCCGGTTCGCGCCCGAGGTATCGCTCGACGTTCGCGTTCGCGAACGAGACCCGGCCGTCGTCGACGACGAGGACGCCGGCCGCGGTCGCGCTCGCGACGGCGTCGAGTGTCGCCCGCGCGTCCGCGCCGTCGACCGCGTACCCCTGGCGGTCCGTTCCGCTCGTCTCCGGCCGTGTCCCGTTGCCCGTCACGTTGGCTGAAACTACGTCGCGAGCGCGCAAAAGCCTACTCCACGGGACCGGCGGTGTCGGTCCGGTCGACCGGCTGCCGTTCTCACCGAGCTGTAACTACCAAAACGTAAGTAGGCCGGTGGGAGGTACCACCAAACAGGGCGACTCCGATGACACACCACCCCGACCACGACGTCGAACTGTACCGCGACGACGGGATCTATCGGGTCTTCGTCGACCTGCCGAGGTTCGACCCCGAGGAGATCGAGGTCGCGTGGGTCCACCACCGACTGACGGTCTCGGCGCGCCGGTCCGGCGGCCCCGGGAGCTCGCGGGTCTTCGACCACGAGGTGAACGTCCCGCGGGCGGTGGACGCCGACGGCATCACCGCGACCTACCGGGAGGGCGTCCTCGACGTCGAACTCCCGGTCGACCGAAACGATAGTCCGCCCGGTCGGCGGATCGAGATCGAGACGTAGCGGCGCGGTCGGGTGGTTCGGGCGGCGGTCCGACGGGCGGACCGCGGATCGGACTCGGAAAGCGGTCGCGACGGACGGGCGATCTACACGATGGTGAACTGGTCGGCGACTTTCGTCTCGACCGTCTCGTCGTCGGCCTCGACGCTGACTTCGTAGCGGTAGGTCCCCCGTTCGGTGTCTTCGTCGGTGGCGATCTTCGACCCCCAGGTGTCGGCCGAGTACGCCTCGTGGTCGCCCTGCCAGTTCAACTCGAGCGGGCCGTAGTCGGCGTCGGGGAACTCGACTCGCACGGCGTCGACGGCGTCGTCACCCAGCGGGTCGCCCGTCTCGGGGTCGTAGAGGGCGACGTGGAGCCCGACCTCCATCCCGGCGGCGAACCGGCCGAGGCTGGCACAGGAGGTGGTCGTCGGCGGCGGCGTCGGCGTCGGCGTGGCGGTGGGTGTCGGGGTTTCCTCGTCGGGGGTCGCGTCGGGGTCGTCGGTCCCGTCGGGGTCGTCGGTCCCCTCGCCGGCGTCGGGCGTCGGCGTCGCCGGGCCGACGGGGTCGTCGGTGGTGGTGGTCTCGGTGGTGACCGTCGGCGTGTCGGTGTCGTCGTCGCCGGTCCCGGGGTCGGTGATGTACTGACAGCCGGAGACACTCGCCGTGGCCCAGGTCGCCGCGCCCGCCGCCATGAGTCGCCGTCTCGTCACTCGCCCGTCGGCCGCCGAGTCGGACCGCTCGCCCTCGGCTGGCGGTTCGTCCTGTTCGCCCGCGCGACCGTCACGGTCGGCGCCGGAGGTGTCTTCAGCCATCTCGCTAGCATCTTCGGGGAGTTTACGCTAAAACGGCCGGCGTGTCTCCCAGAGAGTTAGAACTACGAGGAGGGTTTTGTCGACACCTCGTGGAGTTATGCGTGTACATGAGCCGCGACAGCAGCTACTCGACCGAGGAAGAATCGCTCGCCGGCCCGGACGACGGCGACGACGGCGACGGCGGGTCGACCCGCAGGCGCGTGCTCGCGGGCGGCGCGGCCAGCTGGGCGACCGTCGCGCTCGCCGGCTGTCCCGGCGGCGACACCGACACCGACACCGCCGAGCCGGCCCAGGACACGGACACCGCGACGCCGACGGACACGCCGACGGCGACGCCCGAACCCCAGCCGGAGAACTACGTCGTGACCGCCGAGACCGGGACCGGCGAAGTCCCGGAGGGCGCGGCGTTCGCCTCGGCGTGTTCGGCGACGCGGCGGTTCGTCCCCGGCATGCTGGCGGTGTTCTACGTCGGCATCTACGACCCCGAGACGGGCGAGCAGCTCACCGACGAGGACCTCGACAGCGTCGTCGTCAACGTCGACGGCGGGCCGGAAGTCGAACTGGGCTGGGCCGGCGACGACGAGGAGAACCCCGCCGAGGAGTGGGGCGGCTCCTGGGAGCTACCGAGCGACATCTCGACGGGGACGTACGCGTACACGGTGGAGGTCACCGACGGCGACGCGAACTTCCGGGCCGTGGGCATCCTCGAGGACGCCATCGAGGTCATCGAGTACTCGAACCCGACCAACTACGTCGTCACGACCGAGACGTTCTGGAACGGGTCGCCCGTCGAGTCGGCCGGCGGCTTCGTCGGCGGCTGCGCTCCGGAACGGCAGTTCAGCGGCGAGATGGACGTGACGTTCTCGGTCGGCATCTACGACGGGTCGAGCGGCGAGCTGGTCGGCGGCGACGCGCTCGACTCCGTCACGGTGGAGTCGGCCGACGGCGCCTTCGACTCCGTCGAGCTGTCCTGGCAGGAGAGCGGCGAGGAGACGACCGCCCAGTGGACCGGCACGCTGGAGACCGACTCGCTCGACCCCGGCAGTTACGGCTACGAGGTGGTCGTCACCGACGGGGAGGCGAACTTCTACAACGTCGGGATCGCGTCGAACCAGTTCACGATCATCGAGGTGTAGCGACCGCCCACCGCTCGCCGCTTTCCACCAATGAGCCACTCAGACGACACGCGACCGGCCGAGGAACCGACCGGCGACGACAGCGACGACCCGGGCGAGGACGCCGGCGGCGAGCGGCTGGAGTTCGCCGACGCCGTCTACGTCGACGCCGAGCCCGGCGAGCTGTGGGGCCACCTCTCGGACCCGGAGACGCTCACGGAGTGCGTGCCGGGCGCCGAGTCGATAGAGCGGCAGTCCGAGCGGCGCTACTCGGTCGAGATCACGCGAGGGGTGAGCCGGCTCACCGTCTCGCTGTCGGGCGAGGCCGAGTTCGTCGAGATGGACCCGCCCGACCACGTCGTCACGAGCGCGACGGCGTTCGACTCGACGACCGGCAGCGAGTTCGACGTGCTCGCCGCGATGGAGATCCAGGACGGCGACCGGTACGAGTCGAAGCTGGCCTACACCGCCGAAGTGACCTACACCGGGGGCGCCGCCACGCTCAACCCGTCGGTGCTGCGCCCGATCGTCGAACGGGACATCGACTCCTACTTCGGGAACCTCACCGAGGTCGTCGAGGGCGGCGACTGACCGGGGTCGCGACCGCGGTATCGCGCCGTCGCCGGCCCGTCGCGTCCGTTCTCCGACCGACGTCTTCCCATCGAATAACAATCTGCGGTATCCGTTTATCCGAACGCGGGGTAGCTGGACGTGTATGACGGAACAGCGTTCAGCCGACGCCGGGCGGGAACGAGACGAGCGCGACGACCGACGGCGTCGGACCGGGCTCCCCTCGCGACGGGCGTTTCTCGCGACGGGTGCGGCGGTCTCGGCGGCGTCGCTCGTGGGGTGTCTGGGGTCCGGACCGCCGGCGACCTCGACGCCCGACGCCGGCGGCGGATCGACGAGCGGCGGGGACGGGGCGACGAGTGACGGCGATGGGTCGACGACCAGCGCGGTTCCGACCACGACCGGCGAGCCCGAGCCGCCGTGGACGACCGAGGGACTCGCCGACTACGTCGACGACGGGGCCGAGGTGACCATCTACGCGGGGACGGGCGACTCCCAGCAGTGGTACGACCTCGTCGACGTGATCAACGACGAGTTCGGGACGAGCATCGAGGCGACGGTGTTCGCCAGCGACGGCGCGGCCGTCTCCCAGCGGCTCCTCCAGGAGCGCCAGGCCGGCGAGGACAAGGCCGACGTGGTCAGCGTCGCGTCGAACCTCCGCGACCGGATCAAACAGAAAGGCCGGGAGGACGGGACCGCCTACGCGAAGGAGTGGTTCGAGTGGGGCATCGACGAGAACTTCTGGTTCGCCGACGCCCTGCCCGAGAAGCGGACCCTCCCGTTCCTGGTGTCGGGGTTCAACGGTGGCGCCGGCGTCGTCCTCCCGGTGAGTACGCAGATATTCGACGAGCAGGGGCTGGACTACCCGGAGACGTACAACGACCTGTTCGACGACCAGTACGAGGGGCTCGAAGTCGCCTTCTCGGGCTACGTCAGCTCCGGGATGATCGGCTGGATCACCCGCTATCACGCCGCCCAGACGGACATGGGCGAGATGGAGTGGATCCGGAGCCTGATGGACCGGTTCGAAGTGGTCGGGGTCAACTCCCACTCGGCGGGGATGCGCGAAGTCGGGAAGGGCAACGCCGCGATGATGCTGTACAACTGGCCGTGGGCGGCCGCGCCGTTCGTCAAGAACGACGACCTTGCCGTCGAGGGCATCTTTACCGACCCCGCCAAGCGCAACGCCACCGAGGGCGGCCTGAGCATCAACCGGAACGCCCCCCATCCCTGGGCCGCCCGCTACTTCGTCAGCGCGATGCTGGAGAAGCCGGTCCAGCGCCGCATCCTGACCGACGTGACCGACCAGGTGCCCGTTCGGACGGACCTGGACCTCTCCGGTATCGACGTCGACCCCTACACGAAGCGGCGGCTGAACGCGAACCTGTTCCCGATCGGGTTCTGGGAGTCCGCGGACTACTCCACGCTCGGACAGAAAGCCGTCGACACCGGGATGTTCAAGCCGTAGCCGAGGGCTGGAGTCCCTCGATTCCGGTCCCGCCGACGGCCGGCCCGGTCCGACCGACCCACCACGGTTCGACGACGACCTCACGTTCACCGATATCCATGGATAGCACCGACCCCCCGAACGCGCGCGGAGGCGAGCGATGAGCGTCCGCGACGAGGTGGCCGCCGCGTTCAGGAGCGGCGTCGGCGGCCTCGTCGACCGCCGATTCTCGGCCAAACGACTCGTCCTCGGGACGATCGTCGCGGGCGTCGCCGTCCTGACGCTGGTGCCGCTGGTCTTCCTCCTGTGGACGAGCGTCTGGTCGGGGTATCCCGGCGAGATCGGCGGGTCGTTCACGCTCGACCACTTCGTCGCGGTGTACAGCGAGGGCTTTTTCGACGTACCGGCGCTGCTGGCCAACACCCTCGTCGTCGCGGTTGGGATGACGGTCACCGGTATCGCGCTCGGGCTGACGCTGGCCTGGCTGTTCGTGCGGACGAACCTCCCGACGAAGGGCGGGCTGGAGCTGGTCTTGCTGTCCGGCCAGGCGATCCCGGGGTACGTCTTCGGGATCATGTACATCACCGCCTACGGGCCACAGAACGGGCTCGTCTCGGTCGCTATCGCCGACGCGCTCGGTCTGGGGTCGCTCTCGGTCGGTCTGTTCACCCCGTGGGGAGTCGCGTTCGTCGCGGGCGTCAACGTCGTCTCGACGGCGTATCTCCTGACGGTGCCCGCGCTGCAGGACATGGACGCGTCGTTCGAGGAGGTGAGCCGGATCCACGGTGCGAGCGTCACCCAGACGCTGCGGTCGGTCACGCTTCCGCTGGTCAAGCCGGCGCTGCTCTCGGCGGTGATCACGATCTTCCTCTACGGCATGGGGGAGTTCGCCATCGTCTCGGTGCTGGGCTCGCGCCACGGGTTCGACGTGTACTCGACGGTGATCGGCTCGGCGATCAACTCGCGGTTCCCGCCGGCCTACGGCGAGGCCGCCGCGCTGTCGTGTAGCCTGCTGCTCGCGACGGGCGTCCTCGTCTACTACTACCGGCGGGTGACGAGCCGCAAACGGGAGTTCATGACGCTGACCGGGCAGTCCGGTCGCCGGCGGACCTGGGACCTGGGGCGGTGGCGGTGGCCGCTCGCGGGCGGGCTGTGGGGCGTCGTCGGCCTGGTGTGGATCCTTCCGATCCTCGCGATGGCGCTCACGTCGATCCACTCGACGTGGACGGGCCACGTCCGGCTCTCGGGGCTCTCGGTCGAGCACTACGTCACGGCGGTCACGAGTTCCGGGCTTCGCGAGGCGTTCGCCAACAGCGTCTTGGTCGCGGTCGGTGCGGCGACGCTGGGGACGGCCCTCGTCGTCGGGGCGGCCTACTACACCGAGCGGACCGACGGGCGCTTTCGCGGCGCGGTGGACTTCCTGACGCTCACGCCAC
The DNA here is from genome assembly GCF_000337455.1 of Halosimplex carlsbadense 2-9-1. Classification (GTDB taxonomy): domain Archaea; phylum Halobacteriota; class Halobacteria; order Halobacteriales; family Haloarculaceae; genus Halosimplex; species Halosimplex carlsbadense. The sequence goes on along the minus strand of NZ_AOIU01000003.1, from coordinate 52,047 downwards.
TGGCGGTGCCCGGGATCATCACCGGTGCCGGGCTCATCTTCCTGAGCCTCTGGGTCGGCAAGCTCCCCGGGATCACGCTCTACGGGACGCTCGCAATCATCGCCATCGGCTCGGTCATCGTCTTCTTCCCCGTCTCCTCGCGCATCGCGGTCGGGAACGTCGTCCAGATCCACTCGGTGCTGGAGGAGGCCGCGCGGGTCGCCGGCGCCTCCTGGCTCGGCCAGCTGCGGGCGGTCTTCCTCCCGCTGTTCCGCAACACGGCGGTCGTCCTCTGGTTCTTCCTGGCCGTCCACGTGTTCCAGCTGCTGTCGATCCCGTGGATGACCTACTCCTCGGACACGGTGGTGATCCCCGTCGAGCTGTTCCAGCTGTACATGTACGAGCCGGCGCTGTCGCTCGTCGCCGCCATCTCGACCGTCTTTATCGGCCTGACCGTCCTCTTCGTGCTCGCGATGCGGGTCTGCGGGATCACCTTCTACGAACTCGGTCAGCACTGACGGTGACGCTCGCGCCCGGCGCCGTCGACCCCACCGCGTCGGTCGGGAGCGTCCCGACCCGCAGTTCCCACGGCGTAGAAATCCGCGGTAGGGGTTAATGCGTGGGCGCGGTAGCTCGAACCGAGACGAGCGGTGGGCCGTCGAGGCGGAGCCGGCGGCCCGCCGGGGACACGACCACAGCTATGGACACCGACACGCGGCTGACGGTACGGGACCTGGAGAAGGGGTTCGGCAGCGAGTTCCACCTCTCGGGAGTCGACGTGACGGTCGGGGCCGACGAGATCGTCGCGCTGCTGGGGCCCAGCGGCTGCGGCAAGACGACCGTCCTCCGGTGCGTCGCCGGCGTCGAGACCCCCGACGGCGGCGAGATCGCCATCAACGGCGAGCCCGTCTTCGACGGGACCAGGTCGCTGCCGCCCGAGCGACGGGACCTGGGGATGGTCTACCAGAACTACGCGATCTGGCCGCACAAGACCGTCTACGAGAACGTCGTCTTCCCGCTGAAACACGCGACGAGCGTGCCGAGCGACGAGTACGACGAGCGGGTCGCGGACGTGCTCGAGTTGATGGAGATCGGCGACCTCGCCGGGTCGCCGGCGACCGATCTCAGCGGCGGCCAGAAACAGCGGACCGCGCTCGCCCGGGCCATCGTCCACGACCCCGGACTGCTGTTGCTCGACGAGCCGCTGAGCAACCTCGACAAGGAGCTCCGCAAGCACATGCGCTACGAGCTCCAGCGGCTCCAACACGAACTCGGGCTCAGCGTGCTGTACGTGACTCACGACCAGCAGGAGGCCTTCTACCTGGCCGACCGGGTACTCGTGATGAACGACGGGCGGGTCGTCGAGCGCGGCGACCCCGAGTCGCTGTACCGGCGACCCGAATCGCCCTTCACCCGGCAGTTCGTCGGCGTCCGCAACCGCTTCACCGGGACGACCGAACGGGACGGCGACGGCGAGCGGGTCGTCCGGACGCCGTTCGTCGACTTCCCGCTCGGCAACGTCGACTACGTGGAAAACGGCGGCGAGACCGACGAGGTGGCGTGTTTCCTCCGGCCGGACGACGTCGAGATCGGCCAGTTCGCCGACGGGGTCGACGGGCGCATCGAGCTGTCGGGGACGGTCGTCGCCGAGGGGATCATCGGCGACCGCTACGAGCTGACGGTTCAGATCGACGAGACCGACGCGACGCTGGTCGTCCACACCGACAGCTATCGGCAGTTCGACCGCGGCGACGAGATCAACCTCCAGTTCCAGCCCAAGGCCATGCAGGTTTACGAGGCCGAGTCCTGACCGGCGTCGAACCCGGTCGGCCGCGTTCTGTCGGACTCGCCCGTCCCGGAGCGCCGCGACGATTCGCGACCCCTCCTTTCAGGTGCGCGCGACCGAACAGTCGACGAACAACTCGTCGAGGTCGTAGGGTTCGGGGATCAGTCCCTGGTGGTCGGCGTACGTCTGGAACTTCTCCAGTTCGGGGACGGTGCGGTCGGTCAGGCCGTACTCCCAGGCGTCCTCGCCGAGGATCCGGTCCTGTTCGACGAGGTGCAGGTGCCCCCAGGTGTTGGTCGTGTGGGTGCTGGGGCTCAGGTTGGCTTCCAGCGCGTCGTCGCGGGCCTCGCGGAAGGCGTCGAACAGCGAGACGGCGAGCCAGGGGTGTTCGTCGAGGAGTTCGTCGCGGACGGCGACGGTGTGCATGATCGGGTGGATCCCTGTGTCGCGGTAGTACTCGCGTTCGGTCTCGACGGGGTCGTCGAACATCAGCGCGGCGTCGTCGGACTCGACGACGCTGTGGAACATGGCGTTGGCCGGCTCCATGGCGGCGACCAGGTCGCCGTCGAAGAACATCGCTCGCAGGTCGTCGGGGTCGACCATCGCCTCGCCGCCCTGCTCGCCCGGCACCGTCCGGATGTCGAAGCGGTCTGGGATCGAGACGGGCACGTCGTCCTCCTTGCGCCGGTACCAGGTCACCGCCGAGAGGTCGAGCCCGTAGCGCTCGCGGGCGATACCGCGCATCCACACGTCGCGGGTCGTCTGCCAGGACTGGACGCCTACCCGTTCGCCGGCCAGGTCCGACGGGTCGTCGATCCCGGCGTCGGTCCGCCGGTAGCAAAAGGACTGGGGGAACTTCTTGCACGGGAAGACCGGGATCGCGGTGAAGGGGTACTCCTCGGGGCGCTCCCGGGAGGAGAGGTACGACGCCAGCGACACCTCGCACACGTCGAAGTCCCCGCGCTCGAAGAAGCGGCGGTGGCGCCGCGGCGGGTACTCGGCCATGACGGTCGCGTCGACACCGTCCGGTTCGACCGCGCCGGTCAGCAGCGACCGCGTCAGGTCGCGGGTCCAGCAGGCGATCGAGAGATCGAGTGCCATACCGGACCCGTCTCGCGTCGCGGCCGTAAGCGCGGTCGAAATCCCCGTTCGTCGGGACTCGACCAAACGCTTAAGCGGCCGAACGCTCCCTCACGCCCCTTCGGTACGTCGCTCGGCGACCGCTTCGACGGCGTCGAGGATCTTCTCGTAGCCGGTGCAGCGACAGACGTTGCCAGACAGCGCCGCCCGGAGGGACTCGCGGTCGGCGTCGGGGTCGTCGTCGAGATAGGCGAGCGCCGACAGCACGACCCCCGGCGTGCAGTAGCCACACTGCAGGGCGCCATGGTCCTCGAAGGCGTCCTGCACCTCGCGACCGAGGCTCCCGTCGGCGATCCCTTCGACGGTGGTGACCGAGCGGCCGTCGACCTTCGCGGCCATGACCAGACAGGCCTTCACCGCGACGCCGTCGAGCAGGACGGTACAGGCGCCACAGCGACCGCCGTCGCAGCCGGCCTTGACGCTCCGGGCGTCGCAGTCCTCGCGGAGCAACTCGCGCAGCGACCGTTCGGGGGGCGTCTCGACGGTCAGCGCCTCGCCGTCGAGTTCGAAGGAGACCTTCACGGCGATCCCCCCGCCCGGCGGACGGCGGCCAGCAGGCTCCGCTCGGTGAGCGTCGCGGCCAGCCGCCGTTTGTACGTTGCCGACCCCGCCTCGTCGTCGATCGGGTCGATGTCCTCGGACACCCGTTCGCTCGCGGCCGCGACGACGTCGGCGGTGGCCGCCTCGCCGACTGACTTGTCTTCCACCGCGTGCGCGCGGGCGGGCGTGTCCGCGACCGCCGAGCAGGCGACCCGGACCGTCTCGAACGCACCGTCGGCGAGGGCTACCCGCGCGGCGACGCCGGCGGTCGCCCGCCCCGACTCGACGGCGGCGTGGCGCTCGTAGGCCGACCCCGACCGCCCGGGCTCGGGGCGCTCGACCGTCACGCCGGTCACGAGTTCGTCCTCGCGACGGTCCGTTCGGAGATGGCCGACGAGGAACGAATCGAGCGGGACGCGGCGGCGGCCGTCCGGGGCCGCCAGTCGCACCTCGGCGTCGAGCGCCCGCAACGGCGCGAGCAGGTCGAACGTCGGGTCGCCGTGCGCGACGGCGCCGCCGACGGTCCCGAGGCTCCGGACCTGCCGGTCGGCGACGACGGCGCACGCCTCGCCCAGCGCGGCGACGCGGTCGCTCAACTCGTGGGCGGCCAACTCGGCGTAGGTCGTCGTCGCGCCGACCGTCGCGCGGCCGTCCTCGCGTGCGACGCCCGACAGCGCCGGGATCGCGCTCACGTCGACGAACGCGTCGGTGTCGACCAGTCCCTGCCGAACCAGCGGCATCAGTGTCTGCCCACCGGCGACCACTCGGGCGCGGCCGTCGGCGTCCCGGAGTCGCCGACACGCGGCTTCGACCGTCTCCGGTCGGTGGTAGTCGGCGTCCGAGCGACCGGTCGCGTCGGTAGCCCGCTCAGTCACCGGCGACACCTCCGTCACCGTCCGCACCGCCGCCGAGTGCGAACAACACGTCCTCGTCGCGGACGGGCGCCGCGGTGAAGCGCTCGCCGACGGCGTCCCGGACCGCGTTGGTTATCGCCGGCGCGACGGGCGTGATCGACGGCGTCCCGACGCCTTTCGCGCCGTACGGGCCCGACTCCTCCGCGGACTCGATTATCTCGCAGGCCAGGCGGTCGGGCATCTCGGCGGGCGAACTCGCGGGGTACTCGGCGAGGGTCGCGTTCGTCGGGACGCCCCCCTCCAGTCGCATCTCCGAGGTGAGCGCGAACTCGACCCCGTGCTGGACGGCGCCCTCGATCTGTCCCTCGACGAGCGTCGGGTTGATCGCGTAGCCCACGTCCTGGGCGCCGACGTAGGCGGTCACGTCGACCGCGCCGGTCCCGGTGTCGACGGCGACCTCGGCGAAGTGGACGCCGTAGGAAAGCGGCGCCGTGTCGGTCTCCGCGCGACCGGTCGCGACGACGGCGTCGTTGACGAGCGCGCCGACCGCGCCGCCGGTTTCGTCGGGCGTCTCAACCCGACCGTCGCGGACCGTCAGTTCCTCCGCGGGCGCGTCGAGGCAGTCGGCCGCGCGGGCGCGCAGCCGTTCGCCGAGCTCGTCGGCGCCGTCGCGGATCGCCGCGCCGATCAGGTACGTCGTCCGGTTGGCGATCGAGCCGTACTTGTCGTCGACGCCGTCGTCGGGGTCGTACCCCTCGACGGTCACGCGGTCGAGGGCGAGGCCGGTCGCTTCGGCGGCGATCTGGGCGAGCGCCGTCGCCGCGCCCTGGCCCACGTCGATCGCGCCCGTGCGGACAGCCAGCGAGCCGTCGGGTGCGAGGGTCAGCCGCGCCTCGGCGTAATCGTCGTTCTTCCCGGCGGCGGGCGTCGTGATCTGCCCGCCCGCGGCGACGCCCCGGCCGTAGACGGTGTCGCCGGCGTCGTCGTCCGGGCCCGTCCGCAGCTCGTCGAACCGCCCCCGCCCGCGGTCGAGACACTCGCGGAGGCCGCAACTGCTCACCGGGGCGTCGGCGTGGGGCCGGTCGTCGCCCGCGGCGACCCAGTTGCGCCGGCGGAAGTCCACGGGGTCGAACCCCGCTCGGCGGGCGAGTTCGTCGAGGTGCGATTCCAGCGCCCAGGTGATCTGCGTGACGCCGATGCCGCGGTACTCACCGGCGGGCGGGTTGTTGGTGAAGGCGGAGACCCCCTCGAAGCGGTAGTTGTCGACGGCGTAGGTGTCCAGCGGTCGGCCGCGACAGGCGCTCAGGACGACGTGGCCGACGCCGTTGGGGTACGGCCCCGTATCGGCGACGGCGTCGACCGCCAGCGCGGTGAGCCGGCCGTCGTCGGTCGCCCCCGCCTTCAGGTCGAGGTGGGTGGCGTGGCGCGACTCGGCGGCCGAGAACTCCGTCTCGCGGTCGAACGCCAGACGAACGGGTCGGTCGGTCGCCCGTGCCAGCGCGGCGGCGACCGGTTCGAGGGTGAGCTTCGTCAGCGACCGCCCGCCGAAGCTGGACCCGGCGGTCGGGGGGCGTTCGATCTCGACGTCGCAGTCGCCGAACAGCCGTTCGAGCGTCTCCTCGGCGTGGCCGCGGTTGCCGAGCGTCGCGCTCACGCGGAGGGTGTCGCCGTGCCACTCGGCGACCGCGGAGTGCCGATCGAGGTTGCAGTGGGTGACTCGCGGCGTCCGGTAGCTCGCCCCGTGGACGTGGTCGGCGGCCGCGAACCCTGCCTCGGGGTCGCCCAGTTCCAGCGCGTGATAGTCGTCGACGTTGCGGACGTAGTCGGGGTTGTCGACGCGGAGAGGGTGGCGGTCGGGCTGGCCGAACGCGGGGTCGTCCTGCACCACGGGAGCGTCGGATCGGACGCTCTCGCGGGGGTCGTGGACCGACTCCAGGGGGTCCAGATCGTACTCGATGGCGTCCAGCGCCGCGTCGACTGCGTCCGGCGTCTCGGCGGCGACGGCGGCGACGGCGTCCCCGTAGTGACGGACGCGGTCGTCGAACCCGCCCGGCAGGTCCCACCGCGGGATCACGGCGGCCACGTCCGCCATCGATTCGGCCACTGCGGATTCGAGCCCCGCGACCGTGGCGTGGGGGACCGGCGACCGGACGACGCCGCCGACGAGCGCGTCCGGGTGGTCCACGTCGGTCGCGTAGCGGGCCCGTCCGCGAACTTTCTCGCGGGCGTCTGTGCGGGGGGCCGACGTGCCGACGGCGTGTTCGTCCCCGCCGTCGCCGGAGCGTCCGGCAGTCACGCGCGGGCCCCCACGCGGTCGACGAGGTTCTCGAAGTACGTCTCGACGTTGGCGCGGACCTGTCGGCGGAGCACTCGCGACCCCATCGTCGCGAGGCGGCCGGTGAAGGTCACGTCCACGTCGTAGACCAGTTCGGTCGCTCGGCCCTCCTCGGCCAGCGTCACCGTTACGTCGGCGTCCATGCGACTCCCGGTCCGCGAGTCCGTCCCGGTGCCGGTGAACCGGAGCCACTCGGGTCGGTCGCGCTCCTCGATCCGGACTTCTCCTTCGAGCGCCACGTCGATCCCGGTGATCCGCTGACGGATCTCCCCCTCGTAGCGGTCCTCGGTCACCCGTGTGATCTCCTCGGCGCCCATGACGCAGGCGGTCAACACGGCCGGGTCGGTGATCCGATCCCAGGCCGCCGACCGCTCGACCGGGACGGTCTCGGTTCCCTCGAACTCCATAGGAGAGCGTCGGTGCGAGCGACATAAACGCCCGACGGGGAATCCCGTCGAGTGGGAGTCCCACGGCCCCGTGGCTATCCCCGCCTGAGCGTCTAGGCGTAGTACTCGGTGTCGAGGTGGTCGGTCGCGAACAGCTCGCCGGCGTCGTAGCGCTCGGCGGCGACGCCCTGGTCGTGGGCGTATTCAGCCAGCGTCTCGACGGCGGTGACGTTGTCCTCGGTGAGGCCGTACGCCCAGGGGTCCTCGCCCAGCACCGCTCGCTGTTCGTCTGCGTACACGTCCGCCCAGACGAGCGGGAGCTCACGCGGCCGCTCCAGCGCCGTCAGGCCGATCTCCTTGGCGCGTTCGAAGGCGTCGTACAGCGGCTGGACGACCCACGGATGCTCGTCGAGCACGTCGTCGCGGACGACGATCGCATGCATGATCGGGAAGATCCCGGTCTCGCGGTAGTAGGTCTGTTCGACGCCCTTCGCGTCGTCGAACAGCCGGCGGGCGTTCGCGACTCCCGAGTCGACGGGGTGGAAGATCGCGTCGATCTCGCCGCGCTCGATCATGTCCTCCAGCAGGCCGATCGTCGACCCCTGGTGGCCGACGTACTCGACGTCGAACCGCTCGGGCACGTCGATATCGACGATCTCCGAGCCGCCCGAGACCCACTCGACCGATCCGAGGTCGAGGCCGTGACGGTCGGCGAGGGTGCCCCGCTGCCAGATGCCCGTCGTGGTCTGCCAGTTGACGATGCCGACGCGGGCGCCCGCCAGATCCGCGACCGAATCGATCCCCGCGCCCTCGCGGACGTACATGTACGCGTGGCGGAACTTCCGGAACGGGAAGATCGGGAGCGCGGTGAACGGAAAGCGGTCGGTGTCCCGGCGGGTGGCGAGGTAGGTCCCCATCGACAGCTCGCAGGCGTCGAACTCCAGGCCCCGGACCATCCGGGAGAACCGAACCGGGTTGGGGTAGTTCACCGCCGAGAGGTCGATCCCTTCGGGTTCGACGCGGCCGTCCCGGAGCGGTTGCGTCCAGGCGTAGGGGTGGCAGGCCAGCGAGAGGTCCAGTGCCATCACTCGGTGACCTCGAAGGCCATGTGCAGGGCCGGCAGCGGCCGGACGGGGTGGTTGTCGAGATACGAGAGGTGCGGGCGCACCTCGAACACCGGCTTCTCCTCCTGCATATCGAAGAGACTGGGGTAGATGTCGAGGAAGTGCCAGCCCGGCTCGCCGGCCGCGCGGATCCGGGCGTGGACGATGCCCTCCTTGTCGTCGCCGGCGGTGCCACAGACGTAGCCCAGCGGCGTGTTGTCGTAGACGAAGAAGGGGGCGTTCTCGTAGATGGTCCAGCCGATCCCCGACAGCTCGATGTCGATCTCGGTGCCGACGGGGCCGCGAACGGGCGCGAACGTCTCGATGGACGGTTGCATCATAAAGCCCGTCACCGCCACCTCGCGGCCGTCGACGGCGGCGGTGATCGGTCGGGTCGACCCCTCGGCGCGGGGGATGGCGATCTCCGTCTGGAAGGAGCCCTCCGAATCGGTCTCGACGCTCGGGAGCACGTCGGGCTTAGGCTCGGGCGTGATGGGGATCCCCTTGACGCGGTGGCCCTCGTGGCGGTACCAGATCAGGTCGACCTCGGACTCGGCCGGGAAGTTCCGGCCGGTGATGACGGCAGTGGTGCCGGCCTGGCCGGAGGGCGGGGAGATCTCCAGTTCGGCCTCGCTGTCGGCCTCGATCTCGGGGTAGTGGACGCTCATGGGCTGCTCGTCGAGCAGCGGGTCGACCCAGGCGGTCCGGGGGTCGGCCTCGGGCTCGGTCACGTCGACGGTCCAGACGGACTGGCGGCCGCCGGCGACCGGGCCGTACGGCGACTGGGTGTTGTTCTGCAGGTAGGGGACGCCCTTGTAGTTGCGCCACACCTGGATCACGTGCTCGCCGGGCGGGCCGACCGCCCGGATCTCCGCGGTGGCGGTCCCGCGGTTCATCACGCCCGTCATGAACCCGACGTTGCCGTTGTCCCAGGACACCTGGTAGTTGTTCGTGACGACGTTCGGGCCGATCCCGTAGCCGGTGATCGTGAAGGCCTCGCCCAGCGGCGCCTCGGTGCGGTCGATCTCGAAGTGGGGCGTGATCGAGAACTCGTCGCGCGCGAGGACGTTGTCGTCGCCGTTCTGGACCTGGATGCGGTGGGCACCGCCGTAGTCCCTCGGGACGGTCCAGTCCTCGTCGAAAGCGCCGTCGGCGTCGGTCCTGACGGTCCCGATGCGCTCGGTCCGGGGCTGGTACTGCGGGCCGACGATCTCGTTCCCTTCGAGGACGCCCCACCGGCCCTCCGTCGAGTTCCACAGCAGTTCGTACTCCTCGTCGGCGGGGAAGTTGCGGCCCTTCAGCGTGATTTCGTCGCCGACGTACCCCTCCTGGTCGCTCAGTACCAGCGTCCCGTCCGAACCGCTGCCGCGACGGTGGCGCTGGAGCGTCTCCTTCAGGTCGCTGGATACTCCGGTCTCGTCGTCCATGCGAGTGTGTTCGCGGCTCCCCCGAATACGTCTGTGCCAGCTTCCACGCTGGCGGTGGACACGGCAAGAGTTAAAAGCGAGCGTCGGCCGCGGTCGCCGTTCGTGACCACGGAGAACGTCAGAAACGGGACGTCCCGCCACCGACCGATCGGACCGGCTCGGCTATCCCAGGAACAGCCGGAGCTGGGGGTACTGTTCGACGATATCGAGCTGTTCGATACGGGCGTCGAGCCCGAGGATCCGGCCGGCGCCGAACGCGCCGAGGCCGAACAGGAGGAAGACGTACACCATGTGGTAGTCGATGAGCAGGGCGTTGTCGAAGGGGTAGGAGGCCATCCAGTAGAACAGCATCATGGTGGCGCCCCAGAACGCGCTGAAGCGGACGAACAGTCCGAGGATCAGCGCGAGGCCGACCAGGGTAAGGCCGAGCTGGTTCAGCGGCGTCAGCAGCCACGCCCAGTCGTTGCCCATCGCCGTCCACAGGCCGGTCAGCGGGTTGCCGTCGGGGATCCCGTACAGCAGGAACCCGCGGACGCTCCACTCGGGGTCGACGACCTTCGTGATCCCCGCGTAAAACAGCGTCCAGCCCATGATGAGGCGCAGTCCGAACAGGGCGTAACCGATCCACGTCTCCGAGTAGGTGAACTCCACGTCCCAGCCGAACACCTTGGATTCGAGTTCTCGCGTCGCCATACACCGACGTTGCCCCAGCGGGCGGATAAGCCGTGTCGTGATTCCCAGCCGCTGGGAGCGGTTGGGCAGCGACGAGACCCCTCTCTCCGGCGAGACCGTGCCGTCGAACGGCGAGACGCGCCGTTCGTCGACGGACGCGACGGCGGGCCCGTCCCCACCGTTCTCGCCCGGTAGGAAGGCCGAGAGGGATTGAAGGGCGCTCTCGTGGTACCTTCGCACACGGCCGGGGACGCGTCGGTCGCGGTCCGGGTGGCGTCGGCGCTCGCAACGAGCCCGACGGTCGGACGGCGAACCGCTCCCCGACGGTGATCAACCATGCCAACGAACACTACGCTGACGGTCGCGACGCTCGTCGTGACGGCTGTTGCCGTCGTCTTCGGCGGTGTCGTCGCCTCGCTCGCATACCGTGCAGCGAGTCGAACCGCCTCGCGCTCGCTCTCGCTGCTCAGTTACGGCCTCGGCGCGGTCGCGCTCGGCCCGCTGGTCGGTGCGCTGGGCGCTGTCGCACTCGGGCTCGACGCCGAATCGACCCTGCTCGTCCAGGGCCTGCTCGTCGCGCCTGGGTTCGCGCTGCTGATCCGCTCGCTGTACCCCGTCGGTCGGCCCGCTCGGGCGTGATAGGGGCCGGCCGGCGTCCGGTCGGACCATCGCCGCCCTCCCGACGGGATCCGTCACGTCTCGCTCCGAGTAGGGGGCCCCTCTCTCCGACGGGAGCGTCTCTGCCGGCGGTGCCCGTTCGGTCATTTTTGAAGGATTGAAAAATACATACATAAATTGGATCGTCTCAATACGGTAATAGTGGATACCTAGAGAAGCGTTATGTGGGTATTCGATCTCGGTTTCGTTACAGTCGAACGCCAGGTATGAACGACGATCCATCGCGGATGAAACGGAAGGTACAGAAACTGGGGTCGTCGACGTTCGGCGTCTCGATACCGGTCGAGTGGGCCCGCGCCCACGACATCGACAAGAGCGACCAGGTGATCCTTCAGGAATCGAAAAACGGGGAGTCGCTGCTGTTGAGCCCGGAGCGGTCACCGAACGACGAGGAGGAGACGCTGATCAACGCGGACCTGCTCGAGAACGAGGCGCTGGAGCGAGCGCTCGTCAGTCAGTATGTCCTGGGGCGACAGATCGTCCGGATCGAGGGGTCGGAGCCGCTGAAACTCTCCCATCACGACGGCGTCTTGGCGGCCGAACGGCGGTTGATGGGCCTGGGCGCGATCGAACAGCGCGACCAGTCGGTGACGGTCCGGTGTTCCGTCGCGCCGGACGACTTCGACATTCCGACGCTCCTCGACCGGCTCCACCGCACGGAGGCGTCGATGCGCGACGACGCGGTGACCGCGCTGATCGACGGCGATACCTCGACCGCCCGCGTCGTCTCCAAGCGATACCCGCAGGTCGAGAAGCTCTACTTCCTCTTTCTGCGACTCCTGTTCACGACCTACCAGAACCCGCGGCTCAGCCAAGACGTCGGGCTGGAGGCGGACCTGCCGATCATCGGGTTCCGGTCGATCGCCGCGGACATCCTCTCGATGGCCGACGCGGCCTGTGAGATCGCGACGATCGCCCAGGAGCAGGACGGGACGCCCGACGAGGCGACGACCGAGCGGCTCGAGGCGCTCCGGGAGACGATCGACGAGGCGGCCGACGTCGCCATCAGCAGCGTCAAGAACCGCGACTACGAGGGGATCGAGCGGGCGAACGACGCCTTCGAGCGGGTCGACGACGAGGTCGAGTCGATGAACGAGCACCTCGCGACGGCGCGACCCGAACCGCTGCTGGCGCTCCAGCGGTCCGTCGTCCTGCTCGAACGGAGCGCCCGCGCCGCCGAGAACAGCATCTCCGTCGCGACGGACCTGACCTTTCGCGACCCGTCGGTCGTCGACGGATAGGTCTCCGCCCGCTCGGCGGGAGCGGTCGTACGGTGGATTCGCTCCGAGCGGCGGGTCAGGTACCTCTCGACCGGAGGGGCGGCCGACCGCTCGCGCGGGCGGTCGAGGTCCACGTCTATCAGTTCCTTCACCCTTGCGCCGCCCAGCCGCCGCTGTATCGGGTCCGGTATCGCGGGGAGACCTACGACGCGATGAGCGACGCCGTCGAGTCACGCAAGCAGTTCATCACGGACCACGGGCCCGAGGCCGACTGGGTGGACATCTAACCGGACGTCTCGGTCGGGGGCGCTCAGACTCCCTTGGCGACGCTGTACCACTCGCCGTCCCAGGTGAACAGGTAGGCGACGGCGGCGCGGATACCGACGAGGCTGTACAGCGGGAGGACGAGCGGCGTCGCGAGCCAGCCGAGGCCGACGCCGCCGACCCGGCCGCGGCGGGCGTCGCTGACCCGTAGCGCCAGGGCGGCACCGGCGAGCGTCGCGACGGGGAGCGCGAGCCAGGTCGCCGCGCCGCTGACGACGAGGACGGCGGCCTTGGAGACCAGCGAGAGCATGAAGACGTTGCCGAACACCGAGCCGGCACAGAGCAGCGGGGCGAGCAGCGTCCGGTAGTTCCGGGGCGAGCGACACTCGGTCAGGAGGTCGTGGAGGGTCTGGGCGTAGCCGGTCATCCAACGCTTGCGCTGGCCCCACCAGTCGGCGACGCTGTGGGCGCCCTCGATGGTCGAGGTCTGCGAGAGCAGCTCGACCACGTCCAGATCGGCCTCGTAGCAGTCGAAGGCGAAGGCGTAGTCCTCGGTGAGCATCTCAGGGTCGTAGCCGTCGACGGCCTCGAAGGCCGACCGGCGCATGACGACGGTGCGGCTGGCGGCCATCGTGAAGTCGGTGACCAGCGTGAGCAGCCGCTGGCTCAGGTCACCGAGTACGACGGACTCGTAGTAGGCGACCGTCTCGACGAGGCCGTCCGGTTCGGGGACGGTCCGACCCTGGACCACGTCGCAGTCGTCGAGGCGGGCGACGGCCGAGGAGACGAACCGCGGGTCGACCCGTTCGTCGGCGTCGAAGACGGCGAGGTGTTCCGAGTCGGTCACCTCGGCGGCGTAGTTGACGGCGCCGGCCTTGCTGCCGGGGTAGCGGGTGTTGACCAGCACTTCGACGCGCTCCTCGCGGGCGGCGTACTCGCGCGCGCGTTCGATGGAGGCTCCGTCGTCGGGTTCGGCGACGACGACCACGCGCAGGTCCTCGTAGTGACCGTCGAGCAGGCTCTCGACGCTGCGGTCGAGGACTTCGGCGTCGCGGTGGACGGGGACGACGGCGGTGACGGTCGGGCCGGTCGCGGGGCGGCGGTCGGTGGTCTCGACGGCGCGCTGGCCGAACAGCGCGAGCGCCGAGCAGCCGAACATGCCGGAGACGGTGAAACAGGCCATCACCGCCTGGACGACGACGATACTGCCGAGCCCGAGTCCGAGGACGGTCGGGACCGCGACGACGACGGTCATACCGCCCTGGAGGTAGCCGGCGACGACGACGGCGGCGACGAGGCCGACGTACGCGGTCGCGTCGGCCGCCTCGCGGAGGGATCTCGGTCGGAGCGTTCGGGCCGCGGCGCCGGCGCGACGGAGCGTCCGGCGCAGACGGCCAGGGCTGGGGCTAGTGGAGGGGAGGGCGTTTCGGGGACGCATCGTACATCGACTGTCGCACGCCGCCCCTATATAAATGTATGTACGACTTCACGATCGGCAACTGTTCGAAGCCGGCGGATAGGGGCGGCCCGCCGGTCGCGTCCGACNCATCAGAGATGTGTATAAGAGACAGATATAAATGTATGTACGACTTCACGATCGGCAACTGTTCGAAGCCGGCGGATAGGGGCGGCCCGCCGGTCGCGTCCGACGGTGGTCGTCGGGCTGACCGTCGCGTCGGCGGGGAGACGCCGAGCGACGAACCGGACGGCGGTGGCGGGTGCGTTCAGCCGAGGTTCTCGAAGGCCTCGTCGACGAGTTCGCCGGTTTCGGCGACGATCTCGTCCATCGCCTCCTCGTCGGCGACCGTCCCGAGCAGTCGCGCGATGCGCATGATCGAGACGTGGTAGACGCGCTGGACGTCGGGGTCTTCCTCCCAGACGACGACGTTACAGGGCATCAGCGCACCGAGCTTGCCGCCGGTCGCGTCCAGCGCCCTGTCGGCTATTCCCGGGTTGCAGGCGCCCAGCACGTAGTAGGGGTCCCGGTCGGCGTCGACCTTCTCGTTGAGCATCTCCGACGGTGAGAACTCCACGGGAACGCCGAACCCGGCGTCGGTGAACACCTCGCGGACGTGTTCGACGGCTTCCTCGTGGTCCATCTCCAGCGTCGTCTGTGCCTCCCCGAAGTCGTCGGGGTCGATCTCGGCGGGGTCGATCGGGAGCGTCATTCCTGTGGAGTATTGGACCGTTCAGACAAATCCCTTTCGGGTCCGACCGCCACAGATCGACCGGGCGATGTCGATCACCGGCAGCGCACGCCCGTTGGGTCCCTCGTGCGGCGGCCGGCGCGATGGCACGCCTACGCGTGCCGAGCGGCGACGCCCCGCTGGGAAAGACTCACCGGGCGCATCAACGACCGAGTAGATGTCGTCGGACGCGAGGGCGGACGGTCGGACCGGCAGGCGGTGGTCGGTCCTCGGTATCGGTGGCCTCCTCAGCCGCTGCTGTCTGTTCGTCGCTCCGGCGACGACCTGCTCGCCGGGGTATCGAGCCTCGCGCCGGTGGTCGGCGGGCTGGCGCTCCTCGTCGGTGCAGTGCTGGTCGGAACCGCGCTAGCAAACGTCTGTCTCCCGTACAAACTCGTCGGCGTCGACACCACGTAGGCCCGAGCGCGTTCTGACCACGGGCGCAATGTCCGAGTGGTGTCCCCGACTGCTTTTTCATAATCTTGGAATGGAAGCACAATACTAATGGCGTCGGGCGCGGAGGTACACACGTACCAATGAGCGAGACAGATATCGAGCCTGCGACGACCGTCGACGCGCGCGGCTCGGCGTGCCCGGGGCCGCTGATGGACCTGATCGGTGCGGTCCGGAGCGCGGAGTCCGGCGCCGTCGTGCGCCTGCTGAGCGACAACGAACGGTCGCTGACGGACGTACCCGAGTGGGTCGAGGAGACCGACAACGACCTGGTCGCGACCGAGGAGGGCGACGACCACCACGCGTTCTACGTGGAGAAAGCATGACCGAACAGATCATCGTCGTCGGCGGGGGAACCGGTGGAGCGGTCCTCGCCAACGACCTCGCCGACCGGTTGAGCGCGGAGATAGACGCGGGTGAGGTCGCCGTGACGCTGGTCAACGACGGGCCCGACCACGTTTACAAGCCGGTGTGGCTGTACGTCCCTTTCGGCCAGCGCGAACCCGAGGACGGCCGTCGACGACTGCGAGAGCTGGTCGACGACCGGGTCGCCGTCCGGGTCGACCGCGTGACCGACATCGACACCGAGGCCAAGCAGGTCCGGTACCACGAGGCGCCGGACCCGGTCGACTACGACCACCTCGTGCTCGCGACCGGGTCGACGCTCGCACCGGAGGAGGTCCCCGGACTCGCGGCGGGCGGTCACAACTACTACAGCGAGCCGGGCGCCGAGGCGCTCCGGGAGGAACTGCTCTCGTTCACCGAGGGTCACGTCGTGTTGAGCGTCGTCGGGACGCCGCACATGTGCCCGGCGGCGCCGCTGGAGTTCGTGTTCATGGCCGACGACTGGCTGCGCGAGCGCGGGCTCCGCGAGGACGTCGACATCACCTACACCTACCCGATCCAGCGCGTCCACGGCAACCCCCACATCGCCGAGTGGGCGCGGCCGCTGATGGACGGGCGCGACATCGGTGTGGAGACGTTGTTCAACGCCGAGTCGGTCGACCCCGACGCCGGGACGGTCACCTCGATGGAGGGGACCGACCTGGACTACGACCTGCTCGTGGCCATCCCGCCACATCGGGGCATCGACCTGATCGCGGAGGCGGGGCTGGGCGACGACGGCTGGGTCGACGTCGACAAGCACACGCTCGAGGCCGAGGCCGCCGAGGACGTGTACGCGCTCGGCGACGCGGCCGCGACGGGCGTCCCGAAGGCCGGGAGCGTCGCTCACTACCAGGCCGGGGTCGTCGGCCAGCGGATCGCCAGCGAGGTCCGGGGCCGGCCGGCCACGGCGACCTACGACGGCAAGACGCTGTGTTTCATCGAGACGGGGATGGACGCGGCGTCGTTCGTCGAGTTCGACTACGAGCACCCGCCGTCGCCGGCGCCGCCCTCGGAGAAGCTCCACTGGTCGAAACTGGCCTACAACGAGTCCTACTGGCTCACCGCGCGGGGGCTGCTCTGAGCATGTCCGAGAACGTCCCAGCGGCCGACGGGGAACTCGCGGCGGCCATCGAGGAGAACCCCGAGGCGGTCGCGGACCTGGTCCGGCGGCTCGACGCGGTCACCGAGCTGTTGGACGTGCTCGCGCTGGGCGAGAGCGCCCTCGACGACGAGATGGTGCGGGAGCTGGCCGGGACGGGGGCGACGCTCGCCGAGTCCGCCGACGGGCTCGCCACCGACGAGACCGTCGGGCTGGCCGAGACGGTCGGCGACAACGGCGCGGAGCTGCGCGAGGCCCTCGACTCCCTCGTCGCGCTCCAGCGGGGCGGGACGCTGGACGAACTGCTGGAGATCGCCGAAGTGGTGTCGCTGCTGACCGCGGCGCTCGACGACGAGATGGTCCGGTCGCTCGCCGGGACCGGCGCCGCGCTCGGGGACGTGGCACAGACCGCCGCCGACGACGACGCCCGCGACGGCGTCGAGACGATGATCGAGAGCGTGAGCGCGGCCGAACGCGATCCGCCCGAGCGGGTCGGGCCTGTCGGGCTGGTCAAAGCCACCCGCGACCCGGAGGTTCAACACGGGCTGGGCTACCTGCTCGCGGTCGCACGGGCGATCGGGCGGGCACAGTCCGAGTGATGCCGGACCGACTCCCGAACGGTCGAACGGAATCGTCTCGCTGATCCCGTTTTCGAGGCTGCTCGGCCGACAGCAACGGCTTCCCTGACAGCATCGGCTGGTCCGATAGAATCAGTCCGACAGAGCGGCTCGCTCGGGCGGCGCTCGCGTCCCGTCGATCCGTCGAGGCCAGCCGATGGCCGAAAGAGAACGAAAGCGGTCTACTCCACTGACACGTCGCCGCTTCGACGGGCCACGACGGTGTGGCCGCGGTAAGGGAACCGAACTTCGAGGGGCGCTGCGTCGGTGGCCGGGGCCGATTCGAGCAGGTCGGCGAGGGCGTCGGGGTCGACGATATCGTCGTCCGACATCGATCAGACCAGCAGCTGGATGTCGGCGTCGACCATGTCTTGCAGCGCGGTCGCCGCGCCGACGCCGGTGGTGACGCCGTCGTAGAAGTCGGCCTCGTCGTAGTCCATCAGATCGATGGTCATCTGACAGGCCTGGAACTCCACGCCCATGTCGAGGCTCGTCTCGAGGAGTTCCTCGATGGTGGCGGTGTCGTTGTCGTCGATCCGCCGCTCCATCATCTTCGTCGTCACTCGGTCCATCCCGGGGAGGGCGGCGACAGCGTTGGGCACGGGCATGTTGGGGTTGCCGACGGAGCTCAGCTTGAGGTTCTTCGACCGCTCCTCGTGGAGGATGTCCAGGCCCCAGAACGTGTGGAAGACCGTCACCTCGTAGCCGAACGCGGCGGCGGTACTGGCGAGGATCAGCGGTGGGTACGCCATGTCGAGCGTCCCCTTCGTCGCGATGATCGACATCTTCTTGCCGTCGTCCCCTTCGGTCGCCTCGGCGAGCGATTCTTCGAGTTCCGCGACGCGCGCGGCCAGTTCCGCGCGCGTGGGGGCGTCACCCTCGGCCGCGTCGGGGGCGTCGTCGGCCGGCGTGTCTGAAGTGTCCGTGCTCATTTTCACTCCGTCTTGCGCACGTAGTGTCTGTACACGTCGCCGTCCTCCTCCTGTGCGAGCAACTCGACGCCCGCCGTGCCGTCGGCCCAGCCGTCGATGTCGCTCATGCTCCCCGAGTCGGTCGCGAGTACCTCAAGGACCGCCTCGGCGGCGAGGTCGTCGATGGCCGATTTGGTCTTGACGACCGGCATCGGGCACGATGCGCCTTTCACGTCGAGCGTCTCCGCGATGTCGTATTCAGCACTCATTGTTGTGTCCGCTCCGTTGGTCTGTCTTGGAGCTAACGCACAATATCAGCCGCGTGGTTAAAAGAATATTGGTTCTTGCACAGTACTCAAACAACTGGGGCGGCGGCCGACGGTGATAATTCGGCCGAAAGCGCGTATTTGCGGTGATTTTCGACACCGTGCTGTCTCTCGCCACCCAATGTATTGCATGGTTAGTGGGTTTCTATGCAAACTCTTTAGTACGTCAATCCAGTAGGAGGGGATGCACGACATGAACGCAGAAGACTTCCCGACTCCGGACGCCGACGTGGAGACGGTCGCCCCGGAGACGCTGAAAGATAGCATCGACGCGGGCGAGGACGTGACGCTGCTCGACGCGCGGATGGCCTCGGACTACGAGGAGTGGCGCATCGACGGCGAGAACGTCACGTCGATCAACGTCCCGTACTTCGAGTTCCTCGACGAGGACATCGACGAGGACGTGCTCGCGGAGATCCCCGACGACCGCGAAGTGACCGTCCTCTGTGCGAAGGGCGGCGCCAGCGAGTACGTCGCGGGGACGCTCGCCGAGCGCGGCTACGACGTGGACCACCTCGAAGACGGTATGAACGGCTGGGCCAGCATCTACGAGACCGTCGAGGTCGAGGGCTACAGCGGTGCGGGGACGCTCCTGCAGTACCAGCGCCCCTCCTCGGGCTGTCTGGGCTATCTCCTCTACGACGACGGCGAAGCCGCGGTCGTCGACCCGCTGCGCGCGTTCACCGACCGCTACCTCGCCGACGCCGACGACCTCGGCGTCGACCTGAGATACGCGCTGGACACCCACATCCACGCCGACCACATCTCGGGGGTTCGTGACCTCGACGACGAGGGCGTCGAGGGCGTCCTCCCCGAGGCCGCCGTCGACCGCGGCGTCACCTACGCCGAGGAACTGACGACCGCCGCCGACGGCGACACCTTCCAGGTCGGCGACGCCACGGTCGAGACCGTCCACACGCCCGGCCACACGACGGGCATGACCTCGTACCTGATCGACGGCGGCCTGCTCGCGACCGGCGACGGGCTGTTCGTCGAGAGCGTCGCTCGCCCCGACCTCGAAGAGGGCGACGAGGGCGCGCCTGGCGCCGCGCGGATGCTCTACGAGTCCCTGCGGGAACGCGTCCTGACGCTGCCCGACGACACGCTGGTCGGCGGCGCGCACTTCAGCGACGTCGCGGAGCCGGCCGCCGACGGCACCTACACGGCGCCGATCGGCGACCTCGTCGCGGAGATGGACGCGCTCACGATGGACGAGAACGAGTTCGTCGAGCTGATCCTCTCGGACATGCCGCCCCGGCCGGCCAACTACGAGGAGATCATCGCGACGAACCTCGGCCAGAACGCCGTCGACGACGAGGAGGCGTTCACGCTCGAGTTGGGCCCGAACAACTGCGCCGCGAGCCAGGGGTCGCTCGCGGGTGACTGAACTAGCCCATGGTAGCTGATCCAGTCGCGCTCCAGGCGGCCGCCGACCTGTTCCCCAACGGCGTCAGTCGCTACGCCGTCGGCGGCCTGCTCGTCGGGCTCGGAACCGTCGTGATCTACCTGGGGACGGGCATCAGCGCCGGCGCCAGCACGTTCCTGGAGTCGACGCTGTCGTACGTCTCCGGACAGTCCCGGTTCCAGCGGTACGTCGCCTCGCGGGACTGGCGAGTCGTGTTCACGCTGGGAATCGTCCTGGGCGGGCTGGCGTTCGCGGCCACCGTCCAGTCCGGACTGGTGTCGAGTTCGCTCTACCAGCCGGGGACCACCGGGAGCCTGTACGAGGTCGCCGGGATCACGTTCTGGTCGACGGACGTCCAGCCCTGGCGGCTGCTGGTCGGCGGTGTCCTCGTTGGCATCGGGACCCGCGTCGGCAAGGGCTGTACCTCGGGCCACGGCGTCTGCGGCGTCGGATCCGCGTCGAAGACGTCGATCGTCGGCGTCCTGACGTTCCTGACGGTGGCGATCGGGACCGCCCAGGTCGTCTCCGCGCTGGGGGTGGCTCCATGAGCGAGACGCGAGCGTCTCGAACCGCGCGAACGGGAGCGACCGGAGGGCGCGACACGTGAGCGACGATCGCCATCCCCTGTTCGTGGCGCTGGTGCTCGTGGGCGGCCTGATCTTCGGGTTCGGCCTCGGGTTCAGCCACATGGCCCGGCCGGAGGTCGTCCTGAACTTCCTCCAGTTCGAGGACTTCGGGCTGCTGTTCGTGATGTTCGGCGGCGCCGTCGTCTCCGGGCTAACCTTCTTCCTCGCGCCGCGGCTGCTCGACCGCGCGCCCCTGACGGGCGACGGCTTCGAGCGCCGACTGAAGTCGTTCGACCGCAACGTATTGATCGGCGGCGCGATCTTCGGCGTCGGCTGGGGGCTGTCGGGCATCTGCCCGGGCGCCGCCTACGCCAGCCTCGGGACCGGCAACCTGACCATCCTCTGGGCGCTCGCCGGGATGTTCCTCGGCGCGTACATCCAGGGGTACTGGCGGAGTCGCGCGGCCGACGCCGCGCCCGCACCGTCGAGAGCGGACTGAGACCCACTTCACGCTTCGCTCATGGACCCATCAGTTCTCGGGCTCTTCCTGGTCGCCGGACTGGCGAGCCTCTTCATGGCGTGGGTGATCGGCGCCGGTTCCAGTGGCGCGACCCCCTTCGCTCCCGCGGTCGGCGCCAACGCGATCTCGACGATGCGAGCGGCGTTTATCGTCGGGATATTCGGGTTCGCCGGCGCGGTCGTCCAGGGCGCGAACGTCTCCGAGGCGGTCGGCCGGGGTCTCGTCGGCGGGATCTCTCTCCCGGTGACGGGCGTCATCGTCGTCCTCGCGATCGGCGCGGGGCTGATGGCGGTCGGGATCCGTACCGGGTACCCGATCGCGACGGCGTTCACCGTCACCGGCTCGGTCGTGGGCGTCGGGCTGGCGCTCGGGGGCTCGCCCGTCCCGTCGAAGTACCTGCAGATCGGCGGGGTCTGGCTGCTGACGCCAATCGTCGGCGGCGGATTGGCCTACGGGATCGCGAGCGTTCTCCCTCGGGCGGACGTGCCCGAACGCTACAGCGTCCCGGTGCTGGCCGCCCTCGTCGGCGCGGTTCTGGCGAACGTCGAGTTCGCCTACCTCGGTGCCGGGACGACAGCGGGGTCGTTCGTCGGTGCCGCCCGCCGAGCGACCGAGTTCCCGATGGTGGGTCCGGTCACGGTCTCGGGAGCCGTCGCGCTCTCGGTGGGTGTCGTCGTCTGGTGGGACATCCGTCGGGACACGACCGGCGGGCTCCGCCGCGTGTTGCTCGCGCTGGGCTCGCTCGTCGCCTTCTCCGCGGGCGGGAGTCAGGTCGGCCTCGCGGTGGGGCCGCTGCTCCCGCTGCTCGACTCGGTGACGATGGTCCCGGTGATGGCCGCCCTCGTCGGCGGTGGCCTCGGGATCCTCGTCGGTTCGTGGACCGGCGCGCCGCGGATGATCAAGTCGCTGGCGCGGGATTACTCCTCGCTGGGCCCCCGGCGCTCGATCGCCGCGCTCGTCCCCTCGTTTCTGATCGCCCAACTCGCCGTGTTGCTGGGCGTCCCGGTCTCGTTCAACGAGATCGTGGTCAGCGCGATCATCGGCAGCGGCGCCGCCGTCGGCGGCAGCGACGCGGTCAGCGCGCGCAAGATCCTCGTGACGGTCGGCGCCTGGGCCGGGTCGTTCGCGCTCGCGTTCGCGCTCGGCTTCGGCGCGATCGCCGTGCTACCGGTGTGAACCGACGGCGTCTCCCGACTACGCGCTCCTGAAAATCGCGCCGTAGTGACGGGCCGTGGTGGTTCGTCGGTCAGCGGAGACCGTCGGCTCCTCAGGCCGTGCGGGGCGGGGGAACGAGGTAGACGTTCCCCCTCGCTCGGGCGACCAGGTCCTCGGAGACGCTCCCGAGCATCAGTCGCCGGATCCGACTCTGCCCGCGCGACCCCACGAGCGTGGTGGTCGGGACCACGTCGGCCTCGACGTCGAGGACCTCTTCGGCGGGGTCGCCCTGCCGGACCTCGATCGCCGTCTCGATGTCCCAGCCGTCCAGTGTCTCGGCAAGCTCGGCGAGGCGCTCCTCGGGGTCGGTCTCGCTCTGGTCTTTCGGTGACTCGACGTGGACGAGCGTCGCCTCTTGGGTCGCGTGGCGGAGATACGAGAACGCGTCGAACGCACGTTCGGCGTTCTCGGAGAAGTCCGTGGCGTAGAGCACTCGCTGGAACAGGTGTTCGCGGAGCACCTCGGGCCGCTCGTCCTCGCGCTCGACGCGGTTGACGAGGAGGGGGACGACGGTCGTCCGCGCGAGGTTCCGGGCGGTCGAGCCGATGACGCGATTGGCGAGCGGGCTCTGTCCGCGCGAGCCGACGATCGTCAGGTCGGCGCGAACCGTCTCCGCGATCCCGTTGATGCGCCGGTAAGGCGTCCCGCGGACGACGTGCGTTTCGACGCCGAAGCCCGCCGCCTCCATCACGCCCCGGTACCGGTCGAGCGCGCGCTCGCGGCGCCCTTCCAGGTCCATCCCGGGCATCCCGGGATGGACGTTCGACGGGACGACCGTCACCAGGTGGATCGTCTCGACGCCGATCCGTTCGAGACACTCCAGACAGGTCTCGTTCTCGATGGCCGCTTCGCTCGCCGCCGAGAGGTCCGTCGCGTAGATCGCTCTCATGACCGGACCGAAGTGCTACTCGTATAATATTGTTTTGTTGGAACAATATAGGGTGGCGGGACGCACCCCGTTCGGCGCGGTGTCGAGTCGGCCCGCCGAGATTTGACCGTTCGGAACCCGTCGACGAATTCGACGGGAGCGATCCGCATTCATCCGCGCGCGAGCGAGATATGCACCGTCTCGACCGCCGTTCGAGCCCC
This sequence comes from Halosimplex carlsbadense 2-9-1, assembly GCF_000337455.1. Lineage (GTDB taxonomy): Archaea > Halobacteriota > Halobacteria > Halobacteriales > Haloarculaceae > Halosimplex > Halosimplex carlsbadense. Next base: position 28,889 of record NZ_AOIU01000003.1, on the reverse strand, counting down.
CCGATCTCCGGCGAATATCTCCATAACGTACGGAGATATTCGGGTGGGGTATCGATGCCATCCGTTGCAGTAATATTGTATTGTGATCCCAAAACCATTAAATGCAGTAGTCGATTACCGGGACGTGAGCAGAAATCCATGAACCACGCAATATCGATCGAGGTGTCGACGAATGTTCGGGCTTGAGAGCGCGACCGGCCTCAGCGGTGGTGCGCTCGTGATCGGCGTCGTACTGATGGAGGCGATCGTCCTGTACGTCGGGTACGGCTATCTCGAACGCCTGGTCGGGCCGCGGCTCGTCGCGGCGCTGCGGGGTGATTCGTGATGGAGGTGTTCGGCGTCGCAGTCACGTTGCTCGCGCTGTTCGCCGGCTTCGGGGTGCTGATCGGCCTCCTCTTCGGGTTCTTCGGGATGGGCGGGTCGTTCCTCGTCACGCCCGCGCTGATGGTGATGGGCTACGAGACGGACGTGGCCGTCGCCTCGGGGCTGGCGTTCGTGTTCGCCACGTCGGTGATCGCGACGCTCAAACACCGCGACCTGGGCCAGGTCGACTACAAACTCGGCGTCCTCATGATCGCCGGGACGACCGCGGGGATCGAGGTCGGGAAGATCGGGCTGCACTGGCTGCAGGAGATCGGGCTGGCCGACACCGTCGTCAGCGTCATCTACGTCGCCCTGCTGGGCGGCATCGGCGTGTTCATCACGTACACCGCGATGCGGGGGGGCGGCGGTGGCATCAGTCACGACGCCGAGAGCGAAGACGAGACCGACGGCGAGGACATCCCCGACATCGCGAAGACGATCCAGTCCTACCGGGTACCCCCGATGATGAGCCTCCGCGGCGGCATCTCCGTGTCGCTGTGGCTGATCCTCGCGGTGGCGTTCGCAACGGGGCTGCTGTCCGGATTCCTCGGCGTCGGTGGGGGGTTCATCCGCATGCCCGCGCTGTTCTATCTCATCGGCGTTCCGGTCCCGGTGGCCGTCGGGACCGACCTCTTCGAGATCGTCTTCTCGGGCGGTATCGGGAGCTTCCTCTACGCGATCGACGGCGCGGTCGACCTGTCGATCGTCGTCCCGCTGCTGGCCGGGAGCGCCCTCGGGGCGCGACTGGGCGCCGCGGCGACCGACCTGGTCGACGAAGACGAGATCAAGGTGTACTTCGGCGTGATGCTCCTGCTCGGCGCGCTCGCCGTCGCGATCCGCAAGGTCGGGGAGTTCGCGGATATCCCCGTCCTCCAGACCGTCTCGCTGGTCGTCATCATCGGCGCCGCCGCGCTGGTGTCCGGCGCGGTCGTGGTCAGTTCCGTCCGGGCCCTCCGGGCGGAGACCGGTTACACGACCACCACCGCCGACTGACGACGGTTTCTGTCCCTTCGGGCGCTCCCGACTCGTGGATGCAATTGTGCATTCTATGCACAAATCTTATAACCGCGTATTTCATACGTTCGAGTGATAACGATGCCAGATTCGATGTCGGAACAACTGCAACAGGACATGGAGTGTGAGGGGCTTCTGGAGTGTTTCCACGGACTCAAGCAGCTCGACAGGGACGTCTTTCAGGCGCTGGTCGGCACCGACGAACCGCTCACCGTCGACGAGGTCGCCGAAGCGGTCGACCGCGAGCGCTCGACCGCCTACCGCGCCGTTCAGCGGCTGCTCCAGGCGGGGTTCATCCAGAAAGAGCAGGTCAACTACGACCAGGGCGGCTACTACCACGTCTACAAACCGACCGACCCCGAGCAGATCGCCGACGACATGCAGCGCATGCTCAACGACTGGTACGCCAAGATGGGACAGCTCATCCAGGAGTTCGAGACGAAGTACGACCGGACCGAGGTCGCCGCCGAGTCGGTCGAGAGCTGACCCGCTCGACGGTCCGCGTTCCCCTCTCGCCGCTTCTCCGCCTCTCTTTGCCGTCCAGCGTCATGTCGGCTCCCCAGTCGCACGTGGCCGCTGTAGACCGTCGTACGGCCCTGAAACCGCCGAGTCGACGGACTCGCCCTCGAATTCGGTGGCGGTCGGCACCCTCGCTGAATGGTATTGTATATTCTGCCCAAAACTCTTAACTACTGACGGTGCGTACAGATGGGTGATGACAGTCGAATCAGCTTCCGAAGCGGACGCTGCCACGCCCGATTCGCCCCGTCAGATCGACGGGCAGACCGAGCTGGACGAGTTCGTCGCGGCCAACGACGTGGTCCTCGCGGACTTCTACGCCGACTGGTGTGGTCCCTGCAAGATGCTCGAACCGGTCGTCGAGACGCTCGCGGCCGAGACCGGGGCGGCCGTCGCGAAGGTCGACGTCGATGCGAACCAGCAGCTCGCCGGCGCCTACGGCGTCCGCGGCGTCCCGACGCTCGTGTTGTTCGCCGACGGCGAGCAGGTCGAGGAGATCGTTGGCGTCCAGGGCGAAGACCAGCTCCGGGCGCTGATCGGGAGGTACACCGAATAGATGAGCGAGGCGATCAGGGACGTGGTGATCGCCGGGTCCGGCGTCGCCGGGCTCTCGGCGGCCGTCTACGCGGCGCGCGCGGACCTCGACCCCCTCGTCCTCGAGGGCGACGAGCCCGGCGGGCAGCTGACGCTCACGACCGACGTCGAGAACTACCTCGGCTTCCCCGAGGGCGTCGGCGGCATGGACCTCGTCCAGCGGGGCCGCGAGCAGGCCGAGCGCTTCGGCGCGTCGTTCCGCCACGGGAGCATCGAATCGGCCGACCTGGAGGGCCAGCCCACGGAGCTCGCCCTGTCGACGGGTGCAACGCTGCGGACCCGCGCGCTCGTCGTCGCGACGGGCGCCAGCGCCCGCTGGGTCGGTGCCGACGGCGAGGACGAGCTGATGGGCTACGGCCTGTCGACGTGTGCCACCTGCGACGGCGCCTTCCACAGGGGCGACGACGTGCTGGTCGTCGGGGGCGGCGACAGCGCGATGGAGGAGGCGCTGTTCCTCGCGAAGTTCGCTGACTCCGTGACGGTCCTCCACCGCCGCGAAGAGCTTCGGGCCTCCGAGATCATGGCCGACCGTGCGCGCGAACACGACGACGTCGAGTTCCGGTGGAACACGGAACTGCTCGAGATTCACGGTTCACAGGAGGCGGGCGTGACCGGCGCGACCCTCGTCTCCCACCCGGACGGACACCCCACGGAGCGGCGTGAAGCGGGCGAGGACGCCACCGTCGAGACGGTCGATACCGGCGGCGTCTTCTACGCTATCGGTCACGAGCCCAACACCGCGTTCCTGCGGGACACGCCGGTCCAACTCGACGAGGGCGGCTACGTGCAGACCGCCGCCGCCGGCGACGCGTGGGCGACGACCGCGACGGCGGCCGACGGCGTCTTCGCCGCGGGCGACGTGATGGATCGCGAGTACCAGCAGGCTGTCACGGCCGCCGGCATGGGTAGCATGGCGGCACTTGACGCAGAGGCGTGGCTCGAGGCGAACGCGACCGCCTCGGCGACCGACGCCGGGTCGATCCCCGCGGAAGCCGGGGACTGAACGGAGTATTGCGCGCGTTTCCCGGCTCGGCCGCACGACCGCCCGCGGTCGATCCCGAACTGTCCTGCAACAGTCCGTATGATCCCGTCAGCTCTCTCGAAACTCCGGCGCTCGGTCGCGGTCCCGGCGGTGCTCTGCAGCGACTTTTCCACGCGGTCGCCGATAGATCGCTGTCACCGACCGCGGCGACCCGCGTCGAGCGAGTTTTGCCGGCGGCGGCCCTGCGCTCGGTATGGTCGAAGCGACGGGACGCGCGCTCGCGGAGCGGCTCGCGGCAGCGCTCGACGACGCCGCTGACGCGGGCGACCTGCGAGTCGTCGACCGAGCGACGCGGCTCGACCCGGCGCCCGACGGGGCGTTCGCCTACGCCATCGGCGCCGATGCGGGTCGGTTCGCCGACGTGTTCGTCGCCCCGACGCGCGTGCGCGTCGAGTTCACCGCGGCGCCGGCCGTCGCGGCGCGGGCGGGCGCGGACGCCGACCTGCGTGTACGCCCGAAAGCGGTCAGACCTCCGCGCACCCTCGTGTTCGTCGAGTCGGTCGAGGAGATTCGGCCGGCGCTCGACGTGGTCGAGGCGGTCCGGGCGGTCGTCGACTGAGCGCGTGCGTCCGAGCGGTCGGCGCCCGCTCGACCGGTCCCGGGGTCGTCACTCGCCGTCGGCGGGCTCGCGTCCGGTCCGTTCCTCGACGTGGTCGAGACAGCGTATCTCGCCGGCGTCGGTGTCGAAGGCGAACGGGTCGCCGGGGGCGATCCGCCGGCCGTCGACGGCGCAGCCGTCGTCGTGACGGAGGAAGTACCGCCCCTCCTCGCGGCCGGTCTCCAGGCGGCCGGCCTGGACGGCGAACTTCACCAGTCCCTCGCCGATCTGCGTGCGCTCGGGCGAGTCGGCTTCGAGTCTGATGACGGGCATCGCTGGTCGGCCGAACGTAGCGGTGGCTGGCCGATAAACCGTCGGCCGGCCGGCGCAGGTGGCCGACCCGGCGCTGTCAGTCCGGTCGCTTACCATTCGTCCGGCCCAAGGGGATCTATGGGCATCCGCGACGTGACCGACATCCACGAGGAGTTCGACGGCGACCGGCTCCCGCCGGGCCAGCGCGAGACCGAGCGGTTCCCCGTCCTCTCGCTGAACGACACGCCCGACTTCGACCCCGACGAGTGGACGTTCACCGTCCGCGGCGCCGTCGACGAGGAGCTGACCTACTCCTGGGCGGAGTTTCGCGACCTCCCCACCGACACCCAGCGCCAGGATTTCCACTGCGTGACGGGCTGGAGTCGCTTCGACAACGAGTTCGTGGGCGTGTCGTTCCCGGAGATCGCCGAGCGCGCCGGCGTCGCCGACGACGCCGTCCACGTCATGTTCGGTGCGATGGACGGCTACACGACGAACCTGCCCTTAGAGGAGTGCATGCGCCGGGAGGTGCTGTTCGTCCGCGAACTCGACGGCGACCCGCTGCCGTCGGACCACGGCGGCCCCCTGCGGGTGGTCACCCCCCACAAGTACGCCTACAAGGGCGCCAAGTGGGTCGACGGCGTCACCTTCCTCACCGAACCCCAGCGGGGCTACTGGGAGAAGCGAGGGTATTCGAACACCGCGAACCCCTGGGCCGAGGACCGGTACACGACGATGTGAGTTTTGTCCGAGGCGGACGACGCCCGTCTTGGTTCGTCGTCGTCGAGATCCCAATGTTCCCGGTTTCGATTCATTTCTGAACGTGTTCTGTATACATGTGTTTTAGAAACTATTTTGTAATATGGGTAGGGAGATGCAGCCAGTATGGGATCGACGGGTCGGGTGGGTGCAGTGGTGGCCTGTTCACCGGACGATATTGGCTGGAACGGTCCACAGTCATTGGCTTCACACCCGGTCCAGGTCCCGGTGAGCCTTCCGGAGACCGAAAGTCCGAGCAGGGGTGAGTTACTGTTCAATCTTACCCGCAAGAACGCGACAGGATGCATCAACGTCACTGCGGAATACGACCGTAGCAACACGGGCCCGAACTCGACGGCGTACCTCGTCGTCGAGGACATCGACCCGACGCGGTCCAGACAGGGCGGTGCGAGCGACCGTAAACTCCGCCGGTTCGACGGGAAGTCGGGGACGCTCTCGATCGAGGTACTGCCCACCGACGGCTACGACAGCGAGAACGTCATGGTCACGGCCTACGCGGAGAACACGACGCTCGACCTGTCGCTGACTGTCAGACGCGACCGGGACGACGACGGGATGTACGACTTCCGGGAGCGACAGACCTACGGCTTCTTCGTGTCGTCCGAGAACCCGGAGATAGACACCGAGGTCGACGACCCGGACACCGACGGCGACGGGGCCGAAGACGGTCTGGAAGTGCGCGACCCCGTCGAGATCGACAGGACGGCGACGGTCGAGTTCGACTCGGTGACCCGCAGCGTCGAGTTCGACGGACTGTTCCTGATCCCGCAGAGCCACCCCAATTACCGGGACACGGACTCCGACGGACTCAACGACGAGACGGAGATCCGCGACTGGGAGATTCCGGTCGAGATACGAAACGGCGAGGCGTACCGCTGGGCGCCGGGCGGCAGCAACGAGTCGATCGAGGCCGAGTCGTCGCCGCTGTTGAAGGACACGGACGGGGACGGACTCGACGACGCTGCGGAGAAGAACCGGACGCACACGAACCCGAACGCGACGACGACCTACGGGATCACCAGTGAACACGAGCGACTGCTCCGCGACCTCTGGGTACGGTACAGAACGGGTGGGTCCCGGATCGGCGCGTTCCCGCCCAGCGTAGACTCGTTCGACGATATCGAACTCTCGGACGCGACCGACGACTTCGACTTCGTGTTCGACGACACCGCCGACGGGGCTTCGACGCTCGATCGATTCGACTTCCGGGCTCTCGACGGCACGAACCGGACAGATACCTTCCTCTCGAATCGGCGTGAAGTGGCTATCGGGACCGACCCCTGGGACCCCGACACCGACGACGACGGACTGACCGATGGCCAAGAGATCGAGGGAACTAGCGTCGTCAGAACCTACGCCGCCCCCGGCGTTCCTGACGCTGGAACTGAAATCCGGATCGACGATACGGTGCCGCACACCGGGCTCAGCCCGCTGAATCCTGACTCCGATGGTGACGGCTACTGGGACGGCTGGATCGGCGTCTACAATGTCAGTTACGACCACGGTCGTGGGATCGATCACGCCGAGAATCTCGTCCTCTATCGCGAACACCTCCAGTCCGGGAACGGTACCACCGGTGATGAGATCCTACAGGAGCAAATCAAGATTCACAACACGACCGAGGTATCATCTGCTGCCGGTGCTGATGTTGATGATGATGGCGTTGTTGAACACTCCAACGTACATGTCGGCGAACTTCTGTGGGATACAAGTCCGGTTGGTGGTAGCTCGCCTGATCTCAATGTAACTGTTGAAGCCGATTATTTGGAGGGTCTGCCCGAGAAGCGATTAAATAACACAGTCTGGGAAAACGGAATTGAAGAAAATCTCGCCCTATATAGCATAAATCTAGATATCATCCGTGACGATAATGTCAGTGAGAAGGCTGCTCTTACCGGAATCGCACCCGATATGAATACTGATCTTCATTTGTCTGTCGTAAATAAAAATAATATTGCGGGTGACGCAACAGGATACAATTTAGACGCTTCGGTTGTCCCCGCCCCGCTCCCACTCAACGGGCACATGATATACGCACAAAAGTTTGCGCAGGCTGATTATAGAAATGCGAAGGCTCGTCTCAGCGTCTCACCATATAATACAGAAACCGAACTCTATGCGGCAAAAACAGAGCTACATGAGCTGGGGCATTCATTTAATCTCGGAGTGGTCGACGACCAGCCAGGTCCTCTACCATTCTCAGAAGTGTATTCTGGAAAAGACGCCGATGTAACGCGTGAGAAATTGGAAAACCGTCCCGGTGCTCAATGGGGAGTGATGAGCAAGGGTTGGAGAAGTGGAACAGTTTTTGAATCTGACGGCGTTGGCTACTACGTGTATACTCTAGAGGAACTTCTGAGCATCAGACGACCATGACAATAGATCTAGACATTCCGCTTCGGTACTTGCTGATCGGTTGCCTGACGGCAGTCGTCGCAACCGGTGTCTATCTCGTCGTGTTTTCTGTTGCGATCTCACCAGGGCCGGAAACAGCTACCACGACCCCACCGGGACCCGACACAGACATCGAGTTCGACGGCCAGTTCGAGATGACAGAATCCGAATTTCAGGCTCGCGGCGCGATCATTTCCAACCCGTCCTCCGGAGCGTCGATCGGTAATATCTCGGTCTACATCTATTCAGACGACGAAACGCTCGTAGAGCGACGGAGTGTCGGGGAGGCGAATAGCGGCGTGAACATCTCACTGCGAGTCGACAGCGCACCAGAATACGTGATCATCGATTCGCCCGAATTTTGGTCTCGCCCGGGAATAAATCCTCTTTACTACCACAAGGATGGTACGTTCGACGGCCAGCCAAATTACCAGTCACGGTTGATCACTTCGAAACAGGATTTCCCGGAGTTCCACCGCGAGACGGTCAGGGTACAGTCGAGTGGTCGTTGAAATTGGTGGGAGGCGGCTGTCGGCGTCAGGACCTTCGTCCCGACTGTTTTAGCGCTCGTAGTGAGGGCGAAGAGGTTAGCCATCGGACACGAAGATTGTGCAGTTGAGGACAGACGGGTGAGTATATTTCGTGATCGGAATCAAAAGACGTGTGCGGTATGTGACCGACGAGACTCAAGTTGAACACCACGACAACCGGCCGGGGGCTTACATGTTCGTCACTCCTGTGTTGGTGAGGACCCAGAAGCATACATGAAAGATTTCGATGGTAGGGAAGGGATCGCCTCGACCGACGGCTCGACCTTCCCCGGTGGCGTGAGTGGGTTCGGATTTATGGTACTAATCCTCACAGATGACCATATTGACGGCGCTTCGCCAACGCTCGAACATCTCCAGAAGAGCATCACACACGAAATTGGTCATAGCCTCGGGGCGGGCAGAGCAGACGATAGGAAGGGGCTCAATCCGTTCAGCGGGATATACAGGAGTGCCCAGAGAAACGGAATTGACCAGAGTTTTGAATACTTCGGAATCTCAGGGTACAACGACCCAGGCTGGAGTGTGATGACGCGTAGGTGGGTTGACGATCTTGAGTCCAGACCAATGGACGGGAACTACATCGCGTTCAGGCTTGAAGAGCTAACGACGATCGAATTCAATAATATCGCGACGGTGAGGGGAGGCTAACGCGCCGAAAATGAGCCGATACTTGCTGTATTTCGTCGTTCTCTTCGTCTTGACCGCCGGTTGCCACGAGATCGGGAACGATTCGAAGCGGTGGACAGTCGCCCCGGAAGTCACAGACAGTGTCCAGACCGACGACGGGCACTCGACGACCGTTCAGTTCACGTTGGAGGGGAACGCGAATCCGGTGGTTCTCAACGGCGTCAAAGTCCTGTTTCTCACTCAAAACGAAACTGTCCGCAACGAAACCGCCTTGGGAACCGTCGAGATCGACTGGAATGGGGGTCGGTCGTTTACCGTCACCACGCCAATGCGACCGTACTACATCAACCTGCGGTACGACAGCGTCGAGCGGCCGACCGACGCCGGCGGCGGCGTCGTCGGACTACGGCTCGTGGGTAGTGGAGAAGGCGAGTATCGGTACATCACTTACGGGGAGTACACGGCGACGTACTGACAGCCGTCTGGCCGTGAACCGCTACCCTCGATATGGACGAGCCCAGGGACGGTCGAACCGTCGACACCGTTCGGTTCTAGTCGAACCCGTTGCACACCGATACGGACGATGCCGGGCCCAAGTCGAGCCCGAGGTACTCGCGTTCGACGGTACCCGATCACCCCGAGGAGTCCTCCGAGAGCCGTAGCTCGGAGACGAGGCGGTCGCTGACGACCGCTTCGACCATGGCGAGCAGATGCTCGTCGTCGGCGGTGTAGTCGGCGAACACGCCCAGCGGGACCTCGCCGCCGGCCATGTCCTGGTGGCCGCCGGCGGTGCCCACGTCGGCGAAGGCGTCGTCGAGCGCGTCGCCGAGGTGGATGCGGGGGTCGGTGGTCCGCCCGCTGAGGTGGATCGACCGGCCGACGATGCCGAAGACGATGGCGGTCTCGACGCCTTCCAGGGTCTGGAGGTAGTCGGCGGCCTGCGGGAGGGCGTCGCGCTCGGTGGTCCGGCCGACGTGCGAGATGAGTACGGAGCCGCGGGTGCGGCGGTTATCGATGGCGGTGGCGATGGCGTCGAGCGTGGCGCCGGTCACGGACGGGGTGGCCAGTTGGCGGAGCAGGTCGGTGTCGGTCCGTTCGTGGAGGTAGCCGGCGGCCTCGTACTCGGCGCGGGTCGTCCCGCGGAGAAACTCCAGAGTCTCCCGGCGGATCGCGAACAGGAGCGCGGTCGCGAGGTCGGCGTCGAGGTCGGCGTCGAGGTCGCGAACGTACTCGGTGAAGATGGTTGCCGTCGCGCCGACCGCCTCGCGGTGGTCGACGAACCGGGCGTCGACCGCCTCGGCCGGGTGGTGGTCGACGACGATGTCGACGGGAGTCTCCTCGGGGACCCGGTTGTTGCGGCCGGGGATCGAGTGGTCGACGAACGCGAGGAGCTCCCCATCGGGTCGGTCGCGGGCGGTGGCGGGGTCGAACCGCTCGAGGTCGATGTCGAGCAGGGTGACGAACGCGCGGTTCTGCTGGTGGGATATCTCCCCGCTGTAGGCGATCTGCCACTCGTCGACGCCGGCGGCCGCGGCGATCCGTCCGAGCGCGAGCGCGCTCGCCAGGCAGTCGGGGTCGGGGTTGTTGTGACAGAGGATAGTGACCGATTCGCTCTCCCCGAGAAGGTCGCGAAGCTCGCCGGCGGGGTGCGTCGTCGATGGCTCGCTCATCGTGTGACTCGGACGAACCGTCTAGATGCCCGGCCGGTAAAACTGCGCGGCCGGCACACGCCACCGCCCGACCCGACTGCCGCCTATCGGAACCGGCCGCTCACGCCCGCCGCCGCCGCCGCGATATCTGTATTAGGTGTATCATGGCTGCGGGGGTTCCATAATAGGTATGTAGATAACCGCTAAGGGCGGTCGGTCGTGCGGATCTGATGTGACCGAACGACGCCACGCCGACGACGCGAACCGACGGCCCGGGGCGGTGGTACGCCGTGAGTGATGCGGCCAGGCACCCCCGTGTGCTGGACTTGCCCCGCGACGAGACCGGGCTGGCGACGACGACTGTCGCGCTCAGACGGCTCCAGGAGCTGTTGCCGGAGTTTCTGGTCGATCTGGTGAGCGACGCCGACGCCGAGGGGCTGGTCGTCCCGCTGGACGGCGGGGTCGCCACCGCGACGGCGGCGGCGCTGGCCGTCGACGCGGTGGGGGCGGAGGACGTGCTCGCGCTCACGATGCCGGCGGGACTGACCGACGAGGCGACTTCGCGGACCGCGGGGACGGTCGCGGAGATGCTGGGAGTCGACCATCGGCGACTGCAGCTACAGCCGGTCATCGCGGCCTTCCAGGAGACGGTCGGCGACGCCGGTGGTCCGGCCGACGACTTGGTGGCGACGGACAACGCCCTCGAGCGCTTCCGAACGGCGACGACCTACTACTTCGCCAACCGCCGGGAGGCGCTGGTCGTGGGGCCGGTCGACCGGACGGCCCGGCTGCTCGGGTCGGCGACGAAGTACGGCGAGACGGGCGTCGACTGTTTCCTGTTCGGCGACCTCTACGGGACGGAGGTGCGCGCGCTCGCCGGGGCGATGGACCTACCCGTCGACATGCTCGAAGAGGCCGAGCGCGCGCCGCCCCACGGCTCGACCGACGCGGACCGGCTCGACGTCGACGCCGAGACGGTCGACCGGGCGCTCCGACTCCACGTCGACGAGGGGCGAGACCCGCGGGACGTGGCCGACCGCCTCGGGATCGACCGCTCGGTCGTGCCCCGCCTCAAGGAGTGGTGCGCGACGACGCGACACAAGCGACACATGCCGCCCAAGCCGTCGACGAATCGTTGAGGACGGTGTCGGCTTCCCGTCGGGGTTTCCTGCGGTACCCCTAAGGGCGGCTACCCGCTAGAGAGGGTGTGGATCCGTCACGTCTGAGTCCGCGGACGGTCGCGCTCGCAGTGCTGTGCGTCGCGGTGATCGCGTTCGCGGCGGCGACGCTCGACTCGACGACGGACCCGAGCGCGTCGGCCGGCGCGGGCTACACCGGTCCGGTCGACGAGTTGGGCGGCGACCGCACGCCGGCCGAGGAGTCGACCGGCGACAGCAGGAACCAGCGGGACTCGCTGTTCGACCTCGACTTCGAACGGGGCTCGCCGTTCCAGTTCTGTCAGCCGTGGCTCAAACAGCCGCTCGTCCAGCTGTTGCTGTTGTTCGGGATCGTCGGCGTGTTCTCGGCCGGCCGCTGGCTCGACGACGCGGCGACGGGGCTGGCCGCCGTCTTCGTCGTCGGCTACCCCGGCTTCTTCCTCTATCTCCTCTTTACGACCTGCAGGACGGACCGGGGACTGCTCTCACTCGGCGACAGCGGTCGGCCCGCACAGGAGGGCGGCGGACTGTTCGGCGGTGAGGCCACCGTCGCGCCGCCCTCGTTTTCGACGACCGCACTGCTCGTACTCGTCGTCGCCACGCTGGTCGCCGTCGCGGCGCTCGTGCTGACCGGCAACCACGACCAGCGCGAAGAACACGAGGCCGGCGGCGACGAGGACGACCCCGAACCCGAGCCGCCCGCGGATATGCGAGCGGTCGGCGCGGCGGCGGGGCGAGCGGCCGACCGCATCGAAGAGACCGACGCGTTCGAGAACGAGGTCTACCGGGCGTGGGCGGCGATGACCGACCATCTCGCGGTCGACCGACCCGAGTCGAGCACGCCTGCGGAGTTCGCGGCCGCGGCGACGGCCGCGGGGATGGACCCGGCGGACGTGGCTCGGCTCACCGACGTCTTCGAGGAAGTGCGCTACGGCGGCGAGGAGCCGACGGCCGAGCGCGAGCGGGCGGCCGTCGAGACGCTGCGACGGATCGAGGCGACCTACGCCGACGCGGACGCCGAAGGGTCGCGAGGCGAGGCGGGGGTCGACGACGGGGAGGCGGGCGACCGATGAGCCGGAGCGTCACGGCGACGCTGGGGGTGCTCCTGGGCGTCGTCGGACTCGCCGCGCTCGCCGTCCCGGGGATCACGACGCCGCTGCCGACCGGCGAGTCGTTCGTCCTGATCGTCGGGCTGGTCCTCCTCCTGGGGGCGCTGGCGCAGGTCCAGCGCCGGCGCCACACCGAACTCGAGTACGCGGAGACGCCGGACGCCGAGCTGGCGGTCGACCTGCCGACGCCGGGCGACGACCTGGACCGGCGGCTCGGTCGGCTGCAGCTGACGCGGTTCAACGAGGGCGAGCGCCACCGCATCCGCGACGAGATCAGCCGGGTGGCCACCGAGACGATCCGGCGCCGCGAGCGCGGCTCGGCGGAGGCCGCCGAGCGGGCGCTCGACGAGGGGACCTGGACCGACGACCCGTTCGCGGCGGCCTTCCTCACCGGCCGGGTGCCCCAGGCGCCGACGACCGACCGCCTCCGGGAGCTGTTCAACCGCGAGTCGCCGTTCAAGCGCCGGGCGGTCCGGGCGATCGACGCCGTCGAGCGCCTGCTGGAGACCGACGAGCCAGGGGGAGCCGAAGGCCGGCGAGCGGCCGACGACCGGTCGGAGGCCGACGATGAGTGACGACGACCCCGGGGAGTCGGAGGCCGACCGCTCGGGTCGGCGGGGCCGGGATCCCGAGCGACCGGACGGCGGGCGAGCGGTGGTCGACGAGGCCGAAGCGGTCGACGAGCCGTCGGTCGGGCCCGGTGACGGGACCGGATCGCCGTCGGCGGGAGCGAGCGGGCGGGACGGCGAGGCGGCCGGGGCGGCGGTGGCCAGCGACGCGGACGCAGCGGACGCGCCGGCGGACGGGACCGAAACGGCAGGGCCCGCGACGGCGACGGTTCGGTCGTCGCGGCTCCGGTCGACCAACCACTGGGTGGGGTTCGCGACGCTCGTCTTCGGTTCGGCGGGGCTGGGGGCGATAGTGCGCTCGCGGCCGCTCATGCTCGCGGCGGTGGTCGGCGTCGGCTACCTCGCGTACGCGAACACGACGGAGGCGCCCGAGCCCGAACTGACCGTCGAGCGGCGCCTCTCCGAGGAAGAGCCGGAGCCGGGCGACACGGTCGAGGTGACGGTCGTCGTCGAGAACGTCGGCGAGGCGGCGCTGGCGGACCTGCGGGTCGTCGAGCAGGTGCCCGAGGCGCTGGCGGTCACCGACGGGCCGGCGCGGGCGGCGACCGCGCTCCGTCCGGGCGCGCGGATGACCTTCTCCTACACCGTCCTCGCGCGGCGGGGCGCCTACCGGTTCGAGGGGCTGACCGTGATCGCTCGCAACGCCAGCGGGAGTCGCGAGCGCGAACTCGATGTCGGGACCGAGCCGGCGGCGATCACCTGTCTGGCGCCGGTCGACGCGACCGAGACGGTCCCGCTGCGCGGGCTCACGTCGCCCTACACCGGCCGCGTCTCGACGGACTCGTCTGGCGAGGGGACGGAGTTCGCGTCGCTGCGGGAGTACCAGCACGGCGACTCCCTCTCGCGGATCGACTGGAACACGTTCGCCCGCGACCGGACGCTGACGACGATGGAGTTCCGCGAGGAGCGCATGGCGACGGTCGTGGTCGTCCTCGACCTGCGCCCCGGGGCGTACCTCCAGGCCGGCGACGACGGTCCCCACGCCGTCGACCGCGGCATCGACGCCGCCCGGCGCGTGTTCAACTCGCTGCTCGACACGGGCGACCGCGTCGGGATCGCGGCCTTCGCGGCCGAGACCGTCTGGCTGTCGCCCGGCGCGGGACCCACCCACCGCGCCCGCGCCCGGGAGCTGCTGTCGACCCACTCGGCGCTGTCGCCGCTGCCGCCGGACGGGCGGGTGTACGTCCGCCTCCAGCTGCGCCGGCTGGCCCAGCGGCTCGACGACGACGCGCAGGTGGTGTTCGTCTCGCCGATGCCCGACGACACCAGTACGGTGATCGCCCGCTCGCTGCACGTGCGGGGCCACGCCGTCACCGTCCTCAGCCCGGACCCGACGATGGGTGACACGCCGGGGCGGCGGCTGGCGGCCGTCGACCGGTCGAACCGGTTGAACGACCTGCGGGGCAGCGACGTGCGCGTCGTCGACTGGGACGGCGACGAGCGGCTGGCCGAGGCGCTCGAACGCGCGGGCAGGCGGTGGTCCGGATGAGCGGCGCGACGGCGGCGCGACCCGGGAGGCGGTCGCCGTGAGCGGGACGGAGATCACGCGCCGACCGGGCCGTCACTCCCTGGTCGTCTCGGGAGTCGCGGGCGCGACGGCGGCGGCGATGGCGCTGACGGGCGGGGGGACCGGCGCGGCCGTTGCGGCGCTCGGGACGGTCGCGTTGCTCGCGGGCGTCCACAGGGCGAACCACCGCGCCGTCGACGCGGGCGGGCTAGTGGCCTTCCTCGGGGTCGCCGCCGCGGCGCTGTCGGAGGCGCCCGCGGCCGCGGTTTTGTTCGGGACGGTCACGTCGGTCGTCGCCTGGGACACCGGGACCAACGCCGTCTCGCTGGGTCGACAACTGGGGGCGGAAGCCGACACCGTCCGCGCCGAGAACCTCCACGCGATGGTCGGCGCCGTCGTCGGCCTCTTGACGGCCGTCTTCGGCCTCGTCCTCTTTGAGATCGGACCCACCCGCCAGCCCGTCACCACGCTGTTCGTCCTCCTGATCGCCGCGACGCTGCTCGTCGTCGCGCTGAACCGGTGAGGCGCTGACCCCGGAGTCGAGACGCGTGCAGCCGAGCGATACGCTCGGATTACCGCCGGATCGATCGGTTCGGGACCGCGCCGGTCGGCGTCGCGCTCGGGGTTCCGGAGGGTACTGCGAGCTTACGGGAGCGAAGCGTTCCGATACCGGGCGTTTCAGGGTCGATTACTACGAGCCGTCGAGACTTGCTCTCTCGCATGGTCGAAGGCAGCACGTCCGACGGGCCGTCGGTCGCGGTGCCGGTCACGAACGTCCCGAGCACCGTCGCCGCGATCCGATCGCTCGGCCCGCTCGGCATCCACACGGTCGTCCTCTCGGAGAAGTCAACCTCCCAGGCCTTCGCCTCGAAGTACTGTGACGAGGTCGTCGCGACGGCCGACCCGCACGCGGACCTGCTCGCCTACCGGGACGACCTGCTCGACGTGGCGGCTCGCGACGACGTCCGGACCATCGTCCCGGTCCGGGAGGTCGACGCGTACGTCCTCTCGCGATATCGGCCGTCGTTCGAGCGGCACGTCTCGCTGCCGGTGCCCGACATGGCGGCGCTCGAACGGGTCCACGACAGGCTGTTGCTGGCCGAGGCCGCAGAGGCGGCCGGGGTCCCCGTCCCCGACACGCGGCGGCCGGTCGACGTCGAGGACTGGTCGCGCGACCTGCTCGCCAAGTCCCGGTACAACCTGCTCACGTCCACGTACGACGACTCGCTGGCGCCCGGCGAGAGCGCGACCTCCGACCAGATCGATCACTTCGAGACCGGCGTCCGGCCGGATCTCGAATCGCTGCGCGAGCGCCACCGCGTCGAACCGATCGTCCAGGAGTTCGTCCCGGGCGGCGAGGAGTACATGGTCGCCGCGCTGTACGACTCGGGCGACCCGCTGGCCGTGTTCCAGCACCGCCAGGTTCGGGGCACACGCTACACCGGGTCGGGGGGCGCCTACCGCGAGTCGGTCTCGATCCCCGAACTCGGGGCGGTCGCGACGGACCTGCTCGGCCATCTCGAGTGGAACGGGCTGGCCTGTCTGGAGTACCTCAGACACGAGACCACCGGGGAGTTCGTCCTCGCGGAGATCAACCCGCGCATGTGGCAGTCCCTCGCCTCGACCGTCGCGATGGGTGCGGACTTCCCCCGCTACTACTGGCAGCAGGCCACCGGTCGGGCCGACGAGATCGACCCCGCATACGACCTGGGGGTCGGCTGTCACTGGCTGAAAGGTGAGCTCCTCCACGCGCTGAGTCTCTTTCGGTTCGACTCCCCGCACGTCGAGCGGCCGGGCTACGCCGAGACGCTCCGGGACATCGCCGTCTCAACCTACCGACATCCGCGGTTCGACTACCTCTCGCTCGACGACCCCGGCCCGTTCGTCCAGGACTGCTCGACGCTCCTCGACGAGCTGCCCGCCGTCCCGAACCTGGAGATCCAGGTCTGAGGCGACCGGAGCCCGCGGCTCTACTCGGCGCGCGACCCCGGCTCGGGCGTCCCGGACCAGCGGGTACGGCTCGGGCGCAGTCGCCGGCCGCCGGCTTTTGCCGCTCGGTCCGCAACGGTGTCCATGGAACGGTTGGGGTCGCTTAGTCGGGGCGGGCGAGCGAACGCCGCGGTCGCGTGGGTGTCGGTCGGCGCCCTGGGCGCCGTCGCGGTCGCCAGCGCGCTCGCCGGTGACCTCCCCTGGTCGCTCCTCGCGCTGGCACTGGCGGCCCCGGTCGCGGCCCCGGCGGTGGCCGATCGCGATCCGACGGCGACGGTCCCCTGGCCCTTGGCGGTGGTCTCGGTCGCCACGGTCGCCGGCCCGTGGGTCGGCGTCCCGGCGGAGATCGCGGGCTATCTCGCGGTCGCGGCGTTCGCGACCACCGCGGTCGTCGACCTCGTCGCGTTCACGAGCGTCGGGCTGAGCCGCCGGTTCGCGGCCGCGTTCGTCGCGCTGACGACGATGGCCGCCCAAGCGGTCTGGACGGTCGTGCAGTTCTACGCCGACCGCTGGCTCGGGACCGGCTACCTCGGGTCGAAGGCGGAACTCCAGTGGGACCTCGTCGCCGCGACGGCCGTCGCCGTCGCCGCGGGCGTCGCGTTCCTGTGGTACGGGAGTCGGTTCGAGTACGCGCGCTCGTCGAACGAGCCGGCGCGGCCGGGGTCGACATGACGGTCGGCGAGGCGCTCGGGCTATCGGACGGTCAGGAGCGGCTGCTCACGCGGGGCCTACAGGCAGGGCTGGTGGCGCTGTCGGCCTACGGGGCCGCGACCGGCGACTGGGGGGTCGCCGTCAACGGCGCGTCGGCGCTGGTGGTGACCTTCGTGCCGGCGCTGCTGCGCCGGGAGTACGACTACGCCATGGATCCGGGACTGGTCCTGTGGATCGCGGTCGCGGTCTTCCTGAACGCGCTGGGCTTTCTCGGCCTCTACCAGCGCTTCCAGTGGTACGACGAGATCACCCACACGGTCTCGGCGACGCTGATCGCCGGAGTCGGGTACGCGTCCTTCCGCGCCGTCGAGGACCACTCCGAGGCGGTCGCGGCGCCCCCGTCGGTCCGGGCGGCGTTCGTCGTCGTCTTCGTCCTCGCGGCCGGCGTCGTCTGGGAGCTGTTGGAGTTCGCGTCGGAGCTGCTCGCGGGCGCGCTCGCCGCCGAGGCCCCGTTGGTGGTCTACGGCATCGACGACATCGTCACCGACATGGTGTTCAACGGCGTCGGCGGCGCCCTCGTCGCGCTGTGGGGGAGCGACTACGTCGGCGGGTTCGCCGCGTTCCTCCGGGACCGACTCGGTGACGAGGACGCCTCGACCGAGGGGTGACGGCGTCTCAGAGCTCGCCCTCGCGTTCCATCGACCGGAGTTCGCTGACGCGCTGGTAGACCTCGTCCATCTCGCAGTCGTCGCGCTTGTCGTCGACGTGCCCGTACAGGAAGCCCATGCGGTGGTTGCCCCGCAGGTCGTCCTCGTTGCGCGCGAGGAAGTCCCAGTACAGCGCGTTGAACGGGCAGGCGCCCTTGCCGGTGGTCCGGTCGGGGTCGTAGGCGCAGTCGCTGCAGTAGTCGCTCATCCGGTCGACGTAGTTGGCCGAGGCGACGTACGGTTTGGTCGCGAAGACGCCGCTGCCGTACGACCCCATCTCGACGACGTTGGGCGTGGTCACCCAGTGGTAAGCGTCGACGTAGGTGGCGTGGAACCACTCGTTGAGTTCGGCGGGGTCGACTCCCCACAGCGTCGCGAAGTTCGCGAGGACCATCAGCCGCTGGATGTGGTGCGAGTAGCCCCGGTCGTACACGTCGCCGACGCTCCCGCCGACGCAGGCCATGTCGGTCTCGCCGCTCCAGAAGAGGTCGGGCAGCGGTCGCTCGGCACCGAGCTGGCTCGCCTCGGCCAGGTCGGGCATCGCGTGGCGGTAGACGTGGCGCATGAACTCCCGCCAGCCGAGGAACTGGCGGACGGCCCCTTCGGCGGAGTTGAGCGGCAGGTCCTCGCGGGACTCGTAGGCGTCCTCGATCGCGGTGACCGCCTCCCAGGGGTGGAGCAGGCCGAGGTTGACCGCGGGCGAGAGCAGGGCGTGGGCCATCGCGGGGTCGTCGGCGCGCATCGCGTCCTGGTAGGGACCGAACTCGGGCAACCGCTCGGCGACGAAGTGGTCGAGGGCGGCCAGCGCGTCCTCGCGGGTGACCGGCCACGCGAAGTCCTCCGTCGACCCCCAGGTGTCGAACTCCTCGGCGACCCACTCGCTCACCTCGGCGGTCAGGTCGTCGGTCGCGGGTTCGTAGACCGGGGGCGACGCCCACTCGTCGGGCGGGAACTCCCGGTTCGACTCGTCCAAGTTCCACTCGCCGCCGACGGGCGTGCCGTCCTCGCGAAGCAGAACGGCGCTCTCGCGGCGCATCCACCGGTAGAACCGCTCGTGGCGGAACGCGTCGGTCTCGCCGTCGGCCCACTCGTCGAAGGCCGCCCGCGTGGAGCAGAACAGTTCGTTCCCGACGAGTTCGAGGTCGCCGCCGGCGTCGTCGACGAGGTCGGCGAAGCGGTCGCCGCTGCGGTGGCTCGGCGAGCGCATGGCGACGAGCGTGTCGTCGGGGTACCGGTCGAAGTACGTCGCGAGCCCCTCGCCGAACGTCTCGGCCTGCACGTACTCGACCTCGTAGCCCGCCTCGCGAAGTTCGTCCCGGAACTGACGCATCGCGGCGAAGACGAGCGTGAGCTTGTGGTGGTGGTATGGCTTGCGGCGGGCGAACCCGTGAGCTTCGATCATGCAGACGCGCGACCCGGGCGGCGTGCGGTCGAGCGGCCCGACCCCGGGGTGGAGGTGGGTCCCGAGGACCCACGGGACGTGGTTCGAGTCGTTCAGGTCGTACTCGTCGGGGGTGCCGACGACCGGGCGTAGCTGTGTCATGGCAGAGACGGAGCCGATACGCGAGTTACGTTCACTCGCACAATAGAGAGGGTACCCACACAGTTCGATCGCGAACGGTGGACCGAGTGCGGCCCCGGCGAGCGACGGCTACCGGCCGTTCGGGTGCGCTCCGCTCCGAAGAGTCGGTGGCGCGACCGGTCGCGCCGCGGCGGGGTGCCTTACCCCGCGACCTCCTCGGCGGCGAAGGTCTCGCGCAGTTGCGTCTCGTCGTCGGGCGAGAGGTTGGTCTCGATGATCTCGAACTCCACGTCCCCGGTCTCCTCGGCGATGCGGTCCAGCTGGGCGTCACGGGTGAGGAGGAACAGCGCCGAGTGGCCCGGCTCGACCGTCTCGCTGACCTCCTCGATAAACGAGTCGTCGATGCCGATATCCCCGAGCTTCCCGGAGACCGCTCAGCCCGCCGCGCCCGCGAGCAATCCGAGCCACGGGGCGAAAAAGAGGAGCCCGATCAGCATCCCCCAGAAGGCGCCACCGAGCGCGCCCGCGCCCACGAGGCTGTGGGCCTGTTTGACCTTCGCGCGGCCGTTCTGCTTGCGGACGACCACTGCGGCGTCTTCGAGCGTGATCAGCTCCCGACGCTGGAAGTCGTACATCTTCTCACGCATCTGTTCTGCACCGTCTTTGGTGTCGAACGCCAGCACGACAAGTGAACTCATGCGTCCGGCCGTGTGGGTCCTTGTCACATAGTTATGGACGCGCCACCGGCGAGAAACGGCCGCGAACTCCGAGTACTCCGACGGACCGCCCCGATAAGTCGCGCTTTCGTCACGGGTCGCTGCTCCGACGATCCCGTAGACGCCTCCGTGTACGGGCGCGCTCCCATCGGTGTGACCGCGTGACCGGGAGCGAATCGACCGAAAATCGGGCCCGACCGAACGGGCTGGTGGGTTCGAGGCCGGTCAGCCGCTTCCGGGCTCGCCCATCGCCTCGCCGCCCGCGACGCCGCTCCGTCGGTCGGTGTACCCGACGTACACCAGCAGGAGGCCGGTCGACAGCAGATGGACTCCGGTCAGGAGTCCGACCGCCCACGCGGCCGTCCCCGGGAAGCCCGCCCACAGCAGGACGGCCAGTCCCAGCGAGATCGTACCGCTGACGACGTACCAGGGCCAGTTGGGGTCGGCCCGCGTCGCGACGCCCATCGCGACTTCGACGACGCCCTCCGCGGCGAAGTAGACGATGAGCAGGATCGTCACCGTCGTCAGGCCGAGTACGGGGTTGGCCAGCAAGGAGATCCCGGCGACGGCGTAGAGCATCGCGAGCGCGACCTGCCAGACCGTCCCGGCCACCCCGCCGGCGGAGAAGGCGTTGACGGCGTGCCCGAGCGCACCGACGACGAGCAACGCCCCGAGCAGGACCGAGACCGTGACGCCGGTGACCAACGGCGCGGCGACCGCGAGCAGTCCGAGGAGGGTGATCAGGAGACCGGCGCCCATCAGGTAGCGCCGGCTCCGCTGTGTGTCGGCCGAGACGACCGAGGACGTGTCTGTGCTCATTGTTACTCGCTAGCACGTATGCCACCGCTGGCCATAACCGTATTCGTGATACTGTGGTGGCATTGTTGCTCGTTTGAACTACGTTCTGGAGAGTTGCATACGACTACCGAGAAACGGTCGGCTTACCCGATCAGCCCTGCGAGGGTGGCCACAGACCCGGTTCCAACTGGGAACAATCGACTTGTCGCGCCCGACCCTCTCCCGGAAACGAGATGGGACGGCTTTGCGCACCGCCGGCGAGCCTCGCGGCGGTCCGTCGTCGGACGAGCGCGCCGGCGCGACGGCGGTCGAACGCCCCGCTGGGGCGGCCGAACGGCCTGCCCGCGGTCGGCATCGAGCCGGCGGTCGGGTGGCGGAGGGGTCGCGAGTGACCGACACGTACTACCTCGTTAGCGACCTCCACATCGGCGGCGACGAGCAGTTGCGACACGTCGACTTCCGCGAGGAGCTGATCGGGTTCCTCCGTGATCTGGAGCGGGGCGACGAGGACGCAGAGCTGCTGATAAACGGCGACGCCTTCGGGCTCTGGGAGTTCACCGAGGTGGAGGGGCCGGCGAAGTTCGACGCGCTGGTGGCCGACTACCCGGAGCTGTTCGCGCAGTTGCGGGCGACCGGCGAGCGGGTCCCGATCACGCTCATCCCGGGCAACCACGACTACGAACTCGCGGCCCACGACGAGTACGTCGACCGGCTCGCCGAGTACAACGTCACGCTCGACCAGTCGGTCTCGATCACGCGCGCGGTCGGCGACCACGTCGTCCACGTCGAACACGGGATGCAACAGGACCCGAACAACCGGATCCCCGACTTCGGGAACCCGTACGCGAACCCGCCGGGGTACTTCGTGAATCGCCAGATCACGAGCCGTGCGGGGCGGCTCTCGGGTCGCGGGAAGTACAACTGGCTCAGGGACATCCAGGCGGTGACGCCGACGACCCAGATCCCCGACTGGCTCCTCTCGAACTACTTCTACCGCGAGATGAGCGCCTGGCTGCGATTCGCGGTCGTCCCCTTCCTGCTGCTGTTCAACACGGCGCTGTGGTACGTCGGGATCGTCGCCCTCGACGCGACCGGGATCTGGTCGCTCCCCATGGAAGTCGTCCAGGACGCTCTCGCGCTGTTCGGTCCGGTGGGGTATCTGGTCGACATCGTCCTCGCGGTGAATCTGGTACTCGTCGGTCTGCTGGGCGTGATCGCCGTTCCGCTGTACGTCTTCTTCAGGGACGTGCGCAAGACGCTCCGGCGGTTCGGGCTCGTCCGCGAGAGCGACGGCGAAGACCCCGTCGAGAAGTACCTCGACCGCGCCAGGGAGATCTTCCGGACCGACCCCGCCGTCGCCGTCTACGTCTACGGCCACACCCACCGGCCGTCGACGACCGACGTGGACGAGCGGCTGGTGATCAACACCGGCACGTGGCTCAAACGCCTGCATCGCGTCGACCCGGTCGTCGGCCTCCTGCCACCGGTGTACTACGCGTCGTATCGGCTCAACTACTTCCGGCTCACCGCGGCCGAGGACGGCGGCGTCCGCGTCGACTACGAGGTGGTCGACAAGCCCGACCCCGACGACGAGACGCTCCTCCAGCGCCTCCTGACCAGGACTCCGGAGTCCGAAGCGCCGATCCCCGAGACGACCGTCGTCGACCCGCCCGTTTCGTCACCGCCACCCGAGGAAGGGGCGACCGAGCCCGTCGAGAAGTGAGCGGCGCGTGGGCACTAGCCGGTCGTCGACGACGCGGCGGTGTCGGCCGCGGTCGGCGGCCCGGTAGTGGCGGCGCCGGTCGTCGACCGAGCGGATTCGGTGCCGGCGGCGGTCGCGTTCGTTCTTGGGGTCGAGATGGTGACGGCTTCGGAGCCGGGGACGCAGAACGCGTCGGGCCGGCTGACGGTGACGGTGCCGACTTCGCCGACGGTGAACGTCTCGACTTCGGTG
Source organism: Halosimplex carlsbadense 2-9-1 (assembly GCF_000337455.1). Taxonomy (GTDB): domain Archaea; phylum Halobacteriota; class Halobacteria; order Halobacteriales; family Haloarculaceae; genus Halosimplex; species Halosimplex carlsbadense. The sequence goes on along the minus strand of NZ_AOIU01000003.1, from coordinate 5,767 downwards.
GTGTTGACGATGCCGTCGATGGTGTCGCGCTTGAGCGTCCGGACCTGCCGGACGTGGCGGACGATGCCGCGGCGGTCGACCAGCACCGTCGACTCGACGCGCAGCGCCTCGCCCGAGCCGACGAGGACCTCGATGTCGCGGGCCTCCTCGAAGACGCGTACCTCGGTGCCGTTCCAGGTGCGCGTGCCCACCTGCGTGTAATTGTAGTCGCCGATCCGCTCGTCGAGCCAGTTCTCGCCGGTCAGGGCGTCGCGGTACCAGGCCGACCCGGGCGAGTCGGAGTCGTAGGGCTGTCGGGCGACGGCGACGCCGTCCTCGACCTGTCGGAGCCGGTATATCGTCCCGGCGACGGCGTACACGCGGACCGACCGGAAGCCCAGCGTGACCCCCTCGTAGGTGAACGCGCTGGCGCCCGGCATCGCCCGTACCCGCGTCCCGTCCATCCGGAGGGAGAAACTGTGGTTGTCCAGCGCCGCCCCGTGGCCGGCGACGATGTCGCCGCCGGTGACGGTCCCGTCGGTCGTCGCGAGCGTGACCGGCGTCGTCGGGGTCGGAGCGGGCGTCCGGTCGTCGGCGGCGACCCGCGGGGCGAGACACTCCGTCGCCGTCGGCGTGGCCGTCCGAAGCGACTCGGCGGTCGGGACCTCGACGGGCGTCAGCGTCGCCGTCTCCGAGCGGTCCGTGTCGTTCCCGCCGGCGAACGCGTTGCAGCCGGCGAGGACGACCAGCAGCGCGACGACGACGGTACGTCGATGCACGCCCTCTACTGAGGAGTCGACCCGCAAAAACCTACGCACGGCTCATCCGCGGGCCGCCGGCTCGATACCGGCGGCGCTGGACGCGCGTCCACGGCCCGCACCGACGGGGCAGGCTTATCGGCGCGCCGCCGCTGGGGTGGGTATGGACGCAGCCGACGCCGCCGCCCGCGACGCCGACGCCAGCGACGCCGCCGATGCTCGCCTGGGCGTCGACGTGGGCGGCACTTTCACCGACGTGGCGCTGGTGGTCGACGGCGACCTGACGACCGCGAAGGTCCCGACGACCGACGACCAGTCCCGCGGGGTCCTCGCCGGGATCGAGACGGCCTGCGAGGCCGCCGGCATCGACCCGAACGCGGTCGTCGGGTTCCGCCACGCCACCACCGCCGCGGTCAACGCCGTCCTCGAAGGCTCGGGTGCCGAGACGGCGCTCGTCACGACCGAGGGGTTCGCCGATGCCCTCGCGATCGGCCGTCAGGACCGCCCGGACCTGTACGACCGCTCGGCGCGCAAGCCCGACCCGCTCGTCCCGGCCGAGCGCCGGTTCGAAGTGACCGAGCGCGCCACCACCGAGGGGATCGAGACCACAGTCGACCGTGACGAGGTCCGCGGAATCGCAGACATCCTCGACGGAAATTGCGAGAGCGTTGCCGTCTCGTTCCTGCACGCGTACGCCCATCCAGACAACGAGCGCCGGGCGGCCGAGACCCTCCGGGAGGAACTGGGAGTTCCGGTGTCGGTCAGCCACGAGGTGCTGGCGGCGTTCCGCGAGTACGAGCGGACGGCGACGACGGTCGCCGACGCCTACGTCACGCCGGTCGTGGACGACTATCTCGGGCGACTGACCGAGCGGGCGGCGGATATGGGCCTGCCGCCGGTGCGAGTCATGCAGTCCAACGGGGGCATCGCCGACGCCGCGACCGTTCGCGAACGCGCGGTCACGACGCTGCTGTCGGGGCCGGCGGCGGGCGTCGTCGGGGCGGCGCGCTTCGAGCGGTCCGACCACGCCGGCCTCGTCACCTTCGACATGGGCGGCACCTCTTCGGACGTGAGCCTCGTTCGCGAGGGAAGCGCCGAGCGGACGACCGACGCCGAGATCGGGGGCCACCCCGTCGGCGTCCCGATGGTCGACGTCCACACCGTCGGCGCGGGCGGCGGCTCGATCGCCCGGGTCGACGAGGGGGGTGCGCTTCGGGTGGGGCCGGAATCCGCGGGCGCCGACCCCGGCCCGGCCTGTTACGGGAAGGGCGGCACGGTGCCCACCGTGACCGACGCGGCGGTCGTGCTGGGGTATCTCGGCGCCGACACGACGCTCGGGGAAGGGCTCGAACTCGACGCCGACCGCGCCGAGGCGGTGATGGAAGACCTGGCCGACGAGGCGGGACTGGACACCGTCATCGACGCCGCACAGGGGGTCTACCGGGTGGCCAACGCGACGATGGCGCGGGCCATCCGCGGCGTGACCGTCGAGCGGGGCCACGACCCCCGCGAGTTCGCCCTCGCGGCCTTCGGCGGCGCCGGCCCGATGCACGCCGCCACGCTGGCCGACCGCCTGGGGGTCGAGACCGTCCTCGTCCCGCCGGGCAACGGCGTCCTCTCGGCGCTGGGCCTGCTGGCCGCCGACGAGCGCCACGACGCGACTCGGACGTATCGCGCGGGCCTCGCCGACGCGGACGCCGGGGCGGTCGAATCGGTGTTCGACGAACTGGCCGAGGAGACGCTCGCCGAGACCGGCGACCCGGAGGTCGCGACCGTCGAGCGCGAGGTCGAGTGTCGCTACGCCGGCCAGAGCTTCGAACTCGCGGTCGACGCGCCCGCCCCGTTCGATCCCGACACCGTCCGCGAGCGCTTCCACGACGAACACGAGCGCGCCCGCGGCTACCGCATGGACGAACCCGTGGACCTGGTCACCTGTCGAGCGACCGCCACGGTCCCGGGCGACCCGCCCGACCTGTCCTACGACCCCGAGGGCGACCCGCTGCTCGGCAAACGGGACGTCTTCTTCGAGTCGGGCTTCTACCGCGCGCCGGTGTACGACCGCGCCCGCGTCCCGGTCGGCGTGTCCGTGGACGGTCCCGCGGTCTTCGCCGGCGGCGAGAGCACCGTCGTCGTCCCACCCCAGTGGACCGCCCGCGCCGACGCACAGGGGACGCTCGTGCTGGAGGCCGGTGAGGAATGAACGGCATCGAAATCCTACCGATCAACCGACCGGCGCGCGCTGTCGCGCGCTCTCGTGCGCGCGACGTACCCGTGCGAGGGATGAGAGAGCGACCGCAGGGAGCGAGGGAAGCACGCAGCGAGCCGGGCGAGGTCGAAGACCTCGCTGGAAGCCGGCGCGTACAGCGCCGGCGACCGCGGGAGCACTCGCGGCGGGGGCTTTCAGCGCGACTCGGTCGCGGTACCTCCATCACGACTGGACACGCCAGCGACTCGAACGACAGCAGCGGAGGGGACGACAAATGAGCCATGACGACCACGAACACGACTTAGACCCGGTCGAACTCGAAATCCTGCGAAACCAACTCGAAAGCGTCGCAGAAGAGATGGGACAGGTGCTCATCCGCGGCGCCTACTCGCCGAACATCACCGAGCGGCGCGACTGCTCGACGGCGGTCTTCGACGCCGACGGGCGGCTGGTCGCCCAGGCCGAACACATCCCGGTCCATCTGGGCGCGATGCCCGAGGCCGTCGACGCGGTGCTCGACCGCGACCCCGAACCGGGCGACGTGTTCGCGCTGAACGACCCCTTCGAAGGGGGGACACACCTGCCTGACGTGACGCTGGTCTCGCCGGTCGCGCCCGACACCGACTCGACCGCTGCCGACGGGGACGACCCCGACGACCCGGATATCCTCGGCTACGCAGTCTCGCGGGCGCACCACGCCGACGTGGGTGGGATGGCGCCGGGGAGCATGCCGGCGGGCGCCCGCGACATCCACCAGGAAGGGTTGCGCATCCCGCCGGTCAGGCTCGTCGCGGGCGGGGAGATCGACGACGAGATCGAGTCGCTTGTCCTCGCGAACGTCCGCAACCCCGACGAGCGCCGGGCGGACCTGCGGGCGCAGATCGCCGCCAACGACCGCGCCGAGGAACGCATCGGTGACCTGCTCGACGCACACGGCGACCGCCTGCTCGCGGCGTTCGAGGCCGTGATCGACTACTCCCGCCAGCGCGTCGCGGCCGAACTCCGCGAGTTGCCCGACGGGACCTACCGCGCGGCCGATGCGCTGGAGGGCGACGGCGTCACCGACGAGGACATCCCGATCGAGGTCTCGGTCACCGTCGACGGTGCGACCGTCGACGTGGACTTCGCCGGCACCGCCGACCAGGTCGCCGGCAACGTCAACGCCCCGCTGACCGTCGCCAAGAGTGCCGTATACTTCGTGATCAGATGTATTACCGACCCCGAGATACCGCCGAATCAGGGGTGTTACGAGTCCGTCAGTGTCAGCGCGCCCGAGCGGTCGCTGTTGAATCCCGAGCCGCCGGCGGCGGTCGTCGGGGGGAACGTGGAGACGAGCCAGCGGGTGACCGACGTCGTCTTCGCGGCGCTGGCCGAGGCGGCGCCCGACCGGGTCCCCGCGGGCGGGCAGGGGACGATGAACAACCTCGTCGTCGGCGACGCCGAGTTCGCCTACTACGAGACCGTCGGCGGCGGCGCCGGCGCGAACCCGGGGAGCGACGGGCTCTCGGGCGTCCAGGTCGGCATGACGAACACGCTGAACACGCCCGTCGAGGCGCTCGAAGCGGCCTACCCGCTGCGAGTCGAGCGCTACGCCCTCCGCGAGGGCAGCGGCGGCGACGGCCGATATCGGGGCGGCGACGGACTGGTTCGAACAGTACGAGTCGAGGCCGACGCGACCGTCTCATTGCTGACCGAACGCCGCCGACACGCCCCCCGGGGGATCGCGGGCGGCGCGGACGGCCAGCCGGGGATCAATCGGATCGACGGCGAACGCGTCCCGGCGAAGGTCACCCGAGAGGTGGCGGCCGGGACGACCGTCACGGTCGAGACGCCCGGCGGCGGCGGTCACGGGAACCCGGCCCACTCGGCGGACGACGACTCCGTGGACGACGACTCCGCGGACGACAGCTCGGCGGACGACAGCTCCGCCGATCGGACGTGACCGACGGCACCCGGACCAGAGTGGTCGATTGTCGTCGGTCGGCCGACGTGACGGGAGTCTTAAGTTCCTCCTGACTGTTTGGTCAGGCCATGGCAGACCGAGCGGCCGCGGCCGTGGTGGTGGTGGTATGTGTCGTCGCGCTGGCGCTGACGGCGTCGACGCTCTCGGCCACGTCGAGCAACCAGCGGGGGGCGGGCGAGGGCGAGTCGGTCGGGGTCAGCGACGAGCCGCTGGGCCAGCAGACGCCGACCAACGAGAGCGCGCCCGACGCGCCGGGACTCCCCGGCGACTGGGTGGCGATTCTGGTCGCGGCGGCTATCGTACTGGCGATCCCGGGGGCGCTGCTGATGGGGTACGACCGGGCGCTCGGGATCGCCGCCGCGGTCGTGTTGTTCGTCGGGCTCCTGGGAGTGTACTTCCTACTGTCCGGGACGATCGACGCCCCGTCGCCCGGCGGTGACCTCCCGAACGTGACCGGTGACCCGCTCGGCGGTGGCGGTGACAGGGGCAGCGTCGACGAGAGCGCGGCGGACAACGAGCGCGACCTGCCCACCCTGGTGACGTTCGGCGTCGTCGGGTTCGCGCTGCTGGCCGCGCTGGGGCTGATCTACTACGCTAGCGCCAGCGTCGACGCGTCCGTCGACCCTTCGCCGCCGCCCGAGCCCGACGCGCCCGACCGCGAGGCAGTGGGCGCCGCGGCGGCCCGCGCGGTCGACCGCATCGACGACCACGAGGGCGACGCCGAGAACGCCGTCTACGAGGCCTGGGTCGAGATGACGACGGCACTGGACGTGCCCGACCCCACCACGAGCACGCCCGGCGAGTTCGCCGACGCCGCGACCGCGGCCGGGATGGACGAATCCCTGTCTCTTATACACATCT
>NZ_AOIU01000002.1 GCF_000337455.1 Halosimplex carlsbadense 2-9-1 | reverse complement strand
TTAACCTGCTTCCCATTTCGTCTCATTCGAATTACGGTGAGACTTAGGACCGGCTAACCCTCAGCTGACGAACAGTGCTGAGGAACCCTAGCTCTTTTGGCCGTCAGGATTCGCACCCGACTGTCGCTACTACTATGACCAGGATTTTCGTTTCAAATCGGTCCACACGAACTCTCGGCCGTGCTTCCACCCGATCAGAACGCCGACCTACACAATTGCTCTGTNAGTCACTGCGACCTGCCTCTTCCCGAGGCAGGCATCCCTTCTTCCGAAGGTACGGGACTAGATTGCCGAATTCCCTAACGTCGATTGATCCCGACAGGCCTTGGCTTTCTCCGCCATGAGCACCTGTGTCGGTTCTCGGTACGGACACTGTCATCGTCTTTTCACGGGCCCCAGGCTAGCCTGACTTTCGCTATCCTACCGTTCGTCCGCTTCGTGCCATTACGGCTTCCACGGAGTTGGATAGTTCGACCGGGCGATTGCCCGGCTCAGGTGAACCCAAGGCGTCGACTTTTAGTTGACAGCGGCGCAGGAATGTTAACCTGCTTCCCATTTCGTCTCATTCGAATTACGGTGAGACTTAGGACCGGCTAACCCTCAGCTGACGAACAGTGCTGAGGAACCCT
>NZ_AOIU01000001.1 GCF_000337455.1 Halosimplex carlsbadense 2-9-1 | reverse complement strand
GACCAGGGTCGTGGAATCCCGTTCTCGGAGCTCGTACCGGCTGGATTGTATGGAATCGACATCAAGCAGCAGGATTCAGAACGCTACCACGTCCACCTGCACGCTTTGTGTGAGATGCCGTTCGTGCCCCAGGCGGCGATAGCGTCGATCTGGGAGGATCTGACGGATGCGTCGGTGATCGACGTTCGGCGTCGAGGCGACTTGCTGGCCGAGACGATCGGGTACGTGTGCAAAGCGCCGGAGTTTGAGACGGTGGAAGACGAAGTGGAGTATCTGACGGCTCTGAAGGGCTCACGGCTGATGCAGCCGTTTGGAGAGCTTCACGGGAACATTAGTGACGCGCCAAGTCTGTTGGAGTGCTCGAACTGCGGGCGCGCGCCGCAGTTCTGGAACTACCTTGGACTGGTTGATGAAGCGTACGACAACATGACGGTCGCGACGTCGGAAGGGGACAGACCGCCGCCAAAGTAGTCGAGGAATTGACTGCTGTGGTCAAATCTGAGTGGATGCAGTTCGATCGGTGAGCTTGCTGTGGGTTCCGGTGAGAGTGCTGTGCTGCTTTAACTTGCTATGGAGACTGTTCGGTCCAATTAGCTGCTGAGGCGTGCAGACTTGTCGGGCTATCCAGTGATTATCACGACAATGAGACTGAACACTAGGAATAGTCCGATAACACCTGCACCTATGAACCAGCGTTGAGGTGTCTGCTGGGTTGCTTGATCTACTGAGTCGGGGTCGCGATAGATTCGAATTGCGTTCGCTAGTAGTAGAGTGCCAGCGCCCATTGCTACAACCGCTGTGACCAGTGAGGTGCTACTCGAAGCTTCTAACAAATTATAGATGCCGGCTATGGCGATGTAGGAACCCCCTATAGCATCTGTCTCTTATACACATCTCTGATGGCGCG